>NZ_FWCH01000011.1:0-273762 GCF_900169495.1 Provencibacterium massiliense
CCACCGACTACACCTTCTCGCTCTACGAGGGCGGCAGCGCCGCCGGGACCCCGGCGGTCAGCGCGAAGGTGGAGATGACGGCGGCGCAGGGGGATGTTTACCTGCCGCTGGCCTATGACATCACCGGGCCGCAGAGCTACACCCTGAAAATTGAAGCGCGCCCGCTGCCGGGCCGGCTCGGGACGGACACGGCGGCGGTGCGGGAATTCTCCTTCACCACCAAGCCGACCTGCGGGTGCGCTTCAGGGACTGCGGGCGCGTTCTACCGGGGGAGCGGGAGTGCGGCGGATCCCTTCTACGTCGGCTCGCAGCAGCAGCTCGCGCATGTCTCGGCCCATGCGCGCGACGGAAGCACTTTCCTTCAGACCGTCGATATCGACCTGGCAGGAAACGCCTGGCAAAATTTTGCCTTTATCGGGACCTATGATGGGGGCGGGCATGTGGTGCGAAACCTCAAGGGTTCCTACAGTGGTTCGGGAGGGCTGTTTGCTTCATTTGTCGGCACGTTGATGAACTTGGGGGTCGAAAATGCAAACATCACCACCACGAGTGCCTTTGCCGGCGCCCTGGTTGGCAGCGGGCAGAACGTCGTCATACAGTGCTGCTACGCCAAAAACTGCACCGTCAGCGCGCAGGGGGGCGCTGGAGGCATTCTGGGGGACGACTTAACCGCCATTATCGAGGATTGTTATGAAGTCGGCGGCAGCTACACCTGCCAGGGCGAGGGGCCGGGAGGAATTGCCGGAAACTTCGATGGCAACCAGGCTGAAAATGCCATCCGCCGCTGTTACGCCATTCCTACCAGGCTGACCGGCCCGATGAAAGGAATTTTGGCCGGGAAATGGAATTACGGGGAGATGGTCAATTGCTATTTTCCCACCAACATCTCCTGCGGTGCCACCACCGCCACCTATAAGGGCAATGTTGCCGGATCGACCGGCCTTCCGCTCGCCTCTTTTTCCAATGCTGCAAATTTCTCTGGCTGGGACTTTGCGAACGTCTGGCGGATGGATGCGGGGGCGGGGCGTCCGGTGCTTCGCGTGTTCGACAATCCGAAGGATTCCTGAAAAACGCCGCGGCCGGATACCCGGCCGCGGCATATTTTTCACAAAAACGGTGAAAACTCTGGACAAACCGTCGGGAAGCCCTTGACTTTGGGCGGGGGCTTGTGGTAATATAGTATCACCTCTAAAAAGGGTTATTTTTTTATGCCCAAAAAACGGGCGTAACACCCTCTTTTTTGGGAGCCGTTCTTGGGCGCGGTCCACTTGCCGCGCACTTGACCTGGCAAAGGATAATCCTTTGGTCGAGGGAGGCAATCAATCGAGGTGCCCCGCGCTGGGCGGGACACGATTTCGTTACAATCAGGAGGTGCCGATTTATGAGAGTCAAGGTGGTTCTCGCCTGCACTGAGTGCAAGCAGCGCAATTACCAGACCAACAAGAACAAGAAGAATGATCCGGACAGGCTGGAAATGAACAAGTATTGCCGCTTCTGCCGCAAGCATACCGTTCATAAAGAAACGAAGTAAAGGTGGTTTGAGGTATGGCGGAAGAAAAAAAGGCGAAAAAGCCCGGCTTTTTCAAACGCATGCAGAAGTCCTTCCGGGACATGCTGGGTGAGATCAAAAAAGTCGTATGGCCTACCAAAAAGCAGATCCTGAACAACACCGGTATCGTCATCGTCGTGGTCGTCATTTCGGCGGCGTTCATCGGCGGGTTCGATGCGCTCCTGAAAGTGGCTGTGGACCTGTTCCTGCGCGCCGCTTAAAGGATGGAGGATTGCTAAATGGCTGAAGCTGCAAGATGGTATGTCGTGCATACCTATTCGGGGTATGAAAACAAGGTTGCCACCGACATTGAAAAGGCGGTGGAGAACCGCAAGCTCCACGACCTGATCCCGGAGGTCATGGTACCCACCGAGATGGTCAAGGAGGTCAAGGACAACAAGACGCGTGAAGTGGAACGCAAGCTCTTTCCCGGCTATGTGCTGGTCAAGATGATCATGACCGACGACAGCTGGTACGTTGTCCGCAATATCCGGGGCGTGACCGGTTTCGTCGGCCCCGGTTCGAAGCCCGTGCCGCTGACCGAGGAAGAGGTAAACGCCCTGGGCGTGGACCGCAAGGAGATCGAGGTCAACTACGGGGTGGGCGATTCCGTGCGCATTATCGACGGATACCTCGACGGCTTCATCGGCGTGGTGGACGAGATCGACACCGACCGCGGCACGCTCAAGGTCACGGTTTCGATGTTCGGCCGCGAGACACCGGTCGAGCTGGAGCTCGGTCAGGTCGCCGCGCTGGATTAACCCTTTGTAGGACTATCCGGTCACACTGCCGGATAAACGGGGAAACGATGGTTTTCGCCCGTGGTGAACTAACACCGCCGGACCCGTATGGCGCTGTGAGCCCGTGCGCCACGGGTCTTAGAAGTGGGAGGAGGCCAAGCGGCCTCCGCCAATTACCACAATATTTTGGAGGTGCAAACAATGGCTCAGAAAGTTGTCGGCTTTATCAAGCTGCAGATCCCGGCCGGAAAGGCTACTCCGGCGCCCCCTGTTGGTCCTGCTCTCGGACAGCATGGCGTCAACATCATGGCGTTCACCAAGGAATTCAATGAGCGTACCAAGAACGACGCGGGGATGATCATCCCGGTCGTCATCACCGTTTACGCGGACCGCTCCTTCAGCTTCGTCACCAAGACTCCGCCCGCCGCGGTGCTCATCAAGAAGGCCGCCGGGATCGACAAGGCCTCCGGTGCCCCGAACAAGACGAAGGTCGCCAAGATCACCCGCGAGCAGGCCCGCAAGATCGCCGAGCAGAAGATGCCCGACCTGAACGCCGCGAACGTCGAGACCGCGACCAGCATGATCTGCGGCACCGCGCGTTCCATGGGCGTTGAAGTAGAAGACTAGGCTCCCCGGGTGGGAGGAAAATTCCGTATATACCACTCTATAGGAGGAGATTTTCAGTATGAAACACGGTAAAAAGTATCAGGACAGCGCCAAGACCATTGAGCGCGGGAACCTGTATGATGTAAAGGAAGCCATCGAGCTGTGCGCCAAGTGCGCCAAGGCCAAGTTCGACGAGACCGTCGAGCTGCATGTGCGCCTGGGCGTCGACAGCCGCCACGCCGACCAGCAGGTGCGCGGCGCGGTCGTGCTGCCCAACGGCACCGGCAAGAAGGTGCGCGTCTGCGTCTTCGCCAAGGGCGACAACGCCAAGGCCGCCGAGGATGCGGGTGCGGAGATCGTCGGCGCCGAGGATCTCATGCAGAAGATCCAGGGCGAGGGCTTCATGGATTTCGACGTGGTGATCGCGACCCCGGACATGATGGGGATCGTCGGGCGCCTCGGTAAAATCCTCGGACCCCGCGGCCTCATGCCGAACCCGAAGGCCGGCACCGTCACCCCGGACGTCGCCAAGGCGGTCACCGAGGCGAAGGCCGGTAAGATCGAGTACCGCCTGGACAAGACCAACATCATCCACTGCCCGATCGGCAAGGCCTCCTTCGGCACCGAGAAGCTGCAGGAGAACTTCGACACCCTGATGGGCGCCATCGTCAAGGCGAAGCCGGCCGCGGCCAAGGGCCAGTACATCAAGAGCTGCGTCCTTGCCACCACCATGGGCCCCGGCGTGCGGATCAACCCGTCCCGCTTCGGGGTGTAAAAAGGCTTGACAAGCACCGTGGAAGCGGTTATACTAATATAGTTGTCAGATTCCGCAGACAGCTGGCGGCAGTTTTGCCGTAAAGGGAGCATTCCCTGCCCGCCGAGGAAAGACGCTTTTATGTAAGATGTTTTGTCTTCAAAGCTCTTTTCGCGGTATGCGGAAAGAGCTTTTTTCATGAACATTTGCGCATTTGCAAGCATGAAAAATCGAACCAATCGTTCGGGAGGTGAACAGAAATTGCCGAGTGAAAAGATACTGCAAAGCAAGAAGGAAGCGGTCGCAGCCCTCACCGAAAAGATGAAAGGCTCCGTGGCCGGCGTCCTGGTGGACTACAAGGGGATCAACGTGGCCGACGACACCGCGCTGCGCCGCGAGCTGCGTCAGGCGGGCGTGCACTACGCCGTCTACAAGAACTCGATGGTCCGCTTCGCTGCGAAGGATGCGGGCCTCGAGGATCTGACCAAGGTGCTCGAAGGGACCACCGCCGTCGCGATCAGCGAGAGCGACCCGGTCGCCGCCGCCAAGATCATCTGCAAGTATGCGGAGAAGTCCAAGACCGTCTTTAACGTCAAGGCGGGCTACGTCGATGGCGGAGTCCTCGACGCTGACGAAGTGCAGAGCCTTGCCAAGCTGCCCAGCCGGGAAGAGCTCGTTGCCAAGGCCCTCGCGGGCTTCAACGCGCCGATCACCGGATTTGTCAATGTGCTTAACGGCAACATCCGCGGGCTGGTGGTGGCGCTTAACGCCATCGCCGAAAAGCAGGGCGCCTAAAGCCCCGCATCCAAACAACATTAAAATGAAATTTATGGAGGTAAATTACCATGGCTTCTGAGAAAGTTTTAAAGCTGATCGAAGATGTTAAGTCCCTTACTGTTCTGGAGCTCTCCGAGCTCGTCAAGGCCCTCGAGGAGGAGTTCGGCGTTTCCGCCGCTGCTCCGGTTGCCGTTGCCGCTGCTCCGGCTGCTGGCGGCGCTGCCCCGGCTGGCGAAGAGAAGAGCGAGTTCGACGTTGTGCTCAAGTCCGCTGGCGAGAGCAAGATGAACGTCATCAAGGTCGTCAAGGAGATCACCGGTCTGGGCCTCAAGGAGGCCAAGGAGCTGGTCGACGGCGCTCCGAAGCCGATCAAAGAGGGCGTCTCCAAGGCCGATGCCGACGAGATCGAGAAGAAGCTCAAAGATGCCGGCGCCGAAGTCGAAGTCAAATAAGTTTCTTATCACAGATAAAAACACCCGCGCCAACCGGCGCGGGTGTTTTTGTTATTCCCTCTATTTGGAGAACCCCAGCGTGAGGGCGGCGCGCTCCCCTGCGCCCTGCGCGGCGGCATAGTCCCGGCCGCCCTGGAAGGCGCGCAGCACCGGGGCGGCGATGGTCCGCTCCGCGCCCGAGGCGTCGGTATAGGTAATGGAACCCATCGTCCAGGTGCCCTCGAAATCCCAGCCGGAGAAGGTGGACTGCTCGCCGAAGCTGCTTGAAGAAATGGGCACGGCCCCGCTGTCGGAGGCCGGATAGCCCACGCCGTAGGGCGCCAAGCCCGCGAGGTAGTAGTTGCCCTGCACGTCCACAAAATCGGCATAGCTGGGGTAAGAGACATAGGAGGGGTGGACGACGGTGCCGACGACCCCGCCCAGGCCGTGGCGCGCAGAAGTGTTGTTGGTGCTCAGGGAGAGCGGGATAGCGTAGCAGCCGCGCACCCAATTTTGCCCCGTGTGGTTGGAAGAAATTTCGCTGGCGATCCCGCCGGCGTCGTTATACCCATTGCTGTAGACGGCCTCGCCCGTGAACCCGGCGCAGTAGCAGTCCTCGATTTGCAGGTTTCCCGTGTCGCTGTGCAGATAGCCGAAGCACCCGCCGGCGTTCGCGCCCTTGGCGTAACCATTCAGGGCATAGCAGCGGTAGAAGCGGGTGGTCATCCCCGTGGTCCAGCCGCTGGCGGCGCCGACGATGCCGCCGGCGCCGAGCCCCTCGAAGTGGAAGTTTTCCACCCCCAGGTCGTGGATCGAGCTGTTCCGGCTGACGATGCCGAAAATCCCGGCGTCCTGGTTGCTGGTCAGGGAGTTGATGTAGGAGATGTTGCGCACCGCGTGCCCGCCCCCGCCGTAGTGGCCGATAAAGGTATTGTTCCAGTTGTGGGCCGGGGCGATGGGCAGCCAGTTGCCGTTGGAGGGGTCGGCGTCCGCATCGTAGGGCGCGCCGTCTTGATAAAAGGCGGGATCGAGCAGGTCGATGTCCCGCGTCTGCCTGAAATACTGCCCCTTGCCCCGGTGGTCGGCGTGGGAGATGTGCTGCAGCTGGGCTGGGGAGGCGACGAGATAGGGGTTCTCCTCGCTCCCGTCGCCATAGAGGAAGCCGCCCTGCGCCAAGGTATGCCCGCAGACGGTGGGGAGGGAGAAGTCCCGCTCCTTGGTGGCGGCGGTGTCCAGCCCCGCCCTCTCCGTCTGGGGCAGGGCGGTCACCGACAGGGTATATTGGGCCCCCGGCAGCGCGGCGTCAAAGGGGAGGAAGACGTCGGTCCGCCCGGGGAGGGAGTCGAATTCTTTCGCACACAGCAGCGTTTCGCCCCCCTTTTCCCGCAGCTCGAACCGGTAATGCGGGGTGCGCGGGGAGGGGGTGAAGTCGATCTTGATCCCCTGCACCGCCGCATAGGAAGCGGCGAGCGGCTCCTGCGCGTGCGCGGCGGCGCCAGAGAGCAGGCAGAGGCCCACCGCGGCGAGCCCGAACAGACGGTTTGGTTTCATCCGGAATCCCTCCTAAAAGCCTTTGACCGACAGAAAGGGTTGCTTGCGGTCAGGGGGGAGGAGGGATTCCCGGGTCGTTTGGGGAGTACCGGGCGGTTACTTGAAAATATTACAAGGATATGGTAAAATAAAGCAGGAAAAGACCGAAATGGGCGCGCCCGGCGCGCCGTTGGCAGGAAGAGCAGACCGCAAGCAACCCTTGCTTGCGGCCTTTTTATTTTATATCACGGGAATTGTCCAGAGACGGTTAGGGCTTCAGCTTGATGGCAGGGCGCACGTTGTAGGAATACCAGCCGCCGTAGTTGGCATGCAGGTCCCCGTCGGTGCGTACAAAGACGACGCTCCTGGAGCTTTGCGGCTGTGGGGACGAGGTCCAGGAGCAGTTGCTCCCGCCAAAGACGGCGGCGAGGGCGCTCTTCCGGTTATGCGCGGAGAACCAGTCCCACTGCGCTCCGCCCCGCCCATCGACGAGGCCGTCCCAGCTGCGCGCCGTCAGATCCGGCATGAGAGGGTTGCCCAATCCGGAAGGATTGGTCGCGCCGCACAGCTGCGAGACCGCGGGCAGGAACAGCTTCTCGCTCGACAGGTATCCCGCGCTGGGGGAAAGGTTGGAGCCGTAGTAATACCGTGCGACCGGCTTGAGGCAGTCTGCGGCGCTTAGTACCCGGGCGTCGTTTCGCAGGGTCTGGTTGAGCGGATGGCCGACAAGATACCCCTGGATCAGGCTGCCCGACCAGTCGTTCTTGCCAACGCTGCGGCTGTCGTCCTCCGTCGCGCGGTTGTCCCAAAGCTGGGCGGTGGACAGGTTGCCCGTGCAGAGCAGGGTGTATACGCCCGCGCCGTCCCGGTCCATCGCGTACCATTCATACCCGCCCAGGTCTTCTCCCCAGATGTGCGGGCTGCCGCTCGACCCGGTGCGGATCTGCTCCTCGGAAAGCGGGTTTACGCGCACCGTGCAGCTGTCAAAAAAGGTGGTGCCCGGGATCGCGGCGGTGACGGTGCAGGAGCCGATTCCGGTTCCCGTAAGCTGCCCGTTGGCGTCCACCGTGGCGATGTTCGGGTCGCTGCTGCTCCACGAGAGGGGAATGTCTTGCGGATTGTCGGCCGCAATCGTCGCGCGGTTTAAAGCCTTGGCAAAGGTGAGGGTTACGGATTCTTCGATGGATATGGGATAGAAGGTCCAGCGGACGGTCTTTTCCGCCTCGCGGCGCAGCCCCTGCAGGCTCTCGGGTGGTTTCGAAACGACATGGATTTCATACTCCTGGACAGCATCGGGGAAGGAGATGGGGATAAAATACCGGAATGCGTCTCCCGACGCGGCCGGCGTATCCTGCGCCTGGAAAACCTGCCCTTCCTGTGCCGAGCCCGCCCCGACCCCGACCGCCCAGACGCGGAAGCCCTCTATGGTTTGCACTCCCTGCGCGCCGCGCGTGACCGGCACCGTGATCCCTAAAAGTCCGGCGAAGGCCTCGGACTGCGCCGCGTGCGCCGTGAACGAGAGTGCGATGATAAGCCCTGCTGTGCAGAGAAGCCTGCACCGTCTGCCCAAGCGTTTCATCTGAATTGCCATCCTCCTTTAAATGACCGTTAGTATAAGAATCCATCGGTCATTGGAAGGGGAGAAGGCGGGAGGAAAGGGGCCTTTGGCTTGCATATTTTTTCAAAAAAGGATATAATTAGGGAAATGGCGGGGATAAACGGCAGCGCGCTCGAATCCCCTGCGCAAATAAAAGGACAAAGAGACCGGTAGATTCTTATACTATGGGTCTTTTTATTTTTCGATATTGTGTTATAATGACGCAGGAGAATCTGGAAGGGGGGATTGCGCCTTGCCGCAGCGTTTGGACCGGATACTGAGCGAATGCACGACCTATACCCGCAGCGAGCTCAAAAGGATGATTCTGCGCGGTGAAATCACGGTCGACGGCGAAGCGGCGCGGCGCCCCGAGCAGAAGGTGGACCCCGACAGGCAGGAGATCGCCCTGCTCGGCCGCCCAATCGCCTGCGGGCACAGCTATCTGATGATGAACAAGCCCGCGGGCTTTGTCAGCGCGACCGACGACCCCCGGCAGAAGACGGTGCTCGAGCTGGTGCCGCCCGAACTGAAGCGCAAGAGCCTCTTTCCGGCGGGGAGGCTGGACAAGGACACCGAGGGTTTTTTGCTGCTGACCGACGACGGGGACTTTGCGCATCGCATCCTCTCGCCGAAAAACCATGTCGCCAAGACCTACTTCGCGCGGGTGGAAGGGGAGCTGTGCGCGGATGCCGCCGCCCGCTTCGGCGCGGGGGTGACGCTGGAGGACGGCGCCCTCTGCCGTCCGGCAAAGCTGGAGGCCCTCTCACCCCAAAATGGGGAGTACCGGGTGGTGCTCCACGAGGGGATGTACCACCAGGTGAAAAGGATGTTCCTCGCCTGCGGCGCGCAGGTCGTTTATTTAAAGAGGGAGGCCATCGGGGAGCTGCCGCTTGACGGGTCCCTTCCGCTCGGCGGGTGCCGCCCGCTGGACGCCGGGGAGCTGGAAAAGATCGCCTCAAATGGCTTTATCAAGCCAAAGTCATTAAAAAATGTATAAAACCTGATAATTCCATTCGCCTTTTTGGTGATAATGCTGTTTTTGTTGTCAAAGTGACCGAACGGCAAAATATAAGTTTGGATAATCGGCAAATTGCACATTTGGCGCCGTTTTGTTATGATATGGATACAAGCTAAAACTTACGTGAAGTACATAATTTGGCCCCTCGGGGTCATCCAGCAAATAGGAGGAGATTGTAACATGGCAAGTCTTTCGTTAAAGCACATTTATAAGAGATATGCAGGCGGCGTCACCGCCGTAACCGACTTCTGCCTCGAGATTCCGGATAAGGAGTTCGTCATCCTGGTCGGACCTTCCGGCTGCGGTAAGTCCACCACCCTGCGTATGATCGCCGGTCTGGAGGAAATCTCCGAGGGCGAGCTGTACATCGGCGACAAGCTGGTCAACGATGTGGCCCCGAAGGACAGAGACATCGCGATGGTGTTCCAGAACTACGCGCTGTACCCGCATATGACTGTGTTCGAGAACATGGCGTTCGGCCTGAAGCTGCGCAAGACCCCGAAGGATGAGATCAAGCGCCGCGTGGAAGAGGCTGCCAGAATCCTCGACATCGCCCACCTGCTCGACAGAAAGCCGAAGGCGCTCTCCGGTGGTCAGCGTCAGCGTGTTGCGCTGGGCCGTGCTATCGTGCGTGAGCCGAAGGTCTTCCTCCTCGACGAGCCGCTGTCCAACCTGGACGCGAAGCTCCGTGCTCAGATGCGTACCGAGCTGACCAAGCTGCACATCCGCTTGGGCACCACCTTCATCTACGTTACCCACGACCAGATCGAGGCTATGACCATGGGCGACCGGATCGTCGTCATGAAGGACGGTCTCATCCAGCAGGTCGATTCTCCTGAGAACCTCTACAACACCCCGGTCAACATGTTCGTCGCCGGGTTCATCGGCTCCCCGCAAATGAACTTTGTGGACGCCAAGCTCAAGGAAGAGGGCGGCAAGATGGTCGTCGAGTTCGGCAACGACAAGAAGTACACCGTCGTTATGCCGGAGAGCAAGGCCAACACCCCGGGCCTGCGCGACTATGTGGGCAAGGACGTTGTTCTGGGCGTTCGTCCGGAAGACCTGCATGACGAGGAGATGTTCCTCTCCAGCGCCACCACCGGTATCGTGGACGCGGACGTCGAGGTCACCGAGATGATGGGTGCCGAGACCTATCTGTACCTGACCTGCGTTGGCGTGAGCATGACCGCCCGTGTTGATCCGCGCTCCACTGCGAAGACCGGCGACACCATCAAGATGGCGATCGATGTCAACAAGCTCCACCTCTTCGACAAAGAGACCGAAAAATGCATCTGCAACTGATTTAACCATCAGTTTCTTCCAAGAGCGGGCCCACATGGGCCCGCTCTTTTTGTGCCAATATAACGCGACCCTGATACAGCGGTCGGCTGCAGCGAAAAACGCGCCCGGAACGCTCGGTGGTCGTAAAACAGTAATATGTGAATTTCTTGGAACAGGCATGATTTCGGTCATGCCTGTTCCGCTTTTATCAGTTCATCCACGGGAATATAGCCAACAAGGTCATATTCGATATGTACCCTCTGTTTGCGCTTGCCGCTGGACTTGTCCGGTGCCTCCACATAAACCGCTTTTACAAGCTCTCTGAGAGCATATGGCGTAAGTTCCGTGAGGTCGGTGTATCTATGTGCCCGCTGAATAAACTGTTCAAGATCTTCTATCTGTCGTTCCTGTACTTCGACTTCTTTTTGCAGATTTATGATTTCAACTTTGAGCTGCGCCTGCTCGTCCTCATAGGTCTTGCTCATCATGGCAAAGCGGTCATCGTTCAGCTTGCCCTTGGCGTTGTCCTCGTAGATTTTGATAAACAGGCGGTCAAGTTCCCCTATACGCTTTTCTGCCTGTGCCAGACGCTTCTTATATACCCTTATGGTTTCCTCGCTTTGCAGACGGAATTTTTGCTCCATTTCCACCCTGAAATGTGCTTCATATCGGGTCACATACGAGATAACCTCTTTCATGTGATTCCAGACTAAATCCTCCAGAACTACGGCACGAATGTAGTGTCCACTGCACTTGTCCTTGTTAGCTCGATGAGTGGAACAGATGAAAAAGTCCTGCCGTTTTTCAAAGTATTTGGTGGTGGAATAGTAGAGCTTCTGCTTGCAATCGGCACAGAACACCAATCCCGAAAACGGGCTGCTCTTGCCAGTTGCCGTTCTTCTGTGTCGCTGCTGACGAATTTCCTGCACCTTGTCAAAGACTTCCTGCTCAATAATGGCGGGATGGGTGTTGTAGAAAATCACTCGATTTTCTTCGGGATTCTCCCTCTGCTTCTTGTCCCAAATGGAATTGGTGTAGGTCTTGAAATTGACCGTTGCGCCAATGTACTCTTTTCGTTCAAGAATATTGACAATGGTGCTTTCGTGCCAGCGGTAAGGATTTTCCGGCTCGGTGTGCGGTGTTTTCACACCTTGCTTGTTTTTGTATGCGGTAGGTGTGAGTATCTTGTCCTTTTCAAGCTGGTCTGCAATTTGGCTCGGTCCTCGTCCGTTCATGCAGAGCGTGAAAATCTTCTTGACCACCTGTGCAGCTTCCTCGTCAATAATCCATTCCTTTGGATTTTCTGGATTTTTCATGTAGCCATACGGTACATGGACGGTCAATCTTTCGCCACGCTCACCCTTTGCTTTTTGCACCGCACGAATCTTTCGGCTTGTATCTTTGGCGAAAAACTCGTTGAACCAGTTTTTGATACCGGCAATGTCGCTGTCGGTGCTGTTGGGGTTGATACTGTCAAAGTGGTCGTTGATGGCGATATAGCGGACATCGTTCTGAGGGAAAGTATAGTTGATATAGAGTCCCGTCAAAGCGGAATTTCGCCCAAGCCTTGACAGGTCTTTCGTAATGACCGCACCCACATGACCGGCTTCAATTTCATCAAGCATTTTCTGAAAACCAGGACGATCATAGGTCACACCGCTGTAGCCGTCGTCAATAAAAAATGTCGGGTGGGGGAAGCGGTGATCTCGTGCATATTGAAGCAACATGACCTTTTGATTTTGGATGGAATTTGACAAATCCTCTTTGCCGTTTTTCTTCTCATCCTTGGTGTCCTCTACGGATAATCTGCAATAAAGTGCTGTGATTTTGTCGGTTGCCCTTAACATTTCGTTATCCTCCTTCTGTTGGGCAACTGTCTGTACAGGATTGGAATGGTTATTTATATCAAGAGAGGTGTCGCTATTCATTCGCCATCCTCCGTGATATCAGATTCATCATCGGCAGCGTTCTGCTCCATAATGCGTTTGAGCTTTTTATCAAGAGTTTCCGTGCCCTCGTAGCTGCCTGTAACGGTGTATTCTGCGCCGCCGATTTCATCCACGATTGTCACTTCGGGCAGCCAAAAGGCAGACGGATTTTTTACAACGATGTTGCCGTTTTCATCAAACTTGATGTCACGCTTTGGTGCATCATCGGGGCGAGGCTCGACCATGGCATACGGGTCGGGATTGGAGAAGTAGTATTCTGGAACTTTCTCGTTATGCTCTCCACTCGCAATCTGTTCCTCAAAAATCATATCATCTATTTCTTCGGGAGTAAGCTCACGAGTTTCTTCCTCTTTTCGTTTCTCATCCATCCGGTCGAACCTCCTTTTCTTTCATTCACTTCGATTCGTTCTGTTCAAAATATTGTTGGAATAACAAGCACAGCAGGTGTAGCTGCACACTGCGATTTTTACAAAATACAGCGTTGCCGATTTTGCGGAAAATGAAAATCTTCCATCTGCCTACAAAAGGTCAAAACAAACTTTGCAAGCAGTGCACGTGTGTACACACATCGTGCGTTTTGCAAATTTCAGCGAAGCTGATTTTTGCAAAAGCTTGTTGGGAAGCATCCCAAACCCTTTGACGATTTTTTCAAAATCGGCTACGCTCCTGCGGAGCTGACATCATTTCAGATGGGAAAGAGAAAGCAGAATTTTTTTAATGCCTTCGTAAATTTCTTCCTGATTCTTTTTGATTTCTTCAATGTCCGCTTCGTAGATGTTACCCGTTGTGTTAAGTTGTTTGGCAATCTGGTTTTCGCTGTTGGATATTCGTTTCATTTTGGAAGTCAACTGACGGAGTTCGGGCATATCCAAATTTACAACATACCCGTCGATTGCCATTTTGCGGAGATAGGCACTCATGTTCTCTGTTCCCATCTGTGCCATTTTCTGTTTTATCAGGTCAAGCTCTTTTTCGTCTACAAAAAACTTGACCTGTATTGGGCGTTGACGGATTGGTGGTTTTCGCTTATCTGCCATTGTAAATACCTCTAAAGCACTCCTTTTATCTGGTAGGTTATCGCAGCTCCCATATCATTTCGCTTAAGCGATAGAACATTTCTTGTCGTTCTTCAATGGCTTGTTTGTTCCAATCAGACCAAGAGGACAGCAGTGAGTTCGTTCTGTTGATAGCAGTATCCTGTCCTAAATTCACCAGTTCCGAGATAGAAGAAGTGATGTAGAATTTAGACTGTTTATAGTAAGTTGCCTTGTTTGCGTAAACATCATTCTGGATTGATCTGTTGATGGTGTTTTCAAGCAAGGTAAGATTTCCAAGGCGGTTAATATATACAGAAAATTCTTCTTCATTCATGCCGTACAATCCTTTATCTGTACAAGTCTGCGGCATAATGTGTTCAATCTCAACTGCGGTTTCCGTATAGGTAGTTAAATCCTCCACCGTGGTTTTCCCTAATTTCAACGCATCTACATACGCAGTGATTTTACCGAGAATAAACTTGATTCGATATTGCTGCATACTGTTCAACCCCAAGCGAAGGAAGTTGGATTTATTATCGAGTTTCCAGTCATTCACCGTGGGAATAATAGTGTTCTTTACAAAACAATCCAAGTCCTCTACCGTAATAATATTGCGAATATCTCTGCACCACAATGCAAAAGTTCGCTCTGTGATGTTGGTCGCTATTTTATCAATTACCGTGTAATAAACTACAGATTCAAGAATGCTTTTAAATTTAGCAAATGCTTCTGAGTTCATGTTAGAAGCCGCAAGAAGAAGCATCAAGTGCAGCTTATAGGATTTACCTGCCAGCAAAGGAATGTTCTTCAAATGTACATTTCCTTCCGATGCATCATCAGGCATCCTGCATTTAACATATAACTCAACATTTCGTGCCATTTTTTGAACAAATTGAAATGGAGCTTCTTCATAATGGCACTGTGCGTTGTTATTACTGAGCCAGGTATAGATCTGATCTTCACGGAGAATCCCATCTTTTTCGCTGGAGGTATCATAATTGGCCATGATAAAATAGCGAAGAAAACGGAGCGGCTTCTCATCAATTTTTTCCAGTGAACGGGTAATAGACTTCCAGTTCATATTTAGTTCTTTGAATTTGCTTCTGTCAACCTGACGGAAAACCATATTCTTAAGCAAATCCATCGGGTCAAGCCCTTTGCCTCGCTGGTTGATTGTTTCAAAAATTTTCAGTGCATCGGAAATGTCATAAGTTTCAATACGAATAAAGCTTGTTTTGTTTAGCAGAAA
Source organism: Provencibacterium massiliense (assembly GCF_900169495.1). Lineage (NCBI taxonomy): Bacteria > Bacillati > Bacillota > Clostridia > Eubacteriales > Oscillospiraceae > Provencibacterium > Provencibacterium massiliense. Next base: position 14,519 of record NZ_FWCH01000011.1, read on the forward strand.
CACAACAAATTTTTTCAAATCAGCGATTTGGGGGAATTGCTCCTGCAAAAAGTCCTGGATCGTCTTGAATGCGTCGAACAGTCTTTCTCCCGATTGCGTGATATAGTTCGGCCGTTCCTGTCCTTTTTCAATCAGCTCCAAACAATTTCCTGCATCTTCATATTGAAGCTGGAGATGATACAAGTTAATCACATCACCCTCACTATTCATAGTTGGGCTATAAATTAAATTTTCAATAACACTGGTTTGTTCACCATGATCTATGTAGATTTTTTTGATCGCACACAACAGAATAAAAAATGTGGTAAGGCGCTGCTGTCCGTCAATCAACTCAAACTGGCTGCCAGAGTCATAAGTTACAATAGTGCCAAGGAAATAAGCCTTTTGACTATCGGTATTGTAGGCATCCAGTAAGTCTGCCAACAGCTGCTCTACCTGTTCGTCTTTCCAAACATACTCTCGTTGATAGTCGGGAACAATGTAGTGATTCTTAAATGCGGAGTTGATCGAGTGATCGTTATATTTAATATGCGTATCGGCCATCGGTTTCATCCTTTCCGGTAAGTCGGTTTGTGTACACACATCATTATACAAGAAGGCACCATATTTTTCAAGATTAGTTTCCCAATTCACCAAAGTAAAGCATAACTTTTCATGAACACATTTTTGCCAAAACAAGCGCTGCCCCGCTGAATGGCAGGGCAGCTCTTGTTCGTCACCAAAAATCAATCAAGGTTTTGGTATTCCGTAACTGTCTTGAGGTAGACAGCAGGATCGCCGTTAAGGATTAAATCAGCATATGCAGCAGGGTCATTATAGATCAGATAGTCGAGTTCCGACTGTTGATACATATTGTTTACCACCTCATTTTCCACAGCAATAGTGTCGATAGAAACCATGCTGCCGTCTGAAAAGCAAAGCTCTACACAAGCAGTATCAAGGTTAAATTCACAAGATAACAGGTGTTTCATGGTAAATACCTCCGTAATTCTAATATTTTGTTGCAAAAAAGAACGATGCCGGTCATGCGACTCGACATCGTCCTTTTCGTTGTTGTTTCCAACCCTGTCAGACAGATGCCGTAAAATAGTAATTTTTTAGAATTACTGTCTTACGAGCACCCGTCTAAGGGCGCGCTTTTTTTCAGGGCCGGGTCTGGCGCTCCGCCCTTTGCGTGCTTACGGAAAGGTCCCATTCTACGGTCATATGTAAAGTTTGATTTCGCTGTCATTCATACCGAGCAGGACTTCCCGCAGGCAGCCGTTGAAGCAGTCGGTCAGCCCATCCTTGGCCCGGTCGGACAGATAGAAGCAATTCACGATGCGGTTGGGTACCGCGAACGCCATGCGGCAGCGCTTGATCCCGCCGTTTTGGCAAAGGCCGTGCGCCACGCTGGCGGGCACGATGGCCCAGTTGCGCCCCTTCATGACAAAGTACTGAAGCTGGCCCATGATCTCCAGCTTGATCTGGGAATGCAGCGGATCGCCCAGGGCCGTTTCATGCCAAAGCTGGAACGGATCGGACCAGCTGATATAGACCTCTTTTTTCACGTCGAGCATCCCGGCCTCCACCACCTCCGGGTAATCGGAGCTCAAAGAGCAGACAAAAACCATGGCCTCTGAAAAGACGGGGAAGGACAGCACCTTTTGAGAGGAGTAGCTGATCGGGGTGAAGGCGAGATCGGTCAGGCCGTTTTCCAGATTGAGGCAGGCGGTATTGGAAGCCATTTCCTGGACCTCCAGCACCGTGTCGGGCGATTTCTGCAGGAACCGCTCGTAGACACTTGGGAACAGATAGGTGCCGAGGCTGTTGATGGTGGCGACGCGCAGCTTGTCGGGCAGGTTGGCCCTGCCCAGAGCGAGCATCTGCCTTGTGATCTCCCGGTATTGCAGCGAAAGCCGATAGAAGGTTTCGCCGGCTTCGGTCAGGGCGACCGTGCGGCCCCCCTTGCGGCGCTCGATGAGCAGGCAGCCGGTTTCATTTTCAAGGGTGCGCATCTTGGTGCTCAGAGAGGATTGGCTGATAAAAAGCCGCTCGGCGGCCCGGGAGATGCTTTTGTATTCACAGACGGCCAGAAAAGCCTCGATCTGCGCATTGGTCATCGTTTTCACCCGCTCATTTCATATATTGATTTGATTCAATATTATATACAAAAACATGGTATTTTACAAGGCCGCGGACAGCCCCTATAATAAAAACAGCCGCGGAGCTTATGCTTGCTTCGCTTGGCGAGAAACCGAATGGGGGTACTACCATGGAAAAAGTAGATACGGCTGCCATAGCCGCGCCCGTGGGCCGGAACGCTTTTGGGCCCGCCGCGTCAAAGCTGCTCAATCTGCCGCCGTTCATCCCCGCCTGCGCGGGCAATGTGCTCTGGGGCTTCAGCTTTTTGTTCACCCGGATGGCGCTTCAGGCCGCCAGCCCGGAAATCCTCCTTTCGGTCCGGTTCGTCACGGCCTTCCTCTTCATGAACCTGCTGATTCTTCTGGGAAAAGGGAGGGTCTCGCTGAGGGGCAAGAATCTCAAGCCCCTGATCGTCCTGGGGCTGCTGGAGCCGGTTTACTTCTTCTTTGAAAGCTATGGCATCCTCTATACCAACGCCACCCTGGCCGGCGTGATCCTGGCGGCAACGCCGGTGGTTTCCATTGTACTGGCCGCCGTTTTCCTCAAGGAATATCCCCTGAGGCGGCAGGTGCTCTTCTGCCTGTTCCCGGTTGCGGGCGTGATCGTCATCACGGTTTGCGGCAGCTCGATGGGGATCGCCAGCGCGCTCGGGCTGGTGCTCCTCTTTTGCACCTGCCTGATTTCGGCGGCATCGAAAACGCTCAACCGCAGGGTGTCCAGAGATTATTCGCCCTTCGAGCGCACCTATATGGGGCTGCTGGCCGGGAGCGTGGTCTTCACCCTGTCGGCCTTCCGGTCGGTCGGCGGGGACTTCGGCAAATACTTTGATCTGGCGCTGCAGCCGAGGGTGCTGGGGCCCGCTTTGGTTCTCGGGGTATTTTGTTCCATCGTGGCGGGGATCATGGTCAATTATGCCGCAGGTAAAATGCCGGTCGTCAAGCTGACCACCTTCGGGGCGATCAGCACGGTCTGCTCCACCTTTGCCGGGGTGCTGTTCTTGGGCGAGCCGTTGAGCGCCGCCCTGTTTGCCGGGTCCTTCCTGATCGTTGTCGGGATCTGGCAGGTGACCAGGATATAACGCGCTTTTGTAGCCCTGGGCAAACATTGGCTGAAAAAAACGGTGGATACGGTCAATTTGCCTCTTTACTTGGATGGGGTTTTGCGCTATACTTAGTAAAAAGCTGAAACAAAGATGTTGTTCCTTTAAGTTGGTCCCGTGAGGCTGACAAGGCAGTATATAAGCAAGGCACCAGGCGGCGGGCGACTGCTGAATTTGGGGGCCGGATGGCGGGCTGTCTTTTCCGATTGCGGGAAAGGCGGCTTTTGTTATACAAAAACGGGGGAGAAGAAAATGCACCTGGAAAAAACCAGGATCATGGATGAAAAGGCGATGGCACGGGCTGTCGCGCGGATCGGCTACGAGATCATCGAGCGCAACCGGGGGACCGAGGCGCTCTGCCTGGTCGGGATACGTACGCGGGGGATCTACCTCGCGCAGCGGGTGGCCCAGAAGATCGGGCAGGTCGAGGGCGAACAGGTGCCGGTGGGATTCTTGGACATCACCCCCTACCGGGATGACCGCCGCGGAGAGGCGGGCGAGGACACCACCGAGATCGGCTTCCCCATCGAGGGGCGGCGGGTGGTGCTGGTGGACGACGTGATCCACACCGGGCGCACGGTGCGCGCGGCCATCGATGCGCTGATGGCCCGCGGGCGCCCGCAGAACATCCAGCTCGCCGCTCTGATCGACCGGGGCCACCGCGAGCTGCCGATCCGGGCGGACTTCATCGGGAAGAACCTGCCCACCTCCAAGTCCGAGATGGTGCGCGTCAAGCTGCGCGAATGCGACGGGGAGGACTACGTCGCTATCTATGCCGAGGAAGAGAAGAATTAAAAGAATGATCCCCTGCAAATCCCCAGGAAAGGAATGGTCTTACATGAGGCTTCTGATTAAAAACGGACGGGTGCTCGACCCCGCACAGGGGATCGACGGGCGCATGGACCTGCTCATTGAGGACGGGAAGATCGCCGCCCTCTCGGAGCACTGCGACGAGCGGGCGGACCTTTGCTATGACGCGGGCGGCAAGCTGGTGACCCCGGGACTGGTGGACATGCACGTCCATCTGCGCGACCCCGGCCAGGCCCACAAGGAGGACATCATCACCGGCACCGCGGCCGCGGCCGCAGGCGGGGTGACCTCCCTCGTCTGCATGCCCAACACCTCCCCCGCGATCGACAGCGCCGAAACCGTCTCCTATATCCTGGAGCGCGCCCGGTGGGGGAGTGCCCGGGTCTATCCCTGCGGGGCGATCACCAAGGGCCTGCGCGGCGAGGAGCTCTGCGACTACAAGTCCCTGCGTGCGGCCGGAGCGGTCGCGGTCAGCGACGACGGCCGTCCGGTCGAAGACGAAGGGATGTTCGAGCGGGCGGTCGAGCAGGCGGCAGAGGCGGGGCTGCTGACCATCAGCCACTGTGAGGACCTTAAAATCATCGACGGCGGGATCATCAACAAGGGGGCCATCAGCGAGCAGCTCGGTGTTCGGGGGATGGACCGCGAGAGCGAGGACAGCATTACCGCGCGGGAAATCTCGGTGGCCGAGCGCACCGGGCGGCATGTGCACATCGCCCATGTGAGTACGCGCGGCTCGGTCGAGCTGCTGCGCCGCGCCAAGGCGCGGGGGGTACCGGTCAGCGGGGAAACGGGGCCGCACTACTTTACCCTGACCGAGCGCGAGCTGCTACGCCGGGACGCGAACTGGCGCATGAACCCCCCGCTGCGGGAGGAGGCCGACCGGCTGGCTGTCATCGAGGGGCTGCGCGATGGGACGCTGGAGGCGATCGCGACCGACCACGCCCCGCACACGCCGGCGGAGAAGGCGGATTTCCTGAGCGCTCCCAACGGAATCGTGGGGCTGGAAACCTCCTTCCTGCTGGGATACACCAACCTGGTGAAAACCGGACTGTTGCCGCTGCGGCGGCTCGTCGAGCTGATGTCCCTCTCGCCCGCGCGGCTGCTGGGATTGCCCGCCGGAACGCTGGCGGTCGGCGCAAACGCCGACCTGGCGGTCTTCGACCTCGAGCGGGAGGTCACGGTGGACCCGGAGCGGTTTCGCTCCAAGGCGCGCAACACCCCGTTTGCCGGGACGGCCCTCTTTGGCCCCTGTGTGCTGACGGTGTGTGGCGGACGGATCGTATATCAAAGACAGAGATAAAAGTTTGGAGGAGAAGACATGTCACTGGACCGTTTGATCGAAGGCATCGTGAGGACCCAGAACCCGGCCGTGGTGGGGCTGGACCCGACGCTCGACTACATCCCCGGCTTCCTTAAGGAGCCGTTCCTGGCCGAATTCGACGACCCGATGGAGGGCGCGGCCGCGGCATTTTTGGAGTACAACAAAAGGATCATCGACGCCATTTATGACATTGTCCCCGCGGTCAAACCCCAGGCGGCCTACTACGAGGCGCTGGGCTGGCAGGGGGTGCGCGCCCTCTGCGAGACCATCCGCTATGCCAAAGGGAAGGGGATGTTCGTCATCACCGACGGCAAGCGCAACGACATCGGCAGCACCATGAAGGCCTATGCGAGCGCCCATCTGGGCACCTTCGAGGCGGCGGGGAAGCAGGCCGAGCCCTTCGGCGGCGATGCGCTGACCGTCAACGGGTATCTCGGCACCGACGGGATCGCGCCGCTGCTCGAGGTGTGCGACGGGCGGGACCGCGGGATCTTCGTGCTGGTCAAGACCTCGAACCCCTCCTCGGGAGAGGTGCAGGACAAGCTCTGCGGGGAGCGCACGGTCTATCAGATGATGGGCGACCTGTGCGAGACGTGGGGCGGGGAGCACCTGGGCAAATACGGCTACAGCGCGGTGGGCGCGGTGGTGGGCGCCACCTATCCCGAGCAGCTGCAGGAGCTGCGCCTGCGGCTGCCGCACACCTTCTTCCTGGTGCCGGGCTACGGCGCGCAGGGCGGAAGCGCCGCGGGAATCGCGGGCGCGTTCGATGAGCGGGGCCTCGGGGCAATCGTCAATTCCTCCCGCGCGGTGCTCACCGCCTGGAAGAAGGAAGGGTGCGACGAGCGCGACTTCGCGGGCGCCGCGCGCCGCGAGGCGCTGCGCATGAAAGAGGACCTCGCCGCGGTGAACAAAGCGATACACATCTAAAGTATATATAAATAGGTAGGCGCTCGAAGGATGGACCTTCGGCGGGGACGAAACCGAAGCGCTTTGGAGAGAAAAGCAACAAGTGGTATAAAGGAGGAATCATGGTGGCGTATGGTGCACAGAGGTCGCCCGCCTGGCTGGTGCTGGAGGACGGAAGGGTGATCGAAGGGGTTTCCTTCGGGGCGAAGGGGGAGCAGATCGGCCGGCTGGTGTTTAACACCGCCTGCGTCGGCTATCAGCAGATGCTCACCGACCCGGACAGCCTGGGGCAGATCGTGGTGCAGGCGTTTCCCTGCATCGGAAACTATGGGGTCAACGGCGAGGACTTCGAGTCGCCGGGCGCGACGGTGCACGGGCTCCTGGTGCGCGAGTGGTGCGAGGCGCCCTCGAATTTCCGCATGAGCGGGGACATCGGCGGTTTCATGAAAGAGCAGGGAATCGTTGGGATGTGCGGGATCGACACCCGCGCGCTGGTGCGCGCGATCCGCGACGGCGGGGAGCAGCGCTGCCTTCTCACCACCGAGCGTCCGGCCGATCTTGCGGCGGCGGTCGCCAAAATCAAGGGTGAGAATATTACGGATGGTATAACAAAGACCACTTGTGACAAAATGGAAAGCATTGCGACGGAAAACGACGGCCCGAGGCTGGCGGTGCTCGACCTCGGATGCAAGCGCTCCTTCCTCGATTCGCTCCAGGCGGCGGGGTTTGCGCTGACCGTCTGTCCGGCTGGCACCAAGGCCCAGGCGCTCGCCGGGCTTGGCGCGGAGGGGATCGTGCTGTCCAGCGGCCCGGAATTTGGGGTGGAGCCAGGGGCGTACGCAAAGCAGCTGGAAGAAATCTACAAGCTGGGGCTCCCCATCCTGGCGGTGGGGCTCGGGCATGTCCTGCTGGGGGCGGCGCTCGGCGGCAAGGTGGGCGTATTGACCCACGGCCACCGCGGGGCGAACATCCCGGTGACCGACCTGCGCAGCGGGCGCACGGTGATCACCTCCCAAAACCACGGCCTGATCCTGGAGAGCGTGGGGGCGGGGGAGGTATCCCACCGCAACCTCAGCGACGGGAGCTGCGAAGGGGTGCGCTATCCCAACGCGATGTCGGTGGCGTTCATCCCGGCCTATGAGCGGGGGCATATGAACACCGGGGATATCTTCCGCGCATATAGGACGATGGTGAAGAAGGAGGAGAAATAGTATGCCGCTCAGGGACGATATCAAAAAAGTGCTGGTGATCGGCTCGGGGCCGATCGTGATCGGCCAGGCGGCCGAATTCGACTATGCGGGCACCCAGGCCTGCCGGGCGCTGAAAAGCGAAGGGCTGCAGGTGGTGCTCTGCAACTCCAACCCCGCCACCATCATGACCGACAAGGCGATGGCGGACAAAATCTACATCGAGCCGCTCAACCTCGAGGTGATCAAACGGATCATCGAGATCGAGAAACCGGACAGCGTGCTCTCAAACCTCGGCGGGCAGACCGGGCTGACCCTCTCGATGCAGCTGGCCAAGGAGGGCTTCCTCGCCAAGCACGGGATGAAGCTGCTCGGCTCCAAGCCCGAAACCATCGACAAGGCGGAGGACCGGCAGATCTTCAAGGACACCATGGAAAAGATCGGCCAGCCGTGCATCCCCTCCAAGGTGGTCAACACCGTGGAGGATGCGCTCGCCTTCGCCGAAGAGATCGGCTACCCGGTGATCATCCGCCCGGCGTTCACCATGGGCGGCAGCGGCGGCGGGATCGCCGAAAATGTAGACGAGCTGCACGAAATCGCCCTAAACGGCCTGCGCCTCTCGCCGATCACCCAGGTGCTGGTGGAAAAGTGCATCTCGGGCTGGAAGGAGATCGAGTTCGAGGTCATCCGCGACCGCAAGGGCAACGCGATCACCGTCTGCTCGATGGAGAACATCGACCCGGTCGGGGTGCACACCGGCGACAGCATCGTGGTCGCCCCGGCCCTCTCGCTCTCGCCCAGGGAATTTGGCATGCTGCGCACCGCGGCGCTGGAGATTGTGGAGGAGCTCGATGTGGAGGGCGGGTGCAACTGCCAGTTCGCGCTGCACCCCGATTCGATGGAATACGCGGTCATCGAGGTCAATCCCCGCGTCTCGCGCTCGTCGGCCCTGGCCTCCAAGGCGACCGGCTACCCGATCGCCAAGGTCGCGGCCAAGATCGCCATCGGCTACACCCTCGACGAGATCGTCAACGCCGTGACCGGCACCACCTACGCCTGCTTCGAGCCGGCGATCGACTACGTGGTGCTTAAGTTCCCGAAGTGGCCGTTCGACAAGTTCGTCTACGCCAAGCGCCGCCTGGGCACCCAGATGAAGGCCACCGGCGAGGTGATGAGTATAGGCTCCAGCTTCGAGCAGGCCATCATGAAGGCGGTGCGCTCGATCGAGCTGGGGCTGGATACCCTGAAGCTGAAGAAGCTCCGGGAAAAGAGCGACGACGAGATCGTGCAGCAGCTGCACGAGTGCGACGATGAGCGGATTTTCGTGGTCTATGAGGCGCTGGGACGCGGGATCAGCTTCGACACCATCTTCGACATCACCAAGATCGACCGCCTCTTCTTAGGAAAGCTCAAAAACCTCAGCGACATGGAAAAGGCGCTGCAAAGCGAGCCGCTCACCGACGCGCTCTACCTCGACGCCAAGCGCTTGGGCTTCCTCGACAGCACCATCGAGCGCTTAAGCTCGCAGAAGGTCGCGCATCCGCGCCGCGCCGTCTACAAGATGGTGGACACCTGCGCGGCCGAATTCAAGGCCCAGACCCCTTACTTCTACTCCACCTTCGATGAGCAGAACGAGGCGGCCGAGTTCATCGAAAACCACAAAACCGGGAAAAAGAAAATCCTGGTCTTCGGCTCGGGCCCGATCCGGATCGGGCAGGGGATCGAGTTCGACTACTGCTCGGTGCACTGCGTCTGGGCGCTCAAGGAGCAGGGGTGCGAGGCGGTCATCATCAACAACAACCCCGAGACCGTCTCGACCGACTTCGATACCGCCGACCGGCTCTACTTCGACCCGCTGACCCCCGAGGACGTGGACTCGATCCTCGAGGTCGAGCGCCCGGACGGCGTGGTGGTCCAGTTCGGCGGGCAGACCGCCATCAAGCTGGCCAAGTACCTGGACCAGAAGGGCGTCAACATCATCGGCACCGGATACGACAGCATTGACGCCGCCGAGGACCGCGAGCGGTTCGACGAGCTGCTCGCCGCCTGCGGCATCCCCCGCCCCGCCGGGCACACCGTCTTCACCGAAGGGGAGGCGCTGACCGCTGCGCAGGACCTCGGATACCCGGTGCTCATGCGCCCGTCGTACGTGCTGGGCGGACAGAACATGATCATCGCCCACAACGACAAGGACATCGTCGAGTACATGGCGGTCATCACCGCGCACAACTCGCTGGAAAACCCGGTGCTGATTGACAAATACCTGATGGGCACCGAGGTCGAGGTGGACGCCATCTGCGACGGCAAGGATTTCCTGATCCCCGGGATCATGGAGCACATTGAGCGCGCGGGCGTGCACTCGGGCGACTCGATCTCGGTCTACCCGGCGCAGAACCTCAGCGAAAAAACCCGGCAGACCATCATCGACTACACCGGGAAGCTGGCGCTCGCGCTGAACGTTCGGGGCCTGGTCAACGTGCAGTACGTCGTCTACCAGGACGAGGTCTACGTCATCGAGGTCAACCCCCGCTCGAGCCGCACCGTGCCCTATATCAGCAAGGTGACCGGCGTGCCGATGGTGGACATCGCCACCCGGATCATGCTGGGGCAATCCCTGCTGGAGCAGGGCTACGGCAAGGGGCTTTACAAGGAGGCCGAATACGTCGCGGTCAAGGTGCCGGTCTTCAGCTTTGAGAAGCTGCACGACCTGGACACCCACCTGGGCCCCGAGATGAAGTCCACCGGCGAGGTACTGGGGATCGCCCACTCGCTGGAGGAGGCGCTCTACAAGGGGCTTGCCGCCGCGGGGTACAACATGAAGCGCACCGGCGGGGTACTGATCACGGTGCGGGACACGGACAAGCAGGAGGTCATCCCGATCGCCGCCAAGTTCGACGGCATGGGCTTTGACATCTACGCGACCGAGGGCACGGCGCACGAGCTCAACCGGCACATGGTGGCCGCCTCGGTGGTGCGCAAGATCGAGGAAGGCGAGCCGAACATCATGACCCTGTTCGACGAGGGGAAGATCGACTATGTGATTTCGACCTCGGCGAAGGGGCGCAAGCCCGCGCGCCACTCGGTGCAGATGCGCCGCAAGGCGGTGGAGCGTTCGGTTGCGTGCTTCACCTCGCTGGATACGGCCAACGCGATGGCCAACTCGCTCAAGAAGCGCCATTCGCTGGGCGACATCGAGCTGGTTGACATCTGCTCAATTTAAGAAAAGGGTTCCAAGGGGGCGGCGCCCCTTTGGCAGGTGCGGGCAGGGCCCGCGACCTTAGCCGGGTTTGCTGGCACTCGCCTTGACGGAATCCTTCCTCGGATCAGGAAGGGGAGCAAAAAGCTCCCAGTGGGAGGTTTTTGCGTGGGGAAACCCTATCAAGGGGTTTCCCCATGGCGGTTTTGCCGCCATCTTCTCCCAACGCGGAAGCTCCAAGCTGTCCGCCAGTCGCGGACTGATGACGGGTTTTTCAGGATCAATGCATCCTTGCCCCGGCACCCCGGGGGTGTTGCTTCGGGGCTGTCCGCCCCGCACCCCGACCCCTTTCTTTTGTTTGAAAAGAAAGGGGGAAAGAAAGCAAACAAAGGAGGGGACGCCCCTCCTTGACCACCCCTCGCGCGACCACGCGCGGACTATACATGTCTAGCCCGCCGCGAAATGCGAAGCCCCGCTCCGGGAAACCGGAGCAGGGCTTTTTGCCCGCGCAGGCAACTGATGGCAACAACGATTGTGCCCTTTCCCGCGAAAGGGGTAAGGGCGGCCTCCGGCCGCCAAATTAGTTGTCTACAATTTCTTCTTCCATACTTTCTAATGCGAATTCGCAACACTGTACAACGACTTGACTGAAACTGAGTTTCCGTTTGCCAGCCAGCTCATCTAGCTTGTTAATCAAAGTTTTTGGCATGTAAACAGACTTTGTTTCTGAATCGTCTCCACTTTTTAGCTTGAATGGCACACGGATACCCCCTTTCTAAGTATTATTGTACATTAGAAAGACTAATAATTATATATTTGAAAACAATTGCTTTTCTATTAGAAAAGCAGTATAATATACTTGTGGCAACGCCACACCTCAAATATGGGGCTTACCCCCGCCTTCCCCGAAAGGGGGAGAAAGAGGGGCGGGACCCTTGTCCCGCCCCTCTTCCTTTTCTTCATCCTATGGAGTGTTGCCGGTTGCCCCCGGCGCCGTTACTCCTGCGCCGAAGGGGCGGCTGCCTCTTCCGGCTGCTCGTCTTTCTCGTCGGGCTGCTCGTCTTCCTGCTCGGGCTCGGCGTAGTACATCAGCTCGTGCAGCGGGCATTCCAGGACATAACAAATCCTTGCGAGAATATCAAGATCGGCCCTGCGCAGCGTGGCACCGTGCCAGTAACGATTGATCACATCGTATTTGCTGTCGGTATACCTGCACAATGTGCTTTTGCTGACGTTTAGCTCCGCCATTTTCTCGTCGATCCTCACTAAGATTCTTCCGTGGTCTTGCCCTTGATACATCCTTCTCATGTTGTTTTCCTCCTTTTTTGTTGTCCCAAATGTCGAATATCGTCCGAACCTGACCTGAGCCCCCTTTCTTTAATAAAAGTGGTTTCAGCATAGCACAAGGCTATCCATATTGACATCTACCTTAAAAAGGGGTACCCTATACAGGGGTAAAAATTTCGAGGGAGATGAGAACGGTGCGGCTGAACGAACATGATTACGGGGTGGTCGCCACCCTACAGGAACATCTGCTGGAAGAGCAGGCGGCGTCCATGCGGCAGACCAAACTTCCGCTGGAGCTGGCTTATTTGCAGTCGCGCCTTGCCGCGCGCTTGCAGAGCGACCCGAGCGAGATGACCCGCTATATGGGGCTGCTCGAACAGGAGCAGCAGCTATACGACCCCGGGCGCGCCTTCCGCTATGGGCGGCTGTGCGCCTGGTCGCAGCTTCCGCAGAAGGAGGGCTTCCTGCACTATCTGCGCTATGAGCATCTGCGTCCACAGGCAATCTATCTTTACGAGCAGCTCCAGGAGAGCTACGAGCGGCTGCGCCACGGGCTGGGCTGGGAGAGCGGCGAGCTGCGGGAGTTCACCGAAATGTACCGGGAGCTCAACGGGACGGTACACCGGGAGATCGAGGCGTTTTACAAGCTCGGCTACCAGGCCGGGCGGCCGGCGACAAGGCCGGCAAAGGAATAGGGGATTATGAAGGGCTTCTCCGGGGGAGGGGCTTTCTTTTTTTCTCCGTTTCGGCGGGTGGGAAAAATGTGTAAAAAGTTTGTGACCATCCCGGTTTCCCCTTGCAAAATACAGCCGATTGTTTTACAATAGGTTTGATTGTAGTATGTTTAACAAGTGGCGTTTCAATAGAAAAGAAAGGGTGTTTTGAAAATGACTTCATTGAACAAAAAATCCGTGGAAGACCTGCCGGTATCGGGCAAGCGCGTACTGGTGCGCTGTGATTTCAACGTCCCGCTCAAGGACGGCGTGATCACCAACGACAAGCGCATTGTGGCCGCCCTGCCGACCATCAAATATCTGATCGACAAGGGGGCCCGGGTGATCCTGTGCTCCCACCTCGGCCGCCCGAAGGAGGGCTTCGAGCCCGAGTTTTCCCTGGCTCCGGTCGCCAAGAGGCTCAGCGAGCTGCTGGGCAAGGAGGTCGCCATGTCGAAGGACGTCATCGGCGAGGACGCCAAGGCGAAGGCTACGGCTTTAAAGGACGGCGACGTGATGCTGCTGGAGAACGTGCGGTATCATAAGGAAGAGAAGAAGAACGACCCGGCGTTCGCCAAGGAGCTCGCCTCCTTGGCCGAACTCTATGTCAACGACGCGTTCGGCGCGGCGCACCGCGCCCACGCCTCCACCGCCGGCGTGGCCGATTACCTGCCCGCCGCCTGCGGCTATCTGATCCAGAAGGAGATCAACTTCATGGGCGGCGCGCTCGAGGACCCGAAGCGCCCGCTGGTCGCCATCCTGGGCGGCGCGAAGGTGTCCGACAAGATCGGCGTGATCGAGAACCTTATTAATAAGGTAGACACCCTGATTGTCGGCGGCGGCATGGCCTACACCTTCTTCAAGGCGCAGGGGCACACCATCGGCACCTCGATCTGTGAGGACGACAAGGTGGAGCTGGCCCGCGAGATGATGAAGAAGGCCGAAGAGAAGGGCGTCAAGTTCCTGTTGCCGGTGGACAACATGGTCGGCAACGAGTTCAAGGAGGACTGCGAGCGCAAGCTGGTCGAGTCCGACGACATCCCGGACGGCTGGATGGGGATGGACATCGGCCCGAAGTCGATCGCCCTCTTCTGCGAGGCGATCAAGGGCGCCGGCACCGTGATCTGGAACGGGCCGATGGGCGTGTTCGAGTTTAAACCCTTTGCCGAGGGTACCCTGGAGATCGCCAAGGCGGTCGCGGACAGCGGCGCCATCTCGATCATCGGCGGCGGCGACTCGGTCGCGGCGGTGACCAAGCTGGGCTTCGCGGATAAGATGTCCCACATCTCGACCGGCGGCGGCGCGTCCCTCGAGTTCCTCGAGGGCAAAGAGCTCCCCGGAATCGCCTGCCTGAACGATAAGTAATGATTTGAAAGCGAAAGACGTGGGGGAAACGCCACGTCTTTCGCAATATAGCCTTCTCCCGCCCGTCGGGCTGGTGAGGAGCGGGAGGAAACGATGCACTTTTTTTACCCCTTTTATTACGACTACCACGTCACTTGGGAGCTGCTGGGCGCGCTGGCCTCGTTGGCCGGGGTGGCGCTCTATGTGCTGCGCGCGCTGGGGCTGTACCGGATGTCGAAGAACACCGGGCTGGGCCGCGCGTGGTTTGCCTGGGTCCCCTTCCTGCACGAGTACCAGTGCGCCAGGATGGGGGACCGCGCGCGCAAGGCGCAGGGCAAGACCGAGTTTTTATGCAGCCTTACCATCGCGGTGGGGGTCATCGCGGTGGCGGGCTTCGTGCTGCGCCCGATCTTCTGGCACATCTTTTTGGTGGGCTGGATTTTCAGGCTCGCCTATTCGCTGGTGGGGCTTTGCTGGCTGGTGGCAAGCGTGCTGGCCGACTACTGGCTCTACACCGATTTTGAGCCGTCGATGGCGGCGCTCTACACCATCCTGTCGGTGCTGCGCCTGGACGGGATCGCCAAGTTCCTGATTCGCGGCAACGTGCCGGTCGGGGTGGCGGGCGTGTGTATCCCCAAGCAGCCGAAATATTAAATATAAGATAAGAAGACAAAGGAGTTAAAACGCTATGGAGAAGTCCCTTCGCAAGGCGGTCATCGCCGGAAACTGGAAAATGAACAAGAACCGCGCCGAGGCGAAAGCCCTCATCGAGGAAATCAAGCCCCTGGTCAAGGACGCCGGCTGCGGCGTGATCGTCTGCGTGCCCTACACCAACCTGGAGACCGCGCTCGAGCTCTGCAAGGGCTCGAACGTCGGCGTCGGGGCGGAAAACTGCCACTGGGCCAAGTCGGGCGCCTTCACCGGCGAGATCTCGGCCGACATGCTCGCTGAGATGGGTGTGGAGTACGTCATCATCGGCCACAGCGAGCGCCGCCAGTACTTCGGCGAGACCGACGTGACCGTCAATCAGCGGGTGCGCGCCGCGCTGGATGCGGGCCTTCGGGTCATCCTCTGCGTGGGCGAGCTGCTCGAGCAGCGCGAGCAGGGGATCACCGAGGAGATCTGCGCCATGCAGACCAAGGTGGCGCTCCAGGGGGTGAGCGAGGCCGAGCTCGAAAGGATCATCATCGCCTATGAGCCGGTCTGGGCGATCGGCACCGGCAAAACCGCGACCGCCGACCAGGCCGAGGAGGTCTGCGCATTTATCCGCTCGGTGGTGGAGAAACTTTATAATAAGAAGGCGGCCGACGCGCTCACCATCCAGTACGGCGGCTCGATGAACGCGGCCAACGCCGACGAGCTGCTCTCGAAGAAGAATGTCGACGGCGGGCTGATCGGCGGCGCCTCCTTAAAGGCGCCCGATTTCGCGGCGATCGTCAAGGCGGCCTCCAAGTAAAATTCGCTGAGAAAGGCAAGGTTCATACTATGAAAAAACCTGTTGCACTCATCATCATGGATGGGTACGGCTATAATCCCGACAGCTACGGCAACGCGATTGCCGCGGCCAACACCCCCACCATGGACAAGCTGATGGCCTCCTGTCCGCACACCCTGATCGGCGCGTCCGGGATGGACGTGGGCCTTCCCGATGGGCAGATGGGCAACTCCGAGGTCGGGCATACCAACATCGGCGCCGGGCGGATCGTCTACCAGGAGCTGACCAGGATCACCAAGGCGATCAGCGAGGGGACCTTCTTCGAGAACGAGGCGCTCTGCGGCGCGATGGACAACTGCAAGCAGAACGGGGGCGCTTTGCACCTGATGGGCCTGCTCTCGGACGGCGGGGTGCACAGCCACAACAAGCACCTCTACGGGCTGCTCGAGATGGCCAAGAAAAAGGGCCTCGATAAGGTCTATGTGCACTGTTTCCTCGACGGGCGGGACGTTCCCCCCTCCTCAGGCGCAGACTATGTCAAGGAGCTCCACGACAAGATGGAGGAGCTCGGCGTCGGCAGGATCGCCAGCGTGATGGGCCGCTACTACGCCATGGACCGCGATAACCGCTGGGAGCGGGTGCAGAAGGCCTATGATGCGATGGTGCTGGGTCAGGGCGGCCATGCCGCCTGCCCGTATGAGGCGGTCAAGAAGTCCTATGAAGAGGGCGTGACCGACGAGTTCGTGATCCCCTTCGTGGTGGAGGGGATGGAGCCGATCAAAAACGGCGACTCGGTGGTGTTCTTTAATTTCCGCCCCGACCGTGCGCGCGAGATCACCCGCACCTTCGTCGATCCGGACTTCGACGGATTTGCGCGGCGTGACGGCGCGCTGGACCTCTATTTTGTCTGCATGACCCAGTACGACGCGACCATGCCGAACGTGCACGTCGCCTTTAAGCCCCAGTCGCTCAAGAACACCTTCGGCGAATACATCTCCCAGAAGGGCCTCCATCAGCTGCGCATCGCCGAGACCGAGAAGTACGCCCACGTCACCTTCTTCTTCAATGGCGGCGTCGAGGCGACCTATCCCGGAGAGGACCGCGCGCTGATCGCCTCCCCGAAGGTGGCCACCTACGACCTCAAGCCCGAGATGAGCGCCTATGAGGTGACCGACGAGCTGCTCCGCCGGATTGCCAGCGACAAGTACGACGTCATCGTTCTCAACTTCGCCAACTGCGACATGGTCGGGCATACCGGCGTGTTCGAGGCGGCCGAGAAGGCGGTCGAGGCGGTGGACGAGTGCCTGGGCAAGGTGGTGGACGCCATCCTCGCAAAGGGCGGCGCCGCGCTGATCACGGCCGACCACGGCAACGCCGACAAGATGTACGAGCCGGACGGTTCCCCCTTCACCGCGCACACCACCAACCAGGTTCCGCTGGTGGTGGCGGGGTACCCGTGCAAGCTGCGCGAGGGGGGAAGGCTTGCCGACCTCGCGCCCACCATGCTGAAAATCCTCGGACTGCCGCAGCCGGCCGAGATGGACGGCAAGTCGATCATCCTGGATTGACGGGGCTTTAAAAAGCACAAAACCCGCAGAGCTTCTGCGGGTTTTTTCTTTTCAGGATCGAAATTGGCAGAAAACTCAGGTGGAATGCTTGGATATGGCGCGGGGGTTTGATATAATAAAGATAGACGGACTGGTTGGTCCGCTTCGGTTGACAAGCCTGATCCGAAAAGACTATAATAAACCTATAGTCTCAAGCGAAACTTGAGACATAAAGCCGTCGGCTTTTGGGAAAGGAGAGCATAACATGGGACATCCCCTGTTGTTTCAAACCGATTTCGGCCTCGCGGACGGGGCGGTCAGCGCCATGTACGGCGTCGCCTATTCGGTGAGCGAGGATCTCAAGATAAGCAACCTTACCCATGAGATTACCCCCTATGACATCTGGGAGGCCAGCTACCGCCTGATCCAGACGGTGCAGTACTGGCCCGCCGGGACGGTCTTCGTCTCGGTGGTGGACCCCGGCGTGGGCTCGACGCGGCGCTCGATCGTGGTCGAGACCAGCAGCGGGCAGTATGTGGTCTCCCCGGACAACGGCACCCTGACCCATGTCAAGCGCATGTGCGGGGTCGTCGCCGCGCGGGTGATCGACGAGAGCGTCAACCGCCTGCCGAATTCCGGCGAGAGCTATACCTTCCACGGGCGGGATATCTACGCCTATACCGGCGCGCGGCTGGCTTCCGGGGTGATCACCTTTGAGCAGGTCGGGCCCGAGGTGCCCGTCGACAGTGTGGTCGAGCTGCCGGTCGTCGAGGCCAGGCGGGAGGGCGACCTGGTCGCCGGCACCATCGACGTGTTGGACGTGCGCTTCGGCAGCCTGTGGACCAACATCCCGCGCGAGATGTTCCTTGCGCTGGGGCTCGGGCACGGCAGCCGGGTCGAGGTGACCATCACCAACGACACGCGGCATATCTATAAGAATATCCTGGTTTACGCCAAGTCCTTCGCGGACGTCTACGTCGGCGAGCCGCTGGTTTACGTCAACAGCCTGGACAATATCGCGGTGGCCATCAACCAGGGGTCGTTTGCCAAGGCCTACAACATCGGGACCGGGAACTCCTGGAAGATCCAGATTCGTAAAGCGCCGAAAATTATTTACGAATAATAACTGATTGTGCGGTTCGGCGCTTTGAGCGCACGAAAATTATTTACGAATAATAACTGATTGTGCGGTTCGGCGCTTTGAGCGCACGAAAATCATATACGAATAACCACAGAGGTGGAAGACGGGACATCCCCGTTTGACATAACGCTTTTAACAGTTTGGGAGGGAAACAACATGAACAAGAAATTTTCCATCAAGACGGTCGTCGCCATCGGCATCGGCGCGGCGGTGTTCGTGGTCCTGGGCCGTTTCGCGGCGATTCCGACCCCGATTCCGAACACCACCATCAACACCCAGTACGCCTTCCTGGCGGTGATGGCCATGCTCTTCGGCCCGCTTGCCGGGGCGCTCATCGCCTTCATCGGCCACCTGCTGATCGACCTGACCGCCTACGGCTCGCCCTGGATGAGCTGGATCTTCGCCTCCGGCGTGGCCGGCCTGCTGATGGGCCTGTTTATGAAGAAGATCGACGTTTCTAACGGCGAGTTCGGCAAGAAGGAGATCATCACCTTCAACGTGGCGCAGGTCATTGCGCACGCCGTCGCCTGGATCCTGGTCGCCCCGGCGCTGGACGTGGTGATCTATGCCGAGGTGGCCAGCAAGGTCTTCACTCAGGGCATCGTCGCCTTCATCGCCAACGTGATCACCACCGGTGTGATCGGCACCATCCTGGCGGTCGCCTATGCCAAGACCCGCACCAAGAAGGGCAGCCTGGATAAGGAATAAGCGCACAAAGCGTTACGGCGGATGGAGGGACTGGAAAGCCCCTCCATCGCCATGTGTGGAAGGATTAGAGAACGGCCCCGGGCGCTCGCCTGGCCGGAAAGGCTGGTAACACAGGATGAAGCAACCGCTTATTGAATTTCGGGACTTCACATTTCAATACAACGCCCAGAAGAAGCCCACCCTTTATAACATTGACCTGACCATCCACGAGGGGGAGAAGGTGCTGATCGTCGGGCCGTCCGGCTCGGGAAAGAGCACCCTGGCGCACTGTATCAACGGGTTGATCCCCTTCGCGTGGGAAGGCAGCCATACCGGCAGCCTCAAGGTGATGGGGAAGGAGGCGAGCGAAGAGAGCATCTTTTCCCTCTCCAAGATGGTGGGCACCGTGCTGCAGGACCCGGACGGGCAGTTTATCGGCCTGACCGTCGGGGAGGACATCGCCTTCGCGCTGGAAAACGACAGCGTGGACCAGGATGTGATGAAGGAACGGGTGGAGAAGGTCGCCTCGCTCGTGGATATTGAGAGCCATCTGCACGCAGCGCCCCACGAGCTCAGCGGCGGGCAGAAGCAGCGGGTATCTCTGGCGGGCGTGATGGTGGACGACGTCAGGATCCTGCTCTTCGACGAGCCGCTGGCCAACCTCGACCCGGCCACCGGCAAGCAGGCCATCGAGCTGATCGACGACATCCAAAGGGAGCTAGGCTCCACCGTGTTGATCATCGAGCACCGGCTGGAGGACGCGCTCTGGCGGCATGTGGACCGGATCGTGCTGGTCTACGACGGGCGCATTGTCGCGGACACCACCCCGAACGAGCTGCTCGCCTCTGGGCAGCTGCGCGAGTGCGGGATCCGTGAACCGCTCTACCTGACCGCGCTGCGCTACGCCGGGTGCGAGATCACCCCGGACATGCTGCCGGAGAGTATCAATACCATCCGGCTGGAGGGGTGCCGTGAGAGGCTGGGCGAGTGGTACCGCAGTGTGCCGGTGCACGTCAGCGCGCCCGACACCCCGCCGGTGCTGGAGGTGAAAAACGTCAGCTTCGCCTACGCCAGCGGCGGCGAGGTTCTGCACGACGTCTCCTTCACGGTGCACGAGGGGGAGATGCTCAGCATCGTGGGCAAGAACGGTGCGGGAAAATCCACCATGAGCAAGCTGATCTGCGGGTTTGAAAAGAATACCAGCGGCACCATCCTCTTCGAGGGGAGGGACATCGCCGCCGACACCATCAAGGAGCGCGCGCGGATCATCGGGATGGTGATGCAAAATCCCAACCAGATGATCTCCAAGACGATGATCTACGAGGAACTGGCGCTGGGGCTGCAGGTGCGCGGCATGCCGCCCGAGGAAATTGAGCGGCGCGTCGAGCATGCCCTCAAAATTTGCGGGCTTTATCCCTTCCGCAAGTGGCCGATTTCGGCGCTCAGCTTCGGGCAGAAGAAGCGGGTGACCATCGCCACCATCCTGGCGCTCGACCCGAAGGTGATCTTCCTCGACGAACCGACCGCCGGGCAGGATTTTAAGCACTACACCGAGATCATGGAATTTTTGCGCGAGCTCAACCGCGCGGGGGTCACCGTCATCATGATCACCCACGACATGCACCTCATGCTGGAATACACCAACCGCTCGATCGTCTTTTGCGACGGGCGGGTCGTCGCGGACGACACCCCGGCGAACATCCTGTGTAACCGGGAGATCATCGAGCGGGCGAACCTCAAGGAGACCTCGCTTTACGAGCTGTGCCGGCGCTCGCTGGATGTGGAGCCGAACGGCTTTGTGCAGCGCTTTATTGACTACGATCGGCAGGTGAGAGGGATATGAAGGTACTGCTCGGCTATATCGACCGCCCGTCGGTGGTCCATCAGCTGACCGGCGCGACCAAGCTGTTGGGGGTCATGCTCTGGTCGGTGGCGGCCATGACCACCTACGACACCCGGGTGCTTGTCTGCCTGATCGCGATGAGCCTCGTGATTTTCGCAGTTTCCAAGATCAAGGTGTCGGATATCTCCTTTGTGCTGACCTTCATTTTGATCTTCCTGCTGCTCAATAACCTCGCCATCTTCCTCTTTTCACCCGAGGAGGGGGTGCGCATCTATGGCACGCGGCACGAGCTGTTTCACATCGTGGGGAGATATAACGTGACCCAGGAGCAGCTGTTTTATATGCTGAACATCAGCATGAAGTACTTTGCCGTCATCCCGATGGCGCTGCTCTTCGTGGTGACCACCAATCCCAGCGAGTTCGCCGCATCCCTAAACCGGATCGGGGTGAGCTATAAGATCTCTTATGCGGTGGCGATCGCCCTGCGGTACATCCCGGATATCCAGCGGGATTACCACAACATTGCGCTCGCCCAGCAGGCGCGCGGGATCGACATCTCCCGCAAGGAAAAGTTCTGGAAGCGGGTGAAAAACGCCGCGGCCATCGTGCTGCCGCTGATCATGCAGAGCCTCTCGAGGATCGAGGTGATCTCGAACGCCATGGAGCTGCGGGGTTTCGGCAAGGGGAAGGGGCGCACCTGGTACTCGGCGCGGCCCTTTGTACGCCGGGATTATATCGCCATTGCTTTTGTGAGCGTGGTGATGGTGCTCTCACTTGTCGTCACCTTCCATGATGGGAGCCGGTTTTATAACCCGTTCCTCTAGAGCCACCCCTGCAAGGAGTATTGAAAGGAGCGCAAAAGTCATTCACCGTTCCTCGGGAGGCCGCTTTTCTCAGAAAAGCGGCCTCCCGCTGATTAGAGCAAACATTTTTTGTGCAAACTATCACCGCATCACCCTGTCCCTTAAAAGCAGATTTGCATGGGAAATGCAGGTAAAAATCGTGTAAAACGACGAAGTTGCATTTTTGAGGCGGAAACTGCAAATCCATGCGGAAAATCTATTGACAAAAAAGGAGAGGATGTGCTAATATAAATAAGCTGTCCGACGGGAGGCCGTGATCTTGAGCCCGAAAGGGGGAGGGGAAAGGGTTGACAAGAAGGGCAGCAGGGTGATATAATAAAGCTTACCTCCCTCGGGAGGCAGGGTTTGTTAAAAAGCCCGGGAAACGCGTCGGGCGCGGCCCGACACCAAAGAAAAGGCGTGTTGGCAAGCACGGAGTGCTTGACGGGAGGAGCAGAGCTCCGAGAACGGCTTTTCAAAATGCGAAGGAAGTTGCTTGAAGCGGAAAAGAACGCGAAACGTTCTTAGGATGCGTCGGGCAATGCCCGACGCTATAGGACCTTGAAAATTGAACAACATGAAAAAGCGAACCTTTGAAATTCTAATGAGTAATTCAAAGTAGTGCGTGGGACTTTTGGGACATGGGAATTCCGCAAGGAATTCCAGCGCATGTTCCGGGAGGCACACGCAGTGCTAGCGTAAAGCGTCCGGAAGGACGCACCAAGAGCGAATTAAGCTTTTGAAAGAGATATGTAGCGCCTAAGGGCGATATATATACCATTTCTAAAGAGTTTGATCCTGGCTCAGGACGAACGCTGGCGGCGCGCCTAACACATGCAAGTCGAACGGAGAAATGCTGAGCTTGCTTTGCATTTTTTAGTGGCGGACGGGTGAGTAACACGTGAGCAACCTGCCTTTGTGAGGGGAATAACGTCTGGAAACGGACGCTAATACCGCATAACGTCAAGGAACCGCATGGTTTTTTGACCAAAGATTTTATCGCAAAAAGATGGGCTCGCGGCTGATTAGCTAGTTGGCGGGGTAACGGCCCACCAAGGCGACGATCAGTAGCCGGACTGAGAGGTTGATCGGCCACATTGGGACTGAGACACGGCCCAGACTCCTACGGGAGGCAGCAGTGGGGGATATTGCACAATGGGGGAAACCCTGATGCAGCGACGCCGCGTGAGGGAAGACGGTTTTCGGATTGTAAACCTCTGTCTTCAGGGACGAAATCAATGACGGTACCTGAGGAGGAAGCCACGGCTAACTACGTGCCAGCAGCCGCGGTAATACGTAGGTGGCAAGCGTTGTCCGGAATTACTGGGTGTAAAGGGAGCGTAGGCGGGAATGCAAGTTGAATGTTTAAACTATCGGCTCAACTGATAATCGCGTTCAAAACTGCATTTCTTGAGTGGAGTAGAGGCAGGCGGAATTCCTAGTGTAGCGGTGAAATGCGTAGATATTAGGAGGAACACCAGTGGCGAAGGCGGCCTGCTGGGCTCTAACTGACGCTGAGGCTCGAAAGCGTGGGTAGCAAACAGGATTAGATACCCTGGTAGTCCACGCCGTAAACGATGATTACTAGGTGTGGGGGGACTGACCCCTTCCGTGCCGGAGTTAACACAATAAGTAATCCACCTGGGGAGTACGGTCGCAAGACTGAAACTCAAAGGAATTGACGGGGGCCCGCACAAGCAGTGGAGTATGTGGTTTAATTCGAAGCAACGCGAAGAACCTTACCAGGTCTTGACATCGTGCGCATACCGTAGAGATACGGGAAGTCCTTCGGGACGCATAGACAGGTGGTGCATGGTTGTCGTCAGCTCGTGTCGTGAGATGTTGGGTTAAGTCCCGCAACGAGCGCAACCCTTATTATTAGTTGCTACGCAAGAGCACTCTAATGAGACTGCCGTTGACAAAACGGCGGAAGGTGGGGATGACGTCAAATCATCATGCCCCTTATGACCTGGGCTACACACGTACTACAATGGCACTTAACAGAGGGAAGCAAGACCGCGAGGTGGAGCAAACCCCCAAAAAGTGTCTCAGTTCGGATTGCAGGCTGCAACCCGCCTGTATGAAGTCGGAATTGCTAGTAATCGCGGATCAGCATGCCGCGGTGAATACGTTCCCGGGCCTTGTACACACCGCCCGTCACACCATGAGAGCCGGTAACACCCGAAGTCAGTAGCCTAACCGCAAGGAGGGCGCTGCCGAAGGTGGGATTGGTGATTAGGGTGAAGTCGTAACAAGGTAGCCGTATCGGAAGGTGCGGCTGGATCACCTCCTTTCTAAGGAGCGATAGTAAGTGGTAAGACACTTACGAACTCCAAGGTCAGGGATTTTAAAGAGCTTTAACATGTTGTTCGATTTTGAGGGTCCTACGCCAACGTCCCCGTTGGCGTCTCAAAGAATTCACCTGTCGGAGCGAAGCTCCTCCTGTGCTTGCGCACAGCGGTGAATTCTTCGTGATAGCCGGGGAGAAGTTGGGAGCAGGACTTTCAGAAAGATGGGGGTGTAGCTCAGCTGGGAGAGCACCTGCCTTGCACGCAGGGGGTCAGGAGTTCGAACCTCCTCATCTCCACCAGTGGCAAGCAGCCACGGCCAAGACGCGCAGGAAAGCGAACCGAAAGGGGAGCGGACGTGTGGCGTTGGAAGCAGGATGGGGACGAGAGGAACGGACGAGGGACGCCATGCACAGGCTACGCCAGACTATGGGCGCATAGCTCAGGTGGTTAGAGCGCACGCCTGATAAGCGTGAGGTCGGTGGTTCGAGTCCACTTGTGCCCACCAGAGGTATAGTGAGGATAAGAGCTTGTTAAACAAGTGGACTTGTCCACATTGTGCCCACCAGAGGTACGGTAGGGATTATCCCGATTGTACCCACCCGGGTTTTGCTGAAAGGTAAAACCAAAATTCAATGTGGACGAAGTCCACACCAAAGAAAAGCCACGCTAGGAGCTACGTTCCGAGAGTGGGTTTTCAAAATGACTCGAGCGGAGTCTGAAGCAAGCACAAGAACGCATTGCGTTCTTGCAATGCGTCGGGCTGTGCCCGAGGCAATAGTACCTTGAAAATTGAACAAAGAGTAAACTGCGAATTGAGGAAAAACCAAGGATTCTGGATGAAAGTCCAGGATTCAAATGGGTAATACTACAAATTTGCTGAGAGAGAACAACACATAAGGTCAAGCTATAAAGGGCGCAGGGCGAATGCCTTGGCACCAGGAGCCGACGAAGGACGTGGCAAGCTGCGAAAAGATACGGGGAGCCGCAAGCAGGCATTGATCCGTATATGTCCGAATGGAGCAATCCGGCCGGAGTAATTTCCGGTCATCATACAGTGAATCCATAGCTGTATGAGGGGAACCCCCTGAACTGAAACATCTAAGTAGGGGGAGGAAGAGAAATCAACCGAGATTCCGCTAGTAGTGGCGAGCGAACGCGGAAGAGGCCAAACCAAAGGTAGAAATACCATTGGGGTTGTGGACTGCATTTAGCATTGACGAGACTTAGCCGAACTGCATGGGAAGGCAGCCCGGAGGGCGTGAGAGGCGCGTAGGCGAAAAGTCGAGTCAGCGAGCAGGATCCAGAGTACCGCGGGACACGAGGAATCCCGTGGGAAGCCGGGGGGACCACCCTCCAAGCCTAAATACTCCCTGGTGACCGATAGCGTATAGTACTGTGAAGGAAAGGTGAAAAGGACCCCGGGAGGGGAGTGAAAAAGAACCTGAAACCCTGTGCCTACAAGCACCTAGAGCACGTCAATGTGTAATAGGGTACTTTTTGTAGAACGGTCCGGCGAGCGTATGTAACGAGCAAGGTTAAGGACTTAAGGTCTGAAGCCGAAGGGAAACCGAGTCTGAAAAGGGCGTCCAGTTTGTTGCATTCGGCCCGAAACCGGGTGACCTATCCATGTCCAGGCTGAAGTGGAGGTAAAACTCCATGGAGGGCCGAACCGACCTCCGTTGAAAAGGCGGCGGATGAGGTGTGGATAGCGGAGAAATTCCAATCGAACCCGGATATAGCTGGTTCTCCCCGAAATAGCTTTAGGGCTAGCGTTGTGTATGATTACTGGAGGTAAAGCACTGAATGGGCTAGGGGCCGAGAGGTTACCGAACCCTATCAAACTCTGAATGCCAGATAATCTTAGCACAGCAGTCAGACAGTGTGAGATAAGTCTCATTGTCGAAAGGGAAACAGCCCAGACCCACAGCTAAGGTCCCAAAGTCAGTTTAAGTGGAAAAGGATGTGGAGCTGCTAAGACAACCAGGATGTTGGCTTAGAAGCAGCCACTCATTAAAAGAGTGCGTAATAGCTCACTGGTCGAGTGGCTCTGCGCCGAAAATGTAACGGGGCTAAAACTGACACCGAAGCTTGGGCTTCATGCGAAAGCATGAGGGGTAGGGGAGCGTCGTATATGGAGAGAAGTCGTAGCGAAAGCGGCGGTGGACTGTATACGAGTGAGAATGCCGGAATGAGTAGCGCGAATTATGTGAGAATCATAATGGCCGAAAGCCTAAGGTTTTAGGAGGAAGGTTCGTCCGCTCCTAGTTAGCCGGGAGCTAAGGTGAGGCCGAAAGGCGTAGCCGATGCACATACGGTAGAAATTCCGTAGCCGCCAAAAGATTTAAGTAAAGGGACACTGTCAAAGTGAGCAAGCCGGGCGTTGGTAGACCCGGTCGAAAGGGACTGAAGATTAGTAGGGAAGTGCTCATAGCGACAGGCGAGAAAAGCTTTATGAATATCAGAGGCGCCCGTACCGCAAACCGACACAGGTAGGTAGGAAGAGAATTCTAAGGCCAACGGGAGAAGGGTTGTTAAGGAACTCGGCATATTGACCCCGTAACTTCGGAAGAAGGGGTGCTCATAGAAATATGAGCCGCAGAGAATAGGTCCAGGCGACTGTTTAGCAAAAACACAGGTCTCTGCTAAATCGAAAGATGACGTATAGGGGCTGACACCTGCCCGGTGCTGGAAGGTTAAGAGGAGATGTGCAAGCATTGAATTGAAGCCCCAGTAAACGGCGGCCGTAACTATAACGGTCCTAAGGTAGCGAAATTCCTTGTCGGGTAAGTTCCGACCCGCACGAATGGTGTAACGATCTGGACGCTGTCTCAACAACCCGCCCGGCGAAATTGTAGTACCGGTGAAGATGCCGGTTACCCGCGACAAGACGGAAAGACCCCATGGAGCTTTACTGTAGCTTAATATTGGATTTCGGTATTTCATGTACAGGATAGGTGGGAGGCTAAGAAGCAGGCACGCCAGTGTCTGTGGAGCCGACGTTGGGATACCACTCTTGAGGTGCTGGAATTCTAACCTGCGGCCGTGAATCCGGTCGGGGGACATTGTTAGGTGGGCAGTTTGACTGGGGCGGTCGCCTCCAAAAGAGTAACGGAGGCGCTCAAAGGTTGGCTCAGCACGGACGGAAACCGTGCTTTTGAGTGTAAACGCGTAAGCCAGCCTAACTGCGAGACCGACGGGTCGAGCAGTAACGAAAGTTGGAGTTAGTGATCCGGTGGTATGTGAGTGGAAATGCCATCGCTCAACGGATAAAAGCTACCCTGGGGATAACAGGCTGATCTCCCCCAAGAGTCCACATCGTCGGGGAGGTTTGGCACCTCGATGTCGGCTCATCACATCCTGGGGCTGTATTCGGTCCCAAGGGTTCGGCTGTTCGCCGATTAAAGTGGTACGCGAGCTGGGTTCAGAACGTCGTGAGACAGTTCGGTCCCTATCTGTCGTGGGCGCAGGATATTTGAGAGGAGCTGTCCCTAGTACGAGAGGACCGGGATGGACGCACCTCTGGTGCACCAGTTGTTCCGCCAGGAGCACAGCTGGGCAGCTATGTGCGGAATGGATAAACGCTGAAGGCATCTAAGCGTGAAGCCAACCTCAAGATAAGATATCCCACTGAGTCAATCAGGTAAGACCCCTTGAAGACTACAAGGTAGATAGGCCTCAGGTGTAAGTGCGGTGACGTATTTAGCCAGGAGGTACTAATCGGTCGAGGGCTTGTCCTAATGTGTATATTCTCTTGTTGCTTTATTGCAACGCTCTTTGTTCAATTTTCTGGGTACTAGCTTTTCCTCCCGGAAAAGCTCTCAAAGAATGAAATCACTTCGTGTTTTCATTCTTCCGAAGCGCCGGGAGAAAAGATGATCCAGTGCAAGGGAGACTCCCAATACTTTGGGAGGCAACCCAATGGCCGGTGTTAATGGCGATGAGGAACCACCTGTTCCCATACCGAACACAGAAGTTAAGCTCATCTGCGCCGACAATACTTGGCGGGCGACTGCCTGGGAAGATAGGTCGATGCCGGCACTGCTCCTTAGGGAGCGTTGATAGCTGCTCATTATATTTTGAGCAGCTATCCCATTTTCCTCAATAGCTCAGTTGGTAGAGCATGCGGCTGTTAACCGCAGGGTCGTTGGTTCGAGTCCAACTTGGGGAGCCAGTGTTTTCTGCAGGCAGAATCAGCCATAATCCTGAGTTTGCCGGCATAAAATATAAATATCCCGCATGCACGACCAATCAGAGAAATGGGCCATTAGCTCAGTTGGTCAGAGCTACCGGCTCATAACCGGTTGGTCCGGGGTTCGAGTCCCTGATGGCCCACCATTTTTACACAGGGGCATAGCTCAGTTGGTAGAGCAGCGGTCTCCAAAACCGCGTGCCGAGGGTTCAAGTCCTTCTGCCCCTGCCACCATGCGCTGACGTAGCTCAGCAGGCAGAGCACCTCCTTGGTAAGGAGGAGGTCGTGCGTTCGAATCGCATCGTCAGCTCCAAAGGAAAAGCCGATCACATTTTGTGATCGGCTTTTCCTTTGGAGCTTTAAAGGATCAATTACTAGATAAATATGTTAGGATTTGAGTAAATAACGATTGATTAGAAAAGATGGGATAGAATAGATAAAATTCACTTTTTGGGGGAGCCTTTTTTACAGAATTCTTTAAACTTTGTAATAGAAAAGGGAGCATTGCAGACCTTTGCAAGCTCGATTCGGCAGTTCTCTTTTAACCAGAAGCCATATCGTGCTTGAAGTTTCTTCCACCACATATTTTTAATAGGAATTTCATTTTCTGGAAGTTTCATTGTACGCTCAATATTTTGATAAATATAACCGGTATTATAATTGGAGTGCTCGTTGAGGTATTGAAGAATATCATAAGGGGAATGAAGTTCATGTAATGGAAACTCAAAACAATTTTCCTTAATAAAGAACACCTTGCGTTTTAGGAGAGGGCTATGATCCTCTACCATTTGCTGATAAGCACGGTACACTGGATTATTTAGACGATAGTCCTTGTATTTTTTCCATGGAATATAAGACTCAGATAAAAACCCCTTTTTCTCAAAATATCGAGTACAACGCAATTCATGATAGGCTATGGCTTGTTGGTAGGTTTGCGGTACAAGCAAAGTCTTCCAATATTCTTCAAAACTGGGAGATATTAGAATGGGCTTTCGAAAGACGATAAAATAGGATTGCAAATGATCGGATAAATGTTCGCCACCAACAAACTGATCTTGGTTTAGGTAACGATTATGTCCCCAAAAATCACAATCCTTTCGTCCCATCTCGGTAAACATTTCAGAGAATGGATACACTGGACCAAAGTTGGTAAAGTTGTTTAGAAGCACTTCATCATAGTTTTTAGCAATCGTGTCAAAGCCATAGCTTTCAAGCGCTTCTTTATAGGCCCATGAATCAAATCCGATGTTTTCTCTCACTAAAAGTCTGTCACAGCATTTTTGCAAGGAAATATTCCCCATATTGTTTAGAAGCCCATTAACCACTACACATATTTCAGTACAAACAGTTCGCAGCTGTTGAAGATAATATATCACATAATCGTCTACTACACCTTCGGAATCAAAAAAGAAGTAGATCCCTAATCGCCGTATATCTTTTGACTCTTCTCTTTGAATAAGTGCCGGGAGAAAATGATTCGGTGCTTTTTCTTTAAATATCGCCTCGTAAACACGTCCGCAATTATTATGGTCCAAATAAGGATAAAATTGTTGCCGGCGTGCAAGCATCTCTTCGGTCGGATTTTCTAGTCGCAGGCAACTAGCTACTTCCGCCTCATTTCTTGCAATGATACCAAGATGAAGTTTGAAAAATGATTCTTCTAAGGGGTAATGTCCCTTGATAAATTGCTCGGAAAGGTAATAAATTGGAATAGCCCCTTCTTTATATGCAAAGTCAAAGGCGACAGAGGAAAAATCAGTGATCAGATATCGTGCGCTTTTAAAATATGTATTAAATTCATCTGTTCCCAAAGAATTGTTGAGATAAATGAAATGGACATCTAATCCATCCAGGGCTTCTTTAACAATTTGATCATGACCCTGTTTTACAATCTCGTGATGAAAGGCATAATGCAGCTCATAATTAGGAAATTGCTTTCGTATGTATTTAACCAATGAAATAATACAGCTAAAATAAGAGGTTTTTTTAAAATCCTCAAAAAGTACCGAGTTTACTCTTTGAGATAGTGAGAGGCGCCAAGTAAAGAAAAAAAACACCTTTCCCGCACATGACTGTGCTCCATACCATTTGTCCATCCGCGGTGCGCCGAGACAAAAAGTATTCTTAAACTCATATTTTTGAGAAAACGCTGCTTGTTCCAAAGGAACGCTAAGAAAGGTTCTCGCTGGATTATCCCAAGAGTAACGGTGAAGCATAGCGACTTCTTTATCGCCAAGCGCCATGCCATGTGGTATGAGATCCCATTCTGTTGGCAGCATAAAATAATGAATGTCCTTTAATACACCATTAGTAGGAAAAAGCTCAAGTCTTAGAGAAAAAGAACTAATCCATCTGTGAGAAAAAAGTACCGCCAGAAGATGACGACGTCCATTATGGACAAGCATTTTATTTCGAATTTCAGAATCCTGCTGCGATAGTTTAATCTTTTTAGATGCGATATAGTATACATTTTCTTTTTTCTTCAATGCATATTTGAACAGTTCAAATGCATTATCTGCAGCTCCAAGGTTCTCTGCAAACAGGCTTAGAGGATGGAAGGGATTAAGGCAAGCGAATAAAAAAATCAGTTTGTCGCGTAGGCTATATTCATTTGAACTTAAAACTGAACAGCGGTAGCGCCCCTTTGTTTGGAAATGTAATTCCCCATTGGATATTCTGACATAAAGTCCCCTTTCTTTAAGTTCCAACGCATTGTAAGAGACTCCAGCACCCCATCGAAAGGAAACGGGTGTTTCATCGTCAAACATCCTGACACTTTGATTTTTCACATCAGCAAGAGGAATTTCAAAAAACAGTCCAACGGAATTGTAATATGATTTAAGATAGTTTGTGAGCATTTGCTGGCCAGATGTTAGCTCTTCTCGTGGGTAATAATTTTTTCCGAAGATTTGCAAATATAAATCTTTAGCCCGTATGTAATTGGTATTAAAATAAAAAACAAGGCGCTCACCCTCCAATGACAGATTACAGAGGGAAGCTCGAATTGGCTTAGATTGCTTTTTCTTTTGGAAATTTTCTTTAATATTTTCCATTTTGTTTCGAGGATATCGCCAGAGAAGTAAAAGCAAATGACGTAAGGAATAGCGCCTGTTTAAGATTTCATGGAGATCAACCTCGGCTACTGAAGAAATTCTGTTTAATTGTCTTTCTATTTCATAATAGCGCCAACTCTTTACTCGGAACTTACGAAAAGCAGTTAAGGTTAAACGGTTCGACATGAAATGCAGATTATCGAGAGAAACAGCGGCGTTTTGTGGTGATGTAATGGAAGCAGTATAGAATCCACCCTGCTGTATTATCATTGGCAGAAAGACATCCAATCGATTTTCCTGCGATAAAATAGCTGTGCAGTTTTGACCTTCTAAAAAGGAGGAGAACTTATCAAGTGCTGCAGCTCTGATCCAAAATACCGTCTCCAGGTTTGTATAGATTCCCTCATCGAATGGAACTTGGAAATTTAACTGTTCAAATATATTTTTGTATTGAGTATTCCGCGTTAATAAAAATGCTTGGCCTTGGGAATAGTAGGAAGAAAAATCAGTCTTAAATGGTATAGCTAATCCCATACGCGGCTCTGCTTCAAAAAGTGCTAAAAGGTTAAAGACATATCCTTCGCTTGGGATGAGACTGCTAAACAGGTATCGACAGTAATCTTCTTCGGCGAGCCGGAGATCTTGCTGAATACTATTGTAATTCCAAATACAACAACAGTAGTCGGCTTCTAAAATGTAATTACGGCAGGCGTTAAAACAGCCAATCGCTATATTTTCCGCATCGATTGTAGCTCGAATCACAGTCACCTGAGGAAACATTCCCAATCTCTTTTGGCACTCTAATTCGATCTCGTCTTTTGGACAAATCAGATAAATTGAATATTTCTCTACAAACGGTTTGAGATATAGACTAAGAAGATCAAGATAAAATATTTCTGGAATATAGATAGAAAAAACTATACGAAGAGAGAATTTTTTATCTGCTTCATAGAAATGTTGCGTAGGGATCACATGGCTTAAATGCATATTATTTCGTAGGGTAGACATTTTTTGGGTATGTAATAGATCATCCCAAATAAGATTTTCATTATAATTTGTATATTGTCTAATCCACTGAACTAAATTAATTGCGTGATCCGCTAGGCTGTTATTTAAGAGATCCATATATGGGGGAAAGAAAAAAGCCCGCCGTTTAACTAAGGGACATCTGCTTTTAATCAATAGTTCATCCGCCAAAATGATAGAAGAATTGTTACAGCGTTCCTTATATTTAGTTAAATCGACAAATGAGTCAGATTGATAACCCAAACTTTCAAAATATTTGGTAAAAACGGTTTCATGCAAGGCAGTTGACTCGGTTTTGCTTGTAATAGGGGGAATTTTCTCCCAGTAATATTGGAAATCTTTCGATGTCAACATTTTGTGCCTAATGACGATAAAATAAGACATTAAATGCTCATGTATATATCCATTATTGTTTGGTAAGAGATAGTTGTTTTGCTCGGGATGCTTCACTGGTCCCCAAAAATCACAGGAACGGTTTTCCATTTCAAAAAACATTTCCGAGAATGGAAACATAGGCCCATAACAGGTGTAATTACACAAAATCAGTTCATCATATTTAACAATTTGTTCCCATCCTATTTTTTCCATTGCCGATTTATATGCCCATACATCAAACCCAACATTTTCCCTGCAGTACACATGATCGGATACGCCAGCAATTTTATTGTAATTTTCTTTATCCAATTCCCCATTTACGACAGTAAAAACTTTGGAAGAGACTTCATGTAGGGATTGAATATAAAATGGAACAAAGTTGCGAACAATCCCATTAGCATCCCAAAAAAAATAAATTGCTAATCTATCCATTTACAATACCTTTCCTTTTAGTTCTTTGAGCTACTACAAAGATTTATTACATAATTTTAATTATGTACGTTTAATCAAATAGCGATCACAGTATATTATTCCGTTCAAGCCAATTTGTTTTTATTTACGGTACTTTTGGCCAGTTAAATTTACAAGGATTTTAAGGTTGCTTTGGAGAAATAATTGTTTTATAATAAAAAAGGTCACATAATTAAAATTATGTGACTTAATACCTTTTATCCTTACTCTATTAGTTTCATGCGATTAATTAATTTTTCATGTTCTGACCCACTCATAACCACATAAAGTCGTGTAGTCTCCAAGCTACTGTGACCCAGTAGATCTGCTAATTTAGCTAGATCCTTGTCTTGAGAATAATAGCAAAGAGCAAATAAGTGCCGTAAATTATGAGGAAAAACCTTACTTGTTTCTACTTTTGCAAATTTAGCAAGGTTTTTCATTTCGACCCAAATTTGATGCCTGCTAATCGGTTTACCTCGATGAGTTAAAAATATACTCCCTTTTTTAATCCCATTTTCTTTAATATACCGTCGAAGCCTGACGCATAGCACTTGTGGAAGGAACACGATGCGGCTTTTGCCTTTTAAAGAAACAGTCATGGTTCCTCTGTTTACAGCTTCTACGGATACGAATGAAAGCTCTGAGACTCGAAGACCTGTTGAGCAGATGGTTTGAAGAATAAAGTAAAGGCGCATATTTTTTCTTTCTTTTGCAGTTTGTAACAGAAGCCTATATTCTGCTTGGGACAAATCCTTCTCGTTTTGACGAAATGGCTGCCGCTGTATTTTCATTTGTTTCACACGTAGCTCTTCCCAGTTTAAAAAATGGAAAAGACTATTAATTGCCGCCAGCATTGAATTAATACTGCTAACTGCATAGTTTTGTTGAATAAGAGATTCTTTCCAGTTTAAGACTACTAACTTATTTAGATAACAGTTTTTTGGAAGATAATACATGAATTTTTTGATATCTCGTTGATACTTTTCGATTGTTGCACGACTGCGTTCATTAAGCTTTAAATAAATTATGAATTTGTCCACAAGGGTCTGCGTTAAGATGCATCTTTTTTTTACCAATTTTGTGCCTCCTCAATAATCAAGTTTTATCTAAGAATATATTAATATCAATAAATTGTCTATTTTGATGTGCTATACAAATATTGATTTTTAGAGAGTCGAGAGGGGGTCATAAATGTATAAAGTCATTGCAATGTTTCCGAAAGCAAATTACTGAGCTTATAATTCGCAAACGTCCTGAAGGACGGCTATAAACAATGTCAAATTTCTTTTGAAAGGTGAACTTTTATGAAAATAACAGCAGTAATTCCAGCAAGATATGACTCTACTCGTTTTCCAGGCAAACCGCTTGCAGATATTTGTGGCAAACCGATGATTTGGTGGGTGTATCAAGAAGCCAAAAAGGTTGAAGATTATGTTGATGTAATTGTTGCAACCGATAGTACAAAAATAATTGATGTTTGCAATCAGTTTGGAATGAATGCAATGATGACATCGAGTAAACATCCTATGGGTACAGACCGGGTAGCTGAAGTAGCGTCTCGCACAGATTCAGATTATTATGTAGTTATTTTAGGGGACGAACCGATATTGAGAGCGGATGATGAAAAAAAAGTTGTTCGTGCAATTCAATCTGGTATATGTGCGGATGCGATACAGCTTGTTGAGGTGATGACCAATCCTGTTGATGTAGTCAACACTACAACAATTAAGTTAGCTATTAATGATGAAGGTTATTGTATTTTTTTGTCTAGGGCACCGATCCCGACACCTAAATCTTCATTGGGATATAAGTATTACAAAAATACTGGATGTTTTGCAATGAGCAGAGAGGCTCTAGAGTTTTTTGTAAAAACAAAACGCGGAAATATTGAGCTAGCAGAAGATATCGAACAGTTGAGATTGATTGAAAACTACAAGAAAATCTTTACTGTTCAGGCAGATTATATGTCCATGTCTGTGGATACTCCCAAGGACCTGGAAAGAATTAGAGATGAAATTAGTTGTAGATTGAGAGACGAAGGGAGAAGCTAAATGGGGAAAGTACATGTTGTAGACGTTACGCTGCGCGATGGTGGCTGTGTGATCGATTTCAATTTTGGCGATAAAAATATGCAAACTATTTTGGACGGCCTAAATGCTTCTAAAGTTGATTGTATTGAGGTTGGATATATAAACGAAACAAAAGGAACAGTGTCTGGAAGAACTCAATTTAAAAATGAACGGGTTATTGTTGATTCGCTTCTGCAAGGGAAGAAAAAAAAAGCGACATATTTGGCGATGATCGATTATGGGACTTTTGATGTGGCCAAGCTTGAGCATCAGGACGAGAGTGGAATAGATGGTATCCGCTTTGCTTTCCATAAAAAAGATTTTAGAAAAATTGGTGAAATTGGCCGCACGATTATAGACAAAGGATACCAGTTTTTTGTACAGCCTATGCTTACCTTGCGTTACAGTGATAGGGAACTGTTGGAACTTATTGAGCTGGTAAACCAGGAACTGCCCGATGTATCCGGCTTTTACATTGTAGATTCTTTTGGAGAAATGCGTTATAACGACGTTATCCGTGCTTTGAATTTAGTCGATAACAACCTTAATAAAAATATCCCTGTTGGTTTTCACTCACACAACAATTTACAGCTGTCATATGCAAACGCTATTTCAGTGCTGCAATTTCCAACAACGAGAGACATTTACTTGGATAGCTCTATTATGGGAATGGGAAAAGGTGCTGGGAATCTAATTTCAGAGCTATTGCTAGGTCATCTTAATTTATACTACCAGAAAAATTATGAGATATCTCCTTTGTTGAATGTCATAGATACAGTGTTGGATGGTATTCACGCCACGTCCTACTGGGGATATTCTGCTGAGTATTACCTCTCAGCAATAAACCATTGTACGCCTAGCTATGCGCGTCATTTTCATTGCAAACATATGCTTCCAATTAACGAAATTGCTGAATTACTGGCTAAAATTGAGGAAACAAAAAAGATTTCTTTTGATAAGAATTATGCAGATGAGATTTATCATAACTATTTATTTAGGCCTGTCGATGATTCCGAAACAATCCAAAACTTAACAGAGATTTTTGGGCAAAAGAAGGTACTTGTCCTTGCTCCAGGTCGTTCGATTGAGGATGAAAGAGAAAAAATCCTTAATTATATATCGACAAATGATGTAATTGTGTTATCCATTAATGCAATACACAAACAAATTCCTTGCGATTATGTCTTTATTTCCAATCGAAGAAGATATAAATCTTTTTGCGAAGTTGCAAAAGATACCGATACAGTGCCTCTTATTTGCACCTCTAATGTTCCGCTTAAAATGGGACAAGCCTATTTAATTAATTATGCCGACTACACATGTAATGATCCGGTTATTGAGAGTAATGCAGGGATGATGGCTCTGAATCTTATGCTGAAATTGGGTGTCAAAAGCATTGTTTTGGCAGGCTTTGATGGTTTTGGATTTGAGCGGCATGCAGAGGATGCGCCGCCAGATCCCATGACTGGTGAGGAGTGGAAGAGATTAAATAAGTCTATTAGTACTCATATTCGTACAATAGAACATAAGGCAACTGTGGAGTTTTTGACGAAGTCTGGATATTGTATTTAGGTGGAAGTATAGTAATGGGTAAAATACGTTGTTTGATTCTAGATGTGGATGGAACCTTGACAGATGGCAAAGTAAATATATCGGATAGTGGTGAGCTTTTTAAAAGTTTTGATATTAAAGATGGGTATGCCATAAAGAACATTTTGCCCCAATTTGGTATTCTACCTGTTGTGATAACTGCTAGGACATCGAATATAACACAGATTAGATGTGAAGAGTTGAACATCGCCCATTGCTATCAGGGAGTAGCGGATAAACTTGCCTTCGTAGAAAATCAGCTGCTTCAGGAGCTGAATCTTACTTTAGACAATATTGCTTATGTAGGAGATGATTTACCGGATCTGCCATGCATGAAACAATGTGCAGTTAAGGGTTGTCCGGCAGACGCGGTAAAAGAGGTAAAAGAACTTTGTGATTTCATTTCTGTTAAAACGGGCGGTAATGGTGCGGTCAGAGAGTTTGTCGAGTGGATGATACAATGGAACGGATGACTTCAAAGCGAAAAAAGGATTATTTGAAGAATTATGATTTAGGAGGACCTGTTTAGAGATGCAGCGAGTTGGAGTTTTTTTGTTCTATGATAAAGATGGCATTGTTGATGGCTATATCGATCACTATCTTAAAGAGTTAAGGAAGGTTACCGAATATTTGGTCGTTGTCGTAAACGGTAAGCTAACGCCGGAGGGACGAGAAAAGTTTTCCAAATTATCTGACGACTTCTTTGTGCGTGAAAATGTAGGCTATGATGTATGGGCCTATCACGATGCCCTGGATTATATTGGCTGGGATGAACTGAAAAAATACGATGAATTAATTTTGGCGAACTATACCCTCTTTGGGCCTTTGTATCCTCTGTCCGAGGCATTCGCAGCCATGGAGGATAAAAAATGTGACTGGTGGGGATTACATCGACGTTACGAGAATCGCAGTATAACAACTTATTTCGGAAAGCCTTTAAAATACGGATATTTACCAGAAGTTACGTTGTCAAATTTTTGGGTTATCAGAAAAAAACTACTGCACAGCTATGAATTTTGGCACTACTGGGCCAATATTCCCCCTATTAGCAGCTATATCGATGCCTGCCTTTATCATGAACCTACCTTCACGATGACCATGTGCGATGCGGGCTACACATTTGATACTTTTGATGGAGAAAGCCAACGGGGTGTCTATCGGACCCCCACGATTCAGGGTGCATACGATCAAATATCTCGACTGAAGGTGCCATTTGTCCGAAAAAAAGCGTTTTATGATCCCAATGGCACGCTGGATTTAGCTTCTGATGTTCCTCAACAAATTTTTAAATATCTTGCCGAACATACGGAGTATGATTGTGATCTGATCTGGGAAAATCTCCTCCGTACTGTAAATCAATACGATCTAAAAAACTGGCTAAACCTTAACCAAATACTGCCAATGGATTACTCGGTTGCAAAACCGGCACATACGGCAATCGCGGTTATTTTTCATGCTTTTTATATTGATATTATGGAACGCTATCTTCATAATATTGCGGCGTTTCCTGAAGGAACTGACTTTTTCTTTACTACCGATACGGAAGAAAAGAAGGCAGAACTTCAAAAATTGCTACTGCCTTATGAGAATCGTTTTCAAATTACATACAGTTTGGTGGAAAACAGGGGACGAGATGTTTCAGCCCTTCTGATAGGCTGTAGAGATGTGGTGTTGAGTAAAAAATACGATTTAATTTGTTTTATGCACGACAAAAAAGGGCTTGGAAGTCAGTCGGCATATACAAATATAGGTCAATCCTTTTCTGATTGTTGTTTTGAAAATATAGCTCCTACGGCGGACTATGTAAACAATGTCGTTGATTTGTTCAACCGACAGACCAAGCTGGGCATTGCTGTCCCACCGCCCCCAAAGAACGCAGATTACTATAAGATCATTGGAGGTTCATGGGCAAGCGATGCTAATTACCCCAATGTACAAAAGCTACTTTCGCAATTGAACATTTCCGTTCCTTTAGACCCTCAAAAGCCTCCTGTGGCACCTTATGGAACTGTATTTTGGTTTCGGCCGAATGCATTATTGCCGTTGTTTGAAAGAGAGTGGCGTTATACAGACTTTCCGGTGGAACCGTCTGCCAATGATGGTGAATTACCCCAAGCCATCGAACGCGCTTATAGCTTAATTGCACAGGGACGGGGCTACTATCCGTCCGTTGTTATGAGTTCTTCCTATGCTGAGCAGGAAGTGACAAGAATGACAGAAATTGCGCACACCTATGTAGACCTTACAATGAAGCATGTAGGCTGTTATCACTTTTTACACATTGCTACGAATCAATTTTCAAAAGTATTGGACGCTCAGTCAATGCCTATTGCTGTGCCGCAGAAAAGTCCTAATGTTTTGAAGAGGGTCGTAAAAGCATGCTTGCCGCGTTTTTTATGGGAGTTCTTACGTAAGATTCGATGTCGTATAAAAGGCTGGACCTATATACCGGAAAATTAAAGCAGGGTGAAAATTCATGTTTGTTCCTTTTGTATTTAATATGTCAACTTTTGATGAGGCTCCTTATTTATGGTGGTTCTACATGGGGTTGGATTTTGCAAAGCGGCATCATTCAGCAATCATAGCTCAAGAGATATATTGCACGACGCCGCCAGCTACATTTAGTGCCAAAGGACGTAAAGAAGCGTTTGATAAGGCCTATGTAGAAAACTGGGGATATAATTTGCCTCAAAATCGCGATCTCCAAATAGAACGAATTTACTCAATTCCTGATCAATTGCTTGATAAAATTGTAGTGGACAAAGGTTCTATTTCCGATGCTTTTTGCTATCTTCTTATGCAACCCGATGAGAGATTGGTTGACTTTTTTAGTGAGTTAATTCAAAAAATTGAAACAGATTGCAAAGAACCGATAGAAGCGTTCATAACATTGCTCCATCTCCCTAGCTTATCGGTTGCGGCAGAAAAAAACAACATACCGGTCATTCATTTTGAAATGGGGTGCTGGAGAAAACCCAAATATATCAACACTTCTTTTTGGGATACAGAAAACTTACTGGGTGGAGCCACCGTTGAAAAGCGGTGGAATCGTTTTTGCAGAGAGCAGAAAGAACGTCCTTTCCCAGTGTTCAGCAAGAAGGAATGTTTGGCGTTACTCCTTAGGAAAGAAAATCTGCATTACTTAAAATTATTTGATCGTAAACCCACAAAGAAAATGGGAGTCGCGCTGGGCTATGTGAATTATGAAACCTTTGCTTGTAAGACACATTTGAACGATTCTGAAATTCTTTATCGGGTGCGAAAGAAGTACGGTCTGCAAAACATGCTGGTCCGAAGACATTTTGGCGACCCCTATGGTGGGCAATACCCGCGGTATGCCTCTGCAATGGAACCAAAGGGGAGAAGTACATTGGAGTTTATCGCCGATTGCGAGACGGTTGTATCTTTAGTTTCAGGAACCGGGATAGAGGCAATGCTGTTGGATCGTAAAGCCATTACCTTATTACCCAGCCCATCCTACTTTGTTTCAGGACATGAGATAGAGAGAGAAGGATTGTGCGCAGGGGAAGACTTCCTTAGTTTTTTTGCTTTCTGCTATCTGATACCATGGGAATGCTTAATGAATATTGATTATATGCGCTGGCGCTTAACTAACCCCACGGAACGTGAGATTTATTATAAACATATTGAATTCTATTTCGAAAAAAAGCAACTCCCCAAAGAGCTGATTTTACAAGAGGCCGGTAATAGACTGCAAGGAATGTTGGAGGCCCAAGACTATAAAATGGGGAAATCATAATAATGCCATAATTTGTACATGTGGAAATATCTCCTTGCTTTTGTTAAACTATATTATAATAAAGCAAATCACCCGCTTCAACTTGTTGAAGCGGGTGATTTACATTTATATTAAAATCAGTTGCACTTACTGTACCCACAGGAGCGGCAGGATACGCAGCCGCCCTCGTGTTCGAGCGGCTGGCCGCATTCGGGGCAGAACTTAGCGGTCTTCAGCGCCGCGGGCGGAATGTCAACAGCTTTTTGCGCTTTTTCGGGAGTGATGACCGATCCGCCGGGCATCTGGCCGGCGCCGATCATATCGTTGACCTTCTTGACCACCCGGGCGATTGCGTCCGGGCAGGAGGTGCAGCTCATCCCGTCCCGCCGGATGGTGGACGGACAGCGGATCCCGCGCAGCTGCTCCAGGATTTTGTCGATCGAAACGCCGGAGCGCAACGCAATGGACACCAGCCGCGCGGTGGCCTCCGACTGGGAGGGGCAGCCGCCCGCCTTGCCGGTGGAGGTGAACACCTCACAGATGCCGTTCTCATCGTAGTTGACGGTGACGTAGAGGTTGCCGCAGCCGATCTTCATGCGCTCGGTAATCCCGCAGGTGACCTCCGGGCGCGGACGCGGGAAAATGGTGTTGGGGGCTGCGGCAGGCTTGGCATTGACCGAACCGATGTTGAGCACCTGGTTCTCCCGGCTGCCGTCGCGGTAGATGGTGACCCCCTTACAGCCCAGCTTAAAGGCCAGACGGTAGACCTCGGCCACGTCCTCGTGACTGGCCTCGTGGGTGAAGTTTACCGTCTTGGAGACGGCGTTGTCCACATGATTTTGGAAGGCGGCCTGCATCTTGACATGGTAGGTGGGACTGATGTCGTGCGAGCAGACGAACACTTTGCGGATGTCCTCGGGGATCTCCTCAATGTGGGCGAGAGAGCCGGCCCCGGCGATCTTCTTCATCAGCTCGTCCGAGTAGAGGCCGCGCTTCTGGAGCACACCTTTCAGGACCGGATTGACCTCCACCATCTCGGTCTTGTCCATCACGTTGCGGATATAGACGTAGGCGAAGACCGGCTCAACGCCCGAGGAGCACCCGGCGATGATCGACAGGGTGCCGGTCGGGGCGATGGTGGTCACGGTGCCATTGCGCAGGGCTTCGTATTTCCCGGCGTAGATGCTCTCCTCGAAGAGGGGGAAGCTGCCGCGCTCCTTTCCAAGCCGCACGCTCTCCTCCCGCCCGGTATCGGTGATGAACCGCATCACCTTCCCGGCGAGCTCCACCGCCTCGTCCGAGGCGTAGGAGAGGCCCATGCGCAGCAGCAGATCCGCCCAGCCCATCACTCCGAGCCCGATCTTGCGGGTCTGCTTGGTGGTGAATTCGATCTGCTCAAGGGGATATTTGTTGACCTCGATGACGTTGTCCAGAAAGTGGACCGCATCCCGCACCGTGGCGCCCAGCTTGTCATAGTCGAGCTCCACCACGCCGCCGTCGGTCTCGGACAGCATGTTGCACAGGTTGATCGACCCGAGGTTGCAGGACTCGTAGGGCAGCAGAGGCTGCTCGCCGCAAGGGTTGGTGCTCTCGATCTCCCCCTGGCCGGGCACCACGTTGTCCCGGTTGAGACGGTCGAGGAAGATGATCCCCGGCTCGCCGTTATGCCAAGCGCTGTCCACGATCTTTTCAAACACCTTGCGTGCGCTGAGCTTTCCGACCGCCTTCTTGCTCTTGGGGTCGATCAGCTCGTAGTCCCGGTCCTCTTCGGCGGCCATCATGAACTCCTCGGTGATCCCGACCGAGATGTTGAAGTTGGTGATGTCCTCATTGTTCTGCTTGCAGTCGATGAAATCCAGGATATCGGGATGGTCGATCCGCAGGATACCCATGTTGGCGCCCCGGCGGGTGCCGCCCTGCTTGACCGCCTCGGTGGCCATGTTGAACACCCGCATGAAGCTCACCGGGCCGCTGGCCACACCGCCGGTGGTGCGCACCGTGCTCCCCTTGGGGCGCAGGCGGGAAAAGGAGAAGCCGGTGCCGCCGCCGGATTTGTGGATCAGCGCCGCCTGCTTGACCGCCTCGAAGATGGCGTCCATACTGTCCTCCACCGGCAGCACGAAGCAGGCCGAGAGCTGGCCGAGGGGCCGGCCGGCGTTCATCAGGGTGGGGGAGTTGGGCAGAAAGTCAAGGTTGGTCATCATCTCATAAAAGCGCTGTTCGGTCTTAGAGACGTCGGCCTTCCTGTTAAAGGACTTGTCCGCCTTGGCGATCGCCCCGGCGACCCGGTGGAACATCCCCTCCAGGTCCTCGATGGGCTTGCCGTCCTCGTCCTTGATGAAATAGCGCTTTTCCAGCACGGTAAGCGCGTTTTTGGAAATTTTCATTATCCCTTTACCCCTTTATCTTGTTGATCCTTCTTTTTTGAACACTATATATTGTATCACGGCGGCTATAGCAGTGCAAGACAGAATAAAAGACGATTTGTATAATATCAATAGACTTATACAAATCGTCTTTTCACTAGATTTTCATGGCCGCATATTTGTTTTTGGTGGCCAGGCCCCCGCGGATGTGCCTCTCCAGCTTGTTTTGCTCGAGCACCCGTTTGACGTTGAGATAGAGTCCGGAATTGATCTGTGCGAGCCGCTCGGTGACATCCTTATGTACGGTACTTTTGGAAACGTGGAATACGCTGGCCGCATCCCGTACGGTCGCGTTGTTTTTGATGATATATTCCGCGAGCATAACCGCTCTTTCCTCGGGCAATCCTTTCAAGATGAAAACCCTCCCTGCAACGTAGTCTAAGACATGTATATGCGGGGGAGGGCGGGTTTAGGCGCTAATTTTCACAAAGAAACGCAACAACGGAAGGTTTGCAATACGAAGATAAAAAGGGTATAATAATAAAAACGTAATGGCCGGTCTATGCCAGGAAAAGCGGGAAAGGGGAGAATGAATTGCAGAAGGTCCTTTTGATCGTTTCCTCCCTCTCCGGCGGCGGCGCGGAACATGTGGCGCGTAAGAACCTTGAGATTCTCCTGCATGAAAAGGATTTTGA
Organism: Provencibacterium massiliense; assembly: GCF_900169495.1. NCBI lineage: Bacteria > Bacillati > Bacillota > Clostridia > Eubacteriales > Oscillospiraceae > Provencibacterium > Provencibacterium massiliense. The sequence continues at coordinate 57,850 of NZ_FWCH01000011.1, forward strand.
CGTAGCCGTTTTGACCTGTGATAAAGCGTTGTGGGATCAGTATCCGGTCAAGCATTATCTCGCCAAGGATTTTCGCAAGGTCCGGGGGCCGGGCAAGGTGTTTGCGACCATGGGGATTCCGGAAAATTATAAAATGACCGCCCGGTGCCTCCAGGAGTTTCGGCCGGACATCATTCATCTGCACAACTATATCCCGTTTTCTCCGTCCATGCTGCGGGCGCTGAAGGAGTATAAGGAAAAGTGCGGCTGTAAGGTGATCCTCACCCACCACACCTACTCCTATATCTGCACCAATGATTCGCTCTATAACTATTCGCAGGACAAGCTTTGCGAGAAATGCATCGGGACGTTCGACACGACGATTATCCGGGACAATTGTGCCAATAACAGACTGGTCTCGCTGGCAAAGTATTTACAGAAAAATGAGATGTCGAAATTCTTTGCGGACCTGGTCGACGTCCACATTTCTCCGAGCGACTTTTTAAAAGCGGAGCTGCTAAAAGCAAATCCTCAGATAAAGGTCGAGGTTGTGAGAAATCCTTGCGTGGATAGGATAGAACCGGATTGCCTGGAGGCGAAAGAGAATACGGTCGTATTCTTCGGCAGAATCAGCAAAGAAAAGAATATCGTTAAGTTTGCCAGGCAGTTCATGCAAATTGAAATCCCCTTAAAACTTCTGATTATTGGGGACGGCCCTGAGGCTGACGAGCTTGAGGCTTTACTCAAGGGGGCCGATTACAACAGGATAGAATTTATTCATCGGTTTCTCAAGTCGGACGAGTTGTATGAAACAATAAGAACGGCCAAGTTTTATGTATTGCCTTCGATCTGGTTTGAAAACAGTCCGGTTTCGATTATTGAAGCGGTCAACTTGGGGATGATTCCGATTACCTCCAATATTGGGGGGATGAAAGAGCTGATCGATCTTTTTGGAGTGGGTTATACGTTTGATCCAATGAACGATCAGGAAGGCGCCGAAACATTAAAAACGGCTTACTTGCAGTATGAGTCGGATGTAGCCTCGCTTTTGCAGGCCAGGAGCCGGTTAAACCAATTCACGACCCAGGCGTATAGCCGGCACATACTGGCGCTGTATGAATAAATGACGAAACAAGCAAAGAGAGATTATTGAGAAAATGATTACAATTTTGATGGCAACCTATAATGGCGAAAAATATGTCGCGGAACAAATTGAATCGCTATTGCATCAAACGTATACCGAATTTCAGCTTTATATCAGGGACGATGCCTCAACAGATAACACCCTGGCAATTTTAAAAGAGTATCAAAATCAATATCCGGAAAAAATACATGTGCAAGCCAATGAAAAAAATACAGGAAACGCAAAACACAATTTTATTAAGCTAATGATTGACCATCACGATGATTATATCATGTTGTGTGATCAGGATGATGTATGGTTGGGAACTAAGATTGAACATACGCTGGCTAAAGTAAAAGAGATGGAACGGCAATTCGGGACGAACATGCCAATTGCTGTTCATACGGATCTGACTATAGTTGATGAATCCTTGAATATTCTTAAACCATCATTTCGGGAAGCCTCCAATATGAATTTTGAAAGGACACAATTTCACATCCAATTGGTCCAAGCAATTATGACAGGTTGTACGGTTATGTATAATCGTGCCCTAGGAGAATACATTACAAAAGAACCGGAGTATATGGTCATGCATGACTGGTGGCTGATGTTAATTGCTTCTGCATTTGGAAAAGTGGGGCATTTGGATGAGCAAACAATACTGTATCGGCAGCATTCCGGAAATGCGATAGGCGCAGTAGAGGTGAAGTCCCTTCGCTATCGTATAAACCGCGTTCTTCATCGAGACAAAGTGAAGCGTGATATAGCGGAATCATACAGACAGGCGGAAAGCTTTAAAAAGATGTATGGCAGTTTGCTGGAGGATGAAAATAGAAAAATGCTGGATTTCTATTGCGCTATTCCAGAGCACAATAAAATTCAGAGAGTATGGGAGATTTATCAGCTGGGAGTCGTTAAATCTGGTTGGATTCATTTATTATCCACGTGGCTTTTTCGATAAAAATCCATTATTTGGCGGTTTTTAGTCCATCGCGTTGAAATAGCTTGTTTTGTATGTTATACTCAATTCGAAAGTAATATTATAAAAATTATTTCAGGAGAGTGTGTTATGAAAGGTATCGTTTTAGCGGGAGGAAGCGGAACACGCCTCTATCCGTTGACTTTGGTCACCTCCAAGCAATTGTTGCCGGTTTATGACAAGCCGATGATCTATTATCCACTCTCTACCCTAATGCTGGCGGGTATCCGTGATATATTGATTATATCCACACCACAGGATCTCCCGAATTTTGAAAAGCTTTTAGGTGATGGCTCCAATTTGGGGATCAAACTTTCTTATAAGGTTCAGCCATCTCCTGACGGCCTTGCACAAGCGTTTATTCTAGGCGAAGAATTTATTGACGGCGACAGTTGCGCTATGGTCCTTGGAGACAACATTTTTTACGGAAATGGCTTTGTCAAGCACTTGAGGACGGCTGCCCAGCAAGCAGAGGGCGCTACAGTTTTTGGATATTATGTAGAGGACCCCGAGAGGTTTGGTGTGGTAGAATTTGATGAGAACGGAAAAGCGGTTTCACTCGAAGAAAAACCTTCCGTTCCAAAATCCAACTATGCAGTTACAGGACTTTATTTTTATGATAAAAATGTTTGTGATTATGCGAAAAGTCTGAAACCTTCTGCGCGTGGAGAGTTGGAAATTACGGATCTAAACCGTATTTATCTGGAGAAGGGTAGTTTAGAAGTGGTAACATTGGGACGCGGTTTTGCTTGGTTGGATACCGGAACGATTGATGCGCTCAATGATGCTTCGGAATTTATTAAGGTGATTGAAACACGGCAAGGAATTAAAATTTCGGCTGTTGAAGAAATAGCATTTAAAAATAGTTGGATAAATCGGCAACAGCTTTTGGAATCGGCTGATCGATATGGTAAATCAACATATGGCACCCATTTGAGGGCGGTGGCGGACAACAAGATCAAATATTGAAAGAGGCATAGTATGAATGTGATAAAAACGGAAGTCCTTGACGTTTATATTTTGGAGCCCCAGGTGTTTGGAGACCATCGAGGCTGGTTTATGGAAAGCTGGTCTCAAAAAAGCATGGAGGAGGCAGGGCTGCACTATAATTTCGTGCAGGACAACCAGTCTTTTTCAGCGCACAAGGGAACATTGCGAGGACTGCATTTTCAAAAGGGCGAGTACTCCCAAGCAAAACTGGTGCGCTGCTGTAAAGGTTCGGTTATGGATGTAGCGGTAGATCTAAGAAAGGGATCGCCAACTTATAAAAAGTGGGTGGCGGTTGAGCTTTCGGCCGAAAACAAACGTCAGCTTTTGATTCCGCGTGGGTTTGCGCATGCTTTCCTGACTTTGACCGATGATGTGGAGTTTCTTTATAAAGCGGATAATTTTTATGCGCCTCAGGCAGAAAGAAGTATTCTTTGGAGTGATCCTCAAATTGGCGTTCAATGGGGGATAGAGAATCCAATTGTTGCCGAAAAGGATGCCCATGCACCGTTGCTGAAAGAGAGCGATGTCGATTTTATATATGAGGTGAATTCATGAAGATCATCGTAACAGGTGGCGCAGGTTTTATTGGCGGTAACTTTGTTCATTACATGTTGAAGAAATATCCGGACTATAAAATTATTTGTCTCGACGCTTTGACTTATGCTGGAAATGTGGAAACACTAGTAGGCGTTATGGACAATCCGAGTTTTCTATTTGTGAAGGGAGATATTACAGACAGGGATACTGTATATGCTCTTTTTGAACAAGAGAAACCCGATATTGTTGTAAATTTTGCAGCAGAAAGCCATGTTGATCGTTCTATTCTCGATCCTGGAATTTTTCTTAAAACAAATATCCTTGGGACAGGAGTTCTGTTGGATGCCTGTAAAAAATATGGAATAAGGCGATATCATCAGGTATCTACGGATGAAGTGTATGGTGATCTTCCACTGGATAGACCCGATCTGTTTTTTACAGAAGAGACGCCACTGCATACATCCAGTCCATATTCTGCCTCTAAGGCATCAGCTGACCTTCTCGTTTTAGCTTATTATCGTACCTTTGGAACTCCGGTAAGCATCTCACGCTGTTCAAATAATTATGGACCATATCATTTTCCTGAAAAGCTGATTCCGCTTATGATTGCGAATGCTTTAGCAAACAAACCTCTTCCTGTTTATGGAAAAGGTGATAATGTTCGGGATTGGCTCTATGTGGAAGATCATTGTTCTGCCATTGACCTTATTATTCATAAAGGATGTGAAGGCGAGGTCTATAATATAGGCGGGCATAATGAACGAACTAATTTAGAAGTTGTTAAAACGATTCTGCGTGAGCTCGATAAGCCGGAGGACTTGATTCAATTTGTGACCGACCGTCCTGGGCATGACCGGCGCTATGCAATTGACCCATCTAAGATACATGGAGAGTTGGGATGGCTGCCTCAGACAAAATTTGATGATGGTATTAAAAAGACGATTCACTGGTACTTGAACAATAAGTCATGGTGGCAAAATATTATCAGCGGAGAATACCAAAATTATTATGATAATATGTATGGGAATCGGTGATTGCCGGTTCCCATACACTTTCTAATGATTTTCAGTTTGTAAAAATTTGGTGGTGAAAAAATGTTAAGCAGCACCTATTTAATAAAAGGTATCCGATTATTGTTCACAAAAGGGCCGGTCGTATTATATCGGCGCGTGATGTTACACGGTCAGAGATACCTTGCAAATTGGAAACTTAAAAGGTATTTGCAGATTGATGACCGGGAATTGGAAATTCAAAGAAATTACCGATTTCGTCAGTCTCCGGTTATTAGTATTCTTACTCCGCTTTATAATACGCCAGAGTGTTTCTTGCGAGATATGATTAATTCGGTTATAGGGCAAACCTATCCATATTGGGAGCTTTGTCTGGCAGATGGCAGCGATGTAGAAAACTCATATGTCGAAGAAGTATGTCGGGAATATGCCAATCTGGATTCCCGTATTCAATATAAAAAGCTCAAGGAAAATAGAGGGATTTCAGAAAATACCAATGAATGCATTCGCATTTCATCCGGGGAATTCCTGGGGCTTTTGGATCACGATGATATTCTTCATCCTAGCGCGTTGTTCGAAGTGGTATTATCCATTAACAAATACAATGCGGATTTTATCTTCACCGATGAGGTCAAATTTTCACATAATATAAATGATCCTTATGACCCGGCTTTTAAGCCGGATTTTTCTGAAGAAGAGCTTCGTGCTTTAAATTATATTTGTCATTTTACGGCTTTTAAACGACAGTTAATTGATCAGGCCGGTGCGTTTAATAGTACTTACGATGGCAGTCAAGACCATGATCTGGTTTTACGTTTAACAGAAAAAGCGGAATGTATTATTCATATTCCCAAGGTGCTATATTATTGGAGAGTACACAAAGAATCTGTGGCCTTTAGCATTGAGGCAAAGCATTATGCCATTAAAGCAGCCCAAGAAGCGATCCTTTCGCAATTGAAACGATGTAACGAAAAGGGAAAGATTGAAAGTACTGAATTATTTCCAACGGTTTATCGCATTAAATATGAATTGGCAGAAAAGTCTCTGGTTTCTATCATAATTAGTGGTGGGAGTCTAGCCCAAACTAGACAATGTAAATTGTTGCTAAAAAAAGCTTTGAGTTATCAACCATACGAAATTATTTGCTCTGAAAATCCGTTGACAGTTAGCAATGAAGAAATAAGGAAACAGACGAATGGAAAATATATTTTATTGCTTGATACTTCTTTAATTTCGATCGGGGAGGATTGCATACAAGAATTATTAATGCTGTTGCAAAAACCGAAAATAAAATTAGTCGGGGGAATGCCGATTAACCATAAACAAAAATTGTTGTATGCCGGTATTACCTATACCCATAATATGAATGAACCACTTTGTTATTGGCACGAAGGACTGTCTACGGATCTAATAAGATATAAAATGGAATTACATCATGTCAGGAGTACAACCGCATTGTGGGAAGGCTTTATGATGTTTAAGGCAGATGATTGGAGAAGGACGGGTGGGTTTTCCGGCTTGACGTCCGATTTTCTAGGCCCTGATTTATGTTTACGGCTGAAAGGGGATGGAGAAATACTATGGACTCCTTATGCAAAGGCTGTATTTAAAATTAATAGAATCAGAAAGAACCAAGATTTTACTGACAGATTCTTTTATGACCATTGGGGCCAGCTATGTAAGCAAAACGATCCCCATTGCAATCCGAATTTTTAAAAATTTAATTTTATTTAGTAATCTTTTGAATAGCAAACTTTTAAATTGCAATGCTTAATGTATAAGCATTTTGTTGCTTTGTGGTAATTAATGAATTATAATATAAGTTGTTTAAATTTACAGAAGATAGTAAGATATATCAGCTATGCGATCGGAAGAAAATATGATAACTAAAGATAATTCTAAATCTGGTGATAACCTGATTGAGTATAAACCAAAGCAACCTATTTTGAAAGAAATGGGTTCTATTAAGCGTCTAGGAATTTACTTCTTTTATGACGCCGATGGCATTGTGGATGATTATGTGTATTATTATCTTGAAAGCCTGAGGCCTTTTTGCCAGGAGCTTTGTGCTGTAATTAACGGAAAAATTTTGGAAGAAGGAAAAAATGGCCTTGAGAGTAGATGTGACCAATTAATAATTCGTGAAAATATTGGTTTTGATTCTTGGGCGTATAAAGAAGCGATTGAATCATATGGTTATGATTATATAGCGAGCAATTTCGATGAGTTGTTGCTAAATAACTATACAAATTTTGGTCCGATTTATCCCTTTTCTGAAATGTTTGATGTAATGGATAAAAAGCAGTGTGATTTTTGGGGTCATAACCGATATATTGGCCATGATGATTATATTGCTGATTCCAAAATTATAGATCATCTCCAGTCATATTTCATATCTTTCAGAAAAAGCATACTACAGTCGTCGAGTTTTAAAGAGTATTGGGAGACCCTTTTAATACCGGAAAGCTATGAACAGGCGATCGCTTACCATGAATTGCGCTGTACACAATATTTCGAATCACGGGGGTTCGTGTCGGCGGCCTATATGCCGTGGAAAGACTATGAAAAGTTCTTAACGAATGCCCCTGTGTTTTTTGCCTATTCTCAATTGACTAAGGATAGAAGTCCGCTTTTAAAAAGAAAAGTGTTTTTTGTTAAAGAAGGACAATTTGAATTTCCTCTTCTTGAAACGCATTCCGTTTATAATTTGATAGAATTTATAAATAGTTTTACAGACTATGATACAAAGCTGATTTTGCAGAATATAGAAAGAGTCTGTAACCTTAATTCTCAAACATCAAAACCAAACCTTTCTTTTTTTAGGCGTGTACTATTGCATTGGATTTATTGGTTATTGCCGTCTCGTCGTGTCGGTTGTGCCATAAGGCTGAATACTCCTTTTTGCCGTGACAAATTTATTGGACTTTTACAAAACGGTTCCAATTCAATAAATATTCCTAATAAAGGTGGGATGGTATGAGAATCTTAATAACTGGAATTACGGGACAACTGGGAATGGAATTGTTCAATCAATTGTGTTCAGGCTCATCTTCAATCGGACCGATTCCCTCCTGTTATCAAGAGGCCGAGATTATTGCGCCGAAGCATAGTGAAGTGGACATTACCAATTATGCTGCAATACAAAATTTGTTTAAAGAGAGTCGTCCGGAATTGGTATTTCATTGTGCTGCAATGACCGCGGTTGATGCTTGTGAAGAGCAAAAAGATGTGGCTATGGATATTAATGCTGAGGCGACCAAGATTATTTCTCAAGAGTGCGATGCTATTGGAGCCAAGTTGGTATATATTTCAACTGACTATGTTTTTGATGGAAAAAAGAAGTCTCCTTATATTGAAACAGACACCTGCAATCCATGCAATGTATACGGGTTGAGTAAATATCAGGGTGAAGTATTTGCCTCTTCATATTGTTCCAGATTATTTATTGTTCGTACGTCTTGGCTATATAGCAAATATCACAGGAATTTTGTTCGTTCAATATTAAATAAGGGACGTACGGAGAAACAGTGGAGTGTCGTGGATGATCAGATCGGAAGCCCAACCAATGCAGAAGATTTGGCTTTTCACATTTTAAAACTGGCCGCAACTAACCACTTTGGAATTTATCATTGTACAGGGGATGGCGTCTGCACTTGGTTTGAGTTCGCTCAAAAGATTCTTGAATTTAGTGGTTATTCTGCTAATGTACTGCCATGTAAATCGGATGAGTTTCCATCGAAAGCTATACGGCCTGCCAACTCGGTATTAAATCATGAGAAATTGAAGGGCGTGGTTGGAGATGAAATGCGGCCTTGGCAGACGGCTCTGCGTGATTGTCTGATCAAGATGGAACATGAACCGAAGAGAGTCTTGGTAACAGGGGCGGGAGGTTATATTGGCCGCCATGTTGTAAAAGCGTTGCTTGATATGGGGCATCATGTTATGGCGGCAGCTTATCATGCTGAGCGGGTTGATAGCGCCGCTCAAGTTATTAGTAGTGAAATATTTTCTGGGGATCCAGAAGTATATAGAATTTTTGGTTCACCGGACGTATTGATTCACTTGGCTTGGCAGGATGGCTTTATCCACAATAGCGATGCCCATATGGGGAATTTACCCCTCCATCTCCGTTTTTTACGTGATATGATAGTAGGTGGGGTGGCTCAGGTTGCTGTTATGGGCACAATGCATGAAATCGGCTATTGGGAGGGGGAAGTAAATGATAACACCCCTACCAACCCCCTATCATTTTATGGAATCGCGAAAAATTCATTGCGGCAATGTATGAGTGTGCTGTCTTCACAGTATCCAAATACTGTTTTTCAGTGGCTAAGGGCTTTTTATATCTATGGAGATGATAGGTATAGCAATTCGATTTTTGCAAAAATAGTTGCGGCTGTAGAGCAAGGTCAAAGTAAATTTCCTTTTAATACAGGGACAAACCGATATGATTTTATAAGCGTGGAAGAACTTGGAAGACAAATTGCCGCTGCTGCGACGCAAAAACAGATATCAGGTATTATTAATTGTTGTTCAGGAAAGGATGTTTCATTACGGGATCAAGTAGAGCAGTTTATAGAGTATAATGGATTGCCTATTAGTCTGGAATATGGTGCATTTCCTAATCGAAAGTACGATTCGCCATGTATTTGGGGGAACGCTGACAAAATCAATTCGATCATGAGAAATCTGGAAAAGGATAGGGCACGGCATTGACTTTAATTTGGATGACAAAGGGATTGTTTATATGTTGAATAACCTTAAGCGGTACCGTTTTTTATTTGAAGAGTTGGTAAAAAGAGACTTCAAAGCGAAATATAAAAGAACTGTGCTGGGTATAATTTGGAGTATACTCTCACCTTTGCTTACGCTATTGGTTATGACGGTAGTGTTTCAAAAATTTTTTGGAAGAGATACCCCGCATTTTACGATTTATTTGTTTGCTGGGAATCTTTTGTACACTTATTTTACCGATGCCACGAATGGGGGGATGCGTTCCCTCATGAGCAATGCGAACATTTTTACCAAGGTTAATGTCCCTAAATATATGTTTTTATTATCGCGAAATGTACAGGCCTTCGTGAATTTTGCAATAACCTTGGTGGTGTTTTTTATTTTTGTGTTGTTCGATGGCTTGCCAATTCGCTGGACGTTTATCCTTCTTCTGTATCCAATAGCTTGCTTAACAATTTTTAATATTGGAGTCGGTATGATTTTATCGGCCCTATATGTTTTCTTTCGTGATATTGAATATCTATACAGCGTTTTCACCTTGATGTTGATGTACGTTTCCGCAATATTTTATAATATCAACGTATATGATATTAAAATTCAATATCTTTATTATCTCAATCCGCTTTATGTGTATATACGATATTTTCGAAAAATTGTAATTGATAATTCGATTCCTATGCCAAGCTTCCATCTTTTGTGTGCATTCTATGCTCTTGTCATGCTCGCAATCGGTTGCTGGATGTATAAAAAATACAACCAAAAGTTTTTATATTACGTATAGGGGGTTGCGAGATGGTATTAGAATTGCAAGACGTAGCAATCCGCTATATGACGGGTGATTTTAAAGAGATTGGCCTTAAAGAATATGTGATACGCAAGCTAAAGCATAACTATACTGTTCATGAGTTTTGGGCTGTGGATGGGGTGTCATTTTCCCTGGAAGCGGGAGAAATGCTTGGGATAATCGGCACCAATGGAGCGGGAAAATCAACCCTGCTTAAGGTGATATCCGGTATAATGGAGCCCACAAAAGGAACTGTAAAAAGGGAGGGTACAATTGCGGCACTGCTTGAGTTGGGAAGCGGTTTTGACCCTGATTTAACAGTTCGTGAGAATACCTATTTGCGGGGAGCTATGTTGGGATATACCAAAAAATTTATGGACGATACCTATGATCAGATCGTAGATTTTGCTGAGCTGAGAGAATTTCAGGATCGTCGGTTTAAACAGCTATCTTCTGGTATGAAATCTCGGCTGGCGTTCTCCATTGCTTCTTTGGTTAGTCCAGATATTTTAATTTTGGACGAAGTTTTGTCGGTCGGAGACGGAGCTTTTCGCAAAAAAAGTGAAGCGAAAATGCGCGAAATTATCCATGGAGGCGCAACAACTATTTTAGTATCCCATTCTCTTGACCAAGTAAGAGAAATGTGCAGTAAAGTTTTGTGGTTGCATAAAGGCAAGCAGATCGACTTTGGTGAGACGCAACCGATTTGTGACCGATATCAGGATTATTTAGATGGAAAATTTAGGATTTGAAGATAGGAGTTAAGTTCAAAATTAATATTATTAAAAAGGAGGCGCTTATGAAAAAAAAATTACTCAACATTCTTGCCCTGTCCACCGCCCTGGTGTTTCTATTTTCCGGCTGCAAAACGCAGTCCGGCGACGGGGAGGTTTCTTCCTCCGAACCGGAGAACAACAACTCGGCCACGGGCGTTTCGGTCGATCCGAACAGCGCGGACTACTGGATCAGCACCCTTGAGAGCCCGGATGAAATCCTGATGAACGAGCAGGAGATCATACAATATAACCAGAGCATTATTGGAACAGAGGGGACGAAGTGCGTCGACCTCGGCTCCTACCCGGAAAAGCTTTCCAAGTCCGAGTTGACGGCCCTGCTCCAGGAGGACAAGCCTTCTGAGGAGGACCGGTACATAGGGGAGCGAAAGGCGGACAGCGCCTATTATGCGCAGCTGCAGCAAAACGTCAACCTGGCAGGCGTCAAGGAGGAAAATCCGGTCCGCTACGGCTATGTGATCGACAACGCGCCGCTGCGCACCTTCCCGACCTGGGACCCGTCCTATGAATTTGAAAGCGACATTGAATTCGACCTCTTTAACGAAACGGTGCTCAAGGTTTGGGAACCCGCCATTATTCTACACGAATCGACAGACGGAAAGTGGTATTATGTCCAGAGCTATAACTATCGGGGCTGGGTCAACCACGAGTACATTGCGCTGTGTGAAAAGGCCGAATGGGAGAAGTATCTCTCGCCCGCTGAGGTCTTGGTAGTAACCGGGAATAAGATCGAACTCAACCAAAACCTCTTCAGTCCCGACATCTCGGGACAGAAGTTCTTTATGGGGACGGCGCTGCCCCTTGTTCCGGAGTCGGAGGTTCCCGAGGTGATCGACTCCATGACCTCCGAGAGCGGCTACGCGGTCTATTTCCCGACCCGCAGTGAGGAGGGGCGGCTGGTGGTCAAGCAGGCGCTGGTGCCCTATAACGCCGATGTTTCAGTCGGCTACCTGCCCTATACCAGGCGGAATATCGTCGCCCAGGCGTTTAAGCTCCTGGGGGACCGGCACGGCTGGAGCGGTCAGAACGAGAGCCGTGACGCTTCGGGGCTTAGCATGGACGTCTTCGCCTCCTTCGGCATCCGGCTGCCGCGCAATTCCTCCCAGCAGAAGCTGATTCTGGGAGAACGGATAGAACTGGAAGGGAAGGACGACAGCCAGAAGCTCAGCGAACTTGAGAAGGCCAATGCGGGTGATCTGTTGGCAACGACCAAGCACGTTGCCATCTACCTCGGGACGATCGAGGGGAAGCCCTATGTGCTGCATTCGATTTACACCGTCTATGAGAAGAATGGCGACAAGCTCGAAGAAAAGCTCGTCAATGCGATCGTGGTGAGCGATCTGGATACCCTGGATTCGGACGGGAACACCTACCTCGCCGACTCCATTGCCCTGATAACGCCCAAGGCCTGATCCCTTTGCCATCGCACCCGCAAGGGTGTTGATGATATATCCCCACCTACTGAATAAGCCGGCTTAAGCATTTAAGTTGGCTTATTCATTTTTATGGTGTAAAATAGGGAGTGCGAGGAGGGAAGCCGCCATGTCGAGAGATCGGATACTGGCCTATTTCGAGGAGCATAAGGGGGAGGTCGTTCCCGGGAATGAGCTGGCTTTGCTGCTGGGCATAACCAGAAGCGCCGTTTGGAAGAGCGTGCAGCAGCTGCGGCAGGAGGGGTACGACATCACTTCCCTCAAGCGCACCGGCTACCGGCTGGAAGAAAATTCGGACATCCTCTCCGAGGTGAAGATTCGCAGCGGGCTGAGCGCGCCGCTGAAAAACGCCAGGATCGCGGTCTATAAAAGCGTGGACTCCACCAACCTGCAAATCAAGCTCGCCGCCCTCAAGGGGGACGGCGAATGGACCATCGCGGCCAGCGAGGAGCAGACGAAGGGGCGCGGGCACCGCCAGCGGGAGTACCCCTCCCCCAGCGGCAAGGGGGTCTATCTCAGCGTGCTGCTGCGCCCGCGGGGACTTTCGGACCCCCGGCGGGAGCTGCCCATGCTCGCCGCACTCGCGGTCTGCGGCGGGATTCGTGAGCGCACCGGCGTCGCCGCAGGGATCGCCGGCGCGGACGATATCGTCTATGGGGGTAAGAAGCTCTGCGGGATACTCTGCGAAATGATGTGCGAGTGCGAAAGCGGCCAGGTCGAGTTCGCCGCCATCGGGATGGGGATACGGGTCTATATGCCCGAGGAGGAGAGCGAGACCTCGCTCGGGACCGTTACCGGGTGCTACTACAACCGCAGCGAGCTGATCAGCGCGATCGTGAACCGGCTTTATGAACAGTATACGGCGTTACAGGCGGGGGGGGGGGAGCGGCTTTTGAAAGACTACCGCCGCTTACAGGTAAAATGAAACAGGCCCCCGCGCATACATAAGGGGCGCACTTCTTTTCTTCCGGACGGGGGTGGAACCCCGCCCCTCTCAGAGTATGGCAGGCAAAGCCTGCCATACTTCCTTGTAAGTGCTGCCGGAACACGCGGGGGGCCTGTTTAAAAAGAAATTCTATGCGATCGGATAGAAGGAGGGCTTGCGCTCCTGGTAGAGCGCGAGGTGGTCAAAGCCCGCCGAGAGGGCGAGACGGCGCGCGTCGTCGAAGTTGGCGGCGATGTCTTTGGCGAAATGCGCATCCGAGCCGACGGTGAGGATCTCGCCGCCCAGCTCCCGGTAGAGTTTTAAAATATCCAGCGAGGGCATGGGCAGCCCGACCTCCTGGCGCAGGCCGGAGGTGTTGATCTCCAGGCCCTTGCCCCGCTCGATGATCCGGCGCAGCACCTGCGCCACCTCATCTTTATAATCCAGCAGGCTGACGGTAAAACCGCTCTTGGCAGCGTAACGCTTGATCAGGTCGAGATGGCCCGCGCAGTCGAAGTCCGCCTTGTCCGCCATCTGGTAGAGCCCGTCGATGTACTCGAGGCACATGGCGTCCAGCGTTTCGGCGCTGTAGGGCACGTCCCCCAGGTCCTTGCCCTGCTTGTTAGGCTTGTGCACCGAGCCGATCACATAATCGTAATGATGCTTAACATGCAGGATATCATGGGCATGCTCCGGCCAATAATAATGTTGGCCGATCTCGATCCCGGCCCTGAGAACCAGCCGGCCCTCGAACTCCCTTTGGCAGATGGAGAGCATCTCGTCATACTCATCCAACAGCGCGGGGTCCATGCACATCTTGTCTCTCGTTTTGGGATAATACTCGAAGTGCTCGGTCACGCAGATTTCCTTTAGCCCCTTGTCAATGGCCGCCTGGCACATGAGGCGCATCTCGTCGTGCGCGTCGGGGGAAATCCTGCTGTGCATGTGGTAGTCCGCTATAATCCGGTTCATCCCGTCCATCCTCCATCCTTAATTGTCCTATCCTGAATTCTAGCACCAGCGGGGGTGGGGTGTCAAGAAAGCCCCCGCCGCTTGGCTTTGGGAAGCGAAATCTTTGCCGTTTTGACTAAGAATCCATCTTCGCGCTTGCTTTTAATTGTATTATATTGTATGATACCATTATGAGGAAGAGGGGCCGGTTTCGCCCCGCGGCGAAACCGGCATGAAACGCCCAGAGAGGATTGGTCACGACTATGGAGCTCAAAAGTTCAGATATGCAGCCGCTGTATAAGCAGCTGAAAAGCATTTTGCAGGGGGAGATCGAAAGCGGGCGGTACCAGAAGGGGGAGAAAATCCCCACCGAGCTGGAGCTCAGCCGCCGCTACCACGTCAGCCGGATCACGGTGCGCAACGCGCTCGACGAGCTGACCAAGGAGAACCTGCTGGTGAGAAAGCAGGGCAAGGGGACCTTTGTGACGGCGGACAAGATCAGCCAGCCGGTTTCGGGGATACGCGGGTTTTCCGAGATGTGCCGCGCCAACGGCTGCGAGCCGGGGGCCAAGGTGATCAAATCGGTGATCGAGGACGCGGGCGAGCAGGACATCGCCGAGCTGCGCCTGCAGCCGGGGGCCAAGGTCATCGTGCTCGAGCGGATCCGCTCTGCCGACGGGGTGCCGGTCTCGTATGAGATTTCCCGCTTCCCCGAGCGCTTCTCGTTCCTGCTGCACGAGGACCTCAACAACTGCTCGATGTTCGACCTGCTCAAGGAGAAGTATGCCGTCACCTTCGAGAAGGCGACCAAGGTGATCGAGCTGGCCTTCGCCACCTATGAGATGGCGCATTATCTCGAAATCCCCAGCGGGTACCCGCTGCTCGCGATCCGCAGCATGGCGCGGGACCAGGACGGGCTGCCGGGGCACCGGGCCATGCAGTTCATCGTGGGGGACAAATTCAAGCTGATCGTATAAAGGAGCGCAAAGTATGAAAACAAAACGGGTCTTCCTCATCGTGCTGGACAGCTTCGGCATCGGCGAGGAGCCGGACGCCGCCGAATTCGGCGACGAGGGGAGCGACACCCTGGGCTCGGTCAGCCGCAGCCCCTATTTCTGTATGCCGGTCTGCCGGCGGCTGGGACTGCTGAACATCGAGGGGATTTCGGCGCCCGAGCCGGTCGCAAATCCGGCCGGGAGCTTTGCCAGGATGCGCGAGCGCTCCAAGGGCAAGGACACCACCATCGGGCACTGGGAGATCGCGGGGATCGTTTCCCCCAAGGCCCTGCCCACCTATCCAAACGGCTTCCCAAGGGAAGTGCTCGAGCGCTTCGAGCGCGAGACCGGGCGGGGAGTGCTCTGCAACAAGCCCTATTCCGGCACCCAGGTGATCGCCGACTACGGCGAGGAGCACCTGAAAAGCGGCAAGCTGATTGTCTACACCTCGGCGGACAGCGTCTTCCAGATCGCGGCGCACGAGGAGCTCGTCCCGCCTGAGGAGCTCTACCGGTACTGCCGCATGGCGCGGGAGATCCTCTGCGGCGAGCATGCGGTGGGCCGGGTGATCGCGAGGCCCTTTACCGGCGCGCCGGGGAGCTTCGCCCGCACCCGCAACCGGCACGACTTCTCGCTTCAGCCTCCGGGGGAGACTATGCTCGACGCCCTTTCCCGCGCGGGGAAGGTCACCATCGGGGTGGGGAAGATTTCGGACATCTTCGCCGGGAAGGGGATCGGGGAAAGCTACCCCACCAAGTCCAACCGCGACGGGATGGACAGGACCTTCGCGCTGCTGCAAAAGGACTTCGAGGGGCTCTGTTTCGTCAACCTGGTGGACTTCGACATGCTCTTCGGCCACCGCAACGATGTGGACGGGTACGCGAAGGCGCTCGGCGAGTTCGACGCGCGGCTGGGACTGCTGCTGCATGAGCTGGGGGCGGGGGATGTGCTCATCCTCACGGCCGACCACGGCTGCGACCCGGCCACCCCGAGCACCGACCACTCGCGGGAATACGCCCCGATGCTCATTTACGGAGAGCGGATCCAGGGCGGGGTGGACCTCGGCACGCGGGAGACCTTTGCGGACATTGGAAAGACGGTGCTCGACCTGCTGGGAGTGGAGGGCCCGATCGCCGGGACCTCGTTCCTGCCGCAGGTCGAAAGATAAGGAGGAGCCATGCCCAACGACAACAAATTCGCCGTGCTCATCGACGCGGACAACGTATCCGAGCGGTACATCAAGATCATCCTGGACGAGATCTCGAAGGACGGGATCGCCACCTACAAGCGCATTTACGGGGACTGGACCCGTCCCGAGCTCGGCTCCTGGAAGAAGGTGCTGCTCGACCACTCGATCCTGCCGGTGCAGCAGTACGGCTACACCAGCGGCAAGAACGCCACCGACTCGGCAATGATCATCGACGCGATGGACATCCTCTATTCCGGGCAGGTGGAGGGCTTCTGCCTGGTCTCCTCGGACAGCGACTTCACCCGCCTGGCCGCCCGGCTGCGCGAGTCGGGGATGATCGTGGTCGGAATGGGGGAACGCAAGACGCCCAAGGCCTTCATCTCGGCGTGCAACCGCTTCAAGTATCTGGACATCCTGGCAACGGTGGAGCCGGCGAGCGCGCCGCCCGTCGCCGCCGAAGCGCCGTTGCCGGTGAAGGCCCGTTCCCGGGGCGGCCGCGCGCAGGAGCAAAAGGAAGCGCCGCCCGCTCCCGAGGCGCAGAGCGAGCAGTCCGAGACCGGGCTTGCCACCATCAAGGAGGCGCTGCGGGCCATCGTGGCGGAAAACTCGGACGAGGACGACCGGCTCTTTATCGGCACGATCGGGAACCTGCTGGTCAAGCGGTACCCGGACTTCGATGTGCGCAACTACGGCTACAGCAAGCTGACCCCCTTCATCCGCTCGCTGGGGATGTTTGAAATCCAGAGCGAGCGCGGCGGCGAGGGCAGCAGTAAACTGATTTATGTGAAGCTTAAGTAGCGGCGGGGCCGCTTCGGGGCTGTCCGCCCCGCACCCCGACCCCTTTCTTTTGTTTGAAAAGAAAGGGGGAAAGAAAGCAAACAAAGGAGGGGACACCCCTCCTTTGAGACCACCCCACGCGCGACCACGCGCGGACTATACACAGTTGCGCTCGCCGCGAAATGCGAAGCCCCGCTCCGGAAAACCGGAGCGGGGCTTTTTGCCCGCGAAGGCGACTGATGGCAACAACGATTGCACCCCCTTCGGGGGCCCTTTCCCGCGCAGGGGGTCTCCCTCGCCGGAGCCTTCCCGATCGGTTTCCAAAGGACTAAGTCCTTTGGCGGGTGCGGGCGGCGCCCGCGACCTTTCCGGGTTGCTGTCACTCGCGTCCACAAATCCTCTCCCGGATCAGGAAGGGGAGCAAAAAGCTTCCAGTGGAAGGTTTTTGCGTGGGGAAACCCTATCAAGGGGTTTCCCCATGGCGGCCCCGCCGGCATCCTCTCCCCTGAAAAAATGGCCGGTGCCCGCGTGCCCGCAGGCGGCCCCGCCGGCATCCTCTCCCCTGAAAAAACGGCTGGTGCCCGCGTGCCCGCAGGCGGCCCCGCCGCCATCTTCTCCCCTGAAAAAACGGCCGCCGCCCGCGCACCCGCAGACAGCCCCGCCGCCACCAAAAAGGGGATTTCGCTTTTCGCCAAAATCCCCCAATATCCCCCTTTTTTCTTGCCTTTTTCTCCCGCCCGTGCTATAATAGACCCATGGGGTTTTCTTGCAAAAGAGAAAGCCACGGCAGCCTCCCGTGTCGTTACCACGAGAGACCAGTCCGTCAGGTGTACTAGGCACCCAACGTCCTACCGGAATTCCGGCACCGTAGCGATCTCCGCTACAATTATAACACATTTCCCTCTCCTTGAGAAGGACTGTGCGCCGTCCGGCCAGGAAAAAACGCATTTTTTGCGCATGTTGGGTTGCGTTGCCTCTTCGAGGCACACCCGATATGCGCTTTTTCATTTGCAGCGGCACCCTTTGCGGGCGGCATTTGGCTCTGGCAAAGTGCGCCCTGCGGGGGTTCCCCGTGCGGGACGGGGGCCGGCTTCCCCGTCCCGCGGAAAACCCCTTGACTTTAAAGGCGCCCGGAACAACCCGCCGGGCGCGGTCAAGGGGGAAAGAAAAAATGGAAAACGTTGAAAAAAAGATCCTGCCCTCCCCATACGAGTTTTGGGGAATGGACCCGTTCGGTGAACTGTTCACCCTCGGTCGCCGGCTCGAGGAGGCGCTCCAGGCGCTCGACGACCTGCCCGGCGACCGGGACACTCTCTTTTTCTGGCTCTATGCCTGTGTTCGCGGTGCGCAAACGCAAATCCAGCCCGCCTGGGTGCGCTCCTGCGGGCGGGCCTGTGGAGTCGAGGCAATGCGCATCGCCGAGGAGCTCGGCTCCGGCGGCCGGATTTATCGCCGCTATGCCGAGAGCCTTGTGGGCGAAGCCATGCCGCTGCCCAAGCGGGAACCACGCGAGTTCGCACGTTTTACGCTGCTGTTTGCCGACGCGTATTTAAAGGAGGTTTATCCCGACTGGAAGAACGAGCTCTGCCACAAAATGGACGAAACGCTCAACGCGGGGTATTTGAAGAGCATGCTGGATGCCGTCTACCTGAACAACCAGCCCGCGCCGCCCCTGTTTATGGATTTTTACACACTGCTGCAAAATTATTTGTTGCCGACCACTCTGTGGGACGAATTTTTCACCGGCTACCGGGAGATTACGCTGGAGCTGTTGCTCCGCCGCGTCCAGCTGGAGACTTCGCAAAAGGCGCTGGATACCTTCCGCCGCACCTGGTTCACCCGCCCGGCCGACGTGGAGCCGGACTAGGGCGGGGCGCACTTAGCCCTTGAGAAACCCAAACAAAAAAGGAAGGAGATTCTCCTTCCTTTTTCTTATTCAACAATAACCACCGCCGAGAGCGGCCCCAGCACTCCATTTTCGTAGCTGCCGGTGATGACGGTCTGCTCCCCCTGCTCGGTGACGAGCGAAACGTCCTGCGGCGCGTCCGAGCGGTTGACAGCCACGGTCAGCGCGCGGGACTGGGCGTCCCGCGTGAAGACGAACACCTCCCCGGTGCAGGAGACCGGCAGGAAGTTGGCCTCCGCCAAAAAGGCGTTCTCCCGGTAGAGGCTCCCCAAAAGCCGGAAGCGCTCGCGCAGCGCCTCATCCCCGCTGTTCCAGGGGTAGGTGGTGCGGTTGAAGGGGTCGCGCCAGCCGCAAACCCCCATCTCGTCCCCGTAGTACAGGCAGGGGTTCCCGGGCAGGAAATACAGGATGGTATAGGCGATCAGCAGCAGCGAGCAGCCGCGCCGGTACATTTCGGGCGGGAGCAGGTAATGCTGCGCCTGCCAGGAGCGGTCCCCGCCCTTGTATTCCTCCCCGGCGAGCTGGGTGATCGCGCGCGGGGTGTCGTGGGTGGAGAGGGAACTGAAAAGCATCTGGACCGCCGGGGCCGGGTAGTTTTCCAGGATGGTAAGGATTCCGTGGTAGAGGGTGTTGCTGTCCCCGTAGCGCACATAGCGCAGGATGGCGTTCATAAAGGGGTAGTTCATCACCGAGTCGAGCTGAGAGCCCAACAGGTAATGCCGGCGCTGGGAATAGCTGATCTTGTTCGAGGCGTCCTCCCAGACCTCCCCGATCAAAATCCCCTCGGGGTTGGCGGCCTTGACCGCCTGGCGCAGCCGGTCCAGGATCACGTCGGGCAGCTCGTCGGCCACGTCCAGCCGGAAGCCCTGCGCGCCCAGGGACATCCAGTAGCGGATGACCCCGTGTTCCCCGCAGATGAATTCGAGGTAGTCCTCGTTCTCCTCGATGATCTCGGGCAGGGTCTCGAACCCCCACCAGGAGTGGTACTTCTGCGGATATTCGGTGAACTTATACCAGTCGCGGTAGGGGCTTTTCGGGTCGCGGTAGGCTCCGCCCTCGCCGTAGCGCCCGGCCTTGTTGAAGTAGACGCTGTCCGAACCGGTGTGGCTGAAGACCCCGTCGAGCACGATCCCGATCCCGCGTGCCCTGGCCTGCCGGCAGAGCAGCTGGAAGTCCTCGTTGGTGCCCAGCAGCGGGTCCACCTTGAAGTAGTCGGCCACGTTATAGCGGTGGTTGGAGTGCGCCTCGAAGATGGGGTTTAAATAGATCAGCGAAACGCCCAAATCCTGCAGGTAATCGAGCTGCTCGGCGATCCCGCGCAAATCACCCCCGAAGTAGTCCGAGTTGGTGATCTCCCCGTTTTGATTGGGCAGGTATTCGGGCATGTCGTTCCAATTTTGATGGAGGGTGCGGTCCTTCGGCACATTGTCCTTGGGTACGCCGGAGTTATAGAAGCGGTCGGGGAAAATCTGATAGATGATCCCGCGGGAGTAGAGCTGCGGCGCGTGGAAGTCCCGGTCATAGACGGTCAGCTGCCAGAGCGCGCCGTTCTCATCGAAATCCCCATAATGCGAATCGACTCGCCTGATCTGCCGGCGCTCGCCGCCGACCGTCACCTCGAAGCAATAGAAATAGAGCTGTCCCACCGGCTCGGGCAGGATGGTGCAGCCGTAGCGGTTATAGCCAACGTGCGCGCGGTTGATGGTCATCTCATAGCGGGCGGGGGCGTCGAACTCATCCGCCTTATAGAGCAGCAGCTCGCAGCGCGTGGGCAGGATGGAGTCGCTCAGCGAGATCGAGAAGGTGATCTGCACCCCGGTGCGCACCGCCCCGAAGGGGGACTTGTGGAGCGCATCGAAGCTGTCATAGGGGAAGGTGTACATAAAAAGGTCTCCTTTTGGCCCTTAGCGCGCGCTGGGCTCGTCGAGCTTCCAGATATTCCGGGCATATTCCCGGATCGAGCGGTCGGCGCAGAAAATCCCGGAGCAGGCGGTGTTTTGCAGCGACATCTGCTGCCAGCGGCGGGTATCGGTATAGAGGGAGGCGGTTTTTTTGCTGGCCTCGAGGTAGCTGTCGAAGTCCGCGAAGACCATATAGGGGTCCTTGAAGACGAGGGAGTTGTAGATGTCCATGAACTGCTCGCCGTTAATCCCGTTTTTGAGCATATCCACCGCCGCGCGCAGCGTGGCGTTCTTCCCGTAGATTTCGTGCGCCGAATAGCCCTTCTGGCGCAGGGCCGAGACCTCGGCGGTGGTCATGCCGAAGATGACGATGTTGTCCGCCCCGACCTCGTCGTAGATCTCGACGTTGGCCCCGTCCATCGTGCCCAGGGTGATGGCGCCGCTGAGCATGAACTTCATGTTGCTCGTGCCGCTGGCTTCGGTGCCGGCCAGAGAAATCTGCTCGCTGACCTCGGAGGCGGGCATCAGGATTTCGGAGAGGGTGACGCGGTAGTCCTCGAGGTAGACGATCCGCAGCTTGTCGCGCACGCTCTCGTCGCGCTCGATCATGTCCCGCATGGTGCAGATCAGCTTGATGATCTGCTTGGCGAGGAAGTATCCCGGCGCCGCCTTGGCCCCGAAGATGAAGGTGCGGGGGGTGAAGTCGGCGTTCGGGTTCGCTTTCAGGTACTGGTAGAGCGAGAGGATGCGCAGGGCATTGAGATGCTGGCGCTTATACTCGTGCATGCGCTTGACCTGCACGTCGAAGATGGAATCAACATTGAGCGCCGCGCCCCCGTGGCGCACCAGGTAGTCCGAGAGGGACTGCTTGTTCTGCCGCTTGATGGCGGCCAGGCGCTCGAGCACCGAGGAGTCGTCCCGGTATTTTTGCAGCCCCCGCAGGGAGTCCATGTCGTTGAGGTAGTTTTCTCCCAGCAGCTCGGCGCACAGGGAACTCAGCCCCGGGTTGGACTGGTGCAGCCAGCGCCGGGAAGCGATCCCGTTGGTGACGTTGCCGAACTTCTGCGGGGTGAGGGTGTAAAAGTCGTGGAAGACCTCGTCCTTGAGGATTTCGCTGTGCAGCTTGGAGACCCCGTTGACGCTGTGGCAGACCGCCACGGCGAGGTTGGCCATGCGGATGTCCCGGTCGGTGAGGATGGCCATGCGCGCGACCTGCTCGCTTTGCAGGTGGTGCGCGTCGTACAGCTCGGCGCAGAGCCGTGCGTTCATCTCGCAGATGATCTGGTAGATGCGCGGCAGCAGGGACCTAAAGAGGTCGATGTTCCAGACCTCCAGCGCCTCGGGCATGACGGTGTGGTTGGTGTAGGCGAAGGTGGCGCTCACGATATGGTAGGCGTGCTCCCAGCTGTAGCCGCACTCGTCGAGCAGGATGCGCATGAGCTCGGGGATCGCCAGGGTGGGATGGGTGTCGTTGAGGTGGATGGCGTTCTTCTCGGGGAGGTTGTCGAGCGTGCCGTAGGTTTCGATGTGCCGGCGCACGATGTCCGCGATCGAGGCGGCGGTGAGGAAATACTGCTGGCGCAGGCGCAGCGCCTTGCCCTCGCGGTGGTTGTCGTTGGGGTAGAGCACCTTGCTGATCGCCTCGCCCATCATCCCCTCGCCCAGCACCGAGGAATACTCGCCCTTGTTGAACAGCTCCATGTTGAAACCGGTGCTCTTCGCCTTCCACAGCCGCAGGCGGCTGACCGCCTTGGTGTTGTAGCCGGAGATGCAGATGTCGTAGGGGACGGCCATCACCGAGCTGTAGCCCTTGTATTCGACATTGTGGTAGTTGTGGTCCCAGCTCTCGCTGACCTGCCCGCCGAAGCGCACCTCGACCGCGTGCTCGGGCATGGGGGTGAGCCATACCTCGCCGCCCGGCAGCCAGTAGTCGGGCAGCTCGTTCTGCCAGCCGTCGATGATCTGCTGCTTGAAAATCCCGTACTCATAGAGGATCGAGTACCCCATCGCGGGGTACCCGTCGGTGGCCAGGGCGTCCATATAGCAGGCGGCCAGCCGCCCAAGCCCGCCGTTGCCCAGCCCCGCGTCCGGCTCGTATTCATAGAGGTTGTCGAGCTTGACGTCGAGCTCCCCCAGCGCCTGCTGGAAGCTTTCGACCATGCACAGGTTGGAAAGGCTGTTTTTGAGCGAGCGCCCGAGCAGGAATTCCATGCACAGGTAATAGACCTGCTTTTTCCCCTGCGAGCGGCTCTGGGACATGAAGTGGCGGCGTTTCTCCTCCAGGATTTCCTTGACCACCGGCACGGTGGCCTTATAAAACTGGGCGTCCGACGCCTTGTCGGGCGTGGTGCCCAGCGTTTCCTGAAGCTCTTTTATGATCATCGTTTTGATCTGCTGCACGGTGTAGGCCATTGAATTGGCACCTCCATTTATTCTGCGGGATAGCGGTCCCCTTATGATGTCGTCAGCATCTGGTCTCGAAAACTTTTTATAGCAGACACCTATACTATTCTATCATATTACAGAAACGAGTTTTCTGCAAGTGCCACAGGGGAAAAGAGCGCCCCACAGCGGCGTATTTTTATGACTATGCTGTAAACAATCTGATAATTTGGGAAATGGTCTTTTGCAGGGGCGAAAAATAGTTTATAATGGGGGTAGACTGATCCGCCCCTTAAAAAAGAATGCCACGGCGTTCGGGGCGTTATGCAGAAATTTGCCAGTGAAAAAGCGGGAGGACAAGCCGTCATCATGGAGATTATCAATCGTGTGCGCGTGGAGATCGGCACGGGAAGATACACCATTTCGACCAACGAGCCGGAGGAATATGTGCTCGAGCTCGCGCGCGGGATCAACGAAAAGCTCGAGGAGGTAATGGGCGCCAACGGCACCCTGTCCCAGAGCGATGCCCTGATCCTCTGCCTGCTGGATTATGCCGACGGGAAGAAGAAGAGCGAGCAGGGCGCCGACCACATCCGCGACCAGCTGACCGGATACCTTGAGGACAACGCCAAGCAGCGCATCGAGCTCGACGAGCTGCGCGCCGAGGTGAAGCGGCTGTCGCGGGAAAACGAGCTGCTCAAGAAGAGCGGCGCGCCGGCCGGAGGGGCTGCCCAGAAGAAATGAGCCGCCGGGCTCTCAAGGGCGAGAGCGGGCCCCGCCTGTGGGCGGGACCCGTTTTTGGAGTTTAGCTGCCGGGAGGAGGACTTCTGAAATGGAGATATTGGCGCCGGCGGGAAGCGAGGAAAGCGTGCTCGCCGCGGTGCGCTGCGGGGCGAACGCCGTCTATCTGGGGCTGCAGGGCCTCAACGCCCGGCGGGGGGCCAGGAATTTCGATGAAGAGACGCTTTGTCGCACCGCCTCCTTCTGCCATGAGCGGGGGGTCAAAATCCATCTGACCCTCAACACCCTGGTGTTCGACCGGGAGATGGAGGAGGCCAGGTCGGTCATCCGTACCGCGTGCGCCTGCGCGCTCGACGGGGTGATCGTGCAGGACCTGGCCGTGCTGCGGCTTCTGCGCGAATGTGCGCCCGCGCTGCCGGTGCACGCCTCGACCCAGATGAGCGTGCACAACCTGGAAGGGGTGCTGCAGCTCGCAGAGATGGGCTTTTCCCGCGCGGTGCTCGCCAGGGAGCTTTCCCGATCCGAGATCGAACACATCTGCAGGCACTCCCCGATCGAGATCGAGCTCTTCGTGCATGGGGCGCTGTGCATGTCTCTGAGCGGCCAATGCACCCTCAGCGCCATGGCGGGCGGGCGCAGCGGAAACCGCGGGATGTGCGCCCAGCCCTGCCGCCAGAGGATCACCTGCGCCGCGAGCGCGAAGCCGGACAATGGCTACGCCCTCTCACTGCGGGACATGTCCCTGCTCACGCCCGAATATATGGGGCAGCTGCGGCGCGCCGGGGTGGCCTCGCTCAAGATCGAGGGGCGGATGAAGCGCCCCGAATATGTGGCGGCGGCGGTGACGGCCGCCAGAGAAGCCCTGGAGGGCAGAAACCCCGACTGGCAGGCGCTGCAGAGCGCCTTCTCCCGCGGGGGGTTCACCGACGGGTATTATACCGGCCATCTGGAGCGCTCCATGTTCGGGGTGCGCCGCCAGGAGGATGTGCGGGCCACCAAGGAGGCGCTGCCCGCGCTGCAGCGCCTCGGGCAGCGGGAATACCCCGGCGTTCCGGTTTCGATGGAGCTCTGCCTGCGCGAAGGGGAGCCCTCCTCCCTCACCGTCCGGGACAGGGAAGGGCACACCGCCGTGGCGCTTGGAGATACCCCGGCGCCGGCGCAAAACCGTCCCACCACCCGGGAGGACGCCTGCAAGGCACTGGGGAAGCTGGGGGGAACGTATTATACAATTGGTGATATTTCGACAGAAATTGACGATAAGTTGATGGTTCCGCTCTCGTCGCTGAACGCGTTGCGGCGCAGCGCTTTGCAGGAGCTGAGCGAGCAGCGGCGGCAGCTCGCGCCCATCCCGTTTCAGGACTGGACCCCGCCGCTGCCCCGGCACCGGGCAAAGGATAAGCCCGCGCTGCGGGTCTGCGCACTTTCGGCCGGGCAGGTCACGCCCGGACTGCTAAAGCTCTGTGAGCTGTGCGCCCTGCCGCCGCGCGCGCTGCGCACGCTGCTGGAAAGCCCGCTGGGGCAGGAGAACCTCCACAAGCTGGCGGTGCGGCAGCCGATCGTCAGCTTTGACGACGGCGAGCTGCGCCGGGAGCTCAGCGCGCTGCGGGAGCTGGGGGTGGAACGGCTGCTGGTCTCGGGGCTGGCGGGGGTCCGGCTTGGCAAGGCGCTCGGCTTTACACTGATCGGGGACGCCTCGCTCAACATCACAAATTCCCGGGCGTTGGAGGAGTACCGTGAACTCGGGGTGGGGGAGAGCACCCTCTCCTTCGAGCTGATGGCCCCGCGTATCGCCGGCCTTGGCGGGGAGGCGGCACGGGGGATCGTCGCCTACGGGCGGCTACCGTTGATGACCATGCGCGCCTGCCCGCTGCGGGAGACCCTCGGCTGCCGGCGCTGCCGCGAGGGGACCGGCGCCCTGCGCGACCGGCAGGGACATGCCTTCCCGGTCTGCTGCGCGATGGGCGCCGCCCAGCTTTTTAACAGCGAGACCCTCTATCTGGCCGACCGGATGGGAGAAATACAGAACATCGACTTTTACTGGCTCTCCTTCACCTTTGAAAGCGGCGCCGAGGCGCTGCAAATCGCGCGGGAATACGCGGGAGAGGCCCCGGCCGATATGCGGGGCGGCGTCACCCGCGGGCTCTATTTCCGCAAGGTGCTCTAGAGCCTGCCTAAACATCAATCGGAAGGGGCAAGATGATAGTATGGAAAAACTGATGATAAAGCGGTTGAGCGAGACCGCCGTGCTGCCGGCGCGCGCCACCGGGGGGAGCGCGGGATACGACCTGTGCGCGGACATCCGGTCCCCTGTGACCATCCTGCCGGGGGAGACGCAGCGCCTGGGCAGCGGGATCGCCATCGCGCTGCCCGATCCGGGCTACGTTGCGCTCATCTTCGGGCGCAGCGGGCTGGGAAATAAGCATGGGCTCACCCCCGCCAACGCGGTGGGCGTGATCGACAGCGACTACCGCGGCGAGCTCATCATCGGCCTGCGCAACCACGGGGAGGTGCCCTACACCGTGCAGCCGGGCGAGCGGATCGCCCAGCTGGTGGTCCTGCCCGTCCATACGCCCGAGCTGTGCGAGGTGGAGTCCCTCGACGAGACCGAGCGGGGGGCGGGCGGCTTCGGCAGCACCGGCAGGGGGACGCTCGGGGGAGAAAAGCAGTGAGGCGGATCTTGGCTTCCCAATCCCCGCGCCGCCAGGAGCTGCTGCGCCTGATCTACAGCCGGTTCGAGGTCGTCCCCGCCGATGCCGACGAGACCCTGCCGGGGGATATGTCCCCCCGCGAGGCGGTGGAATATCTGGCGGCGCTCAAGGCGGGAGCAGTGGCCGGTACGCACCCGCACGATCTTGTCATCGGGGCGGACACGGTGGTGGCCATTGATAACAAAATTCTCGGCAAGCCCCGGGACCGGGCGCAGGCGGCGGATATGCTCCGCTCTTTGAGCGGGCGCACCCATGAGGTTTACACCGGGGTGGCCGTCCGCTCCCCGAAGGGGGACGCCGGCTTCAGTGTCTGTACCGAGGTCGAGTTCTACCCGCTGGATGCGCATACGATAAGCTGGTACCTCGAGACCGGGGAATACGCCGACAAGGCGGGGGCCTACGGGATCCAGGGATACGGCTCGCTGCTCGTGGGGGCGGTGCGGGGCGACTACTTTAATGTGGTCGGCCTGCCAGTGGCAAGGCTTTGGCGGGAGCTGCGGCGGCTGGGACTTTGGGAGGCGGGCGCCGCGGGATTAAGTGATTCGTGAAAAATTGTTGTGAAAAATTCCACGAGCGGTTATAATAGGTAGGTAAATAGGCTACGGCGAGAGGAGCTAGTTTCGATATGTTTTCGTTTAATAAGGATATCGGGGTCGACCTCGGCACGGCGAACACGCTGATCTTCATGAAGGGGAAGGGCATCATCATGCGCGAGCCCTCGGTGGTCGCGGTGGACACCCGCACCGACACGGTGCGCTACGTCGGGCAGGAGGCCAAGGAGGTCATCGGCCGCACCCCGGGGTCGATCGTGGTGGTGCGCCCGCTCAAGGACGGGGTGATCGCCGACTTCGACATCACCGCGAGCATGCTGCAGATTTTTATCAAGAAGGCCTTTAACAATTCCGCCTTCGCCCGCCCGCGGGTGGTCATCTGCATCCCCTCGGGCGTCACCGCGGTCGAGCGCCGCGCCGTCAAGGAGGCGACCTTAAAGGCGGGAGCCAAGCAGGTGTCGATCATCGAGGAGCCGATGGCGGCCGCCATCGGCGCCGGACTGCCGGTCGCCGAGGCGAGCGGCAGCATGGTCGTGGACATCGGGGGCGGCACCAGCGAGGTGGCGGTCATCAGCCTCGGGGGGATCGTCGCGGCCCGCAGCGTGCGGGTTGGAGGCGACGAGTTCGATTCCTCGATCATCGATTTCGTCAAGAAGAAATATAACCTGCTCATCGGCGAGCGCACCAGCGAGGACATCAAAATCCAGATTGGCTCGGCCTACGCCCTCGAGGACGAGGAGGACGCCACCATGGAGATCAAAGGGCGCAACCTGATGGACGGGCTGCCGAAAAACATCATGCTCTCCGCCTCCGAGGTGCGAGAGGCGCTGACCGACCCGCTCTCCTCGGTGCTCGATGCGATCAAGACCACCCTCGAGCGCACCCCGCCCGAGCTGTCGGCGGACATCATCGACCACGGGATTTACCTCACCGGCGGCGGCGCGCTGCTGCGCGGGCTGGACCGGCTGATCAGTAAGGAGACCGGCATGCCGGTCTACATCGCCGAAAACCCGCTGGACTGCGTCGCGCTGGGCTCGGGCAAGGTGCTGGACAACTTCGACAAGCTGGGGGACGTGATCTCCTCGGACGACGACAAGAAGTACTAAAGCCAAAACAATGGCGATAGTTCCCCGAAAGGCAAGGGTTCAAGTTGGGCGATTTTTTCAGGAGTGTAAAATTTAAAATCCTGGTGGCAATCCTCTGCGTGTTGGTGGTTTTGATGTTCGTGGGCGCCTATCTCGGCGGACGGGCCTCCCCCACCTCGCAGTTCCTCGGGCTGATCACCACTCCGATCCAAAAGCTGTCCTCGACCATCTCGGGGGCGGCTACTGGTTTTTTCGAGAAATATGTGGATGCCCAGAGCCTCTATGAGGAGAACCAGCAGCTCAAGGAGGAAATCCGCCGGCTGCGCGAGCAGGTGGTGGACATCGAGCGCTACAAGCAGGAGAACGACCACTATAAGCAATACCTCGACCTAAAGGAGCAGAATCCCACCCTGACCTTCGAGCCGGCCGAGGTCATCGGCCGGGACCCGAACGAGCGCTTTTACGCCTTCTCGATTGATAAGGGGTCGCTCGACGGGGTATCGCCCAACGACCCGGTGATCACCCCCGACGGGCTGGTGGGCCGGGTCAGCGAGGTGGGGCTCAGCTACGCCAAGGTGACCACCATCCTCGACGTGGCCAACGACATCGGCGCGACCGATTCGCGCACGCGGGATATCGGGGTGGTGTCGGGGGATGTGGCGCTCAGCGCCGAGGGGCTTTGCAAGATGAGCTACCTCGAGCGGGAGAGCGCCGCGGCGCCGGGGGACCTGGTGCTCACCTCGGGGCTGGGCGGGGTCTACCCCAAGGGCCTGGTCATCGGCACCATGAAGGAAGTGCGCACCGAGGCCGCCGGGATGACCCTTTATGCGGTCATCACTCCCGCCGCGCAGGTGCAGAACATCAAGGATGTGTTTATCATCACCTCCTTCTCCGGCCAGGGCGGCGGCCCGAAGCCCGCGCAGGGAGCGCAGCGCAGCGGCGTGCCCGCCACCCTCGGCGGGGATGCGTCGTCATCCGCCCCGTCCGCCTCGTCCGAAGGGACCCCGTCCCGGGAGGACGCTTCCTCGGAGGGGCAGCCGTGACCAACAACCGACGCAAGATATTGACCATCAAATACTGCACCCTGACGGTGCTGTTCCTGCTGATCTATGTGCTGCAGAGCACGCCGGGGCTCTTTTCCGTGCTCGGGGTCAAGCCGGTGCTGCTGATTCCGGCGGCGATCACCCTGGCGATGTATGAGGGGGAGTTTTCCGGCGGACTTTACGGGCTGCTCGCGGGGATGCTCTGCGATTTGGGGGGCTTTGCCTTCTATGGGCTCTACTCGGTGCTGCTGCTGATCCTGGCGGCCGCCGCCGGGCTGCTGACCATCTATCTCATGCGGCGCACCCTCTTAAACGCCCTGCTGATGGTGCTCTGCACGAGCACCCTTTGTGGGCTGCTCGACTTCTATTTCCAGTATGGGCTGTGGGCTTATGCGGGAATCGGCTCCCTGTTCCTTTCGCATACGCTGCCCACCATCGTCTATACCACGGTGACCGCCCCGCTATTTTTCTGGATCTTCGGGAAGCTCTGTAGCGGCTTCGATTCGAGGATCAACATCTGATTTTTCTAAGGGAAGGAAACTGCCATGAATCTGCCGAAAAAGGGTGTGCGCACCCTGCTGCTGTGCGGGGTCGTAGCGGCGGTCTTCACCGCGTATGTGCTGCGGCTTATGCAGATGCAGATCGTGGAGGGCGAGCAATATAAGGCGCTGGTCCAGCAGGGCTCGACCAGCGAGCAGGTCGTCGCGGCGGCGCGCGGCGAGATTCTGGACCGCTATGGCAACCCGCTGGCGGTCAACGCCACCGGCTATAACATTGTGCTGGACCGGGCGTTTTTGCCGGTGAACGAGCAGAACAAGATCATATTAAAGCTGACAAACCTCCTCGCCGCTTCGGGCGAGGGATGGATCGACAACCTGCCGGTCACCAGATCGCAGCCCTTCCAGTATGTCGAGGGGATGGACGACGCCATCGCCCGGCTCAAGTCGGACATCGGCGTGCAGCCGGACACCTCGGTGGAAAACGTGATGTACTGGCTCTGCGAGCGCTATAAGATTTCCTCCGGCTTTTCGCCCGAGGAGCAGCGCACCATCGCCGGGATCCGCTATGAGATGGAGCGCCGGGGCTTTAACTATTCGGTGCAGTACACCTTTGCCGAGAATATTTCGATGGGCACCGTCTCCAAGGTCAAGGAGCGCGGGTACGACCTGCCCGGCGTGGACGTGGTGGAGAGCACGGTGCGCGAGTACGTCAGCGGGGATTTGGCCCCGCACGAGATTGGATTCATCGGCCCGATCTATGCCGAGGAATACCAGGAGCTCAAGGAGAAGGGCTACGCCCCCAACGATACGGTGGGCAAGGCCGGGATCGAACGCGCCTTCGAGGACGAGCTGCGCGGCAGGGACGGCAAGCGCAAGATCACCTTAAACCAGAGCGGGGACGTGATCGACGTGATCCAGGAGGAGCCCCCGGTGCCGGGCAACACGGTGATCCTGACCATCGATTCGGGACTCCAGCAGGTGGCGCTGCGCTCGCTCGAGCGGGAAATCCTCAATTTGCAGCAGACCGCAAAGGCGGGGGAGGGCAAGGAGGCCGATTCGGGCGCGGTGGTGGTCATCGAGTGCAAAACGGGCGACGTGCTGGCGGCCGCCAGCTACCCGAGCTACGACATGGACACCTACCGGACCAACTACGCCTCCCTCCTAAATGACCCGCGCCGCCCGCTGCTCAATCGCGCCATCCAGGGCACCTACGCGGCCGGGTCGATCTATAAGCCCTCGGTGGCGGTGGCGGGGCTTTCCGAGGGGCTGATCACCCCTGTCTCCACCATCACCTGCGGGCATGTCTACACCTTCTATCAAGGCTACCAGCCGACCTGTCTCGGGACCCACGGGGCGATCAACGTCGTCGATGCGCTGCGCTACAGCTGCAACATCTTCTTCTACGACCTCGGCCGGCAGCTGGGGATCGAGAACATCAACCGCTACAGCACCCAGTTCGGGCTGGCCCAGCCCACCGGGATCGAGATCCCCGAGAGCGTGGGCGAGCTCTCCTCGCCTGAAACCAAGGCGAAGCACGAGCCGCAGAACCCCTGGACCGGGGGCGACGTGATCCAGTCGGCCATTGGGCAGCTCTATAACAACTTCACCCCCTTGCAGCTGGCCAACTATGCGGCGACTTTAGGCAACCGCGGAAAGCGCATGGACGTCAATATCGTCAAATCCATCGAGAGCTATACCTTCGACGAGACCGTCTTTACGAGCCAGCCGCGAGTGGCACAGCAGGTGGACGCGCCGCCCGAGGCCTTCGAGACGGTGATCCAGGGGATGGTCAAGGCCTCGCGGGTGGGCACGGCGCAGCGGTATTTCGCCAACTATCCGATCGACGTGGCCTCCAAGACCGGCACCCCGCAGACCAAGGATTACCCCAACGCCACCTTCATCGCTTTCGCCCCCGCCGAGGACCCGCAGATCGCGGTGGCGGTGGTCATCGAGAAGGGGTGGAGCGGGCATCTGGGCTGCCCGCAGGTGGCCAAGGATATCTTCGACGAGTATTTCTTTTCCCAGAACCGCCAGAGCGCCCTACCCGATTACGGGGTGCTGCTGCCCTGATGGAGGGCGGTGCCGGGCGGGAGAATTTTTCTTTAGCCCAAGGACTGTTTATCGTTGAATTTTACAAGAGATGAAGCAAAAAGCTGCTATTATTCCACAAAGTTACACGAAACTATTGTGAAATGCTGTCCTCGTGTGATAGAATGGATTTAAGCGGATTGCTGCAGGAATGGGGAGCATGCGATGTCGCATATCAAGCTGGTGACCTCCGGAAAGGGCGGGGCGGGCAAGAGTACGGTGAGCGTTTACACCGCCGCCGCGCTGGCTTCGCCGCAATACGGCAAGCGGGTCCTGCTGCTCGAGATGGACGCGGGGCTGCGGGGGCTGGATATCATGCTCGGTGCGAGCGACCGCACCGTCTTCGATATGGGCGACGTGCTGGAGAGCCGCTGCGAGCCGATCAAGGCGATCGTCGCGTGCGGGTACCTGCGCTCGCTGCATTTCATGCCGGCCCCGACCGACCGCGGCTTCTGCCCGAAGGCGGACGACCTGCGCCGGCTGTGCAAGGGGCTCAGCGAGTATTACGACTATCTCATCATCGACACCCCCGCGGGGCTGGGCGTCGGCTTCGACGTTTCGCTGTCGGTGGCGGATTCCGCTTTCCTGGTCGCCACGCCCGACCCGATCTCGATGCGGGATGCGGCCTCGGTCGCGGGGCTGCTCTTTGAGGGCGGGATCGACGACACCAAGCTTATCATCAACCGGATTCCCCAGCGCCCCGCCCAGATGCCGGTGGAAAACCTCGACGCGGTCATCGATGCGGTGGGCGTGCAGCTCATCGGCGCGCTGCCCGAGGAGCGGGAGGTCGCGCGGTGCGCGGCGCTCGGGCGCCCGTTGCCGTCCGAGAGCCCGGCGGCAAAAGAATTCCTAAACATTGCAGGACGGATGCAGGGGCTTTATATCCCTCTCGATATACGTTAGAGCATTGCGACGCAGCAGACGAACATCCTGATTGAGGAGGACTGAAAAAAGAATGAACATAGCTTTGATTGCGCATGACTCCAAAAAAGAATTGATGGTGCAATTTTGTATAGCCTACTGCGGGATCCTCAGCCGGCACAATCTGTGCGCCACCGGCACCACCGGCAGGCTGATCAGCGAGGCCACCGGGCTGCAGATTTTTAAATTCCTTTCGGGCTCCCAGGGGGGGGACCAGCAGATCGCCGCGCGGATCGCCTGCGACGAGATCGATCTGCTGCTCTTTTTCAGGGCCGCCAACTACAAGCCCCATGAGCCGGACGACGCGAACCTTTTGCGGCTGTGCGACACGCGCAACGTTCCGGTCGCCACCAACCTGGCCACCGCCGAGGCGCTGATCCACGCCCTCGAGCGGGGCGACCTCGATTGGCGGGACATCGTCAATCCCAAGCGCTAGGCGAAATACGGAAAATTGGTATCCAGACGTGGGAACTTCCTTCTCACGTCTGGATTTGTGCGTGTTGATGTGATATACTCTTGTGGTATGAAAAAGAATCCTTAATTTGGAGGAAGCGAGCAATGGCAGTTATCACCAACGCCCCCAGGGGCACGCAGGATGTGCTTCCCGCGCAGAGCGCGCGCTGGCAGTATATCGAAAATACCCTGCTGCGCACGGCCGAGCTCTTCGGCTTTCGGGAGATCCGCACCCCGGTGTTCGAGCACACCGAGCTGTTCTCCCGCTCGGTGGGGGATACCACCGACGTGGTGCAAAAGGAGATGTATACCTTTCTTGATAAGGGCAAGCGCAGCGTCACCCTGCGTCCCGAGGGGACGGCGGGCGTGGTGCGCGCGGTGCTGCAAAACGGGCTGCTCGGCGGCGCGCTGCCGCTGCGCACCTGCTATGTGATCCCGTGCTTCCGGTACGAGAAGCCCCAGGCCGGCCGGCTGCGGGAGTTCCACCAGTTCGGGGTCGAAATGCTCGGCCCGAAGTCCCCGGCGGCCGACGCCCAGGTGATTGCCCTGGCCAATGAAATCTTTGAAACACTGGGAATCGGGGAGATCGAGCTGCACATCAACTCGATCGGCTGCCCCACCTGCCGCGCCAGGTACCAGCAGGCGCTGCGGGAGTATTTCACCGCGCATCTCGGTACCCTCTGTGAGACCTGCCAGGGGAGGCTCGAGAAGAATCCCATGCGCATCCTGGACTGCAAGAGCCCCGAGTGCCACGCCGTTGTCGAGGGCGCGCCGCTGGTGCTCGACTACATCTGCGAAGATTGCCGGGAGCACTTTGAGGGACTCAAAAAGCGGCTGGACCTGCTGGGAATCTCCTATTCAGTCGACCCGAAGATCGTGCGGGGGCTCGATTACTACACCCGCACCGTGTTCGAATTCGTCTCCCAAAAGATCGGCGCCCAGGGCACCGTCTGCGGGGGCGGGCGGTATGACGGGCTGGTGGAGGAGCTGGGCGGCAGCGCCACCCCGGCGCTGGGCTTCGCGATGGGTCTCGAGCGTCTGCTGCTGCAGATGGACGCCTGCGGCTGCCAGTTCCCCGAGGAAAACACCTGCGACATCTACCTCGCCGGGATGGGCGAGGCGGGCTCGCTGCGTGCGCAGCAGCTGTGCTACGAGCTGCAGCAGGAGGGCTTTTATGCCGAGTGCGACTGCATGGAGCGCAGCGTCAAGGCGCAGATGAAGTATGCGGACAAGCTCGGCGCCAAGTACGCCGCCGTGCTGGGGGAGAGCGAACTGCAAAGCGGGGAATGCACCGTCAAGGACATGCGCGGCGGCAAGAGCGTGCAGGTGAGCCTCACCGACTTCGCCGGTCAGATCTACCGGCTGCTGCTCGAGGGCGCCTATACCGAGGTGATCGAGGCTGGGGAGCAGCTGCAAAAAGGGCAGGAGTAAAGAAAGGGAGCAAGAACCATGGCTGAAACAATGAAGGGCCTCAAAAGGACCCATTACTGCGGGACATTGACGCTTTCACAAAAGGACCATGAGGTGGTGGTCGCCGGCTTTGTGCAGAAGACGCGGGAGCTTGGCAATCTCACCTTTATCGACCTGCGGGACCGCACCGGGATCGTGCAGCTCGCCTTCGACGACAGCACCGCGCGCGACGTCTTCGAGAAGGCTTCCTCCTGCCGCGCCGAGTATGTGCTGGCCGCGCGGGGCGTGGTGCGGGAGCGGGAGAGCAAGAATAAGGACATCCCGACCGGCGAGATCGAGGTGCTGGTGCAGGAGCTGCGGGTGCTGAGCCGCGCGCAGACCCCGCCCTTCGAGATCACCGACAAGACCGACGTCAAGGACGAGCTGCGCCTGCGCTACCGCTACCTCGACCTGCGCCGCCCGTCGATCCAGCACAACATGCTGCTGCGCCACAACATCATGAAGGCGACGCGGGACTACTTCTATGACAACGGCTTCCTCGAAATTGAGACGCCGATGCTGATGAAATCCACCCCCGAGGGGGCCAGGGACTACCTGGTGCCTTCACGGGTCCATCCGGGCAGCTTCTACGCGCTGCCCCAGTCCCCGCAGATCTATAAGCAGCTGCTGATGGTCTCGGGGTATGACCGGTATATCCAGCTTGCGCGCTGCTTCCGGGACGAGGACCTGCGCGCCGACCGTCAGCCCGAGTTCACCCAGATCGACCTGGAGATGTCCTTCGTGGACCAGGACGACATCCTGGACATGCTGGAGGGGTATGTGCACCACCTCTTCCGGGAGGTTATGGGAGTCGAGCTGCCCCTGCCCCTGCCGCGCCTGACCTACAAGGAGGCGATGGAGCGCTACGGCTCGGACAAGCCGGACACCCGCTTCGGGATGGAGATCATCGACTTGAGCGAGACGGTGCGCGGCTGCGGCTTCGGGGTGTTCACCGGGGCGCTCGAGGCGGGCGGCAGCGTGCGCGCGATCGTGGGCAAGAACGCCGCCGCCACCCTCACCCGCAAGGCCATCGACAAGCTGACCGAGCAGGCGAAGGGGATCGGCGCCAAGGGCCTGGCTTACATCCGCTGGGTGGAGGACGCGCCCAGCTGCTCCTTCCAGAAGTTCATGAGCGGGGAGGAGCTCTCCGCCCTCATCGCGCGTCTCGGGATGGAGCGGGGCGACGTGGCCCTGATCGTGGCGGATAAAAACAAGGTGACATTGCCGGTGCTCGGGCAGCTGCGCCTGACGGTGGGCAAACAGCTCGACCTGATCCCGCAGGAGCAGTACAACTTCCTCTGGATCACCGAGTTCCCCTTCTTCGAGTGGGACGAGGAGCAGGGGACGTGGGTGGCCATGCACCATCCGTTCACCATGCCGCTCGAGGAGTGCCTGCCCTATCTCGACACCGATCCGGGCGCGGTGCGGGCCAAGGCGTATGACCTGGTGCTCAACGGGACCGAGATTTCCAGCGGGTCGATGCGCATCACCGACTATGAGCTGCAGCAGAAGATGTTTGGGGCGCTGGGGCTTAGCGCCGAGGAAATCGAGGCGAAATTCGGCTTCCTGGTCGAGGCCTACAAATACGGCGCGCCCCCCCACGGCGGCGCGGCGCTGGGGCTGGACCGGCTGGCGATGGTGATGTGCGGCGCGCAGAGCCTGCGCGACGTGGTCGCTTTCCCCAAGGTGCAGAACGCCAGCGAGCTGATGAGCATGTGCCCCTCGCCGGTGGACGAGAAGGCGCTCGAGGAGCTGGGGATCGGGCTGAGGGCAACGGATAAACAATAGCTTTCAATACTTTGGGAAGGGCGCAGCGTCGACCCCCACCCTGAAGAAGGCAGGCGCCGCCCTTTGGGTGGGCGCTCTTGCCAGGGGAAGCGCACATAAAAGATCTAAGGGCGGCAGATTCTATCTGCCGCCCTTAAACGGTCAAGTTATTTCCTCCAAGCGGTTGCATTCGCTGGCAGGTTCTGTTAATATACATATATGGTAGGTTGTTTGTGAATTGAGCGCAACAATTTGTGGATTTAGAGGTTGACCGAAATGACGATGGCCGGCATTGGCGACGGGGTGCGCAATCTGCAAGTGAATAAAAAGGTGCTTGCCATCTCGGGAGCGGTGCTGGCCCTGTTCGTGTTGATCGTGGCGGTGCTCTCGGTTCTGTCCGGCGGAGGGAAGCCCGGTGAGCGGCTGGTCGCGCGCGTGCGGGTGGACGGAAGCGAGGTGCTGGCCATTGACCTGTTTGAGGATGGGATCATCACCCAGAACTCACAGAGCGTGGTGCAGATCAGCAAGAAGCGCGGGGATTTGTACATCGACATGAACCCGATGGAGGTGCCGGTGGTCCTGCGGATCAAGAAGGACTACCGCGTGCGGGTCGACAAGGCGGGCTGCAAGGATCAAGCCTGCGTCAAGCAGGGGTACATCGGCAAGCTGGATCAATCGCTCGAGTGCGCGGACAGCAAGCTGAAAATCAGCATTGAAAAAAAGATCGTCATATGACACAGGATAAAAAGGGCCGCCGCAAATTTGCGGCGGCCCTTTTGCGGCTTATTTCCTGCCGGAGGGGACGGGTTTCTCCTCGCGCAGGTGCTCGTTTTGCTCGAGGATCGCCTGGGAGGCCAGGTCGAAGGTCTCGACCTCCTCGTACTGCTCGACCAGCTCGCTGTGCATAAGCTCGCTGTAGTCCGCCTGCTTGCCGTGGTAGACCATGCGCAGCAGCACCGGGGTGACGATGGTGGTGGCCACCACCATGATGATCACCGGGCCAAAGAACGTCTCGTTCATCAGTCCGTTGGAGATCCCCTTGGTGGCGACGATCAGCGCGACCTCGCCGCGGGAGATCATGCCCACGCCGATCTGCATGGCCTCGCTGCCCGAGTAGCGGCAGAGCTTTGCCCCCAGTCCGCAGCCGACCACCTTGGTGAGCACCGCGACCACCAGCAGCAGCACCGAGAAGAGGACGATCGAGGCGCTCATGGGCGGCAGGACTACTTTTAGTCCGATGCTCGCGAAGAAGACCGGCGAGAGCAGCATATAGGACGAGGTTTCAAACCGCGAGGCGATGTAGGTGGTCTTGCTGGTGTTGGAGATCACCAGCCCCGCGATGAAGGCGCCGGTGATGTCCGCCACCCCGAACACCGCCTCGGCGATGAAGGAGTAGAGCAGGCAGAAGGTGAACGCCACGATCACGAAGCGGCGTTTATCCGTTTCGGAGCGGGCCATCCAGTGGGAAAGGCCCTTGTGCCCCAGCAGGCCGATCACGACACTGACCGCGAAGAAGGCCACGATCTTGAGCAGCACCAGCCCGATATTCACGCTCTTGTCGGCAAGGCTGGTGATGACGGTCAGAGCGATGATCCCCAGAATGTCGTCGATCAGCGCCGCGCCCAGGATGGCATTGCCCGAGCGGGTGGAGAGCTTGCCCATCTCCTTGAGGGTCTCGACCGAGATGCTCACCGAGGTGGCGGTGAGGATGACGCCGATAAAGACGTTTTGTAAGAAGGCGTCCGGCGAGGAGTTGAAGAGGCGGGCCACCAGGAATCCGCCGCCCAGCGGGAAGAGCACGCCCAGCAGCGCGATAATAAACGAAGCCTTGCCCGAGTGCTTGAGCTCCTGGATGTCGGTCTCGAGCCCGGCGGTGAACATCAGCACGATGACGCCGATCTCGGCGATCCGGTCCATGAAGGTCGTTTCGCTCAGAATCCCGAGCACGGCCGGCCCGAGGATCAGCCCGGCGAGCAGCGCCCCCACGACCTGCGGCATGTCAAAACGTTTTGTCAAAAGCCCGAACAGCTTGGTGCTGATCAGGATCAGTGCGACGTCCAGAAGATAGCGGTAAGATTCCATAGCAATGCTTCCTTTCCCAAAGACAACCCCCCGGTCCAATGCCGCGGGGCGGGCTGCATTCTTTTGCAGTACTCCCTACTTATTTAATAACCGCTCCCAAGTATACTACCGGCAATGATCAAAAACAAGAGTTGTTATCAAAATATAAACATTTTGATTGATGGAAAATAAATTTATTTTATCACGCCTTCATTTGCGCTAATGCTCCGGGACGGGGGGCTGCGCAAGCCTCGCTTCGTATTCGGCGGTGAGCTTGCGGCAGGTCTTGTAAAAGGTGTGGTATTTCAGTCCGCTGAGCTCCCGCGCCTCCTGGGGGGTGATCTCCTTGGCGCGCCAGAGCTCGTAGATTTCCGGGAAATCCTCCGGAATCACCGCCGGCGGGCGGCCGAAGCGCACCCCGCGCGCCTTGGCCGCGGCGATCCCCTCCGCCTGGCGCTGGCGGATGTTTTCGCGCTCG
This sequence comes from Provencibacterium massiliense, assembly GCF_900169495.1. NCBI lineage: Bacteria > Bacillati > Bacillota > Clostridia > Eubacteriales > Oscillospiraceae > Provencibacterium > Provencibacterium massiliense. Next base: position 97,084 of record NZ_FWCH01000011.1, read on the forward strand.
TTCTGGGCCACGAAGGAGAGCAGCTGCAGCACGATGTCGCTGATCAGGGTACCGATCAGGTCGTTGCTGCGCCGGGTGTCGAGCAGGGGCATGTCCAGGATCTTGATGTCCGCGCCCAGGCGCTTGGAGATGTACTTCCACTCGTTGAGGATCTCCTCGTAGTTGCGCCCGAGCCGGTCGATCGACTTGACCACCAGCAGGTCGCCCGACTTTAGGCGGCGGTGCACCAGGCGCTGGTAGGAGGGGCGGTTGAAATCCTTGCCGCTCATTTTGTCCATGTAGATGTTTTTTCGATCGACCCCGAACGCCTGCAGCTCGATGAGCTGGCGGTGTTCGTTCTGGTCCCGGGTCGAGACCCGGACGTAACCGTAGACTTTGTTTGCCATCATGATTTCCCTCTTTCTGTAGATTTTGCGCAGAAATTTCGACGGATTTCGAACGCGCATAGGAAAATTATACATGGTAAAGCACAATATAGTCACGTCAAAATGTTGATTATTTTCGCTCCGATCGGGAAAACGTTACCAAACTGTTCAAAAAACGGTAAAGCGGGCCTCACACTTGACGGATATAATGGGAACCAGAGAAACGAGAAAGGAGGTATCCGCCCATTTGCCCCGGCGAGGCAGACGAATCCGAATTTGGCGGTACGAACCGCAAATATACATAGGTCCGCGCGCTCCCAGCCGGCACAACCAGGAGTGGGGGGACCGCCTCACTGTCAGCCCGCCGGATGGCCGGAATACCGATCCGGCGGGCAGGACAGACCACCAATTACCGCCCATACCGCAGGTATGGGCGTTTTCGATGCTTGAGCGTCAGCGAAGCAATAAAAACAGCCATGGCCGTAGGGCGGATATAAAAATAAATGCGCGTGATAGATTTTACGCGCTTTCTGCGAATAAATAGGTGAAAGCGCTTTTGTCAAGAGTGAGGAGCAGAAGATGAAACAGGAAATCAATGGGGAGAATTTTCTCGGCGCGCTGCGAAGGCAGGACGAGCGCGCACTGGACTATCTGGTGGAGCACTACGCGGGGCTGATAAGAAGCGTGGTCTCGCGCAAGCTCTACGCCCTGCCCGCCTGGCAGGAGGACTGCCAGAACGATATCCTTTACGAGGTGTGGAAGAACGCCAAGCGCTTTGACGGGGAGCGCTGCAGCTTCGAGGGATGGGTGGCGGCCATCGCGCGGTGCCGCTGTGTGGATTACCTGCGGCGGTACCTCGATGGTAGGAGCAGCAGCCTGGACGGGCTTGAGCCGGAGCCGGCCGCGGACGACAGCACCCTGCGCGCCGAGGCGCGCGAGGAGCTGGAAAGCTTACTGGGCTGCCTCAATGAACGGGACCGGGAGCTCTTTTTATGTTACTACCTCGGCGGGGAGGACGTCGATAGCTTGTCGAAACGCTCGGGGCTGCGCCCGGCGGCCGTTTACAACCGGCTTTCGCGCGGCCGCCGCCGGCTGCGCCGGCTGTATGAATCCGGGAATCAGGAGGAATGAACGATGAAACGAAATCTCTATGACCTGTGCAACCTGATCGAAACCGACCTGTCGGGGTACGAGGGGGAGGCGCTCGGGGAGCTCGAAATACAAAAGAGGAAGGAGGCGCTCCGCCGCCGCGCCGGAGTTTCCGGGAAAAGGGGGCGCCGCCTCGGCACGGCGGCCGCCTGTGTGGCGGCGGTGTGCCTGCTCTCCCAGACCGCCTTTGCCCGGGAGCTGGCCGGACGGGTGCTGGCGATGGTGGGGCTGGGCAATTCGCGGGTGGTGCAGACGCGGGAGCCGGGTGAGGATGAGCCGCTGCCAGAGGAGATGAGGGGTCGGCTGTTTGACCAAAACGGGCGGGAGCTTATGACCTATGGCGAGGTGCTGCGGGCCGCCGGAATGCTCTACAACGGCGAAGGGGAAAGGATTGTCTCGTTCGACGGGGAACAGGCGCTGACAAAAGAGGAATATGAGGAGCAGGAGAGGATCGAGGAGGAGAACACCTTCACGGTCACCGACCCCCGGCTCTTAAGCGACTACACCACCTTTCCGGTGCTGCTGCCCGCCTCGCTGCCAGAGGATATCCGCTTTTCGCACGCGAAGTTTGTCCGAAGCCGGGACAGCGGCGAGCGGCTGCGCTGGACCAATCTCTACTTTGTAAACGGAAAGGGCGAGGAGGTCCTGCTGCTCCAGGAGCGGGAAGACTCCCCCGAAATGGCCTACGTGAGCGCCACCGACGGGACGGTGGAGGAGATCACGGTCGCAGGGCACAGCGCCGCACTGGTGAACGGGAACGAGATCGACTTCGAGCGCGACGGGACGCTGCTGAGCCTGATCGCCAAAGCGCCGCTCACCCGTGAGGAGCTGATCGCGGTCGCCGAGTCGATTCAGTAGAGGCAGAATAGCTTTTTAATAAAAAGAAGAATCTTCCAATTTAAAAATCCCTTTTTCCCCCTAGCTATAAAAGATGTTTACCGGGGCAAACTAAAGATAAATCCGAAAAAGGAGGGATTTTTGAATGGATACCTGCCATGCCAACCATTGCATCAAGTGCACCGTGCAGCAGTGCGCCAACCACTGCCAGAACGAGAATTACTGCGCGCTGGAGTGCATCACCGTCGGCACACACGAAATGAACCCGACCATGGATCAGTGCACCGACTGCAAGTCCTTTGAGCTGAAGAAGTAGTTTGATGTGGATAGTGAGCGGGCCGTTGTATTTCAACGGCCCGCTCACTTGTTATAATTTCCTTTTTTCTGCGCAACCTAATGGCAAAACTTTATGAAAAGAGGGATTTCATGTTCAAACACGAAAAGCAGCTTTTCCACGAGGTCAAGGTCGAGCGGCCCAACCCGCAGTACGCGGTGCTCATGCAGGAGCAGCTCGGCGGGGCAAACGGCGAGCTCAAGGCCGCCATGCAGTATATCTCCCAGAGCATGCGGATCAAGGACCCCGCCATCAAGGACCTGTTTTTGGACATCGGCGCCGAGGAGCTCAGCCACATGGAGATGGTCGCCACCACCATCAACCTGCTCAATGGCCATGACGTGGACAGTCAGAAGGTGTCCGCCGGCGAGATCGAGACCCATGTCCTCACCGGGCTGAATCCCGGGCTGATCAACGCCTCGGGCTATTCCTGGACCGCCGACTACGTCACCGTCACGGGGGACCTGTGCGCCGATCTGCTCTCGAACATCGCCTCCGAACAACGCGCCAAGGTGGTCTACGAGTACCTTTACCGCCAGATCGACGACAAGTGCGTCAAGGAGACCATCGACTTTCTGCTCAACCGCGAGGAGGCGCACAACGCCATGTTCCGCGAGGCGTTCAACCGCGTGCAGGACACCGGCTCCAACCAGAGCTTCGGCGTGACCGAGGACTCCAAGCTCTACTTCAACCTCTCCACCCCTTCGCCGGATAACCACTTTGGCGAAACCAAGGCCGACCCGCCCAAGTTCCAGAACCCCAACAAGTAAAAATTCCCAATCTTTACGCTTTGTTAACACCTTGCGCTGAAATTGCGCTATAATAAAAACAGCGAATCAAGGGAGTAGTTTCAAATCTCAGGTTCAACATACATGGGCCGACCGCCCTGGCCTGGGGTCCGCTTGAGGTAACGAGACTTTTCGCACGTCTTATGGACGGGCGGGAGGTCTCTTTTCTTTTCCCGCCGCCCACGGTATCCCGCATGGAGCGGGGCATACTAAGGACGACCCACATCAAAAAGGAGCTGCTGAACTTGTACGAATCCAAATCGGCCCAATCGGTCTGCCAGGAGCTGTCCGTCGACCCGCGTCAGGGACTTTCCGAGCAGGAGGCGCAAAGGCGCCTTCAGGAAAACGGCCCCAACGAGCTGCGGGAGAAAAAACAGAAGAGCCGGGTGCAGATGTTCCTCTCCCAGCTGCGCGACCCGATGATCTACATCCTCTTTGCCGCCGCGGCCATCTCGATCTTCCTGCGCGAATGGAGCGACGCACTGATCATTCTGATGGTGGTGCTGCTCAACGCCGTGATCGGCATGACCCAGGAGTCCAAGGCGCAGCAGGCGCTCGAGGCGCTTAAAAAGATGTCGAGCCCGCAGGCTCTGGTGCGCCGGGACGGGAAGCTCTGCGAGGTGCCTGCCGCCGGGCTGGCGGTGGGCGACGTGGTGCTGCTCGAGGCCGGACGGGTGGTGCCGGCCGACCTGCGGCTGCTGGAAAGCATGAGCCTAAAGGTCGAGGAGTCCGCCCTCACCGGCGAGAGCGTTCCGGCCGAGAAGGACGCCTCCTTTGTCGCCGCTGGCAAGACGGCGCTGGGGGACCGGGCCAACATGGCCTATTCCTCCACCAGCGTCACCTACGGGCGGGGCGAAGGGGTGGTCGTCGCCACCGGGATGAACACCGAAATGGGGCGGATCGCCTCGCTGCTCGAGGGGCAGAAGGACGAGATGACCCCGCTGCAGCGCCGCCTGGCCGACCTCGGACGGCTGCTGGGGATCCTGGCGGTGGTCATCTGTGTGCTGATGTTTGGGATCGCTCTGATCCAGCGCCGGGACATCCCGGAGATGCTGCTCACCGCCATCTCGCTGGCGGTCGCCGCCATCCCCGAGGGGCTGCCCGCGGTGGTCACCATCGTATTGGCGCTGGGGGTCCAGCGCATGGTCAAGGTCAACACCATTGTGCGCCGGCTCCCCTCGGTCGAGACGCTGGGCGCGGTCAGCGTGGTCTGCTCGGATAAGACCGGCACCCTCACCCAGAACCGGATGACCGTCAAAAGCTGCTACCTCGACGGGGAGCTGCGCGCCGCCACGGAGCTCGACGATAAGCGGGACCGCCGCTTCCTCGAAGGGTTCATCCTCTGCAACGACGCCTCGCTGGAGGGTCAAAACCGCTTGGGCGACCCGACCGAGCTGGCGCTGCTGGACATGGGCGCGCGCTACTCCCTCACCCGCGAGGGGCTGCAGCGGGAGCTGCCGAGGATCAACGAGCGCGCCTTCGACTCCGAGCGCAAGATGATGACCACCGTCCACCGCACCCCGGGGGGCTCGGTGCGCGCCTATACCAAGGGCGGGATGGACCTGCTGCTCGCGCGCTGTGACCGGATCAGCGAGCGGGGGGAAACCCGTCCGATCACGGAGCAGGACCGCGGGCGAATCGCCGGCGCGGCCGCGCAGATGGCCCGGCAGGCGCTGCGCGTGCTCGCCCTGGCCGAGCGGGAGGGGGACGAGAGCGCCAGCGAGGAAAACCTCACCTTCCTGGGGCTGTGCGGGATGATCGACCCGGCGCGGCCCGAGGCGCGGGACGCGGTGCAGGTGTTCAGGGAGGCGGGGATCACCACCGTCATGATCACCGGGGACCACCGGGACACCGCGCTGGCCATCGCCAAGGACCTCGGGATCGCCGAGCGCGAAGAGCAATGCATGAGCGGTGACGAGCTCGACGAACTGCCCCAGGAGGAGCTGAACCGGCGTATTGGCGGGCTGCGCCTCTTTGCGCGGGTCTCGCCCGAGCACAAGGTGCGTATCGTCAAGGCCTTTCAGTCTCAAGGGCAGATCGTCTCAATGACCGGGGACGGGGTCAACGACGCGCCCTCCTTAAAAGCCGCCGACATCGGTGTGGCGATGGGGATCACCGGCACCGATGTGGCGAAGGGCGCCGCCGACATGGTGCTCACCGACGACAACTTCGCCACCATCGAGCGGGCGGTGGAGGAAGGGCGGGGGATCTATCAGAACATCAAAAAGTCGGTGCTCTTCCTGCTCTCCTCCAACTTCGGCGAGGTGATCGCCATGTTCTGCGCCATCGCGGCGGGACTGGCCGCCCCCCTGCGGGCGATCCACATCCTTTGGGTCAACCTGATCACCGACAGCCTGCCGGGGCTCGCCCTCGGCGTGGACAGCAAGGATAAGGACATCATGAAGGACCCGCCCCGCGACCCCAAGGAGAGCTTGTTTGCCCACGGTGGGCTGGCGCTGACCCTGTTTTATGGGGTGGTGATCGCTGCCATGACCCTAGGTGCCTTCCTCTATTCCCCCATCCGGCACCTGATGGGAGCCGGAATGCCGGTCTCCTTTGCCGGGATCCGCGACATGCTGCTGCAGCCGGACATCCTGCTGCATGCTCAAACTTATGCCTTTGTGACTCTGGGCACCTCGCAGCTCTTCCATGCGGTTGGGATGCGAAACACCTCCCGTTCGGTCTTTCGGATGAACCATCTGGAAAACAAGACCATGCTGCTGGCCTTTGCGGTGGGTTTCGTTTTGCAGATCGCCGTGACCGAGGTGCCGCTTCTGAGCTCCCTCTTCGGCACCGCGCAGCTGAGCCTTACGGAATGGGTGGACCTGGTGCTGCTTTCGCTGCTGCCGCTGGTGTTCCACGAGCTGATCGTGCTGGCGAAATGGATTGGGGGAAAGGCCAAAAAGGGCAGTTAAAAACAGAAAGCAACAGGACGGGGAAACCCGTCCTGTTGCTTTAGGGCCGCTAATACAAATGATCTTTAAAAATGACGGACATCCATTCTATGGCCGGGCGAAGCAGGCGGTATTTTGGATTGTCGGCCAGGCGCTGCAATTTGGTATGAATATCGGCGGTGGGCGGTGCGACACCTGCTAAGAATTGATCGAGGCGCTCGGAAAATAGCTCAGGATGATTTGGGTATCTGTCCTGAAAGATCTGTTTTAGATATAGAATATCGTCTTGATCAAACTCCGACTGTTTTAGATAGAGATCGGCTTTCACGCCGCCATCGAGCGGATAGGACTTATAAAACACGAACCTTTTTCGGACGGGGGAAGATTCCCGGGACATCTCCTCTGCCAAAACCCCGATTACCTGTTGGTCCTGGGGACGCAGATGGTGCTGGGCGGGGCTTGCGACAAGCACGATGGAGGATGTGAAAAATTGCGTTGGAAAGCCGTCTCTGAGATCGACGTGATTGCTTTTTTCCAAGGTGTATGGATAATTCATCTGATCGGGCAGGGAGGCTTGCCGGATGATATCGTCGTTGAGGATTTCGGAGCTGGCCAGTACATAGATGGACCTGCCGTCTTGGGACAATTGCTGCAGCTCGTCGACCATCTGCCGGATAACTGATATATCGCCTCGCACCCTTGGATGGTAGCGCTCCTGAGTAAATAAAGGCGTTTGAGGCAGTGGGAAAAAGCATGCTGCAAAATTGACCGCAAGCAGAGTGGCCAAACCTATGCCGGCTAAGGAAACAATTTTGTGGGATGAACCGGTATGGGTCAGCAGAGAGAGGGACAGTCCGCATAAAAACATCATCTGCAGGGCCAATATATAATAATGGTGGACGCCCATCTGCTGGACGAAACCAAACAGGAGGAAGGATACCGCAATATGCACCAGTGGGACAATCAGGGACTCTCTCGCCTTGGGATAAACCAAAAGCAAGCCGATGGGAAGCACGACGGCGCAGAGCAGGCCGCTGGCCCCGATAAAGGAGAAGTATTCTTTCATCGAGGCTCCGAAGCTGGCGGCGGCATAGGCTGAATAAGCCTCCCCGTAGGAGACAAAGACAGACCGATAGACGAAGACTGGAAAGCAGATCAGCAGAACAGAGGCGCAGGCCGTTCCTGCCAGAGCGGCATTTTTGACAAATCCGCCGGCAAACGCCCTTTTGTCTTGCTCCTTTAAAAGCTGAAAACAGAATATGAGCAGCCAGGCAAACAGAAACCCCAACGCCCAATAGGCAAAGTACCTGCGTAAGAGGACTGTCTCAAGCAACAGCAGAGCGGTTGCGATACAGCGTTTTTTATCAAGGGCGCGATAATCCCAGCCAATTTGCAGAGAAAGGCAGCTGACTGCGCTCAGCAGGCAGATGGAGTCAATATAACCGTACAAGGCGGGCAGATACAAAATAGGGAAGAGCAGACAGATCCCCAATATGGCCGGGAAGGGCAGTGCCCTTATGTTTAACCGTAAGGCCGCCTTTCGCACCAGGGCTGCCATCAGAACGCAGGTGGGAAGGATGAACATGGAAAAGATCAACATCACATAACTGGTGAAGCTGCTGCCAGACAGCCGAAGCGGCAGGGCCATTATGGTTGCGGGGAACAGGTTGTATTCCTCCAGATTGGCGGAAACAATTAAATACAAGAAGCTTTGAACGGGATAGAGCAGGAACCGCTTCATTTGGAGCAGGGATTTCTGCCAATAGCCCGCATAGTCCCAGTAATAAATAAAGTGCTCCTGGCGGACCTGGAAATAGACGAAGAACAGTACGGCGATAAGCAGAATCAAAGAAATGACCTTTTCTTTGACCGTCAGCTTTTTGATTATCTGCGCCGTGCCGGAAATCCTTGCTGCCCACACCGCCAGGCCATAGAAAACCGCGAGCGCCCCCAACAGCAGAACAATACCAAGCAGGGCAGGCGCCGCAACGGCAAGAATTGCGCCCAGGGCGGCGGCCGCCAATATCCATTTTAAAATATAGCCGTTCTTTTTCATCATACACCCGCCTTGTTTGCTTCTTTCCTTATTATAACATCTTGGGTAGAAAAAAGCAGCCGTCACGATGGCGGCTGCAAGTTTATGAAGGAGTCCTATTTTTTCTTTCCCTTGTGTTTGTGCTTTTGCTTTTCTGCATAAGCCTTCATCTCCTCGAAGGAGTGGAAGCGGCTCTGGTTTTGCAGCACCGCCTGGCGGATTTCCTTCGGCAGCCCGTCGAAATATCCGGCTTGGGACACGTCGGCAAATCCGAAGGAAAAATAATCTCCCAGCCCGCTGTAAATTTCGTTCATTGCGACTGTTCCCCCTCTTTTCGTTGCTCGTAGGCGACGAGGACGATCGGCCGGTTACAGTCCCGGCTCAGCTGCATCTCGAGCAGGTCCAGCTCTTCCTTCGTCTCCCGGCTGAGGTCGGCAAATTGATAATCCCGCGTCATAATTGCAACCGTTCCTTTCTCGGGAATTTGCGTATGCACAAATTCCATTCTGCCGTAAAATGCGACAAAGGGGCGCACCTGCTTTCTTCAGGGCGGGGATTGGCGTTGCGCCCCTCTCAAAGTATTGAAAGCTTTGCTTTCAATACTTCAATATGGGTGCCCTCGGAAAGAGCGCACCTGCTTTCTTCAGGGTGGGGATTGGCGTTGCGCCCCTCCCAAAGTATTGAAAGCTTTGCTTTCAATACTTTAATATGGGTGCCCTCGGAAAAGCCCCGTCTTTATTCTTTACAGACGGGTCGCGTTCATGTCAGGAATTTGGCGGCAAAATAAAAGGCAGCACATGATTAAAACCACCGGACATGCCGGTGGTTTTGATTGCAAAAAAATGGAGGACGGAATATCCGTCCTCCACGTTGCTTTTTACCGGCAGTAGCCGCCGTGATGACCGCCCCCGTGATGTCCCCTGCCTTGGGCAAAGCCCTGCGCATGTCCGGCGCAGACCCCGTTGTTTACACAGGTTTTCGAGCCGTTGCAGGCGCTGTTGCAGCCTTCATAGCCCAGACAGTCGCCGCTGCCCAGACAGCTCCCGTCGCAGACCCCGTTCACCATGCAGGCGCCCGTACCGCCGCATGCCATTGCCGCGGCCTCATGATGATGCGCGGCGACAGGGATCGAAGATGCAAGAATCGCCGCAATCATCATGGCGGATACAATCAATTTTTTCATAGAAGCAATTTCCCCCACAGTCGTTGTGTTACAGTTACCGTCTCATTATAACAGGGCCCGGAGAGAACGGCAAGGGATATACAGGGTATAATTGTAAATATTTAGTTAATTCCCCTCGCCCCTGGCCCAACGGGCCACCGCCGCGATGTCCTCGGGGGTGGTTCGGCAGCAGCCGCCGATGATGCGCGCCCCGCACGCGCGCCACTCTTTGGCGCGCGCGGCGAAATCCTCTGCGCTGGCGCAGCCGCGCCAGGTTTTGGTGACGGGGTCGTATTCCTCGCCCGAATTTGGGTAAACTGCAATCGGCTTGCCGCTCTCGGCGCGCACCTTGGAAATCAGGGAGGGCACAAAATCGGGCGGGGTGCAATTGATCCCGATGGCGCCGAGCTGCCCGCAGCCGTCGAGGAACTTGGCGCACTCGCCGATCGGGGTCCCCTCGCAGATGGTGTCGCCGCTGTTGCAGCTGAAGCTGATCCAGTAGCAGGCATTCGGAAACTCCTCCATCAGGTGTACGATCGCTTTCGCCTCGAGCAGCGAGGGGATGGTCTCAAAGGCGAGGATGTCTGCGCCTGCGTCGAGCAGCAGTGCGGTCCGCTCGCGGTGGAAGTCAACGAGCTGAGCTTCGCTCATTTGGTAGTTGCCGCGGTATTCGCTGCCGTCCGCGAGGTAGGCCCCGTAGGGGCCGATGGCCGCCACGATCAGCGGCTGCGGGCGCGACGGGGACAGGGAATGGTCCGCCAGAAACCGCTCGCGGGCCTTTTGAGCCAGCGTCACCGAATTGCGGATCAGCTGCCGGGCCTGTTCGGGGGAGCAGCCGCGTTTTATGAAGCCCTCGATTGTCGCCTGATAGCTCGCGGTCATGGCACAGTCGGCGCCGGCGACGAAGTAGTCGTAGTGCACCCCCTCGATGGCGGCGGGGTTCTCGATGAGCACCTTGGCCGACCAGAGCGCATCCTTGATGTCGGCCCCACGGCGTTCGAGTTCGGTGGCCATCGCCCCGTCGAGAATCAGCAGGTCGTGCGCGGCCAGTACCTTTTGGATCAGGTCCATCTTTTTTCCTCCTAGTCGTCCGTTAATTTGTCGCTTGCAAGGGTCACAATGCGGAAAAAGAGCGCCAGATAGGAGAGGATGAAAGCCGCCCACACCAGGGGCAGGAACTTTCGCCCGCCTTCCTTTGCGTGCATGCCCACCAGCACCCCGAAGGAGAGCAGGGTGGATTTGAAGAGTGCGATGTCCCAGACGGTGAAGCGGCGAAAACGCGCCGTGAGCCAGTCGATCAGTCTCAGCATAGGTGGCAGCTCCTTTCATGTTTCTGGGGCTATTATACCACAGTATTCATGTTTTTGGACGACTCCAAAGGAGAAGACGAAAAAATTTATAGGGCAAAATAAATAAATTACAAAAAGAAATTGATAGAAATACGACAAATCCGATGAGAAACTCTTGCATCTCATGCGAAAATACGCTATACTACAAACAGAAACCGGAAACGTTTCCAGTAACGTTTCCGAGAACGTTGCCGGAAGGAGCGCCGCGCATGACCATCAAGGACATTGCCAAGGAATCCGGATATGCGGTGAGCACCGTGTCCCGGGCGCTGAACAACCATCCCGACGTGAGCGCCGAGGCCAAGGAGCGTATCGCCCAGGTTGTGGCAAGGTACGGCTTCGTGCCAAACTCCAACGCCCGGCAATTGAAGCAGCAGCAGAGCAGCAACATCGTGTTGATCGTCAAGGGGATCAGCAACCTCTTCTTCTCCGGGATCGTCGAGCAGATGCAAAACCTCATCAGCTCGAACGGCTACAGCGCGGTGGTCCACTATCTGAGCGAGGAGGCGGACGAGGTGCTGGTCGCCGGGCAGCTCTGCCGGGAGCATAAGCCGCTGGGTCTGCTCTTCCTGGGCGGCAACGCCGAAAACTTTGAGCGGCGCTTCGGACAGATCGAGACGCCGAGCGTGCTGGTGACCGCGCCGGGGAAGAATCTTGACTTCCCGAATCTTTCGAGCGTGGGGATCGACGACGTGGCCGCGGGGCGGGAAGCGGTGGACTATCTTTTTGCCAAAGGACATCAAAAAATCGGGATCATCGGCGGGCGGCTGTGCCGCTCCCAGATCAGCCAGCTGCGCTTTGAGGGCTGCCGGCAAAGCTTTTTGAATCACGGGCAGGAACTGCGGGAAGAATACTTCCAGATAGCCAGCTTCAGCTATGCGGGTGGTTATCGGGCCATGCAGGAGCTCATGCTGCGCTGCCCCGCGATAAGCGCGGTCTTTTGCATGAGCGACATCATGGCTGTGGGCGCCATCCGGGCGGCGCAGGACGCGGGCAAGCGGGTGCCGCAGGACGTCTCGGTGATCGGCTTCGACGGGATCGAGCTCGGTCGGTATTTCTGCCCGAGGCTGGCGACCATCCAGCAGCCGCAGGGGGAGCTCGCGCAGATCAGCGTGGAGCTGCTCGTCTCCCACATCGAAAAGAATACCCCCGTGCGTGCGGTGCCGGTCCAGGTGCGGCTGCTCGAAGGGGAGTCGGTGCGGGCGCTTTGACATGTTGAGCCGGCCGGATAATTTCCGGCCTGTGATAAATGAATAGGAGGAACCACTATGAAAAAGATAAACAAGGTATTGGCATTGACGCTGTCCATGCTGATTGCCGCCACCACCATGACCGCCTGCACGAGCGGCAAGGGCGGGGCTTCGGGCTCCGAGCCCGGGAGCGAGCCGGGCTCGTCCGCCTCCGAGGAGAGCACGCCCACAGGAAAGGGCGGGGAAATCTATTTTCTCAACTTCAAGCCCGAGATCGCCGAGGTCTATGACGCGATCGCCAAGGATTACGAGGCCGAGACCGGCGTGAAGCTCAACGTGGTCACCGCGGCCAGCGGCACCTATGAGCAGACGCTCAAGAGCGAGATCGCCAAGAAGGACGCGCCCGTCCTCTTCCAGATCAACGGCCCCAAGGGCTACGCCGTCTGGAAGGATTACTGCAAGGACCTCAAGGACACCGAGCTGTACCAGCATCTGACCGATAAGAGCATGGCCATCCAAAGCGGCGGCGGGGTGTACGGCATCCCCTACGTGGTCGAGGGCTACGGGATCATCTACAACAACGCCATTATGCAGAAGTATTTTGCCCTCGACGGCGCGAAGGCCAAGTCGGTGGACGAGATCAACAACTTCACCAAGCTTAAAGAGGTCGTCGAGGACATGACCGCCCGCAAAGCGGAGCTTGGGATCGAGGGCGTCTTCGCCTCCACCTCCCTGACCCCCGGCGAGGACTGGCGCTGGCAGACCCATCTGGCCAACCTGCCCATGCACTACGAGTGGAAGAACGGCAACGTCGACCTGACCAGCGATGCCACCAAGGAAATCACCTTCGAGTACGCCGACAACTTCAAGAGCATTTTTGATTTGTATATCAACAACTCCACCGTGGCCCCCGGGCTGCTGGGCAGCAAATCGGTCGACGATTCGATGGCCGAGTTCGCGCTGGGCAAGGCGGCCATGGTCCAGAACGGCAACTGGGCCTGGAGCCAGATCAGCGGCGTGCAGGGCAACACCGTCAAGGAAGAGGACATCAAATTCATGCCCATCTACATCGGCATGGAGGGTGAAGAGAACCAGGGGCTGTGCATCGGGACCGAGAACTTCTTCGCCATCAACGCGAAGGCCGATCCCGCGCAGCAAAAGCTGGCCGAGGACTACCTCTACTGGCTCTACTCCAGCGACAAGGGCAAGGATTATGTGACCAATCAGCTGGGCTTCATCGCCCCGTTCGACACCTTCACCGACGACGAGAAGCCGGCCGACCCGCTGGCAAGAGAAGTGCTGGACTGGATGGGCAAGGACGGGATCAACACCGTGACCTGGGACTTCCTCGTCTTCCCGAACCAGACCTTTAAGGACGAATTCGGCGCCGCGCTGCTCGAGTACGCGCAGGGTACCAAGACCTTCGACGAGGTGAAGCAGATCGTCGTCGAGAGCTGGAAGACCGAGAGCGCCGGCAACAACGCTTAAGACAAATTTGACCGCACTTCCCCCGGGACGCCAAGCGTCCCGGGAGGAGGCCGCGGGCAATCATAGTGAGTGACGTTTATCATTCGCTCACTATTTTTGTGGCCCGGCTCCCGGCCGGACCACAAAAATAGTGACAGGCCATTCCCCCTCCTGCTGCGCGGGCGGGGTGACGATGACAGGATAAATTGCAGAGCCGGGCGCAGCGGCGGAAGGGAGTTACCATTGCCATGCAGAAGACCTTGAAAAAGTATTTTGCGATTTTTGCCTTGCCGACGCTTATCGCTTTCGCATTGGCCTTTCTCATCCCGTTTTTGATGGGGATCTATCTCTCGTTTACCGAGTTTACCACCGTGGTGGACGCCAAGTGGGTAGGGCTCCGAAATTATATCGAGGTGTTTACCCAAAACCAGGATTTCTTAAACGCACTCTGGTTCACCGTGCGCTTCACCGTGGTCTCGATCGTGACCATCAACGTGCTGTCCTTCGCGCTGGCCATGCTGCTGACAAAGGGGATCAGGGGGACCAACCTCTACCGCACCGTCTTCTTTATGCCCAACCTGATCGGCGGGATCGTGCTCGGCTACATCTGGCAGCTGATCATCAACGGCGTGCTCTACAGCTTCGGCGTGACCATCACAGCAAAGCCCGAGTACGGCTTCTGGGGACTGGTCATCCTAATGAACTGGCAGCTGATCGGGTATATGATGATCATCTATATCGCGGGGATCCTCAACATCCCGCCCGACATGATCGAGGCCGCCGGGATCGACGGGGCCTCCTCCTTCCAGATCCTGCGCAAGATCACCATCCCGCTGGTCATGCCCTCGGTCACCATCTGCACCTTTTTGACCCTGACCAATTCCTTCAAGCTGTTCGACCAGAACCTCGCCCTGACCGCCGGCGCGCCCTCCAAGCAGACGGCCATGCTGGCGCTGGACATCTATAACACCTTCTACGGCCGCGCCGGGTCGGAGGGCGTCGGCCAGGCCAAGGCGGTGCTCTTCTTCATCATGGTGGCCGCCATCGCGCTCACCCAGCTCTATCTCACCAGAAGCAAGGAGGTTGAAAACTGATGAACGATAGGAAAAAAAGCGGCGGCCTCCTGCTCAGCGTCTTGCTGGGGCTGCTGGCGCTGCTCTTCCTCCTGCCGATTTTGGTCATCTTCATGAACTCCTTTAAGGGCCGCTTCTTCATCGCGGACGCGCCCTTCGCCCTGCCGAGCGCCGAGACCTTCGCCGGGGTGCAGAACTATATTAACGGCGTGCAGAAGACCGGGTTTATCAGCGCGTTCGGCTATTCGGTCTATATCACCGTGGGGTCGGTGGCCGTGATCGTCCTGTTCACCGCCATGACCGCCTGGTTCATCACCCGGGTGAAGAATAAGTTCACCAGCCTGATGTACTATCTCTTCGTCTTTTCGATGATCGTCCCCTTCCAGATGGTCATGTTCACCATGTCCAAGATGGCCAACGTCCTGAGCCTCGACAATCCCACCGGGCTGATCATCATTTATCTCGGCTTCGGCGCGGGGCTGTCGGTCTTCATGTACTGCGGCTTCGTCAAGTCGATCCCGCTGGAGATCGAGGAGGCGGCCACCATCGACGGCTGCGGCCCGGTCACCCTGTTTTTTAAGGTCGTTTTCCCGATCCTGCAGCCCACCGCCATCACGGTGGCGATCCTGAACGCCATGTGGATCTGGAACGACTACCTCCTGCCCGACCTGGTCATCGGCCGGCAGTATAAGACGCTGCCGATTGCGGTGCAGTACCTCAAGGGCGGCTACGGCTCCAAGGATATGGGCGCGATGATGGCCATGCTGGTGCTGACCATCCTGCCGATCATCGTCTTTTACCTGTTCTGCCAGAAATATATCATCCGCGGCGTGGTGGCGGGCGCCGTGAAGGGATGAGCCCCTACCGTGAGGGGTCGCCCTGCCGGGAGGGAGCCTGATGCGCGCGAGCGGGATTCTGCTGGCGCTGAGCTCCCTGCCCTCCCCCTATGGGGTCGGCACGCTCGGGCGGCAGGCGTATGAATTTATCGACTTTTTAAGGCGCGCCGGGCAGCGCTTTTGGCAGATCCTGCCCATCGGGCCGACCGGCTACGGCGACAGCCCCTATCAGAGCTTTTCCGCCTTCGCGGCCAATCCCTATCTGATCGACCTCGATCTGCTGATCGGGGAGGGGCTGCTCAGGCGGGAGGAAGCCGTCGGGGCCTTCTTCGGGGACGACCCGCAGCGGGTGGATTACGGCGCGCTCTACGCGAACCGGCTGTCGGTGCTGCGCTGCGCCGTCGCAAGGCTCGGCTATGAGGAACCGGGCTTTTGCGCCTTCCGCCAAGAAAACGGCTGGTGGCTCGACGACTACGCCCTCTTCATGGCGCTCAAAGCGGCGCATGGGATGGTCTCTTTCCAGGAGTGGCCGGACCGGCTGCGCCGCCGGGAGGAGGACGCCCTGATAAAGGCGCGACGGGAATATGGGGAGGACGTCCGCTTCTGGGAGGCGGTGCAGTACCTCTTCTACCGCCAGTGGGAGGCGCTAAAAGCCTACGCCAATCAAAACGGGGTGGAGATCATCGGGGATATCCCGATCTATGTCTCGCCCGACTCGTCCGATCTGTGGGCGGACCCCGAGCTCTTCCAGGTGGGGGAGGACGGGCGGCTGCGCGAGGTGGCGGGCTGCCCGCCGGACGCCTTTTCCAAGGACGGGCAGCTCTGGGGCAATCCGCTCTACGACTGGGATTACCACAAGGGCACCGGCTACCACTGGTGGATCCGCCGCCTGCGGCACGCCTCGCGGGTGTACGACGTGGTGCGGATCGATCATTTCCGCGGCTTCGAGAGCTATTATTCCATCCCGGCCGGGGAGGAAACAGCGATCCCCGGACACTGGCGGCCGGGGCCGGGACTCGATTTTATCGGGGCTTTGAGACGCCAGCTGCCTGGGGTGCGGATCATTGCCGAGGACCTCGGATACCTGACCGATGAGGTGCGTCGCCTGCTTTTGGAGAGCGGCTTTCCGGGGATGAAGGTGCTGCAATTCGCCTTCGACTCGCGGGAGAGCGGGGACTATCTGCCGCATGGCTACCGCCGAAACGCCGTTTGCTACACCGGCACCCACGACAACACCACCACCGTCGACTGGGAGCATAGCGCCCCGCCCGCCGACGTGGCCTACGCGAGGGAATACCTGGGGGTAGCGCCGGGGGGCGGCCTCTGCGCCGGATTTATCCGCGCGGCGCTCTCGAGCGTCTGCGACACCTGCGTGATCCCCATGCAGGACTGGCTGCACTTGGGCGGCGAGGCGAGGATGAACACGCCCAGCACCCTGGGAGGGAATTGGGTCTGGCGGATGGAGCGGGAGGCGATGAGCGGTGAGCTGGCCGATTCCATCGCACATCTCACCAGGCTCTATGGACGTGAAAACAAAGGGAATTAATAAACGGGTGCCGCAATTGCGGCACCCGTTTTGGGCGTCATCTGTTTTTGGATTGCGCTGATCAGGTCCACTGTTTCGGATCAGCAAAACAGACCGGATTTGTCGGCCTTGACGATCAGATAGCTGACAAAGGCCGAGCAGGACGCCAGCATATACAAAGCGTCCTCAAAGGCGAGGTCGGGCTCGTCCATCATGGCGTGGCGGATTCCGTCGCCGTCCGAGGTGTAGCCGTAGAGCTTCTCGAAGCCGCTCGCGAGCGAGGGGTGCAGCGGGACGGTTCCCTTCTTTTGGATCAGCTTGAGCGCCCCGCCGAGCGACGCACAGCTGTCCCCCGCGATCAGGGCGCAGAGCGCCTCGACCGCCGAGATGGATTCCTTGATCGAGTTGCGCCAGTCGGGGCGCTCCCGGTCGGACATCAGCCGCAGGGCCGCTTCCAGGTGGGCGCGCGCCCCGCCGAAGCGGTCCCCTGTCTGCTGCAGCGCCGCCTCGACCGCCTGCAATGAAGCGCTGTCGGTGATGGGGGTGATCAGTCCGCCGACCATCCGGTAGCCGGCGCGGTTCTGCTCAAGGATCTCATTGAGCGCCCCGGTAAAGTCTTCGATCTCCGCCGGGTCCTCGAGCTCTCCAAAAATAAACTCGATCAGGTCGTACACCCGGTACCACTCGGCTTTGTCGTACCAGTCGCGTACGGCCTGCTTAAAGGCCCAAACCGTTCGGGGAATGCGGTCGAGGCCCTGATGGAAGAAATCCTTCCAAAGGGATTGCGCGAGATCAAAACCATCGACACGGTCAATTGCAACGTTTCTATCGTATAAATAGCGATGGTCGTAGGGCTTATAATAAATGAAATTGAAATAATACTCGAGCAGCAGGTTCCAAAGATCGCTGCGCAGCACCCGGTCCATCGACTCGGTTTGCAGCTCAATGGGCACCGGCGTGTAGCCGGCGCGCTGGGAAAAGGAAAGCGGCGTTGCCATGAGGTTCGTCTCCTTTTATGTCGGTCAGAGCGTGACGTCCTTGAGCCAGCGGAAACGCAGGATCCGGATGGTGGAAACCAGCACCTTGAGTGGCTCGTCGGCCTTGAGAAAGATATAGACGACCGGCGCGGACCAGTGTAAGCCCAGACCGGTGATGAAGCCCAGCGGGATGGCCACCAGCCAGAGGAAGGCGACGTCCGCGATGAAAACGAATTTGGCGTCCCCGCCCGCGCGCAGGATCCCGACCATCCCGACGTTCGAGAGGGACATGAAAAAGGTCATGATCCCGCCCACGATGACCAGGGCGTTGTATATCTGCACCGTGTCTGCGGAGAGATGGTCGTAAAACGAGCGCATCAGAGGCCCCAGCGCGATGGTCAGGAAACAGGAGAAGACCCCCAGGATCCCCGCCAACACGTAGAGGGTGACCGAACGCTCCTTGGCAAGCTCGTAATCCCCCGCGCCGATGGTATTCCCCACCAAGGTGAGCGCGGCGTTGCCCGCGCCGAAGATCATCACCGAGACGAACTGGTTGAGCACCGAGAAGATGCTGTTGGCCGCCACAAAGCTGGTCCCCATCCGCCCGATGACCACCGAAACCATCGCCGAGCCGAGCCCCCAGGTCAGCTCGTTGCCGATGACCGGGATGGAGAGGGAGACGTATTTTTGATAGAGCATGCGGTTGTTGGGCAGCAGGTCCCGCAGGGAGAACTGGATTTGGTCCTCCTTAAAGAGGATGAACCCGACGGCGATGGCGAACTCGAACACCCGCGCGATCGCCGTGGCGATGGCGCCGCCCTGCACCCCCAGCGCGGGCGCGCCGAGCTTGCCGAAGATCAGCACATAGTTTAAGAAGGTGTTGACCACCAGCGAGACCGAATAGACCACGATCGAAATGTTCACCGTCCCCACCGAGCGCAGCATCATGATGGTGATGTTGGCCAGCGCGTAGAGCGGGTAGGAGAAGCCGATGATGCGCAGGTATTGGATCCCGTATTCGATCACCGCCTCCTCGGTGGTAAAGACCGACATGAACTGCCGCGGCAGGAAGATGGCGATGGCCGAAAAGATCAGCGCGCTGCCCAGGCACACCTTGTAGGTGAGCGCCATCACCCGGCGGATCACCTCGACGTCCCGCTTGCCCCAGTACTGGGCAATCAGCACGTTGGCGCCCCCCGACACGCCGAAGTTGACCGACATGAGCAGAAACCAAAGCTGGTTGGCGATCGAGGTGGCGCTCAGCTGCACCTCGCCGAGCTGGCCGATCATGATGGTGTCCATCATCGAGACCATGACGGTGATCAGGTTCTGCAGCGCAATGGGCACCGCGATCATCAATAATGATTTGTAAAACGGTTTGTCTCTCACAAATAACTTCATAAAGGACCTCTGCAATTCTTCTGGTAAAAGATTTTGACAACTGGTTGTTGAGATAAGGATAGCATGTTCCCTGAAAGGATGCAAGCTGGGGCAACATTATTGCCCCAGCTCGCCAGGGGCAACATCATTGCCCCAGCTCGCCAGGGGCAACATCATTGCCCCAGCTCGCCAGGGGCAACACCGTTGCCCCAGCTCGCGGAACGGCCGGTTTGGTTCAGCCGATCGCGGCCGCGGCGCGGGCGGCCTCGTTTTGCTGCTCCTGCAGCGCCGCCGCCGTCAAAAACCGGTAGATGGGCCGCAGCAGCATGAGCTCCCGCGCGAGGGATTGTGCCAGCCTGTCTGAGAAGAGCAGGTCGGCGTCGTCGCTGTGCGCGTCGAAGCTGATGTTGCGCCGCTCGAGCCAGAGGCGCAGGTTCTCGGGCTGGTCGGGAAAGTGCGGGCGCTTGTAGCGCTCCCCCTCCATGTGATAGACCGACTGCCCCTCAAAGGCGCGCAGCGCGCTCATAAACGTCTTGTCCCCGCAAAGGATCATCTGGCGCAGGGTATCCATATATCCGGTCGAGGCATGGTAGAATCCGCAGCCATGGTTGTAGCCGCTGCCGGTAATTTCGAAATAAAAGCCGGGGTAGTCGGTGCCGTGCATCTTCCCGCGCTTGAAGATGATCCACATGGTGTCGCGGTAGAGGGATTTGTCCTTGCTGTAGCGGGTGTCCCGCCAGATCCGGCAGATGGTCTTATCCACCCGCGGCTCGGTGGTGAACTGCTTGTCGATCTGCAGCATGGCAGGGGTCAGCTCGCGCACCAGCTCGCGCATCGGCGCGATGACATATTTCTGATACTCCGCCTTGTGCTGCTCGAACCATTCGCGGCTGTCGTGCAGCCGGTTTTCAAAGAGGAAATCCAAGGTTTTCATCGAAAAGGGCATGATCCGACCTCCTTTTTATGTCAGCCGCCGGCTGGTTTTGCAGGTGCAAAAGGGCCTGCCGGGCAAAATGCCGCAGACAGAGGGGGCAAAACAGCAGTACCTCTCCCTACAGTTTAGCACGGCGGGAAAGAGGACGCAAGACGGGGAAATGGGCAAGGGCCCCGAAGCGTATGCTTCGGGGCCCTTGGAGGCTTATCATTCTCCGCGGATGGCCGCCTTGACCTCCTCCTCGATGGGGTCGTAGAGGTCGGGGGCCACGCCGATGTACTTGCAGGCCTCATAGAGCACCGGTACCACGTCCCGGTGGATTCCGACACAGTGGTGGATGTAGGGGCCGCAGACCAGCTTCTCCTCCAGCCTCGGCCAATTCTGCACCTCCACCCAGAGGTAGGTGCCCTTGGTATAGGGGCCGTCGATCCCCTTGGCGTGTCCGAGCAGGAGGGAGTATTCCCCGTTGTCCCCGTCGAACCGGCAGAGGGTGATGTCGCCATGCTTGGCCTCGGCCTCGATCGCGCCGGGGTGGGAGAAGGCGAGTGGGAAGCCGAGCTTCGGACGGCTTTTCGCCACCGAGAGCGGCCAGGGGCCGCAGTGCTGGAGCAGCTCGCCGTTCGGGTTGTCCGGGTGGCGCACGGTCCAGTCGGCGAAGAAGCTGCGGGCCTCCCCCATCGCCGCCGCCTCGGCGAGCAGTGCGGTGATCGCCCCGTGGATGTCGGTCTCGCAGACGACGGGTGTTCCTTCCTCGTTCAGCAGGGAGTTGGCCGCGCAGGGCATGATCCCGGTTTCGCTTTGCAAGGCGTTCCAGCATTGGATGGCGGCCGCTTGGCAGCCGTAGCGCCCGAGCAGGCGCCGGACGGCGATCTTGAGCGCGGCGACCTGTTCGAGCGCCTCGTCGCCCACCCCGATATCCATCTGCCGGCGGCAGTACGCCACGACCCTTGCGACCTCGTCCCGCTCGCCGCGCGCCCTTTTCATTTCGGCGGTCAGCTCGGGCAGGGGGACGGGTGAGAGCTGCACGCCGAAGCGCTCGAGCAGCTCGCCCTCGTTACAGATGGTGCTGAAAAAATCGAAGGGCCGCGGGCCGATCTGCAAGATCCGGATATTGCGAAAGGTGCGCACCACGTTGCAGACGGCCAAAAAGTTTTTGATCCCCCGCCCGAAGGCGGGGTCGTGAAGGTCGCAGTTGCACAGGTAGGTAAACGGCACCCCGAAGCGGCGCAGCACCTTGCCGGTGGCGAACAGCCCGCACTGGCTGTCCCGCAGGCGCACCCCGTTTTCGTCCGGGCGCTCGTCGCGCGGGCCCCAGAGCAGTACCGGGACGCCGAGGGCCTTGGCCAGGCGCGCGCAGACGTATTCGGTGCCGAAGTTGCAGTGCGGCAAAAAGAGCCCGTCCACCCGCTCACAGCGGAATTTCTCGGCGATTTTCTGGCAGTCGCCGTCGTCGTAGAGCAGCCCCTCGGGGTTGATATCGTCGATGTCGATGAAGGATACCCCGAGCTCGCGCAGCCGCGCGCGGGTGAGGTCGGCATATTGAACCGCGGCCGGGGCGCTGAAGATCGAACGCCTCGTCGGCGCGAAGCCCAGCTTGATCGTTGACATATAATCGGCCTTCTTTCTCTTTCCGTATTGCGATAGATTAAGTCTTGACGGCGCCGGCGGTCAGGCCCTCGATGATGTAGCGCTGCAGGAAGGCATAGAGGAGGATCATCGGGACGATCGAGAACAAAAACGCCGCGAAGGCCAGGTTGTAACGGAACATGTGGGCGGATTTGAAGTTGTACTGGTACAGCGGCAGGGTCCAGTTTTTCGGACTGCGGTTGAGCATGAGCACCGGGAGCAAAAAGTCGTTCCAGACCCACAGGGTGTCCAGGATGATGACGGTGGCGGTCATCGGCTTGGAGATGGGGTAGACGATCTTAAAGAAGGTCTGCACCGTGTTGCAGCCGTCGATGGTGGCGGCCTCCTCGATCTCCAGCGGGATGGACTTTAAGTACCCGACGTAGAGGAACACGCCCTCGCACAGGCCGAAGGCCACATAGCACAGCACCAGGCCGACCTGACTGAGCAATCCGAATTTGGTCATCATTTGGGTGAGCGGGACCATGAACACCTGGAAGGGCACGAACACGCCCAGGATGAAATAGATGTAGAGGAAGCGGTAATACCGGCTGCGCTGCATATTTCTGGAGATGGCGTAGGACACCATCGGGATGAACACCGCGATGATCCCCACCGCCCCCGCCGTGACGCCGATGGAGTTGGCGATGTAATTCCGGAAGTATTCGTCCGAGACGACCGCCGCAAAGTTCCCGAGATAAAGGCCGGAGGGGAGGGAAAAGAAGCTCCTCGCGGATTCATCCAGGGTCTTGAAGGCGGTGACGAAGGTGATGTAGAGCGGAAAGGCGATCACCAGGGTCCCGGCGATAACGAAGAGGTAGACCAGGACGGTGAGGAGGGGCAGGGGCTTTTTCGTCTTCATAGCTGGCCCACCTCCACTTTCGAGCTCGCCTTCATCTGGACGAAGGTGATGACGATGATGACCAGCAGCACCACCATCGAGATGGCCAGCGCGTAGGACATCTTGAGGCTGTCGTAGCTCAGATCATAGATCAGGATCCCCACCGATTCGGTCGCCCGCGCGGGGCCGCCGCTGGTGGTGGCGCGGATGTAATCGAAGACCATCAGTCCCGCCTTGAGCACCATGACGAACGCCACGTTGAAGGTGGGGAGCAAAAACGGGACGGTGATCTTGCGAAACGTCTGAAAGGGGGAGGCGCCGTCGATGATGGCGGCCTCATACAGGTCGGTGGGGATGTTCTGCAGCCCGGCCAGGATGAGCACAAAGGGGATGGCGGTGCCCTGCCAGATGTGGATGAGCAGAATGCCGTACATGGCGGTGGCGGGGCTGCCGAGGATGTTGACCGAAAGCCACTCGATCCCCAGCGCCTGGCCGATGGCCGGGACCACCCGGAAGAGGATTTCGTTCCAGGTCATGCCCACGACGATGAGGCTGAGCACCGCCGGGAAAAAGAAGATGGAACGGAAAAACGTCTTGGAGCGCCCTTTGAGCACATAGTGCAGGATCAGCGCCAGCACGGTGGCCAGGGACAGCACGCACACCAGAAGCAGCAGGGAATATTTGAAGGTGAAGCCGAAGGCGTGGAGCACCCGTTTGTCTGAGAATATTTTAGCGTAATTGGCAAGGCCGATGAACTTAATGTTTTTGGAGAGCCCGCTCCAGTCGGTCATGCTGTAATAGACCCCCTGGAAGACCGGGATGACAAGCAGCAGGGTATAGAGCAAAACGGCGGGCGCAGTGAAGAAAAAGTGGGTCAGGCTCTTTTCGGTCATCCGTTTGCGCTTCGCAGTTTGTGCCGGTTTCGTTTGTTTCACTGCAACCAACCTTTCCTATCCGGGCAGATGATGAAACTTCTGGGAGGAGGGGGTGCGGCAGGCGAGCCTGCCGCACCGCTTCTCGGTATTATGCGGGGGTCACTCGTTTTGATTGGTGTTGAAGACGTCGACCCATTCGGCGGTGAAGGCATCCAAATCGCCGGACATGTACAGCGTCTGCACGGCGGCGCCGAAGGCGGTGCTGGAGGCCGAGGTCCAATATACGTCGGGGTTGAGCTTGTAGTTGCCGCTGGCGATGATCTCGGCCTGGTAGGCCATGTGCTCAGGCGTGTATTCGCAGGACTTGATGCAGGAGATCGAGCCGTCATGCTCGGCGTAATAGGTGGCGAACTCCTCACCGGTCAGGAAACCCGCCCAGGCCTTGGCGGCGTCGGGCACGTCGGTGTCGGCGGCAATGCTCACCGAGAAGTCGCCGGCGTAGGCGCAGGCGCGGGTGTCCTCGGCGGTGTCGCCGGGGATGGGGAAGAAGCCCAGGTTGATGTCGGGATTGGCGGCGGTGATGCTCGGGAAGGACCAGCTGCCGTCGATGAGCATGGCGCTCTTTCCGGTGGCGAAGTCGGCGAAGGTCTGCTCATAGCTAAGGCCGATGACGTCGTTTTGCGAGTTCTGGACCATGCTGTAAAGGATTTCGCCCATGCGCTTCATCTCGGATCCGTACTCCTTGGAGAGGTCGAGGGTGCCGGCGTTGGCGTCGGCGATGAAGGCGTCATAGTGGGGCATCATCGGCAGGAAGCACTGGGTCACCTCGCGGGTATGGCTCTCGGTCTGGGCGCCGGTGGTGAAGGGGGTGATCCCGGCGGCCTTGAGCTTCTCGCAGTTCTCGAGCATCTCGGGCCAGGTGCTGGGGATGGAAAGGCCGTTTTCCTCGTACATATCCTTATTGTAGAAAACCCCGGAGGTGTTGTAGGAGATCGGCACCACGTAGTTCTTGCCCTCGCGCAGGAAGGGGGTCAAAGCCGCCTCCTGGACATTCCCTAAAAAGTCCGCGCCGGTGATGTCCATGACATAGCCGGCGTCGACCATGCCGAACCAGGAATTGTTGGGCCAGATCACGAAGGTATCCGGGGTGTCGTTGGCGGCCATGCGGGACATGAGCACCTGGTCGGAATCGGCCACGACGGTCTCCTTCACGGTGATGTCGGGGTTGGCGGCCTGGAACTGCTCGATCCCCCAGGCGATGATCTCGGAGATTTCGGGCTTCTGGTTGAAGAACTCGACCTCGACCTTGCCGCCGGCGGCCTCCTCGGAAGCCTGTGAGGCGGGTTCGCCTGCGGCTTCGCTGCCGGACGATTCCCCGCCCGAGGACGAGGCGCAGCCGGCCAGAAGGCTGGCGGCCAGCAGGATGGCGGTTGCGGTTGAACCTAGTTTCTTAAACATTTGCTTTCCTCCTGTTTCTTATTCAAACGGCATACGGCCGCTTGAGGTTTTGAGCTTTATGCTTCGTCTTGCAAAAACAGCACCGCCATATACTGCCTGCCGGGCAGCTCCAGGCGGAAGTTCCCCTCGTGGGTGCCGGGCAGCGCCTCATCCGTCATGTTCCAGGTGTCGATGAGCCGGGCGCGGTAACGCTTGCCGCGCGGCAGGTCGAAGACCCGGAAGGCGGGCTGGTAGCCGCCGAAGTAGAAGAGGTAGACTTCCTCCCCGATCACTCCGCAGGTCATGTCCCAGTAGTAGTCCGTGCTCCACACGGGCTCCTCGGCCGGCGAGAGGGGGGCGGGCAGGCTCTCGACGAGCCGGCGCAAAAAGGCGATCCGCGCGGGGCTCTCCCCATGCAGTTCCCCGCCGTGGCTCCACCAGAGGATATCCCTCGGGTGGACGTAGGTCTCGCCGTGGCTGACGTAGCCCCCGCGCAGCACCCCCTCCCAGAAGCGGCGGGTCATCTCCTGCGGAGTGATGTTGCCCCAGCAGTGGTTGATGTTCCCCTCATAGGCGCATTCGTCCACCACCACCGGCTTTTGATATTCCTGCCGCCAGAGGGCGGTGTTCTCAGTGGTCTTGTAGAAGTCCACCCGCTGGATGCTGCAGTGGGTGATCCAGGGGCGGCCGTGGTCGTAGAATTTGCCCCAGTTGTGGATCGAGCACAGGTGACGGTACGGGTCGCACTCCTGCAGCAGGCTCCCCAGCGCCTCCCAATCCCCCGGGCTCTTTTCGGTCAGGTCGTATTCGTTGGCCATCGCCCACCAGATGTTGGGAAAGGCGGCAAGGCGCGCGGCGAGGTAGCGAAGGTAGCGCATGTCCGCCTGACGGCCCATTGTGGCGAAGCCCCAGCGGTCATAGGGGTGGAAGAGGATCAGATCGGCTTGGATCCCGAGCTCTCCCAGCCGGGCGATGCAATCTTCCAAATTTTGATAGAACGCGGGGTTGGGGCGGGTGAAGTCGAACCCCTCCTGTGGCGAGCCCGCAAAGGGATAACACTCGGGCTCGGCGCGGTTGTAGTCGTAGGACTTGGGGAAGACGCACATGCGGATTTTATTGAAGCCGCTGCGCCCCAGGGTACATAGGGTCTGCTCGCGCAGCGCGGCGTTTTGGTGGGCCCAGGCGTAGCAGGTGGTGCCGAAGGGATAAAAGGGCGTGCCGTCCCGATAAGCGAAGTGGAAGGTGTCGAGCACCCCGACCGGCCCGTGGCTTCCGGGCTCGGGCGGGGTACAGAGAAAGGCGCCGCAAAGCCCGTCGAGCGCCGGGGCGCTGCTATGGGTCCGGTAATGCCACTCCCCCTCGCGCTGTGGCAGGAAGCGGATACGGAAGACCCCGTCCCCGTCATAAAAGCCGCCGATCCGCTGGGAATCCTCCCCGTGGATGAAATCGGCGCAAAAGGACACCTCCGTAAAGGGATTGCCCTCCCGGGGCCCCTGGAAGGAGAGCTCGAGCATGCTCCATTTTGCTGTGGTCTGATCCATCGTTACCTCCTGTCGTCGTTTTGCATGGCGAGGCGCAGCGCATGCTGCCAGCCCGCGCAGAGCCGCGCGCGGGTTTCCCCGTCCATCCTCGGTTGGTAGACGGTTCCCGTGGCCCCG
Organism: Provencibacterium massiliense; assembly: GCF_900169495.1. Classification (NCBI taxonomy): domain Bacteria; kingdom Bacillati; phylum Bacillota; class Clostridia; order Eubacteriales; family Oscillospiraceae; genus Provencibacterium; species Provencibacterium massiliense. The sequence goes on from NZ_FWCH01000011.1 coordinate 123,816, forward strand.
TCGAGCTCCCGGCCGGTGTAAAGGCCGGCACTGATCCCCGCGGCGAGCGCCGCGCCGAGCGCCGAGAGCTCCCGGCACTGGGGCACCGTGACGGGCAGGGCGAGCAGATCGCTTTGGAACTGCATGAGATAGCGGTCCCTGGCCCCGCCCCCGTCGGCGTACAGGGCGCTGGGCGCGATTCCCGACGCCTCTCCCAGCAGGGCGGCCACGTCGCGGATCTGATAGGCAATACTCTCCTCGGCCGCCTTGACGAGCTCCGCCCTGCCGGTGCGCCGGGTCATCCCGCAAAGAACGGCCTTGGCGTCCGCACACCAATAAGGGGCCCCCAGCCCGGTGAAGGCCGGGACGAGATAGGTGGTGTCCCGGGGATCGGCCGCACCCGCCAGCTCCCCGGCCCGGTCGGCGCTATCAAGCAGACCGAGGTCCTTCGAGAGCCAGCTCATCACCGCCCCGGTGTAGTTGACGTTGCCTTCGAGCACGTAAGTGGTCCCGCCGTCCAGCTGCCAGCCCACCGAGCAGGCCAGCCCCTGTGTGGGGGCGAGCGGGTGGGGGCCGATGTTCATCATCACCGAGGAGCCGGTGCCGTAGGTTGCCTTGGCCATCCCCGGCGAGAGGCAACGGTGCCCGTAGAGGGCGGCGTGGGAGTCGCCCATGGCCGCGAGGATGGGCACCGGGGCGGGGAAGTACCCGTCAAGGTCGGTCTCGCCGAAGAGGCCGTTCGAGCCGTGCAGCCCCGGCAGCCATTCGGGGCGCAGCCCGAAGAGGCGGCAGCACCCCTCGTCCCAATTTAAGGTCCCGAGGTTTAACAGCTGGGTGCGCGAGGCGTTGGAACAATCGGTGTAAAAACTCCTTCCGTCTGTGAGCTTATAGATGAGCCAGCTGTCCATCGTGCCGCAGCAAAGATCATTTTCCCGCGCGGCGGCCGCGGCTTCGGGGACGTTTTCGAGGATCCACCTGAGCTTCGCCCCGGTGAAATAGGGGGAGAGGGGCAGGCCGCTTGCCTTTACAGTCTCCTCCCCGCCCGCTGATTGCAGCCGTTCGCACACGTCCTTGGCCCTGGCGCACTGCCAGACAACCGCGTCGCAGACGGGCAGGCCGGTGTGCCGGTTCCAGGCCAGGGCGGTCTCGCGCTGGTTGCTGATCCCGATCGCGGCGACCTGCCGCCGGTCGATCCCGCTGCGGTCAATAAGTGATTTGACCGCCTCCAGCGCGTTTTGATGGATTTCCATCGGGTCGTGGGAGACCCAGCCCTCGGGCGAAATCAGCTGCCGGTGGGGGAGACCAATTTGTGCGATCAGCTCGCACCCCGGCCCGAAGAGGAAGGCCTTGGTGGACGAGGTGCTCTGGTCCAGCCCGATCACATATTGCGCGCTCATCCTCTCACCAGCCTTGCCGCCGTGTCGGCGAGATTCTGCGCCGTCAGGCCGTAGTAATCGAACACCTCGCGCTGGGAGCCGGCGATCAGAGGCGCGTCCGGCAGGGCGATCGAGCGCACCGGGCAGCCGCCGCGGCGCGCCGCCGCCTGCGCGCAGAGCGCGCCCAGCCCGCCCTGGGGCTGGTGCTCCTCGATGGTGACGATCCCGCGCGTCTCTGTGGCGGCGCGCCGGACCGCCGCCTCATCGAAGGGCTTCAGGCAAAAGCAGTCGAGTACCCGCGCTTCGATCCCGCTTTCCTTGAGCAGCGCAGCCGCGTCCTTCGCGATGGCCACCGTCTCCCCGCAGCCGATCAGCGTCACATCCCGGCCGGGGCGGACCTCGATCATCCGCCCGGGGGTAAGGTCCTGCGGTTCGGATTCGTAGACGTCCCGCGAGGGGGAGCGCGATACCCGCAGGTAGGCGGGGGAGCCGTCCTTTAGTAGGAGCTTCATCAGCGCCTGCGTCTCGTGCCCATCGCACGGCAGGAAGACGCGCATCCCCGGCAGGGAGGTAAAGGCGGCGATGTCCTGGGTGGAATGGTGGGTCATGCCGAGGGCCCCGTAGCTGATCCCGCCGCTGATCCCGATCAGCTTGACATTGGCGGCGCTGTAGGCGACGTCCACCTTGGCCTGCTCGAGCGCGCGGGAGCTTAGGAAGCAGGCGGGCGAGGCGGCGAAGGGCCGCTTGCCGCACAGCGCCATCCCGGCGGCGACCGAGACGAGGTTCTGCTCAGCGATCCCCAGCTCGACGAACTGCGAAGGAAACCGCTCGGCAAAGGGGGCCAGCGAGGCGGAGCCGCGCGAATCGCTGCAGAGCACCACCAGGTCCCGGTCCTCACCGGCGGCCTTTAGAAGCTCCTGGCAGATGATTTCCCGGTTGGAGCACTCAGGCATGTTCTTCACCTCCCGAAAGTTCGCGCGCGGCCTGCTCATATTCCGAGGCGCTGGGCACCCGGTGGTGCCACTCGGGCCGGTTCTCCATGAAGGAGACCCCGCATCCCTTGACGGTGTTACACAAAATTACGGTGGGCGCGCCCATCGGCGTCTTTGCGACGGTCAGCGCCTGGTCGATGGCCTCGACGTCGTTACCGCAGATTTCCAGCACCCGCCAGCCGAAGGCCTCCCAGCGCTTTTGCTGCGGGTCCTGGGCCATCACCTGTTCGGTGGGGCCGGAGATCTGCAGCCGGTTGCGGTCCACCAAGGCGATCAGCCGTTCCAGATGGTGGTGCGAGGCCGCCATGGCCGCCTCCCAGACCGAGCCCTCGGCGAGCTCCCCGTCGCCCATCACCACATAGACGAAGGAACCGGTTTGGTTCATCCGCTCGGCCAGCGCCATCCCGACCCCCAGCGAAAGCCCGTGCCCGAGCGAGCCGGTATTCGCCTCCACCCCGGGCACCTTGCGGTTGGGGTGGCCGGGCAGGCCGGTGCCGAAACACCCCATGCTCTCCAGCCGCTCGGGCGGGAAGAAGCCCTTCCCGGCCAGCGTGCAGTAGAGCGCCTCGGCCGCGTGCCCCTTGCTGAGGATGAAGTGGTCCCGCCCCGGGGTGTTCCAGTTTTGCGGGGTGATGTCCATCTGGCGGTTATAGAGAACGTTTAGAATGTCGCAGACGCTGAGGTCCCCGCCGATATGCCCGCCCCCGGCGTGGTAAACGGTGTCGAGGATCTGCCGGCGCAGCCGGCGGGACTCCTGTTTCAGTTCACAAAGCTCCATGACGGCTCCCTTCTCAAAGTGGTCGGCTACTCCTCGGGGAGCTTTCGCACGCTCTCCCGCTCTACAAATTCGGTACAGATCTGAATTTTGGAACAGACCTTGGATTTCGATTTCATTTTTTCCAGCAGCCTGCGCACCGCCATGCAGCCCATCTCCTGCTTGAAGACCCGGATGGTGGTCAGCGTCGGCGAGGTGACCGAGCAAAACGGCATGTCGTCGAACCCCACGATCGACACGTCCTCGGGGATGCGCACCCCGCTCTCCTGCAGCGCCTTCATCGCGCCGAAGGCGATGATGTCGTTGTCCGCGAAGTAGGCGGTCGGGAGCTTCGGCAAGGTTTTGAGATAGGCCAGCATGTCGTGGTAGGCCCCGTCCATGGTGGGGGTCAGGCGCACGACGTAGTCGGCGTTCGGGCGCAGTCCGTGGCGCGAATGCGCCCGGCGGAAGCCCACCCCGCGGTAGTAGAAATTCTTGATCGGGATCGCGCTGCTCAAATACCCGATGTTGCGGTGCCCCTTGCGGATGAGGTAGTCCACCGCGCCGCAGACCGAGTCGGTGTTGTTGATGAGCACCGTGTCGAAGGAAAGGGTGTCAAACCAGCTGTCCAGCACCACCACCGGCGCGATGGCCCGGCGGAAGAGCTTGACATCCTCCTCCCCAAGCTCGGTGGCCAGCAGCAGGATCCCGGAGTTGTGGTCGCCCAGCACCTGCTCGAGGCGCATTTTGAAGTCGGGGCTCTTCTTGTCCAGGTTGCACACGGTGGTTTCAAAGCCGTGCAGGCCGCTTTCCTTTTCCACCCCCTCGATAAGGGAGGAGAAGAAGGGGGTGTCGGCCACCACCAGGCCGCTTCGCTTGAAGATGACCAGCTTTATGCTGCTGATGCGGTTCTCGCTGATATAGCCCGATTCCCTGGCGATCTTTAAAATGAGCTCGGCGGTGTCCTTGTTCACGCCCTTTTTGTTGTTGAGCACGTTGGAAACCGTGGCGGGCGAGAAGCCGGAAAGCTCGCTGATCTGACGGATGCTGACCTTCATATTCGCAACTCCTTTGCTAATTCAATTATAAAAAATTTATATAAAATATTTCAATAAAGCCCCGGGGTTCCGCTCTGCATTTTGTCGGATAATCAAAATTTACCTTGGCAATTATGGGGAAAAGAAACGAAAATACAGCCGGTTCTTGATGGAAATTACATTATTTTAGCGGGGTTTTATATAAACGTTTATATAAATATTTAAATAAAAGTTTATATTTTACCAAAGAAAGGAAGAAATTGTCGTTTCCCATATGATTTTGAAAGATTTATAATGTTTTTTATAGATTTTCACATGTTTTTGCAAATCCCGCTTCTCTATAATGAAATCACGGCAAACAAGCGGCTACAACAAAGGAGGAAAGCAAAATGAATAAACGGGCAATATCTCTTCTGATCGCGGCGGCCATCTGCGGGATCACCGTGCTGAGCGGCTGCCAGGTGACCACCAGCAGCGAATCGTCGTCCGAGGCGCCCGCTCCCGGGAGCGCACCCGCCCAGAGCGAGGAGAGCGTGGCCAGCGAGGCCCCCGCCGGCGACAAGATCGAATTCGAGCTCATGCACCTCATGCAGGAGTCGACCAAGCGCGCGGGCGTGGACGCCTGGTGCGCCTCGGTCAATGAGGAGCTGGGCGGCACGGTGGACTTCATCAACACCAGCCTGACCCAGTCCCAGTACAACACCACCATTAAGACCAGGCTGGCCGCCGGCAACCCGCCCCAGATGATCTGGGGACGCCCCGGCACCTACCCCGAGATCATCGCGGCCGGGCACGCGCTCGATCTCAGCGACTGGGACTTCGTCGCCAAGATGAGCGAGGAAAACAAAAAGGCGGCCTGTGACCCGGAGACCGGCAAGGTCTACTCCATCAACTTCGACAAGCTCTATTTCATGATCTTCTACAACAAGGACATCTTTGAAAAGGAAGGGCTCGCGCCCCCGACGAGCCAGGAGGAGCTGATCGCCGTCTGCCAGCACTTCGCGGACAAGGGACAGTACGCCTTCGCGCGCGGCTACCAGCCGCCCAATGAGGTGCCCCTCACCGAGTTCAACGCCCGCATCCGCTGGCAGCTGATGAGTGAGGACCCGACCTTCTTTTTGGACGTGATGGCCGGCGAGCGGGTCCCCTCCTCCAGCGAGCACTGGGTCAGCGGCTGGTATTCCTGGGCCGATGTGCTGAGGTTCCCGCGCGAGGACGACATGGGCCGGGACGTGGACAAGATGTACCAGCTCTTCGCCAGCGGCGAGTACCCGATGTACACCAGCGGGACCTGGAGCATAGGCGAGGTCAAGAAGTATAACCCCGACATCAACATGGGCGCGCTGCCGATCTTCTCCCGCGAGGGCAACAAGGTCTGCGAGCAGATCGACGGCAGCATGATGGTCTCCTCCAAGGTCGCGGGGACCCCGGCCGAGGATGTGGCCCGCAAGCTGACCGACCACATCGTCTCGCCAGAGGGGGTCAGGGAGTGGATCGAGAACGCCCAGACCGTGCCGGCGACCGACGACCCGGTCGCGGCCACCATGGAGCCGGTTTTCGCGGACATCGCAACCTACCGTGAGAACGACCAGCTGGTCAACACCGGCTATATCTCGGACTTCACCGGCGAGTTCTGGACCAGGTGGGCCGAGCTGACCACCGAGTTCGCGGCGCTCGACGACTATTCCGATGCCTCGGTCGAGGCCTTCATCCAGAAGGTGGACGGCGAGTTCGCAGCGCTGGCCCAGAAGAACCAGTAATTATTAAAGCATTGGGGAGCGCCCGTTCGGCATCCTCGAAGGAGCGGGCGTCCCCGCCTGGGGACGCCCGCTTTCTGCCCCGGAGGGACCGGGGCGGGGTAATTTCCACACTGGGAGGTGTTCATTTTGAAACCACGTTCGTCCCTCGCCGCGCGCCAAAGGGCTGCAAACTTCTGCTTTCTCGCCCCGGCGTTGCTGCTCTTCGTGATCTTCATCCTGCTGCCCTTCATCCAGGGGATCCCGGTCTCGCTGACCAACTGGAACGGGGTGACCGTCGAGCATGGCGAATTTGTGGGGCTGCGAAACTATGTCAATATCTTTAAGCAGGGCGACTTCAACAAGGCGGCGGGGGTGACGCTGCTCTATACCCTGATCACCGTCACCTGCACCAATGTGCTGGGACTGCTGCTGGCACTGGGGGTCCAGCGCACGGGCAAGCTCAACAACTTCCTGCGCTCGGTCTACTTCATGCCCTTCGTCATCAGCCTGATTCTGGCCGCCTATACCTGGCGCTACCTCTACAGCGACATCGTCAACATCGCCTTCGGGCTGCACAGCCCCTTGGGGTCGATGCGCTACGCCCTGCCCGCGGTGGCCGGGATCGCCGTCTGGCGGGACGCGGGCTATGCGATGGTGGTGTACCTCGCGGGGCTGCAGATGGTCCCGCGCGACTACTACGAGGCCGCCGAGGTCGAGGGCGCCGGGGCGCCCACCCGCTTTTTTAAGATCACCCTGCCGCTGATCATGCCCTCGGTCTCGGCCAACGTGGTACTCACGCTGGCCTGGGGGCTCAAGCAGTTCGACCTGGTGATGGCGGCGACCGGCGGCGGGCCCGGCAAGGCGACCGAGACGCTGGCGGTGGTCATCTACAAAAATATCTTCGAGTTCATGCACGCCGGCTACGGGCAGGCGGCGGCCATCGTCTTCACTGTCTTCGTGGCGGCGGTCAGCTCGGCGGTCTCCTTCCTGCTGCGCAGAAGGGAGGTCGAGCTGTGATGGAGAAGCGTTCGCGCGCCATTTACTGGCTGACCAGGGTGCCGCTGATTCTGGCGGCGCTGGTGGTGCTGCTCCCGTTCTATGTCTCGTTCGTCTACTCGGTCAAGAGCGCCAAGGAGATCGCCTTTACCGGCATGGCCTTCCCGACCATCATCCACCTGGAGAACTTTACCGACGCGATGGCGAAATCCAACTTCTGGCTGGCGATGAAGAACAGCTTACTCACCACCGTGCCCACCGTGCTGCTGCTGATCGTCGTGGCGCCGATGGCCGCCTATGTGCTGGGACGCAACACCTCAAGGGGCTACAACCTTCTCTACTCCCTCTTCATGGCGGCGCTGCTGATCCCCTTCCAGTCGATCATGATGCCCCTTTACAGCGACCTGCGCTCCCTCGGGCTGATCAACACGCCGCTCGGCTTCGTGCTGGTGCGCAGCGCCTTCGCACTGCCCTTTAACATCATGGTCATCACGGGGTTTGTCAAGAACGTCCCGCGTGAGATGGAGGAGGCCGCCAGGATCGACGGCGCTGGCGCCGCGCGGGTGTATTTTCGGATCGTCTTCCCGCTGCTGCGCCCGGTGGTGGCCTCGATGGTGGTCATCAACGCCCTGGACGCCTGGAACGATTTCCAGCTGGCGGTCATCTTCATGATGGACAAGAAGGCGCACACTCTGCCGGTCATGCTCTACAGCTTCTTCGGGCAATATTCGGTCGAGCTGGGGATGGCCTTCGCCACCACCACCCTGTCTATGATCCCGGTGCTGGCGTTCTACCTGCTCATGCAGCGGCACATCGTCTCGGGCGTCATGGCGGGCGCGGTCAAGGGCTAAACACGAGGAGAAAGGGAGGCGCCTATGCGGCAGATGATGGCGGCGGTGACCCACCGCGCGCGGGAAATGTCCCTGGAGGGGCGGCCGGTGCCGGTCCCCGGCCCCGGCGAGGTGCTGGTCAAGGTGCGGCATGTCGGGATTTGCGGGAGCGACTTGCACTTTTACCGGTACGGCTTCGAGCGGGAAAACCTCTTCCCCAAAATCCTGGGGCATGAATGTTCAGGCGAGGTGGTCGCCTTCGGCGACCGCCTCGCCCAGGGAGTTGCCGCCGAAGGCGGCAACTCCACATGGGAGGATGCCGGTTTCGGCGATCACCTCGCCCAAGAAAGCAAAGTTTTGGACGGGCAGGGCAAGCCCCTCGCACCCGGCGACCTGGTGGCCGTCGAGCCGGGGGCGCCCTGCGGGGAGTGCGAGTGGTGCCGGCGGGGGGAATATAACCTCTGTCCCAATCTTCGCTTCCTCTCGGCCTTCCACGACGACGGGTGCCTGTGCGAGTACCTCGCCTTCCCGGCGCGCATGTGCCATAGGCTCCCGGCTGGGATGGACACCCTGTGCGGGGCCATGCTCGAGCCCTTCGCCGTCGGGCTGCACGCCGCCGCGCGCGGGGGGGGGCGGCCCCGGGCAAAAGCGCCGCCCTGGTCGGGGCGGGATGCATCGGGATCATGACGCTGCTCTCCCTGCGCCTGCGCGGGGTGGAGGAGGTCTTCGTCCACGACCTGAGCGGCTTCCGTCTGAAGCGCGCGCAGAGCCTCGGGGCCTTAAGCGCCGGGGACGGGGACTTCACCGCCGGGGTGCTGGAATGCACCGGCGGGCGGGGAGTGGACATCGCCGTCGACTGCACCGGCAGCGCGGCGGGAGCCTACAGCCTGCCCGGGCTCTGCCGGCGGGGCGGGGTCTGCGTGCAGGTCGGCAATATCGGGCACGACGCGCCCTTCGACTACTATAACTTTTACGAGAAGGAGCTGCAGCTGCGCGGGGTCTTCCGTTACCGGGGCTGCTACCCGGCGGCGATCGCCGCGGTGGCGGCCGGAAAAGTCGACCTGCGCGCGCTGGCGGACCGGGTGTTCCCTTTTACGGAGTCGCCCGGGGCGTTCGAGTACGCGCTCGCCCACAGCGAGGAGGCCCTCAAGGTGATGATCGAGTTTTAGTCCGCATAGGGGCGCAGCGGCAGGCGCACCTCGACCTTGGTGCCCGCCCCCGGCTTCGATTCGATAAAGAGGCCGTATCCCTCGCCGTAGCGCAGGCGGATGCGCTCCTGGACGTTATACAGCCCAATGTGGGCATGGTGCCCGCCCCCGGCGGGGCGGGGGACGAGCGCCTCGTCCGGCGGCAGCTCGAAGCCCGCGCCGTTGTCCACCACGGTGAGGACCAGGTCCCCCGCGCGCTCCTCGGCGTGGATCAGCACCTGGCCCACCCCGCTCTTGCGTTCGATCCCGTGCAGCACGGCGTTCTCCACCAGCGGCTGCAGCACGAAGGAGGGGGCCTCCATCCCCATCAGCCCGCTTGGCACGTCGTAGGTGAAGCCCACATTCCCCTGGTAAATCTGCTCATAGAGGGTGGTGAACTTGGAGACGTATTCCACCTCGTCGCGCAGGGGGGCCGCGGGGGCGGTGCGGCTCACGCTCGCGCGCAGCATGTCGGTGAGCATGATGATCATCGAGCTGATCTCCTCCTCCCCGCGCAGCAGCGCGAGGCTGGAGATCGAGTCGAGGACGTTGTAGAGGAAGTGGGGGTTATATTGGCTGCGCAGCGCGGCGTAGCGCGCCTCGAGCAGCCGGAGCTCCTGCGCCTTGCGATCCTCCCGCTCGCTCGCGACCTGCTCGCCCAGGGCGATGATCCGCTCGCGCATGAAATCGAAGCGCAGCGCCAGCCGCCCGATCTCGTCGCGGCTGGTTGGCACCACCTTGACCCCCCAGTCGCCGCTGGCGATGATGTCGATGTTCTTCATCAAAATGTCCACGTTCTCGGTCATGCTGCGGGAGATGAGCACCGCGATGAGCACCGCGAAGAGCAGCAGCACCCCGCACAGCAGGAAGATGGTGCGCAGGATGATCCGCAAATCCTGCGCGATGAAGCGGGTGTCGATCACGTTGACCAGCTTCCAGTCCTGCCGCCGGCTGCTCATGCCGGTGACGAGGTAACTCTCACCGCCGTAGTCGAGGGTGGAGAAGCTCGGCTCGCGCGTGCCGCCGCCCTGCAAATAGGTCTCATAGGCCAGGCGCTGCAGCGCGGGGTCGCCGGGCTCGACCGCGAAGATCGGCTCGCCCTGGGCGTTGTAAAAGGCGGTGGAGTCGATCGAGGAGTCCCGCACGTCCGAATAGAACCCCTCGAAGGCGCTGGCGGGGATCCCCACCACGATGGTCCCGAGGTCCTGCAAGTTTTGCGCGCTGATGATGGAGCGTCCCACCCGGATGGTGTCCCCGTCCTGGGTCCAGGAGCAGGAGCCGCGCAGGGCATAGAGCTCCTGCTGCAGCGCTGCCAAGTCGAGATCCGGCAGGTCCTCCTTCGAGCGCTTGGTCAGCTCATAGAGTCGCCCGCCCCCGTCCATCAGCAGCACATAGTCGTAGTAGTCCGAGGCGTGCAGCAGGCTTTCAAGCTCGGCCACCAGGCGCTGGCGGTTGGAGAAGTCCTCCGTCGCCCCCTGCGCCGCGCCGAGCGCGCGCAGCAGGCCGGGGGACTGGGTTTGTAAAAACAGGGTGTCCTCGATGTCCTGGGTGCGTTGCTCCAGGCTCATGATCATCTGGGCGTTGGCCGCGTTGGTGTAGCGCAGCGCGAGGGTGCGGTTGATGTTGTAGCTCAGCGCGTAGTTGGTCGCCCCGGTGACGGTGACCAGGGTAGCCATCACCAGCAAAAAGGAGACGAGCAGCTTGGTGCGCAGGCTCAGATCGAGGAAGCGGGAATAGAGGCGTTTCATCGGGAAGGGCTCCTTTCCAAAGCGCGGAGGCTCAACAATTTTGCTGGCGGTACTCCTTGGGGGAGAGGCCGGTCTGCTTTTTAAAGACCTGGTAAAAGTAGGCGTAATCCCGGTAACCCACCAGCCCCGATACCTGCTGCACCTGCAGCCTCACGTCGCGCAGCAGCTCCTTGGCGCGCTCGATGCGCACCCCGGTGAGCAGGTCGACAAACCCCTTGCCGGTCTGGCGCTTGATGAGGGTGCTCAGGTAGGCCGGGGCGAGGAAGAAGGTGTCGGCCAGGGTTTGCAGGGTGATCTCCTCCTGGTAGTGCGAACCGATATAGCTAAGCGCCGCGCGCACCAGGGGGGAGCACTCCTCATACTGCTCCCGCTCCCGCAGCGGGGCCAGGAATTCTTCCAGGAACTGCGCGGCCTCCCCGGCACTGGAAAGGTCCCGGATTTTGCGGATCACCTGCCGCGGCAGCTCTTTGTCCTTGTCCGGGCGCTCGCGCAACAGCGCCTGGCACAGCTGGATCAGGCAGTTTTGCATGGCGTAGATGCTCCCGGTGCTCTCGACGATCCCGCCCACGGCCGTCCGGGCGAGCGCTGCGGGCTCGCCCGGGGCGAGCAGCGATCGGCAAAGCCCGGCGATGTCCGGCGCTTCGGGCAGCTCGCCCTCCTCGCGCGCAGCGGCGAGGGAGACGGCCGCTGCGCCCCGCAGGCGCAGCGCCTCGGCCGCGCCCTTGGCGCGGTCGCAGCAGCCATCGGCCTGGCGCAGCTCCTTCGCCGGACGGCTCAGGCCGATCTGGCACTCGCCCAGCTTCTGGCGCAGGGACCCCATGGCCTCGAGCGCGCGGGCGCAAAAGCGCTCGGGGGAAACGGGGCGTTCGCTCCACAAAAAGAGCTGGCGCTCGGAGGCGAGGTAGCATATTTTCAGCGAGTAGCCGCGCTCGAGCGCCGGCAGCAGCCCTTCGAGCGCGGGCACGCCCGGGACAATTAGCTTGGCCACGGCGTAGACGGCGGAGGCGATCCCGGCCTTTTGCAGGCGAAGGCGCAGCTCCTCTTCCTTCCCGGAGGAGTCGAGCAGCAGCGCAGAAAGCGCCTGTGCGCGCAGGGAGAGGCGCGAGCGGGAGAGCTCGGTATGCAGCGAGGAAAGCTCCTCCTTGGCTTCCTCCTCCTGCCGGATGAGGCCGACCGCCCGGCGCACCGCCTCGCAGAGCTCCTCGGTTTTCAGGGGCTTTAACAGGTAATCCACCGCGCCCAGCTTTAAAAACGACTGGGCGTAGGCGAAGCTCTGGTAGCCGGTCACCGCGATCACCTTGGGCGGAGATGGGAGGGCGCTGAGGTTTTGCACCATTTCGATCCCGCTGTAGCCGGGCATGCGGATGTCGGTGACGACGATCTGGGGGCTCTCCCTGCGGATCAGCCGCTCGCCCTCCAGACCGTCCGGGGCCTCGCCCACCATCACGCAGCCGAGCGCCGCCCAGTCGATGGCGCGCAGGATCGCCTGGCGGGTGTAGTAGTTGTCCTCGATGACGGCGACACGGATCATAACGGCCTCCAATTGGTAGGATATACCAAAAATATTTAATGCAATTCTGCGAATATGGTTAGCTTAGCCGAAAAAACAGAGCTTGTCAAATATCGGGAGAAGGTGTCGGAGATGGAAGAAAAATTGCAGGTGGTCTGCGCGGGCCACGCGGTGGTGGATGTGCTGCTCGACACGGTGCGCCCGCCCATGCTGGAGCATGACGGCCCGCTGCGCGACGCCTCCCTCGCCCCCGGCGGGGACGCGCTCAACGAAGCGCTGGCCCTGCGCCGGCTCGGGGTATCGGTGGGCTTCCTTGGCCAGCTGGGGGAGGACCTCGGCGGCGAGCTGCTGCTGACTCTGCTGCGCCGTGCCGGCGTGGACGTCGGTGCGGTGCGCCGCGGTGGGCGAACCACCCTGTCGGCCGTCAACCTGCTCCCCGGCGGGGAGCACCGGTTCTGGTCCTTCCAGAGCGGCGGCAACGCGCTGCAGGCCGACATGCTCGACGAGGGGATGATCGCGCGCGCCAAGGTGTTTTGCATCGGCAGCCTCATGCCCCATTCGGGGATGGACTTTCCGGGCCTTGGGGAGGTCTGCCGCCGGGCCAGGGCGCAGGGCGTGCTCACCGCGGCGGACGCCGTACTGCCGCCGGGGGACTACGACCAAAATGAGATGACGGCCCAGCTGCTGCCGGTGATCCGGCAGCTGGATTGGTTTTTGCCGAGTATCGGCGAGGCGTCGGTGCTCACCGGGGAGCGGGAGCCGCGCTTAGCGGCGCGCGCCCTGCAAGCGGCGGGGGCGCGCGGGGTGGTCTTAAAGCTCGGCGCGCGCCGCTAAGCGGGCTCCCGCTGCTGCCTGCTGGCGGCGGGGGGACGGGAGCTCATGGTCCCCGCCTACCCGGTCCCGGTCGTGGACACCGTGGGCGCGGGGGACAACTTCGTGGCCGGTTTTTTGGCGGGGCTGTCCTTCGGCTGGAGCGATAGGCAATGCGCGCGGCTGGCCGCGGCGGCGGGGGCCCTGTCCACCACGGCGCACGGCGCCGCGGGCGGTCTTAAGGACCTCGAACAGGCGATGAAACTGATGAAGGGGAGTAACGAAGATGAAACTGGTAACGCTTTCTGAAATCCTTGAGGGGACGCGGGCGGGGCATTATGCCGTGCCGCACATGAACGTGTTCGACCTGTCCATGCTGCACGGGGTGCTCGCGGCGGCCGAGGAGGCCCGCTCGCCCCTGATCGTGGCCTACGGCGAGGGCTTCTCGCCGGTGATGAAGCTCGAGGAGTTCCCGGGCATGGTGCGCTCGGTGGCAGAGCGCTACCATATCCCGGTGTGCATCCACCTCGACCACGCCTTCGACCTCTCGCTCATCGAGCGGGCGGTAAAGTCGGGTTACACCTCGGTGATGCTCGATGTTTCCAACCTCCCGCTGGAGGAGAACATCGCGCAGACGAAAAGGGCGGTTGGACTCTGCCGCCCGAAGGGGATTTCGGTGGAGAGCGAGCTCGGGCACGTCTCGGTGGGCGCCGTGCAAAACGACGGCGCGGCCTACACCGACCCGCAGGAGGCGGGCGAGTTCCTCGCGCGTACCGGGGTGGACGCGCTGGCCGTCTCGATCGGGACGGCGCACGGGGTCTATACGGCGGTGCCGAACCTGCGTCTCGACGTACTGGAACGGATCGCCGCCGCCACCGACAAGCCGCTGGTGCTCCACGGCGGGTCGGGCCTGACGGATGGGCAGTTTCACGCCTGTGTGCAGCGTGGGATTTGCAAGGTCAACATCCACACCGACCTGGCGCAGGCGGCGATCGGACGGGTGCGCCAGCGGGCCGCGGGGCTTAATTACCTGGAGCTCTGCGCCGAGGTGCAGCGGGCGGTGCATGACGAGGCGATGCACAAGATCGCCCTGTTCGGCAGCCAAAACAAAGCCTAGAGAACAGAAGGGAGAAACGAAGATGGAAATGCTTATCGGTGGAAAGAAATGTCCGGCGGCGGGCGGGGAGGTGCTCAATGCGATTAATCCCGCGACGGGCGAGGTGATCGGCACCTTCCCGAGCGCCGGGAAAGAGGATGTGGAGCGCTGCCTCACGCTGGCGCGGCAGGGGGCGGAGCGCTGGGGCGCGATGTCGATGGACGCGCGCACGGCGGTTTTGGAAAACGTGCCGCGGGTCTTTGAGGCGCACCGGGACGAGCTGTGCGCGCTGCTCTGCGCCGAGATGGGCAAGCCGATCCGGCAGTGCGGCGAGGACCTGGATGTGACGGTGGAAATCTTTAAAAACCTCTGCGAGGAGGCGCGGCATCTCGCCGGCAGCTCCTTTATGGACCTGTCGGCGGCCGGCTGCATGGGCGACGTGCAGTTCACCCGCTACGAGCCGTTGGGGGTGGTGGCGTGCATAGCACCCTTCAACTTCCCCTTCGACACCCTGACCCAGAAGGTGGCCGCCGCGCTGGTCATGGGCAACAGCGTGGTCATCAAGCCGCCGACCGACGTGACCCTCTCGCTAATCCGCTACACCGAGCTGCTGATCGAGGCCGGCGTTCCGGGCGACGTTGCCCAGATCGTCACCGGCCATGGGGCGGACGTGGGGGACATGGTGGTGCGCTCAGAGAAGGTGGACGCAATTTCCTTCACCGGTTCGACCGAGGTGGGGATCGAAATCTGCCGCAATTCGGCGCCCTATCTGCACCGGATGATCATGGAGCTGGGCGGCAACGACCCGTTCATCATCTTCGGGGACGCGGACCTGGGCCACGCGGTGCAGGAGTGCTGGATGCGCCTGCGCAACTGCGGGCAGACCTGCTGCGCCTCCAAGCGTTACATCGTCCACAACTCGGTCAAGGACGCCTTTGCAGGGAAACTGGTCCAGTGGCTCACGGGCTTTAAAACCGGAGACCCGGCCGACCCGGCGACCGACGTTGGCACCTTGATCAACGAGCGCGCGGCCAAGGAGGTCGAGGAGCAGATCGCCCATACGGTGCGCCAGGGGGCGAAGCTCCTCTACGGCGGGGAGCGCAAGGGCGCCTTCCTCACCCCGGCGGTGCTCGTGGACGTGACCCCGGACATGGACGTGGCCAAGGACATGGAGATCTTCGGGCCGGTCTTCCCGATCATCGGTTTCGATACCGAGGAGGAGGCGCTCGCACTCGCCAACCAGACCAGCTACGGCCTCAACGCCGGGTGCATGAGCGGGGATATGATCCGGGCGCTGCGGGTGGCCTCAAAGCTGCAGGCTGGTACGGTGGTGCTAAACGGCTGCTCGACCTGGCGCGGGCTGGAAATCCCGTTCGGCGGCTACAAGATGAGCGGCCTCGGGCGCGAAGGCGGACGCTACAGCCTGCTGACCATGTCTCAGGAGAAAACGGTTGCGATCCGCTACGTGCGCTAGCGCGCCCGATATGCGCAATCATGGGGGTCGCCGAAGGCGCCAGTGCGCAATCATGGGGGTCACAGACCCCCGTGAGTGGATCATTTAGGACAAGAAAGGGTGTATCCGTTGTTTGGTGATTATAAAGTAGTGCTCGGCGTCGCCCCGACCCGGCGGGACGTTTTCCCGCCGCGCGAATACGCGCTCGAGAGCAAGGCGAAGGTGATGCCCGGGCTCTATGAAATCTTCGGTAAAATACCCGATCTCGAGGTGGTGGACCTTGAAGGGGTCTGCGAGGACGGGCTGCTGATGGACCTCGGCGAGATCGACGCGGTGGTGCGCCGCTTTCGCGAGCGCGGGGTCAACGCGCTGTTCCTGCCGCACGTTAACTTCGGGCAGGAGGAGGCGGTGGCGAAGCTCGCCGCCGCGCTGGGGGTTCCCACCCTGCTGTGGGGAGCGCGCGACGACGCGCCGCCAGAAAATTATGCCACCCGCCACACCGATACCCAGTGCGGCCTGTTCGTCAGCGGCAAGGCGCTGAGCCGCCGGGGAATCCCCTTTTCCTACATCGAAAACTGCTGGCTGGACAGCCCGAAGCTGGAAAAGGGAATCCGGGACTTCCTGGGCGCCGCCACCGCGGCCCGGCGGCTGCGCGCGCTGCGGGTGGGGCAGCTCAGCGTGCGCCCGCGGCAGTTTTTGAGCGTGCGGGTGGACGAAAACCGGCTGTTGGAACGCTTTGGGATCGACGTGGTAGCCATCACCGGGGCCGAGGTGCTCGAAGAGGTCCAGGACGTGCTGCGCGCGCGGGACGGGGAGTTTGACGCCGTCGTGCAGGACATCTCGGAAAAGGCCGACTGCTCGGCCATAGACGGCGGACAGCTCGACAAGATCGCGGCGCTCGAGTGCGCCTATCTGCGTCTGGCGAGGCGCTACAACCTCGACGCGCTGGCGGCCGACTGCTGGCACACCTTCCCGGATATGCTGGGGATCGTGCCCTGCTTCGCCAACGGCGACACCGCCGAAAAGGGCCTGCCCGTCGCCTGCGAGTGCGACATCCACGGCGCGGTCTCGGCGGCCCTGCTCTACGCCGTCAGCCGGGGGGAGGGGGTGCCCTTCCTGGCCGACCTGACCATCCGGCATCCGCAAAACGACAACGCCGAGCTGCTCTGGCACTGCGGGCCCTTCCCGAAATCGCTGTGCGAGTCCGGGGTCATGCCGGCGGTGGTGGACTGCAAAGGGCAATACGAGCTGCGGGGCGGCACGCTGACCCTCTGCCGGTTCGACGACGAGCGGGGGGATTACCGCCTCTTTGTCGAGAACGCCGCGGGCACCGACGGGCCGCCCACCGGCGGGAACTACCTCTGGATCGAGACGAACGATTGGCCCGCCTGGGAGCGCAAGCTGGTCTGCGGGCCGTACATCCACCACATCGCGGCCATCCACGGCGACTGGGCCGAACCCCTGCGGGAGGCCTGCCGCCTGATCGGGGGCCTGACCCCCGAGAGGGTCTGAGCAAGAAGGAGGGGACGAAATGTTCCGAATTGACGAATTAAAGAAGAAGCTGGAAAACGGTGGCCTGGCCATCGGGACGCATGTGAAATGGCGGGAGGCGAGCTTCAGCGAGCTGTTCGCGATGGAGGGGTACGACTATATCTGGATCGACGGGGAGCACAGCGCCCTGACGCTCGACATGGTGGCCGCGCAGGTGCGCGCCGCGCAGGCGAACGGCGCGGCGGCCTTCTACCGCGTGCCCTGGAACGACCCGGTGCTGGTAAAGCCTGTGCTGGAGATCGGGGTGGACGGGGTGATCTTCCCCTTCATCCGTACGGCGAAGGAGGCGGCGGCCGCGGTGGCGGCCTGCAAATACCCGCCCGAAGGGATCCGTGGCTATGCGCCGGGGCGGGCGATCCGCTACGGGCTCACCCCGATGGAGGAGTACTTCGAGCAGGCGAAGAAGACCTGGGTGATCGCGCAGCTCGAGCACATCGACGCGGTGCGCGACCTGGATGAGATCCTCAGCGTGCCGGGGATCGACGCGTTTGTGGTGGGGATGATGGACCTGTCGGCCTCGATCGGGAAGATCGGGCAGCTGCGCGATCCGCAGCTGCTGGGGCTGCTCGACGAGATCGGGGAGAAGTGCCGCGCGGACGGGCGGCCGTTCGGAGTGTCGATGGGATACATGCCGGAGATTGTGGAGGAATGGATGGCGCGGGGCGCGCGGCTGATCTCGGTGGGCGGGGACGAAGAATTCCTGGTCAAGCAGGGCACCGCCACTCTGCAAGGGATGAAGGGGCTGTTTCAAAAGGAGGCGGCGCGATGAAGATCACCGGGATGTCCCTGACCCTCTTCCCCTGGGAGGGGCTGCAAGGGCTTTCGGACGCGGCCTACGGCAGCGGCTTTGGCGAGGTGCAGCTGGGACTGCTGCGCATCCACACCGACGAGGGGATGGAGGGAAACGCCTTCCTCGGCTCGTCGGTCTGCCCAGCCACGGCGGACGCGGGGAGCCTGATAGAGGCGCTGCCGCCGGTGCTGCTGGGGCAGGACCCGCTGCTGCGGGGGGAGCTCTACCGTAAGATCGACGACTGGCGGCAGCGGCGGCGCACCACCCGGCGCGCGGTCGGCGCGGTGGATATCGCGCTGTGGGATTTGGCGGGCAAGAAGGCGGGGCTGCCGCTCTACCGGCTGATCGGCGGATGCCGCGAGGAGGTCGCGGCCTATGCCAGCTCCCAGTCCCTGCCCGGGGTAAAGGACTACACCGAGGAGGTGCTGCGCTGCAAGGAGGAGGGCTGGAAGGGCTACAAGATCCATCCCCCGGCGAGGGATTGGCGGGAGGATATCGCCGTCTGCCGCGCGGTGCGCACGGCGGCGGGGGAGGAGTACCCGCTGATGCTCGACTCGATGTGGAGCTACGACTACGCGGGCGCGCTGCAGGCCGGCCGCTCTCTCGAGGAGCTGCGCTATGAGTGGTTCGAGGACCCGCTGCCGGAAAACGACGTGGCCTCCTACCAAAAGCTCTGCCAAAAGCTCGACATCCCGGTGATGGCCACCGAGTATCCCGGCTACGGGGTGCAGGGATACGTCCCCTGGCTGCTGCAGGGGGCGAGCGACTACCTGCGCGGCGACGTGGCGGTCAAGGGTGGGCTGACCCCGGTGCTGGGGGCGGCCAAGCTGGCCGAGGCATTCGGGATGGAATTTGCCATCCACCACGGGGCGAATTCGCTCAACAATGTGGCCAACCTGCACGCGGCGCTGGCCATCCCGAACTGCCGTTGGTACGAGGTGATGCTCCCCGACTGCGGCCAGCGCTTCGGGCTGCTCGACGAGCCGCGCCCGGACAAAAACGGGATGGTAGCGGCCCCGAAGGCTCCCGGGCTGGGGGCGAAAATCGACCGCGAGCGCATCGGGCGCACCGCCACGGCGACTCTGCGCGCCGGGAAATGCTAGAAGGGAGGCATGAGGATGAAACGCTGCCAAGTCGGGGTGATCGGTCTGGGCTTCGTCGGGATGGCGCATATCGACGCGCTGCGCCGCCTGCCCGGGGTGGAGGTGGCCGCCGTCTGCGCCCCGGTGGGGGCGCAGGAGATCGCAGGCCGCTACCATGTCCCGTTCTGGTGCGAGGACTGGGAGGAGCTTCTGGCTCAGGAGACCTTAGACGCGGTGCATATCTGCACCCCCAACCACCTGCATTATCCCATCGCCAAGGCGGCGATTGAGCGCTCGCTCGCCGTCGTCTGCGAGAAGCCCTTCACCCGCACGGTGGAGGAAGCCCGCGAGCTCGCCGCGCTGGCGCAGGAGCGGGGGAACGGCAACATGGTCAACTTTCACAACCGCTTCTATCCCATGGCCCACCGGCTGCGCACCCTCTGTCTGGGAGGGGAGCTGGGAGAGGTCATCTCGGTGGACGGAGCCTACTTGCAGGACTGGCTGCTCTACCAGACGGACTACAGCTGGCGGCTGTCGAAGGAGCAGTCGGGGCGCACGCGCACGGTGGCGGACATTGGCTCGCACTGGCTGGACCTGGCGGAGTATGTGACGGGGAAGCGGATCACGGGCATGATGGCGCAGTTTAAAACCTGGTACCCGGTGCGAAAGCGGGCGAAGGGGGAGCTTGCGACCTTTGCGAAGGCGGGGCCGGATACCGGGTACGTTGAGGAGCCGGTCGAGACGGAGGACCTGGCGAGCGTGCTGCTGCGTTTTGAGGGAGGAGCGGTGGGGAGCGCTTACTTCTCGCAGATGTGCGCGGGGAGGAAGAACAGCCTGCGGCTGCAGGTCTCGGGGACGAAACAGTCGGCGCAGTGGGAGCTGGAACGGCCGGACCAGCTGGAGCTGGGGCGCCGGGAGGGGGGCAATCTGCTGCTGCAAAAGGACCCGTCGGACTGCGATAGGGGGACGGCGGAGTTGATCTCCTACCCGGCGGGGCACGGCGAGGGGTTTCCGGGGGCGTTCTACCAGGGGTTTAAGCAGTTTTACCGATCGCTCAAGGACCCCGGGACGCGGCGGGACTACGCGGACTTTGCGGCGGGGGCACGGGACATGGAGCTCTGCGAGGCCGCCTTCCAAAGCGCCTCCTCGGGACAATGGGTCGGGGTGTAAAGAGCAGGCCGTTGACTTTAGTCAACGGCCTGCTCTGTTGCCGGGGAACATCCGGATAAAGTTACATCGACCACTTTTATGATATGGGACGGCGTGAAATTTCAGTGCATCCTGTTCCGCTACCCTCAAGCTGATTATGAAGGCGTGATCGGTGCTGAAAACGGCCTCGTGGGAGATAAGGAAAACTCCGCACCGGTTTACTGGGCCACGGGTGCTGGAAAATATCAACACGTTCACCAGCTTTACGGATGACAAGAGTGAGGACGTTGGATCAGACATGTGGAGGGGGTATCCGGCATTACTACCGCCGGAAAAATCTGGGAGAGGGACCGGCAGGTTGCCCTGGTGTTTGTGACTACCAGCCTCGACCACGCCATGGCTTTCAAATAATAAGGCTCCTTCCCCAGCACTGAAATTATTTCTCTGTCAAGACCATTTTGTCAATGCTATTTTCGGCCAAAAATTGCAAGTCCCGGCCAGCTTATTGAAATCCGAGGGGGTTTTTCCTATAATGAAGTCAGGAGAATTTTACAGATGGAGCGCGCGGTGTGTGGAAAGCGTCTGACTAAAAAATTCGCAGCGCGATAAATGACGCATTTATTAACAAACTGAAAGGACTTCTCCAAATCCAATGATTGCTTTGCTGGCGGCATTGTTCCCGCTCCTGAATTCACTGCCCGTGTCGACGGCACGAGACGGGGGGAAGGCGGAGAGGATGACAAGGAAATTGACGGCAATCCAAACTATAATTGGAAATGGAGTGCTGTATGGATAATAAACGCCAGTCCCGCGATATACGCTGCGGGCAACGATTTGAAAAGAGGTGCCAATGAAAATGATTCAAATGAGAAGAAGTACGCGTTGCCTGTGGTGTCTGCTTACAGCGGTAATGATGGTATGCGCTTTCGGTTCCAGCGCGATTGCGGCCTTGCCGGAGCCACAGGCTGAAATCTGTTTTCTGACCCTCTCCGGCGATACGCTAACCATCCGCCAGGGCGGCGTCCAGACCGGCAGTTTCGCCGTGGGCGGCGAAGGGTTCGACATTGCTTTCTACCGCTATGAGCCTACAGGGCAGCTCTGCGTGCGCTTTACGGACAAAAATGGCGACGACCGCAAAATCGCGTTGGGCACGAGTATTCAGCTTGCACTCTCCGGCACTTTCGACACGATCACGCTCAACGCCTCCCTCGGTGATACGCGCTTCTACCTGAAATCCGATGCGAGCGTGGAAACCTTTAACCTCAACTTCTCTGGAACGGCGTTCATCTACGGACGAGCCGGTCATGTCGCGATGAACGGACCAGCAGTAGCTTCACTCCAGAGGAACGCCGAGGTCGGCCTGGTATCACTCAACAATCGCGGAGCCGCCCTCAAAGCGACCTTTGGCTCAAACGTCCCGCAAGTGAACCGGATCGCGGGCGGCAGGGCGGAAAGCCCGTCCTCCTCCCGCAGTGACGGTAACCGCCGCGATGATGAAAACTACATCACCGGCGTAAGCATTGTCGGCGACATGAATGTGGGCAAGACGGTGAACGCACAGGTGTCCTACCGCTACGCGTGGCCGTACGGCCGCGCGGGCTACCAGTGGTACGTGCGGACATCCGCCGGCAGCGTGTATCCCCTCAGCGGCGAGACGGATTCCTCGCTCTATATCGACGGGACCGACGTGAAGGTGGGGGATGAAGTTCGGGTGCGCGTGGAAGGCAAGGGGGATACCAGCGGCAACGCCTTCTCCGACTGGTACACCGTCCAGAGTCTCAATAATAGAAACTACATCACCGGCGTAAGCATTGTCGGCGACGTGAGTGTGGGCAAGACGGTGAACGCACAGGTGTCCTACCGCTATGCGTGGCCGTACGGCCGCGCGGGCTACCAGTGGTTCGTGCGGACATCCGGCGGTATGAGCGCCCTCGGCGGCGAGACGGATTCCTCGCTCTATATCGACGGGACCGACGTGAAGGCGGGGGATGAAGTTCGGGTGCGCGTGGAGGGTAAGGGGGATACCAGCGGCAACGTCCGCTCCGACTGGTACACCGTCCAGAGTAGGCAGGTTATCATCAGCGGGAGCGGCACGATGACGGATAGAATCGGCGACAACGTAATGTATACCATCACTGCGCAGGGTGTCCCGGACGCTACCAGCCTAAACGTCACATGGGACAGCGAGCCCGCCGCGTCTATCAATATCGAAAGGTTCTTACGGAATGAAGCGAGGATGACGATTACGGCCAACGCGTTGACGGTGCCGGGCTCCTACCGGTTCTCCGCCTCCGTGTTGGGCTATACCTCCGCCCAGGAGACGCTGACCATCGGGTCATCAAGTGTTTCATGACCCGGCGCCCCACACTGTGAATTCCAGTAAAAAGAAACCAGGGGCTGCGCTGCAATGCGGCAGACCTCAACGGCGTAACCTCTATTGAGGTTACGCCGTTCTGTTTTTTAGCTGCGTTGAAGCGCGTTTGCATGGTTTTCCGCAAGCGCATGGGATCAAACGCCATGGCGGCGCCAGAAGACTCCCCGGAGGTCCAGGAGCCCCCGCCCCGCGCGACATGTCTCGCGTCCGGCATGATATCCAGGAAGCGCGTGGGCGTGTCTTTGAGCGATATGAGCGGTCCGCTGGCCCTTGCAGGTTGGGCAGCGAATGATGGAGCAAATACCCCGATCCCGCCGGCGCCGCTGTTCCCGCCTATACGTTCGTTAATCATTGTGAGTGGCTTTTAAATAAAGAAATCCCGCTTAGAATGGCTCTAAGCGGGATTGTGGCGGAGATGGAGAGATTCGAACTCTCGAGACGCTTTTGACGCCTACACGATTTCCAGTCGTGCGCCCTCGACCAGCTAGGCGACATCTCCGTATACAGCTATTCAATTTTTTTGCGCGGCGGGCTTGTCCACCGCATGCTTTTTATCACGCCTAATTATTATACTGGATTTCTCCGGGGAAATCAACCCCTAATTTTGTTTTTCTACAGAAAGGAACAAAACCATTATGCCCCGCCGCGGCGCAGGTATTCCAGCACGCTGCGCGCGCTGCAGGCCTGCGGGTCCAGAAAACGCTGCCCGTCCGCGATGTCCCAGAGATAATGCGCGTCCGAATCGGTCACCGCCAGCATGCCCTTGATCTTTTGCAGGTTCTCCGGCACGGCAAAAAAACGGTCGGGATTTTTAACCTCAACCGTGGTGAAGCCGCATTCCGGCGGGATGAACCCGAGGCTGGAGAGCACGCTGTAGGCGTCCTTGTCCACATGCGCCGGGAAGCAGAAGCCGCCGAAGCGCGAAACGAGCGGGCCCACCCCGTCGATCGGGATGGATGAAGCGTTGATGAGCAGGCGCTCCTCCTGCCCGATCTGCCGATCCTCCCCGTCCAGGATCAGCTGCTCGCCGAAGATACGCGGGTCGTTTTTGATGGGCGGGACGTATTGGTAGACCTCCCGATCGAAAGCCATCGCCTGCCTGAGCTCCGGGAAGAGGCAGACGACGTGGATTTCCTCACTGGTGCACAGCTCCATGCCGGGGATGGCCAGAATCCCGCTGCGCTGCGCCGCCTCCAAAAAGGCCGGGCAGTTCTTGCAGGAGTTGTGGTCGGTGAGCGCGATGACGTCAAGCCCGTTGAGGATCGCCATGTTGACGATGTTGTTGGGCGTCATGTCGTTGTCCCCGCAGGGCGAGAGGCAGGAGTGGATATGTAAATCGTAGCTAAGCTTCATCGCTCAAAAACCGGTCGGCCGCCTTGGCGGCGTCGTAGATGGGCAGGTCGGTGTGCAGCAGGCAGACCCCCTGGTCAACCGCCTTCTGCCTGGTCGTCTCGTCGATCGCCATCCCCTCGGCGATCACCACGCAGGCCACGTCGCAGAGCACCGCCACCGCCACCGCGTTGACGTTGGCCATCACCGTCACCCAGACCCCGTCGCTCCTGGCGCGGCCCATCGCGATCGAGAGCAGGTCGCAGCAGTAGACCCCGCCGCTGACCTCCCGGTGCGGGTCCTCCCCGGGGCAGACGACCTCGAAGCCCAGAGCCTTTGCCAGCTCGCTTACCTGTTTCATGGAAATGACCTCCTACTCCTTGATGGCGCTCTGGCTCTCCTGGAGCCGTTCGATCGCCTCGCGCATCTCCCGCAGGCGGTAGATGCAGTCGTCCTCGCTGGCGAAGCCGCGCACCACGTCCTCGGCCAGCGCCCGGCAGGTCGGCGCCCCGCAGGAGCCGCAGTCCACCCCGGGCAGGCTCTGCTCGATGGCCTGCATCCGCCCGAGCTTCTCCATCGCCACCCGGATGTCCGGGTCGAGCTCCATCACCGGCTGGTATTCGACCGCCTGGTCGAACTTCACCTCGCGCGGGACCTCGTCCTCGATGTGGTTGCAGCTCACCGGGCGGTACTTGCGGATCCTTTTCAGCTTGGCCTTGGCGATATAGGGGTTCTCGACGTTGAGCACCCCGCCCACGCACCCGGCGCTGCAGGCGTTGAGCTCGACGAAGTCGAGGTCGGTAAACTTGTTGTCCTCCAAATCCTCCAAAACGCTGATCACGTTCTCGATCCCGTCCGCCGCGAGGTAGCGCTCATTGAGCAGGGCCGCCGCCTCGCCGCCCGAGGAGCCCCAGCCCATCCCCATGCGGCCCGAACCGGCCATCTCCTCGGGGAGGCTGACCTCCTTCATCAGATGGATCAGCTTGGGGTAGACGTCCCGCACCGCGACCACCCCGTCCACGGCCGAGCGCCTGGAGCCCAGCGGCATGCGCACCGCCGTGACCTTGGCCGGGCAGGGCGAGATGAAGAAGGCGCCGATCTGATCGGCCGGCAGCCCGGTGCGCTGCGCGGCCTCCCGTTTGGCCATGCGCGCCGCCACCTCGATGGGGGCGTGGATGGGAAGGATATTATGGATCAGCTCGGGGAAGCGCACCCGGATCAGGCGCACCACCGCCGGGCAGGCGGAGGAGATGACCGGGCGGGGCAGCAGCCCGGTGCTCATCATCCGCCTGGTCGCGTCCGAGACGATCTCGGCGGCGCGCGCCACCTCGAACACGTCGTCGAAGCCCATCATCTTCAGGGCGTTGAGCAGGATGTCCACATCGTCCAGATTGTTGAACTGCCCATAGAGCGCCGGCGGCGGCAGCGCGATTTTATACTGGAACCTGTCGATCACCGAGAGGGGGTCGAAGATTGCCTGCTTTGCGTGATGGGGGCAGACCCGGATACATTCCCCGCAGTCGATGCAGCGCTCCCTGATGATCTTGGCCTTCCCGCCGCGCACCCGGATGGCCTCGGTCGGACAGCGCTTCACGCAGTGCGTGCAGCCCTTGCACGCATCCCTGTCGAGCGTAACTGAATGGAAATAGCTTTCCATCAAAGCAACACCCACCTTTTCCCTTTCGTAGGGCCCGCCGCCTGGGGCGCGCCCGCACGTTTTATTCGTTCTTCACCGTCATCCAGACGGTGGTGCCGACGCCCAGCTCACTTTCGATGCGCATGTCGTCGGTGTATTTTTTCATGTTGGGCAATCCCATGCCCGCGCCGAACCCGAGGTTGCGCACCTCGTCGGGCGCGGTGGAGTACCCTTCCTGCATGGCCAAGGAGATGTCCTCGATCCCGGGGCCGGTGTCCCGCAGCTCCATCTTGACGATGTCGGGATGGATTTCCACCTCGATCTCCCCGCCGTGGGCGTGGATCACCATGTTGATCTCGCCCTCATACATCGCGATGGCCACCCGGCGCACCACATCGGGATGGACGCCCAGCTTTTTCAGGGTCTTTTTGACCGCGCTGGAAGCCTCGCCCGCGCGGGTGAAGTCATCCCCCGGGACGTGATAGGATAATTTGATTGGCTCCGACACTAGGCGTTGCACCCGCCTTTCAGCCCGTTTTCATAGAGCAGGCCGCAGGCGGTGAACATGCGCAGTCCGGTGCTCATCAGGACGATCCCGTAGTCCTTGGCCAGTGTGATCATCGTCTCGTCCGGGCGCTTGCCCCGCACGAAGACGATACAGACCATGTCCATCATCTCGGCGGTGCGCACCACCTGGGAGTTGACCAGCCCGGTGAGCAGCACCGACTGGTCCTTGACGAAGGCGAGCACGTCGCTCATCATGTCGGAACCGCAGGCGGTATGTACCTCGCGCTCGAGGAATTCCTCCCCGCAGTAAACCGTCGCGTTCAGAATTTTCTTAATGTCCTGGACATCCATATCAATACGACCCCCTAAGGTACTAAAATTTCAACAAAGGCAGTGCGCTCAAAGACAATCAAATTATAACATTTTTACAGCCCGGCCCGCAAGGGGGCCGGGCCAATCTCTTTATGTCTTCTTATATTTCCTGCGCCAGGGTGCGCTTGAGCGCGAAGAGCAGCATGGCGCACGCCGCCTCGCGCTGCAGCACGGCCGCCCCCCGGCAAAGCGCCCCGCGCTCGCCGTGCCCATAGGAAAAGTCACGGATCCCCGCGTAGAGGTGCGCCACCAGCCGCTGGTGGCCGAACTCGGCGGCCTGCTGCGCGAGCTGGACCGCGCTGCCCGCCCGGGAGAGCACCTCGGCGATCTCCGCGCTCTCGCCCGCCTCCCCGGCGTTGAAGCGCAGCAGCAGCTCATAGCAAAAGCCGTCGGCGGTGTAGAGCGCCTCGTCGTCCAGCGCGTACCACTCCCCCAGGTCGAGCACCGCGCGCTCGAACCAGTCGCCCTCCCTCTGGCGGATCTGCTGCAGCTGCCGCTCGAAGAGCAGCCGCCAGAGGGATTCCCCGTCCGGCTCGCCGAGCAGCTGCGCGGCCTGCTCCAGCATTGGGTGCAGCCGCTGCCGCAGCGCCTCGATCTCCCCCGCGCGGAAGGTCAGCCAGCCGCCCTCGGCCTTGCCGAAGGCGCGCAGCGCATCGAGGTAGCCCAGGCGGATGTTGCGCCGCGCACTGTCCGGCTCGAACATCAAAAAGGGTCCGAGCGGGTGGGAGGGCCGGATCATGGTCAGGTTTTCCGGCGCAATCCTCGGGCGCTGGCGCAGCCCGACCGCCTCGAGATCCACCGCGATCACCCGGGTGGCCCCCAGCTCCACCGCCACGTTGATCGGCAGGTAGTCGTGATAGGAGCCGTCGATGAACCGGCTCTCGCCGATCTGGTGGACCGGGAAGGCGGGGAAGCAGGAGGCCGAGGCGATCAGGTAGTCGCAGAGCCTCCCGCGCGGGATGTCCCGCTTTTTCATCACCACCGGATGCAGGGAGGGATACTCCACCGTCACCAGCCCGAAGTCGGTGGGGGAGCGAAAGAAGCGCTCCTCGTCCACCACCGCGCGCATGAGGGCCTCGAGCCCCGAGATATCCACCCCGCCGCTGCGCACCGCCTTCTTTAAAAACTCGGCGTAGACCGCGCCCGCCACCGGGCTCATCATCGCCTTGTCGATGTCCACGTTGGCCACGTCCTGCGCGGTGATCCTCTGCCAGAGGGTGAGCATCTCCCCGAGGTCCCCCTGCACCATCATCGCGCCGTTGAGCGCGCCCACCGAGGTGCCGGTCACGATCTGGAACCCGATCCCGCACTCCTGCAAAGCCTGGTAGACCCCCGCCTGATAGGCCCCCCGCGAGCCGCCGCCCGCCAGCGCCACCGCACAGATATCCCTTGCCACACGCTCTCTCCTTTCCGACCGCCTACGCACAAGATATTGGGAGGAAGGCCAAGGTTTGGCCCTCCTCCCGCGTTCAACGTTTCTACTTCAGATATTTCCCTTCACCGTCCCTGAATATGCCGGTCAAAATACAGATCAGGTCGCAGATCCAGCCGGCCAGGAACAGGCCTCCGGTGAAGAAGTATAACAGCCCGGTCCCGGTCTTGCCCACATAAAACCTGTGGAAGCCAAAACCGCCCGCAAACAGGCAGAGGACGAAGGCGGACCACCGGTTCCTCCTGCTAATCATAAGCGCGGGCGCCGCGGGTTTATGCACGTTTTCCCGCGCGGTATAGACGTTTTTTACGGGCGCGCCGGCGGGACCGGCTCTGGCGGGGAGATGGCGTCGATGGCGAACCCGCAGTTCGAGCAAAAACGCCCGGTGCTTTTGGTCCCGCAGTTCGGACAGGAGTAAACGCCCTTTGCCGGGGGCTGCTCCGCTTCCTTCGTTGCGGGCCGCACTTCCTTTTTCGGGGCCGGGCCGCCGCAGTACTGGCAGAACGCGCCCCTGCCCGCCGCGCCGCAGCCCGGGCAGGAGAAAGCCTCCCCCTGCTCCTTCGGCTCTGTGGAGCGGTAGCCGCAGCTGGCGCACTCCACGCCGTCATACTCCTGCGCACAGATCGGACATTTCAAGCGCACCCTCCCCTCCCGACAAAATTCTAGCACAGTTCCCCCGGAAAGTCCAGATTGCACCGGCCCGCCGGCGGGCAGCACGTCCATGCTGCCTGGCGCTCCGGCGGACGAAAAGGGAAGCCGCGAGCTTGGGCTCGCGGCTTCCCGAAAACACCGGTAAGGACCGATTAATATTCCATCTGGCGGTAGTAGCGCCGGGTGGTCAGCGGATGGTTGCGCACATGCTCGAGGTGGCAGCTCAGGCGCTCGGTGATGGTGTAGACGATCATCGGGGAGATGTATTTGCGGAACTCCTCGTCCAGGGGCAGCTCGACCTCTTTGGTGTCGAAGATGTTGATCTCCTTGGTGATCTTTTTGGCAAAGTTGAGGACACGGTCCATCAGCGGACGGGTCTCGTCCTCGCCGAAGAAGAGGATCAGGCTGGTGTCCTCCTCGACGAGCTCCAAGGTGCCATGGAAGAACTCGGCGGCGTGGATGGACTTGGTCTTGATCCACTGCATCTCCTCGAGGATGCACATCGCGTAGTCGTACGCCTCGCCCCAGAGGTTGCCTCCGCCGATGACCATATGGTAATCGGTGTCCTTGTGATGCTCGGCCATCGCCTTGCAGCGGTCCTCATAGAGCTCCTTGCCCTTGATCAGGTAGGGGGTGATTTTCTGCAGCTGGTCGGCGAACTGCTCATACTTCGGGAAAGCGCCCGCGTTATACATCATACGCGCAACGAAGGGGATGTTGGTCAGGTAGATCGCTTCGCAGAGCACATCGTCCTCGGCGAAGGAGCAGAAGAGGTAGTCCGCGTACTCGCAGGCCGGGGTCCCGGCGTTCGAGACGTACATCACCACTCTGGCGCCGGCGTCCTTACAGAACTTGGCGGCCGCCACGATCTCCTTGGTGTTGCCCGAGCGGGTGGAGAAGACGCAGACGCTGTCCTTCGAGAACTTCTTGTGGCCCATGAGCATGAACTCCGCGGCGATCACCGAGTGGGACTCGATCTCGGACTGGGTGTCCAGCATGTACTTGAGCGGCAGGGAGTGCGCATAGGTGCCGCCGCAGCCGATAAAGAAGATGTTGGAGTAGCCCTGCTTGCTGATCTCGTCCGCCGCCTTCTCGATTTCGGGGCGCAGCGCGAGCGCGTCGCCGACGACCTTTTCATACCGGGGAATGTCAAAATTGAACATTTCATTTCCTCCTTCATGCGATGTATGTATTGTTCTACGATCAGATAATATCATAGATACAATTTATTTGTAAAGAGGTTTTTTAAATTTTAGAATATCATCCAGTTTAATTTAATTAATTTTAATATATTTATTCTTTTTATCCAATTGATTTTGGATTATAAAAATTATATAATACAAATATAGATAATTGTATTATAAATTTATTGCACTAATAAATTGCGCAAATGAGAGGAGAAGCGGACCATGCTGGATGAACATTCCTCCACCCCGCTCTATAAGCAGCTCAAGGAGGACCTGCTCTCGCAAATCAACGCCGGTTCCTTGCGCCGGGGAGAACGGGTGCCAACCGAAATGGAGCTGAGCGACCACTACGGCGTCAGCCGGGTGACGGTGCGCAAGGCGCTCACCGAGCTGGTGGAAGAGGGGCACCTCACCCGCCGGCAGGGGAAGGGCACCTATGTGTGCAACCCCAAGATCGGGGAAAACATTATGGAAAACCTCAGCTTTACCTCGGTCTGCCAGCGCAACGGGGTGGTGCCGGGGGCCAAGCTGATCTCGGTGGCGATCAGGCCCGCCGGGGAGGAGGACGTGCGCGAGCTCGGGGTCGCTTCTGACAGCCGGATCCTCTACCTGCACCGGCTGCGCTATGCCGACGGAGTGCCGGTCGTGCTCGAAGAAAATTTCTTCACCGAGCGCTTCTGCCCACTGATCAAGGAGGATCTGGAGCACGAGTCGATCTACGCGCTGCTGACTTCCCGCTTCGGGATCACCCGGCTGCGCCCGAGCAAGAGCATCGAAATCGCGCGGGCAAACGAGTGGGAGGCTTCCCAGCTCGGGGTCAAAAAACGCACGCCGGTACTGCTGGTGCGCGAGCTGATGTTCGAAGAGCCGGACATCCCGGTCCACCGCACCCGGCAGATCGTGCTGGGGGACCGGTTTAAATATGAAATCCGCTAGCTTATAAATTTTTCTTGATTCCCTCTTGACCTTGACAATGTGACAAGGTGTATCCTCTCCTTATGGACCGGTTCAGGATAGAAGAAAGGAGAAAGCGATGTTCACCATCGGGCAATTTTCCAGGCTGTGCCAGGTCAGCGCGCGGATGCTGCGGCATTACGACCGCCTCGGGCTGCTGCACCCGGCTAGCACCGGAAGCGAAAACGGCTACCGCTATTATGAAGCGGATCAGCTCGCCAGGGTGCATAAAATTGAGACGCTCAAAGGCTACGGCTTTTCACTCACTGAGATCGGGGTGCTGCTGGAGCTTGGGCCTCAGGAGCTGGCTGTCGCCGTCCAGCGCCGGCGGGTGACGGCCTACCGGAAGCTGGGCGAGCTGCGGCGCGCCCTTCGCCGGATGGAGGAGGACTTGAGCAAGATGGAGGGAATCAATTTGTCAAGATACCATGTCATTTTAATGGAGACACCATCCCGGCGGGTGCTGGGGCTGCGGCGCACCATCGCCATCGGCGAGGTGCACGAGCTGTTCTCGGAGCTCTACCGCGAAATGGAGCAGCGGGGACTGCGCCGCAGCGGCGCCACCCAGCTTGTCTGCCTGGGGGAGGAGTTTTCCTATGAGCAGGCGGACGTGGAGGCCCAGGTCGAGGTGGCGGGAGAGCACCCGGACGTGAAAACGCTGCCCGCCTCGCTCTGTGCCGCGGTCACCCACACCGGGCCGTATGAGACCATCCGCTACGCCTACGAGGCCATCGGGGCGTGGCTGTCATCCCACCCGGATTACGAGGTCTGCGGGCCGGCCATCGAGCGGTACCTGCGGGATGAAAACGAGGTGGGGGACCCCGAAGAGCTGCAGACCGGCGTACTCTTTCCGGTTAAGAAGCGGGAAGGCTAGTGGGTAGAAAGCAGGGACCGCACACCGTTTCGGTGTGCGGTCCCTGCTTCTTATTTTCTCGGAAGCTCCGTTTCCATCATATAGCGAAAGGGGTCTTCATAAAACGAGGCGAAATGGATTACGGGACGCTCGTCCAACAGGTTTCGTAGGCGCGGGACATACTTATCGTTTGTCACCATTCGCACCGCTTCCTGCGGCGAAAACCAGCCAACCTCCACGCTCTCCTCACTGGTGGCGAGCTCTCCCGAGCGGTAGTCGCAGCGAAAGTCCAGGTTGACGATGTCCCGCTCCAGGTTGGTGTAGATTCCCGCCAGCTCCCGCACCGTGACCGCGACGCCGCTCTCCTCCCGTATTTCCCGCATGAGGGCCACGAGCGGGCTCTCTGCGCGTTCCACCATGCCGCCCGGAAATTCCCAGCCCCGCAGCGGACTTTTCACGATCAGGATCTTCCCGCTCCGATCGCGGATCAGGCCGCCGACGGCCAAGGTGTGAAACGCCATAACGGGTCTCCTTTCTTTTGTCCAAACACCTGTAATTCTTCCGTTTTACGGCACTTATGCGTGCCTTCTCCTCATTGCGCTAAATTTTGAGATTGTTTTAAAATACAAAGACAAATGCTGGAACACTGCGCGAGCACGAGGAGACTGCGGCGCCGTTTCTCCTTGAAGCGGTTTGTTTTGATTCTCCTTTGCTTTCGATTCCATGCGCAGTTGCATCATTTAGCGAGCCAATCCCGCTGGCATCTCTCCACCTCCTATTTTTGATTCATTGTAAAGGCAGAGCGTATTTTTGTCAATTATCCTCGGGCAGTGTCGGAATACCGGATAGATATGGATGGATTCATAAGCACCAATAGGACAGGGAGTACCTATTGACGGGATACTTCCGATTTTCGCCAAAAGGTCGGACAATCCGCCTTATCCTCCCGGTTGAATTGGATTATGCGTTCCAGCAGCGGATAATCGACCGGTTCGCCCCATTTGATACGGAACAAATTAGGCGTTTGGCTGTATCCGGCTCTTTCAATTTCGCTTGAAAAGCGTTCCATCCCCTTTGCCTCCGGCGCGACGGTGAAATGCCGCTTTGCAATGCTGAATCCAATGATGAACGTGCCGTGATCGGTAAACATCGGCTGATTCCATGCGATCCGCGGCTCCAATGGGGGAAAAGACTTCTGGACCCAATGCAGAGTTTTTCGCAAAAGGGCGCGGTGATCCTGGTTTTCTATTTGGAGCAGATAGTTCTCAAAAATGTCCATTTTCACCCGCCGCTTTCGTTGCTTAAGTGTTAATATTGTTGCCGTGAAACACCGGATCATTCCAAAAGCGCACTCCAAGACCCTATAGAATGGATTAAGCGGTAATATAAAACAAAAGAAGTCGACTACTAAAAAGCAGTCGACTTCTTTCAATAAAATCTGTGTCTTTCGCTCAAAAAAGATGCATATCCAAAGTTGAGCATTTTACACTTTCAAGAACGGTTCTCAAAAACATCATGCGGTACGGGTCCTTAAAGCCTTTTTCATAAATCAGCATCATGTTGGCGCGGGACAATTCCGACTCAGCCAAATCAAGCTCTTTATCAGGTGACACATCACCATTTTTGTGTTATAATATTCCAAACTTCAGCTAAATGCGAGACATTTACACAAAAAATAAGAGGCTTGTTCTTTTCGTGCGGGCAAGCGCCTCGTCACTAAAGAATCTGCCTCTTAATATCAATATATAGTATGGATTTCTCCACACCATTATTATACGTGAAATTAGCAAAAATGTCAATACATAAAGGGGGCTTCAAAAATTATGTTAGCAGGGTCTAACGACGAACGATTACAACAATATCGAAAAATTAATAGTAAACATATATTTTTCTATCAGAGATGGCAAGAAATGCTAGAAAGCCGTACACTTGATATGTACCAATACAATATTTTAAATTCCTATGTTGCTTGCATGGAACTGTCGGATGTAATAGAAAAGACAATGTCTGGGCTACTAACTTCACGCCAAAATGTTGATGATTGCAAAGAAGAAGCATTATTGATAGTAAAATCGGATAAGATTCTTGAAAAGCATAATCGTTCCTTAAAAATAATGCTACTTCGCATTTTAGCTTCTAAAATCGACGGAAAACCTCGAGGAGAATCTAGCGATGATAAAAACGGAACTCAAAATATTTCCTTAAATAGACTCAAATACCAACTTAAGACACCGATTCGCCAGTTAGAAACTTCATATTTGGCTTATATATTAGATGACTTGAATGAATCCATCGATACTCTAGATAATGCTAAAATAGAAAGTTGTACAAGTTGTTTAATCAGTCAATGCGTTTTTAATGGCTGGTCTGCAAAAGGTTTATTTCAATTAGCTGCCTATTTTACTGGCGATAAGACCCCGACGGAGAAGTGGGAAACATTCAAAAGTCGGCTAGTTGATCATCCTTTCAAATCATTTGAGGTATATTATAGTTTAAAGATAGAAACATCTCCTGGACTCGATGCTCAAAACATTCGAGGAATAATTTGCAGTCTTGGATTACGAACAGAACTCGGAATACAAATATTGGAAAATTCTCGTGAAAGACCTGATTTGTGCTCAAAAATTACTCCGATAACCACATACTTAATTCTAAATATAAACGCTACAGACATTTATGCTGGAGTTTTGTCAGCAATCAATATTCTAAACAGCAAATTGAGCATTGCCACTTTTTATAATATTATTAGCCCTTGGATTGCAAATTCCCCTCAAATTATTGTTTATGATGCCGATACAAATTATACTACAAATTTAAGGCTCACAGACATATTCAAAACCTATGACTATATTGATAGTCATAATAGTCTTTTTGAAGATACGAACCAAATTTTTGTTGACCAAGGCATGAACGAGATCGCAGCTAAAATTGGTGCCGCATTCGCATATACCAGCCTGAGTCGGTCGGCATTGTTTCAAGAAACTAAATATATTTCTCTTTGGATTGCTTTGGAGTCACTGATGAGAACCGGCCAATATGGTGATATCATTTCTCATATAAAGTTAGTTCTTCCAGAAATAATGTGCACCCGTTATGTCTACCGTATCGTACGTAACTTTTCGGAAGATTGCATAAGATGTAATTTTTCTTCAGACCCAACCATTGGTATTGACATGCAATCACCAAACAAAAAGGAAGTTGTAGAAAAATTGATCCATTTGTTTCGAAATGCGGAAAAATATCCAATACTCCAGCGAAGATGTAATTGCAACTCTTTATTGTTATATCGCTGTAACGAAATCCACTCTCTACTAACTAGTGTAGATGAAATCATTAAAAGATTAGATCATTACACTCAAAAAATCCGGTGGCATATACAAAGATTGTATAGGATACGGAATGAAATCACACACTCGGCATTTAAGCAAAATAAGTCTTTGATTATCTATATTGAGCATCTGTATTCATATTTAGCTCAGATAATGAGTGAAATTGTGTTTTATATTGAGCACAAAAATGCGAACTCCGTAGAGGAAGCTCTTGCGATTTTAAAAGAAAATTACATTACTTATTATGATATTCTCAAACAAGATTTTTTGAAAATAGACGATATACTGCCTAACGGCATCGTTGAATGTATATAATGAAGGGCGGGGTATCATTATTTTTTAACAAATTTATATACACCATGTAATACTTTTTTCAAACTATCGCTTACAATAATACATAAGGTTATACTTAACGAAAGAAGCCGATTGCTTTTCAGCATTCGGCTTCTTTCGACAAAATATGGTGCGGATAACAGGACTTGAACCTGCACAGAGTCGCCCCCACTAGAACCTGAATCTAGCGCGTCTGCCAATTCCGCCATATCCGCATTTTATATGCTGCCGGCAAGATCCCCAAAAGGGACGAGCCGCAATCAGCATGATTGATTATAGCATCACCCAAAAAACTTGTCAAGACGCTTCCGAAGATTTTCCACGCGTCCGGCTGCCGAAACCGCAGCGAAAGTTAGAATAGAAGTTGTAAATTATGGCAATCTGTATTATAATAAATCCAGTTGATTGCCCGGGCCAAGCCCTTGGAACGCCCGGCTATGCAAACAGAGAAAAGCGCCCGTCATGGAGGGCTGGCCCTGTTTTGGATCCAGCTGCCCATTGTCAGGAGCGCACAAGCGAAAGGCGCGCTTTTTGGGTGTGCGCCGTCAACTTTGGGGGGACAACCATGAAACGGATCATGACTTTGCTGCTGGCGGTCGTGCTGGCGGTTTCGCTGGGCGGCTGCAAAGGGAAGCTCAGCGTCGGACTCGCGACGCCCGCGCAGGCGGACGGCGGCGTGGGAGCGCAGGCGGTGCAGGGCCTCGAGACAGTGAAGAAAAAACTGTCGGCAAGCGCCAAGCAGCAGGACAGCCAATCGAGCGAAGAATACCGGGACAGCCTTAATAAGCTCGCGGGGCAGAAGCTGGTCTTCGCCGTCGGCAAGGAGATGGGCGACCCGCTCCTCTACGCGGCGCAGGAGCACTCCGGCACCAGCTTCGCACTGCTCGATGCCGACCCCGGCGCGCCCATGCCGAACGTCTATGGGGTGACTTTCCGCAGCCAGGAGAGCGCTTTCCTGGCGGGCTATGTCGCCTCTTATATGCCACAGGGCGGCAAGGTCGGCTTCGTCGCACAGGCGCGGGATGCGCGCAGCGAGGAATATGAATACGGTTACCGCGCCGGCGCCGCCTTCGGCGCCAGGGAGCAGGGCAGGACGATCGAGGTGGCGGTCCGCTACGCCGAGGACACAGACTCCAGCGCGGGAGAGCTGGCCGCCGGGCTGTTCGGGGACCGGGCGCAGGTGGTCTTCGCGCTCGACGATGTGGACGCGGCGCTCAAAGCGGCGCTGGACAGCGGCCGGTATGTGATCTGCGCCGACCGCACCGACCGGGTGGACGGCATGCTGGCCGTGGCGGTCAAGCAGGTGGGCAACGCGATGTGCGAGACGGCGAACCGCTACCTTGCGGGGAGCAAGGGAGGGGAAACCCTTTCATTGGGGCTGGCTGAGAATTGCCTCAAGCTGGACTGCTCGGTCAAGGTGCCGGAGGACGTCGTCAGCCGCATGGAGCGCCTGGGCACCCAGATTTCCGGCGGCGCAATCGTACCGCCCGCGGATGTGGCGAGCTACGAGGTCTTTATGGAGGCGCTGGGCTGAACTGATTTGACAGCAGGGTGAAGGGGTTCATCCTGCTGTTGCAATACCCTGGGACGTTTAATTTGAAATGGAGGCTGCTGCGTGAAGCCGGACTTTAACAGGAAATATAACACCATCGCGATCTATGCGGTGCTGGTGGTTGCCGTCTCGGCCGTGGTGGTTGCGGCGATCATCAACTTCCCGAAGATATGGGCGTATCTGGGGAATTTCGTTTCCCTGCTCACCCCCTTCATCATCGGGTTCGTGCTCGCATACATCCTGTGTCCCATTCTCAACGCCATCGAGCGGCTGCTGGCAAGGCTGACGGGGGAGCGCCTGCGCCGCGGTACGCGGCGGGTGATCTGCCTGATTCTGACCTACATCGTCACCATCATCGTCTTGACCATCTTCTTTTGGATCGTCATCCCGCAGATCGTCTCGAGCGTGACGAGTATCGCGGTGCAGATCCCGGGCTGGATGACTAGTGTGGAGGCGTTCGCCAACGACATTATAGCGAAATATGACCTGTATAACCTGCCGACCTCGACCTTACAGCAGATCATGAAGGCGTTCGAGCAGGTGCTCAGCTCGGTGACCGGGGTGCTCACCGACGCGATCCCCCACGTCTGGAAGGCGACCCTTTCGGTCACCACCGGGGTGCTCAATTTCATCCTGGGGATCATCATCTCGATCTATATGCTGCTGAGCAAGGAGCGCTTCTTTGCGCAGATCAAAAAGCTGATGAACGCCCTGATCCCCAGCCCGGTGGTTCAGAAAATTCTGGACATCACCCACCAGAGCCATGAGATTTTCAGCGGCTTCATCTCGGGCAAGCTGCTCGACTCGCTGATCATTGGGGTGCTCTGCTTCTGCGGCATGAACCTGTTCCAAATGCCCTACGCCATGCTGATCAGCGTGATCGTCGGGGTGACGAACATCATCCCCTACTTCGGGCCGTTCATCGGGGCGATCCCCTCCATCCTGATCCTGCTGATGGTCGAGCCGGTCACCGCGCTGTGGTTCGCGCTCTTCGTGCTGCTGCTGCAGCAGCTGGATGGGAATGTCATCGGCCCGAAGATTTTAGGCGATTCGACCGGGCTTTCCGCCTTCTGGGTGGTCTTTTCGATCACCGTGTTCGGCAGCCTGCTGGGGCTGGTCGGGATGTTTATCGGCGTACCCCTCTTTGCGGTGATCTACTCGCTCATCCGGCAGTTCGCCGAGTGGCGGCTGGAGAAGAAGGGGCTGCCCATTTCCACCGGCGCATTTGCCTCAAAGAAGCACCCCCTCATCGAGGGCAAGCCGCCCAAAAAGCCAAAGTCCAAAAAATAAGTGGGAATGACAAGATAAAAAGAAAGACCTATAGCATAGCATGCTGCAGGTCTTTTTTTGCGTTGTATTTTCCGGTTTGTGGAAATAAAGCGTCCGCTTCGTCAAATTCCGTCCTAATTATACCCGGTTCTGGGAGAAAATTCAAGCCGGAACCCGTCTTTTTGCCGATTCCCTGCCAGGGGATGACCGGAAGCATGCTATGCTATCGGTCTTTTGTGAAAGGGAGAGAATGGTATGAAACGATGGATTGGCGCGGTCCTGGCGGCCTGCCTGCTGGCCCTGTCGGCCGTCCCGGCCGCGGCGCAGGGGAGCGGGCTGCGCCTCACGGCGCAGCAGGCCGGCGCGCGGCGGGAATACGGCGTATATGTGACGCTGGACCCCGCCAGCGCCCGGGCGAAGGACTACAGCTATGAGCTGCTCGAGGGGGGAAGCGTGATCGCCTCCCGCGAGCATGTCGCGGACACGGCTTGCTTTTTGCCGATCGTCAATATCGACGCGGCCAGTCCCGGCAGGTGTACCGTGCGGGTAACGGCTTATCCCTCCGGCGAGCGGGCGGGGTTTGAGCGGGCGGCGAGCATCCAGAAGGAATTTGGCACGGCCAAGGGCTGTTCCTGCGTCACGGCGGACCGCTTCCAGCTCGGCAGCGGCACCGAGGGCGATCCCTACCTTGTCGGGACGCTCGGGCAGCTGCTGCACGTCAACCAGCACGCCACGCAGAAATGCTACTATATGCAGACGGCGGACATCCAGTTCGGGGACTACACCAGTATGGTGGACGACTACGGTGTCGTCAAGCTGCACAGCGGCAGCACCTATGACGGGAACGGGCATGTGATCCGGGGCGGGTCGGTGAAGGTCACCAGAACCGGGGACAATGCCGAGGTGTTTTCGCTCAAGAACGGGAACCTGCTCAATACGGGCTTTGAGGACATGACCTTTTCGGTCAACAGCTCAGGCTACGGCGCGGCGCCGGTTGGCGGCCACAGCGGGACGGTCAAGCGCTGCTATGCAATTAACATCAACGCGGTGGGAAGAAACCACGCGGGCGGCTTGATCAACTGCTGGGGTATCGGGGCGGAGGACTGCTATACCGCCGGGATCAAGGCGAGCTCGACTTCGGACAGCACTTACGGTTCGGGCGGTCTGATCGGGTATCTGGGCAGTCCCGGTGCGGTATCTCCCACCGTAGCGAGAACCTATGCCTTTCCCGCCAAGCTGAGTGCGCCGAAGATCAGCGGGATCGGTTATATCCGCGCGGGTTCCATCCTCAATTCCTTCTACCTCAAGGGCACCGCCAGCTACGGGAGCCTACCGGGCAACGACAACACCAACGCCGCCCCGCTGGAGCTTTCACAGTTCGCGGACCAGTCCCGCTTTGAAGCCGCGGGCTGGGATTTTGAGAATGTCTGGACAATGGGGGAAATCACTTATAATGATGCGTCCGGCAATGCCGTGACCGCCGCGGCGCCCGTGCTGCGGGTCTTTGCAAAGCGCTGAAGGCATGCAACGGCAGAAAAATAAAAAGGCCTATAGTATACGTTACTACAGGTCTTTTTTTAAAGGGGATAGGGCCGTTTACGGCCCTTTTTGCTTGCATTCTCTCCCAGAACAGGATATAATTAGGACGAACTGTTATAAAATTTATTTAATTTTGGTATATTCTGGATATTGAGACTTAAAAAAAGACCTACAGTAACGTATGGTACCGGTCTTTTCCGATGGGGAGGAAATGGCATGAAACATCTGATCGGCGCGGCCCTGGCCGCCTGCCTGCTGGCGCTTGCAGCCCTTCCGGCCGCGGCGCAGGAGGGCGCCCTGCGCCTCACGGCGCAGGCCGGGAGCGCACAGCGGCAGTATGGCTTTCATGTGGCGCTGGATCCTGCCAGTACCCGGACGAAGGACTACACCTATGAGCTGCTCGAGGGGGAGCGCGTGGTCGCCTCCCGCGAGCATGTCGCGGATGCCGCTTGCTTCCTGCCAATTGAAAATATCGACGCGGCCAATCCCGGCACATATACCGTGCGGGTGACGGCTTACCCCTCCGGCGAGCGGGCGGGGTTTGACAGTACGGCAAGCGTCAGGCAGGAAGCCAGCGCGGCCAAGGGCTGTTCCTGCGCCACGGCGGACCGCTTCCAGATCGGCAGCGGCACCGAGGCCGACCCCTATCTCGTCGGGACGCTCGGGCAGCTGCTGCACATCAACCAGCACGCCGCGCAGAAATGCTATTATATGCAGACGGCGGACATCATTTTTGGGGACCACACCTACTCGCAGCAAAAAAACGAAGAGGTAAAGCTCGGCGCCGGCAGCGTTTATGACGGCAACGGGCATGTCATCCGGGACGGCTCGGTGCGTTGCACCGCTGCGAACAGCAGTGCGGCGATCTTTGGCGTAAAGGGATCGACCCTGCGCAACCTGGGCTTTGAAGAGCTGTCCTTTTCCGGCACCAACGGCGCGGGCCCGGTTTCTGGGGATACCACGTCGGTTGTGGAGTATTGTTACGGCAAGGACATCGACGCGAGCGCAAACAACCATGCCAGCCCCCTTGTACATTGGGCCGAGGGCAGGATCGAGAACTGCTACACCGTGGGCGGCCAATTGACGACAACGAAGGACGAGTCCTACGGTGCAGGCGGGATCACCGGCTGCATGTCCTACTCTTCACAGATTGACAAGACCTATGCCATGCCGGCCAAGCTCACCTCCCCGAAGCCGGCGGGCATCGCCGCCTACATCCGCTCCGGTACGGTGGGAAATTCCTTCTACCTCAAGGGTGTTGCCAGCTACGGGAGCCTACCCTCGGGCGACAACACCAACGCCGCCCCGCTGGAGCTCTCGCAGTTCGCAGATCAGTCCCGCTTTGAAGCCGCGGGCTGGGATTTTGAAAACGTCTGGGTGATGGGAGAGGTCTCCTACACCGACGCCTCCGGCAACGCCGTGACCGCCACCGCGCCCGTGCTGCGGGTCTTCCAGGGCGGCTGATTAACATCGGGTAACACCCATATCCCCCCATGGGTTTACCGGCGGGCCTACGGCCCGTCTATATGGCGGCGATCCCCCAATTTCGCCGCTGAGGAAAACATCCCCAACAGGAAGGGCCCGCCGAAGCCGGCGGGCCCTTCCTGCATCGATCCCTTATGGGGCATAATTACTCCGTTTCCTCGGTGAGGGCGAGCCACTCGTCCATGCGCGCGCCGAGCAGCGCGCGGCGCTCCTCGAGCAGGGCGCAATGCTCACCCAGCTTTTGATAATCGCTGGCGAGCTCTGGCGAGGCGAGCTGCCGCTCCATCGCGGCGATCTCCTCCTCGAGGGCTGAGACCTCGCCCTCGAGTGATAAGAGCCGGCTCTTGCGGCGCTGCTCGGCGGCGCGCTGGGCCTTGGAGCGGTAATAGGGGTTCTGCTTTGGCTGCTCCTGCGGCTCGCTTTGCTGCGGCACCTCCTGCGGGGAAACCTTGTGCTCCTTATAGTAGTCGTAGCCGCCGGCGTAGCTCTGCAGCCGGTCGGGGAACATTTCGATGATCCGGCTGGGGACGCGGTTGAGCAGGTACCGATCGTGCGAGACCATCAGGATGGTGCCCTGGTAGGAGGAGAGCGCTTCGTCGAGCACCTCCTTGGTGGAGTAGTCGAGGTGGTTGGTCGGCTCGTCTAAAATCAGCACGTTCGCCCGCTCGAGCATGATCAGCGCGAAGGCGACCTTGGCCCGCTCGCCGCCCGAGAGGTCGCGTATCTGCTTATAGATGTCGTCCCCCTGCAGCAGCAGGGAGCCGAGCAGGGTGCGCAGCTCGGTCTCGCTCTTGCGGGGAAAGTGGTCGCGCAGCTCGGCGATCACCGTCTTTTGCGGCGAGAGCTGGCGGTTCTCCTGCTCGAAGTAGGAAATTTTGACGTTGGTGCCCCACTTGATCCGGCCGCCGTGGGGGATCATCCCCTGCAGCGCCCGCAGCAGGGAGGACTTGCCCACCCCGTTTTGGCCGATGACGGCGACCTTCTCGCCCTTTTCGATGTGCAGGCCGATGTCCTGGCAGAGCAGCTTTTCACTTTCCCCCTCGCCGACGCGCACCGAAACCTCCTCGGCGATCAGCACGTCCTTGTAGGGCTCGAAATCCAGCGCGAAGCGCAGCTTGCAATCCTTTAGCTCCCCGGGCGGGCGGTCGATGCGCTCCATGCGCTCGAGCGCGGCGATCCGGCTCTTGGCGCTGCCCGAGGTGGAGGCGCGCACCAGGTTGCGCGCGACGTAGTCCTCCATCTTGGCGATCTCCTCCTGCTGGCGTTCGTACTGCTTGCGCCAGTAGTCGAGCCGCTCCTCCTTCTGGCGCACGAACTGGGAATACCCGCCCTTGTACCGGGTCAGGGCGTGCCGCTCGAGCTCGCAGATGTCGCTGACCACGCTGTCCAGAAAATACCGGTCGTGGGAGACCACGATCAGCGCCCCGCGGTAGGCGCGCAAATATTCCTCCAGCCAGCCCAGCGTGACGAAATCGAGGTGGTTGGTCGGCTCGTCCAAAATCAGCACCTGGGGGTTTTGCAGCAGGAGCTTGGCGATGGCCAGGCGGGTCTTCTCCCCGCCGCTGAGCTCAGCCACCGGCTGGCGGCGGTCGTAATTCCCGAAGCCCATGCCGTTGAGGACGGTGCTGATCTTTACGTCGATCTGGTAGCCGTCCTGCGCCTCGAAGGCGGTGTTCATCCGGTCATATTCCTCGAGCAGCCCGGCGCGGGACTGATCGTCCTGCGGGAGGGATGACAACCGCAGGCGCAGCGCCTGGAGCCGCCGCCCCAGCTCAAGGGTGTCGTGGAAGACCGAGGCGGCCTCGCTTTCGATGGTGTTTTGCAGGTCCAGCGCGCCGTTTTGCTGCAGATAGCCGAGGGTTACCCCGCGGCCGATGGAAAGCGAGCCGGAATCGTAGTCCAGCTTCCCGGTGATGATATTCAGTAAAGTGGACTTGCCCGCGCCGTTGCGTCCGAGCAGGCCGATCCGGTCCCCCTCCTCCAGAGAGAGACAGACGTCCTGCAGCACGACGTCCACGCCGAAACTTTTACAGATATGATCGAGCTCGAGCAGCAAGCAAAGCACCACCTTTTATTAAGAAAAATAAACCAAAGGTATTATAACATGTCGATTTAGGATTGACAAACAATTCGTCTTTTTTTATAATGCAACATATAGATGTTTGGTGAAACTGCCGGGTGGAATCGGCGCCGGTGTCTGGGAAAGGAATGGAAACAGAATATGCATATGGGGAAATCGTATCAGGTCAGCGCCAAGGTTGACGAGGGGATGCTCGCCAGCGCCCTGGGCAGCGGGGATGTGGGCGTGCTGGCCACGCCGGTCATGCTCTCGCTGATGGAACAGGCCGCCTGTGCCTGCGTGCAGGACTGCCTCAAGGAGGGGGAGACCACCGTCGGCGCGCAGATCGATCTGGCCCATATAAGCGCCGTGCCCGCCGGGATGGAGATCACCGCTACCGCCGAAATCATCAAGATCGAGGGGAAGAAGGTGCTCTTCAAGATCTTCTGCGAGGACCGGGAGGGGATCGTCGGCAAGGGGACCCACCTGCGGCTGATCGTCAACCGGGACAAGTTCCAGCAGCGCGCCGCGGCGAAGGTAAAATAGGCTACATAAAACAAACGGGGGGCTTCTCTATAGAGAAGCCCCCCGCTTTCTTGTTATTTCGCCATCCGGTAGATGGCTTCGATGTCGTCGATGTTAAGCACCTTGAAGCCGCCGATGGTGCGGGTGTTCTGGAAGCTGCACTTGTAGGCGAGCTCACGGAACTGCTCCTCGGTCGGCTCGACCCCCAGCTCGCGCAGGTTGGTGGGCATCCCGATCGAGCGGTAGAAGTCCTCCATCGCCTCGATCCCGCGCAGGGCGGTGCGCCGGGGGTCGGCAAAATCGTTTTTGCACCCCAGCACGTTGACCGCGAACTGCGCGAAGCGCGCCGGGTCTTCCTTATAGACGTACCGCGCCCAGCTGCCCCAGATTGCGGCGAGCCCCGCGCCGTGGGCCACGTCGAACATGCCGCCCAGCTCGTGCTCGAGCTGGTGGCTGGCCCAGTCGCCCACCGTGCCGCAGCCGGTGAGGCCGTTGTGCGAGAGGCTGCCCGCCCACATGATCTGGGCGCGGGCGTCGTAGTTTTGAGGATCGCGCAGCGCCGTCCTGGCGCTCTCGATCACAGTGCGCATGAGGCCCTCGGCCAGCGCGTCGGTCAGGGAGGTGTCCGGCTCGCGGGTGAAGTAGCGCTCCATGGTGTGCATGAGGATGTCGGTCGCCCCGCAGGCGGTCTGGTAGGGGGGCAGGGTGTAGGTCAGCTCGGGGTTCATCACCGCGAAGCGGCAGCGGCACAAATCGCTGTTGCAGCCGCGCTTGAGCCAGCCATCCTCGTTGGTGAGCACCGATGAATCGCTCATCTCGCTGCCCGCCGCCGAGAGGGTGAGCACCGCGCCAATGGGGGCGCAGGCCTTGG
The DNA here is from genome assembly GCF_900169495.1 of Provencibacterium massiliense. Lineage (NCBI taxonomy): Bacteria > Bacillati > Bacillota > Clostridia > Eubacteriales > Oscillospiraceae > Provencibacterium > Provencibacterium massiliense. The sequence goes on from NZ_FWCH01000011.1 coordinate 168,152, forward strand.
GGACCGCCTTCTTGGCGTAGAAATCCCAGACATCCCCGTCGTAGCACAGCCCGTAGCCGATCGCCTTGGCCGAGTCGATCACGCTGCCGCCGCCCACCGGGAGCAGGAAGTCGACCCCCTCGCGCCGGCAGAGCTCGATCCCCTCGTAGACCTTGGACATCCGGGGATTGGGCACCACCCCGCCGAGCAGGACGTATTCCACCCCCGCATCATCCAGGGACTGGCAGATCCTCTCCAGCAGCCCCGTGCGCTTGACGCTGCCGCCGCCGTAGTGGATCAGCGCTTTTTTGGCGCCCTGCGCCTTGATGAGCTCCCCGGTCTGCAGCTCGGTCCCCTTGCCGAAGACCACCCGGGTGGGGGTATAATAAGAAAAGTTTTTCATAGTTGTGATTGCTCCTTTCCGTTTAAAACCAGGGCGATGATCTCCTCCTCGCTCTGCGGCTTGTCATAGTCCCCGACATGTCCGCCCGGATAGTGGTAGACCAGCCCCTGGCGTTCATTTCGTTCCATACAGTCGAGCAGCGCTTCTTCGCCCCAGCGGGCGATGAAGCGCTCGAAGGCGCGTATGCGCATTTTATGTAGGATGCTATCCGTACAGGGAAACCCGGCGCATTCGTGGCAGGCGGAATATCCCTTTTGTGTGCAGCAGAGATAATTTTTGCAGCTGTCTTTTTTAGGACAGCCGCCCTGCTTGCAGCCGGGGCAGCCCTCGCTCTCGCTGCACAGGGCGCAGACCAGCCCGCAGTAGCCGACGCCGAGCGAACGGTTCATGAAGGTTCCTCCGTTTCAGATGGTTTGCCGGGCGCGCTCACCACAGATCGCCCTCCTCCAGGGGGAGGATCAGCTCCCCGCATGCAAAGTCGCTTTGGTGGGAAACCGCCTTGGGCGAAAACAAGCTCAGCAGGGTGCACAGCCCCAGTGAATCGCTGTGAAGGGCTCCTGGGGCGGTCCCGCCGCAAACGGAAAGACGGTCCATTTGCCGCCATCCGGCACGGGTGTACAGCCCGCAAAGCTCAGGCTCACAGGTGAGGACGCACAAATCCGCGCCCTCCCGCTGCATAGTTTCCCGGGCGGCGGCGATCAGAGCAAGGGCCAATCCCCGGCCCCGATATTCGGGGGCAACGACCACCTCGCACAACCCGAAGGCGCGGTAGGATTGTCCTTTATAGGAAAGCGCGGCAGCCGCGACGGCGGCGTGGGCGATCAGCAGGCCGTTCTCTTTGCCGCAAAGGGAAACGCGGTGCTCCCTCTGCGGCCAGGGGGCACCGCGCAAAGATGGCCAGGCACGGTCCTCGAGCGCGAGGATTTGTTCGCGCAACTCCGGCGAGGAATCCTGCTGGGGGTAAAAGATGATATGCATGTTATTCCCACTCAATGGTTGCCGGGGGCTTGGAGGTGATGTCGTAAACGATCCGGTTGATGTGGCGCACCTCGTTGATGATCCGCACCGAGACGCGGTCGAGCACCTCGTAGGGGATGCGCGCCCAGTCTGCGGTCATGAAGTCGGTGGTGGTCACGCCGCGCAGCGCGAGGGTATAATCATAGGTGCGCCCGTCGCCCATCACGCCCACCGAGCGCATGTTGGTGATCACCGCGAAATACTGGTGGATGTCCCGGTCCAGCCCGGCCTTGGCGATCTCCTCGCGGAAGATGAAGTCGGCGTCACGCAGGATTTCGAGCTTCTCCTCGGTGATCTCCCCGATCACCCGGATGGCCAATCCCGGCCCCGGGAAGGGCTGACGCCAGACCAGGTAGTCCGGCAGCCCGAGCTCGAGCCCCAGGCGGCGCACCTCGTCCTTGAAGAGAAGGCGCAGCGGCTCGATGATCTCCTTGAAGTCGACATAGTCCGGCAGTCCGCCGACGTTGTGGTGGCTCTTGATCACCGCCGCATCCCCGGTGCCGGACTCGATCACGTCGGGATAGATGGTGCCCTGGGCCAGGAAATCGACCGCGCCGATCTTCTTGGCCTCCTCCTCAAAGACACGGATGAACTCCTCGCCGATGATCTTGCGCTTGCGCTCCGGCTCTTCCACCCCCGCGAGCTTCCCGAGGAAGCGGTCCCTGGCGTTGACCCTGATAAAGTTGAGGTCTCCGCCCCCGAAGGCCGCCTCGACTTCGTCGCCCTCGTTCTTGCGCATGAGGCCGTGATCGACGAAGATGCAGGTCAGCTGGTTGCCCACCGCCTTGGAGATCAGCGCGGCGGCGACCGACGAATCCACCCCGCCCGATAGGGCGAGCAGCACCCGGCCGTCACCCACCTGCGCGCGGATCGTCTCGATCGAGCGCTTGGCGTAGTCCCCCATGGTCCAGTCGCCCTTTGCGCCGCAGACCTCGTAGAGGAAGTTGCGCAGCATGGCGACCCCGTTCTCGGTGTGGTTGACCTCGGGATGGTACTGCATGCCGTAGAGCCGGCGCTCCTTGCATTCCATCGCCGCCACCGGGCAGCCCTTGGTATGGGCGACCGACTGAAAGCCGGCGGGCAGCCTGTCGATATAGTCGTTGTGGCTCATCCAGGTAATCCCCGAGACCGGCAGGCCCTTAAAGAGGGGGGACTGGAAGTCGAACTGGGTCTCGGTCTTGCCGAACTCCTTGACCTCGGCGCTGCAAACCGACCCGCCGAGCAGCTGGGCCATCAGCTGGCAGCCGTAGCAAAGGCCGAGCACCGGGATCCCGAGCTCAAAAATTTTCGGATCGACCGAGGGCGCCTCGCCGGCGAAGACGCTGTTCGGCCCGCCGGTAAAGATGATCCCGATGGGGGCGCGCCGTTCGATTTCATGAAGCGGGGTGTGATAGGGGATAACCTCGCAATAGACCGAGCATTCCCGTACCCGGCGCGCGATGAGCTGGTTGTATTGTCCTCCGAAATCCAGGACCAGGACCAGTTGATGTTCCACAGATTATTACCTCCGATTGTCGGCCGCGCCCGCGGGCGAAATTTTGTATACATATACTGATTTTATTCTGCCATTATTCAGCAAAAAAAACAAGTGGCAAGATGATAGAATTTCCAAAAGGGAAGGGAAGGATTTCTGAATAAGTTGTGCTGACAAGAAAATTTACCGCATAGCTATTGGTGTTTTCGCGCCGACCATGTATAATAGAGAGAGAATATGGGCGGGCCCCGGCGCGGGCCCGACGAGATGGAGGTATGGCGAAGGTGTACAGGGATCTGATGGATACGATCGGGTATGTGGGAAAGAGCGACCCCGAGGTCGCCGCGGCGATGGACAAGGAGCTCGCGCGGCAGCGCCGCAACATCGAGCTGATCGCGTCGGAGAATATCGTCTCCCCGGCGGTGATGGCGGCGATGGGCTCGGTGCTGACCAACAAATACGCCGAGGGGTACCCGGGCAAGCGGTACTACGGCGGATGCGAGTGCGTGGACATCGTGGAGAACATCGCGCGCGAACGCGCCAAGGAGCTCTTCGGCGCCGAGCACGCCAACGTGCAGCCCCATTCGGGCGCGCAGGCGAATCTGGCGGTCTATTTCGCGCTGCTGCAGCCGGGGGACACGGTGCTGGGCATGAGCCTTGCCGAGGGAGGGCACCTCACCCACGGCTCGCCGGTCAACATGTCCGGCAAGTATTATCATTTCGAGTCCTACGGCGTGGACGAGGTGACCCACCGGATCGACTACGATAAAGTGCTCGCGAAGGCGAAGGAATGTAAGCCCAAACTGATCGTCGCGGGGGCGAGCGCCTATCCGCGCACCATCGATTTTGAGCGCTTCGCGGCCATCGCCAAGGAGGTGGGCGCCCTGTTCATGGTGGATATGGCGCACATCGCGGGCCTGGTCGCCGCGGGGCTGCACCCCTCGCCGGTGCCCTACGCCGACGTGGTGACCACCACCACCCACAAGACCCTGCGCGGCCCGCGCGGCGGCATGATCCTCTGCCGCGAGGAGTACGCCAAGGCGATCGACAAGGCGATCTTCCCCGGCACCCAGGGCGGCCCGCTCATGCATATCATCGCCTCCAAGGCGGTTTGCCTGGGCGAGGCGCTGCAGCCGGAGTTTAAATCCTATCAGCAGCAGATCCTCAAAAACTGCAAGGCGCTCGAGGAGGGGCTGCGCGCGAGAGGCTTCCATATGGTTTCGGACGGCAGCGACAACCACCTGATCCTGCTCGACCTGCGCAACCTGGGGATCACCGGCAAGGAGCTGGAGAAGAAGCTCGACGAGGTGTACATCACCGCCAACAAGAACGCCATCCCGGCCGACCCGCAGAGCCCCTTTATCACCAGCGGCCTGCGCCTGGGCACCCCGGCGGTCACCTCGCGCGGGATGGTCGAGGAGGACATGGACAAAATCGCCGAGTTCCTCTATCTTACCGCCACCGACTTCGAGGGAAGTGCCGACAAGATTCGCGCGGGCGTGAATGCGCTGTGTGAAAAATATCCGCTTTACGAGTAATTTGGAAAGCGAAGGACGACTTTACACGGCGCCGCCCCACTGTGGGGCGGCGCCGTTTTAAAGGATCGAAAAAAGAGGGAAAAGCTTGAAAGGTTTGTCTTTCAAGCGGCCGGTTCTTCACCTTGGCAGTTGTAATACTGCCATTTCGCCAAGGCCAAAACCGGTTCCCAAGAAAGGAGTGTCAAGGAATGAAAAAGCTGATTGTCGGCGTGTTGGCAGGGGTGCTCAGCCTGGCGGTCGCGCTGCCGGGCGCGGCGGCCAAGATGCGATCCACCAGCGTGCGGCTGGACGCGGGCAGCGAGGAGCAGGTCACCGGCGGGGTGGTGCTCGAAAGCTGGCAGTGGCCACAAAAGGACAGGCTCCTGCTGGCCTTCACCCGGGAAGGGGTGGAGGAGCCGCAGCGGGTGATCGCCCAGCTGAATGTCGAGGAGGGGCTCGCCGGGAGCCTTTACAGCACCGCCAAGAAGGGCGAGCTCGGCTTCAAAAGCCGCTTGTACGACGACCGGGCGGAATTTTTGCTGGGAGAGAATCAATTTTCTTTGGAGTTGCCCGACGGCGGAGTGCTGCGCACCGAGCGCGCCGACTTCTACGGGGACTACCTGCCCGAATTTAAGGGGGAATACTTCTACCAGGGGGTACAGTTTAACTCCAGCGAGGAATACTATTTCTGCGAGCGGATGGCCCGGGGCCTCGGAATGAAGGGGGAGGCCGTCTGCGACAAGCTGATGGTCTACTCCAACCGGGGGGACAACCAGGGGGAGGAGATCGCCATGATCGGGTTCCCCTTCCAGGTCAAGGGGAACGAGAAGAACATGCGCTGGATGCGCGCCTCGGACCGGATCCTGGTACAGGCCAAGGTGTACCTCCCACAGGAGTACGGCTCCTATGAGACCCAGTACTACGTCTACAACGCGCCCTCCGCGACCCTGATCTCCAAGTTTACGCTCAAAGAGAACGACCTGGTGATCCAAGACACCTACAAATCGAAAATTTTGCTGCTCTCCGACAGCCAGGAGCCGGTGCTCTACCTGTATGACTACCGTGAGAAGAAGCTCCAGGAGCTGGACCGCTTCACCCGCCCGGTGCAGGCGCGCTTCTCGCCCGACGGCACGCGCGCGGCGGTGATCCGTGAAAAGCGTAGCTTCGTGCCGACCATCTATGAGCTGGAGAGCTGACGAGAGCCGGGACGCGTTCGCGTCCCGGCGTTTTTTTGGTTGGCAAAGGGGGAAAAGCGCGGTATAATAGCTATCATATCAAGTTTCATGGATTGAGGTGAGAGGATGACAAGCCCACTGGCGGACCGGCTGCGCCCGCAGGACCTTGGCGAGGTAGTGGGGCAGCGGCATATCCTGGGGCAAGGCAAGGTGCTGCGCCGGCTGATCGAGGGGGGCACGATCCCCAATCTGATCTTCTACGGGCCCTCGGGGGTGGGAAAAACCACCGTGGCGCGGATCATCGCCGAGAAGGCCCACAAGAAGCTCTACAAGCTCAACGGCACCACCGCCTCCACCTCGGACATCCGGGAGATCGTGGAGAACCTGGGCAGCCTGGAGGCGATGGGCGGGGTGATCCTCTATCTGGACGAGATCCAGTACCTCAACAAAAAGCAGCAGCAGACCCTGCTGCAATTCATCGAGGACGGGTCGATCACCCTGATCGCGTCCACCACCGAGAACCCCTACTTCTATATCTATAACGCGATCCTTAGCCGTTCGACCGTCTTTGAATTTAAGCCGGTGGAAAAGGAGGAGATCCTCCCGGCGCTCGGGCGCGCCAGGACGCTGCTCGAGGGGGAGCTGGGGGAGAAAATCGAAATTTCAGGCGAAGCGCTGGAAAAGATAGCGACCCTTTCGGGCGGGGATGTGCGCCGCGCGCTTAACTCCTTTGAGCTGCTGGCCCTCTCGGGCGAGAGCGCGGACGGGGTGCGCCGGGTGGCGGACGGGAGCGTGGAGGAGGTCACCACCAAGAGCGTCATGCGCTACGACCGCTCGGCGGACGAGCACTATGACATCCTCTCGGCCTTTCAAAAGTCGATCCGAGGCTCCGACCCCCAGGCGGCGCTGCACTATCTGGCAAGGCTGTTGCAGGCGGGGGATTTGATCTCGGCCTGCCGGCGCATGCTGGTGTGCGCCTGCGAGGACATCGGGCTCGCCTATCCGCAGGCCATCCCGATCGTCAAGGCCTGTGCCGACATCGCCATGCAGGTCGGGCTGCCCGAGGCGCAAATTCCCCTGGGCGACGCGGTGGTGCTGCTGGCCACCGCGCCCAAGTCCAACAGCGGCTGCATGGGGATCGAGGCGGCGATGGCGGACATCGCCGCGGGCAACACGGGGCCAATCCCGCGGCAGCTGCAAAATAAGCACTTCGACGGCGCCGAGGTGAAGGTCAAGGGGCAATTTTACCAGTACCCGCACGACTTCCCGAACCACTACGTCGAGCAGCAGTACCTGCCGGACAACCTGAAAGACCGCGTCTACTACCAATACGGTGAGAACAGGACCGAGCAGGCGGCGAAAGGCTACTGGAAAAAGATCAAGGGAAAATAGAAAGGGCCCCGAGAAACGGCTTCTCGGGGCTTTTCTTATGGATTTAAAATGATGGCGGGGCGGGTTGGACAGGAATTATACACCCCCATCTGGTCATTGAGATAGCCGGAGATTGAAACGGTGCAGGCGATGTTGGACCAGTCCTGCCGGGGCGAGCGCAGCCAGGAATAGGTCTTCGCGTTTGCATAGAGCGTGCCGATAGGGGAATAGGAGGTGGCGGTGGCCCCCTCCCCCGCGAGCCAGCCAAACTGCCGGGGTATCTCATAGCAGTCCAGCGCCCAGCTGTTCCTGCTGCTGCCGTAGAGCTCGTAGGCGCTGGGCAGCCAGACCGGATCGCCGACTTTGGCGTGGGGGGAGAGCTTGGCCTGCCGTTCGGGCGACAGGCTTTGGTAGTAATCCAGGCACTGCTGGCGGACGGTGCTGGCGCTGTAGATGTTGTTGTCTCCAAATTCGCCGCGAATGACATTGAAGTTTGCCAGCAGCACGACCGAATAGCGCTTCCCGCCGAACTTCGTTCCATCGTCGTCCACCACCCACCAGCTCTTCCCCGCCCAAGTCACTGTCTGGCCGAGGGAGGAGGAGTCGATGGGGTCGCCGTTGTCGTCTACCGGAAGATCGACGGCTACCTTGCAGCTCGCCTCCACCTTTCCGCCATAGACGCTGGCGGTCACGGTCGCCGTCCCCCGCGAGACGGCGGACACGAGCCCAGTGCCGTCCACCGTGCAGACGGCCGGGTCGCTGCTGCGCCAGCCGACGGGGGCGGCGTAGTCGCGCACCGTCATATAAGGGTGACCGGTGGGGCCGGTGGCGGCGAGGCTCGGATTTTTCTGCACCGTCAGGCGGGCGGAGCGCTGGCCGTCGGTCTGGAGCTGGAGGGTGGGGGAAAGCGTCAGGCTTTTGATGGCGTTGTAGGTCATGGTCAGCGTCTTGCTTGACCCCTTGCGCAGGCCGGAGAGGGCCGTTGGGGGCTTCGAGGCCACGGTGACGGTGAAGTCGACGTCTTCCTGCGGCGGGTCGGGGATGGGCAGGTAGTAGGTGTACTGTCCCCCTTTGATTACAGTTTTGCCCTCGTCGGGCGCGAGGGTCAGCCCGCCGCCCGAGGCCGACACATCGAAGCCGCCGATGGCCGCATCCTGCGCGTTCACCGTCAGGATGACGTATTCCGTCGCGGCGGCCGCGGCGGCGGGCAGGGACAACAGGCACAGCGCCAGAGAGACGAGAAAGCATAGGCGTTTCATTCGATCACCATTCCTTTTGGGCGGCAACAAAAAGACCAGCAGAAAGGATTTCTGCCGGTCGCCGCCTGCGGGGGAAGGGGGTGAAAAGGGGCGGATTCCCTTGCATTTCCCGCCAAAAGAGGATATAATTAGGAAAAGTGTGGGAGAGAATGGGATTTTTTTCGCTCCCCGCGCGAAAACACGGTAAAATTAGGCCGCTGGAAATCCTTTCTGGCGGCCTTTTTGCGTACAAAGGAACCTGAGAAAATCCCGCATTTGATTGATATTTCAAATTCCGTCCACTATAATAATAAGGTATGGGATTTTTCCCCTTCTGCCGGAGCGCGGGAGGCTGGACATAAAGGAGAGTATGGCATGAACGACAGGGCGCAGCGCTTTTTTGATTTTATCCGCGGCAATCGGGTTTCCATCGTGGGGGTCGGGGTAACCAACACCGATCTGGTCCCGCTCTTTTTGGAGAAGGGGGCGCTGGTCACGGTGCACGACAAGCGCAGCCGCGAGCAGCTCGGCGAGGTGTGCGATCGTTTCGAGGCGCTGGGCGCAAAGCTCGCACTTGGGGAGGGGTATCTGCAAAAGGTGGAGTGCGACGTCCTCCTGCGCACCCCGGGGATGTACTTTAAATCCGAGTTTTTGGAGCGGCTGCGCCAGGACGGCGCGGTGGTGACCAGCGAGATGGAAATCTTTTTCGACCTGTGCCCCTGCCCCACCTTCGCGGTGACCGGCTCGGACGGCAAGACCACCACCACCACCCTGATCGCCGAAATGCTGCGGGAGGCGGGCTACCGGGTGCATCTGGGCGGGAACATCGGCAAGGCGCTGCTGCCGGGGATCGAAGAGATTACCCCGCAGGATATGGCGGTGGTGGAGCTCTCGAGCTTCCAGCTGATCTCGATGCGCTGCGCGCCGGATGTGAGCGTGGTAACCAACGTCGCCCCCAACCACCTGGATGTGCACAAGGATATGGCCGAATACATCGCCGCCAAGCGCAATATCTTTCTGCACCAGAACGCCTTCTCCAAAACGGTGCTGGGTCTCGACAACGAGATCACCCGCACCTTCCAGGATGAGGTGCGCGGACGGCTTTTCTGGTTCTCCCGCCGCGAGCGGCCCCGGTTTGGCAGCTATCTGGCGGACGACGGGAACCTGTATCTCAATACCCGCGCGGGGAGCATCTGTCTGATGAAGCGGGAGGACATCCGCCTGCCGGGGATCCACAACGTGGAAAACTATCTGGCCGCCATCGCGGCGGTCTGCGAATACGTCACCCCCGCGCAGATGCGGGAGGTGGCGCGCACCTTCGGCGGGGTGGAGCACAGGATCGAATTCGTGCGGGAGCTTCAGGGCGTGCGCTGGTACAACGACTCGATCGCCACCTCCCCGACGCGCACCATCGCCGGGCTGCGCTCGTTTGATCAAAAGCTGATCATCATCGCGGGCGGGTACGACAAGAAGATCCCTTACCTGCCGCTGGCCCCCGAAATCAACAAACATGTAAAGGTGCTTGTCTTGACAGGCGCGACCGCCGAAAAGATCGAGCAGGCGGTGGTAGAGCACCCGACCTACGACCCGTCGCAGCTGCAGATCCTCCACGCAGCCGATCTGGAAGAGGCCGTGCGGCTCGCCCGCGCGGCGGCCGTGCCGGGGGACGTCGTCTCCCTCTCGCCCGCGAGCGCCAGCTTTGATAAATACCCGAACTTCGAGGCGCGGGGCAAACACTTCAAGCAGCTGGTCAATGCGCTGCAATAACAGTCGAAAACCGTATAAATAACATTGAAATATACAAAAAGTAATCGAAAAGGAGCGGATAAGATGGAAACGTCAGCATTGCTGCGCACACTCAGCGAAGCGGTCGGCGTGGCGGGAAGCGAAAGCGGGGTCCTCGCCGCGGCGAGGGAGGAGCTCCTGAAAATCGGGAAGTGCGAAGTCAGCCCCCTCGGCTCACTGATCTGTAAAATTCGCGAGCCCAAGGCGGGGGGAGCCCACGTCATGCTGGACGCCCACCTCGACGAGATCGGGCTGATTGTGACCGCCATCCTGCCGGATGGTTTTTTGAAGGTCTCGAACTGCGGGGGGATCGACCGGCGGATCCTGCCCGCCTGCCAGGTGACCATCCACGGCAGGGAGCCGCTGAAGGCAGTGGTCTGCTCGGTGCCGCCCCACCTGCAGGATAAAGAACAGAAAAAGACCCAGAAGATCGAGGAGTTCACCCTCGACGCGGGCCTGGGCTTCGAGGCGGCGCAAAAGCTGATCGCCCCGGGGGACCGGGTGACGATCGACGCGCCCTTCGCCGGGATGCTGGGCGGCAGGGTGACCGGAAAGAGCCTCGACAACCGCGCCGGGTGCGCGGCGGTGATGCGCGCGGGCGAGCTGCTGGCACAGTCTTCATTGGACTGTGGACTGAGCGTGGTGCTTTCCTCCTTGGAGGAGGTGGGCGAGCAGGGGGCGCAGTGCGCGGCCTATGCGCTCGCGCCCACCCACGCGATCGTGGTGGACGTCTCGTTCGCCGGCGCGCCGGGCCTCGGGCCGGTGCGGCAGGCAGCTTTCGGCAGCGGGGCGATGGTGGGCTTTGCCCCCACCCTTTGCGGCGAGATGAGCCGGGGGCTGATAGAAACCGCCGAGCGCCATAAGATCCCCCACACCCCCGAGGTGATGGGCGGGAAGAGCGGCACCAACGCCGACAACATCGCTGCCTCGCGCGGCGGGGTGCGCACCGCGCTGCTCTCGATCCCGCAGCGCAACATGCACACCCCCGTCGAGATCGTGGACACCGCCGACATCGAGGCGGTGGCAAACCTCATCGCGGCCTATCTGTGCGACAACTTTTCATTGGAGGGATTCGGATGCTAGAGCTGATCAAAGAGCTTTCCCTGCTCGACGGGGTGTCGGGCGACGAGGGCGCGGTGCGCGAGCGGATCATCAAAGAGATCGACGGGAAATGCGAGTGGAGCGTGGACCCGCTGGGGAACATCATCGCGCTCAAAAAGGGGAAGCGCGCCACGGACAAGAAAATCCAGCTTTCGGCCCATATGGACGAGGTCGGCTTCATCATCACCCACATCGGCGAGGACGGGCTGCTGCGCTTCGCGCCGGTGGGCGGGATCGACGTGCGGGTGACGCTCGGCAAGCGGCTGCGCATCGGGAGAAAAAGACTCTGCGGCGTGGTGGGATTAAAGCCGATCCACCTGGTGAGCGAGGAGGAATTTAACACTCCGCCCAAGATGGACGAGCTCTATATCGACATCGGTGCAAAGGACCGGGAAGAGGCGGCGGGGCTGGTGGAAGTCGGCGAGCGCGCAGCGTTCGAGAGCGAATTCATCGAGTTCGGCGAGGGCTTCTTCAAGTGCAAGGCGCTGGACGACCGCGCCGGGTGCGCCCTGCTCATCGAGCTGATCAAAGGGGAAATCGAATATGATACCGCCTTCACCTTCACGGTGCAGGAGGAAAACGGCTGCTTTGGGGCGATGACCGCCGGCTACACCGTGGCCCCGGACGTTGCGATCGCGGTGGAGACCACCACCGCCGCCGATCTGCCCGACACCCCCGAGCACAAGAAGGTCTGCCGCCTGGGTCAAGGGCCGGTGGTCTCCTTCATGGACCGGGGGACGGTCTACAACATGGAGCTTTACCGCGCTCTGCTCGCGCGCGCACGGCAGGAGGGAATCGCCTGCCAGCCCAAGACCGGGGTCTACGGCGGGAACGAGGCGCAGAGCCTGATCTCCAGTAAAGCCGGGGTCAAGGTGCTGGCCGTGTCTCTGCCCTGCCGCTACCTGCACTCGCCCAGCTGCGTGCTGCAAAAGAGCGACCTCTGTGAGACGCTGCGGCTGCTGCGCGCCGCCATCGCGCTGGCGGGCGGGCAGTGATCCGCTTTGTGGATTCCCCCGCGCGGCAGGCCGACCTTGAGAAGGTGCTGGCGGGGGAGGATTTGATCCATGCCTGCATGCTCTCTTCTTATTATAATGGCAGCCGGAGGGTGGGGAAGGACCTGCGCTTTTGGGTCTGCTACGAAGGGGAGGAGCCGCGCGCGGCGCTTCTGTCCATTTACGACGAGGTGCTGCTCTGCGACCGTGGCCTTGTGAAGACGGACGAGCTTGAGGAATTCCTGCGCTTTCTCGGCTGTGAGGTGCTTTGCGGGCGGGGGCTGCTGCTGCGGCGTCTGGCCCCGGGTGCGGGGCTCAGAGTGGACGAACTGGCCCCAGCCATGGTCTACCGCGGCGGGGCGCTGACGGCGGATGAGCCGGCGTTTTTGCCGGTCGAGGAGAACTTTTCCGGGCTTTACCGGATGATCGGAGAAAACTACGACCATTTCTTCGATTGCGGCGGCTACGAGGGGTGGCTGGCGGACTACCGCTTCAAGCGCCTCGACGGGGTCTGCCAGATATATGCCTACTGCGAAAATGGCGCGCCGGTGGCCACCGGCGCGCTGACCTGCGCGAGCGGGCGGTGCGCCGACCTCGGCGGGATCGTGGTGAGGCGGGACCATCGGGGCCGCGGCCTCGGGCAGAGGATGGTCCGCTTCCTGATCGCAAGGGCCCAGGAGCACCGGCGCCTACCGGTGCTCTGCTGCGCCGGGGAGGAGCTGCTGGGGTACTACCGCGGCCTGGGTTTTGAACAGTATGACGAGTGGGCCTGCGCATTGGCACAGAATACATAGAGATAGGAGAACGGGATGGAACAGCCATTTTTTCAGATAGACAAGCGGATTCTCGCGCTCTCGGAGCAAATTGAGGAGCAGATCGCGCCTCAGTTGAAACACATCGACGGGATCGCCCAATATAACACCTGCAAGGTGCAGCGGGCCTTCGCGGACCAGAGGGTCAGCGAGAGTCATTTCGCCGGGACCAGCGGCTACGGCTACGACGACCGGGGACGGGAGACCCTCGAGCGGGTCTTCGCCCAGGTCGTGGGGGCACAGGATTCCCTCTACCGGCACAACTTCGTTTCGGGCACCGCGGCACTCACCTGCGCGCTGTTCGGGGTGCTGCGCCCGGGGGACCGAATGGTCTGCCTGACGGGGACCCCCTACGACACCCTGCACGGGGTGATCGGGCTGCTGCCCGAGCACGCCGGGCGCGGGACGCTAAAAGACTTCGGCATTCAATATGAACAAATCGAACTGAAAGACGATCAGATCGACCTCGGCGCGGTAAGCGGCGCGGTGGCGGGCGCGAAGATCGCCTACATCCAGCGCTCGCGCGGGTATTCGCTGCGAAGGTCGCTCAGCTGTGAGGACGTGCGGCTGGCGGCCGCCGCGGTCAAGGCCGCCGACCCGCAGGTGCTGGTGGTGGTGGACAACTGCTACGGCGAATTCGTGGACACGCTGGAGCCCACCGAGGTGGGGGCCGACCTGATCGTGGGGTCGCTGATCAAGAACCCCGGCGGCGGGATCGCCCAGACCGGCGGCTACATCGCGGGACGGGAGGACCTGGTGGAGCTCTGCGCCTGCCGCCTCACCTCGCCGAGCACCGGCAAGGAGGTGGGCTGCACCCTCGGGCAGCTGCGCTCGATGTACATGGGCCTCTTCTTCGCGCCCACCGTGGTGGCCGGCGCCGTCAAGACGGCGACCTTTGCCGCCGCCCTCTTCGAGGCGGCGGGCTACCGGGTGTCGCCCCGGTGGGACGAGCGGCGCGCGGACATCATCCAGACCATCGTGCTGGGCAGCGGCGAGCGGGTGTCCGCCTTCTGCCGCGGGGTGCAGCAGGGCGCGCCGGTGGATTCGTTCGTCACCCCCGAGGCGTGGGACATGCCGGGGTACGACGACCCGGTCATCATGGCGGCGGGGGCGTTCAACATGGGCGCCTCGATCGAGCTGTCGGCCGACGCGCCGATGCGCGAGCCCTACGCCTGCTGGCTGCAGGGGGGGCTGACCTGGCCCTCGGGGAAGCTGGGGGTGCTGCTGGCGGCGCAGTCCATGCTCGAAGCGGGCGTGCTCTTTGGCAAAAAATAAAAATGAATCGTGAGGATTCGTGAGTTATCAAAAGAAAACAGGAGTAAAATAGAGATTGAAGGACGCGGATTAAAAAATTGCTAAAAAGTCCTTGACAGCGCATAATAAAGCCATTATAATGATACCTGTTGGTTTGAAGGTCTGTCCAAAAGGGAGCAAGGTTCCCCCCACGGGACGATAGGAGCTTTCAAAGAGTTAAGGTAATATGGAGGTATACACAATGTCAACTACAATGCCGAAGGCCGCTGAGCTCGGCCGCAAGTGGTATGTGATTGATGCAGCCGGCAAGCCGCTGGGCCGTGTCGCTGCCAAGGCCGCCGTGCTGCTGCGCGGCAAGCACAAGACCACCTTCACCCCGAACGTGGACTGCGGCGATCACGTGGTGATCGTCAACTGCGACAAGGCGGTCCTGACCGGGAAGAAGCTCGATCAGAAGTTCTACCGCCGCCATTCCGGCTGGGTCGGCGGGCTCAAGGAAATGAGCTACGGCCACCTGATGGAAGAGAATCCCGAGAAGGCGATGACCCTCGCGGTAAAGGGCATGATCCCGGACAACGTGATCGGCCGTCATGCACTGACCAGGCTGCGCACCTACCGCGGCGCCCAGCACCGGCACGAAGCGCAGAATCCGCAGGAATACACCCTTTAATCGGGAGGAGGAATAAGGAATGTACGATACCAAACAGTTTTTCTACGGCACCGGCAGAAGAAAGAACTCGGTCGCCAGAGTCCGCCTTTATCCGGGCAACGGCGCCATCACCATAAACGGCAGAGACATTGACGATTACTTCGGGCTCGAGACCCTCAAGCTGATCGTCCGCCAGCCGCTTGAGCTGACCGAGACCACCGGTAAGTTCGACATCGTCTGCAACGTCACCGGCGGCGGCGTCTCCGGCCAGGCCGGCGCGATCCGTCACGGCGTTTCCCGCGCTCTTCTCGAGTTTAATGGCGAGGCCCTGCGCCCCGCGCTCAAGAAGGCCGGGTTCCTGACCCGCGACCCGAGAATGAAAGAGCGTAAGAAGTACGGCCTCAAGGCTGCCCGTCGCGCTCCGCAGTTCAGCAAGCGCTAAACTTTATCAAAAGTGGTCAAAAACCCCGGAACTACGCGGTTTCCGGGGTTTTTCCTTTTCAAATGGTTTGACGCAATTTGACAGAACGAAGCCTCTTTTAACCCGTTTTCTATGGGTTAAATGGTGGACAACCACCCCAAAAAGAGGGCTTATGGGTTAAAAAATAGGACAACCGAGACGCGATTTTGGGATGCCAAGGGGATGTTTATTTATACATCTCCAAGAGACCTTTTTCGTGAAAACGGTTTGTCTGAATTTGACCTAATTTGAACAAAAGAGAATAAATCTAATCGCCAAGCGCTCAGTATTTTCTACTGGGCGCTTTTTGCGTTTCCGGGGAATTTCATTCCGGGATAAGAAAAGGCCGTCACTTTCAATTTTTGAAGTGGCGGCTTTTTCTATTTCCAGAAGCCATAGAACAATTCAGAAATGAGGTGAAGTCATTGAACACGCAAATCATCGCCATCGCCAACCAGAAAGGCGGCGTTGGCAAGACAACCACCTGCGCGAACCTGGGGATTGGGCTGGCGCAGGCCGGAAAGAAAGTGCTGCTGATCGACGGGGACCCGCAAGGCAGCCTGACCATCAGCCTGGGCCACCCCCAGCCGGACAAGCTGCCCTTTACCCTGTCCGACGCGATGGGCCGTATCCTGATGGACGAGCCGCTGCGCCCCGGCGAGGGTATCCTGCACCACCCGGAGGGCGTTGACCTGATGCCCGCAGACATCCAGCTCTCCGGCATGGAGGTCTCCCTGGTGAACGCCATGAGCCGAGAGACCATCCTGCGGCAGTATCTGGACACGCTCAAGGGACAGTATTCCCATATCCTGATTGACTGCCAGCCATCCCTGGGTATGCTCACGGTCAACGCCCTGGCCGCCGCCAACAGGGTCATAATCCCCGTTCAGGCGGAGTACCTGCCCGCCAAGGGCCTGGAACAGCTGCTCCAGACCGTAAACAAGGTGAAGCGGCAGATCAACCCCAAGCTCCAGATCGACGGCATATTGCTGACGATGGTGGACAACCGCACCAACTTCGCCAAGGAGATTGCCGCCCTGCTGCGGGAGACCTATGGCAGCAAAATCAAGGTGTTCGGCACCGAGATTCCCCATTCTGTCCGGGCAAAGGAGATCAGCGCCGAGGGCAAAAGCATTTTTGCCCATGACCCTAATGGCAAGGTGGCCGAGGGCTATAAGAATCTGACCAAGGAGGTGATAAAACTTGAAAAGCAGCGCGAAAAAAGTAGAGCTGGCTCCATACGATGATTTGTTTTCCACCGAGGAAAGCCGCCAGGATGCCAAGCTGGAGAAGATACAGGAAATTCCGCTGTCTGAGCTGCACCCATTTAAGGGGCATCCCTTCAAAGTCAAGGATGACGAGGCCATGATGGAGACCGCCGACAGCGTTCGGCAGTATGGTGTTCTGGTTCCGGCGATCGCCCGCCCGGACCCGGAGGGCGGCTATGAGCTGGTTGCCGGTCACAGGCGGCACCGGGCCAGTGAGCTGGCCGAGAAAGAAACCATGCCTGTCATTGTCCGAGACCTGGACGATGATGCTGCCACTATCATCATGGTGGACAGCAACTTACAACGTGAAAGCCTGCTCCCCAGCGAAAGGGCCTTTGCTTACAAGATGAAGCTGGAGGCTATGAAACACCAAGGCGCACGGGGGGACTTAACTTCGTCCCAACTTGGGACGAAGTTGCGTGCAGATGAATTGTTGGCGCAGCAGGCTGGTTCGAGTAGGAACCAGGTGCAGCGCTATATCCGCCTGACGGAGCTGATTCCCGAACTGCTGGATATGGTCGATGAAAAGAAAATCGCCCTCAATCCGGCTTATGAGCTGTCCTTTCTCAAAAAAGAAGAACAGCGGGATTTGCTGGACGCGATGGACAGCGAACAGGCTACCCCCTCTCTCTCCCAGGCTCAGCGACTCAAGAAATACAGCCAGGAGGGACATCTGACCCTCGATATGATGCGCGTCATCATGGGTGAGGAAAAGAAAAGTGATCTCGACAAAGTGACTTTCACCTCCGACACCCTGCGGAAGTATTTCCCCAAAAGCTATACGCCCCAGCGGATGCAGGAAACCATTATCAAACTGCTGGAGGCGTGGCAGAAGAAGCGCCAGAGAGACCAGGAACGATGAAAGGAGCCGCCTATGAGGGATATTTCAGCCCGTGAGCTGAAAGGACACAATATCTTGGCCGTAGAGCGTTTTCAGGACAGCACCCGCTGGATGATCGAGTTTTCCGTTCAGCGCCCTTGTTCCTACGGCTGCCCCGGCGATGATATGCGGCTGTTTCTTACGGAGGACGGGTATCAGGCCGCCCTCGTAAGCCAGAAGCGTCGGGAAATCAAAATCAAGCGGTATGCCCGTGTGATCGAGGGCCATGTGCTCGACTTCAAACCGGACAAGCGCCGCCGCCACCCGTAAACTCATTATCACTACGAAAGGAAAGGAATGAATATGTGTACTGTCCAGAGCATCAAAGATGCCATCCGGGAAAGTTGCCAGTCCCAGTATGATATGGAATCCACCGACATTGACCGGGTTTTGCAGACCCTCCCGTTTTCGGAGCATGAGCCGATGTTCAGTCATCCGCCGAAGTACAAGCGTCCTTACCGGCCCTGGCAGAACAACAAAAACAGCTGAAAGCCACAGTCTTTTTCACGAAGGATTGTGGCTTTTTTCATGCCCTAAAATTAGAAAGGAGTGAAGTCAATGGCCGTTTTTCGCATTGAACGGACCAAAGATTATACCGTGATGAGCAATCATCACCTGCGGAACCACGAACTATCCCTCAAGGCAAAGGGGCTTCTTTCCATGATGTTATCCCTGCCTGATGACTGGAACTATACTACCCGTGGACTTGCGAAAATCTGCAAGGAGGGCGTTGATGCCATCGGCAGTGCGCTGCGGGAGTTGGAAACCGCCGGTTACATCGTGCGGAACCAGCTGCGGGACCAACAAGGCCGGATCAGCGACACCGAGTATGTGATTTATGAGAAACCCCAGCCCAGGCAGCCAGAAACGCCAAGGCCGGATACGGCTGTACCAGATACGGCTTCACCAGATACGGAAAACCCGTATCTGGATAAACCGGATACGGAAAAGCCCGCAGAATTAAATATAGAGAAACCAAATACTCAAAAACAAAATACTCATGGAGCAAGTACCGATTCCATTCCCTTCCGGGAAACAGCGGCAGCACAGCTGCCGGAACGGAAAGGAAGGGATGCGATGTCTGTCTCAGAGATAGAAAATTATCGGGAATTGATTCTGGAGAACATCGAGTATGACTATCTGTGCAGAGAGTTTTCGACCTACCGTGAGGACCTGGACGAGATTGTGGAGCTGATGGTGGAGACCGTTTGTGCCAAACGTAAAACCACTCGGATCGCTGGCAGCGACTTTCCCCATGAAGTCGTGCGCTCCCGGTTCTTGAAGCTGGATAGCGAGCATATCCGATTTGTCATGGACGGTATGCAGAAAAACACCACGGAGGTCCGCAATATGAAACAGTATTTGCTTGCAGTGCTGTTCAACGCGCCCACCACGATCAGCAATCACTACACCGTACAAGTCAATCACGATATGAACACAGGCGGCTGGTAAACAGCCGCTTTTCTGTTGCCCGGCAATACCGGGAGAAAGGATTTTGCCATGAAACGACCTCTTGCCTACATTACGGCTCCCTGGAGCAACAACCAGTATGAGAACGCCGAGAACGCTGCCACCTACTGCCGCCAGGTGTACGACGCCGGGTATTCGCCCATCTGCCCGGTTCTGTTCTTGTCCACCTTCCTCAAGGACGAGATTCCCCAGGAACACAAGGACGGGCTGGATATGGCGCGAGACTATCTGCGCCGGTCCCATGTGCTGGTGGTCTGCGGCCACGGCATCGACGAGACCGTGAAGAATGACATCGCCACCGCTGAGCGCCTGCGGATCACCGCTACCACCCTGGACGGTATCCTGACTGTGAAAGGCCAGGGACGCGGGAAAGGAGGTGCGCGCCATGCCTGAGCGTAAGACCGTGGGCCAGCTGATGGAGGAAATGCGGCTCAAGGCCGGGGCGCAGAACTACCACGGCCATGAGTACATGGATTTGGAGCGGTTTGCCGAGGACACCCGGCACATGATTATCTTCGATGTGCTGACCCACGATTCGCCGGTGGGCTGGAAAGGCGAACGGACCCGCCTGTTTCTGACGGAGGCCGGATACCAGAAAAGCCTGGAGAACCAGGAAAAGGGCCACATCAAGATTCTCAGCCATGCCAAGGTGCGCCAGGGACATCTGTACTATGACCGCTCCGATCAGCTGCGTTGAAAGGAGCCTGCCATGATGAAATACCTGCTGCGGCGGCTGGTGGTCCCGCCTTAGTATCAAGCGCCACCCCTGCAAAATCCGTGGAAAGGAGGCGATGACCTATGCAGGAGGAAGTGGAAAACAGGACTTTGACGCTGGTAGTCAGCGGAACAAAGTTTACCGGGCGGCTGTTTAAGGCCGCCATCACCAAGTACCTTGCCCACCGCAAGGAAAAGAAGCTGCAAAAGCAGAAAAGCCGGGATACCCCCGTGATTCCCCACGGCAAACAGACGGTGAAGCAGCTGATCGGCCAGAATCAGGGCGTTTCCAACATCGAGATCACCGACCCCTCCATCAAGGAGTTTGAAAAGATCGCCCGGAAATACGGCGTTGACTATGCGGTGAAGAAGGACCGCAGCAGCTCCCCGCCCAAGTACCTGATCTTTTTCAAAGGCCGCGATGCGGATGCCCTGACCGCTGCCTTTACCGAGTACACCGGCAAGAAGGTCAGAAAGGCGCAGAAAACAGAGCGTCCGTCCGTGCTGGCAAAGCTGAGCCAGTTCAAAGAGCTGGTGAAACACGCCGTTGTGGACCGGAACAAGCGGAAGGAGCTGGAACGATGAAGATGAAAAAGCAACTTGACATCAAAAAGCTCCTTTTGCTGAATATGCCCTATATCCTGATGGGGCTGTTCGCAACCAACTTCGGTGAAGGATGGCGGATGGCCGTGGGTGCGGACGCTTCGGCAAAAATGCTTTCGTTCTTCTCCACGCTGCCGGTGGCGCTGGCCAGCTGGTGGCCCAGCCTGCACCCTTTGGACCTGCTGGTGGGGCTGTGCTGCGGCGCTGGCCTGCGATTGGCCGTGTATCTCAAAAGCAAGAACGCCAAGAAGTACCGGCACGGTATGGAGTATGGCAGCGCCCGCTGGGGCACCCATGAGGACATCGCACCCTACATCGACCCGGTGTTCCAGAACAATGTGATTCTGACTAAAACCGAGAGCCTGACCATGAACAGCCGCCCCAAGGACCCCAAGACCGCCAGAAACAAAAATGTGCTGGTGATCGGTGGCTCCGGTTCCGGCAAGACCCGCTTCTGGCTGAAACCGAACCTGATGCAGATGCACAGCTCCTATGTGGTGACAGACCCAAAAGGCACCATCCTGGTGGAGTGCGGCAAAATGCTTCAGCGCGGCACACCCAAGCTGGGCAAGGACGGCAAGCCCATGAAGGATAAGCACGGCAAGGACATCTATGAGCCTTATCGGATCAAAGTCCTCAATACCATCAACTTCAAGAAGTCCATGCACTATAATCCCTTTGCCTACATCCACTCCGAAAAGGACATCTTGAAACTGGTCACGACGCTGATCGCCAACACCAAGGGCGAGGGCAAGGCCGGGGACGATTTTTGGGTTAAGGCCGAGACGCTTTTGTACTGCGCCCTCATTGGGTATATCCACTACGAGGCCCCGGTGGAGGAACAGAATTTCTCCACCCTCATCGAGTTCATCAACGCGATGGAGGTCCGGGAGGATGACGAGGAGTTCAAGAACCCCGTGGACCTGATGTTTGACGCGCTGGAGGCAGAGAAGCCCAACCACTTCGCCGTCCGTCAGTACAAAAAGTACAAGCTGGCTGCGGGCAAAACCGCAAAATCCATCCTGATTTCCTGCGGTGCGCGCCTTGCCGTGTTCGACATCGCGGAGCTGCGGGAGGTCACGGCCTACGACGAGCTGGAGCTGGATACCCTGGGAGACCGGAAAACCGCCTTGTTCTTGATTATGAGCGACACGGACGATAGCTTTAACTTCCTGATCTCCATGTGCTACACCCAGCTGTTCAATCTGCTCTGCGAAAAAGCGGACGATGTGTACGGCGGGCGGCTGCCGGTCCATGTGCGGTGCCTCATTGACGAGGCCGCCAATATTGGACAGATCCCTCGGCTGGAAAAGCTGGTTGCCACCATCCGAAGCCGTGAGATTTCCGCCTGCCTGGTGCTGCAAGCACAGTCCCAGCTCAAAGCTATCTACAAGGACAACGCCGATACCATCATCGGCAACATGGATACCTCCATCTTCCTGGGCGGCAAAGAGCCGACAACCCTCAAGGAGCTGGCCGCCGTGCTGGGCAAGGAGACCATCGACACCTACAACACCGGCGAGAGCCGGGGCCGCGAGACATCCCATTCTCTTAACTACCAAAAGCTCGGCAAAGAGATTCCCGCTACTGTGTGGATGGACTTCTCAGCCGGACACCGGACGAACTATTCGAGGTGCTGTTATCTGATTATCGCAGCTATGAGGAACTGCGGCTAACCAAAGGATGCCGAGAAGTGACGGAAGAAGATGAAAGACAGGCAGAAATTCTCTGTCAGAGCTTTCGGGAACGATGGAAGGAGGAAGAAAAATGAGGGCGATCTGGTTCATTCTGAAACTGCCGTTGAAGATTTTAATGGCTCCGGTGATTCTGTCGCTGACCCTGTTCGTCTGGATTTGTGTGGGGATTGTCTATGTCTCCGGTTTGGTGCTGGGGCTTATCAGCATGGTGGTTGCCCTGCTGGGTGTGGCAGTTCTGATTACTTACTCCTTGCAAAACGGCATTATCCTGCTGGTGATAGCATTTCTCATTAGTCCCTATGGTTTGCCAATGGCTGCAATCTGGCTACTGGGCAAGGTACAGGACTTGAAGTTTATCATTCAAGATTTGGTTTATGGATAATATGAAAACCTCCGACGAATTTCGTCGGAGGTTTTATGGTTCTAGGTTATCTTCTTGAAAAAGCGGCGATGCAAAAAAGGTATCTATCCCAATCCCCATTCCTTGGCACATCTCATGAATGATCCGTAGCTTAACCGAATCATACGAGCAGTTGATGACATTTCCAATCGTAGACTTGGGAACACCGCTTTTCATATACAGTTGATATTGTGTCATTTTTCTTTCATCTAGTAATTCTAACAGACGTTTGCTTACCGCCTCGTTTAGCTTCATTCTATACACCGCCCCTGTGACTGTACTATATTTAGTATATGGGCAGTTTTGCTAAAATTAGTCCCTGTACCTGTACTAATAGAGCTATTTGCAGTATGATGGTAATAGGGGTGCCATCGTATGAACGTAACTTTTTGTGGCCATTCGCAAATCACAAAGGCAGACAATATTGCGAATTGGCTTCGCAATGTAACACAAGACCTAATTGAGCAAGGAGCAACAACTTTTTATCTTGGAGGATATGGAGAGTTCGACAGTTTAGCAGCGTCTATTTTACGGGAACAAAAGAAAAAGTATCCGCAAATCGAGCTGGTTCTTGTATTGGCATATTTGAACACTGGCCGGGATGTTTCTGGCTATGACAGTACCGTGTATCCACCGCTGGAAAACGTACCGCGCCGTTTTTCGATTTCTCATAGAAATCGCTGGATGGTAGAGTCCGCCGATGTAGTGGTGGCCTATGTTCTCCATGATTGGGGCGGAGCAGCCACAACGTTACGGTGTGCCAAACAGAAAAAGAAGCAGATTATTTCATATCGTGATGAAATGGGCAGCTGAGGTTGTCTATTTTGCTGCCACTTCATATTTCCAAAACTGTTGAACGTTAAGCTGTCGGTAAAATTATGCCGAATTTTCATCACTTTACTTTTGAACTAATATTGCTTATAATATTAGTGTGAAAGGAAGTGGTACGGTGGGACAATTTGAACAGCTGGATCAGCTGCTGGAAACACAGGATGGGATGCTGCGAACAGCTCAAGTAGTATCTGCTGGTATTTCTAAGCCTGTTTTTTATGATTATGTGCACTCACGGGAATTGGAGCGGGTCGCGCATGGAATTTATCTTTCCAAGGATGCCTGGGTCGATGCCATGTACTTACTTCATCTGCGGGTCGAACAGGCAGTGTTTTCCCATGAGACAGCTTTATTTTTTCACGATCTGACAGACCGCGAGCCGCTGGAATATACGGTCACAGTCAAGACCGGATATAATCCCTCCAAGCTGAAAGCAGAGGGCGTACAGGTATTCACCATTAAGGCGGAACTGCATGGGGTGGGCCTGACAACGGCTCAGACACCATTTGGGCATACAGTTCCTGTCTATGACCTGGAGCGCACCATCTGCGACCTGCTCCGCAGCAGGAACAACATGGAGATGCAGACTTTTCAAGGGGCATTAAAGATGTATGCCAGAAGAAAAGACAAAGACCTGCGGACATTGATGCGGTATGCCGGTATGTTCCGGGTAGAAAAAATTCTGCGGCAGTATTTGGAGGTGCTTTTATGATAAAAACAGCAAGGCAGTTGAAGGATCTGATCCGCAATCTTTCCAGAAAAAAATCTGCGGACGCCCAGCTCTTGATGCGGAACTACATGATGGAGCGTTTTCTGGAGCGTATCTCCCTTTCTGAATATCGTGACAAATTTATTCTGAAAGGCGGTATGCTGGTAGCGGCTATGGTTGGTCTGGATGCCCGTTCCACGATGGATTTGGACGCTACTGTAAAAGGAGCCAATGTCAATGTGGAGGACATAGAGAATTTGATTTCCGCTATTGTGAGTGTCCCGCTTGATGATGGCGTCAAATTCCAGCTGAAAAGTATTTCGGAGATTATGGATGAGGCGGAATATCCGGGGATTCGCGTAAATATGACTACAACCTTTGACGGTGTGGTGACGCCTTTGAAGATTGACATTTCCACAGGGGATGCCATTACCCCCAGGGAGATCCGCTACTCTTTCAAGCTGATGCTGGAAGATCGCTCCATTGATATTTGGGCGTACAATCTGGAAACGGTTCTGGCCGAAAAGCTGGAAACGATCATTACCAGAACTACCACCAACACCCGCATGAGAGATTTCTATGACATTTATATTCTGGAACAGCTGCATGGGAATACATTGGACCCTCAGATTCTCCATGATGCGCTGCGGGCCACTGCTCACAAACGCGGGACAGAACGACATCTTGCAGAAGCTGCCGAAGTTTTTGAGGAAGTGGAGAACAGCTCGGTTATGCAGAAACTTTGGGAATCGTACCGCAAAAAATTTTCCTATGCGGCAGATCTGGAGTGGAACATCATCATGGGGGCGGTGCGCAGTTTATACGCTCTCAGTGAAAAGGAATCGAGCCTATGAAGAAGCACGGCCATTATTGTAAAGTCTGCGGAGAATATAAGGCTAATGAAAAATTTTCCGGCAAAGGTCATGCGGCGCACGTCTGTAAATCCTGTGCTTCTTTGCCGCCGGAGAAGCAAGCGGAGCAAATGACAATAAACCGCTTGCTGAATCTCCCATGGAGATTATCAAAGGAGCAGATTTCCTGGCTGAAGAACCGAATGAAAGATAAGCGCCGGGAAGTTCGTGCGCTGGCAAAAGAACAATACGAGATGAGGTTTCCTCCGAAGCGGTTAGAGGACATCGAGGACAATTTTGATTTTCTCGATGAGGACGATTTAATAGAATAACAAAAGCGGTCTGCACCATGCAGGCCGTTTCTTTTTTGGAAAGGAGGTCTCCCTTATGGCAACCACACGCATCATGCCGCTGCATATCGGCAAGGGTCGGACTGAGAGCCGTGCCATCAGCGATATTATTGACTATGTGGCAAATCCCCAAAAGACCGACAACGGAAAATTGATTACCAGCTATGGATGTGACAGCCGCACTGCTGATGCAGAGTTTCTGTTGGCAAAGCGGCAGTATATTGCCGCCACCGGACGAGTGCGCGGTACAGATGATGTGATCGCCTACCATGTGCGCCAGTCGTTCAGGCCCGGAGAGATCACACCGGAGGAAGCCAACCGGCTGGGCATAGAATTTGCCAGGCGGTTCACCAAAGGCAATCATTCCTTTGTGGTCTGCACCCACATCGACAAATCGCATATTCATAATCACATCATCTGGTCGGCGGTCAATATGGATTGTGACCGGAAGTTCCGTAACTTTTGGGGAAGCACCAGAGCTGTTCGACGTTTAAGTGACACCATTTGTATCGAGAACGGACTATCCATTGTGGAGAACCCCAAGCCCCACGGAAAAAGCTACAACAAGTGGCTGGGCGAACAAGCCAAGCCCTCCCATCGGGAACAGCTACGGGTGATGATTGACCGGGCGCTGGAGCAAAAGCCAGCAGACTTTGACACACTTCTGCAACTGCTTTCCGAGATGGGCTGCGAGGTATCTCGGCGCGGGAAAGCAATCCGCCTTAAAGCTCCCGGCTGGAAGAATGTAGCCCGTATGGATGACAAGCTGGGAGCCGGGTACAGCGAAACAGAAATCCGTGCGGTGCTGGCTGGAGAAAAGCAGCACACGCCCCGCAAGAAATCCACCGTGCAGCCGGAGCCACCCAAGGTCAATTTGCTGGTGGATATTCAGGCAAAATTGCAGGCCGGGAAAGGTGCTGGATATGCACGCTGGGCCAAGGTTTTTAACTTAAAACAGATGGCGCAGACCGTGAATTTTCTTACCGAACATCACCTACTGGACTATACAGAGCTGGAAGAAAAAGCGGTGGCGGCTACCGCCCATCACAATGAGCTGTCAGCGCAGATTAAGGCGACGGAGAAACGCATGGCAGAGATCGCCGTCCTGCGTACCCATATCGTTAATTATGCCAAGACCCGCGAGACCTATGTTGCCTATCGCAAGGCCGGTTATTCCCGAAAATTTCGGGAGGAACATGAGCAAGAAATTCTGCTCCATCAGGCGGCAAAAAATGCCTTTGATGAGATGGGAGTGAAGAAGCTGCCCAAGGTCAAAGACCTGCAATCTGAGTATGCCAAACTGCTGGAGGAAAAGAAGAAAACCTACGCCGAGTACCGGCGTTCCCGTGAGGAAATGCGGGAACTTTTGACGGCAAAGGCCAATGTGGATCGGCTGCTGAAAATGGATGAGGAACAGAAAAAAGAACAAGAAAAAGACCACGGCCAGCGGTAAGCCGGTCATGGTCATAAGCGTCCATCGGACGCGTAGCCGCAGAATGAAATTCTGCGTTCAAAGGGGCTTGGGGGCGCTGCCCTCAACAAGCAAAGCAGAGGGGGAAATCACGTCAGGATTTTTCCCTCTGTGGGCCGAGTGTATTAACACCGGCATTGCTTGCCACTTTTGTTCGCAAACAATATCCGTATCCTTTACACGATGATTTACTTTTATTATCATAGTCGTAATAAGTATATAAACTACTTACATATAAGCACCTAAAATATGAAAGGGCTGATAAAATGATGACCTTTGAAAAGGTTTTAGAAGTATTCAACGATTACCTAAATAAAGATAGTGTTTTGGAGGTGGTGAACACTAAGCGAGGATACACCGTTATGATTTGGGATGAAAAAGATGAGCAATGGTTTGGTGTGGAACATTGCAAAGCCCCCGAGCTTTTACGGGATGCCTTACTTGATGGCTATCGTGATTTTTTAGAGCAACAACTTACTCATAACCGCAGGAGTTTAACCGAAACAGAAATCTTAGATATTCAAAACCGATGTGAACAGCTTTATGATTTGTGTGGAGAATAAAAAAATAACCTAAAAAGTGCGATAGCCTGTGTAGGTGTCGCACTTTTTTCAGTTGGCTTGGCTTACGAAAACAGCGTTAATTATTCCGCAGTTTCTCTTGCCTTTTTCAAGCCTTGAGCCGTAGCTTCCATCACGATAAGCTCCTTTTCTTCCATATCATTCAACAGTACATCAACTTGTTTGCGGCGATTGTTGTCGCCATCTTCATTGCATGGAAAAAAGAACTGGTCTACAGAGATGTCAAGCAAGGTAGTAATGAGATAAAATTTGTTAAGCCTTGGGTGCTGCCCCCTGTTCTCTATATACATAATAGAGCGTGGCGTAAGGTCTACCAGTTGGGCAAGATATTCCTGTGTCCACCCTTTTGCTTCCCGAGCTTTTTTTATCGCTATACCTAACGGCTTAAAATCAAGTTTTCTTTCATCTTGGTACATTTTAATATCATCCTATATCATTGTACATTTCGGGTGATGATATTTGAACGAAGTATGATTTTATGTTTAGTAGTGTATAATTTCGTATTAGTGGAGAGAAACTTGCTATTATTCGTCATTCCGTATATAATAATTATATACTCTTTGCGAAAGGAAGTTGATATTATGAATTACATTTCTGTGAAAGCCGCTTCTGAAAAATGGGGCATATCGGAAAGACGGATACAAAAATTATGTGAGGAAAATCGCATTGACGGAACTGAAAAATTTGGTCGTGCATGGATGATACCAAAAGATGCAGAAAAACCCGTTGATGGACGTATGAAAACAAGGAACAAACAGGAGGAGAATCATGGAATTTAATGAAAAGCTACAACAGCTTAGGACTGGAAAGAACTTAACGCAGGAACAACTTGCGGAGCAATTATATGTATCAAGAACAGCCATTTCAAAATGGGAAAGCGGCAAGGGTTACCCTAACATTGAGTCGCTCAAGTGTATTTCTAAATTCTTTTCTGTGACCATAGATGAACTGCTATCGGGCGAAGAACTGATTACACTTGCCGAAACTGAAAATCGTTCCAACTTGAAAAAAATTTACAGTTTCATTTATGGAATATTAGATATGATGGCGGTTACTTTTATACTTTTGCCGTTGTATGATAACCTTGTTGACGGATATATTTATTCTGTCAATCTACTTTCATTTACAGACACTACCCCAATATATCTTGCAATCTATTGGATTGTTTTTATTGTTTTGATTGCACTTGGGATAGCGAAACTGATGTGTGTTTGTTTTGAAAAGGAATCATGGAGCAACATAATCACAAAATGCTCTCTCGTGCTGAGTACGCTTTTTATCTGCTTCTTCGCTGCGGCAAGACAACCCTATGTAACCGCCCTTATGTTTCTGCTATTTGTTGCTAAAATATTTGTCTGGATAAAGCAAACCCAAACAAAGTAAAATGCCATAAACCCTTTAAAATAGGCTCTGACACGATAAGTGTCGGAGCTTTTTTCGTGCTGACATCTATTGTGTCGGCATTGTGACGGTAGATTTCTTGGCTTCTATGCAATACTCGTGGATAATAAGATTGTGGTCAGCGAAAACAAGAACAGCAACCCACGGAAAGGAGAATCAAATATGGATTATATCATTGAAACAGAAAATCTTACGAAGCGATACGGAACAGCCACCGTTGTCGATAAGGTAAATCTTCATGTGCCAAAGGGCAAAATTTATGGTTTGCTCGGCAGAAACGGAGCAGGCAAAACCACAGCAATGAAAATGATGTTGCAGCTTGCTTTCCCAACGGAGGGAACGGTACGCTTGTTTGGCACAAACTATAAGGAAAATATCCATACCCTTTATAGCAAAGTAGGCTCTATTATCGAAACACCGGGATTTTACAGTAATTTAACAGGGTATGAGAATTTGCAAATTCTCGCTAAACTGCGAGGGGGAGTATCTAAAAGTGGAGTAGAAAAAGCTCTTGAAGTTGTGGGGCTGCATAAGGAGAAAAGAAAAGTCTTTTCCGATTATTCCCTCGGAATGAAACAACGGCTTGGTATTGCCGCCGCCATTATGCACGAGCCGGAGCTTTTAATACTTGACGAACCGATTAACGGACTTGACCCCATTGGAATAGTTGAAATACGCTCATTTTTATCTGAACTTAGTCACAATCATGGCATTACCATTTTTATCTCAAGCCATGTTTTAAGCGAGATTGAACAGATAGCAGATATTATCGGCGTTATGCACGAGGGGCATTTAGTAGAGGAAGTGAATATATCCGAGCTTCACAAAAGGAATCGAAAATACATTCAATTTGATTTATCTGACAGTGAGATAGCCGGAAAGATTTTAGAAAACCACTACCACATGACGGATTTTACAGTGCAGGACGGTACGGTGAGAATTTATGACTTTAGCCAAAGTGTTGGAGAAATCAATCGAGAATTTGCACGAAATGGACTGCTCGTGACAAGGATAAATGATAGTGAGGAAAACTTAGAGGACTACTTTTCTAAACTGATTGGAGGTGGCGGTATTGCTTAATCTTATTTCTTGTGAATTATTAAAACTAAAGCGTTCAAAAATGGTGCTAATTAGTGTGGCAGGGGTATTATCTACCCCACTTTTGATGTTAATAGAAGCCTTGCAAACACATTTTGATAAGCCGGAGATTATCTTTACCTTGTCTGACATATACAGCGACAGTGTACTGTATATCATGCTGCTGGTAAACATTATGATATATGTGGCAATTGCAGCTTACTTGTTTAGCAGAGAGTACACAGAAAGCACCCTCAAAACCATATTGCCCATACCCATTTCAAGGACAAAACTATTAATTGGAAAATTTTGCACCCTGCTTCTTTGGATTGTTATGCTAACCCTTGTAACATGGGCAGGTATATTTATCGTTTGTGGGCTATATGACGCTGTCTTTACATTGGAGGGATATAGCTTACTAGTGGCAATAGTATGGCTCCCCAAGTTTTTGTTTGGCAGTATCCTGATGTTTTTAACAGTTTCTCCTTTTGTGTTTGTTGCTATGAAAACAAAAGGATTTGTCGCCCCGATGATTGGCTCTGCCGTGATTGTCATGGGAAGTGCCGCACTTTCAAATCAAGAATGGGGAGCGTTGTATCCGTGGACAGCCACCTATTTCTTGGTGCAGGGTAAACTTCAGAGTACCGGCTATCCTACACTGCTGTCTGTATCTATTATTATTCTTGTATCAGCAGTTGGTTTTCTTATGACCTTTCATCATTTTAAAAAGGAGGATTTGAAATAATGGTACTTGATTTTATAGAAATTTTAAAAGTTAATTTTCTTGGAATTGTTGAGGGTATTACTGAGTGGCTACCTATCAGCAGCACAGGACATATGATTCTTGTGGACGAATTTATCACACTTAATATGAGCGAAGCATTTAAAGAAATGTTTTTTGTTGTTATTCAACTTGGAGCTATACTCGCAGTGGTTGTAATGTTTTGGAACAAGATGTTTCCCTTTCAATTTAAGAACAAAGCACAGTCAATTGTTAAAAAGGATACTTTCTCGTTGTGGTTCAAGGTTGCGGTAGCTTGTGTACCGTCAGCTATTATGGGGATTCTATTTGATGATTATTTGGATGCTTACCTCCAAACCCCCATTGTGATTTCAATCATGTTAATCTTTTATGGTTTGTTATTCATTCTCATAGAAAATTGGAATAAAAAGCGTACTCCTACTACTATGGCACTTTCTGACATCAGCTATAAAACAGCAATCTTGATAGGGGCATTTCAAGTGTTATCACTTATACCCGGCACATCACGGTCGGGAGCAACGATTATAGGTGCTTTACTCATAGGAGTTTCACGAGTGGCAGCAGCAGAGTTTACTTTTTTCCTCGCAGTACCTACTATGCTTGGAGCAAGTGCTTTTAAGCTGTTAAAATTCGGGTTTGAATTTACAAGTGCAGAACTGCTCGCTCTTGTTCTCGGTATGGCTGTGGCATTTGCGGTATCTGTCTTAGTAATTAAATTCCTAATGAACTTTATCAAAAAACATGATTTTAAGGTGTTTGGTTGGTATCGAATTGTGCTTGGTATACTTGTTGTACTTATAAAATCTTAATAATGCGTTTTCTTTGTGCGCGAATAAAAATGCCAGTTGGTCCTTAAGATCAGCTGGCATTTTTGTTTCTGGGGATGGAAAACAACCCAGAGATTCTCGTTGTCGATCTCCTCCTGATTTTAGTTTGCATGGTGAATTTTGCAAATTGAATCTACAGGAGGTTAATAATGGGATTTAATTATGGATATGAGAAAAAGAAGTTTGATAGTAGATGGAAGCGTTTAGAAGTTGAGTATTGTGATGCAGGGATGAGCGAAGAACAGATTGCTGCCATGAAAGAATATGACTGGGCATGGTTTTGCAGTCAAAGGGTTTTTCAAAACCATACGCAACCAATACCTTGTGAACAATATGATGAAGTATGTGGTCAATCACAGCTGTTCCGAAAGTTTGCATCGTTATCTTATCAATGGGATGTTGATAAGATTGATCAAACGCGATATGGATGGTTGGCTTCGGTGGAAAACGAACAACTACTGTTGAGATTGAAGAAGCTGTCGAAGAAAGATTTGGAGCTATTGACATTACTTTTTGTGGATGGTTATCGTCAAATTGATGTAGCACGTCTTTGGCATTGTTCCAGAAGTGCTGTTGCACAAAGATTTAAAAAAATAAAAAAATTTTTGAATAACACTTAACAAATGAAGCGTATCAGTGCCTA
The DNA here is from genome assembly GCF_900169495.1 of Provencibacterium massiliense. Classification (NCBI taxonomy): domain Bacteria; kingdom Bacillati; phylum Bacillota; class Clostridia; order Eubacteriales; family Oscillospiraceae; genus Provencibacterium; species Provencibacterium massiliense. The sequence continues at coordinate 199,915 of NZ_FWCH01000011.1, forward strand.
CCCATTGAGGGAAGAACATTCTCCCAATGTGGAGCTTGACAATTTCATAGACGGCATTTCCGGTACATAACCTATGTACGAGCGAATCAGGCACGCCGCGAAGATGGACAGCCCCAGGAGGTGATGAATAGGACTGTTCCGAGCGATCCACGTCAGCCTGATACCCGAAAGTGGCATTTCAGGGCGCGATGACTGCATAGGGGTTAAAGATACTTCCTCACGGCCTCCTAAAGACTTGGGGGGAACTCTGCGGCGCACGAGTAAAACGACGCTGTGGAGTTATGACAGCCGCGCCAGCGGAGACCGGAATGTCCCCATCGCCAGGGGTGCGTGGCAAATGTGGCGAGTAAATTTTTCAAAGTCAGATACCATGCGCTGGCAGCTTCGGTTGCCAGCGCATTCATGTGATTTTGAAAGCAACAACCACATCTTTGACAGAAAGGGGGACCACCTATGGAAAAATTGATTTCGCGGAAAGAGGCTGCCAAATTACTGGGGATTAGCATTGCCACTTTGGATGCAGCTCGAAACAGTGGGCTAATTTCCTATGTTCAGTATGTGCAAAATGGTTGCGTGTACTTTACAGATGCTGGCCTTCAGGAGTATATCGCAAAATGCACCCATCGTGCAAAGCCAGTGGAAAAAAGCGCTACATACCGCAAGCTGCGAAGTGTCCGAGCTTGAGCTGTTCCGTATCCTTGCTGGAACCTAATATGTCTGATAAAACAAAGGTACAGCGCTGGACATTATTCTTAGGAGGTGACGGAATTGGCAAAAAGAAAAAGGGCAATTCCTCAATATGGTACGGTCGTGCTTAACGGCATTGAATATTATAGAACCAGAGTCGAAGATTCGGATGGAAACAGAGTGGCGCTTTATGCAAAGACGCCCGAAAAGCTTTATGACAAGGAACTGGAGGCGTTAGAGCAGATTGACAGTACTACGTTTCGTCGAAGATCGCCTACGGTTGCTGAGTACTGTGAGAAGTGGCTGCTGATGCAGTCCGTCCATGTTCGGGCCACCACCTTGACAGATTATACCTCTAAGGTGCGGCGGCACATTATTGGAGGGCTGGGAGACAAGAGAATGGCTGATGTATCCCTGGATGACATCCAACTTGCCCTCGTACCTGTTTCCAAGAAGTCGGCTTCGGTTTATAAGTCTGTGGTGATTCTCTGCAAGTCCATTTTCCGGGCGGCCAAGGAGAGCCATGTGATTGACGAGGACCCGACCATATACCTGGATGCAAAGGGAGGAGTTCCCCAGGAAGAAAGACAGGCATTGACGGATGAACAGGTTGAGCGGCTTTTGGACACGATCCGGGATTTGCCGCCCTATGTATTTGTGATGATCGGTTTATATGCCGGTCTGCGCCGGGAAGAAATCCTGGCGCTGCAATGGGATTCTGTGTATCTGGATGCAGAGGCTCCGTACTTAACGGTACGGCGGGCATGGCACACAGAACATAACAGGCCGGTCATTCTTACCGAGCTAAAGACCAAAGCGGCACAAAGAAACATTCCTCTCCCGGTCTGTCTGGTTGAATGTCTGAAAGATGCAAAGAAAAAATCCACTTCGGATTATGTGATTGCCAATCGGGACGGTGATCCGCTATCCTATACACAGTTTAAGCGGCTGTGGCAGTATATTGTGACGCGGACTGCAAAGCCGAGAATGGCCAGAAAACTTGTGGACGGAAAGTATGTAAAATATATGCTTTACCCGAAACTTGGAGAAAAAGCCAGGAATAACGGCCATGTGGTATATAGCCTGGATTTTGAAGTGACACCGCATCAGCTGCGGCACACCTACATCACCAATCTGATTCATTCTTCGGTGGACCCCAAAACGGTACAATATTTGGCGGGCCATGAAAGCAGCAAAATCACGATGGACATTTACGCAAAGGTCAAATACAACAGGCCGGATGATCTTGTCAAAGCAATGGGCTGTGCCTTTGACTTATGGGACGCTGTGTAAGTTCCGAACAATTCAGAAAATGAAGTAAGAGCGAGACAAGGATGTCTCGCTCTTAGTTTTTCCTTGGCCGTATCTTTGATTCAATTTGAAATCTCTGATAAAAAGGAGGTGTAGATACATCACCACGCGAGAAAGGAAATTAATTATGGCAAAGAAGAAAAAAAACATACCTCAATATGGAACCGTCACACGAAAGGGTGTCCTGTATTACAGAACCCGGATTCTGGACGCAGACGGCAAGCAGGTGAGCTTGTATGGGACTACCTGCGAGGAACTGTACGATAAAGAGCAGGAGGCGAGACGCCAGGTAGCGGAGATCATCTTCCACCGGGAGCATCCTACTGTGGCCGAGTATTGTGAGAAGTGGCTGTTGATGCAATCCGCAAAAGTGTCGCCGGCTACACTGAAGGGCTACGCCTCCAATATGAAGAACTACATTATCAAGCCTTTGGGAGATATGTATATGGAGGAAGTAACAGCGGATGATATTCGTCTGGCGCTGATCCCATTGTCCAATAAGTCCGAGAGCCTGCACAATACGGTGAATATGCTCCTCAAGTGCATTTTTTACTCGGCAGAGCGGAGCCAGTTGCTGGAATACAATCCGTGTGAGGGGATTTCGGCAAAAGGAGGGAAACCGACCCAAAAGAAAGATTCGCTGACAGACCAGCAGGTGGAAGTGCTGCTGGAAACCGTCAAAGGACTTCCGCCGTATCTGTTTACCATGATCGGCTTATATGCCGGTCTGCGCCGAGAAGAAGCTCTCGCCTTGCAATGGGATTGTGTGTTCCTCGATGCACCCACTCCATATATCTCTGTGCGGCGCGCATGGCGATCAGAGCATAACAGACCGGTTATCTCTACAACGCTTAAGACGAAAGCAGCAAGAAGGGATATTCCCATTCCCAAATGCCTTGTGAATTGTCTGCGGGAAGCCAAGGCTGCCTCCAAATCGGAATATGTGATTGCCGATAGTGAGGGACAGCCCTTGTCATATTCGCAGTTCAAACGTGTCTGGCAGTACATCGTTGTTCGGTCTACCAAGGAGCGTACCTATTATAAGTATGTGAACGGACAGAGCATCAAGTACACTGTTCAGCCGAGTCTGGGAGGACATCAGAAAAACAATCCCAACATTGTGTATAGCCTGGACTTCGATGTGACACCGCACCTGCTGCGGCATACCTACATCACCAATCTTCTGTATGCAGGTGTTGACCCCAAGACGGTCCAGTACCTTGCCGGACATGAGAACAGCAAGACAACTATGGACATCTATGCAAGAGTAAAGTATAATAAACCAGAACAGCTATTCGATGTAGTAAATTCTGCATTTCATCAAGCTGTCCCCTCGTAAAAGTGGCCTGTTTTTTGGTTAAGGAATAGGACAACCGAGGGGCCGAGGCTCAAAAAAGCCCGGAATATCAAGGAAAATCATCGCTCAGACGATTGAAGTACGGCCTCAAAGCGGCCCGTCGCGCGCCCCAGTTCTCCAAGAGATAATCATTCAAAAGAACCACTCGTCAGAGTGGTTCTTTTTTTGCGACGGGTTGCTTTTTGCCATCCCCGAGCGTAAGCGAGCGGGGGCACTGATGTTTGCGAAGCAAATGTCGGCCCGTCGCGCGCCCCAGTTCTCCAAGAGATAGTATTACAAAAAGCACCGCTCGTCAAAGCGGTGCTTTTTTCTTTCCCCGGGATGTATACATTGGGTGGCAAAAGACTATGCGCGCCCGGTGAGCTGCTCGAAGGTGACACCGTACTTCCGGGCGATGTCCTGCGCATAGCTGCGCCCCTCGGGAGGCGCCACATGCACCTTGTAGGAGCGGCTGCCGCTCTGGTCCCCCATCATCAGACTGGCCGCCTGGCTGTCGCTCTCCACCGTGCCGTTGAGCTCGTCGACCTGCTGGGCCAGCTTGTGCATATGGGTGTTGTAGATGGTGCGGGCCCCCAGGAGCTTTAAGGATTTCACCACGTCGTAGGCGATGTAGAACCCCTCCTCGAAGGAGGTGGAGGAAAAGGACTCGTTGAGCAGGATGAGGCTGTGCGCGCCCGCCTGCGTATACAGCTCCCGGAAGCGCTTGGCCTCCTCGCCCAGGCGCCCGAGGTCCATCGTCTTGTTCTCGTCCGCCGGGAAGTGGGTGAAGATGTTGTCGGCGGGGGAGAAGCGAAAGCTCTGCGCCGGCACGAAGATCCCGTTTTGCGCCAGCAGGAAGGCGATCCCCACCGCCTGGGTGAGGGTGGTCTTCCCGCCCCGGTTAGCCCCGGTCAGGATATACAGCCGGTGCTGCGCGCAAAAGTCGAGATCGTTCGGCACGATCGAGGCGGGGCCCTCCCCCTCGCTGGCCCCCTTGATGAGCTTGAGGTTATAGAGCCCCTCGGCCTGCATGTCCCGCGCGCCCTCCCCGCTGACCTGCGGGCGGCAGAAGGCGAAGCCCTGCGAGCGGCATTTCCGGATGTACGCGGCAAAGCGCACGTAGAACATGAACTGGGGGATCAGCGAGGTGATGACATAGCTGCTGATCTCCACATGCTCGGAGAGCATGCGCTTGAGCTTTTTGGTGGTCCCCGCGAGCATGTGGCTGACGACCCGGTCCAGCACGTTCATCAAATTCCCCGATTCGGGGTCCTCGGGCAGGGTGGGGATCAGGGGCTTCAAAACCTTCTTGCGGTTTAATTTGTTCTCGTCCTTCACCGCGCGGATGGCGGCCCCCGGCTTCACCTCCAGCGAATCCTGGATGTCGTCCTCCCGGCCCAGGAAGTCGCAGAAGTTGGAGATGATCCCCGTCTTTTGAAAGCTGCGGCTGTTGACCGAGATGATCCCCACCCCGTTGGGCTCGTACCGCTCGTTGAGGTTGACCCCCAGCGTGACGCTGCGGATCCGCTCGGTATCCTGCTTGAGCGCGGCGATGTCCTTCTTGAGATGCGCAAAGCCGCTGTCCTCGTAGATCTCCCGCACATAGTCCCGCAGCAGGCAGAGTCCCTCGGAGCGCAGCTCCTCCCCGCAAAGGCAGTCATAGAGCTCCTCGATGCAGACGATATAGTCCCCGATCTCGTTGAGCCGGTGGATCAGCTCCCACAGGCTGGAGGCCTCCTCGTTTTCCTTGAGGAAGCTGCCGTAGCTGCGCAGAAAGTCGATCTTGTCCAGGAGCTCCTGCACCCGCTCGCAGAGCCCCGGGAAGCGGTAGACGTCCTCGAAGATGGCGCAGCGGTATTCGACCGCGCGCGGGTCGGACGTCAGGTTGCCGGTCAGCAGGCTCTTGATGAGCGCGCGCTCCGCCGGCTTGTCGCTCACCTCGGCGCAGATAAAATCCACCGAAAGGTCGCTCTGTGCCTCCGGCGGCAGCTTGTGGTGGACGCCCTCGGCCCCGGGCGGGTCGATCAGGCTCAGTTTCTTCATCGGCATGGATACCCTACCTCCCATTTTCGATGTTGGCCGCGCGGCAGCGGCGGCTTGCTGCCACCATTATACCACTGCGCGCGCGCCCTGTCATCTGCCGGGAGCGGCCCGGCGGAAAGGCGAAAAATTTTTATCCCGCTGGAAAAAGTGATAGGCGCAGAGGAGAATATGTGCTATATTGATATAAAAAGATTAGATACCTTTGGAGGGGCGTATGCTCATCGCCATCGCCGCGCTCGGGACGGCGGTCCCGCCAGCGATGGAACAATTCTATTAGGTAAAGGGTGGTCAACATGAAGGCAATTTCCGCTCTGCTGCGCCGGAACCGGTTTCTCGACGAGCTGCTGAGCATCGAAGGCAACGCGAAGTACTGTATCCTGACCCTTCCGTTTCAGATGATCGTCTATTCCCTTTACACCCCCTTCGCCTCCCTCTATATGAAGGAGCTGGGGCTTTCGGACTCGCAGATCGGCACGGTGGTCACCGTGGGGCTGATCTCCCAGATGGCCAGCTCCTTCATCGGCGGAATGGTCACCGACAAGATCGGGCGGCGAAAAAGCAACCTGCTCTTCGACGCGGTGGCCTACGTCACCTCGGCCCTGTTGATGGCGGTGGCCCACAACTTCTGGTACTTCGTCATCGCCCAGGGGTTTTACGGGCTGTTCCAGGCCTCGAACAACGCCTGGAACGGGCTGATCGGCGAGGACTGCGAGCCGGACAAGATTTCGCTGGTCTTCAGCGGACTTCAGGTCATCCAGCTGCTGACCACCTTCCTGGCGCCGATCGCCATCTTCTTCATCGACCGCTACGACCTGGTGCCCACCATGCGGGTCATCTACGGGATCGCCACCGTGACCATCAGCATGAAGATCCTGCTGCTCTACCACTTCGACCATGAAACCGAGATGGGCAAACGCCGTATGGCGGAGACGCGCGACATCCCGCTTTACAAGATGTTCGCCGGCTACCGCGGGGTGCTGGGGATCATCTTTAAGACCCCCGCGACCTTCCTGCTGCTGGCGATCGTGATCATCGCCAACGTGATCACGGTGGTGTGCAACAATTTCTTTTCCCTTTACATCTCCAATACCCTCGGCGTGTCCGACGCCGTTGTGGGCTATGTGCCGCTGGCGCGCGCGGCCATCCTGCTGCTCTTCATGTTCGGCGTGCAGCACTGGATCAACTCCCTGCCCTATAAGCCGGTGATGATCATCGGGCTGCTCATCTACATCGTGGGCTTCGTCAGCCTGATCCTGGCGCGCGAGAGCCTCATTGGCCTTTACATCTATATCCCGCTCGAGGCGGTGGCCTACGCCTTCGTCATGCCGCGCAAGGATGCGCTGCTCACCCTCTTTGTGGATAAGCACGACCGCTCGAAGGTGTTCGGCATGCTCTATGTCATCGTGCTGGGCGTTTCGGCGCCCTTCGGGTCGATCATCGGGGCGCTCAGCGACTCCAACCAGGTTTACCCGCTGATCCTGGTCATCCTGCTGTGCGTGCTGGGCTGCCTGCTGGTGCTCTTCGGGCGCAGCGACCTGCGCCGGGAGGAAGAGGAGGAAGCCCCGGCTGCCGCCGGGGAGCTGTAACAAAAAAGGAGGATAGGACCATGAAACTGGGGATTATTCGGTGCCTGCAAACAGAGGACTACTGCCCGGGTACAACGGACTTTCGCGCAATCAAAGAAAAGACCGGGGCCTTTCAAGGCGTATCGGAGGAGATAGAAATCATCGGGTTTATCGGCTGCGGCGGCTGCCCGGGGAAGAAAGCCGTGCTGCGAGCGCGGGAGCTTGTCAAAAGGGGAGCCGATACGGTCGCTTTTGCGAGCTGCGTCCAGAAGGGGACCCCGATCGGCTACCCCTGCCCGTTCGCCAAAAAGATGAAGGAATTGATCGCAAAAGATTTGGGGGAAGGCATTAGGCTTTTGGACTATACGCATTGACGGGTCCGTTTTTTGTGTAGAAAATTGCATATATATAGGTAAGGGCCCGGCCCCTGCCGCCCATTGGGTGGCAGGGGCCGGGCCGCTTTGTACGTAAAGGGCGGACACTGTACAAGCCGCGCTCGTCCGCGAAGAACTGGAAATCGACTGGGACTGGAAAAAATCGAGGCGGTTCAGGCTACCTTAAATGGCTTTGTGATCAGCTTTTGGCGAAATCGGGAGGTGCGGGTCGAAAAGGAAGAAAATGTTAAAATATTCCAAATTGTGAAATTCGTGAAAACTTCATGATTTTTTTTGCCACATACAGAAAGCCTTTGGTGATCTCTCTGGAATTTGGGCCGGTTTTGGACAAAGTGTCCCTCAAAATGCCGTTTTCGGACAAGTACCGGAAGTTTGACAAAAATTTGCGGGTTGAATATAATGGCAACTGCCTTGGTAAAAATAGTTAGTGTGGCGGGCTCCCAAATCCAAAAGCGGGAGAACCTGCCGGACAGATTATTCACAACAAGAGCGAAAGCAAGCGCGGTGAAAGCCCGCGCGCGCCCAACGAGGCTGCTTTCAAAAAAGGAGCGGTTTATGGTTAGCATATTACGAAAAGCACTGAGCGCCTGCAAGGCCCTGCGCTCCCGTGCTTTTGCAGTAGGTGCGCTGGCGGTAGTAATGGCATTTACAATCTATGAAATATCTGATTTGACGCACGCGGTGTACATCCGCGACGGCGAGAGCGTCACGCTCGCCTACACCATGAGCGACGACGTTGAGGACCTTCTGCAAAAGGAAGGGATTGAAGTCTCGGGGAGCGACGTCGTCGAGTTTTCCGGTTTCACCTCGAGCACGGCCGAGGTCGAGATCAAGCGGGCCTTCCCGGTCAAGCTGACGGCCGACGGGGAGACCAGGACCCTGCAGGTGGCCGATAAGACGGTGGCCGACCTGCTGCAGAGCGAGGGGATCACCCTCGACGGCAGCGACAAGGTAAACCTGCCGATGAAGCGCGCGCTGTGCGAGGACGACCATGTCGTCGTGCAGCGGGTGGACTTTACCACCCGGGTCGAGGAGCGGGAAATCCCCTTCGAGACCGTTGCGACCAAAACCTCCCTGCTGCGCCCCGGGCAGACCAAGGTGCTGACCCCTGGGCAGGACGGCAAGGAGGTCACCACCTACTCCCAGAAGCTCTGCGACGGCCAGCTGCAAAGCGAGGAGGAGGTCTCCACCCGCGTGGTGGCCGAGCCCGTCGCGCAGGAGGTGCTTGTCGGCGCCGCGGCGGCGGTCTCGCCGCTGGATTTCGGCTATGAGATGGATGAAAGCGGCGCGCCGGTCGGCTATACCCGGCTGCTCACCGAGCAGAAGGCCACCGGCTACAGCGCGCGCCCCGGCACCAAGACGGCCAGCGGGCGGTACGCCGTGGCGGGCCACGTCGCGGTGAACACCGAGGTAATCCCCTACGGCACCAAGCTGTACATCGCCTCGCCCGACAATTCCTTCGTCTATGGCTACGCCATCGCGGCGGACACCGGCACCGGGCTGATCGACGGCAGCATCGACCTCGACCTGTTCTATGACAGCTACACCGAAAGCTGTCTCAACGGGGTGCGGTACGTCAACGTCTATGTGCTGGATTAGCTGGACTAGGCAGAAAACAAAGGCTCTCCCGGCGGGCGTCAGCCCGGGAGAGCCTTCTCTTTCTATGAGACTTCCATTTTATCCCAAATTTGCATAAGGCGGAATAAAATGCCAAAACTGCAAATAGAATGGATAACGAAAGGACGGGTTGTTGTTTGAGATTCGTTTCTTTAAACGCCAAGGGCGAGGGGACGCCAAAGGACGCGGCGGGCAGGCTCAGAGTGGTGCGCAGCCCCATCCTGGAGGATATCGACGAGGTGCTGCGGCAGCTGCGCGAGAGCAGCGCGCGCTTCGACCTGGTCTGCGACGACGATCTGCTCGAGTCGATCATCTACGAGCAGAACGCGCTGATGGCGCGGTACCGCTACCTGATCAAGCTGGCCAAGCAGGACGGGCTCACGGTGCCACGGGAGCGGCTGCCCGACTGCGTGACCCTTTGAAAGACGAAAAATGACAACGGGGAGGCAAAACATGCTGGACACCATTTATCTTGGGGGATTTTTACTGGTCTCGGCAGTCGTCATGCTCACCGCGCTGATCCGCCAGCGGATCCTGGTGCGGGGGCTGCTGCTCAGCGCGGTCAGCGGGCTGGGCTCGCTGGGGGTGGTGAGCCTCCTGTCGGGCACCTTTTCGCTGGGGGTGACCTTCAACCTCTTTTCGGCAATCACGTCGGTGCTCTATGGGGTGCCGGGGGTGATCGGGATCCTGGTACTGCATATGATCACAGGGTAAACGGGGCCGCGGCAGGGCCCCGTTTTCGCTCTCTTGACGCTGGGACAAAGCGAAAAAAGATTGGAAAATTTTTTGTAAAAAAGACGTTGACTTAAAGCGCTTTTTCGGGTATAATAATACTCGTTCTGAAAAACGGACAAACATATGGCGGTATAGCTCAGTTGGCTAGAGCATTCGGTTCATACCCGAAGTGTCGGTGGTTCAAGTCCACTTACCGCTACCATGCGAATAAAACCGTGTCAAACGGTTTTTTTCATATATGCCTGCCGATATGGCGGGACGCCATGGCCCGTTGGTCAAGAGGTTAAGACACCGCCCTTTCACGGCGGTATCGCGGGTTCGATTCCCGCACGGGTCACCAAAAATAAAAAGCCATCCTCGGATGGCTTTTTTATTTTTGCCCGTACGGGAATCGAACAGGCAGCAAGGCGCGTCCGGGCTGCCTGTGGCAGCCAGGTTCTGCCGCGGGTAGATTCCCGCACGGATTCGGGAGAAGGGAGCCGCCGGACGGCGCGGGAGGCCGGCAGGGCGGGGCGCTGGAAGGGCTATGACGGACACCCCCAAGATATGGTGGTTGGGATAAATTTTTTTGCGGTTGACCGCTATCGGTGGAAGCTGCCCCGCGGCGTGATACCATGCCGTTTTGGGGCGAATCCCGTCCGGGAGCAGACATAAAATGGGAGGGGCTTTATACCAGCCGTATAGCTGTTATCCACAATATATTGTGGTTATATAAAAATTTAATATCAAAATGTATGGTTTGTCCGTTGACAAAGTAGGTGCCGGGAGGTAGAATATCATTTGGAGAATTTTAGACGGGGAAACCGGCTTTACTAAGACAAAGGGGAATTGCGGCAATGATTACGACGATTGTGAAACGCGACGGCAGAACGGTGCTCTTTGACATCCAGAAGATCGCGCAGGCCATCTTCAAGGCGGCGCAGGCGCTGGGCGGGCAGGACTTTGACACGGCGCTGGAGCTCGCAAAAGAGGTGGTGCGCCGCCTCGAGGAGGAGGGGGCGACCACGCCGAGCGTGGAGCATATCCAGGATACGGTGGAGGAGGTGCTCGTGGACAGCGGCCATGCGCGCACCGCCAAGGAGTTCATTATCTACCGGGCCCAGCGCTCGCGGGTGCGGGAGATGAACACCAAGCTGATGAAAATCTATGAGGACATCACCTTCAAGGACGCCAAGGACAACGACATCAAGCGGGAGAATGCCAACATCGACGGGGACACCGCGATGGGCTCTATGCTCAAATACGGCAGCGAGGGCGCCAAGCAGTTCTATCAGATGTTCATTATCAATCCCAAGTTTTCCCAAGCGCACGCGGACGGGGACATCCATATCCACGACATGGACTTCTATACCCTGACTACCACCTGTACCCAGATCGACCTGGACAAGCTCTTTACCGGGGGCTTTTGCACCGGGCACGGCTTCCTGCGCGAGCCGGGGGAGATCCGCACCTACGCGGCCTTGGCATGCATCGCCATCCAGTCGAACCAGAACGACCAGCACGGCGGGCAGAGCGTGCCCAACTTCGATTACGCCATGGCCAAGGGGGTGGCGAAGACCTACCGCAAGCAGTATATCCAGAACCTCGGCAAGGCGCTGGAAATCCTGATCGACTGTGAGGAGCCGCATAAAAAGGCCAAGGAGCTGATCCGGGCCATCGAGGAGGAGAGCGGCAAGAGCCCGCTGCTGGAAAACGGCAACGGCTTCGGCAAGCTGCTGCTCGCAAAGCTCGCGGAGCTTTGCGACGAGCGCATGGCCGGCAAGGTGCTGCGCTTTACCGAGAAGGAGGCCAAGGCCGAGACCGAGGATGCGACCTATCAGGCGATGGAGGCGCTGGTGCACAATCTCAACACCATGCATTCCCGCGCCGGGGCGCAGATCCCCTTTTCATCCTTAAACTACGGCATGGACACCTCGCCCGAGGGGCGGCTGGTGATCCGTTCCATCCTGATGGCGACCGATGCGGGGCTGGGCAACGGCGAGACCGCCATCTTCCCGATCCACATCTTCAAGGTCAAGGAAGGGGTCAACTACAACCCCGGCGAGCCGAACTACGACCTCTTTAAGCTCGCCTGCAAGGTTTCGGCCAAACGGTTGTTCCCGAACTTTTCCTTCCTCGACGCGCCCTTCAACCTGCAGTACTACCGCCCCGGCCATCCCGAGACCGAGATCGCCTACATGGGCTGCCGCACGAGGGTGATCGGCAACAACTACGACCCGTCGCGCGAGATCGTGAACGGGCGGGGGAACCTGAGCTTCACCTCGGTCAACCTGCCGCGGCTGGCCATCAAGGCGGGGGGCAACGTGGACCTCTTCTTCGAGATGCTCGAGGACAAGATCCAGCTCATCGCCGAACAGCTGATGGAGCGCTACAAAATCCAGGCGGGCAAGAAGGTCAAAAACTACCCCTTCCTGATGGGGCAGGGCGTCTGGCTGGATTCGGATAAGCTGGGCTCCGAGGACACGGTGGGCGAGGTGCTCAAACACGGCACGCTGACGCTGGGCTTCATCGGGCTGGCCGAATGCCTCAAGGCGCTGGTGGGCAAGCACCACGGCGAGAGCCCCGAGGCGCAGAACCTGGGGCTGGATATCGTGGGCTACATGCGCAAGCGTATGGACGACTACACCCGGGAGACCGGCTTCAACTACACCCTGATCGCCACTCCGGCGGAGGGGCTCTCCGGACGGTTTGTGAAGCTCGACCGGGAGCGCTACGGCGTGATTGAAGGGGTGACCGACCGGGAATACTACACCAATTCCTTCCATGTGCCGGTCTATTACGGAATTTCGGCGTTTGACAAGATTAAGATCGAAGCGCCCTACCATGCGATGACCAACGCCGGGCACATCTCCTACGTCGAGCTCGACGGCGACCCGCTGCAGAACCTCGACGCCTTCGAGGCGATCGTGCGCTGCATGAAGGAGAGCGGCGTGGGCTACGGGTCGATCAACCATCCGGTGGACCGGGACCCGGTCTGCGGGTACACCGGGATCATCGGGGACGAGTGCCCCCACTGCCACCGCGCCGAGGAGGAGGGCCCGCACTTTGAGCGGATCCGCCGGATCACCGGATACCTCGTCGGGACGGTGGAACGCTTCAACAACGCCAAGCGCGCCGAGGAACACGACCGGGTCAAGCACAGCGTGGCCCTGTAAAAAAATGATTGAGGGCGGTCCGGGTTCCCGCATGGGCGCCGGGCCGCCCCGTTTTATTCGGAGGAAGAGGGATGGAGGAAAAGAAGATCATGGTCGCGGGGCTGGTGCCCGAGTCGATCGTGGATGGGCTGGGGCTGCGCTTCACCGTTTTCGTGCAGGGGTGCCCCCATCACTGCGAGGGATGTCACAATCCTCAGACCCACCCCTTCGAGGGGGGGAAGGCGCTGAGCGCCGGGGAAATCTTCAACCACATGGAAAAGAACCCGCTTATTTCGGGAGTGACCCTGTCGGGCGGCGAGCCCTTCTGCCAGGCCGAGGCGCTGCTCCCCTTGGCGAAGCTGGTCAAGGGGAAGGGGCTGCACCTTTGCTCCTACAGCGGGTACACCTTTGAGGAGTTGGTGGAGATGGGGAAGAGCCGGCCGCCGGTGAAAGAGCTCCTAGAGCTCTGCGACGTGCTGATCGACGGACGGTTTATCCTGGCCGAGCGCACCCTCGAAAAGCGCTTTGCCGGCAGCCGCAACCAGCGGGTGCTGGATGTGCGCCGCTCGCTGGAGGAAGGGAAGCCGGTGCCGCAGGAAGAGTGGCAGTAAGGCGGATAAATAGGATTTCCAAGGGTCCAAGGCGCCGATGGCGCCATGCCCTTTGGGCGGGTGAGGGCAGAGCCCGTGACTTTTCCGGATTGTTGGTACTCGCCGTGACGAAATCTTTCCAAGGATCAGGAAGGGAGCAAAAAGCTCCCAGTGGGAGGTTTTTGCGAGGGGAAACCCTATCAAGGGGTTTCCCCTCGGCCGCAGGGTTTGCCCGGCTGCGGGCTGGGGCGCCGTTGTACGGGCGAACCCCAGCCTGCGGCCGGCGGAAGGGTGGAGCTCGCTGTCCCCACAAACTACCATGCCGGTCCGACCCGATTTAACAATCGGTTCATTGCTTTCGACAAGCCGCATGCTATAATAAGGGCATGAAGAAGTATCTGCAAAGAATCCTGTCTTTATTTCTGATATTCTCGTTGATCTTGCCTCTGGCCGCCTGCAGCGACGGCACAGGGGCCGCCTTGCGTTATGATATTTCCACGGTGATTACCAACCTGGACCCGCAGTACGCCGACGGGGAGGACGCCAAGATGGTCATCCGCAACGTCTTCGAGGGGCTGTTTTGCTACGACGAGGAGGGCAAAGCCGTACCCGCCGCCGCCGAGAGCTATGGGATTTCGGCCGACGGGCTGGTCTACACCTTCCAGCTGCGCGAGGGGATGCACTGGTCGGACGAGGCGCAGACCCCCATCACTGCGAACGATTTTGAATTCGCTCTCAAGCGCCTCTATAACCGGGACTATCAAAGCCCGTTTGCCGACGATTTCCTCTGCCTGAAAAATGCGCAGGCGATCCTCGGCGGCAGCATGCCGCCCTCCGCGCTGGGGGTGAAGGCGACGGGGACCTACACCTTGGAAATCACGCTGGAATACCCCGCCCCCCAGCTGCCCGAGCTGCTCTGCTCGACGGCCGCCATGCCCTGCAACGAGGTGTTTTTCACCGAGACCAAGGGCCGCTACGGCCTGTCGGCGGACATGCTGCTGTATAACGGGCCCTTCTATGTGCGGCTCTGGGAGCCGGAGGAATACATCCAGCTGCGCAAGAGCGATGATTACCGCGCGCCGCAGGAGACTTATCCCGCGCGGGTGACGCTCAGCGTCACAGACGGGCAGGAGCATTTGCGGCGCTTCCAAAGCGGGAAGACCGATGCGGCGGTGCTCAGCTATGATGAGCTGCAGCAGCTGAGGACGCAGCAGATAAACTATGAGCAGTTCGAGGATACCGTCTGGGTGATGGTCTTCAACCAACGGGTGCCGTTTTTAGAAAACCGCAACGCCCGCAAGGCCCTTGCGGGGGCGGTAAACCATGCCGCCTTTGCGCCGCTGCTGGGCAATGACCTGATTGATTCGGCCACCTTCCTGCCCCCATCGCTGACGATCTACTCGGAGAGCTACCGCAAGCTGGCCGGCTTTACGCGGGAGGGCAGCTACCGGCCCAAGGAGGCCAAAGAGAGCTGGGCCAGGGCGCTGCAGGAGGCCGGGGAGCCGCCGGTGCTCACCCTGCTGACTGCCGAGGGCTCCTCCCACCCGATGACCGCCGGGGCGGTGCAAAAGAGCTGGCGGGACGATTTGGCGCTGGTGGTCAACATGGAGCAGCACCCGCTCGATGAGCTGAGCGCCCTGGTGCAGGACGGGCAGTACCAGATCGCCATCCTGCCCATGCGCCCGGCCTCCTCCCGGCCCGAGGAGATGCTCGCGGACTTCCGCTCGGGCTCGGGGCGCAACCTGGCGGGGTACCAAAGCAAAACTTACGACGCGCTGCTCGAGAGGGCTGAAAAGGCCCGCGGCAAGGAGGAGCTGCTCGCCGCCTGCAAGGAGGCTGAGGAGCTGCTTTATCAGGATGCGGTGCTGGTGCCGCTTTATTATCAGACCAGCTACTATGTGACCCCCAAAAAGGTGAGCGGCATCTATTTCTCGCCCTTCGCCGGGGAGATCAGCTTTCAGAAGGCGGTCAAGAAATGAGAGGGTGGATAACATGGAGATCAGGAAAATGACGGCGGACGACTACGACGGAGTCTACCGGCTGTGGCTGGACACGCCGGGAATGGGACTCAACAACCTCGACGATTCGCGCGAGGGGATCGAGCGGTACCTGCGGCGCAATCCCGGGACCTGCTTCGTCGCGCAGAAGGAGGGGCGGATCGTCGGCGCGATCATGAGCGGACATGACGGGCGCCGGGGCTATATCTACCACACGGCGGTCGCCGTCCCCGAGCGCCGGCAGGGGATCGGCAGCGCCCTGCTCGCCGCCGCGTTCGATGCGCTGGAGCACGAGGGGATCAACAAGGTCGCGCTCGTCGTGTTCGGACGCAACCGGGACGGCAACCGGTTCTGGGAGGCGAACGGGTTCACGTCCCGTGAGGATTTGGTGTACCGCAACAAGAACATCCGGGAGTTTATCCGCAACGATACCTGACAAAACCGCGCACGGCAGGGGATACTGCCGTGCGCGGTTTGTGGTTTCAGCCCGGTTCAGTGGGTCTGGAACACCTTGAGGGTGGGGTGGGAGGCCCCGGGCAGGAGCTCCCAGGCGCTGCCCTCCTGCCCGATGGAGAGGGCGGGCAGGTTGGAGGCTGTGGCGAAGCCGGAGGCGGCGAGCTGCACACAGCCCGCATCCAGCCCGCCGGCGTTGGACAGGCCGAAGGCGTGAGAGGCGCTGGCGCTCTGCCAGTAGCAGCCCGAAATGGAGGCGGTCCCGCCGCTGTTGGGCTGCACGCCGCCGATGAGCCCGCCGGAAGCGGGGCCGGATACGGTGGAGCCTAAGGAGTAACAGCGCAGGATGCTGCCTGAGTCGATTGCGCCGACCAGCCCTCCAGAAAAGCTGCCCGAGTTGTTTGCGGTGCAGGAGATGGTGTAGCAGTCGCTGACCTTCTGGCCACCGGAATAATAGCCGACCAGTCCGCCGGCGGTGAGGCCGCCGACGGTAATGGACGAGTTTTGAGCATAGCAGCGATCGATGGAGCCTGTGCTGAGGCCGCAAAGGACGCCGCCGTTGTCTCTGGAAGTATAAAAGGAGGAGTCGGTCACACCGAGGTTTTGGATAGTCCCGCTGTTGCGGCCAAACAGCCCGGGATAATTCTGCGTTAGGGAGCAGGTGGCGTGGCTGACGGTGTAACCGCCGCCGTCGTAGGTGCCGGAGAAGAGGGCGGAGGAGATGCCGATCGGCGTCCAGTTGCCGTTAGCGGCGTTGCCGTCGCTGTCGTAGCCGGTAAGGTCGATGTCGTTGATCTGCAAAAAGCAAAGTCCCGCATCCAGGTGGCGGTTCAGATGCTGCAGCTGCGCCGGGGTGCTGACCCGGTAGGGGCTTTGCATGGTGCCATTTCCGGCGTAGAAGGCCCCGGCCGTCCCGGCGGCACAGCCGCAGGTGGGGGCGGTGGTGAAGGTTTTGCTGAGCGTCCCCTCTCGGTCCAGCCCCGCGCGGCCGGGGGCGACATGGGCGGTGACCTTCAGCGTATAGTCCGCCGGACCTGCGGGATCGACGGCGCAGGGGAGATGGACCGTGACCTGCCCGGCGGCGGTGATCGTGACCCGGGCCTGCACCATGGGGGAGCCGGCGGCCGAGGCACCGGGATAAACCTCGAAGGTGTAGTCCTTTGTGCGCGGCGAGCGGGTGAAAGGAATATTGAGCCCGTAGTCGCATTCTTCGCCCGATAGGAGCTCGACGCTCAAGCCCGCCGCGGCGTGGACGCGCGCCGGGCAGGCGAGCAGGATCAGCAGGCAGACGGCAATCATCAGCTTTTTCAAAGGGGACCCCTCCTGATTTGGGGCAGAGAAAAAGACCGTTAGCAAGGACTGCTGGCGGTCTGTACCGGGCGGGAAGGGGGTGGATTTTGGCCGTTTTCCTTGCAAAACCCGCCAGAAAAGGGTATAATTAGAGTAACATTACCAGTTGCTGGATCGGATTATGAAGGAACTGGAAAAATTGGCGAGAAAAAAGGCCCCAAGCAGTCCTTGCTAGCGGTCTTTTTTGTTTTTTCGCCCTCCCGGCGGGGGATGGAATTTCGCCGCCTTCCGTCAGGGAAAGGTTGTATTATCAGGGCAAAAGTGGTAAAATAACAAAACAGCTGCAAGCAGCCCCCGCATCAAACCGAATTTGGAGGAAAGTAAAATGAGCAAGACATTCTACATCACCACGCCGATCTATTATCCGTCCGGGCAGCCGCATATCGGGCACGGCTACTGCACCGTCGCGGCGGACGCTATGGCGAGGTATAAGCGAATGCAGGGGTTTGATGTCATGTTCCTCACCGGCACCGACGAGCACGGCCAGAAGATCGAGGACAAGGCCAAGGAGGCCGGGGTCACCCCCAAGGAGTATGTCGACAGGATCGTCGCCAATTTCAAAAAGCTCTGGGAGTGCTTTGAAATCTCCAACGACCGCTTCATCCGCACCACCGACGACTACCACGTCGAAGCGGTGCAAAAGATATTTCGGCGCCTCTACGAGCAGGGGGACATCTACAAGGGCGAGTACGTCGGTAAGTACTGCACCCCCTGCGAGGCGTTCTGGACCGAGAGCCAGCTCGTCGACGGCAAGTGCCCCGACTGCGGGCGCGAGGTCGCCGAGGCGCACGAGGAGGCCTATTTCTTCCGCCTGTCCGCCTATGCCGAGCGGCTGGTGAAATACTACGAGGAGCACCCCGATTTCATGGAGCCGCAAGCCCGCTTTAACGAGATGGTCAATAATTTCATCAAGCCCGGGCTCGAGGATTTGTGCGTCTCGCGCACCACCTTCAAGTGGGGCATCCCGGTGACCTTCGACGAAAAACATGTGGTCTACGTCTGGGTGGACGCGCTCTCCAACTACATCACGGCGCTCGGGTACGAAAACGAAAAATACGATGATTTTGACAAGTACTGGCCTGCCGACGTGCACCTGGTGGGCAAGGAGATCATGCGCTTCCACGCGATTATATGGCCGGCCATCCTGATGGCGCTGGGCCTGCCGCTGCCCAAGAAGGTCTACGGCCACGGGTGGCTGCTGATGGACGGGGGAAAGATGAGCAAGAGCAAGGGGAACGTGGTCGACCCGTTCCTGCTCTGCGAGCGGTACTCCACCGATGCGATCCGCTACTTCCTGCTGCGGGAGATCCCCTTCGGCTCGGACGGCGTCTTCTCCAACGAGGCGCTCATCGGGCGGATCAACTCCGACCTTGCCAACGACCTTGGCAACCTGGTGTCCCGCACCGTGTCGATGGCGGGGAAATATTTCGGCGGCACCCTGCCCGCCGAGCGGGAAGCGGACGCGCTGGACGACGAGCTGATAACCCTGGCGCAGGGCCTGTGCGGGCGGGTCGAGGCGGCCTATGACGGGATGCAGTTCCCGGTCGCGCTGACCGAGATATTTAAGCTGGTCAGCCGCTGCAACAAGTATATCGACGAGACCATGCCCTGGAGCCTGGGCAAGGATGAGCAGAAACGCGCGCGGCTGGCGAGCGTTTTGTATAACCTGCTGGAGTGCATCCGGATCATCGCGGTCCTGATCACCCCCTGCATGCCCGCCACAGGGCCCCGGATCCTTTGCCAGATCGGGGCCGGGGAGGAAATCTCTTCCTGGGAAAGCGCCGGGAAGTTCGGGCTCTTGCCGCCCGATGTGACGACCAGCAAGGGCGAGGCGCTCTTCCCGCGGATCGATGCGAAGAAGGAGCTCGAGGAGCTCGACGCGCTGGTGGAGGCCCAGAAGGCGGCGGCCAAGGCGGCGCTGGAAGCGCCCAAGGCAGAGGCCAAGCCCGGGGAGAAGGAAGCGAAGGCCGAAGTCCCCGGGATCATCACCATCGACGACTTTATGAAGGTCGAGCTGCGGGTGGCCGAGGTGACTGCCTGCGAGCCGGTGCCCAAGGCCGACAAGCTGCTGCGTCTGGAGCTCGACGACGGGCAGGGCGGCCGGCAGGTGGTGTCGGGGATCCACCCGTGGTACGAGCCGCAGGACCTCATCGGCAAAAAGGTGGTCGTGGTGGCCAACCTAAAGTCCGCCAAGCTGCGTGGGGTGGAATCGAACGGCATGATCCTTGCCGCTGACGCCGGGGACAGTGACGTGCGGGTGGTCTTTATCGACCATGACGTGCCCAACGGGTCGAGAATCCGCTAAATGAAAAAGGCGCAGCGCGCATAAAAAGCATAAAAGCCCTCCTGCCGGCATGCCGGCAGGAGGGCTTTTCGCGGCGGGTCATCCGATGGTGACCACCTCGCCGTCCCGAAAGGCGGCATCGGAAATTTCGTTGCCGATCCCCGGGAGGTCGGGCACGGTGCATTGGCCGTCCACCGGCTGGTAGTCGAAAACGGCCAGCGCGCGCATCCTGGGGCCGATGGTGTTCACGTTGTACTCGTGGATGACGAAGTTCGGGATGGCGCATTCCAGCTGCAGGGAGGCCGCCGTCAGCAGGGGGCTGCCGCAGACGTGGATCTGCACGCCGGCCTCGTAGATATAGGCCAGGTCGCAGATTTTCTTCGCCTCGGTGATCCCGCCGCAGGTGCCGATGTCCGGCTGCGCGATCTGCAGCGCGTCCTGACGAAAGCACTTGTTGTACTGCCAGCGCGAATAAATCCGCTCGCCGCTGGCGATGGGCAACCCGGTCTCCCGGTGCACATAGCGCAGCAGCTCGGCGTGGGGCGTGGTGGGCTCTTCAAAGTAGAATATCCCGTACTCCTTGGCCATGTTGCCCATCTGCACGGCGGACTGCGCGTCGGTGTAGCAGTGGTTCTCCAGGATGATGTCCACCCCAGGGCCGACGGCCTCGCGGGTGGCGGCGATGCGCGCGCGCAGCATCTGCATTTGGCGCGGGGCGAGCAGGCCGGTGCGCTCGGCGTCGGTGAAGCGGCCCGCATCCTCTTTGAAGTTGAAGAAATCGATCTTCACCGCGTCGAAACCCTTGTCCACCGCGGCTTTGGCTTCGCGCGCATAGTCCTCCGGCTTCCTGGCCGGCTTGCCGTCCCAGCCGTTTTGCAGCTGGCTGGCATAGGCGCGCAGGCTCTGGCGCTGCCTGCCGCCCAGCAGCTCGTGCACCGGCGCGCCGTAGGCCTTGCCCTTGATGTCCCACAAAGCGATATCCAGGGCGCTGATCCCGCCGAAAACGACCGGTCCGCCGTTTCGTCCCCAGAAGCAGTCCCGGTAGAGCTTCTGCCAGACGGCCTCGTGCTCGAGCGGGTTCAGGCCAATCAGCCGCCGGGCGAGGTCCTGCAGCATCCCAAAGGCGGCGCGCTGCGCGCCGCCGTAGGAGAGGGCCGCCTCGCCGTCGCCGTAGATCCCGCTGTCGGTATACACGCGGCAGAGCGGCGGGGTCCAGCCGAGCTCGACCGGTTTTGCGAGGAGCAGATCAATTTTTGTGATTTTCATGGGAGCACCACCCTTTCCGTTCTTCTGTAGAAATCATAATTCGCCCGCTCTCAAAACGCAATATACTATGAAATGAATGAGCGGATCATTGTTTTCATAGCAATCGAAAACAAGGGGCCGCATAGCAGCGCTATGCGGCCCCTTGCGGGATGGTTAACCGATACTGCTGACCTGGGAGTTGCCAAAGCTGCCGCCGCTGTTGGGGGTATAATTCCCGTAACCATAGAGATAGACGGCGTGGCTGGGGCTCGTCCAGCGGCAGTTTTGCAGGACGATGGACCCTTCCGCGTATCCGGAAATCCCTCCGGTGTAGGCGGCGGTGTTGGCCGCGGACGAGGCGCATTCGACGAAGGAGGAATCCTTGCTGTAACCGGTGATGCCCCCGGCGGTGCCGTAGGTATGCAGCTGCTTCACCGTGCCGCCGATAACCTTGCACCGCAGGGCGCTGCCGGAAAAGACATTGGATACCAGACCGCCCACTTTATACCATTCCCCGCTTGCCTGTACCGTCGGGTTGGTGACGGTGCAATCCTGGAGGACGGCGCCGCCGCTCAGCTGGGCGACGAGGGAGCCGGCATGGGCGGACGACACGGCGACATAGGGGGAAACTAAGGCGGCGTTTTTGACGATGCAGCCGCTTCCCGAGACACTGGCAAACATCCCCGCGGCATCACTGGAGAGGGAGGCGTCGGTGATCCGAAGGCCGCTGATGGAACAACCATTCCCGTCGAAAACGCCGCCAAAGGACGAAATGGGCGTCCATGTCCCGCCAAGCGCGATGTCCTGTACCTGCTTAAGGCTGCTGGCATTGTGCTGCTCGATGTGTGCGAGCTGGGCGGGGGAGGCAATCAAAAACGGATTGCCCGGGGAGCCGTCCCCGAAAAAGTAGCCGCCCTGAGCGCTGGAATCACACCCGCAGACATAGCCGGTGGTGTATTCCCTGGTGATCCGCCCGGCGGTATGGAAGCCGCTTTGCGCCGCGGGCACGTTGGCCGTTGCGGTGATGACAAAGGTTTCGGGCCCGGCCAGGCTAAAGTCCGCCTGCAAAAAGACGGCGGAGGTGCCGCCGCTTGTCTCGACGGAATCGAGGATGGTACCGCTGCCCTTCCTTTGCAGGGTAAAGGTATAGGAGCCGGCATGCCCGCTCCCGGTAAAGCGCACCGTCAGCCCGCGCACCGGCAGCGCGGCGGCCACACGCGCCTGCGCTTTTGGGGAGGCCTGCACCCTCGGCAGGGTTTCCTCGTCGAGCAGCGCGGTCTCCACCTCGATGGAGGAGCCGACAGTCTCCCCGGCGGCCCCCGCCACGGACACCGTTCCCAGGACCAGGGTGAGAGAAAGAAGAATCGAACCAAGTTTTTTCCACATAAAAATGCCCCCAATTTGTTTGGTGGCACAAACCATACACCCGGGCCCGCCATGACGGGCCCGGCCCACCGGCCGCTGCGCCCGGCAAGGCGCAAGACAACAAAGCCCATCCATCTTACCGGGTAACATGGATGGGCAAAGCCTGCCGTATACTACGGCACAGCCGGCATATGCAATTTTGCCCCCAATTTTGAAGGCGGAGCCACCGATCCCCCCATCGGACACCGCCCTATCCCCAAGCGCCGCCGGGCCTTACCCCTAAAATCCGGCAGCGTCTACCAGAATTATACAGGATTCACCACCGCATTGCAAGAGGAGCCGGGCAAAATCAGGGCTCGGGGGTGCGGCAGACGTCGGCGAGCAGGATGTGCACCGGCGAGAAGCGGTCACAAATATAGTCGGCGCTGTTCGGCGCGCGCAGCACGCCCTCGCCCGAAAAGCCCTCCTGCTTCTGGCGCAGGGGGAGGGTGAGCACCACCTTGGTGCCGCTGCCCTCCACCGAGTCGATCATCAAGGTCCCGCCGTGGGCGGCCATCGAGAGCTTGGCCACCGTCAGCCCCAAGCCTCCGCCCGCGGCCTCGTAGCCGGTCGGATCGTGGCTGAAGAAGGGGTCGCAGATATAAGGGTAGATTTCCGGCTCGATCCCGAGCCCACGGTCCGTCACGGTGATCCGAGCGCTGCCGGAAACCTCCTCGAGCGCGAGGGTGATTTCGTTGTCCGAGCGGGTATAGCGCAGCGAATTCGAGAGCACGTTGAGCAGGGCGTTTTGCAGCTTTTCCTGGTCGCACTGGCAGAGCAGCGGCCTCTCGGGCAGCGAGACGTGCAGCGGGATTCCCAGGTCCTGCGCCAGCATTTGGACGGCATCCCCGAGCTGGCGCAGCAGCTCGCGCAGGTCGACCGTGACCGGCTCGAAGGGGTTGATGGCGCTGGTAAAGCGGGTATATTCGGTGAGATTCACGCAGTGGCGCAGAATCTTATAGCTGTTCTGGTTGATGTGCAGCAGATGCTCGCGCAGCGAGCGCTCCTTTTTGAGCTCCTCCATCCGGGACATGGCCGAGAGGGAGGCGAAGATGGAGGAGAGCGGCCCGCGCAGCTGGTTGGAGAAGGTGGACACCACCCGGTTGGCACCCAGCGGGTCGAGCGCGGTGCCCTGCGCGTTGGCCGGGCTGAGGTGGACGAGCGCAAATCGGGTTCCCCCGAATGTGCAAAACGGCACGAAGAAGAGCTCGGTGGTGCCCAGCGGTAGCCGCCCGGTGCTGACCGTCACGCTGCGGTCTGCGCAAAGCTCCTCGCCCACCCGATGGCGGTCCTCCGCCGAGAGCATGGACGAAAGCCCGTCCGGAACCTTGAAGCTGCCGTAGAGCGCGAGCGCGCGTTTGTTCGTCCAGACTATACGCAGTTCTTCGTCCACCACCGCGGTCGGTTGGCTGGAGTCGTCATACAGATCAATAACCGTCCGCGCATGCGGGCAGTCCTCCCATATTCCCATATTTTCATTTCCCCAAACAGTGTTGATTTTTGCTTTTCTCTCTATTTGTTTATGTATTCCGGAACCCATTATACATGATGTGCGCCGGGCTTGCAATCTTTTCGCTTGCATGCGGCCGGGACGGCGCTGCGCAGATATTACAAAATTTTAAAAAAGAGGTTAAAAGTTTGTCAATCGGCTTGTAGTTTTCACAAATATGGTATAGAATAGAATCAGCTTAAAATATGGGAGGTAGATTCCAATGGCAATTAAAATTGGTATTAATGGTTTCGGCCGTATCGGACGTCTTGTTTTCCGCGCGGCAATGGCGCAGCCTGATGTGTATGAGGTCGTGGGTGTCAACGATCCGTTCATCGCGCTGGACTACATGGTCTACATGACCAAGTATGACTCCATCCATGGCCGTTTCGACGGCACCGCCGAGATCAAGGGCGACAAGCTCTGCGTCAACGGCAAGGAGATCTGCGTTTTTGACAAGATGAACCCTGAGGAGATTCCGTGGGGCGAGTGCGGCGCTGAGTACGTCGTGGAGTCCACCGGCGTGTTCACCACCATCGACAAGGCTTCCGCCCACCTGAAGGCCGGCGCGAAGAAGGTTGTCATCTCTGCCCCCAGCAAGGATGCCCCGATGTTCGTCATGGGCGTCAACAATGATAAATACGACAAGAGCATGGACGTGGTTTCCAATGCGTCCTGCACCACCAACTGCCTGGCGCCTCTGGCCAAGGTCATCAACGACAACTTCGGTATCGTCGACGGCCTGATGACCACCGTTCATTCCACCACCGCCACCCAGAAGACCGTTGACGGCCCTTCCAAGAAGGACTGGAGAGGCGGCCGCGCCGCTGCGGGCAACATCATCCCGTCCTCCACCGGTGCTGCGAAGGCGGTTGGCAAGGTCATCCCCGAGCTCAACGGCAAGCTGACCGGTATGGCGTTCCGCGTTCCGACCCTGGACGTTTCGGTCGTTGACCTGACCGTCAACCTCGCGAAGCCCGCTTCCTACGATGAGATTTGCGCCGCGGTCAAGAAGGCTTCTGAGAACGAGATGAAGGGCATCCTCGCTTACACTGAGGATATGGTCGTCTCTTCCGACTTCATCACCGACCCGCACACCTCCATCTTCGATGCGAAGGCCGGTATCGCCCTGACCGACAAGTTCGTCAAGCTGGTTTCCTGGTACGACAACGAGTGGGGCTATTCCAACAAGGTCCTGATGCTCATCGAGCACATGAACAAGGTCGACCACAAGTAAGAACCATTGATACCCAAATAGAACGAAAAAAGCCGCGGCATTGCCGCGGCTTTTTTTATGCACATAATTAGTTTAATGAGTAAATTGCGGGTTCAAACTGATACGG
The DNA here is from genome assembly GCF_900169495.1 of Provencibacterium massiliense. Classification (NCBI taxonomy): domain Bacteria; kingdom Bacillati; phylum Bacillota; class Clostridia; order Eubacteriales; family Oscillospiraceae; genus Provencibacterium; species Provencibacterium massiliense. The sequence continues at coordinate 224,893 of NZ_FWCH01000011.1, forward strand.
TTCATCAAAGTCAACCCAATAATAAAATATTTAATGAGGATATTAACAAAAATTCTGTCATTAGTAAATAGTGATTTTGAAAATTAGTAGATATACTTGCACACGCTCTTTTCCATAACGAGCAGCATGATGTTATCATTGGTATATAAGATAGAGTGCAAATAGTAGTTTTATCCTGACCCTGGTATTTCTCATTACCCAGATATTTTAAGTATTTATAGAAGGAAGATTTAACCATAGTTGTCAAATTAATACTTAGTCGTTTACCTTGCCAACCCCAATTTGGTGTTATTCATGATGCTGTTAGAGTTTATAAAAGTAAACATAAAAAAATACAGATAAAAAATGGGTACTTAATACTAAGCAAAACGAATTAATTGCTAAAATTCGAATAAACCCTACAAATATATAAATTATATTTGCGATATATTTTATTTTGTGTTATTATATGCTACGCATAAATAATATTTTGATTTTTTGTAAAATTTTACAATTTGCAACTTTTTACTGTATGTTAGGAGAGTTTTATGAATAATCTTATTGAGTACTTGGAAAATATTGTCCATAGATTTCCGGATAAACCGGCTTATGTCGATGAACAGAAATCAATTACATTTGGACAACTATTACTACAAGGGAAGAATATTGCCACACAAATTCTTATTTGCGTAAAAGAAAAGATAAATCAACCCATAGCAATTTTAATGGATAAGAGTGCGGATATGATTCAAGCATATTTATCAGTAACATATAGTGCAAATTTTTATACTCCTCTTGATACGACCTCTCCTGTCTCAAGATTAAAAAAGATTGTTGATGTTCTTAATCCCACAGCAATCTTAGTCAGTGACAAGTATGTAAAAAAAGCCCAGGATATTGGTTTCTCTAGTGAAAAAATTTTAATTTATGAAAAAGTAATTTTGGAAGCATACGACGAATTGATGATTAAACATGCTTTAGATAGAAAATTGGATACAGATCCAATTTACACTCTATTTACTTCTGGGTCCACAGGAACTCCAAAAGGAGTAACAATCTGTCACCGTTCAGTAATTGATTATATCGAATGGGTATGCGAAACATTTTCTATTTCGGAAAATGATGTCTTTGGTAATCAGGCCCCCTTATATTTTGACAACTCAATTCTTGATATTTACTCCACTTTAAAAACTGGTGCAACCATGTGTTTAATACCAGAAAAGCTATTCATGTTTCCCATTAAACTTATTGAGTATTTAAATCAGAAAAGAATTAATACTATATTTTGGGTCCCTTCCGCCCTTATTTACGTTGCTAATTCAGGAGTTTTTAACAAGATGAAGCCTGAGCATTTAAAAAAGGTTCTTTTTTGTGGAGAGGTTATGCCAAATAAGCAGCTGAATATTTGGCGTAAAGCCTTACCCGAAGCACTCTATGCAAATCTTTATGGACCGACAGAAATTACTGACGCTTGTACATTTTTCATTGTAGACAGGCCAATGGAAGATAATGAACCTTTGCCGATTGGTATTCCCTGCCGTAACACAGATATATTGGTCTTAAATGATAAAAATGAATTAGTCATAGGTGAAGAGAAAGGAGAGTTATGTGTTAGAGGGTCCTCATTAGCACTAGGTTACTACAATAATCCAGAAAAAACAGCTTCTTCTTTTGTGCAGAATCCTTTGAATTCCCATTATCCTGAATTGATTTATCGAACCGGTGATATAGTGAAGTATAATGAAAATCGCGAGTTGATTTATTTATGCCGCAAAGATTTTCAAATAAAACATATGGGACATCGTATAGAAATTGGAGAAATTGAAACGGCCGTATTGTCATTGCCAGATGTTCAAAATGGTTGCATCATATACGACGATGCAGAAGATAAAATAGTTCTTTTCTATCAGGCAATCCAAAATATTGATCGGGACATATTAACTGCATTGCGAAGGTTGTTACCCAAATATATGCTGCCAAACAGGTTAGTACAAAAGGAAAAACTTCCTATGAATCGAAATGGGAAGATAGATCGAGTATTACTTAAGGGGATGCTGTGATGTACAAAGTATCCAGCATGGATCTTTATAATAGTCTTGTTCTCTCTTTTCAAAACAATCATTTAAAGACGCACTCTAATTGTTCATTGCTTCCCAATAAAATACTAAAACTAATTCAAGATGGATTGCTTTATTATATTCAAACTTCAAATTGTTTGGCCTTTTTTCAAAATAACAACTTTTATTATGAAATGTGGTATTACATTGGAGAAAGAAAAAATGATTTAGTTGAGATCGTTTCGAACAAACCAGTACAAATTAGTGTGATTTATCAGATTGGATCCAACCGTATTGAATATGAACGTAATTTTTGGTTTAACAATGGATTTTATAAAAATAAAATAGCACGGCGTATGGTAAAACAACTTTGTTTGGAGACTGAGTTGGCTGAATTCCCCAACGGTTTTATGTTTTTGAAATCCTACCATTTACCAGAAATTACGGAGCATCTCTATGACTCTTTTAACCATATTACAGATCAACTTCCTACTCAGCAGGAACTGGAACAGGCAATTGGAGATAAGCGGTTATTTGGTTTTATAAACAGTCAAGGAGAATTAATTGCTTTTATTCATTTTTTTTGCAATAAAAAATATTTGATTTCTTTGCATGAGTGGGTTAGACCGAGCGACCGTTCAAAAGGGCTTGGGAAACTATTGGTACACTCCTGCCTCAATCTAGGTTTAAAGCAGGGAGTGCAACGTGCTTATGCATGGGTTAATGAAGGGAATATACCTTCTGAAAAGTTACATTTATCTTTAGGGTTTAATTTCGATGGCAAGATATCGGAAAAATTAATTTTTGATCCAACCAAGTAAAGGAGATAATAATATGGAAAAGCTTTTAAAAATTTTGACTGAAATTGTTCCGGATGTTAATTTTGAAAAAGAAGAAAACTTAGTTGATGATGGGTTAATCGACTCATTCGATATTGTAAGTATCATCTCCGAACTAACTGATGCATTCGGGGTTACTATTCCCGTTGAAGAAATTGAAGCTAAAAATTTTAATTCGGCTAAATCGATACACGCCCTTATCAATAGAATGCTAACCAAGTAAAAATAAAGAAATGTAGGACGAAAAAATGGTATTTTCCTCAACGATTTTCCTTTTTTTCTATTTGCCCATAACCTTATTAGGCTACTATTTACTCGATAGACGTTATAAGAATGTATTCTTATTAATAGCTTCTTTGTTATTCTATGCTTGGGGTGAGCCCAAATTTGTTTTTATTATGATGTTTTCTATCGTAATAAATTATGCTTTAGGGCTACTTGTTGATCGAGAAAAAGGAAATAAGCCTCATCAACGTGTTATTCTAACTTTTATGGTGTTGTTTAATCTTTCCCTCTTTTTTGTCTTTAAATATTTGAATTTTACAATACGAAACCTTAACTTTTTGTTAAATGATAAAATCCCCCAAACTAATATTGCTTTACCAATTGGGATATCCTTTTTTACATTCCAGGCAATGTCTTATGTTTTTGATGTCTATCGCGGGAAAGGAAAAGTTCAAAAAAATCTTTTAAATGTCGCTTTATACATTTCCTTTTTTCCACAGCTAATTGCAGGTCCGATCGTCCGTTATGAAACTGTTGCTCTGGAGATTAATTCACGACAAGAAAATTTAAACGATTTTTCTACTGGTGTAAGACGGTTTATTATCGGTCTCTGCAAAAAGCTTATTCTCTCGAATAGTCTTGCAATTATTGCGGATAAGGCATTTGGATATACAGATTTTACCCAGCTTACGGTTTCTTTGGCATGGCTAGGTTTGGTTTCTTATGCTTTTCAAGTTTATTATGATTTTTCAGGCTATTCTGATATGGCTATCGGCTTGGGATTAATGTTTGGTTTTCATTTTAATGAAAACTTTAATTATCCTTATATTTCCAAAACCATTCCTGAGTTTTGGCAAAGATGGCATATTTCATTGGGTTCTTGGTTCCGAGACTACCTTTTTTATCCTATCTCTATTTCCGGATGGTCAATGAACCTCGGAAAATTTGCTCGCCAAAAATGGGGAAGAACTCCAGGCAAAGTGGTTCCTGCGGTCGTTGGTCTCGCCATAGTGTGGTTTTTAACTGGTCTGTGGCATGGGGCAAGTTGGGGGTATATTATTTGGGGTTGCTTTTACGGCTTTTTATTAATACTTTCGCTTATTTTTCAACCTATTATAAAAAAGATTACTGAAGAACTTAAAATAAATACAAAATCTTATTGGTTTAAAGGTATCCAAATTTGCCGTACACTATTTCTTGTTTTAATTGCCGATGTGTTTTTTCGTGCTCCAGGCACATGGAATGCATTTCGATACCTTGGTAGTATGTTTGGATTAATGGGTAACTCTATTTCCGACAGCCTTTCACAATTTCTTTTTTTCGACAGTGCCATCACGATAATAATTTCCGTTATTGCTGCAACGCCAATTTTAAAAGCGCTAATGAATCATATTCCTAAAAAGTATTTATTTAATGTGCGCTGTGCAACAGATATTATTGAAGTTATAATGTTGATTGTCTGCGTATCTTATGTAGTTAATACCGCCTACGATCCATTTATATATTTTAATTTTTAAATTAAAGGGGAATTTTTGTCTTGCAGGAAAAGCATAAAAGGCTGGCGCAATCTAAAAAAAATAAGATTCTTTCTTTAATTCTAATTATCTTTTTTTGTATAATACTTGGCGCTGGAAATATATTAAACTTAGAAAAATTGAATCGAATAATTAATAAGCAGGATATTTCATTTCAGACGTGGAAGTCAGCTACATCTTCTGTAGAGAGTGAACTTAAAAATCAATTTAGTGGAAGACCAAAGTTAATAGATATTTACGGTTTATGTATGCGCATACTAAATAAAAAAATAATAGGTAATTTCGAATTTGTAAAAGATAACGATGGAATTATGCAGGTTTTTGGAAATTATCCTGATACTGAACCTTTTGAAAAAAGCATATTCTCTTTGAGCAAATATTGTACAGAAAATGATATACCTTTAGTTTTTCTTCAGATTCCTAACAAAGATGAAAAGCTTTCTTTATCAGATAACATGTATTTTGCAGGGCATATTAGTAAAGAGTTTATGGCTTCTCTTTGCGCCTATGGCGTTGATATTTTAAATCTTCGTACCCTAATGGATTCCGATCCTGATGCACCAAAAAGAACAGAGTTCTTTTTTTATTCAGATGTTCATTTTACGACATATGGTGAGTTTTGGGCATCGAAAAAGCTAATTAACCATCTACAAACTCAATATGGTATATTTTTTAGTGATCTGGACACGATTTTAGATATAAATCAGTATAAAGTGGAAGCGTTTGATTTTTTGGGTAATACCTCTCGATCGTCAGGTAAATATTTTTCAAAAGTTGATAAATTTGAAAACTATATCCCCCAATTTCCAACTCGATTTAATTTATTTAATAAGCAGGGAGAATTAACAAGAACCGGAGATTTTCAGACAGCGCTGATGAATAGCTATGAAAAAAAACCACATGATTTGTATACTTATTGGATTACAAATTATGGGCAGTATCCGGAACCTTATTATGAGTATCAAAACCTCGAAAATATCAATGGTCCCAGTATTCTCCTGATTTTAGACTCTGGCTTTATGAGAGGTGCTACATTTTTAGCGCTCGCTTGTAATAAAATTACAATTGTCGATCCTCGGTATATGGATGGAGTTCCTTATGTAGAACATGCCATTACCCAAAATAAGTATGATGCGATTGTAATATGTGGAGCCTCTCAAAGTTTTTTAAGCAGTAGTTTTTATTAAAAAAACTCAATTACATTAATTATCCCAAAACCATAAATATGGTTGAGTTTGATGATTGGGTTGTTAATTTTTAAATTGAAACATTTAACTGCACTTTATTTACAAATCGGTAATAAAACTGTCCAGTGCTATTATGGAATAGAACGTACGAACGTATCCACACATTTTCAAAATGAAGATCTACAGATGACGGGCTTCTCGGTCAGTATTCCCGCAGGATATTTTGTCAACGAATATATTAAGGTGATATCGTTTATTTAAATTGGAGCTAATGAAACATATCAATTTGAAGCTATTACGTGAAAGTACAATATTAAAGGGAGAAAGGCCAGCAGTTTTATATACTGCTGGCCTTTCTATTCCCATTAAGATAAAATTTTTGCTTTGAAGTTTTGGGGTGGAGGTATTGACTTGCTTAAAAAAGAAGACCGATAGCATAGGTAGCTATGGGCCTTCTTTGCGTTTTTCTTCCTATCTGATAGCCGGGTTTTGCCCAGCAATTGGAAATCTTCACCTAATTATATCCTGTTTTTCCGGGAAATGCAAGCAAATCTACCGTTTTTTGCCTCCATCCCCCACGCCGGACGATAGGTTGATACCTATACTATCGGTCATTTTTGAAACGGAGGGAATGGCATGATCAAGCGGTTTGTTTGCGTAGCCCAGGCGGCCGCGCTGCTGGCCTTGACGGGGGTGCCGGCGCTCGCGCAGGGGGAGACGCTGGGCCTTTCGCTGCGCAGCGCGACCAGCACACGCGCCGGCTCGGACGGAAGCCTGCCGCAGCGCGGCTTCGAAATCACCTTCACCGGCTCCGCCCGCGCCAAGGATTATACCTTTACGCTCAAGGAGAAGGACAGCGGCGCTGCGCTCGGCACTGTGGACGCTGCAAAGGGAGACGGCGGCGTCTTCCTGCCCGCCGATTATGATGTCGCCGCGCCCAAAAGCTATTTGCTGGAGGTCACGGCCAACGTCGACCCCCAGCGCGCGGGATTCGAGCGGCCCCATACGGTCAGCCGGGAGTTTGAAGCCCCTTTCAGCTGCGGTTGTCCGTCCGGGACGGCGGGCGGCTTCCTCTACGGCGACGGGGAAACAGTCCCCTTCGCGGTGGCGAGCCCGCAGCAGCTGCAGCATGTGAACGCGCATCTTAACAAGAAGTTCGTGCAGGTGGCGGACCTGGATCTCGGCGGCTACGCCAACTGGACGCCGCTGGGCGGAAACAGTCAGGACAGCTTCACCGGAACCTATGATGGGAACGGATACACCGTGAGCGGGCTCACCTGCACGGGGAGGGACCGGTCCGGCCTGTTCGGGGCCATCGAGGGGGCCACGGTGCAAAACCTCGGGGTGGTCGGCGCAAACCTGTCGACACCCCGGGGAATGGCCGGTGCGATCGCGGCGGAGTGCCGCGACTCGGCGCTGCGGCGCTGCTTCGCACTCGGCGGGCAGTTCGTTGCGACCGTCCAGACGGCTGAAAATCCCCAGTCTTCGGCGGGCGGCCTTGTGTCTCAGCCCATGAACTCGACAGTGGAGGACTGCTATGCAGCCGGGATCACCTTGCAGGCCTGTTACGCCGGCGGGCTGGCCGGTTCCTTCTCCAGCCATGCCGGGCCGGATTACTCGACTGTGCGCCGGTGCTACGCCATCCCCTATTCGGTCAAGGCCTACGGGACCAACTACGCGGGCACCATCAACGGGAGCATGAACTATCTCTGCGTAATCGACGGAATCGGCTACCAGAACATTACCGACCCGTCGCTGCCGGCACTCTCCTATATCCGGACGGTTAGCGGTATAACGAACAGTAACAGTTCTGCGATATCAGGCATTTACGAGGTGACGGCGGGACAGCAGGATACTTTTAGCTTTCTCAGCCCCGGCGGCGCTGCCAGCGCCTGGGAGTGGGGGAGCGCCGACATTACGGGCCTTGGCACGGTGGCGGTGCCGGTGCTGAAGGTCTTTTCCGGGCACCCTTATACCCTATCCGGTGTGAACGCCTGAGGGCCGGGGGAAGCGTCCCGTCCGGAAAGCTGAAAAAGGGAGGCCAGCGTCTTTGACGCTGGCCTCCCAATTGTTTCATGGTATTTAGGCGAGCCGCTCGCCCGCGGTGTAGACGGCCTTGATGTCATAATCCCGGTCCACCACCACCAGGTCGGCGACGGCTCCCGGGGCGATCACGCCGACCCTGTCCTGCATCCCGATCATCCGGGCGGGGGAATGGGTGGCGGCGCGGATGGCGTCCTCCTCGCGCACCCCGAAGCGGATGGCCCGGCGCATGCACTCGAACTGGTTGGTGGCGCTGCCCGCGATCGAGCCGCTGGCGATGGTGGCCAGCCCGTCCTTAACGGTGACCGCCTGGCCGCCCAGCTCGTACATGCCGTTGGGCATGCCGCAGGCCTCCATGCTGTCCGAGATCAGCGCGATCCGCCCCGGCCCGAGCACCTTAAAGGTGATCCGCACCACGGCGGGGTCCAGATGAATCCCGTCCGAGATCATCTCGGCGTCGATGTCGCTGTCAAAGACGGCGCCCACCACGCCGGGGGAGCGGTGGGTGAAGGGGGTCATGGCGTTGTAGAGGTGGGTGGCGTGGCGCGCGCCCAACGAGACGGCGTGCATGGCGGTGTCGTAGCCAGCGGCGGTGTGGGCCAAAGAGATGCGCACCTCATCCTTCAGCGCCTTGATGAATTCTTCGGCCCCGGGCAGCTCGGGCGCGATGTCGCACAGCAGGATATGGTTCCCCGAAGCCTCCTGCAGCCGCCGGAAGAGGCCGACGTCCGGATCGATCAGGTTCGCCTCGTTTTGCGCGCCCTTCTTTTCCTTGGAGAAGAAGGGGCCCTCCATGTTGATCCCCAGCACCTTCGCGCCCTTGCGGGGGGCGGCGATGAAGGCGCGCAGCTCGTGCATGATGGAATCGAGGGTGTCCGCCGGCAGGGACATGGTGGTCGCGAGCAGGGAGGTCACCCCGTTTTCGGCGTAGTAGCGGGCCATCTTGTAGTAATTGTCCTCGCCCCCGCGCGACCAGTCGCACCCGACGCAGCCGTGGGAATGGATGTCCAAAAGCCCCGGGATCACCCGCAGCCCGCCAAGGTCCTCGCCCGTTCCGGGGAGGGAGGGGGCGACGGACTTGATTTCGCCGTCCTCCATCAGGATGTCGGCCTTATGAAAGGTAAAATCGGTATGATATACTTCCGCGTTTTTTAACAGCATGAGAGTTTCTCCTTTTGCTCTTTTCCTTAGTGTACATCATGGCGGCGAAATAATCAACGGTTCAGCCGCGCCACCCCATAGCACAGATAGAGCGCATAGACCAGCCAGACGAGGTAGGGCAGGTAGAGCCAGGCGCTGCGCTCGCAGATGCGGCGCATGCGGGTGACGGTGAGCACCCCCAGCGCGATCATGGCCACGATCATAAAGAAGGAGAGGGTGTACTGCCCGAGCCTAAAAAAGGCGCCCGGCCACAGGGCGCTGAGCAGAAGCCCCGAAAAATAGAGCACCAGGGTGCTGCGCCGCAGGTAGTAGTCGGTCTGCGGGGTGATCAGCAGATGGTACAGCGCGAGGGCCATCAGCACATAGAGGATGGTCCAGACGATGGGGAAGACCGCCGCCGGCGGAGCCAGGGCGGGCAGGTTCATGGCATGGTAGGCGCTTGACATATCGCCGCCGAGCAATGTGCCGAGCAGCGAGGCGGCGGCCGACGCGGCCAGGGAAAGCAGAAGTTCACGCAGTTTGATGACGCCCACAGGGCAGACCCCCTCAAAAATTGCTTTGCTGGTTACCTTCTAAATATATGAACCCAACGCCCCGATTATATGCGCGCGCCGGCGCGAAAGAGGAAGAAATGCAGGAAATCGGAAAAAAGGGGATGAAACGCAAAGCGGTGTATGCTATAATAGCCGCATGACGGCCATTACAGCATTTTTATGGCAGAGGCCATTTTTCGCCCGGGCCGCGGCCGGTCCGCGCGCGGGCGCGAGCTTAAGGGGAGTTTGAGTGAAATGGAAATCAAAGCGGCAAACCGGATCGTGGTCAAGGTCGGAACCTCGACGCTCACCCATCCGAGCGGGCTGATCAACATCCGCCGGATCGAGCAGTTCGTCAAGGTGCTGGCCGACCTCAAAAATATGGGCAAGGAGATCGTCCTGGTCACCTCGGGCGCCATCGGTGTCGGGGTGGGCAAGCTCGGGCTCAAGGAGCGCCCGTCGGACACCCGCTCCAAGCAGGCGGCCGCCGCCATCGGCCAGTGCGAGCTGATGTACATCTACGACCGGCAATTTTCCGAATACAACCACGTCATCTCCCAGGTGCTGCTCACCCGGGACGTGGTGGAGGACGAGCGGCGGTGCGCGCTCTGCCGCAACACCTTCTCCCGCCTGCTGGAGTATGGGGTGATCCCGGTGGTCAACGAGAACGACACGGTGGCGGTCGAGGAGATCGAATTCGGAGACAACGACACCCTTTCGGCAGTGGTGGCCACCCTGTGCGACGCCGACTTGCTCATCATCCTTTCGGACATCGACGGGCTCTATACCGACAACCCGCGCACCAACCCCGACGCCACCCTGATCCGGGCGGTGACCGAGATCGACGATTACATCCTCTCGATCGCCCACGGCGCGGGCAGCGCGCGGGGGACCGGCGGGATGATCACCAAGATTCATGCCGCCGAGGTCGCCGGGGAAGCCGGGATCGACACGGTGGTGATGTCGGGCACCGACCCGGCGCTGATCTACCGGCTGCTCGAAGGGGAGTCGGTCGGAACACGCTTTTACAGCAGGCAGGCAAAACCGGAAAATGTGACGGCCTAGACGAGGAGGGCTTTGAAATGGTGGATTTAATCAGCTTGGGCAAGCGCGCGAAGGCCGCAAGCAGGGTCCTCTCCTGCGCGGGCGCGGAAAAACGCAACGGGGCGCTGCGGGCGATCGCCGCGGCGCTGCGCGAAAACGCGCCCGCGATCTTAAAAGAAAACGGGGCGGACATGGCCGCCGCGCGCGAGCGCGGGATGACAAAGGCCTTCCTCGACAGGCTACAGCTGAGCGGGGAGCGGATCGAGGGCATCGCCGCGGCGGTGGAGGAGATCGTCATGCTCCAGGACCCCGTCGGGGTGGTGGAGAGCGGGCGGACCTTGGAAAACGGGATCCGGCTCGTTAAGACCAAGGTGCCCTTCGGGGTGGTCGGGATGATCTATGAGGCCAGACCGAACGTCACGGTGGACGCGGCGGCGCTCTGCCTCAAGTCGGGCAACGTCTGCCTGCTGCGCGGCTCGAAGGAGGCGATCCGCTCGAACATCGCGCTGGCAAACGTCATGCGCGGCGCGCTGGACAAGGCGGGCCTGCCCGGGGACTGCATCCTGCTGGTGGAGGATACCACCCGCGAGAGCGCAAACGCCATGATGACCTTAAACGGCTACCTCGACCTGCTCATCCCGCGCGGGGGCGCCGGGCTGATCCGCACGGTGGTGGAGAACGCCACCGTCCCGGTGATCGAAACCGGGGTGGGCAACTGCCACACCTATATCGACGCGCACGCCGACCTCGAGATGGCGGTGAGGATCCTGGACAACGCCAAGACCTCCCGCCCGTCGGTCTGCAACGCCTGCGAGACGGTGCTGGTCCATCGGGACATTGCCGGACGCTTCCTGCCGGCGGCGAAGGCGGCGCTGGCGCACGCAAACGTGGAGTGGCGCGGGGATGCGCGCAGCTGTGAAATTTTGCCGGGGATCAAGGAGGCAAACGAGACGGACTGGGAGACCGAATACGGCGACTACATCCTCGCCTGCCGGGTGGTGGAGAACATGGAGGAGGCGCTTTTGCACATCGCGCGCTACTCCTCGGGCCACTCGGAATGCATCGTGACCGAAAGCTATGAAAGCGCCGAAATTTTCACGGCAAGGGTGGACGCGGCGGCGGTTTACGTCAACGCCTCGACCCGGTTTACCGACGGGGGGGTCTTCGGGCTGGGGGCGGAGATCGGCATCTCCACCCAGAAGCTGCATATCCGCGGGCCGATGGGGCTGCGGGAGCTGACCACCGACAAATATATCCTCTTCGGCAGCGGGCAGGTGCGCTGAGCGCAAACTTGAACCGTTTGTGAATTCTAAGGGCTTTGCTTGAAAGAATACGCGCCAATGTGGTATACTGGCTAGTAGTCGCGGGGAAACCCGCAAACCGGTATCACGAAAGGAATTGACGATGACGGAATACAATTCTCTGCGCGAGGTGCACCGGCGGCGCAAAAACAGGGCCGCCGCCCCCATCGGGGCGCTGGTGCTCATCCTCGCCGCGGCAGGGCTGGTGGCGCTGATCATTTTGGGCGTCAACCTGACCTCGCAGATTCTCGATAATTCGCGGGAGAAGCAGAAGTTTGAGAAGATCATCCAGCCGGTGCTGATGTTCGACCCGCCGCCCTTCGAGGACGTGACGACGCTGGATAAGTTCACCGTGCTGCAGGCCGCGCTCTGGGCGACCATGCTCGGCGACAAGCGGGAGACCTATCCCTTCGACGCGCAGGGCAACCTGATCGTCCCCTCCTCGGACGTGGACGTGACCTCGACCCAGCTGTTCGGGCCCGAGCTTGAGCTCGAGCACCAGTCCTTCTCGGACTTCGGCATCTCCTATGAGTACAACGAGGCCACCAAGGCCTACCATGTGCCGGTCATGAGCGCCAGCGCGCTGTATACCCCGCGCGTGGACGAGATCACCCGCGACGGGGACACCTATTCCCTGTTGGTGGGATATATCCCGCCGGGCACCGCCTGGAACACCGACATCGCCGGGAACAAGACCGAGCCCGACCCGCACAAGTTTATGATCTATGAGCTGAAAAGGCTGGATAAGCATTATCAGCTGACCGCCATCAAGGACCCGCCGCCCGAGAAGCAGGTCGGCTACGGGACCGAGGCTTCGGTTCCCGACGGGGCGATCGCCAGTGTCGGGGAGGACGAGACGCTTCCGGACGGAGAGGGCGGCGTCTACGGCGAAGGGGAGGAAGGGGCTTTGGCATCCTCCTCGCAGGAGGACGGCTCCTCCAGCGCCGGGGAGAGCTCTTCCGATGAGCCGGAGGATGACGGCTTTGAGGAGGATTCCTCCACTGAGAGTTCCTCTGAGGATTCTTCGGAAGAATAACGACAAGGATGAAGGGATGCAGGCCGTTGATTTCATCAACGGCCTGCATCGTGCAAGGGAGAAAACCGGGAGGGAGCAGTATGCAGGAGGCGTTCACCTACTCCGACCGGGGCAAGCGCTACCACACTTATGACTATTACCTGCGGCACCGCTACGGCTGCAAGGTCTGCCGGATCCCGCTGTCGGGAGGGTTTTCCTGCCCCAACCGGGACGGCACCAAGGGGGTGGGCGGCTGCGATTTTTGCTCGGGCGCGGGCAGCGGGGAGTTCGCCGGGGACGCTGCCCTGACCATCGCGCAGCAGGCGCGGCAGGTGCGCGCGGGAACGGTGAAGAAATGGCCGCAGGCAAAGTACATCCCCTACTTCCAGGCCTTTACCGGGACCTTTGCGCCGCTCTGGCGGCTGCGGGAGCTCTATGAGGCGGCGCTGGCGCTGCCGGACACGGTGGGGCTCAGTATCGCCACCCGCCCGGACGCCATCGCGCCCGAGGCGTTGGACTATCTCGGAGAGCTGGCCCGGCGCACCGACCTGAGCGTCGAGCTCGGGGTGCAGACCTGCCACGACAGGACGGCGGCGGCGCTCAACTGCCAGCACACCTGGGAGGAGTTCCTCGAGTGCTTCTGGAGGCTGCGCGAGCGGGGAATCGCCGTCTGCGTCCACCTGATCGACGGGCTGCCGGGGGAGGACCGGGGGATGATGGCCGAGAGCGCCAGAAAGGTCGGGGAGCTTCGGGTGGACGCGCTCAAACTCCATCTGCTCTACGCGGTGCGCGGCACCGTGATCGGCGAGCGCTATGAGCGCGGGGAGCTGCGGCTGCTCACGAGGGAGGAATATGTGGACATTATCTGCGACCAGCTCGAGCTGCTGCCGCCACAGACGGTGATCCAGCGCCTGACCGGCGACGGCGCGCCCGGGGAGCTGCTGGGGCCGCAGTGGAGCCGCAAAAAGCTCTGCGTGCTCAACGAGATCGACAAGGAGCTGCGCCGCCGGGACAGCGTGCAGGGCTGCCGGTACCAGGCCAAGTATTAAGTTTTCGTTAAATCGGCCCACAGGCGGCCGAGATGTGGTATACTGTTTACCATCCGTTAATTGGAGGGAAAGAAGTGAAAAAGGTTAGACTGGGCGTTTATGGAGCGGTCACGCTGCTGTTGGCCCTTTATGTTTTTGTGGAGTCGGTGAATTTGAGCCCCTTCTATTCCGAAGGAGCCATCTTCTGGGCTCTTGTGATCTCGCTGTATCTGCTGATCTGGGCGCTCTTCCACTTTGGGGAGTTCACCTTCCAGCGGCTGGAGGCGGGGATGAGCGGGGCGCAGCGGCCCTTTAACTATGTGCCCAAGCGCAAGTTTCCGAAAGTCGTCAAGTTCATCATCGCGGCGCCCTGGGCGTTCCTGGCGGTCATGATGATCATCTCCTCCCCCCTGATCAGCTGGGGGGCTTACCGCGACCAGCTGGGCGAGGTGCAGGAGCGGGAGTTCTCCAGCGACATCCAGGCGGTGGACATGTCCCAGGTGCCGATCGTGGACCAGGAGCTCGCCTATAACCTGGCCAACAAGAAGCTGGGCGAGAAGCCCTCGCTGGGCAGCCAGGTGGTCCTGGGCGAGCCGACCATCCAGATGGTGGACGGCAAGCTGATCTGGGCGGTGCCGCTGCAGCATTCCGGCTTCTTCAAGTGGCTGACCAACATGTCGGGCAGCGCGGGGTACATCACCGTTTCGGCCACCAACGTCAACGACGTCAGCTATGTGGAGGACCATAAGATCAAAATCCAGCCGAACAGCTACCTGCTGCACGATCTCAAGCGCAACGTGCGCTTCGGTGGAGCGTTGTTTGAGGGGATCGTGGACTATTCCTTCGAGCTTGACGATAACGGGCAGCCCTACTGGGTGGTGAGCACCTACCGCAACCGCCGGGGCTTTGCCCTGCCCGAGGCGACCGGGGTGATCGTGGTCAACGCGACCACCGGGGAGAAGGAGAAGTATTCCATCGCCGACGTGCCCGAGTGGGTGGACCGGGTGCAGCCCGAGGACTTCATCCTCAACCAGATCAACAACCAGGGCGCCTATGTGCACGGCATCTTTAACTTTGCCGACAAGGACAAGTTCCGCCAGAGCGAGGGGCACAACATCGTCTACAACGGCGGCAACTGCTACCTCTTCACCGGGCTCACCAGCGTCGGGCGGGACGAGAGCGCCATCGGCTTCATGATGGTGGATATGGTGACCAAGGAGCCCATCCGCTACCAGATCAACGGCGCGACCGAGGACATGGGCCAGCGCTCGGCCGAGGGGAAGGTGCAAAACCTCAAATATGACGCCTCCTTCCCGATCATCATCAACCTTGACGGGCAGCCGACCTACTTCATGACCCTCAAGGACAACGCGGGGCTGATCAAGCAGTATGCCTTCGTGTCGGTGGTCAACTATTCCACCGTCGGCACCGGGGAGACCATCGCCGACGCGCGCAGGGATTACAGCCAGGCGCTGCGCAACGGCGGCAGCTCGGCTGCGCTGCAGGAATCGGCCGAAACTGAGAAGGCCACCGGCGCGGTGCTGCGCATCGCCTCTGAGCAGAGCGAGAAGCAGGAGATTTACAAGCTGATTCTGGACAGCAAGCAGGATGTGATCTTCATCGCGGACAGCACCGTCAGCGACGAGCTGGCCATCACCAGGGAGGGGGACCGGGTGACGCTCGAGTATGTCGAGACCGGGGACGGGGTGATCCACGCCGTGTCCTTCGACAATTTGGAGTTTACCCAAAAGCAGGCCGAGAACGGATAAATGATCAAAGCGGCCCCGGCGGACATCATCCGCCGGGGCCGCTTTATCCTTGTGGCAGGCAATTCCCGCAGCAGCGTTTTAAAATTTTTTGGGCACAGTGTTTTTTTGTGGTGGAGCGCATATAATAAAGGGGAGCTGCGAAAGTGGTTTTTCTGATAAATTTGGTAAAAGCGGGTTGACAACGAATCGAGGGTATAGTATAATAAATTTCGTCGCTGAAAGGCGTTTTTCTATATGTTGGAAGCCTGCGTTTGTCAGGTCTTGCAGTTATCTGGCCCGGTAGTTCAGTTGGTTAGAACGCTAGCCTGTCACGCTAGAGGTCGTGGGTTCGAGCCCCATCCGGGTCGCCAATTTTCTTTTATGGCAGAGCTTGTGGTTCAGGAGAAGCCTGGGCCGCCCATTTGCCTTTGTAGCTCAGTTGGTAGAGCAGAGGACTGAAAATCCTCGTGTCGTTGGTTCGATTCCGACCGAAGGCACCAATCGTCTATTAGCCGCATAGGCTGATATAAAATGCACATAGCGGATGTGAAAACGGTAAGTTCTCTCAAAGCGGTGCAACACATGCGGGTTTAGCTCATCCGGTAGAGCGCCACCTTGCCAAGGTGGAGGTAGCGAGTTCGAGCCTCGTAACCCGCTCCAAAAAGCCGCGCCACTTTAGATGATAAAGTGGCGCGCGCTTTCAAAATTTATCTGGCGCCGTAGCCAAGAGGTAAGGCAGAGGTCTGCAAAACCTTCATTCACCAGTTCAAATCTGGTCGGCGCCTCCAAAAAGCGAGCGCCCTTCCGACAGGAAGGGCGCTCGTATTTTTGTCCGGCGCCCCAGATTTGAACTGTGGTCAACATCTGGCCGGCGCCCGGCTTAGCAGAATTGGTCCGGCGAAATTTTACACAGTCTTGATAGAACGCCTTGCCGCAACCGGTTATGCTATGGGATGATGGGAAGAATGGCATGCCGGATGGAATACCGTCCCTTGACAGATTGAAACCATTACAAAAAGATGATAGAATGTAGACATGGAGGCCCGATGAAGGACAGGGAAGCACAGCTGGAAAGAGCCCGTTTGATGCGGGAAATGGAGCTTTTGGACGGAGGTGCCAAGATGGGATTATTCTTGGAAGCGGTGGTTTTGGCGCGGCAGGAGGTGCCGGCGGCTAAAGAGCTGCTCAAACGGTTCGAGAAGCGCTCGCAGGAGGACGAATGCGCCCTGATTGCGCAGGAATGCATGTGCTTTGCGCGGGAGCGCGGCACCTTCATCCTGCTCAACGAGGATTGCGCCGAGGGCGAGGCCTTCGCGCGGTTCGCCTCCCAGGAAGACGGCGACGCCGTGCTCTACCTGCATATCCATGACGAGGCGCTCTGGATGTACCGGCTGTTCTGCTGCGGCGTGGAAAAGGACCGCTTCTGTCCCATCCCGGACTACTGGGAGGATGGGATGGAGCGGGAGGAATACGACTCCTGGTCGGGGGACGCCGAGAAGCTGGAACGTTATATCGGCGGCTTTCATGCCGGGGAGGTGGAGCGTTACCTCACACTCTGGACCGACGAAATGTTCGAGGGCAGGCAGGCGAGGAAGGCCTATGCGGGGGACGAGTACGGCTATGCCGATTGCTGGCAGATGGCGGACTTCCTGCGCCGGATCGGATACCCCTATCCCGGGGAGGACGAGCTGGGATAACAAAAAAGTCAAAAGGAGCTGCGAAACGATTCGTTTCGCAGCTCCTTTTTTGTTTTGCTTACTGAGGGCGCTTCTGGCCGCGCACCACCACCGCGATGATCCTCGGGCCGGCGTTGATTGAAACCGAGGCTCCGATGGTATAGACCCCCTTCGGCGGATAGCCGAGCTTTTCCTCGAGCAGGGCAGAAAGCTCCTCGGCGGGCTCATCGAGCATCCCGCGCACGATGATATACTCCCCGCCCGCGGCGATCGCCTTCTGGCAGAGCGCGCACACCCGCGGGACGACGTTCTTATCCCCGCGCACCTTCTCGAGTACGTTGTTGCCGCCGTCCACCATGTGGATGATCGGGCGCAGGCCCAGCAGCTCGCCCACAAAGGCGGCGGCCGAGCTGATCCGCCCGCTCTTTTTTGCAAAGTCCAGCGTATAGCAGGCCAGGAAAATTTCGGCGCTGTCCGCCCAGTCCTGGATGTACGCAATGATCTTCCCGGGCGCCTCGCCCGCTGCAATCATCTTGGCCGCCTCCATCACCGGGTAGCCGTAGCCCAGGGAGTAGCTCTTCGAGTCGATGATGGTGATCTTCATCCCGGCGGCGAGGACGGGCTCGTCGCGCAGAAACTGCTCGCGCGCCAGGTGCGCCGACTCGAGGGTGCCCGAGCCCTTGCCGTTGATGGTCACGCAGATCAGGTCGGTGTAGCCCTCGGCGGCGGCGCGGGTGAAGGATTCGAGGTATTCCGCGCAGTTGATCCGGGAGGTGGCGGGGATCTCCTTGGCGGCGAGCAGACGCTCGTAGAACTCCTCGTTCGAGAAATCCACCCCTTCGAGATAACCCGTGCCGTCGATCGCAATGGGGATGTTTTTAATTTCAATCCCGAACTCCTTGGCGAGGGCGGGCGGGATGTCCGAGGTGGTATCGGTTATCAGCTTGATCTTACTCATGGTGGTCCTCCCAGTTAAATTTCGTCAGCCGGCCGCTGTTCTGCAGCGCGGGGTAGCCCCACTGCCGCAGCACCTCATAGGCGGCGATGGCCGCGCTGTTGCTGAGGTTCAGGCTGCGCAGCCCGGGCTGCATGGGGATGCGCACGCAGCGCTGCGGGTGCGAAAAAAGCAACTCCTCCGGCAGCCCGGCGTCCTCCCGTCCGAAAAGGAGATAGCTCTCGTCGGGATAGGAAACGTCCGAATGGACCTGCCGCGCCTTGGTCGAGAAGTAGTAGTAATTCCCGCTGGTGCGCGAAAAGAAGTCCTCGAGCCCCTGGTAATAGTTGATGTCCAGATAGTGCCAGTAATCCAGCCCCGCCCGCTTGAGCTTGCGGTCGTCGACCGAGAAGCCCATCGGCCCGACCAGGTGCAGCCGCGCGCCGGTCGCCGCGCAGGTGCGCGCGATGTTGCCGGTGTTCTGGGGAATCTGCGGCTCGACCAGGACCAGGTTCAGCGAGGGCATGCGGAATCATCTCCTTTTGGGGGTGAGGTTTTCGTTTCCCGCCGGGGCGGTGAAAAGAATCACTTCATGTCGTAATCATAACCAGATAGATGAAACAACTGTTACATTACTGATGATAATTTACCACCAAACGGCCCGATCCGTCAAGGGGGATGGGCGGGCTTCTGCCAGGATTTTTCCATCCGGCGGCCAGGAAAAAAAGCAGGGTGTGTAGAAAAATAGACGAAAACGGTTAGATTTTAAAGGTTTTATCCCGGGGTTGCACGCGAAAGCGTGACAACAGCGGGAAAGGGGCTGGTTTAAACCTCAGTGAGCACACAGGAAAAATTGACAGGCCGTGAGCGCTGTTTTTGCTATCATTACGCCCACGGCTGCGACGCCGAACACGCGGCGGCGAGAGCAGGGCTGTCGCTTCACCAGGCGATCGAGCTGATCGGTAAGGAGAAGGTAACCGCCGAGGTGCACAGGCTTTGGGAGCTCGAGCAGGAGCGCCTGCAGAGCCTGGCGCGCCTGGGGCTCGGGCGGCTGGCCGCAGTAGACAACCGCGACGCGGTCAAATTGGCCCTGCACCCCGAGGAGCTGGGCGACGAGGAGCTGGAAAGGCTGGACCTTTACGGCGTGTCCTCGATCAAGACCCTCAAGGGGGGCGGGGTGGAAATCGGGCTGTACGACCGGCTGCGGGCCCTCGAGGCGCCGGGGTGGAAATCGGGCTGTACGACCGGCTGCGGGCCCTCGAGGCGCTGGGGGCGGGAGAGAAAAAGGTCCCGGACGAGGCGAGGAGCTTCTACAGTGCGCTCATCTCGGCGGGCAAGGGCGCGCAGGAGCCGCGGGAGGACGAGGATGGAGTTTAAGGAGTTTTCCCCAAAGCAGTTGCTGGCGCTGACCTGGTGGACCCCCGGCTCGAAGGAGGCGCACAGGAGCGGACTGATCTGCGACGGGGCAGTGCGCAGCGGCAAGACGCTGTGCATGTCGGTTTCCTTCGCGGCCTGGGCGCTCTGGCGCTTTTCGGGGCAGAGCTTCGCGCTGTGCGGCAAGACCATCGCCTCGCTGCGGCGCAATGTGGTGACCCCGCTGCTGGGGGTGCTGCGGCAGCTCGGCTTTGAGTGCCGGGAGAAGGTGTCGAAAAACTACTTCGAGCTGACGATGGGGGAGCGCACCGGGCGCTTCTACCTCTTCGGGGGGAAGGACGAGGGCTCGGGCGCGCTCATCCAGGGGATCACGCTGGGCGGCGTGCTCTTCGACGAGGTGGCGCTCATGCCCCGCTCGTTCGTCGAGCAGGCGCTGGCGCGCTGCTCGGTTGCGGGCTCGACCTTCTGGTTCAACTGCAACCCCGAACACCCCTTCCACTGGTTTTATAACGAGTGGATCAAGAAGCGGCGCGAGCGTAACATGCTCTATCTGCACTTCGCCCTCTCGGACAACCCGGCGCTGGGGGAGGAGATTGTGCGGCGGTACCACAGCCTTTACACCGGGGCGTTTTACGAGCGCTTCGTGCTCGGCAAGTGGGTGGCCGCCGAGGGGGCGGTCTATCCGATGTTCGAGCGGGAGCGGCATGTGGTGGACACGGTCCCGGACTGTGAGCGCTGGTACCTCTCCTGCGACTACGGTACCCTGAACCCCACCTCCATCGGGCTGTGGGGAGAGCGGGACGGGGTGTGGTACCGGGCGGCGGAATACTACCACGACGCGCGTCAAAGCGGGATCGTGCGCACCGACGAGGAGTACTACGAGGCGCTGTGCGCTCTGGCGGGCGAGCGGGAGATCGAGGCGGTGGTGGTGGACCCGAGTGCGGCGAGCTTCATCACCTGCATTCGCAGGCACGGAAGATTCCTGGTGATCCCGGCTTGCAACGACGTGCTCGACGGGATCCGGGTGGTCAGCGACATGCTGCGTTCGGGACAGCTGCGCTTTCACCAAAGCTGCGGCGGGATCCTGCGGGAGTTCGGGCTCTACCGCTGGGACCAAAACAGCGCCCAGGACGCGCCCATCAAAAGAAACGACCACGCGATGGACGAGATGCGTTATCTGTGTATGACGGTTGCCCGTTCGCCGCAGAGCGGGTTCTACGCGCTTTCGCCCGCGCGGCAGGAAGGAGACTGTGATTGGACTTAAAAAAACTATGGGGAAGGCGGGGAAAAGCGCCAGGGGCGCTCAGCGTGCAGACCATGCCGCAGCAGGACGTCTTCCTGGAAAAATGGGAGGGCTCCTCCCGCCTCGGCGCAGGACGGTACGAGCTGTTCGAGGCGATGCGCGCGACCATCCCGATCATCGATGCGGCGCTGGACAAGATTGTGCGCCTGAGCGGGGAATTTTCGGTCTGCTGCGCCGACAGGACGGCGCAGCGGGAGGCCGAGCGCTTCCTGCGCGAGGTGCCGGTCGGCGGGTACACCGAGGGGCTGCAAAAGTTTTTGTGGGGGTACCTTGGCGATCTGCTGACCTACGGCAACGCGGTGGGGGAGATCGTGCTTGAGCCCTCGGGAAAGGAAATCCACGGGCTGTACCTGGCGCCGCTAAAAAACATTGAACTGACGCTCGACCAGGCCCGGCTCGAGCCGGTGATCAAGGTGCGGGGGCAGACGGGGCAGCTGCATGAGGTGCCCTATCCGCAGCTCATCCTCTTTTCGGCCCTCGCGCCCAAGGCGGGGGAGATTGTGGGACGCTCGCTTTTGGAGGGGCTGCCCTTCGTCACCTCGATTCTGCACAAGATCTACCGCTCGATGGGACAGAACTTCGAGCGGATCGGGAACCTGCGCTATGCGGTGACCTACCGCCCCGGCGCTTCGGCGCTGGACCGGGCGAACGCCAAGGAGATCGCCCAGAACATCGCCAAGGAGTGGCGGCACTCGGTCTCGGGGCTCCGCGACGGGGTGGTGCGCGACTTCGTGGCGGTGGGGGACGTGGACATCAAGGTGATCGGCGCGGACAACCAGATGATCGACACCGAGGTGCCGGTGCGGCAGATGCTCGAGGAGATCGTCAGCAAGCTCGGCATCCCGCCCTTCATGCTGGGGCTGAGCTGGAGCACCACCGAGCGCATGAGCAAGCAGCAGGCGGACATCCTGACCACCGAGCTGGAGTACTACCGCAGCCTGCTCGAGCCGGTGATCCGGCGGGTGGTGTCGCTCTTTCTGCGGCTGCATGCCCTGCCGGACGAAGTGCAGGTGGAGTGGTCCGCCATCAACCTGCAGGACGAGGTGGAGCAGGCCAGGGCCGAGCTGCTCCACGCGCAGGCCTGCACCAAAGGAGGAGAAGAAAACGAAGAAGGAGTTTGAAAACACCTTTGCGCCGCAGGCGCCGCTTGGCACCGAGGCGGGGGACATGGACCTCATCAACCGCTATACCCGGCGCCAGCTGAGCGAGGAGGAGGTCTATACCTTCCCGGTGGTGCTCTGTGACAACGAGGTCGACCGGGACTATGAGCGGTTCTCCTGTAAGGCGCTGCAGGGGCTTTGCGAGCTCTTCGTCGGCAAGACGGGGATCTTCGACCACAACCCCAAGGGGGAGAACCAGCAAGCGCGCATTTACCGCGCCGAGGTGGTCCGGGATTCGGACAGGACCACCTCGGCGGGGGAGGCCTACCACTACCTGCTCGCCCAGGCGTATATGGTGCGCGGGGAGCACAACCGCGACCTGATCTTGGAGATCGACGCGGGGATCAAGAAGGAGGTCAGCGTCAGCTGCAGGATGGACAGGGCCGTCTGCTCGGTCTGTGGGGCCGACCAGCGCGAAGGGCCTTGCGCCCATGAAAAGGGGAAGCGCTACCCCCACCCGGACGGGGCGCTCTGCCACCATATCCTGGATGGGCCCAGCGACGCCTATGAATGGTCCTTCGTGGCGGTGCCCGCCCAGGCCGGGGCCGGGGTGCGCAGCGCGACGAGCAAGCATTTTTGCCAGGAGGACCTCGACGGCCTGCTCCGGGGCGGCGCCCTTGAGGGGGAGGCCGCCGAGCGGCTCAAAGGATACCTGCGGCAGACCAGGGAGGCCGCCCGCCTGGGCGGCGAGTGGAGGCGGCGCCAGGAGGACGAGCTGGTGCGCTGCGGGCTGCTGAGCCTCGAAGGGGTGGACTGCAAGTCGCTGCGCGTCATCGCGGGCCGCCTGGAGAGCGGCGAGCTTCAGATGCTCAGCGCGGCGCTGCAAAAGAAAGCGGCGCAGCAGCTACCGATCCATTCCCAGCTGCTGGGGGAGCTGCCGGGCAGGCAGGAAGCAAAGGGCGAAAGCCAATTTAGAATTTGAGAGCGAAAGGAAGGAATGTAAAAATGGATATCAGCATTCAAGGGTACGACACCAAATTTGTGACGATGCGCGCGGACGAGGGCTGCAAAAAGGGGAGCGCCGCCACCATCACCCAAAACGGCACCGTCGGCCCCTGCACCAGCGGGGCGTTTATCGGTTTCATCGCGGGGGTTGTGGGGGACTATGCGCTGGTGCAGACGAGCGGCGCCGTCAGCGTGCCCTATAGCGGCACGGCGCCCGCACTCGGTTACACCACGCTCAAGGCGGACGCGAACGGCGGGATCGCCGCCCTGGGCGAGGGCGAGAGTGCCGGGCGCGCGGTCACAGTGGTCTCGGCGGAAAACGGCGCGGCCACCATCATACTGTAGGAGGAAAGCGAATGAATTATCAGAATATTGCGATCACCAAGGATATGTACAAAAATGGCGAGCGGCTGACCAGCCAGCTCGAGCGGCTCGATCCGAGCGCCGGCTACAGCGGCGAGCTGGCCGGGCTCGACGCCTTTGAGCGCCAGCTCAAGCGCTTCGACATCAAGGTTTCGGGGGAGCGCAGCGACCTGCTGCAGAAGTTCTTCTCCACCGGCGAGAGCGCCAGCCTCTTCCCGGAGTACGTGGCCAGGGCGGTGGGCGCCGGGATGGAGCAGAGTGATCATCTGGGGAGCGTCATCGCGGCCAAGACCATGATCAATTCTTTGGACTACCGCACCATCACCACCGACTTTAGCGAGGACGACAAGGAGCTCAAGGTGGTGCTCGAGGGCGGCATGATCCCGCAGGTGCAGATCCGCCTCAAGGACAACCTCGTGCGGCTGTATAAGCGCGGCAGGATGCTCGCGGCCTCTTATGAGGCGATCAAATTCCAGCACATCGACCTTTTCAGCGTCGCGCTCAAGCAGATCGGCGCCTACATCGCCAAGAGCCAGTTCGCCGACGCGGTGCGCGTCCTGATCGACGGGGACGGCAACGACAACGCCGCCGACCGGATCGAAACCGCCGAGAGCGGAAAGCTCTCCTATGGGGATCTCGTCGGGCTGTGGGGCGAGTTCGAGGACTATGAGATGAACGTGTTGCTCGCCTCGCCCGACATGATGCTCAAAGTCCTGGCCCTGCCCGAGATGCAGGACGCGGCGGCCGGGCTCAACTTCCAGGGCACCGGGAAGCTGGCGACCCCGCTGGGCGCCTCCCTCATCCGTTCGAGCGCGGTGCCGGCCGGGACCATCGTGGCCCTGGACAGCCGCTGTGCGCTGGAGATGGTCTGCGCCGGGGAGGTGTCGGTGGACTCCGACCGGCTGATCGACTGCCAGCTCGAGCGCACCGCCATCACCGCGACCGCCGGCTTTGCCAAGATCTTCCCGCAGGCGGTCAAGGTGCTGGGACTGAAGGCATAGCGGTATGAAAGTCGAAGCGATTCTGGAGGAATTTTGCAAGCTCTGCGCGCTGACAAGCGAACAGGCGCAGCAGTACGCCTCCCTCGCCGAGGCCGCAGCCGGGGCGATCCGCTCCCGGCTGCGCCCGGGGGCGGACTGCGGGGAAAACAGCGGGCGGCTGGCACTTGCGGCGGCCTATTGGATGCGCGAGCGATACGAGTCATCCGGCTCCCAGAGCTCGGTGCGCCTAGGCGAGCTGTCGGTGAGCAAGGAGCGCACCGGAGTCTCCCCGGACGAATGGCGGCTGCTGATCGGAGAGCTGCTGCTGCCCGAGGGCGCGCAGTTCTTTTGTGTGTAGCGGGGTGAATGGTATGAATTTGGAGCAAACACTCGCCACCCTGCTGCGCCAATACGGGCGGCAGGTCTCGGTGGAGGGGAAAGCGGGCAGCGGGCACAAGGCGCTGCTCTTCCCCCACAGCGAGGACCCGGGTGAAGGGTACCGTCTCGGGGAGAGCGGCGGCCTTCGCCGCGCCCTGTGGCGGTACTATGCGCTCCCCGGGGAGGCGTGCGCCCGCGAGCACGAGGTGCTGCAAGCGGACGGGAAGCGGTATCTACTGCTGCAGGTGAGCGGCTACTGGCTTGGGGAGCATGAAATCTACCGCACGGGGCTCTGCGAGGAGCTGGGAGAGGAGGACGCGACGTGAACCATCTGTGGGACCTGCTGGAGCATGTGCAGGAGCTGCTTCGCCCCGCCCTGCCGGGGGTGCGTATCGTCACCGCGTACGACCCCCAGAACGCCGGGCCGGGAGCGCCGCGCAGGACGGTGACCCTCTCGCTCGAAGGGGCCGAGACGGTAGAGAACGCAAACGACTATCTCGGCGCTCTAAGCTCTCAGGAGGAAGCCCTGCTGCGCGGGCGGCTGGTGGATCTGACCCTGCGCATGGTCCTCCTCGGCGGGGAGCGCGGCGCAAAGGGGTGCTACGAGCTGCTGGACAGCGTATTGCAGGTGCTGTTTTTTGAGGCGGGAGAGCTCTATCTGCACAGCGTGCAGACCGAGCGCGCGCAGTATGACGCGGCCGAGCGCAGCGTCAGCCTATGCTGCCGCTTCACCCTGCGCTGCCTGATCACCCGCCAGGAGGAGAGCGGGGGATATCAAAACGTTGTGATAAGGAGGAAGGAAGATTGAGCTTTTGGACCAAGCGGCCGGGGGTCTATTCCGAATATACGGTCAAGAGCCGGTACGCGGCGGCAAGCTCGCAGAAATTTGCAGCGGCGGTCGGCGTCTATACGGGGGAGAACCCCGAGGCGCTCTATGAAGTAAAGAGCGTGGAAGAGCTCGCCGCCGCCCTGCCAAGCCAAGGGGACGCGGGGCTTTACCCGCTTTGCAAAATCCTGCTGGAGGGCGGGGTGAGCAAGGTTTACTGCGCGCCGGTGCCTACGGGGGCGACGGCCGAGGACTACAAGGCGGCCTTCGCGCGGCTCGAGGGGATCGAAAACCTCTACGCCGTCGTCTGCGACAGCGGGGAGGAAGCGGTGCTGCAGGAGCTGCGCGGCCACTGCGTTTACTGCAGCGAGCGCCAGAAGGAACGCCTCGGCTTTTGCGGGGCGAAGGAGAGCAGTAGCGCGCCTGTACTGGCGCAGAGCCTGGGCTGCGAGCGGATGGTGCTCTGCGCCCCGGCGGCCCGGTATGGGGAAGGGGAGAGCGCGGCCTTCACCGCCGCGGCCTTCGCGGCCGGGGTGCTGACGGCCGAGAGCGCCGGCTACAACCTCAACGGGCTGGCACTCGGCGGGGTGGATGCGCTTGTCGAGGCGATCAGCGAGAGCGCGCTCGAGGAGATGCTGGGCCTCGGCGTCTGCGCCTTCGAGAGCGTGGGCGGGCAGGTTCAGTGCGTAAAGGCGCTGACCACCCGCAGCATGAGCGGCGGCGCGGCGGACTACAGCCTCGCGGCACTCAACACCATGCTGATCATCGACGAGGTGATGGCCGCCCTGCGCACCGCGATGAAGCAGCGCCTGCGCGGCGCGCGCAACAACGCGCTCACCCGCGGGGCGATCGCCTCGCAGGCGACCATCGAGCTGGCGGCAAAGCAGGACGAGGGGCTGATCGACGACTTCGACGTGCCGCTCGTCAGCGAGCAGCCGGACGAGCCGGGGGTGCTGCTGCTCGAGGTCGGGTTCCATGTGGCGGGCGTGATCAGCCAGATCCGCATCGTCGCGCAGATTACGGTTTAAAAGGGGGCAGGAAGATGGCAATTATTACGGTGCCGACCAGCCGGGACATCTACATCGAGATCAACGGGCAAAAGCTGGCGGTGGCGCAGAGCTACAAGGTGAAAACCACCCGCGAGAGCCGGTACGTCGAGGCGTTCGGAAGCGAGGAGCCGGTCGGGACGATCGGCGGGAGGACCCGGCATGTGGTGGAGCTTTCCAGGGTCGTGATCAGCGAGGGGGCCCTGAGCGACGGGGTCGACTTTTATGCGCTTTCCGGCTTCAACCTGGTGATCGTGAAGCCCGACCGCAAGCTGATCTACTCGGGCTGCGAGTGGAGCGAGATCAGCGAAAACGCCAATCTCAACGACACGGTGATCGAGTGGATCTCGCTGGTGGCCCAAAAGCGCATGGAGGTGCGCTGATGGCGCTGCCAAAAAAGATGACGCCGCTTGGGGACGGGGTGTTCCTGCGCCAAGTGCCGGCCGGGCGCATGCTCTGCGAGCACGAGCTGGTGCGCGGGCTGCTGGGAGAGTTTCTGCCGCATTACCCGGACGCCGGGCGGCTGCTGCCGCTCTGCCGCAACATCGCGCTGCTCTCGCTGGCGCTGTGCGACGAGCAGGGACAAGAGCTTTACACGCCACAGCAGGTGGCGGCGCTCCTGCCGATGGAGCAGATCGCGTCTCTCGCCGCCCTCTACCGGCAGCAGGAGGAGGGGGAGCATGCTTGAGGAGCTGTTAGAGCTGCAGGAGCAGTCTGCGCGGCAGGAGCGCGCACCCGCGGGGAGGCGCCCCGTCGCCTCCCTGCTGCGGGAGGCCGGGGAAGAGGCGCCGCCGCGGCAGACCGGTGAGGAGCACGAGGCTTGGTCCCTGCCGCCGCAGCCGCGGCAGGAGCCGGCACTTTACGCGCCGAGCACGTATCAGCCATCGAGGCCGGCCTTCGCGCAGGTCACGGCGGCGCGCACGGCCGGAATCACTGCGGGGGTCACCGTGGGGGCCCCCGTGGATGTCTACGAGGTGGCCGCCCCCGCACAGGAGGAGCAGAGGACGGGGCCGCAGCCGCGCGAGGTGCTCTACCCGCGCCAGAGGCGGGTGGCGCTCAGAGAGATTTCGGATGAGATGGAATTCGAGTCGCGGCAATACCCGCGGGTGGAAGAGGACTTTTAAAGGAGGGGCAAGGTTTGGAGAAAATTGCGGCGGTCATGCAGTTCGGGGACTACCAGTTCCGGTATAACCCGTCGAGGATCGTGCTGCGGCAGGAGAAGAACATCCGGCTGCGCAGCTGCCCGGGCAGGTGGCAGGATGCGCAGAACATCGGGGAGAACGCGCGAATCATCGAGGGCGAGGGCGAGCTGTTCGGCGGCGACGTGGCCGCCCAGTGGGAGGCGCTTTGCCAGAGCTACCGCGCCCAGGAGCCGGCGCTGCTGATCTCCCCGGTGGCCGGGCCGATGTACGCCTATTTCGCCTATCTCGAGGCAGTCGGGCAGGGTGGGGTGACGCTGCGCTTTTCCTTTCGCTTCATCGAGGACCAGCGGCGCACGCTGGAGGGCGGCATATGACGGTTACGGCCTGTTTTACCGGGATCGGCGGGGAAGACACCACCCTTTACAGCTGCATCGGCTTCGAGGTGGTGCGCCCCTTCGCCTCCCCGGTCTACAGCTGCAAGGCGTCCTTCGCCATAAGCGGTCCGCTGCCCGAGCAGAAAACGGTGCGCCTCCTGCTCGACGGCGAGACCCTCTTCGACGGGCTGATGGACAAGCAGTGCTACAGCGAGGAGAGGGACGGGAGCCTTTTAAAAATCGAGGCGCGCACCAGGGGGGCCTGCCTGCTCGACTGCGAGGCAAAGCCGCAGACCTACTACAACCCCTCGATCGGGCGGATCTTCGAGCGGCATATCGAGCCCTACGGCTTCACCCGCCTTTCGGACAGCTTCGAGACGCGCCCCTCGGAATTTGTGGTGCGCAAGGGGATGAGCGAATGGGACGTGCTCAAAAATTATTGCCGGGCCTCCTGGAGGCCCGACCCGTACATCGACCGGGATGGGGTGGTGCGCACCGAGTATGTCCCCGAGCGGGGGCTGCCCGTCGAGGGCGGCCGGATCAAGGGGGTGCATCTCGCCTTCGGGCAGGAGATCGACCGGACCCAATACGTCTCCGAAACGGGGATTTTGGACGAGCTGGGCCGGCTGGTCTACAGCCGGGAGTATACCCCCGAGCTCGGGATCACCCGGCGGCGGTACCTCTATTCGGCCGGCGTGGAGGACGAGAGTAAATGGTGGCAGAGCCAGTACAACGCATACAAGCGGGCGGCCGCAACCAGACTGGTGCGGCGTGAGGTGCTTGCGCACTACCGTGCCATTTACCCGGGCGACTTCTACGAGCCGTATGACAGCGAAATCGGCTGGGCGGTGTGGGAGGTACGCTATATCCTCAACGAGGACGGCTTTCGCGAGGAGGTCGAGCTGCGGGACCACCGCTTTATCAGATGATGGAAAGGAAGGGAAAGGATGTGGATGACCGATCGGATGCGCCCCGGCGCGCCGGGGCGCCCGAACGCACAGGCGGTGCGCGTCATCGACGCTAAGGAGGGCAAGGTGACCGTACAGGGGGACACCACCCTCCAGGCCCCGCGCTATCTGTACGGCGGCTGCCGCTACATCCCCAGCGAGGGGGACCGGCTGCTCCTGCTGAACGCGGGGGGAGAGCAGGTGATCGCCGGGGTGATCGACGAGGGTGACGGTGGGCTGCGGCCCGGCGAGGTGGAGCTGCGCAGCACCGGCGGTGCCGTGCTGCGGCTGTGCGCCGACGGGACGATCAAGCTAAACGGGCTGACCGTCTCCCAAAACGGGGAGATCGTCGGCAAGACGGAGGGAAGCAATGGACAGTAAGCTGAAAAACGGGGACCATGCGCGGGACGCGCGGGGGCTGAGCATCCCGCTCGATGCGGACGGGCTGCTCATACAGAACGCCATGATCCGCCTGATGGTGAAAAAGGGCAGCTTCCCGCTGAACCGGGAGCTGGGGAGCCTGCTTTGGCGCCTTCCCCGCGACACGGCCGGGGCGAATGCCCTGGTGAGCGGCTATGTACAGGAGGCGCTGGGCCCGCTGCGGGGGGTGCAGGTGGACGGGGCCTCCTGCGCCTACGCGGGAGACAGGCTCACCGTACACGTCAGCCTGACGCTGCGGGAGAGCAAAAAAACAGTGGAATTGGGGGTGGCGCTTTAGTGGGACAGCAGGAGATTTTACAGATGATGAAGACGCGGTACGCCGAGCTGGCCGGGTTCGATCCGGACGACGGGTCGGACGTGGGAATCCGCATGGCGGTGCTCAGCGAGCAGGTCGCAAGCCTCCTCGAGGAATGCGCGCAGCTGCGCCGGGAGCTCTTCCCGGCCACCGCGGGGGGCGAGAGCCTGGAAAGGCATGCCGAGACGCGGGGCCTTTCACGCAAGGGCGCGCTTTTCGCGCGGGGCACGCTCCCCTTTTCCCGCCGCAGCGCCGGGGAGGAGGACCTGCTCATCCCGCAGGGGACGCTCGTCTCGGGCGGCGGGGTGGAGTTTGCCACCGATGCGGCGGCGACCCTGGCGGCGGGCGAGCTGACGGTGCAGGCGCCTGCCAGCGCCTGCACCGCGGGGGCGGGCGGGAACCTGGCGGCGAACCGGATCGACACCATGGTGACCCCGGTGGTGGGGATCAGCGGGGTGCAGAACCCGGCCCCCTTTACGGGGGGCACCGACGAGGAGAGCGACGAGCAGCTGCGCGAGCGGCTCTTTGAGAGCTACCGCTCGGTCTCGAACAGCACCAACAGCACCTTTTACTACGGCGAGGTCACACAGNCACCGCGTCCGGCAGCGCCTGCTTTGCCATGCCGTCCAGCTCCGGCCAGCCCGCGCAGCCCGTGACCGTTGCCTCCATCTCCATTTTCTCCAAGCACCGGCGGGCCAACTCCATCAGCTGCTCCCGCGACGAGCAGCTGCGCGAGCGGCTCTTTGAGAGCTACCGCTCGGTCTCGAACAGCACCAACAGCACCTTTTACTACGGCGAGGTCACACAGCATGAGTTCGTCGCCTCGGCGGCGGTGCTGCCGCGCGTGCGCGGCCGGGGGACGGTGGACATCGCGGTCAGCGGGTTTTTGGAGGACCTGCCGGCCGGGCGGGTGCAGCAGCTGCAGCAGTCGCTGGCGCAGAAGAAGGAGATCAACGTGGACGTGCTGGTCAAAAACGCCGTCGAAAAAAGGGCCGATCTCTCGCTGCTGCTGGATCCTATGGAGAACGATTCCTTCGAGGAGGTCAAGGCCCGGTGCCAGGCGGCGCTGCACGACTACTTTTTGTCGCAGCAGGTGGGGGAGAGCCTGATGTGCGCAAGGCTCCTGGCGGCACTCTGCGCACTGGAGGGGGTGCGCAACGTCACGCTACTCTCCCCGGCCGCCGACGTGCGCGCGGCGGCGGACGAGATCATCCGCCCCGGAGAGATCGCGATCGCCAGGATGGAGGTCGTGTGATGGAGCGCTTTGATTGCCGCCGCTCGGTCTATTCGCTGATGGGCTCTTTGGGGATCTACCGGTTGCAGGGCAGCCTGATCGAGGCCGAGCTGGAAAGCTACCTCTGCGCGCTGGCGCTCGTCCAGGAGGAACTTTCTACTCTCTGGCGGGATATGTACATCCAAACGGCGAGCGAGGAGACGGTGGCGCGTTATGAGCGGCTGCTCTCGCTCCCCTTCAACCCCAAGCTGACGCTGGAGCGGCGGCGGGAGCTGATCATCTACCGCCTGAGCGTGGCGCAGAGCGACTTCACCCACGAGGGGATGCTCGCCTCGCTGCGCGCGGCGGGGCTCCATTCACAGCTGATCGAGCATCCGGCCGAGGAGCGCCTGGAGGTCGTGTTTTTGGAGCTGCTGGGGGAGTTTACCACCCTGGACAAGCTCAAGGCGATGATCGGGAAAATGCTGCCCGCCCATCTGGAGTACGAGCTGGTCATCGGGGAGATGACCTGGGTGGATTTCGAGGAAAAGGGGTGGGACTGCGATAGGTTCGACGAGCGGGACTTCACCTGGGAGGAATTCGACCTGGCGGGCGATATGCTGTAAAGCCCGCGCCAATAAAAGAGGAGTGAATTATGCCAAGCACTTATAAAACGCCAAACTACGGGCTCAACAAATGGACCGGCAGCGACAAGCCGAAGATGGACGACTTCAATGCAGACAACGAAAAGCTGGACGCCGCGCTGGGGGCCCACGCGGCCAACGCGACGCTTCATCTGAGCGAGGAGGAGCACGGGTGGATCAGCGCCCCGATGGAGTACGGCAGTTACAGCGGAAACGGCACCTCGCCGCGGCAGATTACGGTCGGCTTCAAGCCGAAATTTTTATTGGTCTATGCCGTGGGGCAGCCGCTGATCTACTACGACTGGAACTACCGCACCGCCGACCTTTATTCGGGGGTGGCCACCGAAAACGGCGCCAGCATGGGGATCACGCTGAGCGATACCGGCTTTTCGGTGGAGAACGTCGAGGACTCGGTGATCGGGGTCGGGCCGATCCTCAACCAGACCGGGAAGACCTACGCCTGGATGGCGCTTCGCTGACATCCCTCCCGCGCATAGCGGCGGGGTTTTACATAGATCAGCCGGTCCCCTGCACAGCATGTACTGTGCAGGGGACCGGCTGCTTTTTTGGGAGGGTTAGTGCATGACCGAGGAAATCCCGTCCACGATCTCGCCCACGGCGTGGATGGCGCGGTCGGCGGTCTTCTTCATCTGGCGGCGCTTCTTGGCGGGGCTCTTCTGGGTCATCATATAAGCGGCGGTCCCGACCGCCATGGTGACGGCAACCCCGGTCAGTGCGTTGGAAACCATCTTGTTCAAATTCTTCATCTCCCCGTTTTTTCTTTGGTCTGCCCGGCAAACCGGTATTAGTTTGTCCGGGGCACTTCCTGCTAACCGAGAAAAAGTCTGGGAGCGGGAATTCTACAATTTGTACAACGGGAAAACCAGATTGCCTCCATCCGGTTGTGCAATCCGACCGGGGCGGATTTCGGGCGGAAGATGCTGGATGGATTTGCCGTTAATATATATAAATACCAAATACAAATAATAATATTCTATGGAGGAATCGTACAAAAACACGCTTGGGATGGCAATTTTTTTAGATTTTGATAAAATAGAGGGCAAAGACTAGAATAAATGCAGGACGGGGAGACCCGCCCGATTGTGGAGGAACCTTATGGAAAACAGACCAGGCAGGGTGCTGGCGATCCATGACCTTTCGGGGTTCGGGCGCTGCTCCCTCACGGTGATCCTGCCGATCCTGTCGGCGATGGGGGTACAGGTCTGCCCGCTGCCCACGGCGGTGCTCAGCACCCACACGGGCAACCTGGGGGATGTGGAAATGCGGGACCTGACCGACTTCATCGCCCCCGCGCTCGCGCACTATGAGCGGCTGGGCATCGGCTTTGAGTGCGTGTACACCGGCTTTCTCGGCGGGGCGGGGCAGATCGACTCCTGCCTGCGGGCGCTGGCGCTCTATCCAAAGGCGCTGGCGGTGGTGGACCCGGTGATGGGCGACCACGGAAAAGCGTACCGCACCATGAACGCCGACATGATCCGGCGGATGGGGGAGCTGGTGGCGGGGGCCGACGTGATCACCCCCAACCTGACCGAGGCGTGCATGCTGCTGCACGAGGATTACCGCTTCGAGCCGCTGACGCGCACGCAGGCCAAGAGCATGCTGGCCCGCCTTTGTGAGCTCGGACCGAAGTACGCGGTGATCACCGGGGCGCAGATGGCCGACGGGAAGATCGCCAACCTCGGGTTTGACCGGGAACGCGGCAGCTACTGGATGGTGGGGTGCGACTACACGCCGGTGAGCTACCCGGGGACGGGGGACATGTTCGCCAGCGTCCTGGTCGGCGGCTTCCTGCGCGGGGACAGCCTGCCCATCGCGATGGCGCGCGCGACCGGGTTTTTGGAGCGCACCATCAAAAACACCTTCAGCTACAGCAGCGACCCCCGCTTCGGCGTGATGTTCGAGCGGGACATCGGGCTGCTGGAGAGCCGCGAGGTCAGCAAGAGCTTCAGCCTGCTCTAAACACATTTGGTCCTTTCGCCACAACATGTATTCCGGGGAGGGCTTACTATGGAAAACACGCAGGAGAAACGGAAATTCAACACCTATGACATTGTGCTGGTGGGCGTGATGTCGGCGGTGGTCTTTGCGGCAAACTTTCTTTCCATCCCGATCGGGGATGTGACAAGAATCCACTTCGGCAACGTGTTCTGCGTGCTGTCGGGTATTTTGCTCGGCGCGGTGCGCGGGGGACTTTGCGCGGGACTGGGCGGCTTCTTTTACGATCTGACCAACCCGCTCTATGCGGCCGAAGCGCCGCTGACGTTCATCATGAAATTCGTAATCGGTTTTTTCGCGGGCCTGATCGCCAACCGGGGCGGCAGGCAGGGCAAAAAGATGGGCTCCAACATCCTCGGCGCGTGCGTGGGGAGTGTCAGCTACATCGTGCTGTATCTGGTTAAAAATTTCATCGAGCAGTATTTCCTGATCAAGAATCCCATGCCCACCGTCATGGCGCTGCTGGCGACCAAGGCGGGCGCGTCGCTGCTCAACGCGGTGCTGGCCGTGGTGGTGGCGGTGCTGCTCGCGCCGGCCTTCCACACGGTGCTGGAGCGCTCGGGGATATGGAGAAAAATTACAAAATAGTAGTCTCTTTTTGTGGGGCTGTCCGCCCCACGCCCCGAGGTCTTTTCTTTGTTTGAAAGAAAAGACCCAAAAGAAGCAAACAAAGGAGGGGACGCCCCTCCTTTGAGACCACCCCACGCGCGACCACGCGCGGACTATACACAGTTGCGCCCGCCGCGAAATGCGAAGCCCCGCTCCGGAAACCCGGAGCGGGGCTTTTTGCCCGCGCAGGACACTGATTGCAACGACGATTGTGCGTTTCCCCGCGCAGGGGGTCTCCCCCGCCGGAGCTTTCCCGAAACAATCGGGATTCTCAAGGGTTTGACAAACCCTTGAGCGGGTGCGGGCAGAGCCCGCGGTCTTTCCGGGTTGCTGTCACTCGCGTCCACAAATCCTCCCCCGGATCAGGAAGGGGAGCAAAAAGCTTCCAGTGGAAGGTTTTTGCGTGGGGAAACCCTATCAAGGGGTTTCCCCATGGCGGCGAGGCCGCCATCTCTCTACGGCGCCCCGCCCTTAGTCCGGCTCCTCGTCGGGCGGCTGGGGAAACCACATGCGCTCAAAAGTATCCAGGTTTTGTTGCGGGCACTCCAACGCAATGCGTTGGCGCAGCAGGCTGACGGTCGCCTCCCGGTAGCCCGCCAGAAATTCCTGCCACAGGGTGGTGGGCAGCAGATACTGCCGCAGCAGGCTGTGCAGCGCCTCAAACGGGGCGGGGTCCGGAAGCTCATTGCGGTAGCGGTCGGCCACCAGGTAGCACAAATAAGCGGAGTTGAGCTTGCGCTCGTACTTCTCGTACAGTCCGCAGTACCAATCGCTATAATGCGATTCCAGATACAAGTCGGCAAATTCCAGCGCATAGCGCGCAAACTTCAGCGGCTCCTTCTCCCGGTGCGGCACCGGCTTGCCCATAAGTTTCTCGGCATAGCTACGGTAGGCGCTGTCGGCAGAGCTAAAATTCTCAATCGTGCGCAGGGCCTCGCTCCCGCAAAATTTGCCGCAGGAGCGCGCATGCGCGTGGGAAATCTGCGTTTCGCTGCCATAGACGCAGCCGTAGAGCCAGAAGAAGAGAGTGTCCCGGTCGCCGGGCAGGCCGTCGAGCGCCTGAAGCGCCTTCTCGAGCCGGCGACCGAGAGTGAATTCTTCCCGCGAGGTTCGGCCCCAGAACACCACCGGGCTCGGTAGGATTTTTTCGTTTTCTTCCATTTTTTCTTTCCCCCTTGACCGCGCCCGGCGGGTTGTTCCGGGCGCCTTTAAAGTCAAGGGGTTTTCCGCGGGACGGGGAAGCCGGCCCCCGTCCCGCACGGGGAACCCCCGCAGGGCGCACTTTGCCAGAGCCAAATGCCGCCCGCAAAGGGTGCCGCTGCAAATGAAAAAGCGCNTAAAGTCAAGGGGTTTTCCGCGGGACGGGGAAGCCGGCCCCCGTCCCGCACGGGGAACCCCCGCAGGGCGCACTTTGCCAGAGCCAAATGCCGCCCGCAAAGGGTGCCGCTGCAAATGAAAAAGCGCATGCCGGGCGTGCCCATAAAGGGCAATGCAACCCAAACATGCGCAAAAAATGCGTTTTTCCCCCACCGATCGGCAAAACATCCTTCTCAAGGGAGAAGAAATGTGTTATAATCACAGCTGAGAGAGCTGCGACGCCGGCATACCGGTGGGTCGTTTGGGTGGCTAGGGCACCTGGCGATTCGGTTTCCTTCCGTGCTGTCACACGGAAGGCCGCCGTGGCTTTCTCTTTTTTGCAAGAAAACCCCATGGGTCTATTATAGCACGGGCGGGAGAAAAAGGCAAGAAAAAAGGGGGATATTGGGGGATTTTGGCGAAAAGCGAAATCCCTTTTTTGGGTGGCGGCGGGGCCGCCATGGGGAAACCCCTTGATAGGGTTTCCCCACGCAAAAACCTTCCACTGGAAGCTTTTTACTCCCCTTCCTGATCCGAAGGAGGATTTGTGGATGCGAGTGACAGCAACCCGGAAAAGGCCGCGGGCGCTGCCCGCACCCGCCAAAGGACTTAGTCCTTTGGAAACCAGAAATTAACCCGAAAGGGGGTACACGGGGGGAAACGGCTCGTTTCCAGCCCGTGAGGCGCACCGCTCGCAAAGCGAGCCTGCATTTTTGGTCGGGCGCCAAAAATGCGTGCGCCAAGGAACCCTTTTACTTAGAACGCGGGGTAAACAGCTCCGCTGTGAGTTCGCTTTGCTTCGCGAACCGGCAGCGGCACCCTGCCGTCAATCTGCCTAAATCCGATCGGAAGCGCCAAAGGGCTTCTCTGCTTTCTGCTGATTTTTGCCGAAACGGGGAAAAACCATTGAATTTTACTTGGCGATGGTTTACACTGAATAAGTAGTGAATTTAAACCGACAGGCAGTACCGGAGGAAACACAATGGCGTTTTTCACCCGCTCTCTCATCGGCAGCCCCTTCTCCCATATGCGGGAAAGCTGTAAGCTGTCGGACTGCCTCCCGGCTCTGATTCGATAGGCGCATAGCAGGACTGCGACCCCTTTAGTGGGCCGCAGTCCTTTTACGTTTTGAATACGAAAGGATGGATGCAGGATGTCGAAAAAGGTAGCGGTCATCATGGGCAGCGACAGCGACTGGGGGATCGTCAAGGCCGCGGTCGAGACGCTGAAGGAATATGGGGTACCGGTGGAGGCGCACGTCATGAGCGCGCACCGCACGCCCGAGCTCGCCTGCTCCTTCGCCGCCAATGCCCGGGAGAACGGCTTCGGGGCGATCATTGCGGCGGCGGGCAAGGCCGCGCACCTGGCCGGGGTGCTCGCGGCGCACACCACCCTGCCGGTGATCGGGATTCCGGTCAAGAGCTCCACACTCGACGGGCTGGACGCGCTGCTGGCGACGGTGCAGATGCCAAGCGGGATTCCGGTGGCGACCGTGGCCATCGACGGGGCGAAGAACGCCGCGCTGCTGGCCATCCAGATTCTGGCGGTGAGCGACGGGGAGCTGGAAACGAAGCTTGCGGCGATGAAGAAGGACATGACCGAGGGGGTCGTCAAAAAGGACCAGAAGCTGCAGGAGCAGTATTAATTCATAAAAAATAAAAGACGATACAGGAGGAAGCAAGCATGAAAAAGTTGGAGCAGCTGTACGAGGGAAAAGCGAAAAAGGTCTTTAAGACCGACGACCCGGAGCTTTACATCGTCGATTACAAGGACGACGCCACCGCCTTCAACGGCGAGAAGAAGGGCACCATCATGGGCAAGGGGGTCATCAACAACCGGGTGAGCAACCACCTGATGAAGATGCTCGAGACCCACGGTATCCCCACCCACTTTGTCGAGGAGATTTCCGAGCGCGAGACGGTGGTCAAGAAAGTCACCATCGTGCCGCTCGAAGTCATCGTGCGCAACATCGCCGCCGGCAGCCTTTCCAAGCGCCTGGGCCTGCCCGAGGGCACCAAGATGAAATCCACCGTGCTCGAATATTCCTATAAGGACGACGCGCTGGGCGACCCGATGGTCAACGACTACCACATTGCCGCCATGGGCCTGGCCACCAAGGAGGAGCTCGAGACCATCGCGGGCTACGCGCTGAAGGTCAACGAAATCCTCAGCGAGTACCTGAAGGACCTGAACATCGAGCTGATCGACTTCAAGCTGGAGTTTGGCAAGACCTCGGACGGGACCATCATCCTGGCCGACGAGATTTCTCCGGACACCTGCCGCTTCTGGGATTCCACCACCGGCGAAAAGCTGGACAAGGACCGTTTCCGCCGCGACATGGGCGGGGTCGAGGACGCTTACAAGGAAGTCATGAAGCGCCTGCTGGGCGAATAAAGGAGGCCTGCGCATGCAAAACGAGAAGCTACACGAGGAATGCGGGGTATTCGGCATCTACGACCGCAGCGGCGAGGACGAGGTGGCGGCCAAGACCTATCTGGCGCTCTATGCGCTGCAGCACCGCGGGCAGGAAACCTGCGGGATCGTGGTCAACGACGAGGGCGTCATGCGCTCGCACAAGGACCGCGGACTGGTGCCCGACGTGTTCGGGCACGGCGCGCTCGAGCGGCTTGGCAAGGGGCAGATCGCCATCGGGCATGTGCTCTACGCCGCCAAGCCTGTGCAGTCGCGCTCGAGCGCGCAGCCGCTGATGGTGCGCCACGTCAAGGGGCCGATGGCCCTGGGCACCAACGGGGCGCTGGTCAACGCCCACGAGCTGCGCGAGGAGATCGAGCGCAGCGGCGGCATTTTCCACACCGACACCGACGCCGAGGTCATCTCCTACATGATCACCCGCGAGCGGCTGAGTGCCCCTTCGATCGAGGTCGCGGTCGAGCGCGCGGTGCCGAGACTTCGCGGCGCCTTTTCGATGGTGATCTCCTCGCCCACCAAGCTGATCGCGGTGCGCGACCCGTGGGGCTTTCGGCCGCTGTCGATGGGCAGGATCGGGGACGATCAGATCGTCTTCGCTTCCGAGACCTGTGCCTTCGACAGCATTGGGGCCACCTTCGTGCGGGACCTGCGTCCCGGCGAGATCGTGGTGGTGGACCCGAAGGGCGAGCGCTCGATCGAGACGCACTGCGGCCGCAGGGGCAACGTCTGCGTCTTTGAATATGTCTACTTCGCGCGGCCCGACTCGGTGATCGAGGGGGCGAGCGTACATATGGCCCGCCAGCGCGCGGGGGCGTTCCTGGCCAAGGAGCACCCCGTAGAGGCGGATGTGGTCATTGGCGTGCCGGACAGCGGGCTGGACGCCGCGATGGGCTACGCCCGCGAGAGCGGGATCCCCTATGGGGTGGGCTTCATCAAGAACCGCTATGTCGGGCGCACCTTCATCCAGCCCACCCAGATGGAGCGCGAGGCGCTGGTGCGGATCAAATTAAACGCCGTGGCCGCCACCGTCAAGGATAAGCGGGTGGTGATGGTGGACGACTCGATCGTGCGCGGCACGACCACCGCCCACATCGTCGAGCTGCTGCGCGCCGCGGGCGCCAGGGAGGTGCATATGCGCATCTCCTCCCCGCCCTTTATGAACCCCTGCTATTTCGGCACCGACATCGACAGCCGGGACAAGCTGATCGCCTGCCGGCTCTCGCTGCCCGAGATCGCCAGGGAGACCGGGGTGGACTCGATCGGGTTTTTGAGCGTGCCCGACGTCGAGCGGATCGCCGAGGGGGCGCACTGCGGCTTCTGTACCGGGTGCTTCACCGGCAAATATCCCATCGAGGTGCCGGCCGAGATGCCCGCCAATAAGTTCGACTGCCCGATCCCCGAATCGGTCAAGAACAAGAAAAAATAGAGGACCCGTTCTCGGGTCCGCCACACAATACATTACCGTCGCCCAGTGCGACATGGAGGACGGGACAGCTATGCAGAAAAGCTTTAGTGAAAGTTACAAGGCGGCCGGGGTGGACGTCACCGCGGGCTACCGTGCGGTGGAGCTGATGAAGCAGCACGTCGCGCGCACCATGACCGCCGGCTCGATCGACGGGATCGGCGGCTTTGGCGGGATGTTCGAGCTGGACATGACGGGGCTCACCCGCCCGGTGCTGGTCAGCGGGACCGATGGGGTGGGCACCAAGCTGCGCCTCGCCCAGATCGCGGACAAGCACGACACCATCGGGATCGACTGCGTGGCGATGTGCGTCAACGACATCATCTGCTGCGGGGCGAAGCCGCTGCTCTTCCTCGATTACCTGGCGGTGGGCAAAAACGTCCCCGAGCGGGTTGCCGAGATCGTTTCGGGCGTGGCGGAGGGCTGCGTGCAGGCGGGCTGCGCCCTGGTGGGCGGCGAGACCGCCGAGATGCCCGGCTTCTACGGCGTCGACGAATACGACCTGGCCGGCTTCTCGGTCGGGGTGGTGGACCGCGCAAAGGTCCTGGACAAGACTGCGATTTGCCCCGGCGATGCGATCGTCGGGCTCTCCTCGAGCGGGGTGCATTCCAACGGCTTCTCGCTGGTGCGCAAGGTGTTCGGGATCGGGGAGGATCGCTCGTTTGATAAGCAGGTTCCCGAGCTGCAGGGCTCCCTGCTCGGGACACTGCTGACCCCGACCAGGATTTATGTGAAGCCGATGCTCGCCCTTTTTGAAAAAATAGCGGTCAAGTCGGTTTGCCACGTCACCGGCGGCGGGTTTTATGAGAACATCCCGCGCGCGCTGACCAAGGACGTAAACGCCGTCATCCACAAGGGCAGCTTCCCGCTGCCCCCCATCTTCCCCCTGATCCAGAAGGAGGGGAACATCCCCGAACGGGACATGTACAACACCTTCAACATGGGGATCGGCATGATCGCCGTCCTGCCCGCCGCGCAGGCGGACGAGGCGGTGCGCATTCTAAATGGGTGCGGCGAGCGCGCGCAGATCATCGGCGAGGTCATGGCGGGCGACGGCTCGGTCGTGCTGGATTAAACGCCCGGGGAGCGGGCGCGGAAGGGAAATGATCGAAGTGGTAAACGTGGCGGTACTGGTGTCGGGCGGCGGGACCAACCTGCAGGCCCTCATCGATGCGCAGGCGGCGGGCAAGCTGCCCCACGTCAATTTTGTCTGCGTGCTCTCCTCCAAGGAGGGGGCGTATGCCCTGCAGCGGGCCGGGGCCGCCGGGATCCCGGCCGAGGTGGT
The DNA here is from genome assembly GCF_900169495.1 of Provencibacterium massiliense. Lineage (NCBI taxonomy): Bacteria > Bacillati > Bacillota > Clostridia > Eubacteriales > Oscillospiraceae > Provencibacterium > Provencibacterium massiliense. The sequence goes on from NZ_FWCH01000011.1 coordinate 265,787, forward strand.
GCCGAGAAAGGCCTACCCCGGCAAGGAGGAATATTCCCGCGCGCTGGATGAGGCGCTTTCGCGGTACGGGGCGAAAATCGTCGTCCTGGCGGGTTTTTTGTGTATCCTTTCGGGAGAATTTTGCAAAAAATATACAAATAGGATCATTAATGTCCATCCCTCGCTGATCCCGTCGTTTTGCGGAGACGGCTTTTACGGGCTGCGGGTGCACGAGGCGGCGCTGGCGTATGGCGTCAAGGTGAGCGGCGCGACGGTGCACTTTGTCAACGAGATCACCGACGGGGGAAGGATCATCCTGCAAAAGGCGGTGCCGGTGCTGGAGGGGGACACCCCCGAGACGCTGCAGCGCCGGATCATGGAGCAGGCGGAATGGGAGCTGCTGCCCAGGGCGGTGGAGCTCGTCTGCGAGCAGGCAGAAGGGGAGGTAAGCTAAATGAAATGTGAGAGCTTTTATGAGCTGCTGCGCGGCAACGATTATCCCGGGCGGGGGATCATGATCGGGCGCAGCCGGGACGGGGAAAAGGCGGTCATCGCCTATTTCATCATGGGCCGCAGCGAGAACAGCCGCAACCGGGTGTTCGTCGAGGACGGCGGCGGGCTGCGCACCCAGGCGCATGACCCGCAGAAAATGGTGGACCCGTCGCTGGTGATCTATGCCCCGGTACGGGTTTTGGGGGATGTCACCATCGTCACCAACGGGGACCAGACCGACACCGTCTATGAGTTTTTAAAGAGCGGCAAGACCTTCGAGGAGGCGCTGCGCACCCGCACCTTCGAGCCGGACGGGCCGAACTTCACCCCCCGCATCTCCGGGGTGCTTAGGGGGTTCGACTACAAGCTCTCGATCCTCAAGAGCGCCGAGGGGGACGAGCGGGCGGCGCGGCGGTACTTCTACGAGTACCAGGACCCCATCCCCGGGCAGGGGCATTTCATCCACACCTACCGCTGCGACGGCAACCCTATCCCCTCCTTCGAGGGGGAGCCTGAGCTGGTGGCAATCGAGGACGACATCGACGGGTTCACCGAACGGGTGTGGGAGAGCCTCAATGAGCAGAACAAGGTCTCCCTCTTCGTGCGCTTCATCGACGTTCGCACCGGGCAGACCGACAACCGGATCGTCAACAAACATCAGTAAGGGAGAGGAGTGTCTGCCATGGCGAAGGAACTGGAACTCAAATACGGCTGCAACCCCAACCAAAAGCCGTCGAAAATTTTCATGAAGCAGGGCGAGCTGCCCATCGAGGTGTTAAACGGCAAGCCGGGGTACATCAATTTCCTCGACGCCTTCAACAGCTGGCAGCTGGTGCGCGAGCTGAAAGCGGCCACCGGGCTGCCGGCGGCCGCCTCCTTCAAGCACGTCAGCCCCGCCGGGGCGGCGCTGGGGCTGCCGCTGAGCGATACGCTGAAAAAAATCTACTTTGTGGACGACATGGAGCTCTCCCCGCTCGCCTGCGCCTATGCCAGGGCCCGCGGGGCGGACCGGATGTCCTCCTACGGAGACTGGGCCGCGCTCAGCGACGTCTGCGACGAGCAGACCGCGCGGATCATTGCCCGCGAGGTGTCCGACGGGGTGATCGCCCCCGGCTACACCGACACGGCGCTGGAAATCCTTAGGGCTAAGCGCAAGGGCGGCTACAACGTGGTTAAAATCGACCCCGGCTACGTCCCGGCGCCGGTCGAGCACAAGGATGTTTTCGGCGTCACCTTCGAGCAGGGGCGCAACGAGCTGAAAATTGATGAGAAGCTGCTCGAAAACGTGGTGACCAAAAATGGGGACATCCCGGAGACTGCCAGGCGCGACCTGATCGTCTCGCTGATCACCCTCAAATACACCCAGTCCAACTCGGTCTGCTACTGCAAGGACGGGCAGGCCATCGGCGTGGGCGCGGGGCAGCAGTCCCGGGTGCACTGCACCCGGCTGGCCGGCAACAAGGCGGACTTCTGGTACCTGCGCCAGCATGAGCGGGTGCTCGCGCTCCCCTTTAGGGAAGGCATCCGCCGGGCGGACCGGGACAACACCATCGACGTGTACATCTCGGACGACTATCTGGACGTGCTGCGCGACGGCGCCTGGCAGCAGTTCTTCACCCTGCGCCCCGAGCCGCTGACGCGGGAAGAGAAGGCCGCGTGGCTCGCCACCATGGGCGGCGTGTCGCTCGGGTCGGACGCGTTCTTCCCCTTCGGGGACAACATCGAGCGCGCGCACCGCAGCGGCGTGCAGTACATCGCGCAGCCGGGCGGGTCGATCCGGGACGACAACGTGATCGAGACCTGCGATAAGTACGGCATGGCGATGGCCTTTACCGGGATCCGGCTGTTCCACCACTAAAATCTGCGCAATCCCCAGAAAGGAATGGACATTTTCATGAAGGTACTGATTGTGGGCGGCGGCGGGCGCGAGCATGCCATCGCCCTGGCGATAGCAAGGAGCCCGGGCGTGGAAAAGCTCTACTGCGCACCCGGCAACGCCGGGACGGCGGCGCTCGGCGAAAATGTGCCCATCGGCGCGACCGACCTTGACAAAATGGTCGCCTTCGCGAAGGAGCAGAAGATCGACTTTGTGGTGGTCGCGCCCGACGACCCGCTGGCGCTCGGGATGGTGGATCGGCTCGAGGAGGCGGGGATCCCCGCCTTCGGCCCCACGGCGGCGGCGGCCGCCATCGAGGGGAGCAAGGTGTTTGCCAAGGATTTGATGAAGCGCTACCACATCCCCACCGCCGGCTATGAGGTATTCGCGGACCCGCGTCAGGCGCTGGACTACATCCGGGCGCAGGGGAAGTATCCGGTCGTCATCAAGGCGGACGGGCTGGCGCTGGGCAAGGGCGTCATCATCGCGGGCAGCGAGGAAGAGGCGCGGGAAGGCCTGCGCTCGATCATGGAGGACAAAATCTTCGGCGCGAGCGGCAACCGGGTGGTGATCGAGGAATTCCTCACCGGGCCCGAGGTGTCGGTGCTCGCCTTCACCGACGGGAAGACCCTGGTGCCGATGGTTTCCTCGATGGACCACAAGCGCGCCCTGGACGGGGACCGCGGCCCCAACACCGGCGGTATGGGCACCGTTGCCCCCAACCGGTATTACACCCCCGAGGTGGCGAAGGCGTGCATGGAAACGATCTTCCTGCCCACCGTCGAAGCGATGAACCGGGAGGGGCGCACCTTCAAGGGGTGCCTTTACTTCGGGCTGATGCTCACCCCCGAAGGCCCCAAGGTGATCGAATACAACTGCCGCTTCGGCGACCCCGAGACCCAGGTGGTGCTCCCGCTCTTGGAAAGCGACCTGCTGGGGATCATGCAGGCGGTGCGCGACGGGCGGCTGAGTGAAGTGCCGGTGCGCTTCTCGGATGGCGCGGCGGCCTGCGTGGTGCTCGCCTCGGGCGGGTACCCGGGCAGCTATGAAAAGGGCAAGGCCATCACGGGGCTGGATGAAGATTTCGGCGAGGACGTCTTTATCTACCATGCCGGGACCGCCATAAAGGACGGGGAGACCGTCACCTCGGGCGGAAGGGTGCTGGGCGTGACCGCGCGGGGGAAGGACCTCGCACAGGCGCTCGCCCGCGCCTACGAGGCCGCCGGAAAGATCGATTTTGCGGGCAAACAGTACCGCACCGACATCGGCAGGAAATAAGATTTTAGCGGCAGGACTGCCGTATCGGGCATCCCCTTTTCCGCCCGCGAGGGGATGCCTTTGTTTTGAGGAGGAATGACGAATGTTTGGAAAGACGCTGGCAGCGCCGCTGGCGCTCGTGATGGCGCTCGCCCTCGCCCTGCCCGCCCCGGCCGCACAGGGGAGCGCGCAAATGGGCGGCGAGCGGGCCATCCCGCTGCCCGATCCGGCAAAAATCACCGAGGGCGGAAGCTGGGACGAAGTGGACCGCACCTTTTCAGCCGGGACGCTGAACGAAGCCCTTGCCGCGCTTAGCGGGGTGCAGGCGGTGGAACTCGGCGATTTTGAGAGCCTTTCCGATTTTTACGCCGCGGGCGGGGGCGAGCTCGGGACGACCATCTGGTTCAGTACGAAAGAGAATCGGTTTGCCTACACCTATTCGTTTTATGGCGGGCTGCTCGGCGTCAGCGCAGAGGGCGGCTATGAGCAGTACTATGGGATGTCCACTTCGCTCGCGGCGGCGAAGGAGAAGCTGCGCCGGCTGGCGCAGGGCACCCCGCCCACTCTGCCGGACCTGGGCGGGGTGGATCTGTGGCTGATTAACGACCAGGAAAAGACCGCCGCCTGGTGCGACGGGCAGGCCAGTGACGCGCTGGAGGACCTGTGCCGGGGGATGGATGACTTCGCGGCTCCAAAGCTACAGCCCCGCGCCAAGGGAGTCAGTGCGATCGAATTGAAGAGCAGATACAAGACCCGGTACGAGCTGTGCCAAAACGGGATGCGCGCCGGCTGGTGGAGCATCTGCCAGCCGGTCAGGGAGCTCTACCCGGCGATGGAGGTTTCATTTCCAAAAGCAAAGTGGGACGCATTCCTCACCGAGGCCGACCGGCAGTATGCCCGCTGTGAGAAGGCGCCGCTCTGGCTCGCGATGATCAATCCCGCCAAGATCGCCGGTGCGCGGGTCTACGATGAAACCGGGCGACAGCTTTTCTCGTCAAGCGACCCCGGTTCGATCGAACCGCGGCTGTCCGGGATACGGGTAAAGCCGGGCAGCTACGAAAAAACAGAGGATACCGCGACCCTTCGCGGGTCTAAGAAAATCGAAGTCGATTTTACCGGGGGCGTACGCTACCGGCTGCTTTTTAACGATGCGGTCCTGATGCTCTTTTCCAGCGACCTTGGCTACGGTGCGCGCTACCTTCTCACAGAGGAAGGCGCCCGGAAGCTCGGGGATATCCTGGAGGGCGGCTTCCCCTACAACCCGCCGACGGGCGGCTGACAATTTTTCCAAGCGATCATAGACGGACAAGAAAAGGGGCCGCCGCAGCACAAGCTGCGGCGGCCCGAAATGAGAGGGGGAAGGTTATATCTTCGGAGCCTCCGGCGAGACTTCGGCCTCGGGCGGATTCTCCGCGAGATAAGCGTAATAGCGTTCGAGGATGCTCGTTTCGATGAGCTGGCGCGCCTCGGGGGTGATGGGATGCACGATGTCCCGAAAGCTGCCGCTTTCGTCCTTGCGGGACGGCATGGCCACGAACAGGCGGCTCGGGCCCTCGATCACCTTGATGTCGTGGACGGCGAAGTCCCCGTCGATGGTGATCGAAACCAGCGCCTTCAGGCGCGCATCGGGATAGATGCGGCGGATTCTTACATCTGTGATGTTCATATTTTGCCTCCTAATGATGGTTGTCTGTACTGCGGGCCGCGCGCTTGCCTGATGGTAATAGTATTCGGCATAATTTTTGACGTTATTCATTTTCTGGAAGATTTTTTCACCCTCTGCTTGCAGTTTCTGGACGGAATCCGGATTTTGTGGTATAAACAAGGGGTGCAAAACTTTGGAAGGAGGGAGCGGATGAAACGGGCGTTGGTCTATGGGGTCCTGGCGTCGTTCTTTTTCGCCTTTACCTTCGTGTTCAACCGGAGCATGAACCTCTCGGGCGGGGACTGGATGTGGAGCGCCGCGCTGCGCTTTCTGTTCATGCTGCCCATGCTGGCGCTGATTCTCCGCCGGGGAGGGCGGATGCAAGCGGTGCTGCAGGCGGTGCGGCGCGACCCGAAAAATTGGCTGCTCTGGAGCACGGTGGGCTTCGGGCTGTTTTACGCGCCGCTGAGCTGGGGCTCGGTCTATGGGGAATCCTGGTTTGTCGCGGCCTGTTGGCAGGTGACCATTGTGGCGGGGGTGCTGCTCACCCCGCTCTTCGGGCAGAGGATACCGCTGAAGAACCTGGGGATGTCCTGCGTCATCCTGCTGGGGGTCCTGCTGCTGCAGGTGCGCCCGGGCGATAAGCAAGGCGCGGAGCAGACGGTGGCGGCTCTGCTGCTGATCCTGCTGGCCGCCTTCTGCTACCCCTTGGGCAACCGCAAGATGATGGAGCACTGCCCGCAGGAGCTCTCCACCGTGCAGCGGGTCTTCGGCATGACCGTCTGCAGTCTGCCGTTCTGGCTCATACTCTCGCTGCTGGCACTGCTGCGCAGCGGCTTGCCGCCGGTGGGGCAGGTGGCGCAGTCGGGCGCGGTGGCTCTCTTCTCGGGGTGCGTGGCGACCATCCTCTTCTTCCGGGCGACCGACCTGTGCCGGGGCGATCCGCGCAGGCTGGCCCTGATCGAGGCGACCCAGTCGGGCGAAGTGGTCTTTACCCTGCTCGGCGGGGTGCTGCTGCTCGGCGACCCGCTGCCGGGCGCGGCAGGCCTTGGGGGAATTTTGCTGATCGTGGGCGGAATGGTGGGCAGCAGCCTGGTTTCAGCCAAACGGTGAGGCTTTTGCGCCTAAAAATGTTTATTTTCCCACCGCTTCGCAATATAATAGATAAGATGGAATATTGAATCTGTATTGGAGTTGACAGCCATGCGCGTACCGGCGGATATTTTGGAAGGCAAGCGGCACATACATTTTATCGGGATCGGCGGATCGGGGACCTTCCCGCTCGCCCAGATCCTGCTCAAGCGGGGATATGAAATTTCCGGCTCGGACAACAATCCGGGCGACACCATCGAGCTGGAAAAAAGTATGGGTATGAAGGTGATGATGGGCCAGGACCCGAAAAATATCGAGGGGGCGGACGCGATCGTTTATTCCGCCGCCATCATGGAGGACAATCCCGAGCTGATCGCCGCGAAAGCGAGCGGCAAGCCGGTACTCGAGCGCAGCGAGCTGCTCGGGCTGATTACCTCGCAGTATCAAAACTGTATCGGGATCAGCGGCACCCATGGCAAGACCACCACCACCGCCCTGCTCACCCACATCCTGCTCGCGGCGGGCGCGGACCCGAGCGCGGTCATCGGCGGCAAGCTGCGCGAGATCGGCGGCAACGGCCGGGTGGGGCAGAGCGAGAACCTGGTGGTCGAGAGCTGCGAGTTCGTGGACACCTTCCTGCACCTCTACCCGGACATCGCGGTGATCCTCAATGTGGACGAGGACCATCTCGACTACTTTAAAAACCTGGAAAACATCATTTGCTCCTTCCACAAATTCGCGTCCCTGGCGACCAGGTGTGTGATCGCGAACGGGGACGACGAAAACACCCGCCGCGCTCTGGAAGGCCTTTCCCAGCGGGTGGTCACCTTTGGGCTGGGGGACAAAAACGACTGGCAGGCGAAAGAGGTCGCGAAGGACCCCGAGGGCGCGGGATACCGTTACGCGCTTTACCATGGCGGGGCGCGGGTGTGCGAGGTCCTCACTGCGGTGCCGGGCGAGCACAACGTCTCAAACTCCTTAGCGGCCATCGCCTGCGCCTGCGAGAGCGGGGTGGATCCCGCCGAGGCGGCAAAGCATGTCGGCAGCTTCACGGGCGCGGGGCGGCGTTTCGAGATCCTGGGCGAGCGAAACGGGGTCACCATCGCGGACGACTACGCCCACCATCCCAAGGAGATCGAGGTGACACTGCGCGCCGCGCGCGCCATAGGCTACCGCCGGGTATGGGCGGTGCACCAGCCCTTTACCTATTCGCGCACCGCGCTGCTGCTCGAGGATTTTGCCAAGGCCCTCTCGCTGGCCGACCGGGTGGTCCTCTCCGAGATCATGGGCGCCAGGGAGTACAATACCTATGGTATCTACGCCAAGGACCTCGCCGAAAAGATCGAGGGATGCGTATGGTTTGAAACGTTCCCCGAGATCGCCAGGTACGTGATGGAAAACGCCGGGGAGGGCGATTTGGTGATCACCCTCGGCTGCGGCGACGTTTATAAATGCGCCAAGCTGATGCTGCAAGAATAAAAAGTGCCCGGGCCGCAAGGCCCGGGCACTTTTTGAGAGTACAAAAGACCGTTAGTATAGGTTACTAACGGTCGTCTTTTTGCTGTTTTCTAAAAGGAGCGGCAGGTTTTTAACCCGCCCCTTCCGAATTTATCCTAATTATATCCTGTTTTGGAA
>NZ_FWCH01000001.1:0-5757 GCF_900169495.1 Provencibacterium massiliense
TTATACCGCTAGGGGTATCTGTATCTCATATTATCGGGCAAATCAATTTATTTGTCAAGAAATTTGCCTCAAACATCTTAATATCAAACTTTGAATTTACCACTTGACATTGTGGCAAAGAGCTGATGACACAGGACGAAATAGCAGTTATGGACGGTGGGAAATGTATTTTGCAGCTACGCGGTGTGCGTCCCTTTTTAAGCGACAAATACGACATCACGAAACACCCGAACTACAAATACCTTTCCGACTTCGACAAAAGAAACGCTTTTGACGTGGAACGGTATATGTCTACCCGTCCGGCAATCGTAAAGCCCGATGAAGCCTTTGACATATACGAAATAGATTTGTCCGACGAGGACGCAGCCGCCGAGGAATAACGGCGGCATTTTCATTTTCAACAACTTTTTTTGAGCCGCACAGCGGCAGAAAGCGAGGTTTATATGGAGTTTTTCAACAGCGCAGTTGGTGTATTGCAGACTTTGGTTATCGCGCTTGGCGCAGGTCTTGGCATTTGGGGTGCCATTAACCTCATGGAGGGTTACGGCAACGACAATCCGGGCGCAAATGCTCATGTGCCATAAAGTAACACATAAGAATTGATAGACAGCAGCCCACTATTCCGTAGCAACAGCGAGTTGCTTGTTGAAAGCCCGTTTTGAAGTTATAATGAGTAAAAACATCCTTTAGGAGGAACGGCTATGGAAATACAAGGTATTCTTAAAAATTTACGCGAGAAAAACAACCTTACGCAAGAACAACTGGCTGAACGTGTGCAAGTTACCCGACAGGCGGTTAGTCGCTGGGAAACAGGCGAAACACAACCAAATACAGATACCTTAAAACTGTTATCACAAGTTTTTGATGTGTCAATCAATACGCTTCTGGGTTCTCCACGGCAACTTGTTTGTCAGTGTTGCGGAATGCCATTGAATGAAGATGGTCTGATTAGCCGAGAACCAGACGGAAGCTATAACGAGGACTATTGTAAATGGTGCTATGCTAATGGGGAATTTGCATATCAATCCAAGGAATCTTTGTTGGATTATCTGGTTACGAATATGCCAAATCCCGATAACGCAGATGAAGAAACCAGACGGAATCAGTTTGATTTATACCTTTCGCAATTAAAGCACTGGAAATAACTATATCTTCATAGCAAAGACAGCCGAGCCAGTCAACGGTCAAGATGAACGGCGCATACGCGCCGCCGTTGACAGCCCCGCCCGCCTTTGCAGATAGGCAATCAAGGGGCGACAGCAAGGAGTGCTGCCGCCCCGCACTATTATCAGAGAGGGGGAATTTCCATGACCGAAGATGAAGCCTATAAAGTGCATATCCAATACACATTCAATGCCTTTTGCAAGATTGTCATTCGACACGCAGCCATAGATATAATCTTAAAGCTGCGTCGGAGGTGGGAACGGGAAGTTTCCCTTGACTATCTGATGAATGAGAAGTTTGTCCAGTTTGCCGAGCCGGAGCAGTTTGAAGAATATTTTTTTACTGCCTGCGGGCAGACCGCCGTTCTATACCATGCGGAACTTGCCGCCGCCCTTGCGCTTTTGCCGGAGCAGGCACAGGAAGAAATTTTCCGTTACTATTTCCTGCGCCAGCCGCAGCGCGTGATCGGCGTACATATCGGCCGGACACGCAGCACAGCGGGGCGGCATATCCAGCTTGCCTTGCAGCGACTACGGCGGCTCATGGAGGGAAAAGAGCATGAGTAAACTTCTGCCCTATGAAACAATCGTCAAAGCCCATGAGGGCGACCCGGAAGCGGTAAACGCCGTTCTTTCCCACTACGCCGGATATATCCGCTACTTTTCCAAAGTACACGTGCAGGTCAACGCCGAGGTTGAGGAATATGTGAAGCAACAGCTAATTGCCGCGCTATTCAAGTTTCGCTTTGACCGATAGATTGAAAAACTGAATACCAACTGTCATTAGCGGTGCCACTCAGCAAGTTTACAATTCATCTATTTCCAAGGAAGAGCAGATATAGTATAATAGACCCAGCGATAAACACACATTTATGGAGGTGATACAATGCTCGAAAATATACCATCTCAATCAACTATGACTGAATTGCTCGGACAATCTTTATTTGAAGTATGGCAAACATTATGTTCAGCTATTGATGAAAAATACGATATGGAACGACTTTGGAATACTGGCGGTAAGAATTGGACTTACGAGTATAAATATCGTAGAGGTGGCAAAACACTTTGTTGCCTATATGCAAAAAGTAATTGCATTGGTTTCATGATTATTTTTGGAAAAGATGAAAGGACAAAATTTGAAGATATTAGGGATAGCCTTTCTAATTCCGTTTGTAAACAATATGATGAAGCAAAAACCTACCACGACGGAAAATGGGTAATGTTTGAACCGACTAATATGGCTGAATTTGATGATTATATGAAATTGTTAGCTATCAAAAGAAAACCGAATCGGAAATAACATTTCCAATTCGTTGGGGAAATCTAAACTTGAACTTTCAAAACTGAATACCAGCCGCCACCGGCGGCCAGCGAAAGCAGTAAGTCTGAAAAAGATTTGCTGCTTTTTTGTTGTCCATTTGGCAAAATCGCAAATTACCCGTAGTAGGTAGGTGAAGCCAGAAAAAACTGCCTGCTCCGTTTGGCAAATTTCAAAACGCGGTGGTGTGGGGAGTGAAAGGAAAAATTTTCTGCTCGCCGGTTGCCAAAATCCCCTTTCCCGCATTACAGAAGCAAAAGAAATTTTGAGAAAATCCCCGTTTAGCGGGCAGCAAAGCCCCTCTGCGGAGTAATATTGGCGAAAGGAAAAAAGGCCGCCCACAGCGGGCTGAAAGCCCTGTCCTGCCCGTTCTATGTACGAAAAAACCAGACAGGGGCAGTCTGTGGCAGTTACAGAGCAAGTTTCTACCACGGTGCCAAAATCCGCAATTCTGCGGTTTTGCCCCTCGCGGGAAACTTGTTGGGGAGTGCCTTCCCCAAACCCTGCTTTGCGGCTTGCGCCGCTTATCCCCGCCGCGCTCATGCGGCAAGAAAGGAGGTCACGACCATGCGAAAGAAATACAACACACCCCACCGCAGCCGCGTTGTGAAAACCCGGCTGTCCGAAGAAGAATATGCCGACTTCACAGCGCGGCTTGCGCCCTATGGTATCAGCCAGTCCGAATTTCTCCGGCAGGCGATACGGCGCACCGCCATACGCCCCGTTATCCATGTGTCAGCGGTCAATGATGAACTGCTCTCCGCTGTCGGGAAACTCACAGCCGAGTACGGCAGGATTGGCGGCAACCTCAACCAGATTGCCCGGTATCTGAACGAGTACGGCGTAACCTATAACGCGCTGTCCGGCGAGGTACGAGCCGCCATAGCCGACCTTGCCGCCCTCAAGTATGAAGTCCTAAAGAAAGTAGGTGACGCGGTTGGCAACACTCAAGCATATCAACTCTAAAAACGCCGACTACGGAGCCGCCGAACAATACCTGCTGTTTGAACATGACGAGTTTACCATGAAGCCTGTCCTTGATGAAACCGGCAGGCTTATCCCCCGCGAGGACTACCGGCTGTCCACGCTGAACTGCGGCGGGGAGGATTTTGCCGTTGCCTGTATGCGGGCAAATCTCCGCTATGAGAAAAACCAACGGCGGGAAGATGTGAAAAGTCACCACTATATCATCAGCTTTGACCCACGGGACGGCCCGGACAACGGCCTGACCGTAGACCGGGCGCAGGAATTGGGCGAGAAGTTTTGCGCCGAGCATTTCCCCGGCCACCAAGCCCTTGTATGCACCCACCCGGACGGGCATAACCACAGCGGCAATATCCATGTGCATATCGTTATCAATTCGCTGCGGATAGAGGAAGTCCCGTTCCTGCCCTACATGGACAGGCCAGCCGACACGAAAGCCGGGTGCAAGCACCGCTGTACCGACGCGGCCTTGCGCTACTTCAAGTCCGAAGTCATGGAGATGTGCCACCGGGAGGGGCTTTACCAAATCGACCTCTTGAACGGCAGCAAGAACCGCGTCACAGACCGGGAGTATTGGGCGCAGAAAAAGGGACAGGCCGCGCTGGACAAGCAGAACGCCCCCATGATTGCAGGCGGTATCACGCCCCGGCAGACCAAGTTTGAAACGAACAAGGAGAAGCTGCGGCAGACCATACGCGCCGCGCTGTCTGCGGCGACCTCATTCGAGGACTTTTCCTCTCTGCTGCTGCGGGAGGGCGTGGCCGTCAAGGAGAGCCGGGGGCGGCTTAGTTACCTCACGCCGGACAGGACAAAGCCCATTACCGCCCGCAAGCTGGGCGACGACTTTGACCGCGCCGCTGTCTTTGCCGTTTTGGAGCAGAACGCCGCCAGAGCCACAGAAAAGGCCGCAGCCATACCCGAATACCAGCGGCATGGGAAAACCGGCATACAGCCCACAAAAGCCCCTCAAACCGCTCCGAATGTGCAGCGGCTTGTGGACATTGAGCAGAAGAAAGCCGAGGGCAAAGGCCGGGGCTATGAGCGTTGGGCGACCATGCACAATCTCAAACAGATGGCCGCGACGCTGAATGTGTATCAGGAATACGGCTTCACTTCCCCGGAGCAGTTAGAAGCCGCCGTTGATACCGCCTATGAGGAAATGCGCCAGACCAGCGGAGAACTGAAAACACTGGAAACGAAGCTGCAAGGGAAAAAGGAGTTGCAGCGGCAGGTACTTGCCTATGCCAAGACCAAGCCCGCCCGCGACGGGCTGAAAGCGCAGAAATCCGAGAAAGCCCGCGCCGCATACCGGCAGACGCATGAGAGCGACTTTATCATAGCCGACGCAGCCGCCCGGTATTTCAAGGCGCATGGCATTACCAGGCTGCCCGCCCGGAAAGCGTTGCAGGACGAGATCGAGCAGCTTGTTTCCAAGAAATCCGGCCTGTATAACACCTATCACGAACAGAAACAGCGGTTTAAGGAGTTGCAGACCGTCAAGCGGAACATCGACCAGATTTTGCGCCGGGAGGAACCCCGCCGCAGAAAGGAGCAGAGCCATGAGCGATAAGCTGCCGAGAATGGACTACCGCCAGCACCGGCGGGCGCGGCGGCTGGTGAATGAGTGCTGTAACTACGACGCGGGGAACTGCCTGCTGTTAGACGACGGGGAGCCTTGCGTGTGCGTCCAGAGCATTTCCCTTTCCCTCATGTGCCGATGGTTCCGTGTGGCTGTCCTGCCCCTTGACGGGGAACTGGCCGCAGCCCTCTTGTACCGGGGGAGCCGGAAACGGTGTGCGGTCTGCGGCGCGGCATTTGTCCCCAAATCCAACCGGGGGAAATACTGCCCGGACTGCGCCGGACGCATGAAGAAAATCAAAGCCGCCGAGCGAAAGCGGAAACAAAGGCAGAGATGTCACGCTTTAGAGCCTTTCAAACCCGCATAAATCAAGGCTTTTTTCGTGGGTGTCAAAGGGTGCGTGATACATTTATCCTTTTCCCCCGGAAACGCCGTCCTAACGCGTGACAAACCGCCAAAATCAACCCGAACACAGGGAGGTGATCCTATCGCTGATTATATCACGGCAGACACGAAGCTGCCCGCCTATCTGCCTTACCCCCGTTTCCTGCTGAAAATGGAGATTTCCCAGACCGCCAAGCTGCTGTATGCGCTGCTGTTAGACCGCTCCACCCTCTCCCAGAAGAACAAGTGGCAGGACGACGAGGGCAGGATTTATATTATCTATCCCATCGCGGAGATAGCCGAAATACTGGATAAAGGCAGCACCACCA
>NZ_FWCH01000012.1:0-1407500 GCF_900169495.1 Provencibacterium massiliense
TGCTACACAAAAACCGGCGATTTGACAAGCTGTAAAGAAGCAGATTTGACACTTTTGCCGCTATACAACCAGCCCTGTTCCGTGGTACAATGAAACCACGGAATAGTGGGGCTGGCTGTCGGAAACGGAGGATTTTATGTTAAGACAAGCCACCCAAAACCTCATTACCGCCCTTTATCCGAGATTGTCCCATGAGGACGAATTGCAAGGTGAGAGTAATTCCATATCGAACCAAAAAAGGATACTCGAAGCCTTTGCAAAACAGAATGGCTTTACTAACCTGCGCTGGTACACTGACGACGGCTATTCCGGCGCGAACTTTCAAAGGCCCGGTTTTCAAGCCATGCTTGCAGACATTGAAGCCGGGAAAGTGGGTACGGTCATCGTCAAGGACATGAGCCGGTTAGGGCGTAACTACTTGCAGGTAGGGTTTTACACGGAAATGCTGTTCCCTCAAAAGGGTGTGCGTTTTATCGCTGTCAACGACAATGTGGACAGCGCAAACGCCGGCATGGACAACGATTTTACCCCTCTGCGAAATCTGTTCAACGAATGGCTGGTGAGAGATACGAGCAAGAAAATCAAGGCAGTAAAACGAGCAAAAGGCATGAGCGGCAAGCCCGTTACCAGCAAGCCGGTGTATGGCTACCTCATGGACGAGGACGAGAACTATATCGTTGACGAGGAAACCGCGCCGGTAGTCCGGCAGATATACCAGCTTTGCCTTGCCGGGAACGGCCCGACCAAGATTGCCCGTATGCTTACGGAGCAGCAAATCCCCACGCCGGGGACGCTGGAATATCAGCGGACTGGCAGCACACGCCGCTATCACCCCGGCTATGAGTGCAAATGGGCGACAAATACCGTTGTCCACCTGTTGGAAAACCGGGAGTACACCGGCTGTCTGGTAAACTTCCAGACGGCGAAGCCCTCTTACAAGACCAAGCACAGTGTAGAGAACCCCATTGAGAAGCAGGCCATTTTCCCGAACCACCATGAGCCGATTATCGACACGGAAACATGGGAGCGCGTGCAGGAGTTACGCAAGCAGCGCAAACGCCCGAACCGCTATGACGAGGTGGGGCTGTTCTCCGGTATGCTGTTCTGCGCCGACTGCGGCCATGTGATGTACCAGCAGCGGTATCAGAACAAAACCCGCAAGCAGGACTGTTACATCTGCGGCAGCTACAAGAAGCGCACCCGCGACTGTACGGCGCACTTTATCCGCACCGACCTGTTGACCGCCGGTGTCCTCTCCAATCTCCGGCAAGTGACCGAGTATGCCGCCAAGCATGAGAGCCGCTTTGTGAAGCTGCTTATCCAGCAGAACGAGATCGGCGGCAAGAGAAAGACCGCCGCAGCCACCAAGCAGCTTGAACAGGCGCAGGAGCGCATTTCCGAAGTGAGCCGCATTATCAAGCGGCTGTATGAGGACAATGTGAACGGCAAAATCAGCGACGAGCGTTTTATGGAACTGTCGGCAGACTATGAGCAGGAGCAGCGGGAACTGAAAGGCCGCGCCGCCGCTTTGCAGGAGGAACTTTCCAAGTCGCAGGCCGCCACCGTCAACGCGGAAAAGTTTATGGGTATCGTCCGAAAGCACCTTGCCTTTGAGGAATTGACCCCCACCCTCTTGCGGGAGATGATTGAGAAAATCGTCGTGCATGAGTGCAGCTATGACGAGAACGGCACCCGCAGGCAGGACATTGAGATTTATTACAGCTTTGTCGGCAAGATTGACTTGCCCGAAGCCTAACGCCCGACCTATCCGACACAGCCCTAAGTGCCGGATAGGAACGGCAAAATTTTTTACACTTCTATTACTTCTTTATCGCACATCAGTAAAGAGCCAGGGCATGAAGCAGCTCATGGCGGGCGGCGGCGTCGCTTTGATCGGCGGCACCCTTGTTCCCCTGCTTTCTCAACTTTTTGGATAATGCCTAAAACAAATACCACCCGCCGCGCCCTCTCGGAAACGGGAGGGCGCGGGAAAGGAGGGATTAACTTTTGATATGGCAGATGATTGAAGATTGGTTTCGCGGCATTTTGACAGACGGGATTTTATCGAACCTTTCCGGCTTGTTTGACAGCGTAAATACAGAGGTTGGAGAAATCGCAACACAAGTCGGCACGACCCCCGCCGGGTGGAACGCGGGCATATTCAACATGATACGCAGCCTTTCGGAAAACGTCATTGTACCGATTGCGGGCGTTATCATTACCTTTGTCATGTGTTATGAACTAATCCAGCTTGTAATTGAAAAAAACAATCTGCACGATCTCGACACTTGGATTTTCTTCAAATGGATTTTTAAGACCTTTGTTGCGGTGCTGCTGGTAACAAACACTTGGAACATCGTCATGGGAGTTTTCGACGTTACGCAGAGCGTCGTCAATCAGAGCGCGGGGGTTATCATATCCGATACAAGCATAGACGTTACCACCGTCATTACCGACATTGAAGCAAAACTCGACGCTATGAGCGTGGGCGGTCTTTTGGGGTTATGGTTTCAATCCCTCTTTGTAGGGCTTACCATGAAAGCCCTGTCAATCTGCATTATGCTTGTGGTGTATGGGCGCATGATTGAAATATATCTTGTAACGAGCGTTGCCCCTATCCCGATGGCAACAATGGTAAATCACGAATGGGGCAGCATGGGACAGAATTACTTAAAATCTTTGCTTGCGCTTGGTTTTCAGGCGTTTCTGATCTTGGTGTGTGTCGGCATTTATGCGGTGTTGATACAAACAATCGCAGCGACCGACGACATTTCCGGCGCGATCTGGGCTTGCATGGGCTATACCGTCCTCTTGTGCTTTACGCTTTTCAAAACGGGAAGCCTTGCAAAGAGCGTCTTTTCGGCACATTAAGGGGGTGAGTTATGATTTGAAAATCGGTTTAATCGACGTTGACAGCCATAATTTCCCCAACCTCTGCTTGATGAAGCTATCCGCGTATCATAAAGCAAAGGGGCATACGGTGGAATGGTGGAACGCAAAGGGGCGGTACGACCTTGTATATAAAAGCCGCGTCTTTACGGACACCTATTCCAAAGACACGATAACCGTTACCAACGCGGAACAAGTTATTTTCGGCGGTACGGGCTACGACACGAAAAACCGCTTGCCGCCGGAAGTGGAACACAGTTACCCGGATTATTCTATCTACCCGCAGTTTTTCGGGATTGCCTACGGCTTTTTAAGCCGGGGTTGTCCGAGAAATTGCGGGTTTTGCATTGTCAGCAGTAAAGAGGGACGCAAAAGTGTTAAGGTTGCGGATTTGTCCGAGTTTTGGAAATGGCAGCCGGAAATAAAAATCATGGACGCTAATCTGCTTGCCTGTCCCGACCATGAAAATCTCATTGAGCAGCTTATACGAAGCCGCGCATGGGTGGATTTTTCGCAAGGGCTGGATATTCGCCTTGTGAACAGGGATAATGTCAGCCTGTTAAATCGGGTACGGATAAAAGCGGTACATTTTGCATGGGATAATCCCGACGAGGACTTAACCGGGTATTTCCAACGTTTTTTGGATTTGACCGCCATTAAGAGCAGCCGCCAGCGGCGCGTGTATGTTCTTACCAACTACGGCAGCACTCACGAACAGGATTTATACCGCGTGAACACCTTGCGGGCTATGGGCTTTGACCCGTATGTGATGATTTACGAGCGTCCAACCGCCCCGCCTGTTACCCGCCATTTGCAACGGTGGGTAAATAACAAACGGCTTTTCTATGCTGTCCCCCGTTTTGAAGATTACATTCCGGGCAGAAAGGAGGTTTGAAATGGCGTATGTAACCGTCCCAAAGGACTTAACAAAAATCAAAAGCAAGGTAATGTTCAACCTTACGAAACGACAGCTAATTTGTTTCAGCGCGGCGGTAGCAATCGGACTGCCGCTGTTCTTTTTGGTAAAAGACAGCGTTGGAACAACCACAGCGGCATTGTGCATGGTGCTTGCCATGCTGCCTATGTTTTTGCTTGCCATGTACGAGAAAAACGGGCAACCGCTGGAAGTGATTATTCGGCAATTTGTGGAAGTGAAGTTTCTTCGCCCCAAAGAGCGACCTTATCAGACCAACAATTTTTATGCCGCCCTTGCGCGGCAAGAGCAATTAGATAAGGAGGTACGGGCGATTGTCAAAGGAAAAGAAAAACACCCAAAACGAAAAGCGTAAACTTTCCCGACAGGAAAGAAAACAGATAGATACCCTTATCCGACAGGCAAAGGGCGACGGGAAGCCCCATACGGCGCAGGACAGCATACCGTTTGAGCGAATGTATAAGGACGGGATTTGCCGCCTTGCAAACGGGCGGTATTCCAAGTGCATTGAGTTTGAGGACATCAACTATCAGCTTGCGCAGCCGGACGACAAAACCGCCATTTTTGAAGCCCTTTGCGATATGTATAACTCGTTCGACGCTTCTATCAGCGTGCAGCTTTCCCTAATCAGCCGCCATGCGAACAAGGACGATTTCAAGAACAGTATCACGATTGCGCCGCAGAATGATGACTTCGACAGTATCAGAGCAGAATACACCGAAATGCTTAGGACGCAGCTTGAACGCGGAAACAACGGGCTTATCAAGACCAAGTTTCTCACCTTTACCGTTGAAGCAAAGGACATTAGATCGGCGCGGGCGCGTCTTGCCCGCATTGAAACGGACACCCTCAACCATTTTAAGGTGATCGGCGCGGCGGCGCGGGTATTGGACGGGAAACAGCGTCTTGAAGTGCTGCATGGGATTTTCCACCCGGACGGGGAACGCTTTAACTTTGCGTGGGAACGGCTACCCGCAAGCGGTCTTTCTGTCAAAGACTTTATCGCCCCGTCCTCTTTCCGATTTGGCGACGGGCGAATGTTTCAAATGGGCGGCAAGTTTGGTGCGGTTTCCTTTTTGCAGATCGTCGCGCCGGAACTTTCCGACCGTATGCTTGCTGACTTCATGGACGCGGAAAACGGGATTATCGTCAATCTGCACATTCAGAGTATCGACCACAACGAAGCAATCAAGACGATTAAGCGCAAGATCACCGACCTTGACCGCATGAAGATTGAAGAACAAAAGAAAGCAATCCGCAGCGGTTATGACATGGATATTATTCCGTCCGACCTTGCCACCTACGGCGGGGAAGCAAAAAACCTACTCCGCGATTTGCAGAGCCGCAACGAAAGAATGTTTCTGCTTACGCTGCTTGTCTTAAACCTTGCAGATACCAAGCAGAAATTGGATAACGAAGTGTTCGGGGCGGCGGCAATCGCACAGAAATACAACTGCATTTTGACCCGCCTTGACTACCGGCAGGAACAGGGGCTTATGTCCTCTATCCCGTTGGGGGAAAACCTTATCCATATCCAGCGCGGCTTGACGACCAGCAGCACCGCCGTTTTCGTTCCCTTTACGGTGCAAGAGCTGTTCCAAAGCGGCGAAGCATTGTATTACGGCTTAAATGCCCTTTCCAACAACATGATTTTGTGCGACCGAAAGAAGCTGAAAAACCCCAACGGCTTGATACTCGGCACACCGGGCAGCGGCAAAAGTTTTTCTGCAAAACGTGAAATCACAAACGCTTTTCTTATCACGTCCGACGACATTATCATTTGCGACCCCGAAGCCGAATATTACCCCCTTGTCGGACGTTTGAAAGGACAGGTTATCAAGGTTTCGCAGAACAGCACGCAGTACATTAACCCTATGGATATTAACCTCAATTACAGCGAGGGCGACACGCCCATAGCCTTAAAGAGCGATTTTATCCTTTCCTTTTGTGAGTTGATTATGGGAGGTAAAAACGGGCTGGAAGCTGTCGAAAAGACCTTGATTGACCGCGCTGTTATCAGCGTGTACCGCAACTACCTTGCCGACCCGAAGCCCGAAAATATGCCGATTTTGGGCGACCTCTACGACGAGATCAAGAAGCAGCCGGAAAAGGAAGCGCAGCGTATCGCGGCGGCATTGGAACTCTATGTAAACGGCAGCTTGAACATTTTTAACCACAGGACAAACGTTGACATTCATAACCGCCTTGTCTGCTTTGATATTAAGGAACTCGGTACGCAGCTTAAAAAAGTCGGTATGCTTATCGTCCAAGACCAAGTATGGAACAGAGTAACGGTAAACCGCAGCGAGGGCAAGGCGACGCGGTATTACATCGACGAGTTTCATTTGCTGCTCAAAGAGGAACAGACCGCAGCATACAGCGTCGAGATTTGGAAGCGTTTTAGGAAGTGGGGCGGTATTCCGACAGGTATCACCCAAAACGTGAAAGATTTGTTGTCGTCCCGCGAGGTGGAGAACATCTTTGAAAACAGTGATTTTGTGTATATGCTCAACCAAGCCCAGGGCGACCGGGAAATCCTTGCCAAGCAGCTTAACATTTCACAGCAGCAAATGACCTATGTAACCCATTCCGAAGCGGGCGAGGGACTTATCTTCTATGGCAACGTGATTTTGCCCTTTATTGACCGTTTCCCAAAAGATACGGAACTCTACCGCGTGATGACGACCAAGCCCGGCGAGGTGTCAGCATGAAGATAGAAACGGATAAAATCTATTGCGGCGACAGCTTGCAGGTGCTTCAAACCTTGCCGGATAACTGTATGGATTGTTGCGTAACGTCCCCGCCCTACTATGCTTTGCGCGATTACGGCACAGACGGGCAGATCGGACGGGAAGCAACGCCGGAGGAATATGTTTCCCGCATTACAGCGGTTTTCCATGAGGTAAAGCGGGTGCTTACGCCGGAGGGTACTTGTTGGCTGAATATCGCGGACACTTATTGCGGCACAGGCAGCAAAGCCGACCACCAAGACCCGAAATATCCCAAAGGCAGGAACGGGCAGCAAGTGGCGGTAAACCACCGCGCCCCCGGCTGCAAGCCGAAAGACCTAATCGGTATTCCGTGGCTTGTAGCCCTTGCCTTGCGGGGCGACGGTTGGTATTTGCGCAGTTCTATCATTTGGCACAAGGGAAACGCCATGCCGGAAAGCACGCGGGACAGACCGACGCGCTGCTATGAATATGTGTTTCTGCTTACCAAGTCGAAGAAATATTACTACGATTGGCAAGCAGTAGCCGAGCCGATAGCCCCCACAACGGCGGTACGGCTGAAAAGCGGAGTTGGGAAAGGCAACAAATATGCCGCTACCGTTCCGGGGCAAAACCAGCCGCAGAAAATCAACCGTCCCCGCAGGAAAGGCGCATACACCGACGAAATGATTTCCCCCGTCCGCAGCCGCCGCAACGTTTGGCAGATCAACACAGCTTCCTATCGCGGCGGGCATTTTGCAGCGTTCCCGCCCAAACTTGCGGAAACGTGCATTTTGGCGGGCTGTCCTGTCGGCGGGATTGTGCTTGACCCGTTTTTAGGCAGCGGCACGACCGCAGCGGCGGCAAAAAGCCTTTCCCGCCGCTATGTGGGTATAGAGATCAACCCCGAATACTGCACCCTTGCAAAACAGCGTATTGGAGGTGATGAACATTGAGCAAGGAATTAAAAGCCCCCGACAAGGTAACGCAGAAAATGACCCGCGACGGGGCGGTTGCGGAAAACCTTACGACGGGCGAAACAACGAGTATCAGCGAAAGACCGCCGGAGGAAAACTATTCAGCCCCCGTAGCGGGAGCAGCGGAAAAAGCCACCCAACGTATTGGCACAGAGGTTAGCCGCCACTTTGAAAAGGGCGCGGAGAAAAAGACCCTTGACGCAGCACAGCTTAAAACCCATACGTCCCGCTTGCAGTTTTCCGAAGCGGAACGGGCAACGCCGGACCTGCAAAAGGCAATCAAAAAATCCGATACGGCGGCTGACCGTTTAGACAAAGCGCGGGCAGCTATCCCCAAACAGACCAAAATCACAAAAGAGCGCGTTTTTGACGAAGCCAAAGGCAAAGCAAAGACGCGCCTTGCTTTTGAAAAAACGGATAAGCCCCCAAACGGCAAGTTGCGTCATAACCCGTTATCCCGTCCGGCGCAGGAATTGGACGCCGCCGTACATGGAAAAATCTATGAGGTGGAGAAAGAAAACGTCGGTGTGGAAAGCGGACACAGGATAGAACTTGTGGGCGAGAAAGCGGGCGGCATGACGACGCGGGCAGTAAAACGCGGCATACGCAGCCATAAGCTGAAACCTTACCGGGCGGCGGCAGCAGCCGAGAAAAAGGCAGCAAAGGCAAACGCCGATTTCCTCTACCAAAAGGCGCTGCATGATAACCCCGCCCTTGCGCACTCCAACCCGATTTCCCGTTTTTGGCAAAAACAGCGCATTAAAAAGCAGTATGCAAAGGCGTTGAAAACGGGCGGCAAGGTGAAAAAGACCGCCGAAGCCACCGCAAAGGCGGCGAAGAAAACGGCGCAGGAAACCAAACGGGCGACGTTCTTTGTCGTCCGGCATTGGAAAGGCTGCTTGATTGTGGGCGGGATTGCCTTTATCGTGCTTCTGTTTTTCGGCGGCTTGTCCTCTTGTTCCCTGTTCGGCGGCAACAGCGGCAGCGGCTTGATTGCGTCGTCCTATCTCTCCGAGGACGCGGATATTACAGGCGCAGAAAGCGCGTATGTCGCTATGGAAGCCGAGTTACAGGATATGCTGGATAACATCGAAAGCGAATACCCCGGCTATGACGAATACCGGGTAACGGCTGACGAGATCGAGCATGACCCGTATGTGCTAATCTCTATCCTCTCCGCTTGGCATGAGGGCGTGTTTACTCTCGATGAAGCGCAAAGCACCCTTGAAATGCTCTTTGATAAACAGTATATCTTGACGGTTACGGAGGAAGTCGAGGTACGCTACCGCACCGAAACGCGGACGGACAGCGAGGGCAACGAATACGACGTTGAAGTAGCCTATAACTATTACATTCTCAATGTGGATTTGGAAAACTTCAACCTCTCCCATGTTCCCGTTTACATTATGGGCGAGGAACAGCTATCCATGTACGCTATGTATATGTCGTCGCTTGGGAACAGACCCGACCTTTTCCCGCAATCCGGCTATATTTCAAAATACTATGAAAACCCGCCAGCGGATTATGAAATCCCGCCCGCCTATCTGGAAGATGAACAGTTTGCGCGGCTCATTGAGGAAGCGGAAAAGTATGTCGGTTTTCCTTATGTGTGGGGCGGCAGCAGCCCGGAAACCTCTTTTGATTGCAGCGGTTTTGTTAGCTATGTGCTGACGAACAGCGGCTTATACAATACGGGCAGACTTGGGGCGCAGGGGCTTTACAACATTTCAACCCGCGTTTCCAACCCGCAGCCGGGGGATTTGGTTTTCTTTACGGGTACATATGACACACCGGGGGTATCTCATGTGGGTATCTACGTTGGCGAGGACGGGGACGGAAGCCCCGTCATGCTGCATTGTGGCGACCCGATACAATACGCAAAACTTGATACAAGCTATTGGCAATCCCATTTTTACGCCTATGGGCGGCTACATTACAACTGACTTTGAAAGGAGTTTATTTCTATGGCAAACACGAAACTTGACCGTATCGAACGGGATATTGAGAAAACGAGGGCGAAAATCCTTGAATACCAAAAAAGGCTGAAAGACCTTGAAGCGCAGAAAATCGAGGAAGAAAACGCGCAGATCGTTCAAATGGTGAAAGCGGTACACCTCGACGGGGCGCAGCTTGCCGCGTTCCTCTCCGCTTACGCCAGCGGCGAAATTGCCTTGCCGCAGCCGGACGCAGACTATACCGACGAACAGGAGGAAACCGAAGATGAAGCATAAAAAACTGTTTCGCAGCGTTACAGCTTTGCTTGCCGCCCTTGTACTCATGGGCGGCTTTTCTGTTACCGCTTTTGCGGGCGGCGGTGATGTGAGCGACGAGCCGCCTACCCCCGTAACCGAAACCGAGCCGGAAGAAACGACGGGCGGCTATGAGCCGCAGCCCTTAACGCCGGAGGGCAACATGAGCCTTGTGGACGACATAACGGGCGAAGCGTCCGGCGATAAACAATTTATTACCGTCGTTACGAAAAACGGAAACTATTTTTACATCATCATTGACCGCGCCGAGGACGGAGAAAACACCGTCCATTTCCTCAATCAAGTTGATGAAAAAGACCTTTTGCAGCTTATGGAGGACGAACAGACCGAAACCCCCGCTTGTAGCTGTACTGAAAAATGCGTTGCCGGAAGCGTCAACACCGATTGCCCCGTTTGCAGCGTCAACATGAGCGAGTGCGCGGGCAAGGAAGCCGAGCCGGAGCCGGAAGAAACCGAGCAGCCGGAGCCGGAGGAAGATAAAGGCGGCGGCATGGGCGGTGCTATTCTGCTTGTCGTGCTGCTTGTTGCCGCAGCGGGCGGCGGCGCGTTCTACTACTTTAAGATTTTGAAGTCCAAAAAGGACGCGGCGAAAGGCAGCAACAACCTTGACGACCTTGATTTTGACGAGGACGACGAGGAAACGGAAGAAGTCGAAACCGAACAGACCGAGCAGGAGGACGAAAATCTATGAAATTGGTAATTGCAGAAAAACCGAGCGTCGGGGCGGCGATTGCCGCCGTTATTGGCGCAAATGAAAAGTGCAGCGGATATTATGAGGGCGGCGGCTACCTTGTGTCGTGGTGTGTCGGGCATTTGATTAGCCTTGCAGACGCGGCGACCTACAACGAGCAGTACCGTAAATGGAAGTACGACGATCTCCCCATTGTCCCGCAGGAGTGGCGGTTTATCGTTGCCAGCGGCAAGGAGCAGCAGTTTTCTATTCTCAAAGACCTTATGCACCGCAGCGACGTTACCGAGATTGTCAATGCGTGCGACAGCGGGCGCGAGGGAGAACTCATTTTCCGTTTTGTCTATGACCAGGCGAATTGCAAAAAGCCCTTTTCCCGCCTTTGGATTAGCAGCATGGAAGAAAGCGCAATCCGCGAGGGCTTTTCAAACCTCAAAGACGGGCGCGGTTATGACAACCTGTATCAATCCGCGCTTTGCAGAGCAAAGGCCGATTGGCTCATTGGCATTAACGCGACCCGCCTTTTCTCTATCCTCTACCATAAAACATTGAATGTCGGCAGAGTGCAAACGCCCACCCTTGCAATGCTGGTAAACCGCGACTATGCAATCAGCAGCTTTAAGAAAGAGAAATATCATGTCGTCCGGCTGGACGTTGGCGGCGTTGCCGCCCTTTCCGAAAGGCAGGACGACGAAGCGGCGGCGCGGCAGATGAAAGCGGCTTGCGAGAAATCGCAGGCCGTTTGCACTTCTCTTAAAAAAGAGAAAAAGACCGCAGCCCCGCCGAAACTGTTTGACCTTACTTCTTTGCAGCGGGAAGCAAACCGCCTATTTGGA
Organism: Provencibacterium massiliense; assembly: GCF_900169495.1. Classification (NCBI taxonomy): domain Bacteria; kingdom Bacillati; phylum Bacillota; class Clostridia; order Eubacteriales; family Oscillospiraceae; genus Provencibacterium; species Provencibacterium massiliense. The sequence continues at coordinate 11,303 of NZ_FWCH01000012.1, forward strand.
TTTACGGCGAAACAGACCCTTGACTATGCGCAAGCCCTCTATGAAAAACGGCTTTTGACCTATCCCCGCACCGACAGTAAATATATCACTTCCGATATGGAGGGCAGCACAAAGGAACTCATTACCGGGCTTTGTTCGCTGCTTCCCTTTATGCGGGACGTGAAGCTGCAAGCAGACCTTACAAGGGTTTGCGACAACAGCAAAGTAACCGACCACCACGCTATTTTGCCGACAGCCGAGTTTTTGAAAACGGGCTTTTCTTCCCTTACCGACAGCGAAACAAAACTTATGACCCTTGTATGCGCGAAGCTGCTTTGCGCCGCAGCCGCGCCCTATGAATATGAAGCGGTTACGGCGGTTATCTCTTGCGGCGGTTATACCTTTACCGCAAAGGGAAAGACGACGCTTTGCGAGGGGTGGCGTGAGATTGAAAAGCTGTCCCGCGCCGCGTCCGAGGAACAGGACGAGGACGCAGAGCCGGAAACCGTTTTGCCGCCGCTTGCCGAGGGGCAGACCTTTGACAATCCGGCAGCGGAGATCTCCGAGTGTTACACGCAGCCCCCGAAAGCATATACCGAAGATACGCTTCTGTCCGCTATGGAGAACGCGGGCAAGGAAGAAACGCCGGAGGACGCAGAGCGCAAAGGGTTAGGCACTACCGCAACGCGGGCGGGTATCATTGAAAAACTCATTAGTGCGGGCTTTGCCGAGCGCAAGGGCAAAAAGCTAATCCCCACAAAGGACGGGTATAACCTTGCCGCTATCCTGCCCGAAGTCCTTACGTCCCCGCAGCTTACGGCAGAATGGGAAACCCGCCTTACCGGGATTGCCAAAGGCAGCGACAGCCCGGACGATTTCATGCGCAGCATTGAGGAAATGACAGCGGGGCTTGTCAAAACCTATTCCGCGATTTCCGAAGATAAAGCGAAGCTGTTTACCCCGCAGCGGGAAGCAATCGGCACTTGCCCCCGTTGCGGCGCGACGGTTTACGAGGGCAAGAAAAACTACTACTGTTCCGACAGGGCTTGCAGCTTTGTCATGTGGAAAAATGACTTGTTCTTTCAGCAGCGCAAAAAGACTTTCACAAAGGCGATTGCCGCCGCCCTTTTGAAAGACGGAAAGGTAAAAATCAAGGGTATGTACTCCACCAAAACGGGAAAGACCTTTGACGGGGTTGTGCTGCTTGCCGACACAGGCGGCAAGTATGTAAACTTCCGCGTCGAGCAGAACCGAAAATGATTAGGCTTGATGAAAAGCAGTATCGAGCCGTTAAGAAAATGACCCGCGCCGCGTGCGCCAACAACGATTGCGGGAACTGTCTGCTATTGGACGACGGGGAAACTTGCGTGTGTGTGCAGAGTATCAGCTATTCGCTGTTATGCCGTTATTTCCGCGAAGCGGTTTTACCCGCAGACAGGCAGCTTTGCGAACAGATCACCCGCAGCGGGGAAACCGATTTGAAGCGTTGCGCGGTATGCGGCAGCACGTTTGCGGCGGGCAGCAATCGGGCGAAATACTGTCCCGATTGTGCGGCAAAGATACGCCGCAGGCAGAAAGCGGAAAGTGAGAGAAACAGGCGTTTACGGATAAAAACAACTACATAGCAAGCACAGCAAACGAGTACCCGTTTGCGAGAAATGCCCGCGCTGCTCTTGGAACGGCGCGGGCATTTTGCTTGTTGGGATAGTCCCAAACCCTTATATGACCGAGAAAGGACGTGATGAAACAATATGCCGTACACCTCATACGACCATGACAAATTAGAAGCCGCCGAAACCATGCGGATAGAACGCCGGATATATTTTGAAGCAAAGGACGGAGATATTGCCCCTTATGCTTCCTTGCCGATTGCGCAGCTACTTTCCATGCGCAGCGAAAGCGCGGCGGCAGAACAGGCGATTTTTGACAGCTTAAAGGAGCAAGCCGCCGCATGGGAAGAACAGGCGGGGAAAACGCTTTTGCTGGATAAAGCACTTGAATATGTGAGAACGCCGCACGTCCAGCACACCGCTAATGAGTGGCAGAAAAATGAATATGACCGATATACCCGCAGCAACCGGGTATATCAGATGAATTACTACATTTACGAGAATACCCGCTATGACAAAGAAGCGCAGAAATCTATCCCGTATTCATGGACGCTTACATGGAGCGTGCGCACCAACAGCCCAAGCAGAACCCAAGCGAAGATTGCCGGACAAGATAGAAAGGTTTTCACCGATAAGGCGGCTATGGAAAAGTATCTGAATGGGCGTATCAAAGCGTATGACCGCTTGTTTACGGAAATCTCCCCGCCTATCCCGCAGGAGTACGCCGACTATTTCAAAGTAAACGGTATGCTCATGCCGGACTACACCATAGAGGGCGAAGAACCCCCGCAGCAGCAACAGGCGGCAGCTATCCCCGAAAATACCGGGCAGGAAAAGGAGCGTGAACACATGAGCGAACAGTTTTCTATTATGATAGGCAACCGCAGCCGCTTTGAAGCGGGCGACCCAAGCGGCTATTGGCTGGATATGCCTGCCACAAAGGAGCAGTTACACGAAGCTATGCGGAACGTAGGCATTACCGCAGACAACCCGCAGGATTTTTCCATTCGCGGCTATTCCGACGACCCGGAGAAACATATTGCTTTGCCTTATGAAATGGTATGCGCCGCCGACGTGGACGAACTCAATTTTCTTGCGGCGCAGCTCGAACAGCTTGACCCCGCCGAGGTTGGCAAGCTGAACGCAGCTTTGCAGCAGAAAAACGGGCTTGCAAATATCGGACAGGTAATTGACTTCACCTACAACGTGGATTTTTACGTCCATATCCCCGAAGTACATACCTACCGCGATTTGGGCGACTATTACTTATATCAATCCGGCATGGTACAAATGCCCGAAGAATGGAAAGGCGGCATTGACCTTACTACTTTCGGCAGGAACGCCGCCGCGCAGGAAAAAGGCGCGTTTACCGAATACGGCTATATCGTGGAAAGCGGCGACGAGTGGGAACGGCAGTTTGAGGGGCGCGAAGTGCCGGAGGAATACCGCATTATGAGTTACCCGCAGCGGTCGCGCGGCGAACAGGACAAAGCCTATATGGACGCAGCCGAAACGCAGCAAGCAGCCGTACAGGCCGCAGAGCCGCAGCAGCCCCGCCCCGTCGTCCCCATTATCCTTACTTCCGAAAAGCCCGCCGAAAAGGTAAAGGAGATCACCGCCCGTTTGGAACAGGGCGTACAAGCGATTTTTGACAGCGACCGCTACAAAGAGTTTCTAACCGCTATGTCGAAGTTCCATGATTATAGTTTGAATAACACTATCCTAATTGCTATGCAGGGCGGCAATTTAGTAATGGGCTTCCGTCAATGGGAAAAGGAGTTTGACCGCCATGTAAAGAAAGGCGAGAAAGGCATTAAAATCTTTGCCCCCGCACCCTACAAGGTGAAAAAGCTGGTTGATAAAATCGACCCCGAAACGAGAAAGCCCATGCTTGACCGCGAGGGAAAAGTGGTAAAGGAAGAAACGGAAATCACCGTCCCCGCCTTTAAGGTTATAACCGTCTTTGATATTTCGCAGACCGAGGGCAAGGAGTTTCCCGACCTTTCCGTTAAACCGCTGCTTGCCGATGTGGAGCAGTACGAGGATTTTTTCGCCGCCCTTGAAAAAGCGTCCCCCGTCCCGATTACTTTTGAACAGATTACAAACGGCGCAAACGGGTATTTCAGTCTAACCGACAAGCGCATTGCAATCAAAGAGGGCGTGAGTGAATTACAGGCGGTAAAGACCGCCATTCACGAAATCGCCCATGCGAAGCTGCACGACGTGGACTTGAACGCCCCGCCGGAAGAACAAAACCGCGTTGACCGCCATACCCGCGAGGTAGAAGCGGAAAGCGTCGCTTACACCGTCTGCCAGCACTTTGGGCTTGATACGTCCGATTATTCTTTCGGCTATGTGGCGGGTTGGAGCAGCGGCAAGGAAATGACCGAGTTAAAAGCGTCCCTTGAAACGATACAGGCCACCGCAAAGGAACTCATTACCGAGATTGAGGGGCATTTTACCGAGTTGCAGCAGCAACGGCAAGCCGAGCAGGAACAGCAAACCCCCGTATTTGACAAGCTGCCGCCCGAACAGCAGCAAGCCTTGTCCGACACCGTAAAAAACACCTTGCAAATGCTGGTTGACGCAGATAAGCGGATTTATGGCGACGTTACAGGCAAGACCCTTGAAGCAATCGCGGCGCAAGGATATTCCTACAAGGACGGGCAGCTTGAAAAGCAGCAGCCGGAAGCGACCCCCGAAAGCCTTTTGACGGGTGAAACCGTTAGAACGCCGAGGGGCAATTTTCATATTACCGATATGAGCCGGGAACAGATCGAAGCGTCGGGCTTTGGTTTTCACCATGCGTCGGAGGACGGGAAGTATCTCATTATGGGGAACGGCACACAGGCTTACGCCATAGCCGCCGAGCAGCCGCAGCGGGATAATCCCTTAAAGCACGTCGAGGACACCATAGAGCAGAACGACAACAATTTTGACGGGATTATCAATAACACGCCGCAAACGCCCACCGTCGCAGATTTGGAGCAGCGGGCAAAGGCGGGCGAAGCAATTTCCGTTACCGACCTTGCGAAAGCGGTAAAAGCCGAGAAACGGGAGCAGCCGCAGAAAAAGCCCTCTATTCTGAAAAAGCTGGACGAGTATAAGAAACAGGCGGCGCAGCAGCCGAAAGATAAACAGAAAGAGCATAAAAAGGATTTGGAGGTTTGATAGCATGAATATCTGCTTTACCATAGAGGAAGAAAACATTGTTGCGATCTACGCCGAGGACAGCCGAGAAACAACGCTTGAAAATATCCTTGCCGCCATGCCCTACATGGACGAGGATATGCGTCAGCTTGCCGCCGCAACGGTAAACAAGCTGCAAGCCATGACGGACAGCGAGTTTTCTGAACGGGAGTTTATCTTGACCGACGAGGAATAGTCCATAGAAAACAGGGGCGCGGTTGCCGATTTCCGGCGCCGCGCCCCTGTTCTTTTTTGTCCTTGCGTGGACAATTAGAAAGCCGTTTTTGCGGGTTTGAATATAAAGTATCGTCTACGCCGTTTCCCCGCGCTGGAAGCCGCAGAAATACAGGCGTTTTCAGCCCTTAACATTCCACTTGTTACCCTTGCTTTTCTAAATTAACCGAGCAACAATTTTGAATTTGCATGGGTGATAGTAAAACCCATTTTCTTTAATCCATGTCTTTTCATATTTCTTGGTAGAATGAAACAGTTGGATATGGTATAATAAAAAAGCACATTGTGCTTTTTAGAACTCTAAATTCAATAAATGAGGTGCAAAGGAATGAGGAAACTTCTATGTGCCATTTCGATGGCAGCTTTATTGGTAAGTATGACGGCCTGCAATTCATCGCAGGATAATTTTACGCCTGATTATGAATCGGCGATAGGGGCAATTTTTATAAACAATGAGCAAGAGTTGCCGGAAAATACAAAGGTCTATGCGGATTTTGCAGATAATAGCTACTCATTTGATTTGGACGCTGCTTGCGTATATTATTTCTCTGCCAGTGCAGATGTTGCTTATGCTGGAGATCAGAACTTTACCAGTATGACGTTTGGGGCAAACTTGGACAATGATTCCGTGGGTGCTGAAGGCGCGATAGCATATCTTCCGCAAGAGGAATCCGAAAACTCTGTTACAGCTTACTATCTGTATCATGATGAAGAAGGGGTATATTTTGATACAGAAACTTATTTTGACCGCATGGAAATCACTGATCAATGTGCCATGACAGGAATTGATTATTCCTGCCAAGTTACATTTGAAATTCAACAACCGACAACATCTTTTTCCATGATATATTATGATGAAAACCATTCGGAAATCTCCAAAACAGATTACACCCCAGAGGAAGTTACTGACTATCAAACCTTTGAATTAGGGAGTGAAGTTGGTTCGGTGGAAATCATTTGTTATGACGCTAATGGTTCAGAATTAGAAACAATGACAATTACTCCGGATAATCCCAGTACGGTGATTTGTTTTGATGATGGAGGGCAGATTCTTGCCAGCCGGTATCTCCGCTTTACTTGGGAAAAGTAATCTTGAGTTATCAAGCAGTACCAGTAAGGACAGCCGAGTAAATCGACTGTCCTTTTTATTTATGTTTGGTTTATCGCTCCTGCTCCCGCGCCTTGCTTTGGGACGGGTAAAGAATACTATCGACGTTCTTTTTGACAATGCCGTACTCCTGCATTTGCTTTTTCGCTTGGCGGTAATCCTCATACAATTTGCTTTTCCTGTCGTTTAAGCTGCTATACTCCTTGCGCAGCGCGGCGAGATCGGGCAGCTTCTTTATCTGCATTTCCCGGAGTGCCTTTGCCGCAGCTTCAAACAGGATAATTTCGCTTTCATGCCCCCGCAGATACTTTTCCTTGTCCCGCGACTTCTTGTATTCCTCGTAAATCGGTTTTAACTGTCGGTATGTGGTGGTGTGCTTGATAAGCAGCGACAAATCAGACATACGCTGTTCTACCTCTTTAACCGCCCTTGCCGCCGCGTCATGGGCGGTCATAATATCCGCAATTTTGCTTTCAAGGTCGCTGTAATACTCAATCTTGTTTTCGGTTAGGAAGTTCATGCTTTTAGCAGCCTGTTTCAGATTATGGATTTTCGCCCACCGTTCATAGCCCGCCGACTGTTGGGCTTTGATACTGTTTTCAAGATCGACGACAAGCCGGATTTTCTTATCTTCCCGCAGCGTTTTTGTTTTGGCAACATACACGCCCTTGATACGCTCCTTTATCGCTTCTTCCGTATAGGCCGCGCCGAGCGTCTTTGTGCGGGTAAACCGTTCCTGTCCGGCAGCGCGAAAGGAAATGTATTTGCCCTGTTTGATTTCATACCCCATTTCCTGCAAGCGGCGCAGCAGTTCGTCAAAATCTTTCACTTGGGGAATGAGAGTATCTATCGCCGTTTTCAGCTTTGCTTTGTAGCTTGTCCCTTGCTTTTCGGCGGTGTATTCTGCATAGCTTTTTCCCTTGTCCTGTCCCGGTACGACGACGGATAGCCCATGCTCTTTACATATCCTGTCGCTGGTGCGCCGGATAAAGTGATAGCTTTGCTTGTTGGAATGGTACTTTTTGTAGTCAACGAAGCTAACCGCGTTGAAAATCAAGTGATTATGCAGATGGTCTTTATCGACGTGAGTTGTCAAAACAAACTCATACTTGCCGCCTAATACCGCCCCGGCAAGTTCCATGCCGATTTTGTGCGCTTCTTCCGGTGTGGTTTCTCCCACCGCAAAGGATTGTATCAAGTGCCGCCCTAAATGTGTGCCGCGATCTCCGGCAGCTTCCCGCGTCCATGCAAACTCAATATCGGCGGTTTCCAGCCCGCAGCCGAAAGAGGACGCAAGCAGCTTCCCGTCTGTCTTTTCGGGATTTAAGATATAGTCTATCGCAGCCTTTAAGGTTGATTTAATAGGGTGCGTCTTTGTAACCGCCATATCTCGTCCACCGCCTTTTTAATGTCCTCTATATCCTGCCTGTAAACCGTCCCCGTCGCATTGGCGCGTTTTGCAATTTGGTTGATGTTCCGGCTCACCGCTTGCAGTTCCCGGATATATGCTTTTGTGTCGCTTCGGTCAACGACAAGAATATACCCGTCTATCGCCATTTTACGGAAGTATGCCCCATACTGCTTTATGGGAAGCTGCTTCATCTTCTCGTCGATCAGCCGCTTTTCTTCTTCCGTAACGTAAAACTTCATCTGTATATTTCTCTTTCGGTTTTCCATTTCCGCACCGCCTTTCGGTATAAGGGTTTGGGATTATCCCAACAAGCATTTTCCGCAAACGGGTACTCGTTTGCTGTGCTTGCTATCTACTCCATACCCCCACCGAAAGGCGGTATTTGTTGCGCGTTCCTTTGATTTTGGACGCAAAAAAAGATTGCAGCCGCCATGCGCTGCAATCTCCCGATTCATATAAGAACCACAAGCTATGCTTGTGGGCGAATCTAGCACGAGCGTTGAACCGAAAAAGAAAGCATGCCCATTTTAACGAAAGGGACATCAGACAACAAAGAAGAGCATAAAACCAGCGATAGCTGAACCGGCAGTAAATATCCGAGAATGTATGGTCCTTTGGTATAGAGTTTAGTAGATACAAGGGTTAGCCTGCGGCAAAGGACAAATAGAAACAAGGTCGCAGTAGAAGAAGAAACTAAAAAGCAACGCCAAGTGCGGTTGGCGTTGCTCATTACGCACCTTTAGGTGCTGCTGGAATAATGGCCCTTATAGGGCCGTTCTGCAAACCCCACGTTCAACGTGGGGTTATGATTTCTCATATTGTGAGGTTAATCCTCTGCTTTTTCGACTTCCGTTATCTCCCTTGCTGTTGCGGTTACAATCCGTATGCCTTTATCGCTCATACCGTCCAGCAGCGCGTCAAGCTGCCGCCGCCCGGTGGATTTCTCCGCATTGCTGTTCGGGAAGAAAAATTGATCTACCGAAATATGATACCGGGTTACAAGGTCATAGAATACCTGTAAACTCGGCTGTTGTCCCTTGTTCTCGATATTCGCAAGGTAGCGCGGGGAAATATATAACTCGTCGCTTACCTTTTTGCGGCTCTCGCCGTATTCATTTCTCGCGGCTTTTATAGCTGCCCCGAAAGCCTTAAAGTCGTACAATGGTACGGGTCTTTTTGCCATTTTCATTCACCCTGTTACATTTTACAGTTCACCTTTCTTTTTGGATATGTCCACACAATTCATATCATTAGGTTAAATACTTCCTGTTGTGTATTGACAGTAGACTGATTTTCTGATAAAATAAAATTTATGTAAAAGGAGGCGGCGTTTATGTTGCATAGCATGCGTATTAGATAAGCATTGAAAAAAAGGATTTTCCCATTTTCAACATGGGCTTTTTTGTCATGCTTATTTTGCGGATGCTATACAAAAAACTAACGACGTATAGATATAGTATAGACATAGTGCAAGCTATGCCTTAGTTTTGTTGTACTGCTCTGTGCATTATAAATGCAGGTCAATGCTCATGTTGAGGATTGACCTGCATTTTTTTGTGTAAAAAGGACGAGTGAAATATAATGCTTAAAAAATATTGGATAAAATGTCCGATTTGTAACGGAAAGACGAGAGTTCAAGTATTTCATAATACTGTATTAAAAGATTTTCCTCTTTTCTGCCCTAAATGCAAATTGACGCATATCATTGATGTAGAAAAATTAGAGATTGTAATCAAAAATACAGAAAAACAAACTTTTATTATTTAGAAGAAAGGATATAAAAATGAAACGTTTACCTAAATATACGCCTGCGGAAGTACGGAATGATCCATACGGATTTACTTACAAAGAAATGTCGGAAGTTATTGGCGAGAATGAAGCAAAAGCCTTATATGAAGAATTATATAAGCAATTACCACGCAAAAAAAATCTATCAATGTTGGTAAAAAATATTTGCAAAAGCAGTGATACTGAAAAGTATGTTTACGAACTGAAAGACAACAAATACATTGAAACGGTTTTTATCAAGCGGCGAGATGGTGGAACTGTTTGCGTGAGCACACAAGTCGGTTGTCCTGTTGGTTGTATTTTTTGTGAGTCCGGGCGAAATGGCTTTGTTCGTAATCTAACATCGTCAGAAATCGTACAACAGATTATATTGTTGCGTCGAAAAGTAAACCGTATCGTTTTTATGGGTATGGGAGAGCCTTTATTCAATTATGACAACTTGATAAAAGCAATCCATATTCTCCGAGATAGATATGGGCTCAACTTTCCAACCGACGGCATTACCATATCAACAGTTGGTCCGGTCGATCAATTAAAAAAATTGCGCGAGGAACATCTTAAAATTCAGTTGACAATATCTTTACACGCAGCAACACAATCTGCAAGAAATCGTATTATTCCTCACATGCGCATATATGCTATTGAAGATGTTGTTAAGCAAGCCTTATCCTATTCTGAAAGGCATAATCGCAAAATTGTCTTTGCGTATTTGCTTTTACCGGGTATAAATGACCGGCCCTCAGATGTAAGACAACTTGCAAAATGGTTTCGGGGCAAAAAAGTTATGATTAACGTGTTACAATACAACCCAACAAGCAATTCAAGAATTAAAGCACCACAGAAACGGGAAATAGTTGCATTCAAACATCAATTAGAGCAAGCAGGACTTGAAGTTACTATGAGAGTTTCTCATGGCAGAGAGATTAACGCGGCTTGTGGACAGTTAGCTAACACATATAATAAATTCAAAAAAAAATGATTAAAAGTGCCAGACGCATAGACGCAGAGCCGATAACGCATTAGGTCAAAAAACCTATGTGTTATCGGCTTTTTTATTTAATATTGCGCAAAAGCCGCTGTTCCCTATTATAGAATGGATTGCGGGTAGTGTATTAAAGTCGCCCTTTTTTAAGGATACGGCGGTATCGGGGAGGTATCGCCGTGTCCATTTTTATTTACTGTAACCCGCCTAATGCTTTGCGGTCAAAAAAAGCTATGCTCCGCAAGCGGGATATTCCGGCTATGAATGTGAACTGTCAATACATTTAGCTACTGCTTACATTTCCTTTGCGCCCGTCCGCGTCTTGCGGACGGGCGCATTTTGCTTTTTTCAACTTTTTTCTGAAAAGCGCACTCAAGAGCCATCTCCCGAACGGGTACGGAGCGAAAGGGGCAGAGAGGACAAGCCCTTAACTCCCGTCCTCTACTCCACGCGGGAAGGAGGTGAACTCTATGGAGCTATCTTCTTCCGACAAGGAAAGAATACAACATCAGTACGACGCATTAGCAAAGAAAACTTTGGTCGGCGAAGCGAAAAGCCACCGCCGCACTCTTGCGAAACGCGCAGCACGCGAAGTTACTTTTTCGGATTTGAGCGAAAGCGAACTCGCGCAGCTTTTCACAACGGACGAATACGAAAGCGATTATTTCCGTTTTCAAGTGTCCGGCTTTGATGTACTCGTCAAAAATGAACTGCTTGCCGAAGCCCTTAACGCTTTGCCCGAAAGGAAACGCGACATTATCCTTTTGTCCTACTTCTTGGATATGAGCGACGCGGAAATTGGCGAACTGCTGAATGTTGTACGCACGACGGTTTTCCGGCACAGGAAATCCGCGCTTGCGAAAATCAAACAGTATTTGGAGGGAAAAGCAGATGATGAATACCGTTAGGAAATCTGAAAATCTGTTGCCGTTCCCTGTCATTTCCGCAGCGGCAAACGGCGACACAACCGCCATGTGCGCGATCTTGAAGCATTACGAGGGTTACATAGCGAAACTTTGTACCCGCACGCTGAAAGACGACGCGGGCAATACCTATTCCTATGTGGACGAGGAAATGCGTAACAGGCTGCAAGTGCGCCTTATTACCCGCACCCTTGCTTTTCATGTAGGATAATCTTTTAGCCCATGCGGGGAGCGTGTCCCCTTTCCACGATTCCCGTTATGGGCTATTTGTCGTTCCGCAAAAGCATATCCGCTGTTGATGTGCTTTTGCAGGCCGACAAAGCCTATTGTAACTTGACAAAGAAAGCGACCTTTGGTGCGCAGCATAACAGGCAACGGGTACATTCCGTCTGTATCGAGCCAGTCGGCGGGTACGCCATGACAGCTTTTCCCCTACGGGGAAAAGTCGAGCGACAACTACCGCGCCGTAAAACAGGTTTAGCAGCTTGTGGGCGACGACATACAAGGCGGCACAATGATACTCCCGCGTTGAACACCCTCAAAGTATTGCGCGGCGCACCCATAAGCATGGGCCGGGGTGAAACTCCCGTGAGGTTGCAGCTAACAACCGCCCGTTTCAGCCTTATTTCTCATATCGTACAAGCCGGAGCGCATATTCTGTACTATGCCGCTAACCGGGAGGGAAAGAAGATGATTACCAAGTTACAACTTCAACAAATGAGAAATGTTGATATTACACAGGTTGACCGCAGCACTTTGGTTGATATTCGTAATATCCATATTGACAGTTCTTTGCCAGCAGCAAAGAAAATGCAAAGCTACTTTGAGCAGATTGTAAATCCATACTGTTTTCTTTGTGGTGATACACCCGTAAGAATACGGTTTGTCGCAGAGGATAGAACGCTAAAGCAATCATTGTGTGATTACTTTTTAAGTCTGAAATAACCGCCGACTTTCCCTAACTCTACGGGTAAAGACCTTGTGATTACGGGGCGAAAATGGTATAATTAACTCGTAATTATAGGGGGAAAGGAGGTATAATGCCCCGCATACGCAAAGACAAAATGGCACGCAGTTATGCAGAGCCGTTTTGGAAAATTGGGCTATACATTCGACTATCCAGAGAGGACGACAACGAGGACGAAAGCGAGAGTGTTATCAACCAAGAAAAGATACTCCGCGACTTTGTAGACAGCTATTTTGAGCCGGGAACCTATGTGATTGTAGACGTGTTTGCCGACGACGGATTGACAGGCACCGACACAGCGCGACCAAACTTCAAACGGCTTGAGGGCTGCATTGTCCGCAAAGAAGTAAACTGCATGATTATCAAATCCCTTGCACGCGGTTTCCGCAACCTTGCCGATCAACAAAAGTTTTTGGAGGAGTTCATACCCATTCACGGCGCAAGGTTTATTTGCACAGGCACGCCATTTATTGACACTTACGCTAACCCCCATTCTGCAAGCGGTCTTGAAGTACCTATTAGGGGAATGTTCAATGAGCAGTTTGCCGCGACCACTTCCGAAGAAATCCGCAAAACATTCAAGATGAAACGGGAGCGCGGCGAGTTCATAGGCGCGTTTGCCCCTTATGGCTACAAGAAAGACCCAAACGACAAAAACAGCTTGATTGTAGATGAAGAAGCAGCGGAAGTTGTCAAAAGCATTTACCATTGGTTTGTCAATGAGGGGTACAGTAAAATGGGGATTGCAAAGCGGCTTAACCAAATGGGAGAGCCGAACCCCGAAGCCTATAAGAAGAAAAAAGGCTTTAAGTATAACAACCCTAATTCCGACAAAAACGATGGTTTGTGGTCTGCCAGCACGATTGCAAGGATATTGCAAAATGAAGTTTATACGGGCGTAATGGTGCAAGGCCGTAACCGCGTAATAAGCTACAAAGTACACAAGCAGATCAACGTCCCCGAAGAAGAATGGTTTGTCGTCCCCAACACACACGAAGCGATTATTGACAGGGAAACATTCGAGAAAGCGCAAGCCCTACATAAGCGCGACACAAGGACAGCCCCCGGCAAACAGGAAGTCTATCTCATGTCCGGCTTTGTCCGTTGCGCGGATTGCAAAAAGGCCATGCGGCGCAAAACCGCCCGTGATATTGCCTACTACTCTTGCCGTAGCTACACCGATAAGAAGATTTGCAGCAAACATTCTATCCGGCAAGACAAGTTGGAAAACGCGGTATTGGCAGCGTTGCAAATGCAAATTGCCCTTGTAGATCGGCTTGCAGAAGAAATTGAACGGATTAACAACGCGCCTGTTATCAACCGGGAAAGCAAGAGATTATCCCATTCCTTGAAACAGGCAGAAAAGCAGCTAAAACAGTACAATGACGCTTCCGACAGCTTGTACCTTGATTGGAAAAGCGGTGAGATTACCAAAGAGGAATATCGCCGCTTGAAAGGCAAGATTGCAGAACAGATACAACAGCTTGAAGCGAACATCTCCTATCTGAAAGAGGAAATGCAGGTAATGGCTGATGGTATCGGAACCGACGACCCGTATCTAACCGCCTTTCTGAAATACAAAAACATTCAGAGCCTTAACCGCGGGATTATGGTTGAACTCGTAAAAGCGGTTTGGGTGCATGAGAACGGGGAAATAACGGTTGACTTCAATTTTGCCGACGAGTACCAGCGAATTATTGATTACATTGAGAATAACCACAACGTTATCCGAGTGATTGAGAACAAGGCAATCTAACGGCTTGCCTACTCAACACAAAGGAAAATCTAATGTTGTGCATAAATACACGGCTCTACTGGGGCGACCGGGCCCACGGGAGCTACTGGTTCTGCTGGCGCCACCGGCGCGACCGGTGCCACGGGCGCCGCTGGCGCGATCGGCGCCACCGGGGTGACGGGAGCCACCGGCCCCACTGGGGCGACTGGTTCTGCCGGCGCCACTGGCGCGACCGGCGCAACCGGGGCCACAGGTGCCGCTGGAGCCGCTGGTGCGACCGGTGCCACAGGTGCGACCGGCGAAGCGGAGACCTTGAGCGTGCGCTACACCTCGACCGCCGACCCGGGGGTGCCCGCCCAGGTAATCGACACCACCGGCGGGCCGAACCATGTGCTTGACTTTGTCATTCCCCGCGGCGCGACCGGCTTGGCTGGCGCGACCGGTGCGACCGGCGAGGCAGGTGCAACAGGAGCCACGGGTACAGCTGGCGCGACCGGTGCAACCGGGGACCCGGGCCCGATCGGCCCGACTGGCGAGGCGGGTGCGACTGGAGCCACCGGTGCCACTGGGGCGACTGGCGCTACCGGAGCGACCGGAGCGACCGGAGAAACCGGCCCGATCGGCCCGACGGGGGAAACCGGTGCCACTGGAGCGGATGGAGCCACTGGAGCGACCGGAGAAGCCGGCCCGACCGGGGCGACGGGGGAAACCGGCGCCACCGGAGCTGACGGCGCCACTGGAGCGACCGGGGAAACCGGAGAAACCGGCCCAACCGGGCCCACTGGGGAGGCCGCGACCATCACCATCGGGACGGTGACCACCGGGGACCCGGGCACCGATGCCGAGGTGACCAATTCCGGCACCCCGGAGAACGCGATCTTCGACTTCGTGATCCCGCGGGGCGAGCCCGGCGGCGGCGGGGCGCCCGAGGTGCTGGCGACGGTCGACACCGCGCCCCAGCAGACGGCCGTCAACAGCCCCCTGGTCTTTACCGACAACCCCCTGATCTCCGGTGCGGCGATCAGCCACACAGCCGGGTCTTCCAGCGTACAGATCAACCTGCCGGGTATTTACCAGGTCATCTTCCACGGCACCATATCGGTCAATACCGGTACCCCCATCCCGTCGTCCTTACAGGTGAGCCTCAATCTGGATGGCGTTCCGGTTACCGGGGCGAGCGCGCGGCATTCTTTCTCGTCCACCGACGAGGTCGCTACCATGTCCTTCGACCTCCCCATCCGGGTGACCAACACGGTGGCAAACCTGGAGGTCATCGCCGATCAGGATGGCTTTACCTTCGAGGACGTGGCCCTCACCGTCATCCGCCTGGGCGACGCAAGCTGACCACGACGCCCGATTCCATGTTAAAAGCCCGGCCCCGCATATGCTGGGCCGGGCTTTTAAGCCACCGCCTACGCTGGAAAAGCGGGGCGGGGCGGGATCAGTGGTCGAAGGCGGCCAGGCGGGGACGGTTGGCGGTGGAATCCCACCGCCAGGTGTTGGTGAAGTCAAAGCCGGAAAAGCTCGATTGCTGGGCCATCTGCGCGGTGGACAGCGCGGTGCCGCCCGCGTTGCTGGCGGGGCCCACGTCGCCGTAGGACCCAATGGTGGCGTTGGCCCCTTTTCCACTCTGCCAGTAGTTGCCGCTCAGTCCTCCGGTGCCCGTGCCCAAAAGATAGCCGAACAGGGCGCCCACACCCCGCCAGATCGTGCCGCTTCCGATGCTCAGCGTCCCGTCGGAATAGCACTGTCTGATTTGCAGTGTCGAATGGGGCGGGTACCCGACCAGACCTCCGGCGTAACGGTACGGCCCGCTCGCTGCCGTAAGCGAGCCGGAGAAGTAACATCCGGCCATATCGAGCGATACGTTGGGGGCGTGTCCCACCAGTCCGCCCATTGTGATGTTGGTACTGGTAGAGGTCACACGGACCGAAGCGGCGCTGTAACAGCTGCGCACAGTGAGGGATCCGTTTTGTGGAATCTGGGCGGCAAGCCCCCCGGCCCGTAACCCCAGAGTATCAATTTGGCAGGAGGCGTCGACGCCGAGATTTTGGATCGTCCCGGCCGCGAGGCCGAAGAGGCCCGCGTTTTCCTTGCTTCCGCTGATTTTCATATTACGGATCACATGCCCGCCCCCGTCGTAGGTCCCGTCGAATGCGCTGTAGCCGTTCCCGCCGATTGGGGTCCAGTCCCCATAGGAGGACAGATCCAGGTCGCCCGTCTGCAAAAAGCTCTGACCGCCGGTGAGGTGCGCTTCATGGTTGAGATGCTGCAGCTGCGCGGGGGAGCATACCCGGTAGGGATTCTGCGCGCTTCCGTCGCCGAGATAGAAGGCTCCCCCGGTCCCTTCGGGGCAGCCGCAGGTCGGCTTGGTGGTGAAGGTGACGCGCTTGGCGGCCGCTGAATCGAGGCCCACGCGCTGATCCCCGGGATGCGCGGTAATTTGCAGGGTGTACGCCGTGGGCCCGCTGGGGTCGTAGCACAGCGGCAGATATATGCTCTGCTCCCCGCCCGAGGCGGCCACCTCGGCGGTGACCAGCGGCGTGCCGGCCGCGTTCCCGGCTTCGAACACCTCGAAGGTATAGCGGTCGGCGCGGGGCGAGGGGGTGAAGGGAATCTCGATTCCGTAGCCGCTCTCGTAGCCGTCCCGCACCGTCACCGTTGCGGCCGCCGCCGGGGCGGCGAGCACCGGGAGCAGAGGGAAGCAGCAGAGCAGGGCGAGCGCACGGATGCCGGTTCGTTTCATGGGGAAGCCTCCTTTAGAATAAGAAAGACCGATAGAAATACTTTCTGTCGGTCTTGGATCCAGCGGGAGACCGGTCCAATTTGCCGGATTCCCTTGAAAAAGGTGACAGAATAGGATATAATTAGGACAAATCTGGAAGCGGCCGGAGAGCCGGTATACAGGTTTTACCAATTTGAACGATTCGATGGCCCAAAGAAAGTATTTCTACGGGTCATTTTAATTTTAAGGATTTTTGCGGGCTTCAAAAAATAGTCATATTTACCTGCTATGCTACAAATAATAGAATGGAACATGAATGTGCAAAAGGAGGAAGAGTCAATGGCGTTACAGCATTGGACCGAAGCAACCTTCCAGCAGGCGGAGGAGCAGGGCGTCACAGCCCTGGTCGATTTCTATGCCGACTGGTGCGGCCCGTGCAAGATGCTCGGTCCCATCGTGGAGCAGCTTGCCGGCGAAATTACCGACGGGACCCTGATCGGCAAGGTGAATATCGACGAGAATCCGGCCGTCGCCCAGAAGTTTGGGGTGATGAGCATACCGACCGTGGTGGTGCTCAAAGACGGCAAGGAGGTTGCCCGCTCGGTGGGCTTCACCTCGAAGGACAAACTGGTTTCCCTGCTCGCGCAGGCAAAATAGCAGGCAATTCCCGGTAGGGAAGCCCGCCCGGGGCTTTCGGCAAGATGACGGCGGGGAAAGGCTCCGCCCACGGGATCGGATCTTTTCATGAGTATAAGCAAAACGGCGGGGAATAACCCGCCGTTTTGCATTTTCAGGGTTAAAACGGGGGACGGGGGCATATAGATGAGGGTAGGACCCAGCTGTCTTGGGGACATGTAAGGGGCGCGGCAATTAAAGGCGAATACGCGCCCTTGGGGATAACGTTCGGGGTTGGAGGTTTCACTATGCTTTTGATGTCCTTTCGTCTGAATAAACGCCTGCTGTCCATTTTGTGCAGCGCGGCGGGAATCCTGGTGCTTGCGGTGGCGGTGATGGGGGTGCTCTCCCAGCGCCGCGCCGAAGTCCCGGTCTCGATCAGCAGCAGCGGCGCGGTGGTCAAGAATTATACCGTCGCCACCAACCAGGAGCGGCTGAACTTCATCGCCCAGTTCGGCTGGGAGGTGGAGGAGGAGCCCTGCGAGATCATGGATGTGGTCGTGCCCAAGGAGTTCGACGAGGTCTATGAGAATTACAATGAAATCCAGAAGTCGCAGGGCCTGGACCTGAGCCGATACCGGGGAAAGCAGGTCAAACGGTACACCTACCGGGTCGTCAATTACCCCGACTGCGGCGACGAGGTGCGCCTCAACCTCTTGGTGGCCGAAAGCAAGGTGGTCGGCGGCGACGTATGCTCCCTGGCGCTCGACGGCTTCATGCACGGCCTGCGTTACGACGGCTGAACGGGCCCGCCTGCACAATGGTGCGGGCGGTTTCTTTTTGCTCGAAAATTTATGCAAAATGGTTTGAATATACAAAGAGAATATGCTAAAATAAAGCAATAGCGGTATGCAAACAGGTGCATAATTATCATATCCGCACGGGAGGAGGGGAGCCGTGGCGCTGTATTTCGGGATCGACACCAGCAACTACACCACCTCGGCGGCGCTCCTGTCGGGGACGGGCGCCCTTGTCCAGCATAAGAGGCTGCTCCCGGTGCGGGAGGGCCAGCTCGGGCTGCGCCAGAGCGACGCGGTTTTCGAGCACACCCGCCAGCTCCCCGAGATGATCGAGGCTTGCTTTGGCGAGCGGCGCGCGCCGCTCACGGCGGTGGGCGCTTCGGTGAGTCCCCGGGACGCCGAGGGCTCCTACATGCCCTGCTTCCTTTGCGGGTCGGGCGCCGCGCGCATACTGGGCGCGGCCTTTGGCGTCCCGGTCTATTCCTTCTCCCACCAGGCCGGGCATGTCGCGGCGGCGCTCTATTCGTCCGGACGGCTCGATTTGATGGAAAAAAGATTCATCTGCTTTCATTTTTCGGGCGGCACCACCGACTGCCTGCTCGTTTCGCCGGGGGAGCCGCTGCAGATCACACTCGCGGCCACCTCGCTGGACCTCAAAGCCGGACAGGCCGTCGACCGGGTGGGCAAAATGCTCGGGCTTGGCTTCCCGGCGGGGCCGAAGCTCAGCGAGCTGGCCCTGCGCTTCGGGGAGCCGAAGGCGCTGCGCCCCGTCTTCAAGGGGGAGGACGCCAGCCTGTCGGGGGTCGAAAACCAGTGCGCCGCGCTGCTGCAAAGGGGCGCGCCGCCCGAGGAGGTCGCCGCGCACTGCCTCTCGTATATCCTGGCGGTGGCGCGCCGCATGGCAGAAAACGCCCGCCTTCGCTTCGGTGAGCTGCCGGTGGTCTACGCGGGCGGGGTGATGTCCAGCCTCTTCCTGCGCCCGGTACTGGAGCGTGAGGGCGGCGCCTTCGCCGCGCCCGAATTCTCCTCGGACAACGCCGCAGGGATCGCGGTGCTCACCCGCTTTTGGCACGAGAGGAAAGGGATCGCATGAACACGACCATCACCGTCTCCCAGCTCAACCGCTACGTCAAGGCGCGGCTGGATGAGGATTACCGGCTGCAGGACCTCCTGCTGTCGGGGGAGATTTCCAATTTTAATAACCACTACCGCTCGGGGCACTTCTACTTCGTGCTCAAGGACAAGGACGCGGCCGTCCACGCGGTGATGTTCCGCTCCAACGCGCAGTCGCTGCGCTTCCTGCCCGCGGACGGGATGAAGGTGGTGGTGCGCTGCTCGGTCTCGCTCTACGAGCGGGACGGCAGCTACCAGGTCTACGTGCGGGAGATGTTCCCGGACGGGGCCGGGGCGCTGTATCTCGCCTTCGAGCAGCTCAAGGCGAAGCTCTCGAAGGAGGGGCTCTTTGACGAGGCGCGCAAGAGGGAGCTGCCGCACTATCCGCAGACGGTTGGGATCGTCACCTCCCCGACCGGCGCTGCGGTGCAGGATATGATCAATATCCTCTCAAGGCGCTGGCCGCTGTGCGAGGTGCGCTTCGCCCCGGCCACCGTGCAGGGGGACGGGGCCGCCGGCTCGATCATCGCGGCGCTGCGCGCCCTGACCGGCGAGGGGAAAAGCGAGCTGATCATCGTCGGGCGGGGCGGAGGCTCCTTCGAGGACCTCTTCTGCTTCAACGACGAGGCCCTCGCCCGGGAGATTTACCGCTGCCCGGTGCCGGTCATCTCGGCGGTGGGCCACGAGACCGATTACACCATCTGCGACTTTGTCGCCGACCTGCGCGCGCCCACCCCCTCGGCGGCCGCCGAGCTGGCGGTTCCCGACATGCGGGAGGTCTGCTTTTTGCTGGGGAACCTGGAGGCGTCGATGGGCGACACGCTCGGGCGCAAGCTCAAAGGATACGAGTCCCGGCTGCAAAACGCGGCGGCGCTCGCACATTCCCACGCGCCGATGGCGCGGCTGCGGGAGGCCCAGCAGCGCGTCGATTCGCTCGGGGAGCGGCTGCGTGCGCAGATGGCGCAGCAGATGCGGCTGCGGCGGGAGCGCCTGCACGCGCAGGGCGCGCTGATCGAGTCCCTTTCGCCCCTGCGCACCCTCGCGCGCGGCTACAGCGTGTTAAAAAAGGAAGGGGAGGGCGTGCGTTCAGTGTCGCAGGTGCGGCGCGGCGATGCGCTGACCGCCTTTTTGGCGGACGGGCAGCTCTCGCTGACGGTAGAGGAAATCAAGAAAACGAAGGCCCGCACAGGGCTTGGAGGATAAGCAGATGGCCGAAAAAATTTCCTTCGAGCAGGCGCTCGACAAGCTGGAGGGCTATGCGCAGGCCCTCTCCTCGCCCGACGTCAGCCTGGACGAGAGCATCAAAATTTATGGCGAGAGCGTCAAGCTGATCGCCCAGTGCCAGAAGATGATCGAGCGCGCCAAGCTCAGGATCGAGCAGGTTGAAGCGGCGCAAAAAGAGGAGGAAGCGTAAATTGTCTTATGATTTTATGAGCGTGCAGCAGCGCTATATCGAGCAAATCGAGGTGGCCCTTGAGGGGGCCATCGGCAGCGAGGAGGAGACCCTTTACGGGGTGGTGCAGGAGGCCATGCGCTACAGCACCCTCGGCGGCGGCAAGCGGCTGCGCGGGATGCTCTGCCTGGAGCTTTGCCGCCTCGGCTGCGGCGAATATGAGCGGGCCGTCCCCTTCGCCGCGGCGATCGAGATGATCCACGCCTATTCCCTGATCCACGACGACCTGCCCTGCATGGACAACGACGAGCTGCGCCGGGGCAAGCCGTCCTGCCATGTGCGCTTCGGCGAGGCGAACGCGCTGCTCGCCGGCGATGCGCTGCTCACCCGCGCCTTCGAGTACGCGCTGCGCGAGTGCGACTATGCCGCCATGGGCTACGAGCGCGGGGTGCGCGGCGCGCTCACCCTGGCACAGTGCGCCGGGCTCGACGGGATGATCGGCGGGCAGGCGATCGATCTGCGCTTCGAGAACACCCGCCAGATGACCCCCGAGGTGCTGGGCACCCTGCACGCGCTCAAGACCGGCGCGCTGATCCGGGCGGCCTGCCTGATGGGCGGGATCGCCGGCGGGATGGACGAGGGGCAGCTCGAGCTCTGCGAAAAATATGCCGCCCAGATCGGGCTGGCCTTCCAGATCATGGACGACATCCTGGACGTGACGGCCACCAGCGAGGAGCTGGGCAAGCCGGTGGGGAGCGACCGCTCGAGCGGGAAGACGACCTATGTGGTGCTCTACGGGGTCGAGGAATCCCGCAAGATGGCGCAGGAGTGCGTGCAGGAGGCCAAAAAGTGCCTGCACGATCTGCATATCGAGGAGCCGTTCTTATACGACGTGGCCGAGATGGTGATCAGCCGCACCCACTAAAGCGCGGCTTTTAAATGTTTTTTGCCCTTCGGGGCGGATCAAAGGACAAGGCCGCCGGCGGCGGTATGGAGGTTTGCATGGAAGCAATACGGATGCTGACCAGCAATTATCTGATCAATGTGGGCGCTCTCTCCTGGCTGATCGCCCAGGTGCTCAAGACGCTACTGACCTATCTGACCTCGGGGAGATGGAACTTCGAGCGGCTCTTCGGCGCGGGCGGGATGCCAAGCTCCCACTCGGCGCTGGTGTGCAGCCTCGCCATCGGCATGGCGCGCAAGGTGGGCTTTTCCTCCCCCGAGTTTGCGCTGTCGCTGGCCTTCGCCGCGGTGGTGATGTACGATGCGATGGGGGTGCGCCGCTCGGCCGGGGAACAGGCCAAGGTGATTAACAAGCTGGTCTTCGGCTTCAAGTTCCTGGACGTCAGCGGCGCGCAGGAGGAGGACGAAACCCGCCTGCCTAACCCGGACCAGAAGAAGCTCAAGGAATTCCTGGGCCACACGCCGCTCGAGGTGCTCGGCGGCGCGCTGCTCGGAATCCTGATTGCAATGATCGTTCCGGTCAATTAACAAGGCTGGCCCTGCCCAAGGACCCCGAATGAGGGAGGCTGTCATGCAGCAGTATGCGCTTTTAGATAAAATCAATTCCCCACAGGACGTTAAAAGACTGGATGCGAGGCAGCTTCCGGTCCTGGCCGGGGAGATCCGCCACAAGCTGATCACCACCGTGTCCCGCACCGGAGGCCACTTGGCCTCCAATTTGGGGGTGGTCGAGCTGACCATCGCGCTGCACCGGGTGTTTAGCTGCCCAAAGGACCGGATCGTCTTCGACGTGGGGCATCAGTGCTATACCCATAAGCTCCTGACCGGGCGGCGGGAGCGCTTTTCCACCCTGCGCCAGAGCGGGGGGCTCTCCGGCTTCCCCAAGCGGGGCGAGAGCGAATACGACGCCTTCATCGCCGGGCATTCGAGTACCTCGATCTCGGCGGCCATCGGGCTGGCGCGGGCAAAGCGCCTGCGGGGCGAGGAGGGCAAGGCGATCGCCGTGATCGGCGACGGGGCGTTTGCCGGCGTCGCCTTCGAGGCGCTGAGCAACGTCGACGAGACGCTTTCCAACCTGGTGGTCATCCTCAACGACAACGAGATGTCCATCTCCAAAAACGTCTCGGCCTTTGCGCACCACCTGGCCAAGATCCGCAATACCAAGGGGTATTTCGAGCTCAAAAGCGGAGTGGAGCGCACCCTGGGAGCCATCCCGCTCGTCGGGCGCGGGATGGTCGGGGGGCTGTCGGCCATCAAGGGCGCGGCCAAAAACATGCTTTATAACTCCAACCTCTTTGAGGACATGGGGTTTACCTATCTCGGCCCGGTCGAGGGGCATAACCTGCCCCAGCTCTGCGCCGTCTTCGAGCGGGCGCGGCAGATGGACGAGCCGGTGCTCATCCATGTGCACACCCAGAAGGGGAAGGGCTACAAGCAGGCCGAGGAAAATCCCGGCGCCTTCCACGGGGTATCGAAGTTCGACCCGCGCAAGGAGCAGCAAAACGATATGCCGGCCGACTCGTTCAGCGAGCAGATGGGGCTGTACCTCACCGAGCTGGGGGAGCGGGACAGCCGGATCGTGGCCATCACGGCGGCGATGAAGTACGCCACGGGGCTGCACCACTTCTCCACCCGTTTTCGGGACGAGGGGCGTTTTTACGATGTGGGGATCGCCGAGAGCCATGCGGTGATCTTCGGCGCGGCGCTGGGGGTTGGGGGGATGCTCCCCTTCTTCGCGGTTTATTCCTCCTTCCTGCAGCGGGCCTACGACCAGCTGCTGCACGACTGCTGCCTGGAGCGGGTGCACCTCGTGCTGGGGGTGGACCGCGCGGGGCTGGTCGGGGAGGACGGCGAGACCCACCAAGGGCTCTTCGACGTACCTTTTCTTTGCAGCCTGCCCAGCTGCGCCATCTATTCCCCCGCCACCTATGACGGGCTGCGCCGCTGCATCAGCCGCGCGCTCTATGAGGAGGAGGGGCTTTGCGCCGTGCGTTACCCGCGCGGGCGGCAGACGCTGGTGCTGCCGGACAATGCAAAGGACTGCGGGGACTACTACGAGATCCCCCCAAAGGGGGAGGAGCAGGGGCTGCTCATCACCTACGGGCGGGTGGCGGCAAACGCCCTTGGGGCGCTCGGGATAGCGGGCCGCGCCTACCGGGTGCTGCTGCTCGAAAAAATCTGGCCGCTGCCGCGCGAGGTGCTGGATAGTGCGCGGGCGGCCGGCAAAATCGTGATGATCGAGGAGAGCGCCGCGAGCGGCTCGCTCGGCGAGCATCTGCTCGCCGCACTGGCCAAAACGGGCTGGAAGGGCGATTTCTGCCACCGGGCGATTGAAAACCCGGTGGTCGCGCAGGGCACCGTCGAGCAGTGTATGCAGGCGGTGGGACTGGACGGGGAAACCTTAGCCAAAATCCTTTGACGGAGGGCTTCGATGAAGGAAAGACTGGACGTGCTGCTGTGCAGCCAGAACCTCGCCCCCTCGCGGGAGGCGGCCAAGCGCCTGATCATGGCCGGGGCGGTCTATGTGGACGGGCAGAAGTGCGACAAGGCCGGGATGAGCGTCTTAACCGACGCGCCCATCGAGGTGCGTTCATCCGGCGAGCGTTATGTCAGCCGGGGCGGCTATAAGCTGGAGCGCGCGATGGAATGCTTCCCAATCTCGCTGCAGGGTGCGGTCTGCATGGACATCGGCGCCTCGACCGGCGGCTTCACCGACTGCATGCTGCAAAACGGCGCCAAAGAGGTCTATGCGGTGGACGTGGGCTACGGGCAGCTCGCCTGGAAGCTGCGGGAGGATGAGCGGGTGCACAATCTCGAGCGCACCAACATCCGCTATGTTACAGAGGAGCAGATCCCGGAGCCGGTCGATTTTATCAGTATAGACGTTTCGTTCATCTCGCTGACGCTGGTGCTGCCGGTGGCGCTGCGGCTGCTGCGCGAGGGCGGGCAGCTGGTGGCGCTGATCAAGCCCCAGTTCGAGGCCGGCCGCGAAAAGGTCGGCAAGAAGGGCGTGGTGCGCGATAAAGGCGTCCACCGCGAGGTGGTGGAGCGGGTCGTGTCCTTCGCCCTCTCGCAGGGTTTTTCGCTCGGGGGGCTGACCCATTCGCCCATCAAGGGCCCGCAGGGGAACATCGAATACCTCGCCTGGCTCAAAAAGGGCGGCGAGGGGAGCGCGGTAAGCGAACAGGAGATCGCCGAACTGGTCGAGCGCTCCCACGACGAGCTGGACCGATAGGAGGGTTTTGCGGTGAAGATACTGATCGTCCCCAATCTGCGCAAGGACGGGGCCGCCGGGCATACCCGCGAGGTGATCCGCCGTTTTATCGAGCTCGGGTGCGAGGTCACGCTGGGGGAGCAGTTTTCCTATATCTTTGAAAATTCGGGCGCGCGCTTCGGCAATTATAGTACCGAGCTATCAAGGGCCGATATGATCGTCGCCATCGGCGGGGACGGCACCATCATCCACTCGGCCAAGGACGCGGTCACCGCCGATAAGCCGATCCTGGGGGTCAACCTCGGGCGGCTGGGCTTTTTGGCCCAGCTCGAGCTGCAGGATCTCGGGCTGCTCGGCGAGATCGTGGCGGGCAACTACCGCACCGAGGAGCGGATGATGGTCAAGGCCACCCGGGTGCTGCCCGATTCGCGGCGGGAGCGCTACTATGCCTTAAACGACATCGTACTCTCCAAGGGGGCCCTCTCGCGGATGGTGGACCTGGACGTGCGCTGCCAAAACGAGATGGTGGGCGCCTTTCGCGCCGACGGGCTGATCTTCGCCACCCCCACCGGCTCGACCGCCTATTCGATGTCGGCGGGCGGGCCGATCGTGGACCCGGCGATCGATTCGATCGTGATGACCCCCATCTGCCCGCACGCGCTCGGCTCCCGGCCGCTGATCTTCGCACCCGAAAAGGTGCTGTCGGTCAACCAGCGGATCGTCAACTACACAGACAAGCTCTACATGACCATCGACGGCGAGCAGGCGGTCATGATCAACCCGGAGGATAAAATCGAGATCAAGCGCTCCACCCGGCGGGTCAAGCTGGTGGCGCTGGACCGGCGCAACTTCTACGAAATTCTCAGCGATAAGCTCAGCTCCCGGGGCTGACCCCAAATAAACGGCAACAGGAAGGAGAAACATTCATGTCCAAGTTCAAGCGGCACGCCAAGATCATGGAAATCATCTCGGAGAACCGCATCTACACCCAGGAGCAGCTGCTCGAAAAGCTGCACCAGGCCGGGTTTTCGGTCACCCAGGCCACCGTCTCGCGGGATATCCGGGAGCTGCGGCTGGTCAAGGTGCAGATGTCCGACGGGGGCTACTGCTATTCCGGGGCCAAGGCGCAGGACTCGCACATCTCCTTCCGGTTCCACGCCATCTTCAAGGAGGCGGTCTCCAAGATCGACTGCGCCCAGAACCTGATCGTCATCAAGTGCTACACCGGGATGGCCAATGCGGCGTGCGCCGCGCTGGACACCATCGAGTGGCAGGGCTCGGTCGGCACCATCGCCGGGGACGACACCATCCTGATCATCATGCGGGACAGCGAGTCGGCCGCCGCGCTGGTGGACGAGCTCTACCAGCTGCTCAGCCGCAGCAAGGCGTAAATCCGAAAAGCGGGAGGGGCGTGGAAACGTGCTCAGAAATCTATACATCGAAAACCTCGCGGTGATCAGCCGCGCCGAGATCGAGCTGTGCGAGGGATTTAACGTCTTTACCGGCGAGACGGGCGCGGGCAAGACCATCCTGATGGGCGCCATCGGGGCGGTGCTGGGCAGCCGCACCTCGCGCGACCTGATCCGCAGCGGAGAGCAGCGTGCGGTGGTCACCGCCCTGTTTGACTCCCTCTCCCCCCAGACGCTGGCGGTGCTCGACGAGTTCGGCTATGCCCCCGAGGAGGACGGCACCCTGCTCGTCTCCCGCACCATCCGTCCCGATTCGACCGACTGCCGGGTGGGCGGGCGGCCCGCCACCGTCACGGTGCTGAAAGCCCTGGCGGCGACGCTGGTGGACCTGCACGGGCAGCACGACAACACCCGGCTGCTCTCGCCGGAATACCACCTCTCGCTGATCGACCGCTTCGGGGCGCTGGGCGGGCGGCTGGCGGATTATCAGGAGAGCTACCGCGCGCTCGGGAAGATCAAGGAGGAGCTCGACGCGCTCGAGATGGACGAGGGGGAGAAGGCCAGAAGGATCGACCTTTTGGAGTACCAGATCGGGGAGATCGAGAAAGCCGCGCCGGTCTCCGGCGAGGAGGAGGAGCTTTCCGAGCGCCGCGAGGTGCTGCGCAACGCCGAGAAGATCGCCGCCTCGCTGGGGGCCGCGCGGGAGCTCATCAGCCCCGAATATGCCGAGGGGCCGGGGCTCCAGGAGCAGCTGGGCGCTCTGCTCGAGGAGCTCGGCGCCGCCGGGCGGTATCTGCCGGGCCTCCAGGAGCCGGCCGAGCGGCTGCAGGAGGTCTACTACGAGCTGCAGGAGCTGCACGGCGAGCTGGGGAGCGAGCTGGAAGCGGTGGAGTTTAGCCCCCGCGCGCTGGACGAGCTGGAGGCGCGCCTCGACCTGCTGCACGGGCTCAAGGTAAAGTACGGCGGCTCGGTCGAGGAGGTGCTCGCCTTCTGCGCGCGCGCTCAGGAGGAGCTGGATTCGATCGTGCGCAGCGACGAGCGCCGCGCGGCCCTTTCGCAGAGCTATACGAAAGCGCTGGCAAGGGCGCAAAAACTGGCCAAGGAGCTCTCGCAGGCGCGCGCCGCGGCCGGTAAGGCCTTCGTCGTGGCGGTGGAGGAGCAGCTGCGCTTTCTGGATATGCCCTCGGTGCGCCTCACCGTCTCGCAGGAGGAGCGCCCGCTGGGACCGATGGGGGCCGATTCGATCGAGCTGCTGATCTCCCCGAACCCGGGGGAGCCGCCGAAGCCGGTGCAGAAGATCGCCTCGGGCGGCGAGATTTCCCGGATCATGCTCTCGATCAAGAACACCCTGAGCGCCGGCGAGGAGGGGGTCACCTCCATCTTCGACGAGGTGGACGCCGGGGTGAGCGGCCGGGCGGCCGACAAGATCGGCCTTAAGCTCGCGGCGGTGGCGAAGGGGAGGCAGGTGCTCTGCGTCACCCATCTGGCGCAGGTGGCGGCCTATGCCGACCGGCACCTGCTGATCCGCAAGGAGACCGAGGACGGACGCACCTTCACGAAGGTGGCGCTGCTCGAGGGGGAGGCCCAGGCCGGCGAGCTGGCAAGGATCATCAGCGGGGACGCGGTGACCGGGGCGGCGCGTCAAAACGCACAGGAGATGCTTTGTGCCGCGCGGGAAAAAAAGGCTGAAAACTAAGGCCGGTTAAATTTTTTCTACCTAAAAATGACCGTTAGCATTGCTAGCTAACGGTCATTTCTTATCGTCATATTCCAAGTTCGGAAGCATTTTCTTTCGGTTGCTTCCGAACTTGTCCTAATTATATCCTGTTTTACCACCTTTTTCAAGGGAATCCGGCATTTTTCCCGCCCTTCCCGCCGGCCGCTGCCCCCAAGCTAGCAATACTAGCGGTCTTATTTGGAGGGTAGATCGCATGAGTAAACGACGGGTTTTCGCGGCGGCGCTGTTCCTTTGCCTGCTGCCGGCCGTCCCGGTCCGGGCGGCGGGGGGCGGGGTGACGGTAACGGTGCAGGACGGCTACTCCTGCGACTACGGGGTGGACGTCCCCTTCACCCGCTCGGCGCGCACCGGCAGCTATACCTTCGCCCTCTACCCGGGCGAGGCCATGAGCGGCGCGCCCGAGGTGACGGCCGCGGTGGAGATCACCGCGGCAAAACAGGTAAACGTGCACCTTCCGCTGCGCTATGATCTTGCCGGGCCGAGCACCTGGACGCTGCAGGTCACCGCCCACGTCGCACCGGGCCGGGAGGCCTTTGACCGGGAGGCGTCGGCGACCGGCACCTTCACCACCGCGCCCACCTGCGGCTGCCCCGCCGGGACGGCGGGGGCCTACTATGCGGGGAACGGTGCGTCATACCCCTATCTGATCCAAAACCAGGCCCAGCTCGCCCATATGCAAAATCACCTTGGTTCCAGCCTGCGGCTGGAAAACGATTTGACCCTGAGCGGCAGCTGGACCTCGCCCGGGGCCTTCACCGGCGTTTTCGACGGGGGCGGACATACGATCAGCGGGCTGGGTTCCACCACCGGCGGATTGTTCAGTGTTGTCAGCGGGTCGGACGCACGGGTGAAAAATGTTACCATAAACCAGCCAGTGATCAGCGCCTCCTACTATATGCAGGCGCCGAACAAAACGCACAACTATGCTGCGGGAGGCATTGTCAACCGGCTTTCGTCCGGCGCGCAGCTTCTGGACTGCACCGTGAGCGGGGCCGACATCATCGTCGACGGGGCAAACAGTTCCTATGGCGAGACCTTCAGCACCGTCGGCGCGGTTGCCGGTTGGGCGGAATACTCCAGCCTCCTGCGCTGCAAGGCGGTGGGCGGGACGGTTGCGGGCACATCGAAGAGCCAGACCTATCTGGGCGGAATTGTGGGACTGAGCTATGATTGCACTTTTGCCGAATGCCTCTCCTCGGCGGGTTTTGGTGCCAGTACGGGTCCGAACGGGATTGCCACAGGTGGTATTGTCGGCGCTGAATATTATGCCTCCACCCTCAATATCTTTCAAAACTGTCACTGGACCAACCCGGCCGGGGCGATCGGCTGGGGCTTAGGGGGCAGTGTGAACGTCGTCCCCAATACCGGTGAGAGCTTCGGCAATTCCCAGGTTGCCTCGATCGGGTGATCAGGCTCCCTCAACCGGGGAAACCATGCTTGACAAATCGAAACGGGTGGGGTATACTGGCTCTCGTAAATGTTCATACCAAAAGGCTGAGAAGAAAAGAAGTAGTCCCCAGTGCCGAATTTTCAGAGAGTGCGCGGCCGGTGCAAGCGCATAAAGGAGGCGGGGATGAATACATTTCGGAGCCGCCGTCTGAAAAAGAGTAGGACCGTGCCGGGTGCGCCCGTTAAAGCGCGGGGGTATGTCAGTACCCATGAGGTTCTTACCGCCTGCTGAAACCACTGGGGGCGGGGAACAAATAGAGGTGGTACCGCGAGTTTATTCGCCCTCTGCTCGAACGAAAGTCCGGGCAGGGGGCTTTTCCGTTTTGATGCGATAAAGCGTCCGGCTCCGGGAAAACCAGAAACAGGAAAGGAACAAGAGCATGAAGATTTTTGAAGAACTGGAGCGGCGCGGCCTGATCGCGCAGATGACCCATCCCGAACTGATCCAGCAGCGGCTGGACAACGAACAGGTGACCTTCTACGTCGGCTATGACGCCACCGCCGACAGCCTGCATGTCGGACACTTTTTGCAGCTGATCACCATGGCGCGCCTCCAAAGGGCGGGCCACACCCCCATCGTGCTGCTGGGTACCGGCACCACCATGGTGGGCGACCCCACCGGAAAGACCGACATGCGCAAGATGTTAACGGTCGAGCAGATCGACCACAACGCCATGTGCTTCCAGCGCCAGATGTCCAAATTCCTCGACTTCGGCGAGCCGGGTGAGCCGGGCAAGGCGTTCATCGCCCGCAACGGGGACTGGCTCAAGAAGCTCAACTACATCGAGTTTCTGCGGGACGTGGGGGTGCATTTCTCGGTCAACAAAATGCTCACCGCCGAGTGCTTCCGCTCGCGCATGGAGAAGGGCCTTTCTTTCCTCGAATTCAACTACATGCTCATGCAGAGCTACGACTTCCTGCACCTCTACCGCACCTATAACTGCAAGATGGAGCTGGGCGGGGACGACCAGTGGTCGAACATCATCGGCGGCGTGGAGCTGGTGCGCCGGGCCGAGGGGCAGGAGGTCAGCGGCATGACCTTCACCCTGCTGACCACCAAGGAAGGCAAGAAGATGGGCAAGACCGAAAACGGCGCGGTCTGGCTCGATCCCGAAAAGACCAGTCCTTACGAGTTCTTCCAGTACTGGCGCAACATCGACGATGCGGACGTTGTCAAGTGCCTCAAGCTCCTGACCTTCCTGCCCATCGAGGAGATCGAGGCGATGGAGAGCTGGGAGGGCGCGCAGCTGAATAAGGCCAAGGAAATCCTCGCCCACGAGGTGACCGCCATGGTGCACTCCAAGGAAGAGGCGGATAAGGCGCTCGAAGCGTCCAAGGCGCTCTTTTCTCAGGGGACCGACAGCGCGCACATGCCCACCACCGAGATTGAAGCCAGCAGCTTCCAGGACGGCAAGCTGCCGGTGCTTGATTTGCTGCTGGCCTGCGGGCTGGTCCCCTCCAAGGGGGAGGGCCGCAGGCTCATCCAGCAGGGGGGCTGCACCATCGCCGAGCAGAAGGTCACCGATGCGAACGCCATGGTCAGCGAAGAGGACTTTGCCGGCGGCGCCCTGATCATCAAAAAGGGCAAGAAGGTCTTCCACAAGGCTGTGCTGAAAAAATAAAAGAGATAAAAAGTGCCCGGGCCGCAAGGCCCGGGCACTTTTTGAGAGTACAAAAGACCGTTAGTATAGGTTACTAACGGTCGTCTTTTTGCTGTTTTTTAAAAGGAGCGGCAGGTTTTTAACCCACCCCTTCCGAATTTATCCTAATTATATCCTGTTTTGGAACGGATTTCAAGTCAAAACGGCTTTTTTCGCCGAATCCCTCACAATGGAAGACCGAAAGCAACCTATGCTACAGGTCTTTTTTGAGGAGGACGAAAGCATGAAAAGAAAGCTGTTGGCCATCATCCTGGCCGCGTTGGCACTCTGTATGCTGGGCGGCTTTACGCTAGGGGGAAGGGGGGCGCGCAGCATTCCTGCGGGAATGCAGCTATCGGCTGACGCCGATGGCGCGTCTCACGGGGGGAATCATCCCCCCGTGGGCCCCCTAACTCTCCGAGGGGGACAGGAGGAGCTGGAAGTTTTTGAACAAAATATTTCCGCATTCATTACCGCCGGGGACCGCGAGGCCCTGAAAGAAATCTACACCGCGATGTATGAGGCCGGGGAGCTGACGGCCGGGGAATATGCCCTCGCGAAGCGGTGGGACTGGATCATCCCAGAGAGCGAGCGGATACCGCTCGACGACTTCGAGATCGATGTTGCGGGCATTCGCACCGGGACGGGCTGGGAGAGCGGATACAGCGGGGGCGGAGTGCGATGAACCGCCGCCTTTGCATCCTCGCGCTCGCGCTGTCGCTGACGGCGGGGCTCTGCCTGCCCGCCGGGGCGACGCTCGGCGAGAGCGGGGGCTTCGATTACGGGCCCGCCCCGGTCCCCGAGGGGAGAACGGCCCGGGCGGCGCTGTTCTCCGCCGGGGCGGAGACGGAAGCGATCACCGTCAAGCTGGGCAACAACAATCCGGACCTGATCACCGGCTTCACCGTCGCCGCCGCCCCGGCGGGCGGTGGCGCGGCCCTCTATGGCGTGCGGCAGGGGGCGGGCTGGGACTATAAAATCCCGTTTGCTTCCCCGCCCCAGGAGGACACCGACTTCACCATCACCGTGACCTCCCAAGGCAGCGCTCCGGGCTTCCACGCGGCCGGGGTGAAGGAAACGGTAATGACCTACAACGCAATCAAGAGCCTGACGATCAAGAGCGGGGATACCGACGCGACCGGGAAAAACCTCTATCTGCAGACGAACAACGCCCAGGGGCGGCAGAGCGTGCAGCTCGCCGCGACGAAAAATGGCAGTTCCGGCTCCACCGGCCCGACCGGCTACCCCTACATGAAGGCGAACGGCTACGCCGAACAGGTCCTCTGGACGAGCAGCAACGAGGCGGTCGCGTCGGTGGACGCGACCGGGCTCATCACCGCCCACAACGGCGGGACGGCGACCGTCACCGCCAGCGTCTATGGCGGGAGGGTAAAAGCCACCTGCACGGTCAACGTCTCGGCGGTGACAGGGGTGTCGCTGAGCCACACCGCCTATACCCTCTTCACCGGTGGCACGGCGGCCGAGACACAGTTTACCCTCACCGCCGCCCTGACGGGCGGGGTATCCAGCGACGAGCTGGAATGGACGAACAGCAATCCCGGCGCCGCCGCGATGACAGTCGCGGCGGACGGGCGCAGCGCCTCCATCGACGCCAGCGGCAGGACGGCGGGCAGCACGACCATCACCGCCCATATCAAGGGTGCGCCGGACACGGCGCAGTACAAGGCGAGCTGCATCGTCACGGTGGTAACCATCGGCAGCGTGAGCGTCAGTCCGAACAGCTATACGATTTACACCCTGGGGGAGCCGAGAACGGTGCAGCTGAGCGCGACGGTAACGCCCAGCGCCGCCCCGGTCTGGAGCAGCAGCAACCCGGCCGCCGCGACGGTCAACCAGACCGGGCTGGTAACAGCCGTCGCGCCGGGGAGCACGACCGTCACCGCGACGGTGGGCGGTAAAAGCGGGAGCAGCACCATCACGGTCAAGGACAAGATTCCCGTCGCCTCGGTGACCGTCTCGGGTACCAACAGCCTCACGCGCACCAGCGACAAGACCACCGTCACCACCCAGCTTGCGGCGACGGTCAATCCCTCGAACGCGACCCTCCCGGCGGTGACCTGGGCGAAGACCGGCGGCAGCGCCAATATCAACATCAGCACCTCCGGGCTGGTGACCGCGACCGCGGCGGGCAGTGCCACCTTCACCGCCACCGCCGACGGCGTGACGAGCGCCCCCTATACCGTGACCGTGACCGACCAGGGCCCGACCGGGATTACAATCAGCGCCGCCGCCGCAACGGTCACGGTGGGGAAAACCACTGCACTGAGTGCCACGGTGACCCCGGCAAACGCCTTCAACACCAACGTGACATGGAAGAGCAGCAATCCCGCCGTCGCTACCGTCAGCCCTGCCAGCACCGCCAGCGGGGCGAACGTCACCATTACCGGTGTGGCGGCGGGAAGCGCCACCATCACCGCCACTGCCGCAGGAAACACCAACTGCAGCGCCTCCTGTACCGTGACAGTGCAGCCGGCTTACCCGAAGGATGACAGTGGAAACAATATCACCTCCTCCAGGCTTGGACAAACGATCACTTGGGCGGGACGCAGCTGGTGGGTCATCGACGCCGGCGGTAGCCAGTACGGCGGCAAAACAAATTCCGTCGTCCTGCTGGCGAACTTTAACTATACGAGCAGCATATTCGGCGGCAACAATACATACAGCGGCAGCACGGTACGTGCGCACTGCAGCAATTTCTATAACAGTTTGACCGCTGCCCAAAGAAGAAAGCTGTCACCGCACAAATATGTGGGAGACTATGCCTGGCTGCCCAGTGCCTATGAAATTTATGGCAGCAGCAAAAATAATGTAGGCTGGGCGGGTGATCTTTATGAAATTCCCAGGCAGTTTAGTTATCTCTCTAAAAATAGTGTAACTTCAGCCAATTATAATCTGGTAAAAAGCATTTATGGCGGAAGTATAAGTTGGCTGCGTTCTCCAAATTCGAAAAACAGCAGTGTGGGAGTCGATGTTGCGGCAGCAGGCACATTGAGTACAGATTATTTGAGTTCATCCGATCAGGTCCGCCCCGCCGTCATCCTCAACCCCTAATAGCAAAAGACGGCCCCGCGAAGGAACCTCCTTCGCGGGGCCGCTGTTTCCGGAAGCACCCATAATGGAAATTTTGAGAAGGGCGCAACGCCAATTCCCGCCTTGAAGGCAAGAGGCGCGTCCTTTATGCTTCTTCGATTTTCAGCCGGCTGTCCAGCAGCTTTGCCACCCCCATGATCGGGGCGGAGAGCATGTACCAAAGGGAGGAATACATCAGGCTGATCTGCCCGAGCAGGTTCATCGGCAGGGTGCGGTAATCCCAAACGTTCATCCCCAGCCAAAGATTGACGATACATCCCGAGCAGAACTCCACCGCCGTAATGACGGCCGCGCCGGCCGCGCACTTTGCAGCCAGGTTTTTCCCCAGCAGTACGGTGCGGTTGAGGTTTTCGATCAGAAAAAAGCACAGTCCGCCGGTCAGATACATGGTCCAATGGGTGTGGCCCCGCCACAGCAGTTCGATCAGGCAGTAACCGGTCCCCCCGAAGGTGAAGACCAATGTTTTTTTCACAATACGGGTCAGCAAAGTTTTTCACGCTCCAAGCATTAGGTTTGCTACCTTATCAGGATGACCCTGAGCGTGAAAAATATGCCTTGCAATATTTAGGAAAACAGCGCGGTTTTATTTGGCGTCGCTGTATTCCTGGGAACGCGAGCGGATGCGCTTGGCGTAGTCGATGATGGTGCGCTCATACTGAGCCTCCATCAAAGGGGAGGAGAGCAGGAAGTCCGCCGTGGATTTGTTCGAGGCCACCGGGATGTCGTAGAGCACCGAAATGCGCAGCAGCGCCTTGACGTCCGGATCGTGCGGCTGGGCGGCGAGCGGATCCCAGAAGAAGATCATGAAATCAATTTTGCCCTCCGCGATCCGCGAACCGACCTGCTGGTCGCCTCCCATCGGGCCGCTGTTGAAGGCGGTGACCGGCAGCTGGGTCTCGTGCGCGACGATGGTCGCGGTGGTCCCGGTGCCGCACAGGAAATGGTGGCTGAGCGCTTCGCGGTTCTGCTTGACCCACTCGATGAGGTCGCGCTTGCGGTTGTCGTGCGCGATCAGGGCGATGTGCTTTTGTTTTTCCATTTTGACAAGGGTATAGTCCTTCTCGAATTCCATCGTGTTAGCCTCCTTGGGCGTGCC
Organism: Provencibacterium massiliense; assembly: GCF_900169495.1. Taxonomy (NCBI): domain Bacteria; kingdom Bacillati; phylum Bacillota; class Clostridia; order Eubacteriales; family Oscillospiraceae; genus Provencibacterium; species Provencibacterium massiliense. The sequence goes on from NZ_FWCH01000012.1 coordinate 46,495, forward strand.
GACGGCGCCTTTGCCGAAGGCCTTGTCGTATTTTTTCCATTATATCATTTAGTTTTATGTGGCTGCAAGCCTTTCGCGGGGCGGATGTGCGAAAAAATGGCCGATCGGCCATTTTTTAAGAATCATTCACAATTTGTTAATTCAGCTTGCCTGCCGGCAGGGTATAATGGAAGAACATCAGGCTAATGTGGGAGGCGAAAACTATGCGTGCAGTATCGTTGCTGACAGCCTGTTCGGTCATGCTGTCTTTGAGCGGCTGCATGACGCAGGACGAACTTTTGCCCTTCGACGGGTCGCGGGTCACGCTTTTACAGCTCGCCCCGCTGATCGAGGGGGAGGACATCGCGGTGATCAGCACCGATTTCGGGGAGATCCGCATGCGCTTCTTCCCCAGTGAAGCGCCCAACGCGGTGAACAACTTCGTCACCCTGGCGCGGGAGGGCTTTTTCAACGACCGCGCGGTGATCGGGCCGCGGGGGCTGCTCGCGAGCAGCCTGCCGGTGCTGATCTCAGGCAGCAGCGACGATAGCGGGAAGAAAGGGGTTAGCCGGGTCGGCGGCAAGCCCTTCAAGCAGGAAATATCCGCGAACCTGTGGCAGATTACCGGCGCCGTTTCAGTGCTCGACGACACGGACAAGGGGGACAGCCGCTTTTTCATCGCAGGCAGCCGTCCGGTACCCGAGTGGCAGCTCGATGAAATCGAGGCGGCCTGCTATCCGCAAAACGTGATCGAGGCCTACCGCACCTACGGCGGGCTGCCGGAATATTCGTTGGAATACTCCGTTTTCGCCCAGGTGGTGCAGGGCCAGGAGGTGGTGGACGGGATGATCGAGAGCCTGCAGACAGGCGGGAAGGGCCTTACCATCAACACGGTGGAGATCATCTCCTACGACCCCGACGGGGATACGGCCGATCCGTGAGAAGTTTGGAAAAGGGAATTTTCAAAATATTGTTTGATTTTTTCTCTTTTTATGATAGAATAAACGGGTACATGGAATAACAAGAACTTTTGAGGTGACAATTCGTGAAAAAAATTCTGATTTTGCTTTGTGCGATTACTGTTTTATCGGCCTCAGTGCTCTCCGGCTGCGGGAAATCCAGGGAGGAAGGCGCCGAGGGCAACTCGTCCGAAACCTCCCAGGAGGGTTCCTCCGAAGGGGAAAACGGCGAAGACGGGAGCCAGGAAGCGACCCTCGTGCAGTTCGAGGAGCCGGGTGAGGACAGCGTGATCGCTACCATCAAGACCAGCATGGGCGAATTCCGGGCGGTGCTCTATCCCGAGTATGCGCCCAAGGCGGTCGAGAACTTCAAGACCCACGCTGAGAACGGCTACTACAATGGGCTGACCTTCCACCGCGTGATCAAGGACTTCATGGTCCAGAGCGGCGATCCGAAGGGTGACGGCACCGGCGGCGAGAGCATCTGGGGCGAGCCGTTCGAGGATGAATTCACCTTCGATCTGTGGAACTTCTACGGCGCGCTTTCGATGGCCAACTCGGGCGAGAACACCAACGGCAGCCAGTTCTTCATCGTGCAGGCCAAGGAGGTCCCCGAGGAGATGCTCGACCAGATGAAAGAGGCCGGCTTCCCCGAGAACGTGATCGAGAAGTACAAGGAGGTCGGCGGGACCCCCTGGCTCGACCACAAGCACACCGTCTTCGGCTATATCTATTCCGGTATGGACACGGTGGATAAGATTGCGAACGTCGAGGTCGACGAGAACGACAAGCCCGTCGAGAGTGTGATCATCGAAGAGATCACCTTCAATAAGTAAATCCGAGCGATCAGCCGCCCGGCGCTTCTGGCGCCGGGCGGCTTTTTTGCGCAAATACCGGCGGCGGACGGAAAAGATGAAAATAGGCGCGCGTCTGCTGCTTTTTCTTACTTCGCTGCGCTCAGCCATAAAAAAGAGGGCAAATCCGGTTGTAAAAGTTTGAAAAATTTTTTATAATGAAGGAGTATGGTGATTTTGGCAAAATGTGAGGGGAAGGTCTGGTGCTATGAAAGCGGTCGGCTTTGACAACGAAAAATATGTGCGTATGCAGTCCGAACGGATCGAAGAGCGGATCGGTCAATTTGACAACAAGCTCTATCTCGAATTCGGAGGCAAGCTGTTCGATGACTTTCACGCCTCGCGGGTGCTGCCGGGCTTTGCGCCGGACAGCAAGGTGAAGATGCTCCTCGAGCTGCGCGACGAGGCCGAGATCGTGATCGTGATCAACGCCTCGGACATCGAAAAGAACAAGGTGCGCGGGGACTTGGGGATCACCTATGATTTGGACGTGCTGCGCCTGATCGACGCGTTTCGGGGGATCGGGCTCTATGTGGGCAGCGTCGTCATCTCCCAGTACGCTTCCCAGCCGGCGGCCGACGCCTTCAAAAAGCGGATGGAGGCGCTGGGGGTGCGCACCTATATCCATTACCCCATCCCGGGGTATCCCGCCAACATCCCGCTGATCGTCAGCGACGAGGGCTACGGCAAGAACGAGTATATCGAGACCACCCGTCCGCTGGTGGTGGTGACGGCGCCCGGCCCCGGCAGCGGCAAGATGGCCACCTGCCTCTCCCAGCTCTACCACGAGTATAAGCGGGGGGTCAAGGCGGGGTATGCCAAGTTCGAGACCTTCCCGATCTGGAACCTGCCCTTAAAGCACCCGGTTAACCTCGCGTATGAGGCGGCCACCGCCGACCTCAACGATGTCAATATGATCGACCCCTTCCACCTCGAGGCCTACGGCGAGACCACCGTCAACTACAACCGCGACGTGGAGATCTTCCCGGTGCTCAGCGCCATGTTCGAGAAGATCACCGGGAAGTGTCCCTACAAGTCCCCGACCGACATGGGGGTCAACATGGCCGGGTACTGTGTAACCGACGAGGACGCGGTCTGCGCGGCCTCCCGCCAGGAGATCGTGCGCAGGTACTACCAGGCGCTGTGCGACCAGCGGCAGGGGCGGGTGGACGCCGAAACGGTCTACAAGGTCGAGCTGCTGATGAACAAGGCGGAGGTGACGCCCTCGGACAGGCGGGTGATCGCCGCGGCGCTCGAGCGCGCGCAGAGCACCGGCATGCCGGCGGCCGCCATCGAGCTTTGCGACGGGCGGATCATCACCGGCAAGACGTCCCCCCTGCTCGGGGCGAGCGCGGCGGTGCTCTTAAACGCCCTCAAGGTGCTCGGCGGAATCCAGCACGACATCCACCTGATCTCGCCCATCATCATCGAGCCGATCCAGAACCTGAAGACCAAGCACCTGGGCAACCACAATCCCCGGCTGCACACCGATGAAATCCTGGTCGCGCTCTCGATCTGCGCGGCGACCAACCCGACGGCCGAGCTCGCCATGAAGCAGCTGCACAAGCTGCGCGGGTGCGAGGCGCACTCGTCGGTCATCCTCTCGCATGTGGACGATTCGACCTTCCGCAAGCTGGGGATGAACCTGACCTGCGAGCCGCAGTATCAGACCAAGAAGCTGTATCACAAGTGACGTTTGTCCATAAAAAGGGGGGCTTTCCATGGCGGACATGCTGGTCAAGCTGTATGAATTCGCGCCGGACCTGAACCTTCGCAGGAAGCTCGAATCGAAGGGCTTCACGGTGCGCCGCGCGCTGCCGCCCGAGCGCAGCACCGTGCTGCGCTGGGTGGCCGAGGAGTTCGGCAAGGAATGGGCGGACGAGTGCGCCGTGGCCTTTGCGCGCCAGCCCTCGACCTGCTTCATCGCGCTGCAGGAGGACGGGCTCGCGGGCTTCTCCTGCTGCGAGGCCACCTGCAGGGACTTCTTCGGGCCGACCGGAGTGCGTCCCGACCTGCGGCGGCAGGGGCTGGGCAAGGCGCTGCTGGACATCGCGCTGGAGGACTTGAAGGCCCGGGGCTATGCCTACGCCATCGTCGGGGACGCGGGCCCGCTCGAGTTCTATGAGCGGTACTGCGGCGCGGTGCCCATCCCGGACAGCGTGCCGGGGATCTATAAGGGAATGCTCCGGTAAAATCAGGAGCCCGGGAGCCTCCCGGGCTCCTTTTAAAAAGCGGACGAAAGGAGGGGGATATATGGCACAACAGGCGCCGGGGCTGGAACAGTCCCTCTCCCAGCGCCAAGCCCTGTCCCAGCGGCAGCTGCAGTACCTGCGGCTGCTGGCGCTGGACAGCGCCGGGCTGCGGGAATATCTCGAAGCGCTCCAGCTGGAAAACCCCGTGCTCCAGCTCGAGCCGCCCGAACCGCCGGAGGAGCTCCCCGATCCTGGGACGGATTACGAAGACCTGCCGGCTGCCGGGAGCGGCGGGCGGGACGACCTGCCCGTCGATTGGCGCGGGGGGAAGGAGGCTCTGGCCGGGCCGGGCAGCCTTTACGACTATCTCAAAAGCCAGTTCGACGTGAGCCTCGGCGGGATCGAGGAGGGGCTGCTCGAGGTGGTGCTCGGCGCGCTGGATCAAAACGGCTACCTCACCTGTGGGACCGGGGAGCTCGGCCGTCTCGCCGGGGTGGACCCTGGGGCGGCGCGGGAGGCGGTGGATTATCTGCGCACCCTCGACCCGGCGGGGGTGGGGGCATATGACCTCGGCGACTGCCTGTGCCTGCAGCTGGAGCGCCGGGGGGAGGACGACGAGTTGATCTGCGCCCTGGCGCGCGGGTATCTGTGCGAGCTTGCAAAGGGGCACTTCTCCAAGGTGGCGCGGCAGCTGGACGTGTCGGCCGCCCGGGTGCGGGCGTGCTATGCCAGGCTGCGGAAGCTCGACCCGCACCCCGGCGCCTCGTTCGGGCGGGAAGAGGCGCCGTACATCCTGCCGGATGTCGTGGTCGAACGGGAGGGCGAAAATTTGCGCATCCGGCCCTGCAAGGGGCGCATACCGGCGCTGTCGATTGGCGGCGAGTATCGCGAGCTGCTGCGGCAGGGCGAGGCGAAGGAGTATCTTCGGGAGAAGCTCGCCCAGGCGCGCTGGGTGATGGAGGCGATCGAACGCCGGCAGCACACCATCGAGGCGGTTTGCCGGGTGATCCTCTCGCGGCAGCGCCCCTTCTTTGAGGAGCCGTTGGGGGCGCTGCGCCCGCTGACGCTCGGGATGGTCGCAAGCGAGCTTTCGCTCCACCCCTCGACCGTCAGCCGGGCGGTCGCGGGGAAGTATCTGTGCTGCCGGCGCGGGACCTTCCCGCTGAAATATTTCTTCTGCGCGCGGGGGGCCGCCCTCAAAGGGACAAACGCCGGGGAGGGCCGGGAGGCGCCCGGCAGCGACGCGCTGCGCTGCCGCCTCGCCGAGCTGGTGAGAGCGGAGGACCCGGGGGAGCCGCTGAGCGACAGCCGGCTTTGCGCGCTGCTGCAGGGCGAGGGCTTCTCGGTCGCGCGGCGCACCGTGGCGAAGTACCGCGATCAGCTGGGGATTCCCAGCGTGCAGCAACGGGCGACGCGATAAAAAGAGCCTTTGGCGGGAAACGCCAAAGGCTCTTTTTGCATTTGAATGCAAAAGGGTTATGGGAGCGCGATCCAATAGCGCTGGGTGGTCCGGCCGCCCGCTTCGACCTCGTTTTCCAGCACCCCGCCGTTTGCGCGGATGGTTCTGGCCGAGGCGGCGTTTTCCTTATCGCAGGTGACGAGCACCCGCCGCATCCCCATTTTGCGGCATTCCTCCAGCGCCAGGGAAAGCATCTGCTTGGCGTATCCCCGGCGGCGCAGGTCAGGGTGCACGCTGTAGCCGATGTGCCCGCCCTGTGCGAGCAGGTAGTCGTTTAGCCGGTGGCGCACGTCGATCACCCCGGCGAGCTGCTCGTCCTCCTCGCGCAGGGCGAGAAAGGTGGTGGCGGGCACCAGCGGGGCGTGCACCGTCTCCTCACGGCAGTTGTCCCGCATCATCTGCAGCCAGCCGCCGTAGCGCTCGAAGCGCTCGAGCCCGGCGCAGCCGTGCAGCACCTCGCCCGCGCAGAGGAAGCGGCGGCGGTAGTCCATCACCGCGGCCTCATGCTCTTCGCCCGGACGCACCAGGATCAGCCTTTCCATCCGGCAGCCCTCCCGAAAGCTTTTTGTAAGTATTCCACTCTCCCGCCCGTCTGTCCGGTACCGGCGTCACCGTTATGGCGGGCGGCCGATACAATCCGCCGTTTTACTTTTTCTTCTGGCCGGGCGCCTCTTTTTCGTGCTCCTCGAGGTAGAGCTTTGCGGCCTCCTCGAGGGTGACCATGGTGCGCCGCGCCTGCCCGAGATAGCGGAAAAGGCGCACGGCCAGCGCGCCGCTCAGTGCGCTCAGCAGCAGAGCCAGCAGCGTTCCCGCTGCCCCCGCCAGCGCCGCGGCCTGCGCGAGCCGTTTGCGGGAAACAAAATGTTTTTCTTCCATCGGTGAAGGACTCCTTTCCGGTGCCATGCTTTTCCTTTATTATATCGCGCTTTCGGCGGCAGGGGAAGGAGGCGGAAAAAATTTTCCCCGCCGCTTAACAATCCGGCCTTGCGGTGGTATGATAAAAACAGAACCGTTACTGCGAAAGGAAGATGGATATGAGTAAGATCGAGCAGATCCGCTCGGATATGATGGCGGCGCTCAAGGCCAAGGACGCCCCGCGCAAGGAGGCGCTCTCGCTGCTGCTTTCAGCGCTCAAAGCCAAGGAGAAGGACAAGCGCGCCCCTCTGAGCGGGGAGGAGGAAAACGCCATTGTCCAGCGCGAGCTCAAGCAGGTCAGGGAGACGATGGAGAGCGCGAAGGGCCGCCGGGACATCGAGGACGAATGTAAGCTGCGCCTGGAGCTTTACGCGGCCTATGCGCCCAAACAGATGGAGGAAAACGAGATCCGCCAGGCGATCAAGCAGGTGCTGGGTGAGCTGGGGCTCCCCCGGCCCACGGCGCACGACAAGGGAAAGGTCATGCGCGCGCTCATGCCAAGGGTCGGCGGCAAAGCGGACGGCGCGCTTGTCAACCGCCTGGTGGGCGAGTACCTGCAATGAGCGGCAGGGAGTATCCGCTCAATACCCTGGGACTGTCGCACCGCTTCCTCGCCGGGCATATCCGGGAGGGGATGTTTTGCATCGACGCCACCGCCGGGCGGGGGAAGGACACCGCCTTTCTCTGCTCGCTGGTGGGGGAGAGCGGGCGGGTGCTGGCCTTCGACATCCAGCCCGAGGCGGTGGAAAGTACGCGCGCCCTGCTGAAGGAAAAGGGATTTTCCGCCCGCGCCCGGGTGCTCCTCGATTCACACGAGCATATGGAGAAATACGCCCAGGCGGGCAGGGTGGATGCGGTTGTTTTCAACTTCGGCTACCTGCCGGGGGGCGACCACTCCATCTATACAAGGCCGCCCTCAAGCATAGCCGCCATCGAAGCGGGGCTGCGCCTGCTGCGTCCCGGCGGGGTAATGAGCCTTTGCATCTATCACGGGGGCGACACCGGCTATGAGGAGCGGGATGCGCTGCTGCAATACCTGCGCACCATCGACAGCAGGGAATATACCGTGCTGCTCGCCCCGTTTTATAACCGGCCGGGCGACCCACCGATTCCGGTGTTTATTTTGAAGGAGACATGAAGAGTGCCCGCAGCAATACTCCGAATACTGGGTCAGCAGAGTATACCAATGTCTTTGAGCAGGCGGATACAGTCCTGAAAGCCCTGCCGGTATAGAAAGGTTCGTTCCCGTTGATTAATGTCTTCAATGGTATCGAAGCATTCTTGTACAAATTCCAGTTCACTTTCGGTCAACATGCACTCGCATTCGAGGGTAATCTCTGACCATTTGTCTTCGACAAAAGGATGTAATGGGTTGCGAAAAAAATGATTTTGCGCCTCTGACTGCAGGAAAGAAAAAAAGCTGCTCTACTGGGAAAGCTGATGAAAATATGTTTTCTATACGGTATAATGAAAATATGAGGTGATTCCAATGGGGCTAAAAGAAGAGATTAAATCCGCCATTGTCCGCTCAGGATGTACCATGAGCGAGGTGGTACGCCGTATCAACGAGCAATATGGCCGGCAGGACAGCGTGGCCAATTTGAGCAATAAGCTCACACGCGGGACCTTAAAATACCGGGAGGCACAAGAGATCGCGGAGGTTATCGGGTACCGGATCGAATGGGTCAGGAAGGACGAGCAAGAGTAAACCTAAGCAAACGGGCTGCCGGAATATCCGGCAGCCCGTTTGTTCAGCTGTTCCTGTGGCTGATCGGCTGGCGCACCAGCAGCGAGAGCAGTGCCTTTGGATGGAAGGGGATCAGCGGATAGAGATAGCCGCGCCCGGTGGCGGTCTTGGTCCCGGCGGCGGTCAGCAGCATGATCAGCACCCCGGCGGCGAAGCCCCAATAGTTAAACAGCGCGGTCAAGATCAGGATCAGCACCCGGTAGAGCTTGAGGGCGTACCCCAGCTCGAAGCTGGGCTGGGTGAAGTTGGCGATGGCCACGAAGGCCATGTAGAGCACCACCTCGGGCACGAACCAACGCGCCTTGACGGCGAAGTCCCCCAGGATCAGAGCCCCCACCACGCTGAACGAGTTGCTCAGCACGCTCGGGGTGTTGAGCGAGGCGAGCTTGAGCCCGTCGATGATGAACTCGATGATCAGCAGCTGGACGATCAGCGGCACGCCGTTTGGCTCCTGCACCTGGATGAACTCCAGCCAGCCGGGGATGAGCTGCGGGTTTTTCACCAGCAGGTACCACACCGGGGTGAGCAGGAGCGTCAGCAGGAAGACCGCGATGCGCACCAGGCGCAGGTAGGTGCCCACCAGGGGCGGGAAGTAGTAGTCGTTGGTGTCCTGCACAAAGTCGAAGAGGGAGGCCGGCAGGATCATCACCGAGGGGGAGTTGTCCACCAGCACCAGTATGCTCCCCTCAAAGACGCTGGCGGTGGCCGCGTCGGGGCGCTCGGTGTAGCGCACCCGCGGGAAGGGATTGTACCAGCGCGGGCGCACCAGGCATTCCGCCAGGCTCTCCTGGCTCATGGTCAGCGCCCCGATGGTGATATCCCCTATTTTTTTGCGGATGGTGGAGAGAAACTTTTCGTCGGCCGCGCCCTTCATGTAGCAGAGCACCACGTCGGTCTTGGACTTTTGTCCGACGGTGAGGATTTCCATGGTCAGCGCCGGGTCGCGCACCCGGCGGCGGATCAGGGCGGTATTGTGCACCAGGGTCTCGACGAAGCCGTCCCGCGAGCCGCGCAGCACCCGGTCGTCGTCCGGCTCCGCCACACTGCGCGCCGGATAGGTGCGCGCGTCGATCATGATCGCCTGCGCATACCCTTCGATCAGCAGCGCGAGCGTGCCGCTGAGCACCCCGGTGACGATGTCGCCGCACTGATCGCTGAGGTCCGCCTCGACGTAGGTGATGAACCGCTCGCAGTACTGCGAAGCGTCCTCGGCCGGCTCGGTGTCCCCGGGGGACAGGCCCATCAGATATTCGAGGATTTTTTCCATCACCTCGTCCTTGGCAAAGCCGTCGATAAAATAGAGCTTTGCCCGCCTGCTTCCGGTGGTGAACTCCCTTCCCACGATGTCGAAGCTCTCATTTATGCGCAGCAGCCCGTCCAGTGTGCGAAGGTTTCCGGCATAGTCCGGCGTCAAGCGCTCTCCCTGTTTCATGCGCCGCCCCCATTTCCTGTATTTGGGGCTAGTATTCCCGAAAAACGGGGAGAATATGAGCCGTCAGCTGAGCTTGCCCGCCTCGAAGCGCGCCAGGAAGGACTGGAAGAGTGCTAAATGCACCTCCTCGTCCGCCGCGATGCGCGCCAGCACGGCCGAGAGCTCCTCGTCCTTGACAAAGCGCGCCTGGGAGAGATAGAGGTCCCGGGCGTCCCGCTCGCTTCGGATGTCGTTTTGCAGCATGCGGCTCAGCGGCCGGCCGTAAAAAACCATGTTCCCGTTCCAGAAGGTGAAGCGGTTGCCAAGCTGCGTCTGGCAGCGCGGGTCCCCGCCGAGCAGGACGATGAGCTTCCCGAGCATTTCGAGGTGCTCCATCTCCACCTTGGCGATCCGAAGCAGGGTGCCGGCGAACTCGGGATACTGCTCATTTGTGCGCCACTGCTGGTAGAGATATTGATAGATGGCGCTCATCTCCCCCTTGGTGTAGGCGATGTCCTGGGAGAGCAGCTGGGCGTAATAGCGGTTGGGTGCGCCGACCTGGAGCGCGGGATGGGGTCCGGGGGCGCTCACCGGCACCTCGGCCGGCGGGGGAGAGGAGGGAAAACGTATATTCACGATGGCGATACCTCCATAAGAAGTGTATCTATCTATATGCCGCCCGCCGCCCGGCTTAGCACGCAGACGGGCCTTGTAATTGCGCGTGAGTGTGGTAAGATAAGGGGAGAAGGAAAGGAGGTGGTCCCCATACTGGATAAGGAGGACTTCCAGTTTTTACAGGAGGGGCTGCCGTTTTATACGCAGCTGGAGCCGGCGCAGCAGGCACGGCTGCGGCAGGAATGCGCCCGCCTGTCCTACCGGCAGGGCGACAAGCTGCACCGCGGCTCGCAGGACTGCGCGGGGCTTATGCTGGTGCGAAGCGGGCGGCTGCGGGTGTATATCCTCTCCCAGTCCGGGCGGGAGATCACCCTCTACCGGCTGCTCGAGTGGGACATCTGCCTGTTTTCGGCGGCGTGCATCTTCCGGGACATCAACTTCGAGGTCTGGATCGAGGCCGAGCGCGGCAGCGAGGTCATCCTCATCCCGACCGCCCTCTTCGGCGAGCTCTCGCAGCAGAACATCGCGGTGGCGGACACCGTCAACCACCTCATCGCCTCCCGCTTTTCGGATGTGATGTGGGTGATGGAGCAGGTGCTCTTCATGAGCTTTGACAAGCGCCTGGCCCTCTTTTTGCTCGAGCAGCAGGCCATCGAGGGCAGCGGGCGGATGGAGCTGACCCACGACATGATCGCCAACCATCTGGGCACCGCGCGGGAGGTGGTCACCCGCATGCTCAAGTATTTCCAGGGCGAAGGGATGGTCAGGCTCTCCCGCGGGATGATAGAAATTGTCGACGAGGGGCGGCTGCGCGCCTTGGCGGGATAAAGTAAAAGTAGAAAAAATGATCGTGTGATTGTAAACTTTTGATGAATCCGCCGCGGGAAGTTGAAAAAATTTACCGCAGATGTTATCCTGAAAGAGGAAGGAATGAAAGGCTTCCGCCGCGCGAAGGCGCACGGCGGGTATTTTTTTATTGTTGAGCGTAGCGAAGCAATAAAAATGGACACGGGAAACCCCTTGATAGGGTTTCCCCACGTGCCAACGTTCCACTGGAACGTCGTCACTCCCCTTCCTGATCCGAAGGAGGATTCTGTCGCGGCGGGTGCCAGCCAATCGGAAAGGTCGCGGGCTCTGCCCGCACCCGCCAAAGGACTTAGTCCTTTGGAAACCAGGGATTAACCCGAAAGGGGGTACACGGGGGGAAACGACTCGTTTCCCGCCCGTGAGGCGCACCGCTCGCGAAGCGAGTCGGCATTTTTGGTCGGGCGCCAAAAATGCGTGTGCCCATCTGCCCGCACCCGCCCAAGGACTTAGTCCTTGGGAAACCGAATTTTTTAATGGTTGTCAAGCCGGGAACACTCCCGGTTTTCCCTCACCGGCGCGCAAATTTCCGGCTGCAAAAGCCATGGACGGGCGTATGGCCCGGAACAGGCGCTGTGCAGATCTGCGTGCCGCGGCGGGTCCCGTCCCCTTTTTGCGCGAAGCGGGGCGGGGAAAGAATGTAAGGCGCATAGGAAAGGAGCGTAATATGAAAGACGAATTATGCCTGAGCGGCAAGGTAGCGGTGATCACGGGCGGAGCCTCGGGGATCGGGCTCGCTACGGCGCAGCTGCTCGCGCAGCATGGGGCCGCCGTCTGCATGGTGGACCTCAACGAGGGCGCGGGCCAGCGTGAGGCCGAGGCCATCTGCCAGCAGGGCGGCGAGGCCGGGTTCTACCGCTGCGACGTGACCGACCAGGAGCAGGTGAGGGCGACGGTCGCCGGGATCGAGCGCAAGTACGGCAGGATTGATATTTTACATAACAACGCCGGCGTGGTCCGCCGCAAAACGGTGGTGGACCTCGAGGAAAAGGATTGGGACCTGGTGCTCGACGCGACGCTGAAAGGCGCCTACCTGATGTCCAAATACGTGGTGCCCATCATGGCTAAGGGCGGCGGCGGAAGTATTATCAATACCGGCTCGGGCTGGGGGATCAAGGGAGGCGACCAGGCGGTCGCCTACTGCGCGGCCAAGGGCGGGATCGTCAATATGACCCGCGCGATGGCCATCGACCACGGCGCGCAGAACATCCGGGTCAATTGCGTCTGCCCGGGCGACACCGACACCCCGCTGCTGCGCGACGAGGGGCGGCAGCTCAAGGTTGAGGAGAACGAATTCCTCAAATCCTCCTCCTACGGGCGGCCGCTGGCGCGGATCGGGGAGCCCCGGGACATCGCCAACGCGGTGCTCTTCTTTGCGAGCGAGCTGTCCACCTGGGTCACCGGCGCGGCGCTGGTGGTGGATGGCGGCGGCATCGCCTAAACAAAGCTTTTTCATGAAAGGAAGCAAGGAATATGGATCATAAATTTTCCCATCACCCCTACATCCCGAACTCGGATGAGGCGATCAAGCGGGAGATGTGCGACTTTGTCGGCATCTCCTCGGTCGAGGAGCTGCACTGCGACGTGCCCGACGAGCTGAGGCTGCACCGGAGCCTCGACATGCCAAAGGCCATCCGCTCGGAGTATGAGCTCTACCGCACCGTGTCCGGCATGTTGGGGAAGAACGAGACCTGCGAGGAGAACATAAACTTCCTCGGCTCGGGCTGCTACCAGCACTACGTTCCGGCCATCTGCGACGAGATCAATTCCCGCGCCGAGATCCTCAGCGCCTATGCCGGCGAGCCCTACGAGGACCACGGGCGCTTCCAGCTCCTGTTCGAGTACCAGTCCTTGATGGCCGAGCTGCTCGACATGGAGGTGGTCAACGTCCCGGCCATCGACGGGGCGCAGGCGGCGGCCACCGCGATCCGGATGGCCGAACGCGCCACCGGCCGCAAAAAGACGGTCGTGTGCGAAAACATCCTGCCCGACAAGCTGGCGGTGATCCGCAACTACTGCACCCCGGCGATGGAAATCGTGGTGCTGCCCTTCGAGCGCGAGAGCGGCCAGTTCGATCTTGATAGCCTCAAAAAGCTGCTCGGCGAGGACGTCGCCGCACTGTACTTTGAGACCCCCTCCTTCCTCGGCACGGTGGCGGGGAACGCCCGCGAGGCGGCCGAGCTTTGCCATGCGTGCGGGGCGCTGTGTATCATCGGCACCGACCCGGCCGTGCTGGGCGTGCTCGAGGCGCCGGTCAATCTCGGCGCGGACATCGTCTGCGGCGATGTGCAGCCGCTGGGCATGCACATGAACTACGGCGGCGGCCAGGGCGGCTTCATCGCCACCATGGACGACGAGCGCCTGGTGCGGGAATACCCCTCGCGCCTCTTCGGGATCACCCGCACCGAGGTCGAGGGCGAATACGGCTTCGGCGACGTCTACTATGACCGCACCTCCTTCGCCGACCGCGAGCACGGCAAGGAATACGTCGGCACCCAGGCGGCGCTCTGGGGGATCACGGCGGGGGTCTACCTCTCGCTGATGGGCCCGCAGGGGATGCAGGAGCTGGGCGAGACCATGCTCTACAACGCCCGGTATGCGGCGAAGAAGCTCTCCTGTATCGGGGGCGTATCGGTCAAGTATCTGGATCAGTGCTTTGTCAGCGAGTTCGTCGTGGACTTCTCGAAAACCGGCAAGAGCGTAGGGGAGATTAACGACCAGCTCCTCTCCCGCCACATCTTCGGCGGGCGGGACCTCGGGGGGCTCTTCCCGGGGATGGAGGGCTGCGCCCTCTTCTGCGTGACCGAGGTCCATACGAAGGACGACATCGATGCGCTGGCCGGCGCCCTTTGCGAGATCCTTGGCAAGGAGGGGAAATAGTATGAAAAAAATTAACCGTGATTTTAAGGTGCGCGACTTCCACCAGGCGAAGTGGAACGAGCCGATCATCTTCGAGCTGCACAATCCGGGCCACCGCGGGATCGAGGTTCCGCTGGCAAGCGAGGCGCTGAAAAAAGAGGCCGGGGACGTCTATGCCACCATCCCGCAGGGGATGCGCCGCCAAAAGGCCCCCGCGCTGCCCTGCGTTTCCCAGGCGCGGGTGCTGCGCCACTTTTTGCGGATCACCCAGGAGGTGATCGGGGCCGATCTCAACGTCGAGATCGGGCAGGGGACCTGCACCATGAAGTACTCCCCCAAGATCAACGAGCGCCTCGCGCGTTCGCCCAAGATGAGCGAGCTGCACCCGCTGCAGGACGAGAGAAGCGTGCAGGGGATTCTGGAAATCATGTACAAGACCGACCTGCTGCTGCGTGAAATCTGCGGGATGGACCGGGTCTCCTTCCAGCCGCAGTCCGGCTCCCAGGCGCTGATGACGATGGCTTCGCTGATCCGTGCCAAGGTCGAGCACGACGGCAAGGGTGAGCAGAAGGACGAGATCATCACCACCCTCTTCTCCCACCCCTCGGCGGCGGCGAGCGCCATCGTCAAGGGCTTCAAGGTGCGCACCGTCGGCCCGCGCGAGGACGGCTATCCCGACTTCGAGCAGCTCAAAGCCCTGGTCAACGAGCGCACTGCCGGCTTTATCTGCGCCAACCCCGAGGACACCGGGCTCTATAACGGCGAGATCAAAAAATTCACCGAGCTGGTCCATTCGGTCGGCGGCTACTGCGCCTACGACCAGGCGAACGCCAACGGCCTGTTCGGGATCACCAGGGCCAGGGACGCGGGCTTCGACATGTGCTTCTTTAACCTGCACAAGAGCTTTTCCACCCCGCACGGCTGCGGCGGCCCCGGCACCGGCGCGGTGGGCGTCTCGAAGGACTTCGCCGACTTTTTGCCCGCGCCGGTCGTGGATTTTGACGGGGAGAAGTATTTCCTGAACGACGAGCTGCCGCATTCGATCGGCAAGGTGCGCGTCTACCAGGGCACCCCGCAGGTGGTGCTCAAGGCTTATGCCTGGATGCGCGCGCTGGGGGCCGAGGGGCTCTACGAGGTGGCCAAGATCGCCTCGCTCAACAACAACTATCTCTACAAGCGGATTCTAGAGCTGCGCGGCACCTCGGTGCCCTTCGACAGCGGGGAGCAGCGGGTCGAGCAGGCGCGCTACAGCTTCCAGAAGCTCTTTGACGAAACCGGCGTTTCCACCGAGGACGTGCAGCGGCGGATGTGCGACTTCGGCCTGCACTACTGGACCAGCCACCACCCCTATGTGGTGCCCCAGCCCTTCACCCTTGAGCCGACCGAGTTCACCTCCAAGGAGGACATCGACGAGTACGCCGACGCCATCGCGCAGATCGTGGAGGAGGCCTATACGAATCCCGAAATCGTCAAGAGCGCGCCGCACAATTCCAGCGCGCACCGCAACGACGAATCCCCCTTCGACGATCCGAAGCAGTGGGCCATTTCCTGGCGCTCTTATCAGAAGAAATTCGAGGACTAAAATGCAAAAGCCGCTCCTTACCGGGAGCACGCATAATAAAATGCACAGGCAGCAGATAAAATCTGCTGCCTGTGCATTTATAGGGGGCGCAGCGTCGGCCTTCGCTTTGAAAGAGAGAGGCGCGCCCCTCGGACGGCGTTTCGGTGACGGCTTGTAACATCACATGGGCTTCAAATTTTGGTTGAGGCGGTCCACCATCCACGCCAGGCGCTTTTCACGCCCGGCATCCGTTTTCGCATCAAAATAGGCCCGGGTATACGTTTTTTTGACCGACGGGGACATCGCCAGGAAATTGCTGCAGGCGGGCTCGTATCCCCTGAGGATTGCGGTCAGGCTGGCGGTCTGCTCCTCGGTGACTGTGCCGGCCTTCGGGGCGTTCCACTGGCCGTTTTGCTTGGCCTCCATGATTTTCGCTCTGCCGTGGTCGGTCATGATCCCCTGCCGCTCGAGATCTTCTGCCAGGGCCTTGTTTTTCTTTGACCACTTGCTGTTTTCCCGGCGCTGGGAAAAATACTTTTTGTAGGATTTATCGTCCAGGCTTTGCATCTGCCCGTCGATCCAGCCGAAGCAGAGGGCCTCCTGCAGCGCTTCGCTCGCGGTGAGCGTCTTCGGCCCGCCGGGTTTTCCGAACAGCAGCCAGACGCCGGCGCCCGATAAACAGTGTTCCTGCAGCCAGTCTCTAAAGCCGCCCCTGCTGGAAAACTCCAATAGCTCGCTCATAAAAGCCTCCTTTGCTTTGTCCGGTCGGGTTCTGACGGTTATCCAAAGCATAAGGGTTCCGGCGTAAAATGTCAACCGCAATGCGGCCGTTGACATCCTCACCGGGATATGATAATCTGATGCTGTACTAATGCAAATAATACAGTTGGTACGGTTTAATCATTTCGATGCAGGAAAAGGAAGGATTTCTGCCACTACTTTTATAGAAGCAAAAAATGTGACAGAATGAAACCAGAATAAACACAATGGAGGGGAAGCGCATGTATTCTGCCAACCGATTTACCCAACGTCCCGCCTGCCGCCTGATCAGCGTGCTGCTCGCACTCGGGCTCACACTGGGGCTGTTTGCGGGCTGCCAAAAAAAGACGGTCGACGCCGGTGAGCTCGATGTCTCCGCCTTCTCGGTGAGCGCCGGGGAAAAGGATGGGCTGATCGCCGCCGACGCGGCCTTCACCATCCAGTATGGCGGGAAGGAGAGCCTTTCGGCCGACGCCCTGAAGGGCCTGCTGCAGCTCGAGCCGCAGCAGGAGTTTACCCTTAAAAAGGAGGGCCAGGGCTTTACCCTCACCCCGGCGCAGCCCTTTGGGGAAAATACCGTCGTCAACCTGCGCCTGCTTGATAAGCGCGGAGTGGTGCTGCGCTCCTGGGCCTTCCAGACGAGCGCGGGCTTCGCGGTGCTCGAAACCACCCCGCGGGACGGGACCGACTATGTCCCCACTGTAAGTGGGATCGAGTTCGTTTTCTCGCGGGCCACGGTGAGCGAGGAGGACTTTCTCAGCCACTTTACCCTCAAAAAGGAGGAGGACGGCACCCCTGTCGAGGGCACTGTCAAAAAGGCGGCCGACCGTATCGCCTTCGTGCCCAAGGAGGGGCTCCAGCCGCTGACCATCTACACCGCCACCCTGGACGCGCAGCTGCCCGCAGGGGACGGCGAGCTGCTCGGGAAGGAAACGAGCTTTAGCTTCAAAACCTCCGAGATCGAGGGCGAGGGCTACCGCTCGGGCGGTTATTTTGAAAACGCATCGCCCATTTCGGAAAACTTCCTGCCCGGAGAGGCGCCGCTCATCGCGGTCAACTGCGATGACAGCTTCCAGCAGGCAAGCCCCGAGGCGAGCGTCTCGGTCTACCGCTTTAAGGGCGCGCAGGACTATAAGAGCGCCCTGCAAGCGCTCATGGACGCCCGCAACGAAACCAGCTTCCCAAGTTCGGTGCGCCCCGAGGTGGACACCGCGGCTCTGGATAACCTCGGCACCTTCCAGGTGGCGCTTACCACCCCGCAGAGCACCGGGAACCGCTCCTACTGGGGGCCGAGCTACCTGATTCTGCCGGGCGAGTACGACTACGGCTGGTACTACTTCGACGTGAAGATCAAAAGCCCCAAAAACGGGGAGGAATTCTCCCTCCAGAAATTCATCCAGGTCAGCGACCTGTCGGTCTACAGCGTGCAGGCGGACGGGGACAATCTCTTCTGGCTCAACGATTCGCAGAGCGGGGAGGCCCTGGGGAATGTAAAAATCACCCTTTCGGGCGGGGAGATTGACGCCACGGGCTCGAGCGCCGCCGACGGAACGGCCCTTATTGCGGCCGGGACGAAAGAGGACAGCCGCCAGAGCACGGCGCTGCTCGAGATCGAGCACGGCGAGCGGCCCTATCTCGACCTCTTTTCGCTCCAGCAGGACAGCCCGCCCACGGGCAAGGAGCAGTACGTCTCCTACCTCTATACCGACCGGCCGATCTATATGTCCAGCGACACCATCCGCCTTTGGGGGCTGGTGCGCCCGCGGGGGAACACCCCGGCCCCGCAGAATCTGCGGGTGACCCTGGGCGGCTATGACGAGGAGCTCTATGAGGTGCCGATCACCCTCGCGCCGGACGGAACCTTCCTCGCCGAGCTCTCCTATGAGAAGCTGGCCGGGAAGCAGATTTCCTACGAGCGGGTGCAGCTCATGTGCGGCGAGGAGGACGTGCTGAGCACGGTGGGGGTCGAGGTGGGGGACTACCAGAAGCCCGCCTATTACCCCTCGATCTCGTCCGACAAGGTGATCTACCGCGCGGGCGAGAACGCCGTCATGACCTTTAACGCCAGCTTCTTTGACGGCACCCCGGCGCACAACTTCTCGGCCACCCTGAGCTGCGGCAACCTGAGCGATCAGGACTATACCTTCGTCACCGACGAGGCGGGCAGCGCCGTGCAGACCATTAAACTGCCGCAGGACCGCGATCCGGAGGCGTACCAGCCTTACGACTGGCGGCCGGACCAGCTTTATTACTACGTGGAAAACGCCTCGGGCGAGAACGAGAACTTTTCGCTCAGCGGCGAGCTCAATGTGCTTTACCGGGACATGGCCCTGCGCGGCGAGCTCTCGGGCGAGGGGGAGCAGCAGGCGCTGACCATCCTTACCAACCGGATCGATACCTCCAAAATCCAGGAGCAGGACGACGTTTATGACGACGAGAACCTGCTTGGCGCGCCGGTGGACGCCGACGTGACCGCCGAGGTCCACCGTGTCTTCTATACCAAGACCGAGGCTGGCAGCTACTACGACTTCGTCAAAAAGGAAAACGTCACCTATTACGAATACGAGCGGCAGGACGAGGTGGTTTCCACCGAGCGCTACCGCACCGCCGGTGGGCGCTACGAGCTGCGCGACCTGCCCGTTTCCAGCGGCGAGGACAGCTACTACGTCCTCCTTTCCGCCGAGGACTCCGCGGGGAAACGGATCGAGGAGAAGGTCTGGATTGGCAGCGACTCCTATCGCTACCAGCAGGGCCGCCGCCGGCTCAGCTTCCAGAAATCGGGTGCAGGGGAAGACTACCAGCGCAGCTACCACTTTAAGGACGGCGAGGACGTCGTCTTCGACGTGATGGACAGCGGCGAGCTGCTCGAGGGCGGCAAGCTGCTGCAGGCGGTGGCCCAGACCGGGGTCAGCAGCTATGCTGTGCAGGACGGTGCCAAGGCGCGGCTCGCTTTTGACGAGAGCCTGGTGCCCAACTACTATATCGCCGGCGCCTGGTTCGACGGCAAGCATGTCTATAACATTGAAAACCAGCAGATGTCCTTTGATCCCGGTGCGCGGGAGCTCGGCGTCAGCGTGCAGACCGACAAGGAGCGGTACGCGCCCGGGGAGAGCGCAAAAATAACGGTGAGCGCCGCCTATCCCGACGGAAAGCCGGCGGCGGGCGCCGCGGTCTCACTGAGCCTGGTGGACGAGGCGGTCTTCGCCATCATGCCCCAGGAGGCGGATCCGCTGAGTGGGCTCTATGAGGACGCCTACCAGCCGGATATGGGCTCCTACGCCTCCTACCGGGAGTACAACTTCCTCGGGGATATGGCCGCCGAGAAGGGCGGCGGCGGTGGCGACGGCGGGATCCGCACCGATTTCCAGGATACCGCGGCCTTCCTCGGCGGCACCACCGATGAGCAGGGCAATTGCAGCTTCGAGGTCGCGCTGCCGGACAACATCACCTCCTGGCGGGCGACCGCGCAGGCGGTCACCACCGACCTGCGCGCCGGGGCGGCGCGCCCGGGCGTGATCGTGACGGGCGACTTCTTCCTCAATGAGGTCATGTCGAAGACCCTCCTCGAGGGGGACGACGCGACCCTCTCGCTGCGCGCCTACGGCGACGCGGTGAAGAGCAGCGACACGGTGGACTACACCGTGTCGGTGGAAGGGAACGGCCAGAAGCTCGAGCAGAAAGCCACAGGCAAAGCGGGCGAGCAGACCGTGCTGCCGATCGGAAAGCTGCAAAAGGGCGAGTACACCGTCACCATGCAGGCCAAATTCGGGGAGTACCAGGATGCGGTGCAAAAGCCGCTGCAGGTGATCGGCAGCGGGGTGGAAGCCACCCTCACGAGCAAGTTTTCACTGGCGGACGGGGTGCAGATCGAGCCCACCCGCTTCCCGGTGGTGCTGGGCTTCTACGACGAGGACTACGCCTTCTATGACGAGGTGCTGGGAAGCCTCGCGCGCGCCGGGGGTTCGCGCGCGGACGAGCGGCTCGCGCGGCAGTACGCCAACGACAAACTGCGTGCGCTCAGCGGGGAGGAGGAGCTCTTCCCCGGCATGCAGGACGATTTGAGCGACGTGATCGACGGCAGCTATGTGCGGCTCTACCCCTATGACAGCGACAGCATCCCGCTCGCCGCCAAGGTCCATCTCGCGGCGCCCGAGTACCTCGTGGGCGGGGATATGACCGCCGGCTTCTACAACGCCATCGGCTCCCGGCAGATGGGGGACAGCGAAGCGGACCTCAACACCGCGGCAGCGGCCTACCTGGGGCTTGCGGCCCACCGCGCGCCGGTGCTCGGACAGCTGCGCGCGCTGCTGGAGCAGCGCGAGGGCTACACCCTCGAGCAGCAGCTCTGGCTGCTGGCGGCGCTGGCCGCCATCGGGGATGGGGACGCCGCCAAGGGGTATTATGATGAGATCGTCGCGCCCAACCTGAAGGAGGGCGAGACGGGGGCGGGGATCGCCACCCTCACCCTCGGGGAGAGCGCCGGGGACGTCGAAGAGAACCTGCGCCTGACCGCGCTGGCGTCCATAAGCGCCTCCATCCTGCGCCTGCCCGACGCGCAGGGGATGGTAAGGTACCTGATGAGCAACCGCTCGACGCTGGACAATTACCTGCTCGAGCAGGTCGTCTACCTGCGCTACAACGAGCCGCAGGGGACAAGCGCGGCCGCCTTCTCCTACCAGAAGGACGGCAAGCGCGAGAAAGTTGAGCTCGACAAAACCGGCATGACCTTCCTGAATCTGACGGCTGACCAGTTCGGGAAGGCCGACCTCAAGCTCGAGAGCGGCAACGTGCTGGTAAGCGCCTATTATCTGGGCAGCGCCGCCGAGGCGAGCGAGCAGGAGAACAATCAAATCACCCTGAAAAAGACCATCGAGACGACCGACGGCGGCCCGATGAAGCCGGGGTCGATCGTCAGGATCACCCTCACGCCCGTCCTGCCCAACAACAAGATCGACCCGAGCAAACTGACCGTCGATGACTACATCCCGTCGGGGATGCGCTATCTCGGCATGGGCAGCGCCGCGGGCGAGTATGACGAGAAGTATAACCACTACTGGAACCTCATCTCCCGCGAGGAGCAGCGCGTCAGCTTTTGCTACTTCGACTGGGAGGACGGCCTCAACTACTACGGCGAGATGGAGGGCGGTTTCCCCGAGGAGCCCGTCCCGGGCGAGCAGACCTATCCTGAAATTAAACCGCTCACCTACTATGCGCGCTGCGCCACCCCGGGCGCGTATGTGGTGGACGGCGCCTACGCCAGCTCCCCCTCGGCGATGATGTGGGGGATGAGCGAGCGCACGAATGTGCAGATTGATGAGTAGACGCGCTCCCTTCCTTGCATGGGCCGCCCTGCTTTGGGCCCTGCTGGGAGCATCCTGCGCCGGCGGCAATCCGGCGCAGGATGCTCCCGCCCCTTCAAAGCAGGAAGCGCCTGCCGGGGCGGGGGCATCCCTCGGGGAGCAGGTCACCCTCGGGGAGTCCGGCGCCGCGGGCGGACGGCTGCTCACCTGCGACTACTATAGCGAGGAGTCCTTTCTTCGCTCGGTGCGGGAGGCGCAGCCCTATGAGACGGATGGCGCGCTGATCGCCGGGGTGGTGCCCCACCACCTGCTGGCGGGACAGCTGATCGCCTCCTTCTTCGCCACGGCGGCAGAGAGCGGGGAGGAGTACGAAAGCGTGGTCTTCGTCGCGCCCAGCCACTATCCCACCGCGCAGCGGGCCGTCACGGCCCAAAGCGGCTGGCAGACCCCCTTCGGAGTGGTGGAGAACGACCGGATGATCACCGAGACGCTGATGGGCGGGACGCTCGCGGCCAGGGCGGACGAGGACAATATGCAGCTCGACCACGCCGTCAGCGGGCTGATCCCCTATGTGAAATACTATCTGCCGGGGGCGAAGGTGTCGGCGGTGCTGCTGCAAAACCGGCTGGAGCCCGAGCGGGTCGAGGCGCTGGCAAAGCGGCTGCTGGCCCTCTCGCAGGAAAAGAAAATTCTGTTGGTCTGCTCGGTGGACTTCTCGCACTATCTCACTCCCGAGCGCGCCGCGCTGCACGACGAGCGCACCCGCGCGGCGCTGGCGGCCTTCGACTATCAGACCATCGCGGGGTTCGACGACAGCAACATGGATTCCCCGCAGTCGATCACCGTTTTCCTGCGTTACCTGCAGGGGCGGGGGGCCGGCGAGGTGCGTTTTTTCGATCATTCCAGCGCCGACAGGATCCTCGGCCTGCCGCCGGGGGACCCGGCCTACCGGGAGGGAGTGACCACCTATTTTATCCTGGGCGGGGTGCCCGGTTGACAAAAACCGCACAATTTTTATCCCAAGATTTGCGTTGACACTGGGCAGGTTATCCAGTATAATAGCTTTGACAGCAGAATATCGATTGAAGGACCCGGGAGAGACCGCCCATGCGGCGCCGAAGGGGAGAGACGCGAGAAACTCTCAGGCAAAAAGACCGGGTCTGGACGAAACTCTGGAAAGCCCTTGGCGGGAATCCTTGTACTGCCATGCGGCACCGAAGAAGCAATCCCCCGCAGGGAGAATCTTTCAGGTCAATGACGGAGACGCGTAACGGGAAACCGTCTGCGCGTCTCCTTTTATATTGTCAAAAAATAGTCAGAAAGAAGGAGCGAGATGGAACAAAAAACTCCGCTTTATGAGCGCCATGAGGCTGCCAAAGGCAAGATCGTGCCGTTTGCGGGATACCTGCTGCCGGTGCAGTACCCCACCGGGGTAATCGCCGAGCACATGGCGGTGCGCGAGCGCTGCGGCCTG
The DNA here is from genome assembly GCF_900169495.1 of Provencibacterium massiliense. NCBI lineage: Bacteria > Bacillati > Bacillota > Clostridia > Eubacteriales > Oscillospiraceae > Provencibacterium > Provencibacterium massiliense. Next base: position 69,443 of record NZ_FWCH01000012.1, read on the forward strand.
TTCGACGTGTCCCATATGGGCGAGGTCATTTTGAAAGGGCCCGACGCGCTGAAAAACCTGCAAAACCTGCTGACCAACGACTTTACCAACATGCGCCCGGGGCGGGTGCGTTATTCCCCGATGTGCAACGGGCGCGGCGGGGTGGTGGACGACCTGATCGTCTATATGCTGGATGAAGGCAAGTACCTGGTGGTGGTCAACGCCGCCAATCGCCACAAGGACGTTCAGTGGATGAAGGAGCACCTCTGCGGCGACGTGCAGTTTTCGGACATCTCGGACGGGGTGGCGCAGCTGGCGCTCCAGGGCCCGCGCGCGCGGGACATCCTGAAAAAAGTCATGGATGAGGGGCTGATCCCGGAAAAATACTACACCTTCACCGAACGCGCGAAGGTGGGCGGGATCGAGTGCCTCGTCTCCCAGACCGGCTACACCGGCGAGCACGGCTACGAGCTCTATTGCGCGCCGCAGGACGCCGGGAAACTTTGGGACCTGCTGCTCGGGGCCGGGAAGGACGAGGGTCTGATCCCCTGCGGCCTGGGCGCGCGGGATACCCTGCGCCTGGAGGCGGCCATGCCGCTCTACGGGCATGAGATGGACGACGAAGTTTCCCCGCTCGAGACAGGGCTCAGTTTCGCCGTCAAGCTGGGCAAGGAGGACTTCATCGGCAAGAGCGCCATCCTTAGGCGGGGCGAGCCCGCAATCGAGCGCGTCGGGCTGCAAGTCACCGGGCGCGGGATCGCCAGGGGCTCGGAGGATGTGTACATAGGAGAGCGCAAAATCGGGCGCACCACCTCGGGCACCCACTGCCCCTATCTGGGGGAGGCCGTGGCGATGGCGCTGGTGGATAAGGGGAGCCTGCCGCAGGGGGCATGCTGCGAGATCGACGTCCGGGGCCGGAGAATCGAAGCCAAGGCAGTGCCGCTGCCGTTTTATAAAAATAAATAATTGATGGAGGAACCGAAGATGAACGTACAGAAGGATTATTTTTACACCAAGTCCCACGAGTGGGTCCAGTTTCTCAGTGAGAGCACCGCGCGCGTCGGCCTGTCCGACTATGCGCAGAGCGAGATGAGCGACATTGTGTTCGTCAACCTGCCGCAGGAGGGGGACTTGGTTTCGGTCGGCGATTCCTTCGCGGACGTGGAGTCGGTCAAGGCGGTCTCGGACGTCTACAGCCCCCTCGCCGGGGAGGTGAGCGCCGTCAACGAGGAGCTGCTCGATTCGCCGCAGAAGATCAACGAGGACCCCTATGGCGCCTGGCTGGCCGAGATCAAAGACATCAGCGGGAAGGAAGAGCTGATGGACGCAGCAGAATATGAGAAATTCCTCGCCGAGAGCGCGGAGTAGAAAGGAGCGAGGAGCGATGGGAGGTTTTCTGCCGGCCGGCGCGTCCGAGCGCGCGGAGATGCTCCGCGAGATCGGCTGCGGCTCGATCGACGAGCTCTTCTCGCCCATCCCGCAGGAGGTGCGCCTAAAGGGGCTCGATATCCCGCAGGGGATGAGCGAGCTTCAGGCGCAGCGGGCCCTGCGCGCCATGGCGAAAAAGAATAAAGTGTTCGACACCATCTTCCGCGGGGCCGGGGCCTACCGGCACTACATCCCCGCGGTGGTGGGCAGCGTGACGGGCAAGGAGGAATTCCTGACCGCCTATACCCCCTATCAGGCCGAGATCAGCCAGGGGGTGCTGCAATCCATCTTCGAGTATCAGACGATGATCTGTGAGCTGACCGGGATGGAGGTCTCCAACGCCTCGGTCTACGACGGGGCCACCGCCGCGGCCGAGGCCGCGGCCATGTGCCGTGAGCGCGGGCGGGAGCGGGTGCTGGTGTCATCCGCCGCCCACCCCGAGGTGATCGAAACGATGCGCACCTACTGCTTCGGCTGCGGGATGGAGCTCACGCTGATCCCGGAGCGGGGCGGGCGCACCGACCTTAGGGCGCTGGGCGGGCTGCTGGGCGCGGACGTCGCCTGCGTCTATCTGCAGCAGCCGAGCTTCTTCGGCTCGATCGAGGACGCCGAAGAGGCGGCGAACCTCGCCCACGCGGCGGGGGCCAAGCTGATCCTGGGCTGCAACCCCATCGCGCTGGGGCTGCTTCGCACCCCCGCCGAATGCGGCGCGGACATCGCGGTGGGGGAGGGGCAGCCGCTGGGAATCCCCCTCTCCTTCGGCGGGCCGTACCTCGGGTTCATGGCCTGCACCGGCAAGCTCATGCGCCGCCTGCCCGGACGGATCGTCGGCGAGACGACCGACGGGAAGGGAGAGCGGGCCTTCGTGCTCACCCTGCAGGCGCGCGAGCAGCACATCCGGCGCGAGAAGGCGAGCAGCAACATCTGCTCGAACCAGGCGCTGTGCGCCATGCGCGCGGCGGTCTACCTGTCCGCGATGGGCCCGGGGGGGCTGCGGCAGGTGGCCGAAACCTGCCTCTCGGGCGCGCATTACCTGGCAAAGAGGCTTTCTGCGCTCCCGGGCTTCCAGGTGAAAAACGAGGGCGAATTCTTCCACGAGTTCGTCACCTCCTGTCCCGTCCCGCCCCAGGTGCTTACAAAAAGGCTGGAGGAGGCGGGGATTCTCGGCGGGCTGCCCCTCGGCGGGGCACACGAGGGGGAGGTCCTCTGGTGCGTCACCGAGATGAACACCCCGCAGGAGATCGACCGGCTGGTCGATGTTCTTAAGGAGTTCGAGAGGGGGAACGCGAAATGAGCAAGCTGATTTTTGAGCGCAGCGTCGAGGGGCGGGGCTGCTCCCTGCTGCCCGAATCTCCCTTTGAGCGCACCGGGTTGCCAGCAGAATACTGCCGCGAGCGCGCACCCCGCCTGCCGCAGATCACTGAAAACGACCTCTGCCGCCACTATACCTCTCTGGCGCAGCGCTCGTTCGGGGTCAACTGCGGGTTCTATCCGCTGGGCTCCTGCACCATGAAGTATAATCCCAAGGTGAACGAGGTTGCCGCCTCGCTCGAGGGCTTCACCGAGGTGCACCCCTACCAGCCGGCGTACGCCGTGCAGGGCTGCCTAGAGGTGCTCGATACCGCCGAGCGGTACCTGTGCGAGATCACCGGGATGGACGCGGTCACCTTCCAGCCGGCGGCGGGCGCGCACGGGGAATACACCGGGCTGCTGCTGATCAAGGCCTATCACCATCACCGCGGGGAGGACCACCGCAACAAGATCATCGTGCCCGACTCGGCGCACGGGACCAACCCCGCCTCGGCCACCATGGCCGGATACGCGGTGGTGAGCATCCCCTCGGCTTCGGACGGCTGCGTCGATTTGGACGCGCTGCGCGCGGCGGCCGGCCCCGATACGGCGGGGATTATGCTCACCAATCCTAACACGGTGGGACTCTTTGACAGGAACATTCTGGAGATCACCAAAGTCGTCCACGACGCCGGGGGGCTCTGCTACTACGACGGGGCCAACCTCAACGCCGTGATGGGGATCGCCCGCCCGGGCGACATGGGGTTCGACGTGGTGCACCTCAACCTCCACAAGACCTTTTCCACCCCCCACGGCGGCGGCGGCCCGGGCTCGGGCGCGGTCGGCTGCAAGGAGCTGCTTACCCCCTTCCTGCCCGCCGGGCAGGTGGAAAAGACGGGGGAAGGCTACCGCTTCGCGGCCCCCGGGGAATGCTCCATCGGCCGGGTTAAGTCGTTTTACGGCAACTTCCTGGTGGTGGTGCGGGCGCTTTGCTACCTGCTCATGCTCGGACGCGAGGGAATCCCGGCGGCGGCGCAGGGTGCGGTCTTAAACGCCAACTATATGATGAAAAAGCTCTCGTCCACCTATGACATACCCTATCCGGGGCCCTGTATGCACGAGTTTGTGATGAGCCTGCAATCCTTAAAGGATGACTGCTCGGTCAGTGCGATGGATATTGCCAAGGGGCTTTTGGACCGCGGGATCCACCCGCCGACCATGTACTTCCCGCTGATCGTGCACGAGGCGCTGATGGTCGAGCCGACCGAGACCGAGAGCAGGGAGACTCTAAACGAGGCGATCGACGCCTTCCTCGCCCTCTATGAGGAGGCGAAGGAGAACCCGCAGAAGCTGCATGAGGCCCCAATCACCACCCCCGTCGGCCGCCCGGACGAGGTGAAGGCGGCGCGCAGCCCCGTGCTGCGCCACCGCTTCGGGGAAGAATAGATGATTACGAAGCTCTCCTGTGTGCTGTGCGATGAGACTGAGCCGTACCACAACCTCGCGCTGGAGGAATATCTTCTCTCGCAGGTGGAGGAAGGGGAGTGTATCCTCTATCTCTGGCAGAACCGCCGCACGGTGGTCATCGGCAAGAACCAGAACGCCTGGAAGGAATGCAGGCTGAAGGAGCTGGAGCGTGACGGCGGCTTTCTGGCCCGCCGCCTCTCGGGCGGCGGGGCGGTCTTTCACGATCTGGGCAACCTCAATTTCACCTTCCTGCTGCGGCGGGAGGACTACGACCTGGAGCGGCAGCTGAGGGTGATCGAGGAAGCGGCAAGGAGCCTCGGGATCGAGGCGCAGCGCTCGGGGAGAAACGACGTGCTGGCCGCGGGACGCAAGTTTTCCGGCAACGCCTTTTATCTCGGCGAGCGGGGCTGCTACCACCATGGCACCCTGCTGGTTGACGTGGACATGGAGAACCTCTCGCGCTACCTGTGCGTCTCACAGGATAAGCTGCAATCCAAGGGGGTGGACTCGGTGCGCGCGCGGGTGGTAAATCTTCGCGCGCTGTGCGGGGGACTGACCGTCGGGCGGATGAAGGAGGCCATGCTCGGGGCGTTCGCGAGGGTCTATGGCGGCGTGCCGAAGCCTCTGAAAGAGGAGAGGCTGGACGGGGAGCGGATCGCCGCGCTGCGGGAGCGCTACGCCTCCTGGGAGTGGCGCTTCGGGCGGGACATCCCCTTCCAGTATGAGTTCTCCCACCGCTTTGCCTGGGGCGAGATCGATATCCGCCTGGCGGTGCGCGCGGGGGAGGTCATCGAGGCGGAAATCTACTCCGACGCGATGGACGCGCCCTTTATCGACCTGCTCCGCACGGCGCTCTGCGGCTGCCGCTTCTCCTGGGAGGAGCTCAGCGAAAGGGTCGCGGGCCTCGCCCTTTGCGGGGAGCGCGCTGAGATGCGCGCGAATGTCTTGTCGCTGTTGCGGCGCGAAAATTTTTGACGCATCTGCCGGGCCTGTCCGGCGGGAAACGGAGGTTACGATGTCAGAGCAGTTTGACTTGGTGATAGTCGGCGCGGGGCCGGGCGGGTATGAAGCGGCGATCCGCGCCTCCCAGCTCGGAATGAAGACGGCCCTCATCGAGCGCGGCGAGGTGGGAGGCACCTGCCTCAACCGCGGATGCATCCCGACCAAGGCCCTGCTGCACGCGGCCGAAAGCTGGCGCGCGCTGCAGCATTTCCCCGAGCTTGGGCTCTCGGTGGAGGGCGCCGGGTTCGATTATCAGAAGGTGTCCGCGTATAAAAACGGGATGGTCGAACGACTGCGCGCCGGGGTGGAGGGGCTGATCCACGCCAACGGGATCACCCTCGTTCACGGCGGCGCACTCATTACCGGCCCCCATCAGGTGGCGGTTTCGGGCGGGGAGGAGCGCCGTCTTACGGGGAAGCGCATCCTGATTGCGGCCGGTTCCCTGCCCGCCGTCCCGCCCATCGGGGGGGCGGACCTCCCGGGCGTGATGGACAGCGATATGCTGCTTTCCTGCGAGCGTCTGCCGCAGAGCCTATGCCTGATCGGCGGCGGGGTGATCGGGGTGGAGTTTAGCACGGTGCTGAGCTCCTTCGGGTGCAAGGTGACCATCCTGGAGGCCGCGCCCCGGCTGCTGCCCGGGATGGACCGGGAGATTTCCCAGAACCTTGCGATGATCCTCAAAAAGCGCGGGGTCGATATCCACACCGGCGCGCTGGTGCGGCGCATCGAAAGGGACGGGGAGCTCCTTTGCACCTATGAAGAAAAAGGGGAGGAGCACACCCTGCCCTGCGAAAACGTGCTGATTGCCACCGGGCGCCGTCCGAACACCGCGGGCCTCTTCGCCCCCGGCGCCGAGCCGAAAATGGAGCGGGGCGCGGTCCGGGTGGACGATGATTTTCGCACCGACGTCGAGGGGCTTTACGCCATCGGGGATGCGCTCGGAGGGATCCAGCTCGCCCATGCCGCGAGCGCGCAGGGGATTTACGCTGTCGAGCGCATGGCAGGGAAGGAACCGTCCGTCTGCCTTTCGGCCATCCCCTCCTGCGTCTACACCGACCCGGAGATCGCCTCGGTGGGCCTCACCGCGGACGAGTGCAAGGAGCGCGGGATCGCTTATCGGTGCACCAAATACCTGATGAGCGGCAATGGGAAGTCCATGCTCTCCTTACAGGAGCGCGGCTTTGTCAAGCTGGTGTTCGAGGAGGGGAGCGAAGTGCTTCTCGGCGCGCAGCTGATGTGCGCGCGGGCGACCGATATGGTCGGGGAGCTGTGCGACGCGCTGGCGAACCGCCTGACGGCCCGCCAGCTCGCACGGACGGTCCGCCCGCACCCGACCTTCTGCGAGGGGATCACCGAGGCGGTCGAGGATCTGTGGGGCCGTTCGATCCACACCCCGCCCAAGAGAAGGTAACCGGCAGGTAACCGGTAAAAAGGCGCGAACCCGCAGCTTATGCGGGCTCGCGCCTTTTTACCTGTACCGCGATATGGATGGTGTAGTCCCCGTCGGGGTTGGTGAGGATGCTCAACACGTCGCTTTCATAGGCGCGCCCGCAGACCTCGTACCCCATCTCGTCGATCTTCCCCAGCAGCCGCCGGTAGGTTTCCGCGGTGTCGCCGTAGCTGCCGCACTGATAGGTCGAGGCATAGGTCCCGGCGGGCTGATAGAGCAGCTTTTCCCCGGGGTCGGGCTTTTGGACCGGCGCGCCGAGAAAGGAGATTTGAGAAAAGTTCCCGGCTTTGAGGTCAGAGAGCTCCACCAGCCGGCAGATGGGGTTGTAAAAGTCGATCTGGTAGTGCTTCCTCTGCTCGCACAGGGCGAGAAAGCTGACCATGAAGCGCCGCTGGTCGGTGGCGTCGCAGGGCTGGTAGAGGTAGGGCAGCTCCTCCCGCTCCTCGAAGCGCACAGCGTTGTGGTCGGTGATGGCCAGCGCGTTTTCCACCTGGCGGATCTTCCCCGATACTTTCTTGCGGATGGTCGAAAGACGCTGCAGCTCGGCGTCGATCCGCCCGAGATGCTCGCCCAGCAGGTCCAGGCAGCGCTGCGGGCTCTTCTCGCGCAGGTAGTCGCGCAGCTCCCCGAGCGGCACCCCCATGTTGCGGAACGAGAGCACCGTGTCCAGCTCGTCCACCTGCGGGATGGTGTAATAGCGGTATCCCTTTTCATCCCGCCCGGCGGGGGAAAACAGGCCGATCCGGTCGTAATAAAGCACCGTCTGCTTGGAGATGCCCAGCATGTCGCTAAGCTCCCCGGCGGTCAGGTACATCTTGTCCTCCATCTTCATCCCGCCCTTCCGAAAATTTTCTATTGGCCTCTTGACTATATAGTCGCTATATACCTTATTATAATCTTTAGGATGAATCTTTACAAGAATTTAACACGCTGTTTTTGGCGCGCGGGAAGGGAGAGTTGAGACATGGTAAGAAAGAAAAATTTTGACCGGGCGCTTGCCGGCACCATTTTGATGCTCGCCTGGCCCACCATCATCGAGCAGGCGCTGCAGACGGTGGTCATGTACGTGGACTCGGCGATGGTCGGGCGGATCAGCGCCGAGGCCTCGGCGGCGGTGGGGATCACCGCCACGGTGGGGTGGCTCCTCAACGCGATCTTTTTTGCGGCGGGCGTCGGGTGCCTGGCGTGCATCTCCAGAGCCGTCGGCGCGGGGGATGAAAGGACGGCGAAGGTTGCCTCGGTGCAGTCGGTGATCCTCACGCTGATCCTGGGCGTTTCGGTGGGGCTGGTGGCGATGGCGGTCAGCGGCCCGCTGCCGGGATGGCTGGGCGCCGAGCCGGACATCCAGAAGGACGCCTCGGCCTATTTCTTCATTGCTTTTCTGCCCATGCTCTTTCGCGCGGCGGTCATCATCTTCGGCTCGGTGCTGCGCGCGACGGGCGATATGCGCACCCCCATGCTGGTCAACGCCGGCATGAACGGGATCAACATTGTGCTAAACTATCTGTTTATCTATGAGACCCGCCCCGTCTCCCTCTTCGGTTTCAGCTTCACCGCCTGGGGTGCCGGGCTGGGCGTTGCCGGCGCGGCGATCGCCACGGCGATTTCCTTCGTGATCGGCGGCGTGGTGATGACGCTCGCCCTCTGGCGCAGCCAGCGGGGCGTCTCGCCGGCCGGGGAGAGGATCCGGATTGACAGGCCGATCATGGCGACCTGTGTGCGGATCGGCCTGCCCAACGCCATGGAGCGCGCCACCGTCAACCTGGGGCAGATCGTTTTTACCATGCTGGTGGCGCGCCTGGGCACCATCGCGGTGGCGGCGCACACCATCGCGCTGACGGCCGAGGAAGCCTTCTTCGTGCCGGCGCTGGGCTTCCAGGCGGCGGCGACCACCCTCTCGGGGCAGACGCTCGGCGAGGGGAACGAACGCAAGCTCGACGATTTGATCCATCTGGCGGTGAAGATCATCGTGGCGATCAGCACGGTGACCGGGCTGCTGCTCTTTATTTTCCCCAACGTGATGATGGCGCTCTTCACCATCGACCCGCAGGTGATTGCGCAGGGCACGAGCGTACTGCGGATCGTCTCGGTTTCCGAACCCTTCCTGGGCGCGACCTTCGTGCTGGAGGGCGTCTTTAACGGGGTGGGGGATACCAAGGCCCCCTTTGTGATCGCCACACTTACCACCTGGGGAATCCGGATCTTGTTCACCCACATCTGCGTCAATTTCCTGGGGATGGGCCTTAATGCGGTCTGGGTCTGCATGGTCGCGGACGTGATCGTGAAATGCATCGTGATGTTCTGGCGCTACCGCAGCGGCGGCTACAAGCGCGGGCTGGTTTTCGAGCGGCCCCTCTGCCGGGAGGAAGCGAGGGCTTAAACGATCCTGCCATCAAAATGACCGTTAGCATAGGCAGCTAACGGTCGTTTTTCTTGGGAATCAGACGGCTTAAGCCGTATATTCTTCCAAAAACTTCATTTTCATTCCAATTATATCCGGTTTTGGGGCGGTTTTCAAGGGGAACCGTCCTTTTTGCTGGATTCCCCTGCGAAAAGCGGCCCCAAGCTGCCTATGCTATAGGTCAGCTTTGAGGAGAGAGTGCAATGAAAAGGAAGGCTCTTTGCGCGGCTTTGGCGCTGTGCGTGCTGTTCGGCCTGCCCGCTTCGGCGGCGGCCGGGGAGGTGAGCGTGGCGGTACAGGATGGCTATACCTCGGACTGGGGGATAAAGGTGCCCTTTACCCGATCGGGGCGCACGGACAGCTATACCTTCGCGCTTTACAGCGGCGGCGCGGCCACCGGGACCCCCGAGGTCACCGCCGCCGTGACGGTAAACACCGGCGGCCCGGTGACGGTGTCCCTGCCGCTGCGCTACGACGTCACCGGCCCGGGCGAATGGACGCTGAAGGTGACGTCCAGCGTCGATCCGGTCCGGACGGGCCTGGATGGGGCGGCCCTGCTGACCCGCACCTTCACGGTGGCTGAAGCACCCACCTGCGGATGCGCTGCGGGTACGCCGGGAGCTTACTATGTGGGGAGCGGGACGGCGGCCTCCCCCTACCGGATCGGCAGCCAAGAGCAGCTCTCTCACATGAGCAAGCACCTTGCCGCCGCGTTCAAGCTGGAAAGCGACCTGGCTCTCGCCGGGAGCTGGACCCCGGTAGGCAGCCAGTCGGTGCCCTTCACCGGGGTGCTCGACGGAAACAGGCACACGGTCAGCGGGCTTAACGCCCGGGACGGCGGGCTCTTTTACACCGTCAGCGGCAGCGGCGCGGCGGTGCGGAACCTCACCCTGCACGCCCCCAAGGTGGAGACCACCTACGTTGATGCCGAGGTGATCCCGGACGGCGCCCGCCTGGTGCTTTCGGGGGCGGTCGCGGCCGTTGTGCAGGCGGGCGCGCAGATCGTTGACTGCAGCGTCGAGAACGCCGATCTCTACTCCCATACCACCGAGCGGGCTTGTGCCATTTCGGGCGGGATTTCGGGCTGGGCGGACAACGCCCGCTTTGTCCGCTGCCGCGCGAGCGGGTCGCTACAAGTGGAGTCCCTCACGGCGGAATATTCGGGCGGGATCGTGGGGGAAAACGTCGAATCCACCTATATCGAATGCCGTTCCTCCGTCGCCATCACCTCCAGCACGATCGACGAGGTCAGCGTGGGTGGGATTGTCGGGGTCCTCAGCGGCTTTCATTCCCCTCTGGTGATGCAAAACTGCCGTTGGACCGATCCGACCCATGCGGTGGGGCAGCCGGACCGCTTGGGCGGCCCCTACACGCTCAATACCGGCGAGTGCTACGGGAACGAGCAGGTCGCTTCAATTGATTGATCACGCTTTAACGCGTGATTGACAATTGCCTCTTTTTTGTCTATACTATGTCCTGGCTTTCATATCAACATAAAGGAGACAGGGCAATGCAGCTAAAGAAACAAGCTATCTCGCAGATGGCGGCCACCCTCGTCAGCGTGGTGCTGGGCAACGCGATCCTCACCTTCGCCGTCGCGGCGTTCATCCTGCCGGGCGGGCTGATATCCGGGGGCGTGGCCGGGATCGGGCTGATCGTGCGCCACTTTTTCGAGGTCAATGTCGACGTTGGCGTGGCGGCGGCCAACGTCGTGCTCTTTATCGCCGGGGCGATCGTACTGGGGTGGAAGTTTGCGCTGACCACACTGCTGAGCACCTTCCTCTATCCGGCCTTTCTGGCCTTCTTCATCCGCCTGCCGATCCTGGAAAATCTGACAAGCGACCCGCTGCTCGCGGCCATCTATGCGGGGCTGCTCATGGGCGTCGGGATCGGGATGGTCATCCGGGTGGGCTCCTCCACCGGCGGGATGGATATCCCGCCGCTGATCATCAACAAAAAGTTCGGACTTTCGGTGCCGGTGCTGATGTACGCCTTCGACACGGTGATCCTGCTCTTCCAGGTGTTCTTCTCCAGCACCGAGCAGGTGCTTTACGGCATTCTGGTGGTCATCCTGACGAGCATTGTGATGGACCGGGTGATGATCATCGGCCAGACCCAGACCCAGGTGATGATCGTGAGCCCGAAATATGAGGAGATCAACGGGCTCATCCAGAAGGACCTGGACCGGGGGAGCACGCTGCTCAATTCGGTGACCGGCCATCTCGGCGAGCGCTGTGAGACCATCCTGACCGTGGTGACCCACCGCCAGCTCCCCCAGCTCAAGGAGCTGGTGCTCGGCGTGGACGAGCAGGCGTTTATCATCGTCACGCCGGCCAACGAAGTGAAGGGTCGGGGTTTTACTTTGAGCAAACATCACAAGTAACCTATTAAACTTGGCGTTCCTTTGCGCAGAAGGCGGATTTCGGGCGTTTTTGGCCCGAAACTCCGCCTTTTTCTCGTCTCGGCGCGCTTTTTTTTCGGCCCCCGGATGTGTTATAATATAGTTATAAAGCCAGTCGCAGGCCTGGCCGCGGAGTGCCCCGATATTGGCTTTTCGGGGAGGACGGCCTAAATCAAACAAATTTTATGGGGGAATACCATGTCAACAAGCAAGATCAAAAATCGCCTTGTCATCAAAGAGATGAACAAGGAAGAGCACCTGTCCCAGTTCAACAACCTGCTGCGCTACGCCTTCCAGGTGACCAACCGCGAGCTGTTGGACGTCGGATGGGAAGAGGATGAGATCAAGCAGTCCAAGAGCCCGGTGCTCGAAAAGGCGGATGTGATTGGCTGGTTCGACGGCGACAAGCTCGCCTCCCAGATCGCCGTCTACCCCATGAAGGTCAACATCCACGGCGAAATTTACGAGATGGGCGGCGTCACCGGGGTGGCGACCTATCCCGAATACGCCAATATGGGCCTCATGCACACCCTGATCAAGCGCAGCCTCATCGAGATGCGCAGGCGGGGGCAGACCGTGTCCTTCCTGTTTCCCTATTCCATCCCCTACTACCGGCGCAAGGGGTGGGAGATCATCTCGGATAAGATGACCTTCACCATCAAGGACACCCAGCTGCCGCACCAGGTCGAGGTGCCCGGCATGATGGACCGGGTGAGCATCGAGCACGAGGACATCAAAAAGGTCTACGACCGTTTTTCGGCGAAGCGCCACGGCACCCTGCAGCGCGACGAGCTCGCCTGGGAGGAGTACTGGCGGTGGGAGCCGGAGGAGATGATCGCCGCCGTCTACTACAGCGAGGATCACGACCCGATGGGGTTCGTGCTCTACTGGATCGAGAACGAGATTTTCCATATCAAGGAGATCGTCTACCTTAACCAGGAGGCGCGCCACGGCGTCTGGAACTATATTTCGGCCCACTTCTCGATGATTACCGAGGTGCAGGGCAACAACTTCACCAACGAATCGCTGGCCTTCCTGCTGGAGGACAGCGAGATCACAGAGACGATCTGCCCGTTCTTCATGGCGCGGATCGTGGATTTGCGGGGCTTCATCAGGCAGTACCCCTTCTCGGTGCGGGATAAGAAGAACAGCCTCTGCCTGGTGATCGACGACCCGATGGCAAAGTGGAACTGCGGGGCCTTCACCCTGACCTGGGATGAGCGGGGCCGCACCAAATTCAAGGCCGGGGAGAGCGACGAAAACCGGGTCGAGTGCAACATCCAGACCCTGACCACCATGCTGCTCAGCTATCGGCGGCCCTCCTACCTGCACCGGATCGAGCGCCTTCGCGCCGACCCGGCGACCATCCAGCTGCTCGAAACATTGATCCCGCTCGAGCAGCCCTATTACTCCGACTACTTTTGATCGAAAGAAAGCCCTCCGCAGATTTCTGCGGAGGGCTTTTTCTTTTGCGGGAAGGAAAGGGACCAGTCAGCCTTGGTGCGCGAAGCCCTTGAGGGTGGGGACGCGCAACCCCTCCTCGGCCCCCTTGAATTTGACGGTGCGCCAGACCCAGTCGTCGGAAGAGAAGGCGAAGTTGTCCGGGTTGGAAAACTCGGACATCGGGCTCAGCGGGATCAGCAGGTCGAGCCCGGTGGGGATGGAGCCTCCGCCGTAGCCGGGGAGCCCGCCGAAGGGATAAAAGTAGTTTTGCTTGGCAAAGGAGAAATTTGAGGTGCCGCCTCCCACGAGCGCACCGCATCTTACGGTTTCGTCGCCGTTGGCGTTGACAGAATAGGGAATGGAATAGCAATCGGCAACAGTGGAGGAAGCGGAGGCCATCACCCCAATCAGACCGCCGGCATGAACGGCTGACGAACCGCTGCCCCGGATGTTGGCGCCCAGCGAATAACAACGCTCGACGGTGGACTTGTCCATGATCTGTCCCACCAGCCCGCCGCTAACGGTGGAGGTGTCGATGGAGCAGTCCAGGGAGTAGCACTCCCGCAAAGTTCCGGTTTTGAGAAGGCCAACCAGTACGGCGGCGTAGGGATCGCCGGCTAACTTTGCATTTTCCACCCCCAAGCACTGAATGGTGCTGCCGTCGATCTTTGAAAAGATGCCCCACCAGTCGATCGCTTCGCCCTCCAATTTCAGGTTTTTAAGGACGTGATAACCGCCGTCATAGGTGCAGTTGGTAAGGCTGCCAACGGAATCAATGACGGCGTTTTGAAAGTCGAGGTCCAGCATCTGCTTAAAACAGGCGCCGCTGTTGTGGCTGGCGATGTGCAAAAGCTCCGCGGTGGTGTAAATGCGGTAGGGGTCGGTGGCAGTGCCGCTCCCGCCGTGGAAGCCGCCGGTGTGGCCGCAGGTGGCCTCCTCGGTGGGCGGGTCATAATAGGTCACCGCCACCTCGCAGCGCGCGCTCACGCCGGTGTTTTCCACCGAGGCGGTGATGATGGCTCTCCCTTCGGAAAGGGCCGTCACCGTCCCGCTTTGGTCCACCGTGGCCACCGCCTCGTCGCTGCTGCGCCAGATGAGAGCGGCGCTGGCCCCCGCAGGCTCGAACACCGGGACGATCGTATAAGACAGGCTGTTTTGCAGATAGAGGGACGCGGGGTCGAGGGTCAGCCCGGTGACGAAGTGGTAGGTCCAGATCATCGTCCTTTCGCTGCCGGTAAAGAAGCCCTTGTACCGCTCGTCCGGCACCGATTTGACATGTACCAGGTAGTCCTGCCGGTGGGTGGGGAAGGGGACGGGGATGTAATAATCCATCGTCCCGCCGGGGGCCGGGGTGCTGCTCGATTCGTACCGGGCGCCGCCGGTCGGGTTGCCGCCCTCGTCGCACTCCTCGGCCCAGACCTCGAAGCTGCCGATGCGCGCGTCCGGGCGGGTCACCCGGATGGGGATCCCCTCCTGTGCGGCCGAGGCCGGCAGGAGCAGGCCCATGCAGAGCGACAAAGCGAGCGAGAAAGAAAACAATTTGCGAATTTTCATTTAGAAATTTCACCCCCGGTTGCTCCCCCTCGGAGAGTTAGGGGGTCCATGGGGGGATGATTCCCCCCATGAGGTGGGCCGCCGGCGTCAGCCGGCAATTGCATTTCCGCAGAAATGCTGCCCACCAGGAAGTCGTCGATCGGTTGCCGTTCACTTTCGGGCAGCTCAAAATTGTACTGCTCCAGCTTCTCAAACTCCGCCTCAGTAATGACTCCCTCCCCGAGCAGCGCCTCGTACCGCTCGCGCGGCGAGGGCTGCCCCGCCGCCGCGCAGCCCAGCGCGGCGGTAAGGATCAGCGCGCCCGTCAGGACGGACAACTTAACAGACTTTCTCATAATCATACCCTCCCCGAACGAGAAAATAAGACCAGTAGCAACCCTTTCTATCGGTCAGGCATGGGGCGGGAGGGGAGAAAAATTGCCGGATTCCCTTGAAAAAGGTGCCAGAACAGGTTATAATTAGGGAAAGACTGGGGAGAAATGGAAGTCATTTCTCCTAAAGCGCGAAAAAGAGGGAAAATGTTGACCGCTAGAAAGGGTTGCTAGCGGTCAATTTTAATTGGAGAACAGACCCCTTCAAAACACATAAAAGCGGGCCCGCCGGAAATCTTCCGGCGGGCCCGCTCGCTTGGGAGGCGATACCGATTATTCGCTGACCTCTTCGAGGGCCAGCTTGTGGGAGACGGCGACCTTCTCGTCGTAGCAGGAGAAGGCGTGGTCGACATGCTCCCTTGGCAGCTTGGGGGTGATGAGGCTGACGAGCGGCACCACGATCAGCGAGGCGACGATCGAGATCGCCCCGGCGGTGGTGGGCGCGGTGAAGGGGTGCACGAGGTTTAAAACATTGATCCCGATCCCGGTGGCGAACGACGCCCAAACCGACAGCCGAGTGGTCCCCCGCCAGAAGAGCCCATAGAGGAAGGGACCGAGGAAGCTGCCGGCCAGCGCCCCCCAGGAGAGGGACATCAGGGTGGTAATCAGGGAGTTGGGGTTGAGCGCGATGAGCACCGAGAGGAGGATGAAGAATCCGCACAGGAACTTGATCACCCCGACCTGGGCCGACTGGCGCAGATCCTTGAGCAGGAAGCCCTTTAAAAAGTCGAGGGTGAAGGTCGAGCTCGAGGCGATGACCAGCGAGGAGAGGGTGGACATCGAGGCGGAGAGCACCAGGATGATGACCACCCCGATCAGGATGTTCGGCAGGCTCTCGGCGAGCATGGTGGGGACTATACTGTCGTACTGCACCTTGCCGTCGGGGGCCGCGTAGAACAGCCGCCCGAAGGCGCCCATGAAGTAGCTGCCCCCCGCGATGACCAGCGCGAAGAGGGTGGAAATCACGGTGCCGGCCTTGATCGCCTTCTCGTTCTTGATGGTGTAGAATTTGTGGACCATCTGGGGCAGGCCCCAGGTGCCGAGGCTGGTGAGGATGACCACCCCCAAAAGCCCCACCGGGTCGGGGCCGAAGAAGGAGGCGTAGGCTCCCGAAAGGGCCGGCGCGCTCTCGCAGGGGATCCCCGAGAGCTTTTCGATGGCCGCGATAAAACCGCCCTGGGTATTTAAAATCGCGAGCACCACCGCCACGATCCCGCCGAGCATGATGATCCCCTGCACCAGGTCGTTGAGCGCGGCGGCCATGTATCCGCCCACGATGACATAGATCCCCGTCAGCAGGGCCATGCCCAAGATACACCAGGTGAAGTCGATCCCGAAGGCCATCGAGAACAGGCCGCTGAGCCCCTTGTAGACCGAGGCGGAGTAGGGCACGAGGAAGATGAAGATGATGACCGAGGCGACCACTTTAAGCGCCGAGGACTCGTAGCGCTTGGCGAAGAAGTCGGGCATGGTGGCCGATTCGTAGTGCTTGGTCATGATCCGCGTGCGCCGCCCGAGCAGCACCCAGGCCAGCAGCGAGCCGATCAGGGCGTTGCCGATCCCGATCCAGGTGGCGCTCACCCCGAAGCTCCAGCCGAACTGCCCGGCGTAGCCGATAAAGACCACCGCCGAGAAATACGAGGTGCCGTAGGCGAAGGCGGTCACCCACGCCCCGACGTTGCGTCCGCCGAGGACGAAGTCCCCCACGCTCGCGGCATGTTTCCGGCAGTAGACCCCGATCCCGACGGTCAGCGCGAAAAACAGGATCAGGATCACGACTTTTTCCAACATGTTTACCATTCCTTCCCAATCTTTTTACTGTGGAGGAGGAAACAAAAAACCCGTCCTCCGAAAAATACGGAGGACGGGGAAATCCCGTGGTACCACCTCTGTTCATCGCGGCCTCACGGCGCGCGACCTTGACAAGTACAATCCCGAAGCCGGGATGATACTCCCGCAATGATAACGGACGCGACCCCGGTCCCACCTACTGAGGGGATACCCCCTTTGGGCGGACGGCTCTCGGAAGGTATTCGGGCCGGCGCTTGACTCCGCGCCTCTCACCAGCCGGCAGCTCTCTTTGGGAAGCAAACGGCCCTACTTGTTTCCGGTCAATGCTTTTTATGCTTTGATGTTAATTTGTATTTTATCAGTTTAAAGCATTCCTGTCAAGAAGTTTTTCAAAATTTTTGCGGGGCGCAACGTTTACAATTTCTTTACCTCTCCTGCGCTCCCCAAGATTGCCCGGGCGGGAGGGGTGTGCTACAATAAGAAAAAGGGGGTCTGACTGTGAAACTGACAATCTATGGCGCCGCCCACGAGGTCACGGGCAGCTGCTTTTGCCTGGAGGCCTGCGGGAAGAAGATCCTGGTCGACTGCGGGCTGCAGCAGGGGCCGGACGAATACGAGAACCGGCAGCTCGATTTTACCCCGGCCGAGATCGACTATGTGCTGCTCACCCACGCGCATATCGACCACTCGGGCAAGCTGCCGCTGCTCTATCAATACGGCTTTCGCGGCCAGGTCCACACCACCGGGGCCACGGCGGACCTGTGCGACATCATGCTGCGCGACAGCGCGCACATCCAGATGTTCGAGGCCGAATGGCGCAACCGCAAGGGCAAGCGCGCCGGGAAGGAAGAATACATACCGCTCTACGACATGGACGACGCGATCGGCGTCCTCGGGTGCTTCGTCCCCCATCATTACGGCGAGCAGATCGGGCTGTGCGGCGGGATCAGCTTCCGTTTCGTGGATGTGGGGCATCTGCTGGGCTCGGCGAGCGTCGAGGTGTGGGTGGAGGAAAATAATGTCCGCAAGAAGCTGGTCTTCTCGGGGGACATCGGGAACACCGACCAGCCGCTGATCCGGGACCCGGGCTACATCGATGAGGCCGACTACGTGGTGATGGAATCGACCTACGGCTCCCGCAGCCATGGCGAGCGCCCGGACTATGTCGGGCAGCTGAGCGCCATCATCCAGAACACCTTCGACCGGGGCGGGAACGTGGTGATCCCCTCCTTTGCGGTGGGGCGCACCCAGGAGATGCTCTATTTCCTGCGCAGGATCAAGGCGGATCACCTGGTGAAGGGGCACGGGGATTTTCCGGTCTACGTCGATAGCCCTTTGGCGGTGGAGGCCACCAACATCTTTAACGAGAACGAGATGGAGTATTATGACGCCGAGGCTCTTTCGCTGGTGCGCCAGGGGATCAACCCGATCAGCTTCCCCGGGCTGCGCGTGTCGGTCTCGACCGAGGAGTCGCGCGCGATCAACTCGGACGAGGAGCCCAAGGTCATCCTTTCGGCGAGCGGGATGTGCGACGCGGGGCGGATCAAGCACCACCTCAAGCACAACCTCTGGCGGCGTGAGAGCACCGTCCTGTTCGTGGGCTACCAGGCCGTGGGATCGCTCGGGCGGGCCATCCTCGACGGGGCGAAGAAGGTGCGTCTCTTCGGTGAGGAGATCGAGGTGCACGCCGAAATCCGCCGGCTCGACGGGATCAGCGGGCATGCCGACCGCGAGGGGCTGCTGTGCTGGCTGCAGCATTTTAAGGAGAAGCCCAAGAGGGTGCTGGTGGTGCACGGGGCCAGCGAGAGCTGCGGGCAGTTCTGCGCCGCGCTGCGTGAGCTTGGCTATAACGCCGACGCACCCTACACCGGGGCGAAGTACGACCTGGCCGCCAACGCCTGCCTGGAGGCAGGGACCCCGCGGGTGCAGCAAAGGGAGCCCGCGCGCCGGGTGTCCGACGTATTTCTGCGGCTGCAGGCGGCGGGCCGCCGCCTGATGGCGGTGATCGGCCGCAACGAGGGCGGGACGAACAAGGACCTGGGCAGGTTTGCCGACCAGATCGACGCCCTGTGCGATAAATGGGATCGGTGAAGAAAACAGGATAAGAGGCAAAAGCAGGCCGCCGGTGATTCGGCGGCCTGCTTTTCTGTTAAAATGCTATTCCTTCCACACGGTGGCCAGGCGGATCTTGTCGCCCGCCAGCAGCTCCTTCGAGCGGCGCACCAGCCTGCCCTCGCGGTCGGCCACGATGTCCCGCACCAGCAGCATGGGGCTGCCTTTCGGGACCGAGAGCGCCGCGGCCTGTGCGCCGTCGGCCAGGGCGCACTCGAAGGTGCGCCGGATCGAGGAGAAGGACTGCGGCCCGCAGTGACTGACGATGGTCTCGTAGAGCGAGGCGTTCTCCACCTCCGCATGCTCCAAAAAGGCGTAGCCGGGGGCGAAGCGGTCTTCCGAGAGCACGAAGGGAACCCCATCGGCGCTGAGCACCCGCACAATCTTGACCACCTGCTCGCCCTTTTGCAGCCCGAGCTGGGCGATGTCGTCCTCGTCCGCCTCGCTCATGCATTGCTGCAACACCCGCCGTCCCGGGGTGAAGCCGTTGCGCCGGCAGAAGTCGGCGAAGGAGAGGTTGTCGATCATCATGAACTTTTTCGTTTTCACCCGGGTGACGAAGGTGCCCTTGCCCTGGATGCGCAGCAGCCGCCCCTCCTCGCACAGCTCGTCGAGCGCGGCGCGCACCGTGATCCGGCTCACCCCGTAAAGGACGCTCAGCTCCTTCTCGGAAGGGATTTTCTCGTCCGGCCGCCAGCGGCCCCGTTCGAGCTCCTGTACCAGCGCCTGCTTGAGCTGGCGGTACAGCGGGGTCACCGAAAGGGTGGAAATCGGCTCGTCCATCCAGACACCTCCTAAAGTCATTATAGAATATAATAACATAAGACAACCTTGAAAACAAGCGGGAATAATTTTTTTAATTTGCCTCTTGACTTATCATATAATGTCATATAATATAACAGGTAGTAAGTGCGGCATAGAATTGAAAGGGGCGTATACAAAATGGCAACAGTCAAAACTACCACCGGCGAAGAGGTCGCGAAAATCGCGGAGGAGATCTATCAAAAGCTAAAGGGCAAGGGCGGCATTAAACGGGTCTACTGCCTGGCCTGCGGCGGCTCGAAGGCGAGCTGCTATCTGCTGGAAAACTTCCTGCAAACCGAGTCAAAGACCATCTTTGCGCAGTCCTATTCGGCCAACGAGTTCGTCTATGACACCCCCAAGGGGCTGGACGGGCAGAGCGTGGCCTTCGCCATGTCGATGGGCGGCTCGACCAAGGAGACGATGGACGCGGCCAGGGTCGCCAAGGAGCACGGGGCCACCGTGGTGACGCTGAGCATTACCCCCGACGCGGCCATCGCCAAGATCGGGGATCACCATGTGGTCTATTCGGACGAGAGCACGCTGGGCTTCGAGGCGATCAACCAGGCGCTGCTGCTGCGCTTCGGCTTCGAGTTTCTGCGCCTGCAGGAGGGCTACGAGTTCTACGACCAGGCGGTGGACGGCTATAAAAAGCTGCCCGGCCTGTGCGAGCGGGTCGTGAAGCTGGTCGCCGCGCGCGCCAAGCGCTTCGGGGTCGAGCACAAGGACGAGCCGGTGATCTACACCATGACCAGCGGCCCGGCCAGCTATGCCGCCTATATGGAGTGCATCTGCATGTTCATGGAGATGGAGTGGGTCCATTCCAGCTCGATCCACAGCGGGGAGTTTTTCCACGGCCCCTTCGAGGTCACCGACCAGGACACCCCCTTTGTGATGATGCTTGGCGACGGCCCCACCCGCCCGCTGGACGAGCGCGCGCTCAAGTTTTTGCAGCGCTACGGCAAGAAGATTACCGTCATCGACGCCAAGGAGCTGGGGGTCAACACCATGGACGGTCATGTGACCGGGTATTACGGGGCGATTTTAATCTGGATCGCGGCGCTGGAATATGCCAAGGGCCTGGCCGAGGCCAAGGAGCACCCGCTCTTCATGCGCCGCTACATGGGCAAGGTCGAGTACTGAGAGGAGCATACATATGGTTCGCTTGGCGAGCATCGGGGACAACAACGTGGACGTCTACCGCAACCTGGACCTGGTCTATCCGGGCGGGGACTGCCCGAACGTGGCGGCCTTCTGGGCCAAGAGCGGGCAGCCTTCGGCCTATGTGGGGCGGTTCGGCAACGACCGGCTGGGGGATTTGCAGTATAATTCCCTGCAAAGCCTTGGCGTGGACCTTTCCGGCGTGCGCCGGTACGACGAGCCCACCGCCTGGGGCAGTATAGACCTGATCGACGGGGACCGCATCTTCGGCGAGGCAAATGTCGCGATCAACGAGCGCCATCCCATTGAGGCCGCAGAGATCGCCGCCCTGCAGGACGGGCGGTACGACCTGATCCATTCGAGTCAGTATTCCTTCTTCGCGCCCGGTGCCTTCGAGCAGTTCGGGGAGGGGGAGACGCCCGTCTCATTCGACTTCACCTCCGAGTGGACGGACGATATCCTGCGCGGGCGCTGCCCCTATCTCGACTATGTCTTCCTCTCCTGCAGCCATCTCGGTGAGCGGGAGACCGGAGAGTTGCTGCAAAGGCTGGTGGGGGAGTACGGCGTGAAGCTCGCGGCGGGCACCCGCGGGATGGAGGGCTCCTGGCTCTTTGACGGGCATACCCTCTTTTTCCAGGAGGCCTTCCCCTGCCAAACGGTGGATACCCTCGGCGCGGGGGACGCCTTTTTGACCCGTTTCCTGCTCTGCTATACCGCGGGCAAAAAGGAAATGAAAGAGCTGCTTCGCGCCTTCCCGCAGGGCGGGCCGAGCGAGGAAGCTCTCTATTCCTGTGAGGAAAAGCTGATCCGACACAGCCTCGCACAGGCCTCCCTCTTTGCGGCGCGCTGCTGCCAGGAGAACGGCGCCTTCGGCCTTGCCATACCTTACCAAGGCTAAGGTGCCAATCCGGGGATGACGCGCTCCCCCCTTCCATGCTATAATACGATTCGGGTATTATAGGGAAGGGGGGAGCTTTTTGTTGGAATATCTGGACACCGGGCGCTGTCCGGTGCTGGGGCAGGGGCCCACCCATCTTTATCTGACGCCCCATCCCCTGCTGCGCCCCTATGTGGCGCATTACACCCTGTGCTCCCCGCGCATCTGCGCGCCGAGGGATGAGGGCCCCCGGCCGCCCGCCTACCTCGAATTGGTACCGGACGCGAGCGGCTGTGTGGTATTGGAAAACGACGGAGGCCGCCTTTCCTCCCGCCTCTGGGGCCCCACCACCAAGATGGCCCGGGTGGAAAACGACCTTTGCAGCGGTCCGCTTCGCTTTTTCATCGAGTTCCTGCCCGGTGGGATGAGCGCCCTGACCGGCTGGGCGCAAGCGGAGCTTGCCGACCGGCGCCTGCCCCTTTGGCAGGTCTCTCCCGGCCTGGAGCGCGCGCTGTTTGAGGCGCTGGAAAGCAGCCGGGACCTCTCGGGACTGATTGCAAGGATGGATGAAATCCTGCTCTCCCAAAGGGAGATCGGCCTCCCGGCGCCCTTGCGCGAGGCGATGGCCGCCCTGCAGTGCAGCGGCGGGATGCTGCCGGTGCGCCAGCTGGGCGCCCTCGGGCATTACAGCGAGCGGCATTTGGGGCGCCTGTTCCGCCAGCACATCGGGATGGGGGCCAAGGAATTCTCCCGCCTGATCCGGATCAACCTCCTGCTCAAGCGTCTCGAAGGGCCAAACGTGTTCTCCCTGACCGAGCTCGCGCAGGAATTCGGCTTTTACGACCAGGCCCATTTCATCAACGATTTCAAGTCCGTCTGCGGGGTGCCTCCCGGGGAATACCGCAAAAACCAGTCCGTTTTTTACAATGAAACCTACAAGTTTTGAGGGATACTGGTTTTACACCAATTCCAAAAGGAGGAAGGATCATGGTTCAGTCACGCTGCGGCCTGCGCTGCCAGGAGTGCGAATACCGCGAGTCCATGAACTGCAGGGGCTGCCTGCAGATTGAAAAGCCGTTTTGGGGGGAGAGCTGCCCCGTCAAGTCCTGCTGCGAGGGCAGGGAGCTGCTGCACTGTGGGGAGTGCCCAGGGTTTCCCTGCGCGCTGCTGCTCGACTTCTCCTATGACAAGGAGCAGGGCGACGGCGGGAAGCGCCTCTGGCAGTGCCAGTGCTGGGCGAAGGAGCCCGCCCCGGCGCACTGATCGAAGCGGCCGCCTTTATTCGGGAAGGCTTCCGAAATATTTGCGGTTGTAAAGGACGGCGGGGGAGTCCGGCTTGTAGGCGGCGGCCTGCTCGTTGTACTCCCTCGCCTTTTTATGGTCCCCCAGCCGGTCGTAGCAGACGCAGAGCTGGAGACAGGGCAGGTAGCCGTAGCAGTCGGGCTGGATGAAGGCGCCGGAGCGCTCGTCGGGGGTGAGCGCAAGCGCGAGGGAATACCAGAAGATCGCCGTCTTGTAACGCTGGCGCTCGAGGAAGGAGCGCCCGAGCTCGCAGCAGATCTCCCCGCGCGGCTCGCCGTACTCCAGACTGCGCAGCAGGGAGGCGAGCGCCTCGCGCGGACGGCCGGTGCGCTCATAGCACAGCGCGAGCAGGCGGCAGGCGTCTATACAGTTTTCCACCCACCCCTGGCCCCCGTCGAGGAATTCGAGGAAGCGCTCGATGGCGTCGCCGTAGCGTTCGTGGTAATAGAGCTCGCGCGCATAGTAAAACTGCTGCCTCGGGTCGAGGCGCTCGCCCTTCGCGATCAGCTTTTCAAAGATGCGCAGGTTGCGGTGCGGGTCGCCGGGATGGAGCTTTTTATGGGTGATGGCGATCTCGCTGTGGATGGCGTTCCCGATGGGCGGGATCACCTCGTGGATCGCGCCCATCCAGCGCGGTTGGTCCGCGCGCAGCATGAGCCGTTCGCGGTAGTAGGAGAAGGTGGGGTTTCCCCCTTCGTCAAAGGCGATGTTGTACTTCATCATGATCATGTGCTGCGAGCCGTCGAGCTCGGCCTTAAGCGCGAGGAAGCGTTCGCGGTCCTCCTTTAGGATCACGTCGTCGGCGTCCAGCCAGAGCAGGTAGTCGCCGCCCGCCTTGGAAAAGGAGAAGTTGCGCGCGGCGGCGAAGTCGTCGATCCACGTAAAGTCAAAGATTTTGTCGGTAAACTGGGCGGCGATCTCCTTGGTGCGGTCGTTTGACCCGGTGTCCACGATGACGATCTCGTCGACCAG
Source organism: Provencibacterium massiliense (assembly GCF_900169495.1). Classification (NCBI taxonomy): domain Bacteria; kingdom Bacillati; phylum Bacillota; class Clostridia; order Eubacteriales; family Oscillospiraceae; genus Provencibacterium; species Provencibacterium massiliense. Next base: position 93,245 of record NZ_FWCH01000012.1, read on the forward strand.
ACCCTGCACGCTTTGCAGGCAGCGCGCGAGGACGTCCTCCTCGTTTTTGACGATCATACACAGGCTGATGGTTTTCATCCGGTATCCTCCCTGTTTTGGGGTGTGATCAGAAAATGTCATGGTACAGTATATGGTTTTTAGGGGAAATACGTTCTAAAAGAGAAAAGGATGAAAAAAGTAAAATCCCAGGAAAGGAAACCCATCAGGATGGAAATTCGCACCGATTGCCCCTGCCGCCGCAGCTGCCCCCGGCATGGGAACTGCGCGCTCTGCAGGGAGCGGCATGAGTGGGAGGGGAAGTATCCGCCCGCCTGCCAAAGAAATCAAAGCAAAAAGAGAAAAACTCCCTCGGCATTACCGGGGGAGCGGGAATAATACGGCCCGGGACCTTGGTCCCGGGCCTCCTGTTTTTGTTGTGATGTGGGAGTATACAGTATTTGGATATTGCATCCATCGCTTTTGTTCGTGTGGGATATTCTGAAATGTTTTCATATGGAAAAAATCTTCTCGCCGCCGGATATTTACTGCTTTTTGAAGCAGCCCACAAACCTCTCGAGCGTCTCCATCAGTACTCTTTGGGGACAGGCGAGGTTGACCCGCTCAAAGCCCTGGCCGTCCTCGCCGTCTATGTAACCCTCGTCGAAGAAGACCTGGCCCTCCTGGCGCAGGGTGCGCTCGAGCTCCTTGTAGGACAGCCCCAGCGCCCGGCAATCCAGCCACTGCAGATAGGTGCCCTCCAGCGGGATGATCTTCACCTGCGGCAGCTCGCGCGAGAGGTATTCGATCAGCAGCTCGCTGTTGCGGTGCACATGCGCCAGCAGCTGCTCGAGCCATTCCTCACAGCGCTCATAAGCCAGCTCGCAGGACTTGTAGCCCAGAATGGTCAGCGAGTCGATTCCGGTGCTCAGCAGGGTATCTTCAAATTTTTTGCGCAGCGCCGGGTCCTCGATGATGATGTTCGAGACCTGCATGCCCGCCAGGTTAAAGGTCTTGCTGGGCGCGGTGCAGGTGACGGTGCGCAGGGAAATCTCATGCGAGAGGGAGGCGGTGGGAATATGCCGGTAACCCGGCATGATCAGGTCGTGATGGATTTCATCCGAGATGATGAGCAGGTCGTGGCGCAGGCAGATGTCGCAGAGCCGCAGCAGTTCCTCCCGGCTCCAGACCCGGGAACAGGGATTGTAGGGGCTGCACAGCAGCATAACCTTGTTGTTGGGGTCGGCGGCCAGCCGCTCGAGACCCTCGTAGTCCATCTCGTAGCGCGTGCCCTCCAGCTTCAGGGGGCTGGCCGCCAGCTTGCGCCCGTTCATACGGATGGCGTCGAAGAAGCAGTGGTAGGCCGGGGTCATGGTGATGATCCCTTCGCCGGGCTCGGTGTAGGCTAAAATTGCCTGGTAGACCGCCGGGACCACGCCGGGGGAGGGGGCGATCCACTCCTTTTTGATCTCCCAGCCGTGGCGGCGCTTCATCCAGCTTTGCACCGCGTCGAGATACCCTGCGGTGGGGCGGGAATAGCCGAGGATCGCCTCGTCCAGGTATGCCTTGAGCCCTTCGATGAGCTCGGGCGGGTTTTTAAGCTCCATGTCGGCCATGGTCAGCGGCACCACGTCGTCCGCCACGTTGGGGTTGGCCTCCAGCATGCGCATCCACTTGCTTGAGCCCATATTCTTACGGGAAACCAGGGTTTCAAAATCGTAGGTCATGATCAGTTTTCCTCCCGTGTTCAATGTCTTTTTCGGCCCGTCCGGGGCCTTGGATTTCAGCATAACACTTGGCCGCCGCTGCGTCAACGCTAAATTTCGAGCCGTCTCGAAAAGTCGATATAGTAACATTGGTATATCGCTTTGCGTGATGAATTGGTTTGGCGTATGATGGACGGGAGGTGAGAATTGCTTCATGCTGGTATGTGACATCGTTAAGGAAGTTGGACAGAACATCAGGAAATACCGCACCACGCGCAATATGAGCCAGGAGGAGCTGGCGCATCTGGCGGGAATCACGACCTCCTACCTGGGGCAGATCGAACGCGGGGTAAACAATACGACCCTAGTTACCCTTCAAAAGATCGCGGACGGGCTGTCGATCGAGCCCGCGCGGCTGCTGCAGTTCGACCGGCGCACCGGCAGGGGGGCGCCTGGAATACAGCTCAGTATGTATCAGTCTCAATTCGACCAGCTCACGCCCGAACGGCAACGGGAGTTTGTGGGGCTGCTTAAAATGCTGCTCGACATCGGGGTCGGCTGGACCGAGGAATAGATGAAAAATCCCTTTTTCGGGAGTCATGGATAAGGGCGGTAAGCGGGCGACAGATTACATCTGCCGCCCGCTTACCGCATTAGGGCGAAGAGGCGTAAAGGAAGGGTTCTATTCAGCCGCCGTGTGTCTGCCCCGAAAGCCCCCGCCGGTAACAGCGGTAGCACATGCTCTGGTAGCGTTCGTTCCCGCCGATTTCCACCCGACTGCCTTCGCGCAGGATTTTGCCGTTTTCGATCCTTGCGTTCACCTGCGCCACCCGCCCGCAGGCGCAGAGGGCCTCGATCCGGACCAGCTCGTCGGCCAGCTCGAAGAGCCGCCGGCTGCCGGGGAAGAGCCGGGTGCGAAAGTCGCTGGCGAGCCCGTAGCAGAAGACCGGCGCGCTCGCGCAGGCGACCTCATAGAGCGCCTCGACCTGCCGCCCGCTTAAAAACTGGGCTTCGTCCACCACCAGTACGTCGAAGGGATGGTGAAGATACCAGCGGTTAAGGTCCTCGTCCGGCGCGACCGGGTGGGCCGGCGAGCAGAGCCCGATCCGCGAGCGTACCCATTCCCCGCCGTCGCGGGTGTCGACGGCGGGCTTTAAAAGCCCGACCGAAAACCCCTTCTCCTCGAAGGAAAACTTCTGGATCAGCGCGCGTGCGCTCTTCGAGCTGTTCATAACGCCGTAGAAGAAGGTCAGTTTCGGCATGGTTTCGCCCCTTTCCTCCCTTATTTTGTAACGGAAAATACACAAATACACCTCCGGGATATGATATAATAAATAGAAATACATAAATGAAAAGAACGTTTGAAAAGAAGGAGGAGAGCATGATGGCAAACAAATTCAGCGAAATCACGCCCGATATCTTAAACCTCAGTGAACTCTGCGTGAAAAACGGGTCGATCGCCCCGGAGCTCTACGGCAAATTCGACGTCAAGCGCGGGCTGCGCGACCTTAACGGCAAGGGCGTGCTAACCGGATTGACCGAAATTTCCGAGGTCTGCTCCACCAAGCTGGTGGACGGCGAGAGCGTCCCCTGCGAAGGAAAGCTCTATTACCGCGGCGTGGACGTGGAAAAGATCGTGGGCGGCTTCATCCGCGAGAACCGCTTCGGGTTTGAGGAGACTGCGTATCTGCTGCTGTTCGGCGAGCTGCCCGACCGCAAAACGCTCGACAAGTTTACCGCGCTGCTCGCGCAGTATAGGACCCTGCCCACCAGCTTTGTGCGGGACATCATCATGAAGGCGCCGAGCAAGGACATGATGAACACCCTCGCGCGCAGCGTGCTCACCCTCTATTCCTACGACGAGCGCGCCGACGACGTTTCGGTGCCCAACGTCCTGCGCCAGTGCCTGCAGCTGATCGCGCTCTTCCCGCTGCTGTCGGTCTACGGCTACCAGGCCTACAACCACTACCATGAGGGGCAGAGCCTCTATATCCATTCTCCCTTGCCCGAGCTCTCGACGGCGGAAAACATCCTGCGCATCCTGCGCCCGGACAGCGGCTATACCGCACTCGAGGCGCGGGTGCTGGACGTGGCGCTGGTGCTGCACGCCGAGCACGGCGGCGGCAACAACTCCACCTTCACCACCCATGTGGTCACCTCCTCGGGGACCGACACCTATTCGGCGGTGGCGGCCTCGCTCGGCTCGCTCAAGGGCCCCAAGCATGGCGGCGCCAACATCAAGGTGGTGCGCATGATCGACGACCTCAAGCAGAACGTCAGGGATTGGGAGGATGAGGACGAGGTCGCCTGCTACCTCAAGAAGCTGCTGCACAAGGAGGCGTTCGACCATGCGGGGCTGATCTACGGCATGGGCCACGCGGTCTATTCGCTGTCCGACCCGCGCGCCAATATTTTCAAGGCCTTTGTGAGCAGCCTGTCCGAGGAGAAGGGGAGGGGCGAGGAATTTAAGCTCTATTCCCTCATCGAACGCCTCGCCCCGCAGGTCATCTCGGCCGAGCGCAAGATCTACAAGGGCGTCAGCGCCAACGTGGACTTTTACAGCGGCTTTGTTTACAGCATGCTCGACCTTCCCATCGAGCTGTACACCCCGATCTTTGCGATCTCGCGGATCGCGGGCTGGAGCGCCCACCGGATCGAGGAGCTGATCAACGCCGGCAAGATCATCCGCCCGGCCTATAAGAGCGTGAGCGAGCGCCGGGACTATACCCCCATCGGGGAGCGCTGAGCGTGCGGGGGCAAAAGCCCGTCTGGGCGCTTATCCTGCTGATGGGCGGCATGGCGCTGCTCATTTCGCTGGGGCTTTTCTATAACATGGGCGTCTTCGTGGACGAATTCGGCCTCACGCCTGCACAGGTCTGCGGCGGGGAGGGATGGCTGCTGCTCGACTGGGCGCGGCTCGCGCTGCTCCTCGGGGTTTGCGTCTGCGCCCTCTGCGGCCTGTTTTGGGCAAAGAAAAAATAATGCTGCATCTTAAAAGCAGGGCTTCCCGCGGCATATGCCGCGGGAAGCCCTGCTTTTATTCTTCCTGCTTGTCCAGCGCATGGGTGAGGGTATAGTCTAAAATAACCTCATAGGCGTCGGCGTTGAGGTGGATCCCGTCCCCGGCGTTATATTCGTCCAATAGCCCTCCGTCGCTGCCGGTGAGCGCCTCGGCGGTATCCAGGAAGTAGCAGCCCTTCTCCTCGGCGAGCTGATAGAGCAGGGAATTGAGCCGCTCGAGCTTCTTGTTTGCAAAGCTCGGGTCGAGCTGCTCCTTGAGCGATGAGACCGGGAAGATGGACTGGATGATGATCGCGCTGTCGGGCGAGGCGGCGTGCAGCTCGTCAATCAGCCCCTCGTATTCCTCCATGAATTCCTCTTCGCTCATGAAGGAGAAGCCGTTGATCCCAAAGTCCACGATCATCCGCTCGGGCTGTGCCCGCTCCACCGCCTGCGCGATGGTCAGCAGCCCGCCTTCGTACTCCACAACCGGCTTTACGCGGGCGTTTTTATGGTTCATCCCATCCTCCGCGAAGACCTGGGACTGCTCGAGCAGCCCGTAGCGCACCAGGCCCTCGGTACGGCTGTCCCCGATGAAGACGGTGGCGCGCAGGTAATCCTCGCCCGCCGGCGGGGTCTCCCTTAGGAGAACGTCCTCCCCGGTGCTCTCGCTCTTCTGCGGCGAGAGCCACAAAAACAGATTCCCGGCAAGCTGTTCCTGGTTGAGGAAGGCCCATGTGCCTGCCAGGAGCACGGCCAGCAGCCCAAGAATCAAAAAAAGTTTAATCGGAAAGCGCGATTTTGATTTTGCCACGTTGGGTCCGTCCTTTGTCTAAAATTCCGGTACAAACTACTATACCATTTTAAGCGCTTGTTGCAAAGCTTTTTTCTTTACACGGCCCCCCGTACGGATGGTTCGGCGCGGCTGTGAGGAGGACGGGAACACACTGCCTGTCTAAGTGCAAGCCCAATTGCCGGCTTGGATTGATAAAAATCGTATTCGTAAGATCAATTTATATCGAAAAAATTTAAAATTATTCACTTAAATTACAATTGGTAACAATTAGATTACAAAATAGTATTGACTTTTATCGACCTTGCCCGTATAATTGCAATTGTTCCGGAGAGACCGGAGTCGCAACATGGGACAGCAAAGAGAATGGCATCCTTTTGTATGATGAAAACCTTAGGAGGAACCGAAATGAAAAAACTGATGGCTGCACTGCTTGCGACATCGATGATGCTCGGCATTGGAGCGACCGCCTTTGCGGCGCCGGTCAATGGCGAGGACAATAAACTCAAAGACACCGTGGTTGGCTTTGCCGGCGGCTCGAAGACCGCCGAGCAGGATCTTAGGGGGACCGAGGGCAGCGTTTCCCTCTCCTTCGACCTGGGCGCGAACGCCAATTATTACACCGTGGACGTCGCGGTGCGCGAGGGCGGCAAGTACGTCGCCGCCGAGTATTCCAAAGGCAAGAAATCCGTCGTGCTGCGTCCGACCATCAAAGAGGACGTGATGGAGGAAAAGGAGTACGAGGTGGAGATCGAGGTGCTCGACCGCAACACCAAGGACGTCGTCGCCAAGGATTTCTCGATCACCGGCACCGTTTCCTACGACAAGATCCAGCAGGTTGAGGACGGCGGACGCTACGTCAACACCAAGGGCGCGTTCTACGACTTCGGCGAGGGCGCCAGGGACGTGGATATCTATGTCGGGCGGGACATGCACCTGAAGTTCGACAAGACCGTCAAGGGCTCCTATAACCTGCGCCTGAGCGACGAGGGCAACAAGTCCATCGACTATATGTTCTCCAAGCATGAGCTCACGTATTACACCTTCCCGTCCGCCCCGAAGTTCAGTAACAGCGTCGAGGTGACCCTGGGCGCCGATTCCGGGAGCTACCTCTACCAGTACGCGGGCGGCAAGCTGACCAAGGTGCCGGGCGCCGAGTACGACGAGGATGCGGGCGCTTACACCTTCAGCACCAACCAGCTGGCCATGTTTATCCTGGCCGACATGCCGCTGCAGGAAGGCGTCGTGTCCGAGGACCAGAACCTGATTAAACCCGGCTCAGGCTCCTCGAACGGCTCCTCCGGCGGCAGCTCCAAGCCGAACGCCCCTTCCGGGGACAAGAACAACCCGACCACCGGCGCCCCCGACCTGATGGGCCTTGCCGTGGCGGCGGGGATGATCTCCCTGGGCGCGCTGGCTGTGAAAAAACTTTCCAAGTAAGCTGATCGTTTCCTGTTTCTTAAAATCAAAATCCTGTTTGCTTCTATGAGAACCGACCGCCTCCCCTAGTGGGGAGGCAAGATAAAAGGAGACCGCGGGAAGGGAGTACCCCCTTCCCGCGGTCTCCTTTTTGTAATCGGTCTCAGCAGTTCTCCGCGATCTTATAGAGCAGTCGCTCGGTGTCGTCCCAGCCGAGGCAGGGGTCGGTGATCGACTTGCCGTAGACATGCCTCTCCCCGATGGGCTGGTTGCCCTCCTCGAGATAGCTTTCGATCATCACGCCCTTGATCAGCCTTTTCAGCTCGGGGTTGTAGCCCCGGCTGTGCAGCACCTCGCTGACGATGCGGATCTGTTCCTTATATTTTTTATTGGAGTTGGAGTGGTTGGCGTCCACGATCACCGCGCGGTTTTGCAGATCGAGTTTTTCATACATCTCCAGCAGCCGCACCAGGTCCTCGTAGTGGTAGTTGGGGATGCAGGTGCCGTATTTGTCCACCCCGCCGCGCAGGATCACATGCGCCAGGTCGTTGCCGCCGGTGGTGACGTCGCAGCCGCGGTAGATAAAGTTGTGGGACTTCTGCGCGGCGATGACCGAGTTGAGCATCACCACGAAATCGCCGCTGGTCGGGTTCTTCATCCCCACCGGGATGTCCATCCCGCTGGCGGTCAGCCGGTGCTGCTGGTTCTCCACCGAGCGCGCCCCGATCGCCTCGTAGGAGAGCAGGTCGTCCAGGTAGCTGCGGTTTTCCGGGTAGAGCATCTCGTCCGCGCAGGTCATCCCGCTGACCTCGATGGCGCGGATATGCAGCCGGCGGATGGCGATGATCCCCGCCAAGAGGTCGGGCGCCTTGTCCGGCTGCGGCTGGTGGAGCATCCCCTTGTACCCTTCGCCGGTGGTGCGGGGCTTGTTGGTGTAGACGCGGGGGATGATCATCAGGCGCTCGCTGAGCTTCTCATTGACACGGCTCAGCCGGGAGAGGTACTCGCAGACCGAGTCCTCGTTGTCCGCCGAGCAGGGGCCGACCACCACCACGAACTTGTCCGATTTGCCGGTAAAGATATCCCGGATTTCCCGGTCGCGCCGCTCCTTGAGCGAGATGATCTCCCGCGAGAGGGGATACTCATTTTTTAAGTTGGCGGGCAGGGGCAGCTCTTTATTGAGTTTCATTCCCATTGGAATTCCTCCAGTTGTTAAAAAAGTATCAGTTCTAAATCTAGCGTAATGCGAAAACGCCGCCCTGTCAAGAAAAATTTGAAAAATCCGGTAGGACGGCGGTACTTGAAAGCGAAAAAGAATTGGTCTATGATAATAGGAGATTTTGTAGAGAAGGGGAGTGGACGCGGCATGCTGCATGAGCAGAACAACGACTTTTCCCAAGGGTCGGTGTCGGGGAATATCCTCTCGCTGGCCCTGCCGATGATCTTCGCCCAGCTGGTCAGCGTCCTCTACAGCGTGGTGGACCGCATGTACATCGGGCACATCCCGCATGCGGCGGCCAACGCCCTGACCGGAGTGGGGCTCACCTTCCCGATCATCACCATCGTCATGGCGTTCGCCAACCTCTTCGGCACCGGCGGCGCGCCGCTGTTTTCCATCGCCCGCGGGGCGAAGGAGGACCAGCGCGCCGAGGACGTCATGGGCAACACCTTCGCGCTGCTGCTCTCCTGCGGGGTGCTGCTCACCGTGCTGATCCTCGTGTTCCGCCGGCCGCTGCTCTATCTTTTCGGGGCGAGCGACGCGACCTTCCCCTACGCCAACGACTACATTTCGGTCTATCTTTGCGGCAGCGTCTTCGTCATGCTCAGCCTCGGGATGAACAACTTCATCAACGCCCAGGGCTTTTCCCGCAAGGGGATGGTGACGGTGCTGCTGGGGGCGCTGATCAACATCCTGCTCGACCCGCTCTTCATCTTCGTGCTGGGGCTGGGGGTGCGCGGCGCCGCCATCGCCACCGTGATTTCGCAGGCCGCCTCGGCGCTCTGGGCCGTTTGCTTCCTGCGCGGAAAGCGCGCGCTGCTGCGCCTCAAGGTTTCCAGCATGCGCCTGCAGCTCCCGCTGGTGCGGGAAATCTGCTTTCTGGGCGTGTCGGGGTTCATCATGTCGGTGACCAACAGCGCGGTGCAGATCGTCTGCAACGCGACGCTGCAATCCTTCGGGGGGGATCTCTACGTCGGGGTGATGACCATCATCAATTCGATCCGGGAGATCGCCACCACCGCGGTCAACGGCCTGACCAGCGCCGCGCAGCCGGTGCTGGGCTTCAACTTCGGCGCGCGACAGTACCGCCGGGTGCGCGCCGGGATCAAGTTCGAGTCCCTGCTGTGCGTGGGCTACACCACCGCCGCCTGGGGCGTGCTGCTGCTCTTCCCGAGGCTCTTTATCCGGCTGTTCACCGAGGATCAGGCCCTGATCGAGGCCTGCGTGCCGAGTATGCACATCTACTTCTTCGGCTTCTTCATGATGAGTTTGCAGATGGCCGGACAGTGCGTGGCGGTCGCGCTCGGGAGAAGCCGTCAGGCCATCTTCTTCTCCCTGCTGCGCAAGGCGGTCATCGTCATCCCGCTGACCCTGGTCCTGCCCAGAGTGATGGGCCTCGGGGTGAACGGCGTCTTTTTGGCCGAGCCGATCTCCAACTTCATCGGGGGCGCCGCCTGCTATATCACCATGTTGCTGACCATCTGGCCCGAGCTGCGGCGCCGCGAGCAGCTGGAGGCAAAGCAGGACGGCGGCTGCTGACGCCGTCCGGGCTCATTTTTTGAGGATTCTTTTTAGGTAGGCGGCGTCCAATAAATTCACGGTTTCAAAGTTCCCCTTATAAAACACGGCCCAGTTATTGAAAACGCAGGGCAGCTCTTTGGCCTTTTGCAGCGTATCCACCTCGATGATGGATACGGGGACGCCGTTCTCTTTGCAGTACTGCCGTGTCATTTCAACACTCCGTTGGACATAGGGACATTGCAAATCATAGTAAATGGTGAGCTCGCCGCTTTCGATTTCAAGGCTCTTGGCGTTGGGCGCAAACCTTGGCGCTGTCCCGTCAAAGGAAAGCGCCAGCAGGTCATATCCGTTCCGGGTGGAATCGACCGTCTCAAAGCCGAATTTCTTCGCAAAGGCCTGGTCGGAAAGCCAGGATTTTTGTTTTTTTGCCCCGAGCATGCACACGCCGGACCTGCCCTTTTCCCTGGCGTCGGCCAGGCAGTATTCCATCAACAGCTTCCCATATCCTTTCCCTTTGTAGTCGCCGCAAACCCATAAGCAATACACATAATAGTAGTTGCCGCCTACGATGGGAACCCAGGCCGTTTCAAGAGGCGCATATTCGATAAAAACCGTGGCCTTTGCATTTAACTTGCGAAAGACATGGCCCTCACGGATCCGGTCCTTGAGCCATTGCCGCTTTGCCTCAATACCCGGGTGGGGCTTACTGGCTCGGATGATGCAGCACAGATGCTCGTCGGCGAGGTTTTCTGCCGTCAGGTTTATAAAATCCGCATTCAACGGTATGCTTTCCATTCCAACACCTCATCATGGTCCTTTGATTTCTCTCATTATCCGGCTGAAAACAGTCCGTGGAACGGGGCGCGCCCCGTTCCACGGACTTTAGGTTTCAGCTTATTTTTTCTTCACATTCCCGTCCTTGACATTCTTGTCGGAGACGATATAGCTCATCAGGCGGTTGGTCTGGAAGCTCAGGCCGTCCCCCTCATAGGTGGTGGCCAGCTTCTTGATCGCGCCGGTGCTCTTGTTGTATTCGTACACGTACTGGTCCTTGCCGGCCGAAATGCGGCATTTCACCTTGGCGCTCAGCTTGGGGGAGCCGAGGAATTCGTAGCAGTCCGCATAGCTGTCGCCCAGGTATTTTTGCGCCGCCGCGATGTCGGAGGTGCTCACCCGCAAATTGACCTTCTGATAGCCGTATTTCCCCTTGAAGTAGAGGTTGACGCCATCCAGGCACTTGACCCGGGAGCTCTCGGTGATGTTGTTCTGGATCTCGAAGAGGGAGCCGTTTTGCTTGTTGATGGTGTAGGTGGTGCCGCTCTCCAGGTCGCGCATACGCGAGTAGGCCGCCGCGTCGGAATTCTTGATGGTGAAGGTGATTTCCTGGGTGCGGTTGGCCCGCCCCGAAATGGGATAGCCGTTCTTGTCCTTGACCTGGTAGCCGATGGTGGCGTCCACCTCGACCTCCCAGTCCTCCAGCTCGTAGGCGCGCACGCCGCTGCCTGCCTTTAGGGTGATCACCGGCGCGAGCCATTCCTTATTGTTGCTGGTGGGGTAGCGCTTCTTGGCGCTGTCGTAGCCGATGGCCACGCCCTGGTTGCGCTTGACGGTGGCGGTGATGTTCTTGGTGGCCGCGTGCACCGAGATGCGGTCGATGATCTGCCCCTCCGGCACGGTGACTGCGACCTCGGCCTTGGTGCCGCCCGCGTCCTCGCTCTCGCCCGCCCATTCGGGACCGTACTTATAGAGGAAGGGGCCTCCTTCATATTCCGCGTTGTCAGAATTTACGTCGACCTCCACATTGTAGTCCGGCTGCCGTTTGGCGGACTGGCTGATCGAGCCGGATTTTGTAGTGGGGGCGGGGGTGGATTTTTTGATCTCCCCGGCGAACGCCGTGCTTGCCATGCCCAGCACCATTGCGCTTGCGAGCAGGGCAGATAGTAGCTTTTTCATAACTACCGCTCCTTTATCTGGAATTTATATTCTGTCCATAACCGCTGGTATTTCTCTTCTTCTATTCTACCGGAAATACCCATGCTTGGCAATCGGGAAACGTGAAGATTTTGTGAATTATATGCGGCCGGCGGGCCCGGTATTCCACGACCGCTTGACAGGGGGAGGGCAGGGGTATATTATAAACTAAACTATTAGTTTAATTTTTATATTTGAGGTATGAAATTATGAAGCCAGAACGCAAGGAGGCCCTCGCGCAATTCCACCGCTCCCAGATCATCGCGGCGGTGCGGCGGCTCTATGAGAGCAGTGGGGAAGTCGCCGTCACGATGGACGACATCGCCCGCGAGGCCGGGTACAGCAAGGCCACCCTCTATGTCTATTTTTCCGGCAAGGAGGAGATTGGGCGGGCGATCGCCCTATGGAGCATGCGCGCCCTCCTCGAGACGCTGCGCCTCGCGGCCAGGGAGCCGGGAGGCTTCCACGAGCGGGCCCTCGCGCTCTGCCGCGCGTTGGCCGATTTTTACGAGCGGGACCCTTGGTCCTTCGACTACGCCGCGGGGGAGGTGGAGTTCGATCCCGGTTCCCCCGCGGCGCCGCAGGTGCTGCTCGACATCTATGAGACGGGGGAGGAGATCACCCGCCTGGTCGGCGGGCTGCTCGAAGAGGGGGCCGCGCAGGGGGAGGTGCTGGTCGGCGGGCTGCTCGAAGAGGGGGCCGCGCAGGGGGAGGTGGGCGCCCCGCTCGACGTGCCGGCGGCGGTGCTCCTCTTTTGGGGGAGCCTGTGCGGAATGATTAAGATGGCCGGGGCCAAGGAGCGGTATATCCGCCTCTCGCTGGGGCTCTCCCGCCGGGAGTTTCTGGAACGGGGCTTCACGCTGCTGCTGGGTTCGCTGGGAGGGGGGCGGGGGAATGGCTAAACGCATGCTCGCCCTGCTGGGTAGTCCGCGCAGGAGCGGGATGGTTTCCCGCATGTTGGACGTCGCCGTACAGAGGGCCGAAAAAGCCGGTTGGGAGGTCGTGCGCTTCGATCTCTACGAGCTCGCCCTGCTGCCCTGTACCGGCTGCATGGCCTGCCGCGGCGGAGCGTGCTGCCCGCTGCCGGACCGGCTGCCGCCGCTGCGGCGGGAGCTTTTGCGGTGCGACCTGTGCGTGTTGGCGGCGCCGGTCTATTTTGCCAATGTGCCGGGCCCCGTCAAGACGATGTTCGACCGGCTGGCCGGGTCGGTGATGGAGGACACCAGCACCTTCCCGAGGCCCCTACTGAAAAAGGAGCAGCGCTACCTGCTGCTCACCGCCTGCACCACCCCTTCGCCGTTTAGTTGGCTCTGCGGGCAGAGCCGGGGCGCGCTGCGCGCGATGAAGGAATTTTTCAGTACGGCGGGGATGCGGAAGCTCGGATCGGTGGTTTTTGCCGGGAGCAGGGGAAAAAGCGCCCTGCCGGACGGGGTGCGGCGAAAAATCCTCGCCCGGATGGACCGTCTCCTCGGCGGTGTGCGCCAAGGGGGATAAGCAAAACCGGCCTCCCTCTCATATAATGGGTTGAGAGAAATCTCGCGTGACCAACAAAACATAAGGAGGCTAAAAATATGGCCTGTAACTGTGCATGCAACCGTGCATGCAGTTCTGCATGTAACTGTATCAGTGAGTGCGTCGCCGAGGATACCGTTCGCTCGGAAAGTAATTGCAGAGGCGCTTGCCTGTGCGAGAAAAACGGTCCGTGCGATACCGCGGCGAACATTCAGGCGATGGACGAAAACCGCTGTCCCTGTCCGTGTGTGGACTGCACGCCCATCGTGGTGGAGCCGACCCCGGAGGAGATTCTGATCGAGCGCAATTATCAGCCCTGCACCGATCCGAACGGTGTGACTACCCTTTATCCCGAGGTCTGCCGCAACACCTTCTGGCCGTCGTTCGCACATCCGCGCTGGCTGTGCTGCAGCGACCTATACTGCCAAAACTGAGGGCAAAGGGCGCTTTCGCCATTTCCAAAAATTGGAGCGGGTATTGCTCCCGCGCCCTTCATAAGCACAGGGGCAGCAGATTGTATCTGCTGCCCCTGTGCTTTCTTGGTATGAGCTCTTGAAACCTATGGTTTTTTGCCCGCGGCGTTTACAGGCGCTCAACAAAATCGCGAACGTCCCGCAGCTCGGTCATCAGCGGCCTGCCGATCGCGTGGGAGAGGGCATGATTGAGCTCGCTGTACTGGTTGTCCGCCGGTTTTTCATCGTTTTCATGCTCTTCGAGACGGCTGATCCGGCTGTCGAGCTCGTCGAGAATCTTCTGCTTGATATCCTTGGACATGTTATTTCCTCCTCATGGGATTTTGCTTTTAGTATTCCCACTTTCTTCTGCCGGCGCGGCTTTTCAGAAAATGAAAAATATGGTACAATCGTGTCAAAACAATCAAGAGGAGGAGAAGCCCATGAAATTTTCATTTTTGACCTACCAGTTCTGCCGTTATCCGTTGGAATATTGCTTCAAGATGGGGCAGCACTACGGCCTGGACGGCGTGGAGGTTTGGGGCGCCCGCCCGCATGCCTATGCCTACGACCTGGACGCCGGGCGGGTGGCCGAGATCAACGGCTACAAGAAGAAGTACGGCCTCGAGATTTCGATGTTCACCCCCGAAATCCTCGCCTATCCCTACAACCTCGCCTCGCAGGAGAAGAAGGAATACGAGGAGACGGTGGCTTACCTGATCCGCAGCGTGGAGGCCGCGGCCGCCATCGGCACCGACAAAATGCAGATCACCACCGGCCATCCCGGCTACAAGGTGGACCGCCACAAGACCAAGGCGCAGGTTGGCGAAGGCATCGCCCGGCTGTGCAAGCGGGCCGAGGAGCTGGGAGTGGACATCATCCTCGAATCGCTCTCCTCCTATGAAGGGAATACCGTGACCACCGCCCACCAGATCGGCGAGATGATCGAGATGGTCGGCTCCCCGGCGCTCAAGTCGATGGTCGACGTCGCGGTGCCGGTGGTAATGAGCGAACCGGTATCCGAATATTTCGACACCTTGGGCGACAAGATGGAGTACCTCCACCTGTGCAACTGCCCGGACAAGGACGACTTCCATATGCCGGTGCACGACGCGAACGGGATCATCCCGATGAAGGCGCTTTTCAAGGTGCTCGAGCGCTATCATTATGACGGGTGGTGCTCGCTGGAAATCCTCGGCCCTTATTTCCGGGACCCGGAGCTTTACCTGGCGCAGTTCGCCGATGACATTGAGATCATCTGTAACGAATATGGCGTGAAACGGTAGCGGGGCGTTGCGGCCTATACGCGAAAGGACAAGCGTGCGAGGCGGCCATGCACAGCCTGCGTCCTGAAGGATTGGGTCGGGCGGGTCGGGTGCACTTGCCCAAACAAAAACCCTGGTGGAAAAGAGCTACGGCCCTTTTCCGCCAGGGTTTTCCATAGTGCCCAGGAAACGGGTTTCCAAAGGGTCGAAGACCCTTTGGCGGGGAGCTTGAGGGCGAGGAGCCCTCAAAAAGACGTAAAAGAGCGCGGGGAGGGGAGGCCAAGCTTCCAGTGGAAGCTTGGCCGGGGAAACCCCAAGAGGGGGTTCCCCTAAAACGAGTTGAGCGTTCATTTCGGCCGACGGAGGCCCTCATTGAGGCGACGGCCTTTGTGGGGGTGCACCGCACCCCCACGCCCCCTCGAGGAAAACCCATCTTGGGGTTTTCCTCGACCTTTCCCCGCCTTTTTACGAAAGGAATTCCGCCCTTTGCGAAGGGCGGCACGAGGGCTCTGCCCTCGTGGCTCCGGCCAAAGGAACGAGGTTCCTTTGGAATCCTTTTATTTGTCTTCGCTCAGGCTTTGCAGCGCGACGCGCACCGCCTCGACCACAAAGGCGGAGAAGGTGCAGTCGGTCCCCTGAATGGCCTTTTCCACCTCGTCGATCAGGTCGTTCGGGAAACGGATGCTTTTGTTGGTTGTAGATGGAATGGATGGGATTTTAAACTTTAGCATCTGCCTCGCCACGCAATATCTTTTGTCATGTAGTTAGTATAACCAACGCCCTGACTGGATGTCAGCATGACAAATGTACTGCGAATTGCGTTGCGGGAAACAAGTTCGATCTGTGCTAAAATAAGCTGGGTGATTTTATGGAACCGATCAATCAAATCTTAATCAACATTCTTTCCCGGGAAACCATGCGCGTCGAGTTTCCCGGCCTCGACATGGAACACCTCGAGCATGTCATGGCCCAGAAGGGCTTCAATATGCTCCTGGAAATCCAGTCGATCCTGGCCGACGGTACGCTCAGCGATTTCGATTGCATCGAGCGGCTGGTGCGCCTCTTCGAGCGTGAGGATATTTCCTGTGGCTCCCGCCACGACTTTGGCTAATCGTAAAGCTCCACCCGCGCAAAGGCCGGGAAGAACCGGCTTTCCATCTCCCCGTCGCCATCCGCGCGGTAGCGGTTTAGCCTGTCCGCGGACAGGGTCGCCGTGAGCATCCCGGCGGTGGGGGAGTACCGCTGTGCCATGATCTCCCCATCCGGCCCGGCGATCAGCAGCCCGCCGCCAAATTGTGTACCCTGCCCATTCTCCCCGCAAAGATTACACGCGCACAGATAGACCCGGTTGTCATAAGCGCGCGCCGGGAGGTACCGGTTCCAGATCGTTTCCCGCGCTCCTGCTCTCTGCGGCGCGGCATGGGGCACAAAAAGGATCTCGGCCCCTTTGCGCGAGAGCGCAAAGCTCAGTCCCGGGAAGTGTGCGTCCCAGCACAGCTCGATCCCTATATCGGCCTTTGGCGTGTGAAAGACGGGGACCCCGTCTCCGGGAGCGAAGTATTCCCGTTCCCGCGCGCCGAGGTGGGTCTTGCGGTACCGCCCAATCAGGCCGCGCGGGCCGAATACCATCTGGGTGAGATAGGGCTTTCCCCGCCCGCGCTCGATCATCCCGACCAGCAGCGTGATGGCGTGCAGCCGCGCCAGCCCTTCTAGGTAGCAGCATTCCTTTCCGTCGGCCGGAAGGGCAAGCGCCCCAGCGTTCTTCGGGGAGTAGCCGGTCAGGGCGCATTCCGGGAAGCAGGCGAGTGCGGCGCCCCGATGGCGCGCCTGGGCGGCGAAGAAGGCGATCCGGCGCAGGTTGCGTTCCGTTTCGCCGCAGCGCGCCTCCATCTGTATGACGCTTACTCTCAAATCCTCTTTCATACCGTTTCCTCCAATTTTAGGGCGGCCCCGCTGGTAAAAAAGGTCTTGTACCCGAGGGTGACGAACAGCACCACCGTGATCGCGGTGCACCCCAGGATGGCCAGCATGATCCCGATCTGATACTTGATGGCGGTCAGCGGGAAGGTGCCCGATAGGATTTGCCCGGTCATCATCCCGGGCAGTGAGACGATCCCCATGGTGAGCATGTTGTTCATGGTGGGCAGGATGGCGCTGTCAAAAGCGTCGTTGACGATCTCCTTCGCCGCGGCCGCAGGGGAGGCGCCGAGCATCAGCGAGTTCTCGATCTTCGGGCGCTGTTCCTTCATCCCGCTGCACAGCTTGTTGGCGCCTAAGGAGATCCCGGTCATCGCGTTGCCGATGATCATCCCTGAGACCGGGATGCAATACTGGGGATTGAACCAGGGCCGGATGCGCAGCACCAGCAGCAGGAAGATGAGCGCGGTGCACAGGTAGCCGCAGAGCATCGAGAGCCCCATCAGCCGCCGTAGCGGCCGGGAGAGGGGCAGCTTCACCCTCTTTTGGGCGTTGAAAATTGAGAACCCGAGCATGACGAGCAGCATAATCAGGGTGAGCCACCAGCTCGGGTTCTGAAAGACGTACATCAGGATGTAGCCCATCACGGTCAGCTGGATGGTCATCCTGGTGGTGGCGATCAGGATTTGCCGCTCGCGCCGGATCCCGCGGGAGCGGAAGATCACCAGCAGCACCAGCACAAAGACATAGGCCAGCGCAAGGCTGAGCACCGGCAGGTCCATCACTGAGCTTTGATTACTGCCCATCCCCGTATCCCTCCGTCCTTCCGCCCGACAGCCTGATCTGTGCGCCGGGATACATCCCGGCCACCTCGGGCGAGTGGGTGACCAGGATCAGCTCCTTGCCCCTCCCGCGCACGAAGGAGGCCAGGTTTTCGATTACAAAGCGCTCGGTTTCCTTGTCCAGCGCCGATGAGGGCTCGTCCAAAAGATAGACCTTCGCATCCATGAGCAGCACCCGCGCCAGGCACAGCCGCTGCCTCTCCCCGCCCGAGAGGGTCTGGCATTCCTCATCCGGCGATTTTTGCAGTCCAACCCCCGCGAGCACCTCCAGCAGCCGGTCGCGGGAGGCGGCGGGCTTCTGTGCAAACCGTAGCCCGATCTGCAAATTGTCCCCGATTGTGCCGTCGTAGAGCACCGGGCTTTGGCCGAGCATGACGATCTGCCGGCGCAGCATGACAGGGTCGGTGCGCGCGATGTCCATCCCATTGTAGAGGATGACCCCTTCGTCCGGCTCGCACAGCCGGTTGAGGCAGCGCAGCAGGGTGGTCTTTCCGCTGCCCGAGGGGCCGGTGATGCAGCTGACCGGCCGGTCGATGGTGAGGCTTTGGATATCCAATATCGAGCGGTATTTCAGCCCTGTGATGGTGAACATGACCCCGCCTCCTGAAAATTAAAAATGTATAATAGCTATTATAGCACAAAAAGAAGTCCCAAAGGGCGCGCCTTTTTTCTTCGGGGCGGGGGTTGACGCTGCGCCCTTCTCAAAGTATTGAAAGCTGCGCTTCCAATACTTTCATATGGGTGCTCCCGGGATGAGCGCGCCTTTTTTCTCTGGGGCAGAATTGTTCCTGCGCCCTTTGAGCACACCCGGCAGGGCACGCCTTTTTTCTTCAGGGCGGGAGTTGACGTCATGTCCTTTATAAGTTGGCAGGCAGCAGATTCCATCTGCTGCCTGCCAACTTTCTTATGCGTAATTTGGAATACGGGCCATCTTTTCTGTATCGTTATTCGCCGTAGCACTCGTCGATCCAGCAGTCCCGCTCATTGACGGGGAGGGAGAAAATCCGGCCGGCGTTCTTTGAGTCCTTGGCCTGATGATATTTGAAGAGCATGCGCTCATCGTCCAACTCGCCGAGAATTTCGATCTTTCCGCTCCGGTGGGAGAGCGCGTAGCGAAAACACTTGCCCTGGCCGTTCTGCAGGGCCTTGGCGCTCTCCACGATCCGGTAGCCCTCCCGCAGCGGCACCTGGAACTGGTTTTTTACCCCTGTCACCGGCCGGCACTGGAAGACGTAATAGGGCAGAATTCCATTTCGGGTCATTCCCCGCAGCAGCGCGCCCAGCGTCTCGGGGGTATCGTTGACCCCGCGCAGCAGCACCGTCTGGTTGCGCACCGGAATCCCGAGCTCCCGAATCGCTTGCACCGCCGCCAGGGACGCTTCGGTCAGCTCCCGCGGATGGTTATACTGGGTGACCACGTAAATCTGTTTCTTGCGGCTGTAGCGCCCCAGGATGTCCAAAAGCTTCCCATCCCCGGTGATCCGGGAAGGGAAGACCACCGGTACCCGGGTGCCGAAGCGGATCAGGTCGAGGTGCCCGATGTCGCACAGGGCGCCGAGATACCGCTCGATGACGGCGTTGGAATTGAGGAAGGAGTCCCCGCCCGAAATGAGCACGTTGCTGATCTCCCCGTGCGCGCGGATATAACCGATCATATCGTCGAAGTAGCGCGCAACCTCCTCATCGGACAGCCCGACAAGGCGCTTGCGGAAGCAGTGCCGGCAGTACATCGCGCATTGGTTGGTCGAGAGGACCATCGCCGTCTGGCGGTATTTGTGCTGCATCCCGACGATTACGGTATTGTCCGCCTCGCCGCTGGTGTCGAAGGAACCGCCCAGGTCGGTCTCGTGCAGCGAGGGGATGCACATCCGCCGGATCGGGTCGTGCTCGTCCTCAAAATTGATCAGAGACAGGTAATAGGGAGTGATGGACATGGGATACTGCTCCAAAATTTCGGCGAACCCCTGCTGCTCCTCCGGGGTGCAGTTTAAGAGCCCGGAAAGCTCCTTCGCTGTGGTAATGTTCTGTTTCAGTTCCTCCTGCCAGCTCATAAACCTCATCCTTTCGTCAGAAAATTGTTCTTATACGAATAGTATAGCAGATATTTCCGGGATTGGACAAGGGATAAATATGAACAAACCGTAAATTACAACAATTAAACCGCATAATATTTTAAATTTTATGTCGAGAAATGACAATCTGATTATTTACAAACAGTATAATAAATCCGGGGATTTACGGTGGTGTGGTTGCCGTCGGAGCGCGGATGCGGTATGATAGGATGGGGAAGACCAAATGGTGAAAGGAGTGTGCGTGATGGAATTGGACGTCGTTTCCTGGATGGGGGAGCTGTGCCGGAAGCTGTCGGAGCGCTTCGGCAAGCGTCTGCTCTTCGCTGGGCTGCAGGGGAGCCGGCAGCGCGGCGAGGCGCGGGAGGACAGCGACATCGACGTGGTGGTGGTTTTGGACAGGGTGGAGGCAGAGGACCTAGCGGCCTACCGCTCCCTCCTGCGCGACATGCCGCAGGGCGGGCTCGCCTGCGGCTTCATCTGCGGGCTGCGCGAGCTGCGGGGCTGGCCGGGCTACGATCTCGTTGCCCTGAGCCGGGATACCAAGGGGTACTATGGCGATCTTTTGGCCCTGCTGCCGCCGCTGGGGCGGGAGGACGAGCTTACCTGCGTGCAGGTCGGGGCGGCCAATCTCTATCACGCCGCCTGCCACACCCTCCTGTTCGGGGAGCTGGAGCCGCAGGAGCTGCGCGGGCTCTATAAATCCGCCTTCTTCCTGCTGCGCATGGATCATGCTCTGCGCACCGGGGAGTATGTCCCGACGCGCAAAGAGCTCTTGGAGAAGCTTCGCGGGGCGCGGCGGCAGGTCCTGCTCGATGAAGCGGGAACGGGCGGCGCCCTGCAAAGGGCGGAGTATGAGGAGCGGCTGGGCAGGCTGATCGGCCTCTGCGGGGAAATTCTGCAAAAGGGGCCCGAAACCTGCCGGTAGGCGGTTGACAAAACGGCCGGGCGGATGGTATATTGAATATAATGTTATAACAAACTTTGCCCGACCCGCACAGGGGTACGGCCGACCGTCGAAGGAGGCAGCGCAGATGTATCTGACCGAACAGGAAATCATGGGCACCCAGGAGGCGCTCATGCGCTCGTATGAGCAGATCGAGAGCCAGGAGCAGGAAATCAAACGCTTTTTTGAGGAGAACAAAAGCCGCAAGTTCGTCTTCATCGGCTGCGGCTCGAGCAACATGCTGGCCAAGAGCTGCGAACGGCTCTTTATCGCCCGTCCGGGGACCAGCGCGGTGGCGCTCGCCGGCGGGGATTACCTGGTGAACCCCGGCTACTACCGCGAGACCGTGAGGGACGCCATCGTGGTCGCGCTCTCCCGCTCGGGTCTGACCAGCGAGATTGTGCGCGGCCTTACGATCATGAAGAAGGAGCCGGGCGTCAAGGTGGTTTCGATCACCATGAAGGAAGGGAACGACGCGGCCGGTCTCTCCGACCTTGCGATCGTGCTGCCCTGGGCTTATGACAACAGCGTCTGCCAGACCCGCACGGTGGCGACTCTCTACGCGAGCGCCTTACAGCTGTGCGCCATCTGCTACGGCGACGAGGGCCTGAAAGCCGCCGTCAAGGCCGCCGCGGGGAGCAACAAGGCCCATCAGGAGAAGTGGCGCCCGTCCCTCGAGGAGATCGGCAAAAACGACTTTTCCGACGTGGTGGTGCTGGCCGACGGCCCGCTCTGCGGGATCGCCGAGGAGGGCGCGCTCGCCTTCACCGAGGTGGCGCTGGTGCCCGGCAAGTACTTCAACATGCTCGACTACCGCCACGGGCCGATCGTGCTCAATGGGAAGAAGACCCTCACCATTCTGCTGCTGCAGCCGGGCGAGACCAGCTATCAATACGCAATGGTCGAGGACCTCAAAAAGCACGGCGGCACCGTCGTCACGGTGGGCGACGCGGCGGGGAACCCCTGCTCGGCCGCGCTGCATGTGCAGATCGAGGGGATCGACCGCTTCGAGGCGTTCGGCATGCCGTTTATTTACGTCTGCCAGATGATCGCTCTTTCGCACGCGCTGGCCATCGGCGGCAACCCGGACGCGCCCACCGGACTGGACGCATACATCACCTTAAAATAACAGGAGGATTATCAATGCTTGTTACCACCAGAAAGATGCTCGACGACGCGCGGGACGGCGGCTACGCCATCGGCGCGTTCAACGCGGAAAATGCCGAGATGGTCTGGGCGATCGTGCGCGCTGCCGATGAGCTGCGCGCCCCGGTGATCATCCAGACCACCTCTTCGACGCTCAAATAT
Organism: Provencibacterium massiliense; assembly: GCF_900169495.1. Lineage (NCBI taxonomy): Bacteria > Bacillati > Bacillota > Clostridia > Eubacteriales > Oscillospiraceae > Provencibacterium > Provencibacterium massiliense. The sequence goes on from NZ_FWCH01000012.1 coordinate 115,161, forward strand.
TTCAGCCCTGAGATGTTCGCCGGCATGGTAAAGGCCGAGGCGCAGAAGACCGACGTGCCGGTGGCCCTCCATCTCGACCACGGCTCGAGCTATGAGCTCTGCCGCGCCTGTATAGCGGCGGGTTACACCTCGGTGATGATCGACGGCTCGGCGCTCCCGTTCGAGGAGAACATCGCCGTTTCCAAGAAGGTCGCGGACTACGCCAAGAGCTTTGGTGTGCCGGTGGAGGCCGAGCTTGGGCGCGTCGGGGGCAAGGAGGACGACGTGGTCGGGGTGGACGACCAGTACACCGACCCCAAGGAGGCGGTGGAGTTTGTCGAGCGCACCGGGGTCAGCTCGCTGGCGATCGGGATCGGCACCGCGCACGGGATTTACAAGGTCGCGCCCAAGCTGGATCTGGACCGCGCGGCGGACATCCGCAAGGTGGTTTCCATTCCGCTGGTGATGCACGGCGCTTCCGGGCTGGCCGACGAGGTCATGCAGGAGGGCGTGCGCAAGGGGATTGCGAAGATCAACTTTGCCACCGAGCTGCGCGTCGCCTTCTCCGAGGCGGTCAAGGCGTATCTTGAAAAGGACCCGAAGGTGTTCGACCCCAAGAAGTACGGCACCCCGGCACGTGAGGCGGTCAAGGAGCTGGTCAAACAGAAGATGACGGTTTGCGGCTGCAACGGGAAGGCCTAATGGAAAAATGAAAAGGCCGCTGTGGATATTCCACAGCGGCCTTTTTTGTGCTCATTTCTTGTGGGCCCGTGAAGTCCGGCGCCCAACATTGTTCAGATCAAGCCATAGCTCGCCAGTCGCCCCATACAGTATTTGCTTGCCGAGACCTGGGAGCGCTCGCACCCGCTGACCAGCTCCTTGAGGTACTCCAGCAAAAAGCCGTTGTATTTTACCTCCAGCACCACCTGCCCCTGGTTCATCACCGGATAGAGCGCCAGGCGGGGGTCGAACGGGCTAAGACAGCTTTCACTGGCCCGGATGTCCCGATCAAAGGTGATCCGGGTGTCGTTTTCCCGGGCGGTGTAGGCCTCCCGCCGGTACTCGATGACCGCCTTGGGCCGGTAGCCGCGCATGGTGAGCAGCGCGTAGCATTCGTCGGCGAATTCGTCGTGCAGGTCGAGCAGCGGGGCGTATACGCCCCGGCAAAGGGACAGGGCGGCTTCCCTCCCAAGGCGCAGCGAGCGCTTGAGCTGATATTCACCCTCCTTTTGCTTGAGCTCCAAAAAGGCGAAGTCCGCCGCAGGATCATAGAGCCGCAGCCGCAGCTTGCGCCGCAGCTGCACGCCGTCGAGCTTTTCAAAATAGTCGGCGTCGTGCAGGGTGTCGAAGTATAGGGAGCGGATCGTGTAGCCGTCCCGGCCGGTGTGCGCATCCTTGTGCAGCAGCGCCTCGAAGCGCCCGCGCAGCCGGAAGTATTCCTCCTGGGGCAGCAGAAATTTGCGCTCGTAGCGCAGTACCTCCCTCATGCCGAGGCCCCCTTTTCATCCCCGCCAAAACGGGTGCGCTGGATACGTCCCCAATTTTTGGAGTATTTTCGGTAGCCGATAATCCCGGAGAGGCTGAACAGGGCGATGAGCTGTCGGTAGCCGAAGTTTTCCAGGATACAGACCAGCACCGCCTTGAGGTAATCCCCCTTGGGCAGCTTGGTGCGGAAGGTGAACACCCGGGTGAAGAAGGCGGCGATGGAGAGCACCGCGCCGAAGAGCAGGCTCCACAGATAGTACGCGAGCATGAAGGGGACGTTGACCATCCCCAGGTAGTAGGCCACCCCGACGAAGGCGAGGCCCACGACCTGGATCAGCGGGGAGAGCAGCTCAAAGAGGATGTAATAGAGGAACGAGAAGGTGCCCACCGGTCCGAACTTGGGGTTGAGGATGAGGCTGCGGTGCTTGGCGATGGACTGGAACATGCCGATATGCCAGCGGCGGCGCTGCTTCCTCAAATCCCCCAGCGTGGAGGGGGCCTGGCTCCAGCACACCGCGTCCGAGGCGTATTTGATCGAGTAGGGCAGGCGGCTGGCCCGGCAGTATTCATGCAGGCGGATCACCAGCTCCATATCCTCGCCCATGGTATTGGTGTCGTAGCCCCCGGCCTGGATGACGGTCTCCTTTTTGAAGAGCCCGAAGGCCCCGGAGATGATCAGGTTGCCGTTGAAGAGGTCGAAGAACATGCGGGAGGCCAGGAAGGAGCGGTCGTACTCCATGACCTGGAGCATGGCCCACAAGTTTTTGGGCAGGCGGTAGCTGACGAGCTTCCCGTTTTTGAGCACCGCGCCGTTGGCGATGCGCACCAGCCCTCCGACGGCCACCGTGCGGTCGTCCTCCAGCACATACTTGGCGATGGCCTCCAGGGCGTCGTCGAGCACCGAGTCGGCGTCCATGGCGATGAAATAAGGGTACTTGGAGGCGTTGATCCCCATGTTGAGCGCATCGGCCTTGCCGCCGTTTTGCTTCTGGATGAGGGTGAGGGGCACCTTCTGCCCCTGGGTTTCAAAGACGCTCACCACCTCCTTGCAGGGCACCCGCCGCCGGATGGGGCGCTGCACGCATTCCATCTGGAAGTGCTCGATCAGCCTCTGGGCAGTGCCGTCGGTGGAGCCGTCGTCCACCACGATGATCTCATAGAGCCGATAGTTCTGGCTGAGCAGGGAGAGCACCGTGTCCACCACGGTCAGCTCCTCATTGTGGGCTGGAACGATGATGGTGATGGGGACGTAATATTCGTGCCGGAAGGAGTTGCGCATCTCGATGAGCTCGCTGCGCCTGGCGATCTGGGCCACCCCCACGATCACCGAGAGGAACAAGACGCTGGAATAAGCCAGCATGTAAAGGAGGAAAAACGAATTCACGCCCTGGGTGAGGGCCTCAAGAAACGACAAGGCTTTTGCCTCCTTTCCGGGTCTCAGGCGCGGCGCCCGAGAGCTGGCGGCGCTCCAGCATGTATTGCAGGATTTCCCGCGCGTACCGGTCCTCGCCCTCGAGCGCCGGGCGGTAGGCCGACTCGGGCAATCCCATGGACACCAGGCTCTCCGCCGCGTTGTAGCGCACGTACCAGTTGTGGGCGCCCAGCGCTTCGAGCAGGGCGCTTACCGTCTCCCCGCAGGGATACGCGCGCAGCGCGGAGGCCGACACCGCCGCGTACTCCCACAGGCCGCCCCGCGGCTTTTCCAGGAAGGCGAGCATGCGCCGGTAGGCCCCTTCGTCGCGGCAGCGCCCGTAGTAGCGCAGGATGGCGTAGCACAGCTCGTCGTCGGTGGCGGGGTCGTCCAGCAGGGGGAGCAGCTCCCGGCAGTAGTCCGCCCCAAGCAGCCGCATGAAGTCCACCAGCGCCAGGCGGATGTCCGGCGTGAAGGAGCCGAACTGCCTCCAGAGCTGGGCGCAAAGCTCTTCGCGGTCTCCTTTAAAAGAGAGCAGCCCGTCGCAGAGCAGCTTCTGGCTGTGATGCACATCCTCCCGGCTCATCCGTTTGAGGGCCTGGACCACCCCTTTGACGCTCCCGCCCCGGTACAGGGCGGTCAGGGCGTTTTCCCGGCAATAGATCGAGCCGCGCTGGGCGGTGCAGGCGAGCAGGAAGGGCAGGGCGGCCGGAATGTCCTGCCGGCAGGAGGCCAAGAGCCAGGCGAAGGAGGCGCGGTACATCTTCTGCTTGCGGCCATAGTACTGGCACAGCCGCCCGAACATCGCGCCCGACCGGGAAACCCACAGGGCGAAGCGCGCGTCCCCGTCCGCGCTGTAAGCATCCGCCAGGACGCAAAAGGCCAGCACGTCGCCGATCGAGCGCAGCCGGCGGTACAGCTTATGCTGGGTGGCTTCCTCCTGCTCGCGCCCCTGCCCGAGCAGGGAAAGCTGCCTTTCCAGCAGGGCTTTGAGGCGGGCCTCCCGCCGGCCGCGGGCGCGCTGGCGGTGCGAGGCGGTCAGCATGATCCACAGATCGAACAGGATGGCGCACAGGCTGATGAGCAGATAGAGGTTGAGCAGAGTCCAGATCCAGCTGGAGGTCATGACGCCGCCTCCCCTGCGGCCCACATCTCCTGCACGATGTAGTAGGAATCCTTGAGCCGCTCGTGATAGGTGACCTTGTTGCCCCAGCCGCGCAGGGGCGTTTCACCCAGTTCGATGGTTCCCTCTCCCGTGCCGACGCCCGCCCAAAGGCTGTGCAGGCGCAGGTTTTCCACCCCGTAGTGGGCGTAGTAATCGTCGTGGATCTCCATGTCGGAGGGATTGGAGAAGTTGAGCAGCTGCCAGGGCAGGCGCAGCTCAACGAACCCCTCGCCGTAACAGAAGTCCGCCAGGGAGAGGAAGTCTTCGCTGTTCGGGTTGCCGTTGCCGTGCACCAGCTTGCCGGTCTCGTAGGTGGGCATGTTCATCTTGGGCTGCTCCACGCTCGGAAAGAGGGGGGAGACCTGCAAAATGAGCCTGATGGGCACAAAGTCCGGGGTGTCGGCGGCGGGCGGGAACTCGTAGGGGTCGAGTCCCTTCACCTGGTGGAGGTACATGGCGCGCAGACAGTCGTAGCGCTCCTGGACCAGCACCCGGGAATTGCCGCTCCCGTCCAGCACCGCCAAAAAGTCGGCCGGCCGGTCGAAGGAGAGGGCGGGGGAGGCGCAGACGGCCGAGCCGGTCTTTTGCGTGGTGTCGATCGGCAGATAGACCGCCCGGTCCTCGCGCGCGCCCCGCACGAGGAAGTAAAGGTACTTTTCGTCATATTTAACCGCCAGGGAGAGCCCCTCTCCCTCGCTGACGGGGGCGCTGCCGGCCCACTCCTCGTCGTCCCCGTCCACGTAGCAGACGCTGCGCTCCCTGCCGGGGTCGAAGGAGAGCAGGCCGAAATACTGCTCGTTGGTCTGGTAATCGCTCCAATAGGCCGTCTGGGTCAGGTCCACCGCGTGCATGGTGTTCCAGGTGCGCTTGAACCACTCGTCCTGCCAGGTGAAGATGACGCTCCCGGCGCAGCCGGCGGCCATGATGTCCTCGTAGCAGGCGGCGATCGCCTCGCCCTGCGCGCGCTCGGACAGGTCCCCCTGGTTGTAGCCCCGTCCGTAATCCACCTGGGCCATCCCCCGCGAGGAGGGCACGCCGAACTCCGAGATGACCACCGGCATGGCATGGTGGTCGGTAAGGGTCTTGAGATAGGCCCGATAGGTGTTGCTCCGCCCCTTTTCGTCCAGATAGGCGGCCAGGTCGGGGCTGTGGCGCAGATAGTCGGGATAGTAGGGGTAGACGTGGTAGGAGGCGAACTGCCCGGAGCAAAAGGCCTCGGTGGTCTTGACCTGCTCCACGTCCACCTCGGCGAACTTGAGAAACAGCCTGGAGGTTTCCTCATCGTAGCTCATCGGGTCGGTGGTGGGCCAGTTGGCAAACGCGATGAGCCGCTGCTGCTTGTAGCGCCCGGCCTCGTACGCGGCCACGGTGTCCCCCAGTCTGGCCAGCATGCTTTCAAAGGGGGTGGCCTCGTCTGTGGCGTAGAAATAGGTCCCCCGGTAGGGAGCGGATTCCTCCCGCATATGGTCGGTGAAGGCCACGGTCAGGTCCTCCCACTCCACGCCCAGGATGTAGCCCAGCACCCACTTTGACACGTCATAGCGGTAGCGCCCGTTGCCCCGGTTCGGGTCGTAGGACACGTTGCGGCGGCCGTGGATGACGTCCACCACCCGCTTGGCGTCCTCCAGCAGCGGGTCGAGGAAATCCGGGTCGTAGGCGTCGATGTGCGAGTTCTGAGAATAGTCGTTGACCCACAGGCCCTGGATGAGGTAGAGCGGGTCGGGATTATCCTGGTTGTATTCGAGGAAGGCCTCGTAGAAGGCGGGGGAGTTGATGGTGTAGATCCGCACGGTATTGGCCCCCATCTCCTGGATCTGCCCAAACCAGCGCAGGTATTCCTCGCGGGTGATGGCGAACTCGGTGGCGAAGTGCCCCGGCTTGCCGACGCCCAGATCCACCCCGCGGATTTCAAAGGGCGCGGGGCCGTCCCCCCGGTCCACCAGGATTTCCCTGCCGCTGGTGCCCGTGAAGCTGGATATGGCTTCGTCCGGACGCCAGTCGATGTAGTAGCTGGTGTGGTAGATCAGATAGTTCCCGGCCAGCAGCACCAGGACGGCGGCGGCACACAGGATGAGGAATTTGCGCATGGGCGGCCACTTCCTTTCTCAGTGCTGAAATTTCTTGACGGCGGAGGGGTGGGAGTATTGCCGGAGCAGCTCGATGTTCTGGTCCAGCCAGTCGCCCCGCCGGCGCAGGAAGTCCTTCATCTGTGCGAGGGCCGCCCCGTAGCTGTCAAGGTTGCGCTGCGCAGGCTCCAGCAGGCCGTACTCGGGCCTGAAGGTGTAGCCCCAGACCGCGAAGTTGCGCTCGATTGCCGGGCCCAGGTAGGCTGCCACGTCGTCCACATAGCTTAGCAGGTATTCTTCGGAGAGCACCGTGCGCCGCAGCTGGCGGTAGCGGTCGATCACCCGCTGGGTGAAGCGCTCGTCCTTGAGCAGCATGAAATACCACAGATCGTCCGGGAAGGCGAAGCCGGTGGCGTCGTAGGCGGTCTCGATGTAGTTGTCCAAGGCGTTGTTGAAGTCCCACACCGGGCCGATCGAGAGCTTCCCGCCCAGGGGCTTGCACAGATAGGTGGAGTACCGCGCCGCGTCGTAGTTTTGGAAAAACTCGTTGAGCACCATGTAGTCGACGAAGGAATCCACGTCGATATAGCCGCCGTATCCCAGCACTGGGTCGTCGTAGTCCAGGGAGTAGAGCGCCTTTTCAAATTGGCTGACGTCCCGCTCGATGTATTTTGCCTGCTCGGGCGTACAGGTCTTGCCGGAGGGGTAGACCACGTTGAGCTTGCTCTGGGTGCGCAGGGTGTACAGGGAGAAGTTGTCGAGCTCCACGCTGCCGCCCCGGTCCAGGCGGACAATATAGGAGGTGTCGGGCCGGTTCTTGGGCGACTTTGCCAGCCCTGCCTGGGCGCGCGAGACGCTCTGCATCATCACGTAGACCCCCCGGTATTCCCCGTCCACGAAGAGCTCGCAGAAGCGCACCTGCGGAGTGTTCTCCAGCACCTGGCCGCAGATGTTCATCAGCATATAGTTGCGCATGAGAGTCTTGTCCAGGAAGGGGCCGTTTAAAATCCACTCGTCCTCCTTGGGCATGCCCAGCATCTCGTGGGAATCGCGCTCTCCCGCCCCGTCCACCAGCTTGAGGCGGAAGGATTTTTTGTCAAAGTGCAGCGAGGAGTTGCCCCGGTAGCGCAGCAGAACGCCGCTCTCGAGCGCCGGGGGATCGCCCGGGCGGTTGTCCCCCGCGCCGCCGTCCACCACCCGAAGCGTTCCGAGGATGGTGCTGCCGTCCCGCTTTTCGCCGGGGATTTCCTGACCCCCGGCGTCGAGGGTGACGATGGGCAGGTGGGTATGAAATTCCGTGATCTTCGGCATGTCCGCCGAGGGGCCGGGCGCCTGCAGGTGCTGCTGATAGCGCTCCAGATGGCTGCGGCTGTACCCGGAGACGGCGAGGGCCAGCACCACCGCGCCGGCGGCGGCCAGCAGGCCGCACAGTGCTCTGCGCATGGCAATCTCTCCTTAACCGCTGACCTCGTCGCTCTGGGCGACCAGATTGACGTACTCCACCCGGCCAACCGCATAGAGGCGGTCGGTGATCGACTCGCTCTTGTGTCCGGCGTTGCGCAGGGCCTTGCGGGACAGCTCGTAGATCAGCTCCACCGTATCCGGGGTGGTGTTCTTGACCTTGAGGTTGGCAAAGGTGGAGTAGTACAGGTAGACCACCGATTCCACCTCCGCTTGTGCGGTGCGCGCGGCGCGGATGATGAGCAGCATCCGCTCGTCGTTGCGCACCCGGCCCAAAATCAGCAGCAGCACGAAGACCAGCGCGGAGCCGACCGCGGCCACCAGGTAATCCCCGGCGCCGCAGCAGATCCCCACGATGATGGTCCAGAAGATGTAGGCCGTGTCCCGTGAATCCTTGATCGCGGTGCGGAAACGCACGATGGACAGAGCGCCCACCATGCCCAGGGAAAGCGCCAGGTTGTTGCCGATGACCGTCATGACGGTGGTGGTCAAAACGGTGAGCATCACCAGCGAGACGTTGAATTTTCGGCTGTAGACGGTGCCCGCGTGGGTGTACAGGTAGGACAGGAAGATGACAAGCCCCATGACCGCGGCCATGGCCAGGTTGATCAGAATGGTCTGCCAGGTCAGGTCCCCCGTCTGCTGCAATAAATTGTATAGCGCAGTTTTCATTTAAATTCCTCCATCAACACCGGCAAAGTGTTGTCAAAGTCAAGTGAAATGGGTATAATCATACTTATGGAAATCCCGGACTCCTCCGGCCCCGGCACAGCCCTTTGCACAAAGCAAATGGGGCCGGGGCCTCCATCTTTGTCCCCTTTCTCCAGGTCCGCGGGCCCCCGGAGAGCGTTGTCAAAAGTATAAATTTGTAACAGGGAATGCACAAAAGAAAGGGGGAGACGGATGAAACGCGGATGGATTTGGCTGGCGGTGCTGCTCCTGTTAGCGGCGCTCCTCGTCCTCCTGCCCTGGCGCGGCCCCCTTGTTCTGGGCGACGGCCTGTTTTCCTGGGGAGGGGAGGTTCTTGAGCCGGCGCGGCGCGCCGGGCTATTGGATACCCTCCACCGGCTGGAGGCGGACGACCTCTATCAGGAAATACCGGAAGGGGAGGAGGAACAGGCTGTCTCCTTCCTCTGCGACATGGAGAAGGCCGGCATACAGGTCCTTCTGCTGACCGGCCGCCCGGAGTGGGGGCTCGACCCTCAGGCTGCCGCGCTCAAGGAGGAGGTGGACCGGGCGTCTGCTCTCGCCAAGCGTTCCGGCGGCGCGCTGGAGGGCCTGATGGTGGACGTGGAGCCCTATCTCACGCAGTCTTGGGAGGAGGACGAAGCCCGAGTGATGGAGGGGTATGTATCCGCAATGGTTGCCGCGCGCCAGTACGCCAATAGGCAGGGGCTCGCCCTGCTCGCCTGCATCCCCTACTGGTACGACAACGACCATAGTGAGGCTCTCGCGCGGCTCATTGAGGAGGGCTGCGACGGGGTGGCGGTGATGAATTATTACCGCTCCGGAGAGGCTTCGCATATCCAGGCCGAGGCCGACCTGGCGCGCGCCGCAAAAAAGCCGGTGGTGTGCATCTTCGAGTTCCAGCCCCCGGGCGTGCACGGCCTCACCGAAGAGAGCACCTATTACGCCGACGGCCTCGCAGCCGCCCGGCAATCCTGGGAGAAGGTTCGCCGTGCGGTGGACTACGACGGCATGGTCCTGGGATACCACTGCTACGATCCAATTAGAGTGTTGATCGAGCGCATAGAATAGCCATTTAATGGGATTTCATCCGCCTGGATGTATAACAGATCTAGTATATCACTTTGCCGGTGTCAGAGCAATTTCTCCAATCAATTTTATAGAAGGAATCATAGAAAAACATCCCCTTTGGGCTTGACCGTCCGGGGATGTTTTTTAAGGATCGGAGCACGGGAGGCTATTTTATAGTTATGTGCCACGGCAGCATTTCGCTACTGGGATAGATAAAACAAGCGCGGGCGAAGACTTACCTTCGCCCGCGCTTGTGATGGCAATACCTGTTATAAAAAATATTAAAGCACCAAAATATCCTTTTGTGGCTCGAGCCGTAAGCAGAAAACCTGGTCCGGGATGCTGGTGTTCAAAGCGCGGACCGTCACGGTGGCCTCCATTTTTTTATTAATTGGAGTGGTTTTGACCCAAAAGCCGATGGAGCCGCCGACTACCGCGATGGTTTTGGGACCGATGACCTTGAGCCCTTCGCTGACCTCGACCTGCACGACCCCGTTGTAGAAGGGCAGCAAATTTTGATTCTGGTCCAGGAAGCGGCAGACGAAACGTGTGCTGTCCACCACGGTGTTATTGAGGACAAGATCATCCGGGGTAACCGCCAACCCGGCCAGATGGGCATCGCGGGAGTAGGTCCTGCGGGCGGCTTCTTTGCCGTTTAGGTAGCCGATGATGGCGCCGCCCTCCCAGATATCCTGCCAGCGGCCGGGATCCTCATCTACGATAATGGGCGGATGCGCCAGTCCGCAGTAAGACAGGCTGGGGAAGAATTTACCGATGCTGCGTCCATAGGCCTCCACCTCGATATAATCGCAGTTGGTCAGCACAGCGAAGGGAATGGGCCGGTTGTCATCGTTTTCGCCCCGCGCGAAGACGGTGGCGGGTTCCAGTACAATTTCCTTTTGTGGGGATACCTGGCTGCGGTAGACCTGAGCGGCATATTTGGGGATACGGAACATGTCCATGACGCCGTGATAGCAGATCTTATCTCCCGAGCCGTAATCGCCATGGGTATTATAGTCGAAGGCGCACCAGCCAATGGCGCCCATGGCGTCCTTGCGCAGCATGTTGGCGCTCTGCACCGCCGCATGGATTTGCACATGGCGCATCTGCTTTTCCTCACAGTCGAACGGCTTTACCGGGAAAACATGTCCGCAGTACTCGCTTACCAGGTAAGGGACTTTGTGGGTCAGTCCGGTGACCTTCTGCTGATTGAGCAACACCACCTCGCGGTAGTGCTTGACCGGATGGGAGTAGTGGATAAAATCGTTGAAGGTATAGACATCCTCGATCAGATGGCTGTTCGTAATACAGCGCACGCCGGTGGTGGCACGGGAGGTATCCAGGCTCTTGGCCAACTCGTTGGTCTGGGTATAGAATGCATCGTCGTCGTCCGATTCATTGATCCGTATGCTCCAGATGAAGATGCTCGGGTGGTTGTATTCCACAGTGATCATATCCCGGATGTTTTGCAGGGCATTTTCCTTGAAGGCCTCACCGCCGATATAGCCCCAACCGGGCATCTCGGAAAATACCAACAGGCCCAACTCGTCGCAACGGTCCAAAAAATCCTCCGACTGCATGTAGTGCGATGTGCGCACGGTGTTTACATGCAGGTAATTGCGCAGGATTTCTGCGTCCTTCTTCTGGGCGCGGGCGGGCATGGCGTAGCCGCTGTAGGGATAGGACTGATGGCGGTCCAGGCCCACCAGCTTGACTGCCCGGCCGTTGAGATAAAAGCCCTCTGGCTTGCACTCCACCGTGCGAAAACCGATGCGCAGGGTATGGCGGTCCAGCGCGGCGCCGTCTTTATACAGCGTTACCCTCACGGTGTAGAGATGCGGGTCCTCGAGATCCCAAAGCGTTGGCTTTGAGAAGGATTCCCCTGCCAGGGTGACTGTGCTGCCGCCCTCTTCCACAGTAACGCTGCGCTCCCAGCGCTTGACACAGCGGCCATCCTCCAAAAGTTCCAGATGTAAAACGCCTTCAAAGGCGTCGGCCTTGTTTTCAAGATGGACCTCGGGTGCCATCTCGGCATCGCCGCCGGTTAACCGATATCGAAACAGTACGGTATCCAGCCAGGCCTGCGGGAGAAAATACAGATTTACATCCCGGTAAATGCCGCCATATGTGAGATAGTCAATGGTATAGCCGAAGGGAGGAATGTCCTTGTCCTCCCGGGAATCCACCATGACCACCAACGTATTTTCACCCTTGGCCATCCATTGGGTGATGTCGCACCGCCAACGGGAGTAGCCGCCGCGATGCTCGCCCGCCAGAGCGCCATTGACATACAGCTTGTGCTGCGTCATCACGCCTTCAAACTCGATGACAGCGTTTTTGCCTTCACACTCCTGCGGCACGGTGAATTTTTTGACATAGGTACAGCAGAGCGCCGTCTCATCGTGGCTAAAGCAGTTGTAGGGCAGTTCCTTCACAGTGTGGGGCAGATCGATGCATTCATAATCTGCAAGGTTTTCTCCCGCGATATCGTTTTCATTGAAGTCGGGTTTAAAATACCAGCCCGGATTCATGTTCCGTTTGGATTGCATAATGACCTCCTGATATGTTTTGTTATTTGACCGCTCCGGTCATGCCCGCCACGAACTCCTTCTGCATGAGGAAATAGACCAGCGCCGAGGGCAAGGTGGCGATCACGATGGCGGTCATCAGCGCGCCATAGTCCGCCGTGTACGATTGGCCCAGGGCGGACAGCACCATCGGCAAGGTGCGCACCTGTGGGGACTGAGCCACCAGCAAGGGCCAGAGATAATTGTTCCAGCTGTTCATAAAGGAGACAATGGCGCCGGTGGCGAAGGTGGATCGCATCACCGGAAAGAATATTTTAAAAAAGATTGCCCATTCGCCCAAACCGTCAATTCGGGCGGCCTCCGCCAGCTCTTTGGAAAAGCTTTTGGCATTCTGGCGGAAGAAGAAAATGAGGAATGCGGTGGAGACCGAGGGCAGAATCATCGCGCCCAGGGTATTGAGGCCGACCAGCTTCAGGACCGGGATCTTGTTCATCTGGGCGAACATACGGTATAACGGCACCATTATGGAACTAAAAGGGATCATCATGGTAAGCAGAAGAATGTTAAACAGCTTTTCCCGTTTTTGGCTTCGATACATGGTAAAGCTGTAGCCCGCCAGTGAACAGACAAGCAGTGAAAGCAACGTGGTGACAACGGTCTTGATGATGGTGTTGCTAAGCCCTGTCACAAACCCCTTTTCCGGCTGCAGGAGGGTTTGCAGATTATTCCATAATGCGCTACCAAAGGTCATCTTATTGCGCATCACATCGGACGAGGTGTTGGTGGCACCGATGATCATCCATAAAAACGGGAATGCGCATAAGAACGAGACGAAACACAAAAACACATATTCAATTGCCAGGATCACTTTTTTCTTGGTTTTTCCCATGGATATCACTCCTTGTCTCCGACCCGCATTTGCAGCGCGGAGAGAATGGCGATGATGATAACGACCACCAATGCGATCGCGGAGGCGTACCCAAACTCCGACACATAAGAAAAGCATACGTTGTATATGTAACCGGAGATGGTGATTGTGGCATTTGCAGGGCCGCCGTTGGTGATATTCTTCACCTCGTCGAACAGCTGCAGCGTACCGATGGTGGAAGTGATGCTGGTGAAAAGAATCACAGGGCGCAGCAGCGGTGCGGTAATATAGCGCATCTTCTGCAGGGAACCGGCGCCATCCAGGTCGGCCGCTTCGTAGATGGAGGGTTCAATGTTCTGCAGCCCGGCAATGTAAAACATGGCGTTATAGCCGGTCCAGCGCCAGGTGATGACGATAATAATGAGCATTTTCGACCAGAATGCGTCGTTGAGCCACAAAATCGGCTCGCTGATCAGACCGCATCTCGTCAGCAGAGTGTTAAACAAGCCCTCGTTGGCAAAGATGGTTTTCAGCACCAATGCATACGCCACCGAGGAGGTGATGCACGGCAGGAAGATAGCGGTGCGAAACAGCCCCTTGAAGCGCAGGTCCTTATTTTGCAGCATGGAGGCAATAATCAGGCCCAGGATTAGCATGATAGGGACCTGGATAATCAGGTATAAAAACGTGTTGAAAAAGGCTTTTTTCAGGGTTTCATCCTGCAGCATTCGTTGGAAATTTCCCATTCCCGCAAAGGAGAGCTGGTTTCCCTTGCCTGACATGAATGCCAGGCGGAGCGCATCGACGACGGGATAGAATGTAAAAACAATGATCAGCGCACTCGCCCCTGAAACAAACATCCAACCGATGCGGTTTAATTTTTTTTCCAGTGGGCCTTTGGCGATTTTGGATTTTTCTCGCATGGAAATCCTCCCCAGTGAAAAGGCTGCGGTCCCGTAAAACGGTCCCGCAGCCTGATTATAATCAGCCAATTTGACCGATTTGAGCGGCGCGGGATTCGATGGCGGACAATGCCGCATCAATATCCCCGCCCTGCAGGACAGTCTGGAGCTCTTCCTCAACGATATCGTCGATGTTATAGGTATTAATGCCATACGGGACCTGTGGAACCAGCTCGGCCCAAGCGGCGAAATCTTCCCAGATCTTCTGGTTGCCGAAGAAAGCGTCCTGTGCCTCATAGTTGGTGAAGTTGCCGTCGCTTTTGTGCGAGCTGAACAGGCCGATTTCGTTGACCAGTTCGTTCAGGAATCCAGTATCGCTCGCAAAGGTCTCTTTTAAGAAATTCTCGGCCACATCCGCGTTTGCTACCTTATCCACGACATACCAGGAGGAGCCGCCCACATTGGAAGCATTTACGGCTCCCTCTACATGGTCCATGCGGGGAATGGGCTTTAGGGCCCATTTGCCGCTCTGATCCTCAGCGGTCTTGATGGTGGCGCTGATCCAACAGCCGTCAACGATGGTGGCAAGGTCCCCGTTTTGAATACCGCGCACCTTTTCATCCCAGCCTGGGAAATTCATGACGATGCCGGCATCCATCAAATCTTTATATACCTGCATGGCCTCTTTGATCACCGGATTGCCCGCGATATTTAAGGAGGTGTTGTCCTCGCTTACATACCAGGTGCCGGCTGACTGCATCAGAATTTTCATTAGGGTTAAGTCGCCGCTGGTCTGTTCCAGCATGCTGACGCCAGTCGCTTCCTTTACTTTCTTGCCTATCTCGATGTATTCGCTCCAGGTGATATTGTTCAGATCTTCGCCAGTGTACCCGGCCTGTTCCAGAAAATCCACACGATAGAACATACCGCATACGGCACTGTCAAAAGGAACGCCATAAATTTTTCCATCGCGGGTAAAGGCGCTCAGTTTGTAGGGCATCCAATCGTCTGCGTTTATAATACTGGACAGATCGCGCAGCGAACCGGGGAAAACGTCCAGATAGCCGCCCACCCTGTAATCTTCGATCAAAACGATGTTGGGCAGGCCGTCATAACTTTCCGCCGCAAAGGCGGTATTCAGCTTCTGGACAACATCATTGAGCGACTGGCTGATCACGGTTAAAGTCACATCAGGGTGCTCAGCCTCATAGCGTTCCTTTGCGAGGCGCAGCGCCTTCACATTAAAATTGTCGTCCCACGCCCAGGCGGTAATTTCTGTTTTACTTTCGTCGGCCGTTTTTCCGGCATTGGAGCCGGAGGTGGAACCGCCGCAGGCCGGCAGGCACAGTGCTGCCGCCGCAGCCAGCAGCAGAGCAAGTAGTTTCCTGATCCTCATGAACCTTCCTCCTCTTATGGCCAGAAATTTGTCGAATCTTTTTGTAATGCGCGCTCATTACCTGTGCTTTCATTATAGTGTGTCGTCCGAAACAAGCGGTAGGATCAATTTTGGTCAAAATAGGATTGATTTGAGGATATAAAATAAAATAACACAGTTTATATATTTAATTTTGTTAACCTTAACCAATTAATCTTGGCGGCAATGCAGAGATTACTGGTCCCCGGCGGGTAGACGGATTGTCACACAGGTGCCGCCCCCCACACTGCTGGAAATTGACACTCCGAAGTTTTCCCCGTATAACAGCTGCAGCCGCTCATTCACATTCCGTATGCCAATGCTCTCCCTTTCCTGGGCGCTATGTGAGGTTACTGCTTCCTGTGAGGAGAAGCCGCATCCGTTGTCAATGATCTCGCAGACCAGCTCGCCCTTTTTTACACGCGCAAAGATGCTAACCAAGCCGCTGTCGTTCTCCTCCGGGAACGCGTGGAAAAATGCATTTTCCACAAAAGGCTGCAGCATGAGCTTGGGGACGAGGCGGTCCTTTGCACTTTCCTCGCAGTGGAATTGCAGGGAAATGCGGTCGCCAAAGCGGATTTTTTGTAAGAAGGCATAGCTCTCCACGCTGGCGAGCTCCCGCTCCAGCGTGATAAATTCCTGGTCGCTGCTGATATTGCTGCGCAGCAACAGCGTAAGCATATCGAGCGCCTTTTCCGCATTTTGGTTTTCACCGTGTATGATCAGAAACTTGATGGAAGCAAGGGTATTGTAAATAAAGTGGGGGTCCAGCTGCATGCGAAGGCTGCGTATCTCCATCTTGCGCTTCTGCCGTTCCTTTTCCTGTAAAGCCCCGACATAGGACTCCGCCCGTTGGGCCATCCGGTTGTAAGCGGTTCCCAGCTGCCGTACCTCATATCCTCCCTTGATCTGGATGGGCATGAACATTTCCTTTTCCTTCGCGTGTTCCATATGGCGGATCAGCTGCCGCAGCGGTGCAAACCGAAACTCAAGCCGTGTGAAAAGCACGAGCAGCATCGCAAGGATGACCAGCAGGCAGACGAATAACGTTTCATAGAAACTTTCGCGTACATGCTGCACCACCGTCTGATTGTCGATGATGGCGATGGCATGAAGCCCCCAGTTGCTGATCGGGACGGAAACGAGATGCACCTTTGCCTCCTGAAAGAAGGCTTCTGCAAAAGCAAGGTCCTGCTGTTCCGCCGCACGCGCGGTTTTTAACAGCTGTGGGAAGGAGCGGCCGATCAGTGTCTCGTCCTCGGCGCTCACGATAATTCCCTCGTCGTTGAGAAGCATCAGACGGCTTGAAGCGTTGCTCAAGGCGGTGTAAGCGCTTTTTAGTTGCCCCTGCCGCACGACAACATAGGCAAATCCATAAATTTCCCTGTTTCCTCTGCTTCGGAGCGTTTTGGACATCAGTATGCAGTTGTGGTCCACATCCCATTCGGACGGCCCGTTTTGTATGAAAATATATTCCGGCTTGTTGGAAGCACTCTGTCCCTTGTAAGAGGCCGCCTTTTGAAGGAAAAATTCTTCGGTTACAGTGGAATACGCATAAGATTTTTTTACCGCCCCCTTCACATCGGTTAAAATCAGCGGCCAGGAGAAACCGTTCTCTCCAATAAAATCCAGCTGTTTGAGCAACGTCGTCAGCTGGTAGGACGCCTGTCTCGCTTCCAGCGTAGTGGCGTCCTGCGTGGTGAGAAAAGATTGCACAGCCCAGCCGCTTTGCAGTGCGTACAAAAGAGAGGAATGCTCCTGCGTCCATTCGGCAAAAGACTCCTGCACCTGTCCCAGGCTCTGCTTACTTGAATAGCTGATGGTATCCAGATGGAGCTTCTGAGAATTGTTCCAGGAAATCGCCATGGTCAAGGTGCACGCAACGACCACCCCAGCCACGGTAAGAAGCAGAACCTCCAAAAACAAGCTGTTCGCCTGGACAATTTTTAAAAAACGTCTCTGGTTCGTTTTCATATATTCACCTCTGTCTTTTCTGGTACTGCTTGCGGTAAGCGGTGGGCGTCACACCAAGACTTTTTTTAAAAACGCGGGAGAAATAACTATTGTCGGTATAGCCTACCTGCGCGCCCACCTCAGCCACGGAAAGAATGTTTTCCTGGAGCAGTTGCTGAGCCTTTTGAATGCGCACGGTGTTCAGATACTCTGTAAAGCTCTTTTGGTAATGCGTCGTAAAATAGGCTGACAAATAATGATAGTTAAAACTGAACTGTTTGGCCAGATCATATAGGGAAAGCTGCTGCGCATAGTGCGTTTCAACATAATCCAGGATCATTTCCTCTGACGGTTTTTTTTTGATGATACAGTATTGCTGCAGCTCTTCGGCCAGCTGCTCCGTCAGCTGTAGCAATTCGCCGGAAAAACGTGTATTGCTGATGCGTACGATCAGGTTGCGGCGCAGCTCCACCGTATGTTCCAGCGGAAGCTCGGCCTCTTCGAGATAGTCGATAATTTGGTATACGATATTAGAGAGAAGGGCCTTTAATTTTAGCTCTTCCATGGAGGCGGTGGAAAGAATATCCCGGGTATACTGTACCATCGCGTCGAGGGCGTCCAGCATGCGCCCCTGTTCCAGTAAAGCGCTGAAATGCTGCACATCCCAGGGACCCCTTTCCTGAAATCCGGTTCTGAGGGAAGCCTCCTCGATGAAATAATCCTTGTGATGATAAAAACGCTGCTTGAGTGTTGCAGCATATCCATTTTTCCAATGCTGGTACAACTCAGACCAGTGGCCGATCGCATCGCTATACACCCAGAACGAGTCCCCAAGGGAATGCTTCATAATCACCGCAACCCGCCTTGCGGCCATGGTATCCCGCCGCTCAAACTCTGCTGATGTATTGATCAGCAGAACCAGCCTCCTGTTTTCAAACTCGGCCACGGTGGTACAGCGGCCTGAAAAGCATTCCTGCGCCGCTTTACGCAGTAAATCGCAACAGCGGCCAAGATCCGGCGCCTTGTCAAAGACATAGGGCACGTCCATGGCCAACAGCCTGTACTGCGGACCCGGGAAAAAAGGCCCTGGATCCGCCGCAAGATTTTCAGACATCCCGGCCAATAGCAGGCCCAACAGGCTTTCCGCTGTCGGACGAAAAGAAGGTACAAAATGACAGGATGGAATTTTTGATGCGATCCTTTCCAGGAGGGTCAGCAGCTCGTCCGCCTGCAGCGTGGGCTTGAGCACATAATCAACCGCCCCATACTGAAAACAGTCGCGGACATATTCAAAATCACTGTATCCGCTCAAAACAATTACGCGTATATCAGGGAAGCGCATCTGCAATGTTTTGGTCAGTTCCACGCCGTCCATCTGCGGCATTCGGATATCGGTAAGTACAATGTGCGGCCGAGCTTGTGCGATTAGCTCCAGGGCCTGTTGGCCATTGGCCGCCTCCCCTGCGATCTCAAACCCGTACGCAGCCCAATCGACCAGGTAGTGAATCGACTGGCGGGTTTCATATTCATCCTCAACAAGAAAAATTCTGCATTTCATGAAATCTCTCCTGTTCCTATTTCAAAAGCCCTTATCCCCTTAATCCGGCAAAATGTCTGTTTCTTCGCGTTTGCTTCCAGTATAGCATACATGATACAAGGGTTGTACAGATCGGGGGGAGTTTGCTTCTTTTTATTTGTATATTAAAAGAATAATTGTGCAGGTGAGAAAAAATGATCATTATCTGTTTTTCAGTATAAGGATGATCGTGTCGATCTTTCCATCGGGTAATGATGCTGTTAACATAAAAAACACGTTTAAGCGATTCGCTTAAACGTGTTTTTGCGGCAGTAGACGCACAAAAATCCGAACCCTATGGGTTCGGATTTCATGCTGTTGGTGCGGGAGATGGGACTTGAACCCACACCCCGAAAGACTGGCTCCTAAGACCAGCGCGTCTGCCATTCCGCCACTCCCGCACAGATACAAATTATACTAGCATATTTTTTGGCGGCGTGTCAACTGGGGAGCGCCGCGAAGTTTTAGAGATCATTTACATCTTAGCAGTTGTTTTACGAGGGAGCAGCTACTATAATAGAAACAGATACCGGGTTCGGCAATCAAGGAAAAGCAGGAGCGCGCCTCATGGAGAAAAAATACCGCGAATATTACTGGAAGCGCCTGGACAACGCGGCCAAGGCCTTCTCGGCGATTTCCAATAAAAAGAACACCAACGTCTACCGCTTGAGCGCCGTCCTGCGCGAGGAGGTGATCCCCGACCTGCTGCAGCAGGCGGTGGAGCGCACCTTGGTGGATATTCCATCCTTTTGCGTCAAGCAGCGCAAGGGCTTTTTTTGGTATTATCTCGAAAGCAACTTCTCAAAGCCCCTCGTCCAGGAGGAGCGAACCTATCCTTGTCTTAGGATCGAGCGGATTCAAAACAACGGCTACCTGTTCCGCACCTCCTACTTCGGGCGCAAGATCAGCCTCGAGATTTTTCATTCCCTGACCGACGGAACCGGGGCCTTGATGTTTTTGCGCCGGCTGCTCTACCATTATCTAACCTTGGCGCACCCTGACCGGGACCTGGGTGAGTGTCCGCTCTTCGAGGGGAGCTGCCACCCCAACGAGTTCGAGGAGGACAGCTTCATCAAAAACTATTCCCGGGATTCGGAGAAGGAGAGCCACACCACGGCGGCGGCCTTCCGCCTGCGCGGGCCGCTGCTGGAAAGGCGGGTCACGAGAGTGATCACCGGGGTGCTGCCGGTGCGGCCGATGCTCGCTTTATGCAAGAGCGCGGGCGCCACTGTGACCGAATACATGACCGCACTGCTGCTGCGCTCGATCTATCTGGGCGGCAATCCGAAATTTCGGCGGGATAAGCCGATTGTGATCTGCATCCCGGTCAACCTGCGCAGCTTCTACCAGTCGCATACCCTGTGCAATTTTTTCTCCTACCTCAACATCGGAATGACCTTCGACCGGGACTACACCTTTGAGGAGGTGCTGGAAAGGGTCAAAAAGTCCTTCAAGGAGGAGCTGTGCCAGGAGCGCCTCGCGCAGAAGCTGCGCTACAACGTCGAGGCGGAGCGCAACCTGCTCGTGCGCTTCATCCCGTTATTTATCAAGCGGATCGGCCTGCGGGTCATTCACCGCCGGGGTGAGCGGGGGCAAAGCTGCGCGCTCTCCAACCTCGGGGTGGTCACCCTGCCGCAGGGGATGCAGGAATTTGTCGAGCGCATGGACCTGTTGGTGAGCATCTCTTCACTCAAGCCGGTCAAGGCGGGGATGGTGAGCCTTGGGGACAGAATGAGCTTCACCTTCACCAACTCCCTGGTCTCGGCCGATGTGCAGCAATACTTTTTCAGCTTTCTCGCGCAAAAGGGGATCGACTGCGAGATCGTGCACAATGAAATCTGAGGAGGCGGCGGGATGACCTATTGCAAGCGCTGCGGCGTGAGGGTGCAGGGCGAGGACGAATACTGCGTGCTCTGCGGCGCCCCGCTCGAGAGCTTGGGCGGGGAAGAGGCGCCGCTCTATCCGCATATCAAGTTTTCCAACCGCATGCGCTACCTGCTGCGTGTGCTGGCGATGGTCTCGGTGGTGCTGGTGGCGCTCTCACTCTATTTCGATTATGTCGCCGACAGCGACACCATCTGGTCGCTGATCGTGCTCGGGGCCACCATCTATGGCTGGACCAGCTTCCTGACCGCCCGGCGCTCCTTCAAAAACGTGGGGCTGATGATCTTCATCCAGCTCATCGCCATCTCGGTGCTCGGCTATGTCATCGACCTTTCCACCGGCAACCACGGCTGGATGCTCGGCTACGTCATCCCCTTTCTGATCATCGCCGCGCAGGGGATCATCACCTCGGTCATGCTGGTGCGCCCGCTCCTTTTCCGGGACTTCGTGCTCTACCAGTTCATGATCGGAATTTTGGGGATCCTTTCGATTTTGCTGATGGTCTTCGGTCTGACCACGGTGTGCTGGCCCTATATTACGGCCTGCATTTATTCGGCCGTCATCCTGGTGGGCACCATCCTGTTGGCCGACCGCAAAACCAAACAGGAGATGGTCAAACGGTTCCACTTTTAAAAAACAAAAGAAAATGACCCATAGTATAGCTTACTATGGGTCATTTTTATATGCCGTCTGGTCGTTTTGGGCCGCAAAACTGCGGTAATTTTACTAAATTATCCTAATTATATCCTTTTTTGAGAAGGTTTACAAGGGGAATCCGGCTTTTGGGGGAGATACCCGCCCGGAAAAAGACAGCCAGTAAGCTATGCTGTAGGTCTTTCCGGAAAGGATGGAAGTTGGATGAAACGAAAGCTCCTGGCCCTTGTGATCGTTGTCCTGATCTTGTTCCCCATCCGCGCGTGGGCGCTCTCCCCATCCCAGGCGTACGCGGACGTTTACGGGATCTCCTTCCCGTTCACCCCTTCGCCGCGCGCCGACAACTACACCTTCACGGTCTATGAAGGGAGCACAGCTGACCCGGCCAGCCTGCTAATGCAGAAGACGTTGAGCGTTCCCGCGGCGCAGACTGTTTTCCTGCCCTTTGACTATGATCTGACCCAACGCCGGCAGTACCTGCTGACCGTGAGTGCCAACGTACAGCCGCAGCGCCAGGGGCTGGACGCCCCCTTCACCCGGGAATACCCCTTCGAGGCCGGGGTCACCTGCGGGCATCCGGAGGCTCCCGGCGCCTTCCTCGCCGGGGATGGCAGCAGCGAAAACCCCTACCGGGTGGGCACGCCGCAGCAGCTCGACCATGTGCGCGAGCACCTGTCCGCCTGCTTTCGGCAGACGGCGCATATCGACCTTAGCGGCTGGCCCACGCCCTGGCAGCCGCTCTCCGTCTTCACCGGAACTTACGACGGGGACGGCTACACCATCTCCCATATCCCCTTCCAAAACATTGAAGGGTTCAGCCTGTTCGGCCAGCTCAGCGGGGCCACCGTCCGAAGGCTGGGGCTCACCGGTCTGGACTTCTATTCGCCGACGGGCGTCACGCTCGGCGCGCTGGCGGGCACCACCGAAAACTCCTTTATCAGCGAATGCTTCCTGCGGGATTCGAGCATCGGCGGGGTGGACAACAATAACGGCGCGCTGGCGGGCAATGTGAACAATTCGACCCTGGAGCGCTGCTATGCCGCACATGTAATTACCCAGGGCCGGCATGTGGGAGCCTTTGCGGGTCACTCGAGCGGGGCGGTTTTAAACGAGTGCTTTGCCATCCCTGACAAAATTACCTTTTACAGCTATGGCCGGGGGACGCTGGTGGGCTGGGACAATGCCGGCAACGACCAGTTTTCCGGCTGCTATTATTCCAACGACACCGCGCCGGGAGTCGCCAAGGGCGCGGTGGGCTGGTATATGCGCTCCGGGACTTACAACTACGACCCGGCCGGGACCTTGGGACTGCCGCTGGGCTCGTTCTCCTCGCTCTCCAACCTCCCGGGCCTTTCCGGGGAATATTGGGAGGTCAGGGAGGGGGCCGAATACCCCACCCTTCGGTGCGAGCGTCCGCTCACCGCTCCGCAGTCCCGCGCCCTGCAGTCCGCGCCAAGCGCGGACGAAGCCGGGTTTGGCCCGGAGGACTGATTGGCGAGGGGAGGTGAAAATTTGCCGATGGGGGCGGCATGCACCCAAACGCAGAAAAAGCGGCGCGCTGGCTATTGAGCCAGCGCGCCGCTTTTTTTATTACTGGATGGATCTAAGCAGCCCGCCCTTGCGGATGATCTCGAGGATCGACTCGGGGAAGGGGACCGCGGTATATTTCTTGCCGGTCGTGAGGTTTTCTATCTCTCCGGTGTCCAGGTTGACCGAGAGGGCGTCGCCCTCCTTGGTTTCGTCCACCAGCGCGGGGCACTCGAGGATGGGCAGCCCGATGTTGATCGAATTGCGGTAGAAAATCCGCGCGAAGGAGCGGGCGATGACGCAGCTCACGCCGGCGGTCTTGATGGCCAGGGGCGCGTGCTCGCGGGAGGAGCCGCAGCCGAAATTGTTCCCCGCCACGATGATGTCCCCGGGGCGCACCTTCTTGACGAAATCCTTGTCGATGTCCTCCATGCAGTGGGAGGCGAGCTCTTTGGGGTCGGTGGTGTTGAGGTAGCGCGCCGGGATGATCACGTCGGTGTCGACGTTATTTTGAAAGCGGTGAACAGCACCTTTTAACAGCATATCTGGTTCCTCCTTTTACAGTTTGTCGGGGGTGGTGATGTAGCCCGCCACGGCGCTGGCCGCCGCGGTTTCGGGCGAGGCAAGGTAGACCTCGCTGGTGGTGTCGCCCATCCGCCCGACGAAGTTGCGGTTGGTGGTGGCCACGCACCGCTCATGCGGAGCGAGGATCCCCATGTGCCCGCCCAGGCACGGCCCGCAGGTCGGGGTGGAGACGGCGCAGCCGGCGAGCATGAAGGTTTCGAGGTACCCTCTTCGCATGGCCTCGAGATAGATTTCCTGGGTGGCGGGGATGATGATCGCCCGCACGCCGTCGTGCACCTGGCGGCCTTCAAAAACCTTGGCGGCGGCCTCGAGGTCGCTGATCCGCCCGTTGGTGCAGGAGCCGATGACCACCTGCTGGATTTCGATTTTATCGAGCGCCGCGACCTCGCGCGCGTTCTCCGGCAGATGGGGCAGCGAGACGGTGGGCTTTAAAGTGCTCAGATCAATGTCATAGCTCTCCACGTAAGGCGCGTCCTCGTCGGCGGCAAATTCGATGTACTCGCCCGCGTTATGCTCGCGCATGTAGCGCCTGGTCTGCTCGTCCACCGGGAAGATGGCGTTCTTGGCGCCGGCTTCGATCCCCATGTTGGCGATGGTGAACCTATCGTCCATCGAAAGGGAGGCGACCCCCTCGCCGCAAAATTCCATCGACTGGTAGAGCGCGCCGTCCACCCCGATCATGCCGATGATATGTAGGATCACGTCCTTGCCCGAAACGTAGGGGGACAGCTTGCCGTGCAGCACAAAGCGCTGGGCGGCCGGGACCTTGAACCAGCACTTGCCGCTCTTCATGCCCGCGCACATGTCGGTCGAGCCCACGCCGGTCGAGAAGGCGCCCAGCGCCCCATAGGTGCAGGTGTGGCTGTCCGCGCCGATGATGACCTGCCCGGCCTTGACGATCCCCTGCTCGGGCAACAGCGCGTGCTCGATCCCCATCTTGCCCACGTCGTAGAAGTGGGTGATGTCGTATTTGCTTGCAAACTGGCGGCAGCGCGCCGACTGCTTGGCGGCCTTGATGTCCTTGTTGGGGGTGAAGTGGTCGCACACGATGCAGATTTTGTCCTTGTCGTAGACGCTCTCGAAGCCGTACTTCTCGAACTCGTCGATGGCGACGGGGGTGGTGATGTCGTTGCCGAGCACCACGTCGCAGGGGATGCTGATCAGCTCGCCCGCCTTCACCTCGTCCTTTTTGGCGGCGTGCGCCAGAATTTTCTGGGTCATGGTCATGGCCATATGGGAATTCCTCCTATCGGTTAATATACTGTTTCTACAACAAAAAAGCCCTTCGCCTCTAAACCTTAGAGACGAAAGACTGCTGTCTTACGCGGTACCACTCTAATTCATACCCTCCAAACAGGGGGCATGCATCTCGGACGGATACAACCATATCCTCCCGCTGTAACGGGCGGGTCACGTCCCTTCCTACTCCTGACGTTTGAGAAGGGCTACTGAGAGGGGAGTTCGCACTCCTGCCGCAGCTGCCTTGCACCAACCGGCAGCTCTCTGCGTACGGGGAAGGGGTCCTACTGGTCCTCGTGAGCGTATTTTCATATTGAATTCATGATAAACTTTTGCTTTCCGTTTGTCAAGATGCTTTTCCGCCGGAAAAAATAAAAATGACCGTCAGTAAGGATATCAGGTGGTCAAGCGTAGGCCGAAAGCTCGACTGTAAAAAGAGCATTCGGCCGTCTCTTGCTTTCTTTTTTCTAATTATACCCTGTTTTGGTACGGATTTCAAGGGAAGAGGGCGGCTTTTCATCCCGTCCCCCGGCGGGGTCGGCCGCAAGATATCCTTGCTAGCGGTCTTATTGCTTAAGGGGGACGCATGATGAAAAAGCTGATGGGAACCGTCGTTGCAGTGCTGGGCGCGCTGCTCGTCCTTGTGCCGTCCGGCGCCGCGGGAGACGGTGTGACGGTAACGGTGCAGGACGGCTATTCCTGCGATTACGGGATAAACATCCCCTTTACCCGCACCGGGAGGAGCGACAGCTACACCTTTGAAATTTATGCGGGGGACACGGCGGCGGGCGCCCCCGAGGTGCGCGCCGAGGTGGAGGTACACGCCGATTCCCCGGTGACAGTCTTTCTGCCGCTGCGCTACGATGTTACCGGGCCAAGCACGCACACCCTGAAAGTGACGGCCCACGTCCTGCCGGGGCGGGAGGGGCTGGAGCGGGAGGGGGTGAAGACCATCTCCTTCGTCACCGCCTCCACGCCGACCTGCGGCTGTGCGGCGGGTACGGCGGGCGCGTTTTACATGGGTACGGGTGCGGCGGCCGACCCGTATTGGATCTCCTCGCCGCAGCAGTTCGACCATGTGCGCCCACATCTGGGAAAGAGCTACCGGCAGGTCAACGACATCAGTCTGGCGGTATTTGATAATTTTTCGCCCATACCCAGTTTCACCGGAAGCTACGACGGCGGGGGGTACGTGATTTCCGAGGCTAATATTACAGCGAATGCAGCCAGCTTGTTTGGCAATCCGGTCAACGCCCAAATTGAAAATTTGGGCGTTCGGGATTCGGTATTTCATGGGCAGAGACTGGCGGCGGCGATGGGGACGTTTTATGGAAAAGTTGTGGTCAGAAATTGTTTTGTTGAAGATTGCACTTTTATTGCCGAGTCGACTCCCTATTCCTATACCGGAAGCATTTCCGCCGGAGATGACAATACAAGTGACAACAAATTGAATCGTATTGAAAATTGTTATGCCTCGGGGCTCACGATCCGAGGTGCCTATGTGGGAGGAATATCTTCCGAAGGGAACGGAGGAACAAAGTCGATCGGCTGTTACACCCTGATCGATTCACTGTCCTCCACGCTTAAGGGCGGGGCGATTACCGGCTATGACATCAACGCTTCCGCCTGCGCCTGGGAGTACCCCAACTCCGCCGGGGTCCAGTATGCCTGTGGGGACAAAAACAACAACGGCTGTTTTGCCCTTACCGGCGCCGAATTCGCCGACCAGAGCAAATTTACTTCCCAGGGCTGGGACTTTGACACGGTCTGGCGGATGGACGGCTCTTTGGGCCGGCCGGTGCTGCGGGTGTTCGACCACTAAAAAGCGGTCCCCGGCATGTGCCGGGGGCCGCTTTTTATGCCATATGCTAGCGCTTCTCCCCAAAGAAGAAGAGCGCGACCGTTCCCGGTCCCGAATGGGCCCCGATGGTGGGCCCGACGTAGTTGATGATGAAGTTTTCGATCCCGAGGCGGCGCTTGACCTCGTCGGCGACGTACTGCGCGTCCTCCTGGCAGTCGCCGTGGCTGATGAAGACGATGTCGTTTTGCCTCCCCGCCGCGAGCTCCTCCATGTAGTCCACCAGCTTTTGCAGCGACTGGCGCCGGCCGCGCACCTTGGTCAGCGGGATGAGGTGCCCCTCGTCGTCAACATGCAGCACCGGCTTGATCCCCAGCATGGTGCCGAAGAAGGCGGCCGTCTTGGAGACCCGCCCGCCCCGGTAGAGGAAGTTCAGATCGTCCACCGTGAAATAGTGGCAGAGATGCAGCCGGTTTTCATAGAGCCAGTCCCTGACCTCGTCGAGGGTCTTGCCCTCGCTTTTGAGCTTTAACGCCCGGTAGACGAGCAGCCCCTCGCCAAGGGAGGCACACAGGGAGTCCACCACCTCGATTTTGCGCTCGGGGTACTGCTCGCGCAGCTCCTGGGCGGCCACCTCGGTGCTCCCGCAGGTACCCGAAAGCCCGGAGGAAAACGCGATATGCAGCACGTCGTAACCCTGCTGCAAAAAGGGCTCGATCACCGCGCGCGCCCCTTCGGGGGAAACCTGGTGGGTTTTCGTCATCTTCCCCTCGCGCATGAGGGCGTAAAAGTCCTTCGGGTCCAGCTTCTTTTGGTCCCCATCGTAGTCCTCCCCGTCGATGGAATACCCCAGATGAGCGATCGGAAGCCCATTTTTCTCAATGAATTCCTGCGGCAGGTCCGCGGTATTGTTGCAGGTAATGACATATTTGCCAGCCATTGCTCGCACCTCACCCTCAAAATTCGGCGCAGCGCGCCGGCCCAATGGTGTCATTATATACCATCCCGGCCTGTTTCGCAAGCAAAAGCGGGAATCAGGACAGCTTCCCGAGGCGCTGGATTCCGTTGGCGACCTGCCGGAAGACCGGGGCGGCCACCGCCCCGCCCGAATTGCCACCCTCGTTGAGCACCACGATGGCGTACTTGGGGTCCTTGGCCGGGTAGAAGCCGGAAAACCAGGCGTGGACGATCTCGCTGCCGTTTTCCAGGAATATCCCGGTCTGGGCCGAGGCGGTCTTCCCGCCCGCCGAGCCGATGTCGGGCTTGGCGTTCTGGCCGCTGCCCTCCTCCACGGTGGCGACCATCATCCGCTGCAAAATCTGTGCCGTGTTCTGCGAGATCACCCGCACCGGGGCGGTGGCGGGGTTTTCCTGGGAAAGGGTCTCGCCGTCCGCGGTCGCCCCCGCCACCAGATGGGGCGACACGGCGCTGCCGCCGTTGGCGATACAGCAAATCAGCTGGGCGATCTGCACCGGGGAGGCGGTCAAGGCCCCCTGCCCAAACGAGAAGTTGGCAAGCTCGGCATGGTTTTGCAGCGCCTCGACGCTCGGAAGGGTGCCGGCGGAGGTGCTCAGCTGCGGGGCGAGGCGGATGGAGCGGCTAAAGCCCACCGCCCGGCACAGCTCCAGGTAACGCGCCGGATCGAGCTTCTGTCCGAGATTGATGAAATAGGGGTTGCAGGACTGCTCGATCGCCCGCTGCATGGTGAGCCAGCTGTGGCCGGTCAGCTTGTGGCAGTTGAAGCGCACCGAGTCGATTTCAATGTAGCCCTTGCACTCGTATCCCAGGTTCTCGCTGATCCCGCTGTCCAGCGCGCAGGCGGCGGTGAGGAGCTTGAAGGTGGAGCCGACGTTGTAGGCGGAGAAGGCCCGGTTGACAAAGGGGGAGCCGGGCGCGTCCATCGAGGCCGAAACGTCGCCGGGGTCGAAGGCGGGGAAGCTGGCGCTGGCCACGATGTCCCCGGTGTGGATATCCATCACCACCACCGCGCCCTTTTCGATGTAATAGCCGGCGGCTTCCTCGACAAGTTGCTGGATTTCCTTATCCAGGGTGAGCACCACCCCCTCGCCCGAGTAGTTCCGGCTGATGGCGGGGGCCACCCCGGCGAGCGGAGATTTGCGCGCGTCCACCGCGTAGCTGATCGACACTTTGCTGCCGCAGGAGGACAAGATTTCGTCGTAGGAGCGCTCGATCCCGTAGGCGCCCTTGCCGTCCTGCAGGTGGCCGATGATGTGGGCGGCAAGCTGGGGGGAGGAGTAGCGCTCGCTCGATTTAAAGACGTCCACCCCATAGGCGTAGATGTCGGGGGAGTCCACCTCAATTAAAAAGGGGCGGTTGTCCGAGAAGCTCTCTATCATCTGCTCCCGCCGCTGTCCGCTGAGCTCCTGGGAGAGCGCCGCCAGGGACTGGCGGCAGGGCATTACGGCGGCGATATACCGCTCCCGGTTGCCGGTCAGCGGCTGCAGGTTGCGGTCGTAGATGGTGCCCCGCTCACTGACCACGTCCAGCGTGTAGCTGCTTTGGGTTTTGGCGGCGGTGCTCAGGCTGTCCCCGGCGGTGAGGTAGTAAAGGCGGAAAAAGAGGGTCGCGGCCACGGCGACCATCAGGCAGAACAGCACGGTCATGCGCTTATACATGGGAAAAGCCCCCTCAGATATTCTTGATTCAAGGGTATTATTGGGCGGCGGCAAAGCGGCTATGCGGGCGGGTGCGGCCCGGATTTTAGGGGATTGTGAAATTTATGATGATTTTTCGCTTATTTTCTGCTATAATGATTTTACTCGTTAAAGCGCGGGACGAAAATCTGGACAGCCGCCCCCGCAAAGACAGAATCGAGAACCGCTGGAGGGTCCGCCATGATTTTTGAAAAAGAATTTGAAACCATGCGGCGCGCCGACATCGAGGCGCTGCAGCTGGAAAGGCTTCGGCACATCGCGCAGTACTGCTACGAGCGCATTGAGATGTACCACAAGAAGTTTGACGGCGCCGGCTTTGATCCGGCAAGGATCAAGACGCTGAGCGACCTGCAATATATGCCCTTCACCACCAAGGAGGACATCCGCGATACATATCCCTTCGGCATGTTCGCCGTGTCGATGAAGGAGGTCGTGCGCATCCACGCCTCCTCCGGCACCACCGGCAAGCCCACCGTCGTGGGCTACACCCGGAGCGACCTGGACGTGTGGGCGCGGCTGGTGGCGCGGCTGTGCGCCGCGGTGGGGGTCACCGACGAGGACATCGCCCAGATTTCCTTCGGCTACGGGCTCTTTACCGGCGCGCTGGGACTGCACTATGGGCTGGAGCGCCTCGGTGCGGCGGTGGTCCCCGCCTCGAGCGGGAACACCGAAAAGCAGCTCATGCTGATGAAGGACTTCGGAGCGACCACCGTCATCTCCACCCCTTCCTACGCGATGTACATGGCCGAGACGGCAAAGGATCTCGGATACGACGTCAAGAACGACTTTAAACTCAAAATCGGCCTGTTCGGCTCGGAGGGCTGCTCGATCGAGCTGCGCGAAAAGATCGAGGAGGCTTGGGGGCTCTTTGCCACCGACAACTACGGCATGAGCGAGCTGATGGGGCCGGGCGTCTCGGGGGAGTGCTACCGCCGCGAGGGCATGCACGTCGCCGAGGACCACTTCATCCCCGAGATCATCGACTCCCACTCCGGGCAGGTGCTGAAAGCGGGGGAGACCGGGGAGCTGGTTATCACCACCCTGACCAAGGAGTGCTTCCCGGTGCTGCGCTACCGCACCAAGGACATCAGCCGCCTCAATTACGAGCCCTGCGAGTGCGGGCGCACCAACGTGCGCATGGACAAGATCATGGGCCGCGCGGACGATATGCTCAAGATCCGCGGGGTCAACGTCTTCCCCGGCCAGATCGAGTCGGTGCTCTTTACGGTTAAGGAGATCGGCCCGCATTACCAGCTCATCGTCACCCGCGAGGGGTTTGTGGACAAGCTGGAGGTCAAAGTCGAGCTGCTCGACGGCTCGCTGCTCGAGAGCTACAGCGAGCTCGAGCGGCTGCACGGCGCGATCAAGCACAAGCTGCACACCGTGCTCGGGATCGACGCCAAGGTTTCCCTGGCCGAGCCCAAGTCGATCGAGCGCTTCGCGGGCAAGGCCAAACGGATCGTCGACCTGCGCGATGCGCACTGAGACACGTACTTGAATTGTGAAATAGACTTGGAGGGAAATTTCCATTGAAACAGCTCATGCTTGGCAACAAAGCGGTTGCCAGAGGACTTTATGAAGCCGGGTGCACCATCGCTTCCAGCTATCCCGGCACCCCCAGCACCGAGATCACCGAGGAGGTCGCCAAATTCGAGGAGGTCTACGCCGAGTGGGCGCCCAATGAGAAAGTCGCCATGGAGGCGGCCATCGGCGCGTCGATCGGCGGGGCGCGTTCCTTCTGCGCGATGAAGCATGTGGGCCTCAACGTCGCGGCCGACCCGCTCTTCACCGCCTCCTATACCGGGGTGAACGGCGGCATGCTCATCGCCGTGGCGGACGACCCGGGCATGCACTCCTCCCAAAACGAACAGGACTCCCGGCACTACGCCGAGGCGGCCAAGCTCATGATGCTCGAGCCCTCCGATTCGGCGGAGTGCCTGCAGTTCACCAAGGACGCCTTCGAGCTTTCCGAGCGGTTCGATCTGCCGGTGCTGCTGCGCCTCTCGACGCGCATCTCCCATTCCCAGAGCATTGTGGACACCGGCGAGCGGCAGGATGTGCCGTTGCGCGAATACAAGAAGAACCCCCAGAAATACGTGATGATGCCCGGCAACGCCAAGGGCCGCCACGTCGCGGTCGAGGAGCGCCAACGGGCGATCAAGGCATATGCGGAGAACTGCCCCTACAACCGGGTGGAGATGGGCGACAGAAAGCTCGGGATCATCACCGGCGGCGTCGCCTACCAGTACGCCAAGGAGGCCTTCCCGCAGGCGAGCTTTTTAAAGCTCGGCATCTCCTACCCGCTGCCCGAGCAGTTGCTGCGCGACTTTGCCGCCGAGGTCGAAACCCTCTATGTGGTGGAGGAGCTCGACCCCTTCATCGAGAACCACTGCCGCGCGCTGGGGCTCGAGGTGAAGGGCAAGGAGGAATTCACCCTCCTCTACGAGTATTCCCAGACCTATCTGCGCGAAAGAATCGCCGGGGAGAAGCCGGAATACCTGACGCTCGACGAGAATATCCCGGTGCGCCCGCCGGTCATGTGCCCGGGCTGCCCGCACCGCGGCCTCTTTTACACCTTACATAAGCTGGGGGTCACCGTCTTCGGAGACATCGGCTGCTACACCCTGGGCGCCGCGCCGCCGCTGCAGGCGATGGACACCACCGTCTGTATGGGCGCCTCGATCAGCGGGCTGCACGGCTTCAACAAGGCCAGGGGCAGTGAGAGCGCCAAAAATTCGGTGGCGGTCATCGGCGACTCGACCTTCATGCATTCGGGGGTCACGGGGCTGATCAACATCACCTACAACAAGGGGATTTCCACCGTCATCGTGCTGGACAACTCGATCACCGGCATGACCGGGCACCAGCAGAACCCCACCACCGGGCTGACGCTCAAAAATGAGCCGACCTATATGGTGAGCATCGAAAAGATGTGCGAGGGCGCGGGGGTGCGCCGTATTCGGGTGGTGGACCCCAACGAGCTTTATGAGCTCAAGAAGATCATCACCGAGGAGCTGGCCGCCGACGAGCCGTCGGTCATCATCACCCGCCGGCCCTGCGTGCTGCTCAAAAAGGTCAAGAAGAACCCGCCCTTCCATGTGGACCGCGCGCGCTGCGTCTCCTGTAAGATGTGCCTCGGGATCGGGTGTCCCGCCATCAGCATGAAGGAGGGCAAGGCGCAGATCGACGCCACCCTCTGCGTGGGGTGCGACCTCTGCCAGAGGCTCTGTAAGCCCGGCGCGATCAAGAAGCACGACGAGGACTAATGCGAAGAGGGGAATAACGATATGAATACGACGAATATTATGATTGTCGGCGTGGGCGGACAGGGCACCCTGCTCGCCAGCCGGATTCTCGGCAGCGTGACGCTGCAAAGCGGGCTGGACGTCAAGGTCAGCGAAGTCCACGGCATGAGCCAGCGGGGCGGTTCGGTGGTCACCTACGTCAAATACGGCGAGAAGGTCCTGTCCCCGGTCATCGACAAGGGGGAGGCCGACTATATCGTCTCCTTCGAGCTGCTCGAGGCGGCGCGCTGGGTGCCCTATCTCAAAATGGGTGGCAAGCTGATCACCAACACCCAGCAGATCGACCCCATGCCGGTGATCACCGGCGCGGCCGAATATCCGAAGGACCTGGTGGAAAAGATCAAAGCGAAGGGCGTGGACATCCTGGCCTTCGACGCGCTCTCCCCGGCACTGCAGGCGGGGAACGCCAAGGCGGTCAACGTGGTGCTCATGGGCGTGCTCTCGACCATGTTGGGGTTTGATAAAAGCCTTTGGACCGACGCGGTGAAGGCATTGGTACCCGAAAAGCTGCGGCAGCTCAATTTGGAGGCGTTCGAGCTGGGTGTCAAGGCCGCGGGCTAAATGGAAAGGAGAGGTTTTCGATGGTAGTTAAGCAGCTGTCCGTCTTTGTGGAGAACAAGCCGGGGAGGCTTTATGAGATTACCTCGATTTTGGGGGAGCACGGCGTGGACATCCGGGCGGTCTCCATCTCGGACACCACCGATTTCGGGATCCTGCGCCTGATCGTCAGCCATCCGGACGTGGCCCAGCGGGCGCTCAAGGAGGCAGGGCTGACCGTCTCGCTGACCGAGGTGCTGGCCATCGGGATCGAGGACAAGCCGGGCGGGCTCTCGAAGGCGATGAAGATTTTATATGACGAGAAGATCACCGTCGAGTATATGTACGCCTTCATCAGCCGGGACCAGAAGGCGGCGTCGGTGATCCTGCGCGTAAGGGACAACGCGCTCGCCGCCGAGAAGCTCTCGCAGCAGGGAATTTCGCTGCTGGGAGAGGAAGAGATTTTCGATAAATAAACGGATACAAAGAAAAGAGGCCCCGCAAGTTTGCGGGGCCTCTTTTGGCGCGGTTATTCGTAGAAGCCGCGCAGCACCGGCACCTCGGCCGTCACGCTGCCGCCGGGCGAATCGAAGGTCATATGGCGCACCACCCAGTCTGAATCGTCGAAGCCGGTGAGATTCCCGAGGGTGGAGAAGCCGGCGAGGGGCAATCCCTTGGAGTAGGAGTCGATCGAGACGCGGGCGTTGAGATAGGCCCCGCCCGCCCCGTTTGAGACCACCGAGGTGCACCAATAGGACTGGGTAATCGAGGTGGTATGGCCGTCATAGGCGCTCGAGCCGAACAGGGCGCCCGACGGGTATCCGGCCGATTCCGTCGAAAGATAGGCGGGGATCGCGTAGCAGTGCGACATTTGGAACCGGGCCTCGTCAGCGCGCCCGACCAGCCCGGCGGGGCTGCTGTGGGAATCCACCCGCGCGCCCAGGGCGTAGCAGCGCTCGATCCTGCTCGCCTCACCGAAGAATCCGCCGATCAGTCCGCCGGTGTTGTAGCCCTTGAGGGAGCAATTGAGGCTGTAGCAGTCGCGGATTGTGCCGTCATGGACAGAGCCCGCCAATATGCCGATGTGATCGCTCAGGGTGGGGAAAATGGCGGTGGAGTCCTCGATCCCGAGGCGCTGGACGGTCGCCTGCCTGAGCGTCCAAAACAGGGGTTTATCCAGCCCGCTGATTTTATGCCAGCCGCCGTCGTAGCTCCCGGTAAAGCAGCTGATCGTCGGGAGGGTCCCGCCGCAGTCGATGTCTGCTACCTGCAAGAGACTTGCGGCGAGGTGCTTTTCCATATGGGCGAGCTGTTCCCGCGCGCCCACCAGAAAGGGGCGCTGCGCGCTGCCGTCCCCCACGTAGTAGGCCCCCGCCGTCCCGGCGGGGCAGCCGCAGGTGGGGGCGGTGGTGAAGGTCCTGGCGGCCGTGGCCTCCCGGTCGAGCGCCTTCCGCCCGGGCGCCACATGGGCGGTGACGGCCAGCGTCCAGGTGCTCGGCCCGGCCGGGTCGTAGCGCAGCGGCAGGTAGACGTTCACCGGTGCGGCGGAGGTGATCTCCACCGCCGCCGTGACCTCGGGGCTCCCCGCCGCCGCACCGCCCGGGTAAAGGGAGAAGGTATAGCTGCCGGTGCGCGGCGAGCGGGTGAAGGGGATATTGACCCCGTAGTCGCAGACGTAGCCGCCCTGCACCGCGACCGTTACCCCCTCCTGCGCGGCGTGGACGGGGAGGGAGAGCGCCGCGAAGACGAGCGGCAGGAACAGAAAATGGATAAACCGTTTCATCAGAGGTCCTCCTGACAGGGGCCGCGTCTGCAACAAAACAAAATGACCAGCAGATATGCAGTCTAACGGCCGCGCGTTCATCGGGAGGGGATGAAAAATCCGTCTTTTGCTTGCATTTTTCGCCAAAGAAGGATATAATTAGGGAAAGAATGGAAGGAGTTGGGAGCGCTGCTCCCTTTTCCTGCGAATAAGACTGAAATGAAGGCCGTTAGACTGCATATCTAACGGCCTTTTTATTTGAGGGAATTTTTGTTGCTTCCTGCTAAAAACCGGGCCTGTCCTTTGTCGCTTCCAGAGAGAATTCTCCTTTGCCCTTGACAGGCGCGCGGGCAGGTGTGATACAATTTTTAGTGATGGTTTTTTCTCGACAATACGGGGTGCAAAGGGGATAGCGGTTTGAATCGGGAACATTCGCTCTTCTGGAGGATTTTTTATATCGCCTTTCCGGTGGCGCTGCAGAGCCTGATCACCACCGGCGTTGCCGCGATGGATACGCTGATGATCGGCAATATCAGCGAGGTGCAGCTCTCCGCCGTCGCGCAGGGCAACCAGCCCTATTTCCTGTTTTCCACCACCATTTTCGGCCTGGCCACCGGCTCCACCGTGCTGACCGCTCAATATTGGGGCAAGGGCGAGCTCGACCCCATCCGAGCGATCATGGGCTTGATCCTTCGGGTGGGAATGATCGCCGGGGCGCTGCTCGGCGCACTGGTGCTCGCCTTCCCGGCCGCCGTGATGTCCATCTTCACCAACGACCCGCAGGTCATCGCCAGCGGGGTCGAGTTCCTTCGGATCATCGCCTTCTCCTATGTCTTCGCCGCCTTTACTGGGGTCTTTCTCATCAGCCTGCGCAGTATGGAGAATGTGCGGGTTTCGCTGTGCATCTATGGGCTTTCCTTCGCGCTCAACCTCGTGCTGCACTGGGTTTTTATCTTCGGCAACCTGGGCGCGCCCCGTATGGAGATCCGCGGCGCGGCGCTGGCGACCCTGATCAGCCGCATCTGCGAGAGCGTGATGGTGCTGGTCTATATGTACTGCATCGAGAAAAAGGTCCGCTTCTCGCTGCGCGATCTTTTCCGCCCGACGCGCACATACTGGTTCACGGTGGTGCGCTACAGCGTGCCGGTGCTCTGCAGTGAGATGATCTGGGCGGTGGGGATTTCGCTGCAGGCCGTCATCACCGGGCGGCTGGGCGTGTCGGCGCTGGCGGCCATCAGCTTTATCTCGATGCTGCAGGAGCTGGCCATGGTCCCGGTGATGGGCGTCGGGGTGGCCGCCGGTGTGATCACCGGCAACCTGATCGGCCAGGGGAAGGACGACGAGGCGCTGCGCACCTCCAAGACCATGATGAAGATCGGGGTCGTCTTCGGGATCGTGGTGGGGCTGATCCTGGTGCTGTTGCGGCCCGTGGCGCCCGGCTTCGTCGCCGCCTCGCCCGAGACGGCCGGGATCATCAGGGGGATGATGTTCGTCGCGGCCTATCTGCTCTTCTGCCAGTCGATCAACATCGTCACCCTGGCCGGGGTGCTGCGCGGCTCGGGGGACACCGCCTTCTGCGCGGGGGTGGACGCCTTCATCATGGTGGTCTTCAAGCTGGTCCTCGGCTTCTCGTCCGCCTTTTTGCTCCATTTCCCGCCGGTCTGGGTCTACTTCCTGCTCTCGAGCGACGAGCTGGGCAAGCTGTTCTTCATCCTGCCGCGGATGTGGGGCGGCAAATGGATTCACCATACCACCGTCTGAGGGGGATAAAGCTGTATTCTCCGCTTTCGGGACGAGAGCTGGAACGGGCACGAGTGGGCGCTAAAGGGCGACATGAGCGAGCTTATCCAGCACGAGTACGACCGTCTCGACGGGATCCTGGCGACCATGCGCGCGGTTGACAGCAGGGCGCTTGTCTATAAGGGGAAATAACAAAAGGAGCTTCGACGGCCGTCGAAGCTCCTTTAATGATAGGCTTATCCCACCCGGCAGCCCAGGCTTTCGGCGAGCAGGATTGCCTGGGTAACGTCTATCTTGGTGTTCTTGAGGATTGCGCTTTTGAAGTCCACCCCGTCGAGCAGCGCGCCGCGCAGGTCGCTGTTTTGCAGCTTGGCCCCGAAGAGCAGCGCATGTGAGAGGTCGCACTCCTGCAAGGAGGATTTGTGCAGGTCGCACCCGCGCAGGTCGGCATGCGCGAAGGAGATATGGTCCAGCGTCAGCCCGGACAGGTCGCTCTCGAAGAAGGCGGTGTAGTCGTAGCTCCCGCCCCGGATGGCAAAGCCGGTCAGGTCGGCCCCCGAGAAGGAGGAGCCGGTGCACTTGCAGTTTTCCAGGAGCGCCCCAAAGAGGATGCACTCCTCAAAGTTGCAGTTGAGGAAGGCGGTACCGCTGTGGGTGGAGCCGCCCATCTGCGCGAAGGTGAAGCTGCAGCGCTCAAAGGTGCAGCCGCTGGTGACAAGATCGCTCATCACGGCGCCCCCGAAGCGGCACTTGCGGAAGGTGACCCGCCGCAGCTCCCGCTCTCCGAAGTCCTCGCCCGAGAAGTCCTCGTTTTCATATTCCAGCCTGTCCTGCTCCAGCATGTTGAGCGCCCCCTTTTGAGTGAATAGGCTTATTGTATCACAGCGCTTTCCGGGAGGCAATATCCGATTGACGGCGAAGGGCGGGTATGCTACCATGGAAGGCAGAATATGCAAAAGGGGAGCGAGCGCATGAGCTATTATATCGGGATCGACATCGGCGGCACGAGCGTGAAGGCGGGACTGGTAAACGAGAAATATGAGATCGTCAAAAAGATGTCCCTGCCGACCTATTCCCAAGCTGGGGAGGACAACGGCGAAAAGCTGGCCAACGCCCTAAATAAGCTGGTGCGGGACCTCTGCGCCGAAACGGGGATTCCCCTCGGCGAGGTCGTGAGCATCGGCGCCGGGATACCGGGGAGCGTCGATTCGCAGAGCGGTACCATCATCTACTCAAACAATATTGTGATGGAGAACGTGCCGCTGCGCGAGCTGGTGCTCGCGCGCCTCGGGAGGAAGATCGAGATGGCCAACGATGCGGACGCCGCCGCCCTGGGCGAGTGCCTGGCGGGCGCGATGAAGGGCTGCAAATACGCCATGATGATCACGCTCGGCACCGGGGTCGGCAGCGGGGTGATTATCGATGGGAAGATCTATTCCGGCTACCACAGCCGCGGGGGCGAGTTCGGGCACACGGTCGTCGAGATCGGCGGGGTGCGCTGCACCTGCGGGCGGCCGGGGTGCCTGGAATCCTACGCCTCTGCCACCGGGCTGATCCGCATGACCAAGGAGGAGATGATGAGCGACCCACAAAGCGGGATGTGGGAGCTCGTCGGCGGGGACATCGGCAAGGTCGACGGCAAGACCGCTTTCGACGCCAGGGAGAAGGGCGACGCGTCCGCCGCCAAGGTGGTGGATACCTACATCCGCTACCTCGCCTGCGGGGTGACCAACTTCATCAACATGCTTCATCCGCAGAAAATCTGCTTTGGGGGCGGGATCTCCCACAGCGGCGAGGCGCTGCTCGCCCCGCTGCGCGCCGAGGTCTACAAGGAGGTCTACGGCGGCGCGGACCGGTACACCACCGAGCTGGTCCAGGCCTCTTTAGGCAACGACGCGGGGATCATCGGCGCGGCCATGCTCGGCCGGGAATAGGAGGTGGGCGGTATGGTGCGTCTGGGGACCGTCGGATCGGGCTGGATCGTGAAGTCCTTCCTGGGCGGGACAAAATATGTGGACGGGCTGACGCTCGCCGCCGTCTATTCGCGCAGCGGGGAGCGCGCGCAGCAGTTTGCGTCGGAGACCGGCGCGCCGGCTTATTTTACCGACCTGCGGCAGATGGCACAGAGCAATGAGATCGACGCGGTCTATATCGCCAGCCCCAATTCGCTGCACGTCGAACAGAGCCGCCTCTTTCTGGAGCACGGCAAGCACGTCATCTGTGAAAAGACGGTCGCCCCCACCCGTGCGCAGACCGAGGAGCTGGTGTGCCTGGCAAGGCGCCAAGGGCTCGTCTTCCTCGAGGCGATCGTGACCATGCATCTGCCCGCGCTCGCGCTGCTCGAGCGCGCGGTGAAAGAGATCGCCCCGGTGCGCCTGGCGCGTTTTGACATCTCGCAGTATTCCTCCAAGTATCCCGCCTATTTGCGCGGCGAGCTGCCCAATATTTTTAACCCCCAGTTTTGCACCGGCTCGCTGATGGACATGGGGGTCTATTGCGTCTATCCGGCCATCCGGCTCTTCGGGAGGCCGAAAGCGATCCAGGCCAGCGCCTCCTTCCTCGAAAGCGGCGCGGACGCCGCCGGGAGCGCCATCTTCGAGTACGACGGCTTCGGGGCGGTGATCACCCACTGCAAGGCCGGTACCACCAAGCTCGGCAGCGAGATCATCGGGGAGCGGGGCACGATCACCATCGACTCGATCTCCACCTTGCAGGGGATGACCCTGCACCACCCCGACGGGAGGAAGGAGGCGCTCGCCGGGGAGGACACCCGCGAGCACATCATGAGCTTTGAGGCGCGCTCCTTCTATGAGGCGATCGGGGACCCCGCCCGAAACCGGGAAAAGGTGGAGGAGCTTTGCGCCCTCGCCTGCGAGGTCAGCGGCGCGATGGAGACGATCCGCCGCCAGGCCGGGATCCGGTTTCCCAGCGATATACAGGATTAGCAGAAGGCCGCCAAAATTTTTTGGCGGCCTTCTGCTATGTTATATTCCGGCCCCGGCGAGCGCGCGGGGCTCCTCGAGCGCCTGCGGGCAGGTGCGGCAGTAGTGGAACAGATATTGCTGCGCGAGCCCGCCCACCGCCTCGAGCGCGGCGGGGAAACCGTCGGGATAGAGGATCGCCAGCGCCCGCTTGATCCAGACGTCCTTGGGGATACACTCCACTTTGCCATATCCATAGAGCAGCACGCAGTCCGCCACCTTGGGGCCCACCCCGTGGATGGTCATCAGCCGCTCCTTCGCTTCCCCGAGCGGGAGGCTGTAGAGCGAGCGCAGCTCCAGCTCGCCCGAGGCGACCTTTTGGGCGGCGTCCAGCAGGTACTTGGCCCGAAAGCCCGCCCGCAGCACCCCGAGCTCCCCGAGGGTGCGTCCCGCGAGGTCGCGAGGGGCGGGGAAGGCGTATTGCCCGCCGTGAAGCTTTTGGCCGAACTCCTTGCAGAGGGTGGCGATGATCCCCTTGATCCGTTTGATGTTGTTGTTCTGGCTCAGGATGAAGGAGCAGAGCGTCTCCCACTCGTCCTGGCGCAGCAGGCGCATGCCCGGGCAGAAGGAGACGGCCTTCTCCATCACAGGGTCCTGCCGCAGGATCAGCTTGAGCGCGCCGTAGTCCCGCCCGAGGTCGAGATACCGCCGCCAGAAGGGGGCGCAGTCATCTTCATTGCAGGAGCACTCCACCACGACCGCGGCCCCCTCCTGCCAGATCCGGCAGGGATGGCTGCCCGCCACTCCGGCATAGGAGCCGTCCTCCTGTAGCTGGAAGCGGAAGGCCTGCCCGCAGTCGAGCGTCTGCTGCGCATCGAAGTCGTCGGGCGAGGGGAGGGGAAAGCGGTGGATATGGCTCATAGCGGTGCACTCCTTTTTCTGAGGGTTCTATCGGATTATATCATAAATGTGGTATAATAGCCACATCGTGGCTATTATACATCTTTACGGCCGCGGCGATCCGCGCCTGCCGGCGCTGCCGCCAATGGCCAATTATACCACTTGCGCTTCGCGCTCGTGGTATAATAGCCACATCGTGGCTATTATACATCTTTACGGCCGCGGCGATCCGCGCCTGCCGGCGCTGCCGCCAATGGCCAATTATACCACTTGCGCTTTGCGCTCGTGGTATAATAGCCACATCGTGGCTATTATACATCTTTACGGCCGCGGCGATCCGCGCCTGCCGGCGCTGCCGCCAATGGCCAATTATATCACTTGCGCTTCGCGCTCGTGGTATAATAGCCACATCGTGGCTATTATACATCTTTTACGGCCGCGGCGATCCGCGCCTGCCGGCGCTGCCGCCAATGGCCAATTATATCACTTGCGCTTCGCACTCGTGATATAATAGCCACATCGTGGCTATTATACATCTTTACGGCCGCGGCGATCCGCGCCTGCCGGCGCTGCCGCCAATGGCCAATTATATCACTTACGCTTCGCGCTCGTGATATAATAGCCACATCGTTACTATTATACGCTTTAGGAGGGAACGGCTTTGAAGGATACCATCTACACCATCCCGGTCAGCGAGGTGTTCGAGCCCAAGGAAGGCTGCCCGCTCTGCCGCATGCGGGACACGCTGGAGGAGCGGTGCCTGGAGTACATCATGGGCGCGGCCATGATGGAGCCGGACGTGCGCCAGGACACCAACCGCCAGGGCTTTTGTACCGACCACTTCCGGATGATGCTCACAAGGAAGAACCGCCTGAGCCTGGGGCTCATGCTCCAGTCCCACCTCGACTATATCCGCCAGGAGGTCGTCGGGGCCAAGGCGCCCATCCTGGGCAAGGACAAGCGCCTGGAAAAAGCCAGGGAGGTCGACGAAGGGTGCTATGTCTGCGCGCGGATCGACTGGGCGATGGAGCGCATGCTCGACACCATCCTCGGGTTGTGGCAGAAGGAGGAGGCCTTTCGCACGCTCTTCTCCCAGCAGGAGTGCATCTGCTTCCCGCACTACCGCCTGCTCGCGCAGAAGGCGCAGGAAAAGCTGCCAAAGAAGGCGCTGCCCGGCTTCCTGGAGGTGGCCGGCGGCCTTACCCTGGGCCGGCTGGAGGCGCTCAAGGAGGACGTCGACCGCTTCTGCAACCTCTTCGACTACCGCAACGCGGCCCCCGGGCCGATCCCGGAGGAGGTCCGCTCCTCGATCGAGCGCTCGATCTCCTATCTTTGCGCGCGTCAGATCGGTGACAAGTAGGGATTACTTTTAGTATGAAAATTTTTTCGACAAGACTCGCGCATAATTATTCGTGAAATGTATAATTTTTGTAAAGCGCGTGAGAATGGGGAGTTTCCACACTTTCCACCGAGTTTTCCACAACGGGTTTCGCATAAAACCGAACGGGCTGTGGAAAAGTCCGTTTTACCATTGGTATATTGCCCGCGCGCGGCGATGCATTTTTTGCGGCGGTATACCGAATATTCCCGGAAGGCGGGAAGGAATATCCACAAGATTTTGTGGAAGGAAAACTGTCAATCCCTGTATTTGGGGATTGTATGAATATTGGATGGTTTGGTGAATAACGGTGCATACCCCTGGCGGTGGCTGCCAACAATAATGGCAAAGACGAAAAACTGGCGATAAGGGGTGTTATGCAGTGATCAGAGGGACCAATAAGAGGATCATCGAAATCAATGGCGAGGACGGCAGCTGCTTCGAGCGGATCGTGCTCTTTTTAAAGCCGGAGCAGGACGAGGTGAGCGAGGAGCGCATGCTGCGCATGGCGGAGGACTACGCCGACGGGCTGCTGCGCTCGCACGGTGCGGTGTCCATGCTCGCACCCCGGCGCGGCAGGAGATGGGGCTGGCGCAAGCTGGGCGCTCTGGCGCTGGCACTGCTGGGGGTGTGCGGGGTGGTCGTGCTGTGTGTGGCGCTGCTCTGAGCCGCCGGCCGATTTCGCGCCTAAGCGGCAAATTACGCATTGTAATATTGTGGCAGACTGTGCTATAATAGCCATAAGTGGCTATTATACGGTTTTTATGGCCGCAACGCGACGGAAAGGTGGACATTCGCATGGCGGATCAGAGGGAAGGCGGCGCTTACGAGCGCCAGTATGTGGTCGGGCGCAACCCGGTGTTGGAGCTGCTGCGCTCCGGGCACGAGGCGGATACCCTCTACCTGCAGCAGGGCGAGGCGCAGGGCAGCCTGCGCCTGATCATCGCGCTGGCGCAGGAGCGAAAGATCCCCATCAAGCGCGTCAACGACCAGAAGCTCTCGGCCATCGCCGGGGGCGCGTCCCACCAGGGGGTGGCGGCGGCCCTGCCGGGCCACCCGTACGCCACGATGGAGGACGTCTGGGCCAAGGCGGGGGACGAGCCGCTCTTTTTGATCGTCGCCGATGAGATCGAGGATCCGCACAACCTCGGCGCCATCATCCGCACCGCCGAGGCCGCGGGCGCGCACGGGGTACTTATCCCCAGCCGCCGCTCGGTCTCGCTCACGCCGGTGGTCGCCAAGTGCGCCGCGGGCGCGCTGGAATATATGCCGGTGGTCCGGGTCACCAACCTGGTGTCGGCCATCCGGGAGCTCAAGGAGCGCGGCGTGTGGGTTTATGCCGCGGATATGGACGGAGAGGATTACCGCGCCTGCAATATGGATGGCGCGGCCGCATTGGTCATAGGCTCGGAGGGACGGGGCGTTGGCCGGCTGGTGAAGGAAAGCTGCGACAAGGTCGTGTCGCTGCCGATGTACGGCCGGACCAATTCGCTCAATGCCTCGGTTGCCGGGGGGATTTTGATGTATGAGATCGCGCGGCAGCGCAGCGCTGCAAAGAGGGGCTAGCCTCCAGCGCGGTCGACTCAAAAGGGGA
The DNA here is from genome assembly GCF_900169495.1 of Provencibacterium massiliense. Classification (NCBI taxonomy): domain Bacteria; kingdom Bacillati; phylum Bacillota; class Clostridia; order Eubacteriales; family Oscillospiraceae; genus Provencibacterium; species Provencibacterium massiliense. The sequence continues at coordinate 158,226 of NZ_FWCH01000012.1, forward strand.
ACTTGAGAAATGAACGGAAACTACGATATCGACGCGATCCTCGAAGAGGTAAGGCGCAAGCGGGAACAGGAGCGCATGCAGGCGTATGACGGCCGCGCGCCCTATCCGCCGGAGAATGCGCCGCAGGGCTATGCGCCGCCGCGTGCGGCCCCGCGGGAGAGCTATCCGCAAAATGATAACTGGCGGCAGGAGGACTATGCCCCCCGCCGCGCGCAATATGAGCAGCCGCGGGAGGAGTATCCGCCGCGGCGCTACGAGCAATATGAGGAGCCCAGGCGGGAGGACTACGCCCCGCGCCAGGGCCGGGGTTACGACGAGCCGCGCTATGAGCAGCGCGGATATGAGCCGGAGCGGCGAAAGCCGCCCCGGGAGGAATACCGCCCCTACCGGGAGGAGTACCGCGCCTCCTATCCGCCCACCCCACGCGGGAACGCGGGATATGAGGAGTCCTATCCGGCGCGCGGCTATGCCCCGGAGGAAAGGGCGCCGCGCCAGGGGGGCTTCCAGTTTAGCTCCACCCAGAACACCACCGACTTTGCGCCGCCCGTCCCGAGTGCCCCGGGGGGTTACCGCGCTCCGGCCCCGTCGCGGGAGAGCTATCGCCCGGCGGCGCCGGCGCCCCGGGAGGAATACCCGCCGCGCCAGTATGAGCAGCCCTACGACGAGCCCGGGCGCTACCAGCCCGATCAGGGCTCCTATTCCCAGCAGGGTGGCTACGGCCAAAACAGCCGTTATCAGGGCTATCAGCCCGAGCCATATAATCCGCCGGCGGCGCCCCGGCAAAATTATCCGCCGCAGACGCCGCAGTTTTCCGCCGCCCCGTCGAGTCCCTCCGCGGCTCCCGCCACCCGGCGCACCCCAAAGCCCTCGATGGACGACCTGCTGCAAAACTTCGGGGAAGGGGTAGGGCTCGGCAAGGGGATCGACCCCGAGCGCCCGCCCATTCAGCCGCGGCGCAGCGCGCCGATCGTCGGCGCGCCGGTGGTTTCCCCGGCGCCCGAGATGGAGACGCTTTCCTCCCCGGTGGTGGGCGTTCCGGTCTATACCCCGCCCATCCCCTGTGCGCCGGCCTTCGATCCGGCCCCCGCCTCGCCGCGGGAGGCCGGCCTTCGATCCGGCCCCCGCCTCGCCGCGGGAGGGCGGCTATCAGGCGCCGTCCGCGGCTCCTGGCAATTTTAATTTTAACATCACCCAGCCGACGGGGGAGTTTAATCCCCCGTCGCAGGGCTCTTTTTCCGGGAGCGCCGGCGCGCCGGTGAGCGCCCCGGTCATGGCCCCGCCCGCCGAGAGCGAGCCGGTAAGCCAGCCGGTTTATACCCCGCCGCCCGAGGCGACCACGGTGGTGCCCCCGGTGAACGAGGCGGCGTCTGATTTCTCCGTGCCGCAGACGGCGGGGCAATCCCCCTTCGCGCCGCCGGCGGATGAGGCGACCAAGCTGCTCGGCGGGGAGGAGCCGCTCCCCCAGCTTCCGGTGGAGCATCTGCCGCTCGACCCGGAGGACTTCCAGGACGACGTGGACTACGACGAGCACGGCACGCCCGCCGACACGCTTAGCAGCGAGGAGGAGCGCGGGGCCATCCGCGCGGACATCAAGCGCGCGCAGATGGGCCTTCGGGTGCGCTTCGCACTGACCACGGCCGCCTTCGTGGGGCTTCTTTACCTCGCGTTTTCCTTCATCTCCAAGGCCTTCCCGCTGCCGCCGATCATGCTGCCCGAAAATCCGGACACGGTGCGGATGTTCATGATCGTCAACGTGGCGGTGGTCGCGATCACCATGCTGATCAACAGCTCGACCATCGGCGGGGGACTGGTGAGCATGTTCACCTTCAAGGCGGACAACGATTCGCTCATCTCGCTCGCCATGATCGCGGCGATGGCCCAGGGCGTGGCCCTGGTCGTCACCCCTTCCGCCGCTTCAGAGGTCGGGGTCCAGCTCTACTACTGCGTGCCGGTGCTGGGGCTGCTCTTCAACATCGTCGGCAAAATGATGATGATGTCCCGCATCGAGCGCAACAGCCGCCTGGTCTGCTCGGACCAGGAGAAATACGTCATGCGCACCATCAAGAGCCCGGACTTTGCGCGCGAGCTCTCCCGGGGCCTGCCGCTCGACCTGCCCGAGATCACCTACTCGGTCAAGACCAAGTACGTCTCCGGCTTCCTGGAGGCGTCCTACGCGCAGGACTATGCCGAGAGCATCAACCGCGTGCTGGTGATCATCTGCCTGCTCGCATCGATCGCCGTGTCGGTGATCAGCTACTTTGTGGGCGGCAGCCTCTACGTTTCCCTCACGGTGCTCAGCGGCCTGCTGGCCGTCTGCGCGCCCTTCACCTCCACCATGGTTGGGAACATGCCGATGCTGCGCGCGGCCAAGAAGCTCACCAAGGCCGGGACCGTCATCGCGGGCTACCCGGTGGTCGAGGAGTACAACTCCGTCAAGGCGGTCACCTTCAAGGCCAAGGAGCTCTTCCCGCCCGACAGCATTACCCTAAGCTCGATGAAGGTTTTCCAGGAGAGCCTGATCGAGCAGGCGATTCTCGACGCGTGCAGCGTCATCTGCGCGACCGATTCGCCACTGGCCCCCATCTTCCAGGGGATGCTCGGTGGGAACAGCAAGATCCTCAAGGAGGCCGAGAACATCGTCTTCGAGGATTCGATGGGCCTCTCCGCCTGGGTGGACGGCAAGCGTGTGCTGATCGGCAACGCGCAGCTGATGCAAAACCATGGGGTGAGCACCCCCTCGAAGGACTATGAGGAGCGCTACGTCGGGGAGGGGAAGGACATTCTCTACCTCTCGAACTCCGGCGAGCTGATCGCGATGTTCGCCCTGTCCTATGGCAGCGACAAGCGGGTGGCCCCGGTGCTGCGCGAGCTCTCCGAGCGCGGGGTGGCGCTGATCGTCCACTCCACCGACCCGAACATCACGCCGGGAAAATTGTCTATGCTCTACAGCTATCCCGAGCATTTCATCAGGATCGTGCCCGCCAGCCTGCACGCCGACTACGAGCGGGTGATGGCCCCGCGCGGGCGCGCCCATGCGTCGATCGTCTACTCCGGCTCGATCATGACCATGCTGCGGGCGCTGGGGATCATCCCGCGGATCAAGTCGGCGGTGACCATCGGCACCGCGGTGCAGCTGCTTTCCACCGTGATCGGCTATGCGATCATCACCTTCTTCGCCTTCTTCGCGGGAATGGCGAACATCACCTTCACCCTGCTGCTGTGCTATCAGCTGGTCTGGACGGTGCTGGTGGTGCTCCTGTCCAATCTGCGCAGGATTTAATCAAACTGAAAAAAGCACCCGCTTCCTCTTGGAAGCGGGTGCTTTTTTCGCTATAATAAGGGGAGACTCTGCGAAGGAGGGGAACGCCGTGCTGCAGCGCGAAAAGCTCGTTTCGGCCCTGAAGGGTGATTTTTTTAAAGGAAACCTGGTTCTGCTCGAGGAGGCCGCCTCGACCAACCTGACGCTAAAGGAGCTGGCGGCGAAGGGCGCGCCCGAGGGCACCGCCGTTTTCTGCGAGCGGCAGAGCGCCGGGCGCGGGCGGCTCGGGCGCAGCTTCCATTCCCCGGCGGGCGAGGGGATTTACCTGAGCGTTCTGCTGCGCCCAAGGGGGGAGCTCACGCAGGCGGCGGCGCTGACCTCCCTGGCGGGGGTCTGCGTGGCGCAGGCGATCGAGGACGTCTGCGGCCTTGCCCCGGGGATCAAGTGGGTCAACGACGTGCAGGTCGGCGGCAAAAAGGTCTGCGGGATTCTGATCGAGTCGGTGATCGAAAACGGGGTCCCTGCCTGGCTGGTGTTGGGGATCGGGATCAACGTCAATAATGATCCTTCCGCCTTCCCGCCCGAGCTGCAGGAGGTGGCCACCTCGCTTCGGGCCGAGGCGGGGCAGCCCTTCGAGCGGGAACGTTTGGCCGCGGCGCTGCTGGACCGGCTGGAGGAAAGCTACCGGGGATTCCCGCAAAACCTGCCCCTGATCCGGCAGGAGTGCCGCCGCCGGATGGTCACCCTCGGCCAGCGGGTGGTGATCCGCTCACAGGAGGAGTGCGGGGTTTTCCTGGCCGAGGACATCGACGAGCAGTTCGGGCTGATCGTGCGCGACGCGAACGGGGAGCGGCAGACCCTGCGCTCGGGCGAGGTGAGCGTACGCATGGCGCCATAGGCGCCGGGAAAATAGCCCCAAGAAAAAAGACCGTAAGCATAGATAGCTTGCGGTCTCGTTTTCATTTCTTTTCGCGCAGGGGTGGAACAAAATTCCCAACCACTGACATTCTTTTCCTAATTATATCCTCTTTTGGCGAAAAAAGCAAGGAAATCCAGCGCTTTTTGCCTCTTGCCCTCTGAAGAGCGGCCGCAAGCTATCTATACTAGCGGTCTTATTCAGAAGGTGAATTCTATGAAAAAACGGTGGGTTTTGGCGGCGCTGGCTTTTTTCCTGGCGGCCGGCGTCCCGGCGGGGGCGGCGGACGATGGGGTAACGGTCACGGTGCGGGACGGCTATGCCTGCGACTACGGGGTCAATATCCCCTTTACCCGCTCTTCGGGGACGGTCGACTACACCTTTTCCCTCTTTGAGGGGGCCTATCCTTCCGGCGCGCCCGAAGTGACGGCGGCGGTGGAGGTTACCCCCACCTCGCCGGTAAATGTCTACCTGCCGCTTCGCTACGACCCGGCCGGGCCGAGCACCTGGACGCTCAAGGTCACTGCCCACGCGGCGCCCGGGCGGGCGGCGTTCGACCGGGAGGCGACGGCTGTCAAGAGCTTTACCACCACGCCCACCTGCGGCTGCCCCGCCGGGACGGCGGGGGCCTACTATGCGGGGGACGGGAGTGTGCAAAGCCCCTTCCGGGTGAGCGCCAGGGAGCAGCTCGACCATGTGGAAAACCATCTCTCCGCAAGTTTCTTGCAGGTGAACGACATCGACTGCGGCGGGAGCTTCGCGTCGGTCAGCAACTTTCGCGGAACCTACGACGGCGGCTGGCACCGGATCAGGGGGTTAAACGAGCCCGTGTTTGCGCAGCTCACCGGCGCGACCGTCCAGCGCCTCGGGATCGAGGACTCCACCGCGCTCTTCTCCCCCTACCGGGAAACACAGGGCAGAAACTCCGGCGCTTTGGCTTCCACGCTCGACGGCAGCATTATCCGCGACTGCTACGCGCTCAACTGCTCCGTCAGCGGCTATCAGGCCGGCGGGCTGGTCGGCTGGTTTAATTCGAGCACCATTGAACGCTGCTACGCCTTGGGAGTCGAGGCGGTGTCCTGCGGTTATCCCGGCGGGCTGGTCTCCCGCTCGGACGGCAGGCTGCAAATCACGGATTGCTACGCGGTACCGGCTTCCCTTGCTTCGACGGAGTTCGGCACATCCGCCCTGTTCGGAGAGACCACCGGCGGCGCTGTTGCGCTCAGCAAGTCCTACTGGTGCACCTCGGCCGTCTCCAACGGCGTTGGAGAAGCGTTCCGGGGCGGAAGCATATCGGTCGATTCCTACTCCAGGGGCTACCCCCTCGAGGGCTTCTCCTCGCTCGGGAACTTCACCGGCTTCGACGAGGCAAACTGGACCATCCGCAGCATGGCCGTCAACACCGCCAGCGGCAGCGTGACGGCCGGGGTGCCGGTGCTGCGAAAATTCTACGAGTAGGGTTTCCGTTAAAAAGGTGCCCCGCCATTCTGGCGGGGCACCTTTTTAAAGAATCTTCTATTTCCCGATAAACTCCTTGCCGCCCATGTACATGCGCAGCGGCTGCGGGATGGCGATGGTGCCGTCGGCCTGGAGATTGTTCTCCAGGAATGCGATTAGCATACGCGGCGGGGCCACCACCGTGTTGTTGAGGGTGTGGGCGAAGTAGTTCTTCCCCTCCTTGCTGCGGATCCGGATCCCCAGCCTGCGCGCCTGTGCATCCCCTAAGTTGGAGCAGCTGCCCACCTCGAAATATTTCTTCTGGCGCGGGCTCCAGGCCTCGACGTCGATCGACTTGACCTTTAAGTCGGCCAGGTCCCCCGAGCAGCACTCCAGCGTGCGCACCGGGATGTCCATCGAGCGGAAGAAATCGACGGTATTGTTATAGAGTCTTACGAACCAGTCCTTGCTCTCCTCGGGCTTACAGACCACGATCATCTCCTGCTTCTCGAACTGGTGGATCCGGTAGACGCCCCGCTCTTCGATCCCGTGGGCGCCCACCTCCTTGCGGAAGCAGGGCGAATAGCTCGTCAGCGTCTGGGGCAGGGCGTCCTCCTCCAGGATGGTGTCGATGAACTTGCCGATCATCGAGTGCTCGCTGGTACCGATGAGATAGAGGTCCTCGCCCTCGATCTTGTACATCATGTTTTCCATTTCCGCGAAGCTCATCACGCCGGTGACCACGTTCGAGCGGATCATGAACGGCGGGACGTAGTAGGTGAAGCCACGGTCAATCATGAAGTCCCGCGCGTAGGAGAGGATGGCCGAGTGGAGCCGCGCGATGTCCCCGCACAGGTAATAGAACCCGTTGCCGCTGGTCTTGCGCGCCGAGTCGAGGTCGATCCCGCGCAGGCTCTCCATGATGTCCACATGGTAGGGCACCTCGAAGTCGGGCACCTTCGGCTCACCGAAGCGCTCGACCTCGACGTTCTCGCTGTCGTCTTTCCCGATGGGCACGCTCTCGTCGATGATGTTGGGGATGACGAGCATGCGCTTGCGGATTTCGGCGGTGAGCTCCTCCTCGAGGCGCTCGGTCTCCTCGAGCTCCTGGGCGATGGCGGCGACCTTTTCCTTGGTCCGCTCGGCCTCCTCCTTTTGCCCCTTGCCCATCAGCATGCCGATCTCCTTGCTGATGGATTTGCGCTGGCTGCGCAGGTTGTCGCATTTGCCCTTCGCCTCGCGGAAGCGCTTGTCCATCTCGACGACCTCGTCCACCAGGATCAGCTTCTCGTCCTGGAACTTCTTTTTGATGTTCTCCTTGACCAGCTCGGGATTGGTGCGCAATAGATTGATATCCAGCATTTTCTAGTCCTCCCTTATTTTCTTACAAAATGAAAAGAGTCCCCGACCCATACACCGTATGGGACGAAAGACTCCGCGTTGCCACCCAAATTGCGGGCCGAAAGCCCGCCGCTCGTTGGTACGATAAGGGGTACCGCCCCTCCGGCTCGTCGCCGGCCGCTCGGGAAGTGGATAAGCCGTCTCTCCCGCCGGTTCGCACCCGCCACCGGCTCTCTGTTTGGAAGGGATGGGGCCATAGCTTCCTTCAAACGCATTTGCCCTGATTCTGTTAGGATTGGGAACTGTTCCCTATTATATACAATTTTCCCGCGGGTTGCAAGCAAAATGGATGAATCCGCCTTCAAAATATGATAAAATAATCCCAACAGGGATCAATCGTAAGGAGGCGGCTGCATGAAGGAGCAGGACAAGACGAAATACGAGTTGGCCAGGGCGATCAAGACGCTGATGGAGCACGCCGAACTCGACAGGATCACCGTCAAGGATATCTGCGCGCAGTGCGGCCTGTCGCGCCAGACCTTCTACCGCAATTTTAAGGACAAATATGACCTGGTCAACTGGTACTTCGAGCGGCTGGCGCAAAAATCTTTTAAGCAGATGGGGGTCAGCTATACCCTGCGCGAGGGGCTGCTCAAAAAGTTTTGCTTCATCAAGGCCGAGCGCAGCTTCTTCGCCCAGGCCTTCAAGTCACGGGACTGCAACTCCATCCTGGCCTACGACTACGAGAGTATTTTATCCCTCTACACCGGGATCATCACGAGAAAGACCGGCCGCCCGCTCGAGGGGGACGTTCGCTTCCTGCTCGAGATGTACTGCAAGGGCTCGATCGACATGACCGTCAAGTGGGCCACCACCGGTATGCGGCAGCCTCCCGAGGAGATCGTCGATCTGCTCATCGAGGCCATGCCCGAGCGGCTGCGGCTGCTGCTCAGCGATCTGCAATAGTTACACCTTGGCCCGGTTGTCACAAAAGTGACAGCCGGGCCAATTTGTCACTTGCAGCCGGGTTTTTATATTGTTATTATTTTATCAGAACCTGAGGATTTCCTTAAAAATATAAGAAACGGAGTGGTTATTTATGGTCAATCGGTTTATACTCAATGAAACCTCCTATCACGGCGCGGGCGCGATCCAGAGCATCGCCCCCGAGGTCAAGGGCCGGGGGCTCAAGAAGGCCTTCGTCTGCTCCGACCCGGATCTGCTCCGGTTCGGCGTCACCCAGAAGGTGACCGCGGTGCTCGAGGAAGCGGACCTGCCCTACGAGCTCTATAGCGACATCAAGCCGAACCCGACCATCGAGAACGTCCAGTCGGGGGTCGCCGCCTGCAAGGCCTGCGGGGCGGATTATATCATCGCCATCGGCGGCGGCTCCTCGATGGACACCGCCAAGGCGGTCGGGATCATCGTCACCAATCCCGAGTACGCCGATGTGCGCAGCCTCGAGGGGGCCGTCGAGACCAAGAATAAGTGCCTGCCGATCATCGCCGTGCCGACCACCGCGGGCACCGCGGCCGAGGTCACCATCAACTATGTCATCACCGACGCCCAGAAGAACCGCAAGTTCGTCTGCGTCGACCCGCATGACATCCCGGTGGTTGCCGTCGTCGATCCGGACATGATGTCCAGCATGCCGAAGGGCCTGACCGCCTCGACCGGCATGGACGCGCTCACCCACGCGATCGAGGGGTACATCACCGCCGGGGCCTGGGAGCTTTCGGACATGTTCCACCTCAAGGCGATCGAGATCATCGCCCGCTCGCTGCGCGGGGCGGTGGAGAATACCAAGGAGGGCCGCGAGGGGATGGCGCTCGGCCAGTACGTCGCGGGCATGGGCTTCTCGAACGTGGGACTGGGGATCGTGCATTCGATGGCCCATCCGCTCGGCGCGCTCTACGACACCCCGCACGGGATCGCCAACGCGATCATCCTGCCGACCGTGATGGAGTATAATGCCCCCGCCACCGGGGAAAAGTACCGCGACATCGCCAAGGCGATGGGGGTCGAGGGGACCGAGACGATGAGCGTCGAGGAGTACCGCAAGGCCGCTGTGGACGCGGTGCGGAATTTAGCCGCCGACGTGGGGATCCCGCAGAACCTTCGCGAAATCGTGAAGAAGGAGGACGTGCAGTTCCTCGCCGAGTCCGCCTATGCCGACGCCTGCCGCCCGGGCAATCCGCGCGAGACCAGCGTCGAGGAGATCAAGGAGCTCTACCTCTCCCTCCTTTAAAAAAGACAGAAGAAATCCCCAAGGACCGCGGTCCTTGGGGATTTTGCCGTTATTTAGAGATTTCTCTTTAACCAGCCTTCATAGTAGGCGAGCTGCCCGGGGGTGTGGAAGTAGTGCCCGCCGCCCTTGAGGACGTCCAGCTTGCAATGAAAGCGCTCCGCGAAGGCCTGAATGTCCCCGCGGCCGCTCATGTCGTCCTCGCTGCCGCACAAAATAGCGGTGGGCGCGTCCCAGCGGGTGACGGGGTGCTCTGAGACATAGCGGTAATAGTCCCAGTAGAGCGTCTGCCCGATGGGGGTGGGGATTTCGCCCTCGGCGCGCAGCCGCCCGGGCGTGACGTGAAACTGCGCCATCATCCCCTCGATGATTTTTTGCATGTCGACGACGGGGGAGAGGAAGAGGCAGCGCTCCAGCGGCAGGCCTTGGCAGGCGAGCAGGCCGAAATAGGCCCCCATGCTGCAGCCGAAGAGGCCGACGCGCTTCCAGCGCTCCCGCGCGTAGCGCAGCACCCCGCACAGCTCCCAAACACAGGTCTGCACCTTGCAGGGGGTGACCTCCTCCCTGCGCGCCCCGTGCCCGGGCAAATCGAAGCTCAGTACCTGGCAGCCCTTCCCGGCGGCATGTTCGGCGAGCAGCCGGATAGGGGTGTCCGTCTTGCTCGAAAAATTTCCGTGGACGGCGACGATGACCTCCTCTTGCCCCTCGCCCCAGAGGGCGGCGGGAAGGGCGCCAATGGTAAATTCCGTTTGGATCAGCTGCATAGCAAAATACTCCGTTCCGCCCGCTCGCGGGCCTGATAATCCCCAGTTTACGGCCTGCGCGCGGCGTTGTCAACCGGCCCGCAAAATTTCTATGGGCAGGAAGAAAAAGGGTTGACAATCAAAAAAGCGGTGATATAATTAAAATAGTTTAATTAAATATATTTAATTAAAAAGTTGAAAGTAAAAGGAGAGAGGTCATGCTCGAGGAACTATGGGGGAAGCTGTACGACAAGATCACGCTCAGTTATTATAAAAACCTTTTTCGGGAGCCGGAGTCGGGCTACACGTCGCTCAGCTCGCTGGAAGGCAGCTGCCTGGAGGTGATCTACCTGCTGGGCAAGCCGACGGTGAGCCAGTTTGCGTCCTTTTGCCGGATGTCCCTGCCCAACGCGACCTACCGGGTGAACAGCCTGGTCAAGAAGGGGTATCTCCAAAAGGAGAGCTCGCAGAAGGACAAGCGGGAGACCCATCTTTTGGTGACCGAGAAATTTATGAAATATTACTGCATCAACGACCGGTACATGGACCAGGTGGAGCAGGGGATCCGGGAGCGCTTCAGCTCCGACGAGCTCGCCCAGCTCGACCGGATGCTGCGGGTCATTGTGGAGGAAATTCTTTAGAACAGGAGAGGTGGTTTGAAAGTAAACTTTCAAACAGGGAGTTTCATCCCTTTGCCGCTGCTGGCGGCAATTTCGCACGGCGAAACCGGGACGAAACGTCCAGAGAGGAGTAGTTATTCAAGTGAATTCAAACGAAATCCTGCACGGGAACATTACAAAAACCTTTTTTAAATACGTTTCGGCCAACGTCTTCAGCATGATCGCCATGTCGGTCTATTTCCTGGCGGACACCTTCTTCGTGGCCAACGGCGTGGGCGCGCAGGGGCTGGTGGCGCTCAATCTGGCGCTGCCCGCCTACGGGCTGATCAGCGGCGTGGGGCTGATGATCGGCACCGGCGGCGCCACCCTATACGCCATCTCGCTGGGCGCGGGGGAGCGCGAGCAGGGCAACCGGCTGTTTACCCAATCCCTGGTGATCTCGGTGGGCTTCGGCTTCCTTTACATGGTTGTCATGCTGGCGCTGCTCGACCCGTTCTGCCGCATGCTCGGCGCCTCGGGCGAGGTGCTGCCCATGACCAAGGAATACGTGCGCACCATCCTCTTCTTCTCCTGCGCCTTCATCGCGGACAACATCGTCTGCAACTTCGTGCGCAACGACGGCGCGCCGCGGCTGGCGAGCATTGCGCTGGTGGTGGGGAGCCTGGCGAACATCGTGCTGGACTACGTGTTTATCTTCCCGCTGGGGTTGGGGATGTTCGGCGCGGCGCTGGCGACCGGCACCTCGCCGGTGATCAGCGTGCTGATCTGCTCGATCCACTTCCTGCGGGGGAAAAACAACTTTAAGCTCGAGCGCTGTCGCTTCTCGCCCCGCCAGCTCGGGCGGATCATAATCACCGGCTTCCCGGCGTTTGTCAACGAGATGTCGATCAGCACCGTGATCTTGGTCTTCAACATGATGATCCTGCGCCTGGCGGGGGACATCGGGGTGGCGGCCTACGGGATCGTGCAGAACATCGTCACCGTCTGCAACGCCATCTTCACCGGGATCGGGCAGGGCGCCCAGCCGGTGATCAGCCAGAACTACGGCGCGCGCAACCAGGCCAGGGTGAAGAAGGCGCTGCGCCTGGCCTGCTCCTTTGCCCTCATCGTGGGGGCCGCCGTCTACCTGTGCTGCGCCCTCTTCGCGCGGCCGCTCGCCGGGGCCTTCAACCAGGCGGGCACGCCGGGGCTGACCGAGCTGACGATGCGGGGGATGCGCCTTTACTTCCTGGCCTTCTTCTTTTTGGGGCTCAACATCGTGTTCACCCTCTTTTTCGCATCCATCTCGCGGCCGAAGCCCTCGCTGGCGCTGTCGGTGCTGCGCGGGTATATCGCCATCCTGCCGACCGTGCTGATTCTGCCGCGCGCGCTGGGGCTGGACGGCGTCTGGCTCTCCTCGCCGGTGGCCGAGGCGATCACCCTGCTGGTGGCGTCCATCTGCGTGCTGCGCTTCTTTAAAGGCGATCCCGAGATGAACGCGCCGGAAAGCGATGAGGAGTACCGCTTCGTACCCTACTCGAGGCGCCATCTCAAGGAATGCGCCGAGATCGTGGCACAGACCTGGGACTTCACCGAGGGCTTTTGCGGCCTGCGCCGCCCCGGGCTGCTGTATGAGTACTATGTGCGCGACTGCGTGATCCCCTCCGAGCACACCGACGTCATCCTGGACCGGGAGGGGCATGTCATGGGGCTGCTCTTCGGCGGAAACGAAAAGGCGTCGCCCATGACGCGGCTTTGCTGGAAGCTGAAAAACCGCTGGATGCGCTTTACCCGTTGGCTCCACCTCTGTCTGGGGCATTTCGGCGGGCGCAAGGCGGCGCTGGCGGCGCTGCGGGGCCTCAAGGAGCACGACCGGATGGGGGAGGACACCGACGAAGAATTCGACAGCGAGATCAACCTCTTCATCCTCAGCCCCGAGGTGCGGGGCAAGGGACTGGGCAGGCGGCTGATGGACCGCTACATCGATTTTTGTAAGGGACGCGGCCTGCACAGCTCATTTTTGTGGACCACCACCAACTGCACCTACAGCTTCTACGAGCGGTACGGCTACCAGCTCTATCGCAACAATCAGGGGGCGCTGGGAAACGGCGAGGACCTGATGATCTACTACCTGCGCTACTGAACGTGCAAACCGGCCGCCCGGGGTTTCCCGGACGGCCGGTTTTTTGTGGGTAGATGTGAAGGTTCCATGAAAAACGGGGTAAAAACGTTTACAAACCTTGTATTTTCCCATATAATAGAATAGTATGCCAATTTATGTGGTTTTTTAAAAGAAGTCAAAGCCGGGGAGGTGAAGGACAGTGAAGGAACGCAGGCGCGCGCGGCCCGAGCAGCACGACCCGCTGCTGCTGGGGCAGGAGGACAAGCAGGGCGGCGCCCCGGGGGACGGGGGGAGCGCGCTTTGGCAGGCGCTCTCGGACTGTCTTTCGATCCTCTTCCTGCTTGGCTATGCCGTTTGCTACAGCGTGGGGCAGATGTCGATCTACCGCATGCGCCGCATCCACCGCCGCCTGCTGCGGGTGCGCGCTTACCTGTACGCCTCGCTGCGCCGCCAGCACGAGCAGAACCGCCGTGCGCTGCACCTGGCCAGCCGGGAGTGGCTGCGGCCCCTGCGCCAGTTCCTCTTGATTTTCACCTATCTGCGCAGCGCGCGGCAGCCGCTGCGCGAGGAGGACCGCCTCCCCACCGGCACGGTGGTGCGGGTGGTGGGCGGAAGGCTCCTGCACGCCTTCTGGCGGCTGCTCGTCACGCTCTTTAATATCCTCGCGCCCATCGCGGCCATCTGGTTTTTGGTACATACCGTGCAGTACTACACCTCGTTGCGCTACGGGCTGATGGTGGAGTACAACGGAGAGCAGCTCGGGATCATCGACAGTGAGGCGCGCTTCGACGAGGCGGAGGAGCTGATGCGCGAGCGCATCATCCACGAGGAATACCAGAGCCCCAACGACACCATCCCCCGCTTTACGCTGCAAATTATGGGGGATGAGGAGTACCTCGACACCCAGGAGCTGGCGGACAAGCTCATCCGCCTGTCCGGCAACGACCTGTTCGAGGCCTACGGGGTCTATATCGACGGGCGCTTCATCGGCGCGATGGCCGACTGCGACTGGCTGCTCTCCGAGCTGGATCAGCGTCTGACGCTGGGCTACAGCGACCCGGAGACCGAGTCGGTGCGCTTTAGCCGCAGCTTCCAGGTGCGCCGCGGGCTCTATCCGGTCAGCTCGACTGTCGGCACGCAGGACATCTTCAGCCTGCTCGACTCCGAGGTGGCCGCCGAGCGGCGCTACACCGTGCAGGCGGGCGACATGCCGATCAACATCGCGAGGCACAACGGGATCTCCCTCGAGGAGCTCGAGCGGCTCAACCCCGGCGTGACCGAGAGCCTGATGCCCGGCGACAGCCTGCTCATCTCGGGGCGGGTGCCCTACCTGCGTCTGCTGAGCGTGCGCAGCGAGACGCTGCGGGAGGAGATTCCCTACACCACCAACCGCGAGGTGGACAACGACGAGCTGATCGGCTATTTTAGCGTGGTCACCGACGGCGAGCCGGGGCTGCGCGAGGTCGTCTCGAATGTGACCTATCTCGACGGGGAGCAGCTCTCCAGCGAGGTGGTCTCCAGCCGGATCATCAGAAACCCGGTGCCGCAGCACATCATCGTGGGCGGCAAGCGCCCCAGCGCCGAAATGCTGGGGGAAAACGACATCGTCGAGGACCTCGACGGCGGGATGTTCATGTGGCCGGTGGACGGCGGGAAGATCACCATGCCGATCTGGGGCTATGCGGGCCACACCGGGAACGACATCACCGCGATTCCCGCGGGCACCACCATCCGCGCGGCGGCGACCGGCACGGTCATCTATTCGGGCTATACCGCCTGGGGCTACGGGCGGCATATCATCATCGACCACGGCAACGGGATCCAGACCCTCTATGCCCACAACAGCCGCAACACCGTCCAGGTGGGCGATGAGGTGGTGCAGGGGCAGAAGATCGGCGAGGTCGGCCAGACCGGCAACGCCTATGGCAACCACTGCCACTTTGAGATCCGCAAAAACGGGCAGTACCTCGACGCGCGCGATTATATCGGCGCCGTCTGCCCGCGCTGACCGCAGTGGGAAAGTTGGAAAGAAAACTTGACGGAAAATCTTGACTTTCGGACGTGCCTTTGCTATAATTTATCTGTTGTACTGTGCTCTTAACGGGCGCGGTGCCATCCTTGCCCTGTACGCCAGATACAGGGCCAAAGTCCAAAAGGAGGTGTTTTACATGGCAAAACTAATGCAGAGCTATGAAACGATCATGGTGCTCAGTCCCAAATTGGGGGAGGAAGGCATCAAGGAGATGATCGAGCGTTTCACCAAGATCATCGAGGAGAACGGTACCATTGATTCGGTCGATGACTGGGGCATGCGCCGCCTGGCGTATGAGATCAAGGATCAGACCGAGGGGTACTACTACCTGATCAACTTCACCAGCGTTCCGTCCTTCCCGTCCGAGCTGGACCGCCGCTACAAGATCACCGACGGTGTCCTGCGCACCCTCATCGTGGCGAAGGAGCCTGAGTCTGAGAAGGCGAAGGAGAAGAAGCCCGAGGAGAAGAAGGCAGACAGCGAACCGGCGAGCGAGGAATAAGCTTGCCGCACAAGGCGCAGGAGGTTCAACATGATTAACAAAGCGATTCTCGTAGGAAGACTGACGGCGGATCCCGAGCTGCGTTCGACCCAGTCGGGCCTCTCGGTGGTGTCCTTTACCGTGGCCATTGACCGCAGATACTCCAATGGCGGCGAGCGTCAGGCCGATTTCATCAATTGCGTCGCATGGCGCCAGACGGCCGAATTCATCTCGAAGTACTTTAACAAAGGCAAGCTCATCGGGGTGGAAGGGTCGATCCAGACGAGAAATTATGAGGATAAGCAGGGCAACAAGCGCACCGCCGTCGAGGTGGTCGTGGACAACGCCAGCTTCATCGGCTCCAAGGCCGAAAACGGTGGCGGCTCTCCCTCCTACACGAATTTCGATGCGCCAGCCAGTCAGCCCGCCGCGCAGCCGGTCTCTTACCAGAGCGGCAGCGTGGATGATTTCCAGGAGATCACCAGTGATGAGGATCTGCCGTTCTAAGTGGGAACGGGGTCAAAACCTGTAGTAAGGAGGATTCAGCCATGGCTATGGATAGAGAAAGAGGCAGAGGCAGAAAGGGCAGACGTAAGGTTTGCGCGTTCTGTGTGGATAAGGTCGAGAACATCGACTACAAGGACGTCGCCAAGCTGCGCCGGTTTATGTCCGAGCGTGCGAAGATCATGCCCCGCCGTGTGGTCGGCACCTGTGCGCGCCATCAGCGCCAGCTGACGGTCGCCATCAAGCGTGCCCGTCACATCGGTCTGCTGCCGTTTGTCAGCGACTAAGAGATTCATTAAACAGGAGCCCCCGGTGGAATCGCCGGGGGCTCCTTTCTGTGCGAGAAAAGCTGCCGGGCGCTTCGCAGTATTGCGAAGCGCCCGGCAATCGGTTTTGGAGGATGTCGTTATTTGCGGGAGAGCAGGCCGTCGCTGATGACGACGGTGTCGCCCTTTTGGGTGGCAAAGTGCAGGAAGCCGTTGGCGTCGACAAAATACTGCGGATTGTCGATCAGGCTGTAGGAGTTGGAGGCGGGGTCATAGCTGTAGAACCTGAGGTTTTCGACCTTCATGCTCTCCAGGTTTACCCGTACCGCGGCCTGGATTTCCATCCCGAAGCTGCCGGCCTGGCTAAACTTGACAAACCGGCACTCGTTTCTGAAATACTTGTCGAACAGGGTGCGCGCCTTCGCATCGTCCGTCTTGGCGCCGAGCTTGATGTCCCCTCCCAGATTGGCGGCCTGTGCCGCGTCGATGTAGAGCCGGGCCTGGATTTTGCCGCCGACGGTCGAATCCGCCAGCAGGCGTACCTGCTCGCCGCCCGCCTTCTTGGCGGCCTTCAGCATGTCCTCAAAGACCTTCGGGCTGGCCGAAAGAGCGTTCTTGATTACCACGTCCGCGGATTTCTGATCGTTCTTCAGCGCGGCGGCGACCGCCTTGCTGGTCTGGCTGGCGACGGTGGAAGAGGTCAGGGCCTTGCCGGCCACCGAGGAGGAAGCTCTGGAGTTGTTGGCATAGGGATTGCCGGTGTTGCCCCAGACATTGCCGCTGCCGCCGCCCCCGCCGTGGCTGGACCCGGAGGAACCACCCGGCGTGGGCTGCGGTTCCGGATCGGGAGCGGGTTCCGGGTCGGGGGTCGGTTCGGGCTCCGGCTCGGGTTCGTTATCTCCCACGGCCACCGCGCAGCTGCCGTGCTTGCCGCCCGCCGTGGCGGCGATGGTGGTGGTCCCGTCCTTGAGGGCGGTCACCACGCCATTGTCGTCAACCGAAGCGACCGCATCGTCGCTGGAGGACCAGCTGACCGACGGGGACTCGGCCTCCTCGGGATTCATTTTCACGGTAGCCGTGAGCTCGGCCGATTCGCCGATGGTGAGCTTCAGGGTCACGGGGGAGACCTTCACCTCGGCGACGGACGGCTCCTCAGGCTCCACGGGCGGGGTGTAGCTCTCGCGGGTCACGGTGACGGTTTCGAGCTTGAGCAGCTGGAGATCAGACGAGGAGCTGCCCTTGTACCAGTCGATGTCCAGGACCCAGGACTTCTCCTCGGTCAGCCCGGCGACGGTGTTGTCGCTGCCCCTGAGCGCGACGGGGAAGTAATGCAGCAGCCCCTGGCTAGTCGCGCCGGTGGGCGGGTCGGCATCCTCGAGCTTGACGATCTCGCCGCCGATCTTAACGGCGGTGGCGTCCTGGGGCTTCTCGATCAGCAGGTCGACGTAGACGCTGTCGGCGTCCGCCCCGAGGTCTACGTTCGGGTCCTGATCGCCCGGCCAGGTGATCTCCTCGCCGTAGGCGAAGCGCGCAGTGCCCTCGCCGGTCTGCAGGGTGATCCCCTCGACGGTGGTGTTATACTGCGAAAGCCTGTCGGCGGGCACCTTGGTGCGGACCGAAGCGTCGGTGCTGCCCTCGCCGGAATATGCCGCACGGGTCACTGTGACCATCTCGGTGGACTTGAGCGTGTAGCCGCCGGACGAACCGGTGAACCATTTGACCGTCACTTCCCATGTCTTGCCCTCGGCGTAGGCGTAGTTTTGGCTGTCGATCGTCTGCCCGACGGGGAAGTATTTTAGCATCCCGGTGGGGGTGGTGCCGTTGGCGCTGTCGTCCAGCGCGACCGGCTCGCCGTCGATCTCGACGGCGGTTACATCGTCGGACGGACGGGTGATGAGCAGGTCGGCGTAGATCGTGCTCTTGACCCCGCCCAGGTCGGTGTTCGGGGTCTGGGTCGGCCAGGTGATGGAGTCCTCGTAGGAATAGGTGATCTTCCCGGCCTCTTTTTCAAATTTCACGCCAGTGACGATGGTATTGTGCTGGCTCAGCCGGTCGGCCGGGACTGCGGCCGCCTCGGCGTCCGCGGCGCCGCCACCCAGGGCGGTGCCCAGCGCCATGCTGCATGCCAGCAAGAGCGCCAGCATTTTTTTCTTCATAATGATCTCTCCTTTTTCTTTATCTACCCAACCGCTTGGCGGTCCGATATCCCTGCCGCGTGACTAAATCTACAGCTTTGGCAAGCCAGATACTGGAGAGGAAACATGTGAATCTGCACAAAAAAAGTCGCCTGCCCGTAGATCAGGCAAGCGGCAAATTCTGTTTTGGAAAATAAAAGGGGATAAATTCATACATTATATATAAATAATTTAAAAAAGATAATATGTGTACTATTAATTATGCACATATTCTCCTTTTGTTCGTATTATACGCGATAACCTTAGATCTGTCAATCCATGGAAGAAAAATTGGAAGCGGCTGGGCAAAATTTTGTGCGGCCCACTTTCAATTTCTCTTAACATTTGGCCTGTCCCGGCCTGTTATAATAAAAGGAAAGGAAGGGGGATGGGAAAATGAGCGCACGTAATCCGGGCCGCATGGCGGCGTTGGCGCTGGCGGCGGCCTTGGCGCTCGGCGCCTGCGCGGGGGAGGAGGCTGCGCCTAAGGGGGAGGCCCCCTCTTTGGCCGCCCCGGCACCGGGCTATTCCCAGGAGAAGCCGGCGCCGTCCGCGACGGAAGCGCCATCCTACCAGCCCGAGGTGCCGGACGTCGCGCAGCTGCTGCGCCAAAGCCGGCGGCGCAACCCCGACACGGTGGGCTGGCTCTACATCCCCGACACGGCCATCAACGAGCCGGTGCTGCAGACCAGCGACAACGACTACTACCGTTTCCACGACGGGGAGAAGAATTACCGCGAGAGCGGCAGCGTTTTTGTGGACTATGAGTGCACCCTCGGCGACGGGCGGGGCGGGACCTTTTCGCAGAACACCATCCTCTATGGGCACAACCTCGGCAACCCGCGCGGGGTAAAGGATGATCCGCAGGGAGAGCGCTTCGCCCAGCTCATGCACTTCACCGACGAGACGTTTGCCGGGAGGCATCCTTATTTCTTTTTCATCACCGAGCAGGGGGTGCAGACCTATGAAATCTTCGCCGTGGCCTATCTCGACGCCAACACCGAGCCGGTCAGCTACATCCTGCCCGAGTATCCGGCGGCGGCCTTTTCGCTGCTGATCGAAGACATGAAGCGCCGCTCCCTCTATGACTACGGCGTGCCGGTGGGGGGAGAAGATAAGGTCATGACCCTGTCCTGCTGCTCGCACAAGTACGGCAGCGAAAAGGAGAACCCCTACCAGCGCTTTGTGGTGATGGGGCGTCTGATGGAGGACGGGCAGCCGCGGCAGGAGACGGCGCATCTGCGGCGAAACGGGCAGCCCAAGGAACCGGATTTCACGAAATATTCCACCGAGATCACCCCCGATGAGCGGATCGCCGCGCTCAATTGGCAGAACCTCGGCGGCGGGCAGATGGCCGAAGACTTCGACGCACTCTTTAAAACGCTTGAGGAAAACTACCCCTACCTCCAAAGCCTTGAGCAAAGGCTCGGGATGACGCGGCAGGAGCTTTATCAAAAGCTGCGCCCCCAGATTGCCGCCACCGGCAGCGACGGGGATTTTTACACCGGGCTGCATGACCTGCTCTCGGGCACGTTTAAGGGCCTTGGCGGCCTGCGCCTGGAGGACGACCCCTATCGCTTCCCCGAGCTCGCCGGGGAGTATCAGGCACGGGCGGGGGAGAGCAGGCTCATCTCCCAGCTTTCGGCGCTCTATAACAGCGCGCAGGCGCAGGAGAGCTACCAAAAGCTCGGCGAGCCCTACGGGCTGATCGACACCTACAGGAGCGTCTATTCCCAGATGCAGTATACCAAGACCTCCTGGGATTACCGCCCCGCACCCGCCCGGCCGCAAAATCCGGCGCTGCCGCAAAATCTGCGCTCGAATGGGAACGTGCAGGCGGGGCTCTACGAGGACGGGAGGATTGCCTATATCCGGATTCCGGACCTGTCGGAGGAGCGGATCGGGCCGGACCGGGATTTCCTGCTGGACTTCTACCGGCAGGCGGCGGGGGCCCAGTCGGTCATCCTCGATTTGTGCGGCAGCACGGGAGACAGCCGGGAGTATGTGGACGGGCTTCTGCTCGCGCCGAATATCCGGGAGCCGCTGACGCTGCGCTACTGGCAGCTTTCCCGGGCGGGGGAGCAAAACAGCAAATTTTTCGACTTCTCCGACCCCGCGTGGCGGCCGGTGTCCGAGCTGCCCCAGCTGTTTTGGCCGGGCGGGGGGATCGGCGGATTTACCCATGCCCGCATGCTCGAACGGCGGGTGGAGCCTGCCGGGCCGGGGCCGGGAGGGCGGCTCTACCTGCTCACCGACGGGCGGGGAGAGCGCGCGGCCCGCTATGCCGCCACCATGATGAAGAACGGGAGCCTGGCCACGCTCATCGGGACGCGCCCGGCATCCGGAGGACTTGAGGAGGAGCCGGCGGCGCTGGCCCTGCCCCAGAGCGGCTGGATCGTGCGCTACAGCGCGGACTATACCCTCTTGCCGAATGGGTCCTGCTCCAATCTTTCTGGCGCGCGCCCCGATGTCGCCGTCGATCCCGCCAAGGAAACCCCGCTTGCCGCCTGCCTGCGGGTGATTTCCGAGGGCGGCGGGGGATTCCCCCAATAAAGTCTTGCCGAAGGGGGCGGCTTTGGGGTAAAATGGAAGCGAAGATTTTGAGGGGAGGTGGAAAGGTGGATCCACAGAGCAGCATACAGTACCTCAAAGGGGTGGGCCCGGCGAAGGCGAAGCTCTATGAAAAGCTGGGGGTGCGCACGGTGCGCGACCTGCTTTACCACTTCCCGCGGGATTATATCGACCTGAGCCGCCCGGTGCCGGTGCGCGAGCTGCAAAGCGGCGAAAGCTGCGCGGTGCGCGCCACCCTGGTGCGCAAGCGGCCCGAGGCGCGCATCCGCCGTGGGCTTTCCCTCTTCAAACTGACTGCTGTGGACGAGAATGGCGACGAGCTGGCGGTCACCTTCTTTAACGCCAAATATACCGTCGAGGGGCTGAAGCTCGAGCAGGAATATCTCTTCTACGGCCGGGCCGAGGGACTCCCGAAGCCTGCCATGGCAAGCCCGATGGTGGTAGACCCCGCGCAGCTCGGCGGGCAGCCGGGGCTGCTGCCGGTCTACCCGCTGACGGCGGGGCTCAGCGCCAAGTCGGTCTCGCAGAACATGCGCCAGGCGCTGCAGGCGGCCAAGTGGCTGCAAGACCCTATCCCGCCGCAGGTCCGGGAGGAGCAGGGGCTCTGCCCCCTGGAGGAGGCGATCGCCGCCATCCACTTCCCGCAGTCCCAGGAGCAGTGCCAGCGCGCGCGGGAGAGGCTGATTTTTGAGGAACTCTTCACCCTCTCGCTGGCGCTGCGCTCGATCCGCGGACGGGAGCGCGCCAGCACCGAGGTGCGCATAGCGCCGTTTTCGCCCGGGCAGTTTTATGCTTCGCTGCCCTTCGAGCCGACCGGGGCGCAGCGCCGGGCGGTGGAGGAAATCTGCGCGGACCTGACGAAGGAAACCCCGATGAACCGGCTGCTGCAGGGGGACGTCGGTTCGGGCAAGACCCTCTGCGCGGCGGCGGCATGTCTTGCCGCGATCGAGAGCGGCTATCAGTGCGCCGTAATGGCCCCGACCGAGATTCTGGCGCGGCAGCATTACGACACCTTCCGCTCGTTTTTGGAACCGTCCGGGTGCGGGTGCGTGCTGCTGACCGGCTCGATGGGTGCCAGGGAACGCCGCCTGGCCGAAGAGAGGATCGAAACCGGCGGAGCCAAGCTCTGCGTGGGCACCCATGCGCTGATTTCGGGCGGGGTGCGCTTTCATAAGCTGGGGCTGGTGATCACCGACGAGCAGCACCGCTTCGGCGTGGGGCAGCGCGTGGCGCTGCAGCAAAAGAGCGAAAACCCGCATGTGCTGGTCATGTCGGCCACTCCCATCCCGCGCACCCTGGCGCTGATCATTTACGGGGATTTGGATATTTCGGTGCTCGACGAGTGCCCGAAGGGGCGCCAGCAGATCGACACCTTCTGTATCAGCACCAAGAAGCTCCCCCGCGCGTACAATTTCATCCGCGGCCTGCTCGACGAGGGGCGGCAGGCGTATATCGTCTGCCCCCTGGTCAGCGAGGACGAGGAGGGAGGAACCGACCTGCCTGCCGCCGAGCAGCTGGCGAAAGAGCTGATGGAGGGGGAATTCCGGGGCTATCGGGTGGGGCTGCTGCATGGCAAGCAGCGTCCAAAGGAGAAGGAGCAGATGATGGCCGCCTTTAAGGAGGGGGAGATCCAGCTTCTGATCTGCACCACCGTGATCGAGGTGGGAGTGGACGTGCCAAACGCCGTGGTCATGCTCTGCATGAGCGCCGAGCGCTTCGGGCTCTCGCAGCTGCACCAGCTGCGGGGCCGGGTGGGGCGGGGCGAGCACAAGTCATACTGCATCCTCGTCTCGGACGCGCGCGGATCTCTGGCCAGGGAGCGCCTGAGCGCCATGTGCCGCACCACAGATGGGTTTGCCATCTCCGAAACCGACCTGCGGTTGCGCGGACCGGGCGACTTTTTTGGCCAGCGCCAGCATGGCCTGCCGCAGATGAAGATCGCGGACATGGCCGAGGATGTCGGGGTACTGCAGCAGGCGCAGGGCGCGGCGCTCGGGGTGCTGGCTTCTGACCCGCTCTTGCGGCAGCCCCAGCACAAGGCTCTGCGCCTGGCCTGCGAGCGGATCATTGAAAACGTCGGGCAGAGGCCGAACTGAATATAGACATAAAAAAGACCGCCAGTAAGGTTAACTGGCGGTCTTAACGATTTGTGGTTTACCCCGAAATTCACAGGAAAAAGCCGGGATCCTGAAAAACCACCTTGATTTTACCATATCCTTGAAAATATTACAAGCGTTTTGCTCATCTGTGCCCGCCGGTGACGGAAATCCCGCCCCATTTTGACCGGAAGCTAACCTTTCTAGCGGTCAAGAAGGCGAGGAAGATTGATGAAAAATGTTGGCTTTTGTGTGCTGCTCCTGCTGCTTTGGCTGGCGCTGCCCACAGCGGCGGCAGGCGCGCAGGCCGCCGCCTATCAGAGCGTGCGCGGGATCGAGGTGGAATTCACCCCCTCCCCCCGAACCGGGCGCTACCGGTTCGAGGTCTATGAGGCGGGGAGCCAAGAGGCTGTCTGCTCCAAGTCCTTCGACTCGATCACCGGGGCGCAGAAGGTTTTCCTGCCGGTCGAATGCCTGCCGGAAAAGACCTATACGATCAAGGTCACCGCCCTGCCCGAGCCGGGCCGCGAGGGGCTGGATACCGCCTCGAGCAAGGAGCAGGCGTTCATACCCCAGCCGGTCTGCGGGCATACCGCCGCGGAGGGCGGCTTCCTCTACGGCAGCGGCACGGCGGACGATCCATTTATCGTTTCAACACCCCAACAGTTTGACCATGTGCGGCAACACGATGGAGGCAGCTTCTTGCAGACGCGCGACCTTGATTTCAGCTCCTTTGGCATCTTTTCTCCGATCTGGCCGAATGAGGATAGTGCGGATAGTGAGAGCCATGTGGGCGGATTTTCCGGCATTTATGACGGAGGTGGATACATCATTCAAAACATAGTGGTTGGCAATGCCGAACACTATTGGAGGAATGGCCAGGCAGATGGTCGATACGGCTATCCGGCTTCCTTGTTCGTGGCAAAGGATATGACGCTTCGCAATCTTGGAATGGATGCCAGCTGCAAGATCGAGGGGAGCAGGGCCTATGCAGCTTCCTTTGTTTGCGGTTCGCGGGGCACTGCATCGCTGACCATTGAGCGTTGCTATAGTGAAGCGGATATCAACCTGCCCGCCGTGACCTATTCTTTTTCCGGAGGAATATTTGCGGGATTTGGAAATAACATGACCATCCGGGACTGCTATTTTTCCGGGCGGATCACTGGGATCAACCAGACCGCCGGTATCAGTTCGCAGACGATGTCGGGAAGTATCGCTTGCTGCTATAATATTGGAAGCTGCACCAATGACAATGTTACCGAGGCGGACGGAATACAGGGCTACACGGGGAATGTCGTATCCTCCTGCTACTCCATTTCCAATTGGCCGACCAGAAAGGGTAGCAATCTGGGGCAGGACGAATTCGCATTGCAGTCCAGCTTTGCCGGTTGGGATTTTGACAGCGTTTGGACAATGGGCAGCGTTACGCGCCTGGACTTGTCCGGCGCCCGCCAAACGATGGCGGCCCCGGTGCTGCGCGTTTTTGAGCAGCGGGACGCGGCTGCCGTTCGCGCGGCGGACTATACCGGACAGCTGTCCCTGGGCAATTAGTTTTTCACATAAAAAAAGTCAAGGACCATTGGTCCTTGACTTTTTGGCGTTAAATCATCCCAATAGTCCGGCGGCCGCCTCGTCCAAAACGACGGTGACGTCGGGATGGAGCTGAAGCACCGATGCGGGGCAGCGGGGGGTCACGGGGCCGTAGAGGGCGTTTTTGGCGATCTCGCGCTTCTTCTCCCCATTGATGGCCAACACGATTTTTTTCGCTTGCATGATGGTTTTGATTCCCATGGTGATGGCCTGCCGCGGCACATCCTCCTCCCGCTCGAAGAAGCGGGAATTGGCCTCGATGGTGCTCTCGGTCAGGTCGACGCAGTGCGTGCCGGTGTCGAAAACGTCGCTGGGCTCGTTGAAACCGATGTGCCCATTGAGGCCGATCCCCAGCAGCTGTACGTCGGTTCCGCCCAGGGACTGGATCAGCTTGTCATAGCGCAGGCATTCCGCCTGGGCGTCCTTGGCAAGGCCGTTGGGCACGTGCGTGTTCGCCTTGTCGATGTTGACGTGGTCGAACAGGTTTTGGTCCATGTAATAGCGGTAGCTCTGGTCGTGCTCGGGTGCGAGACCGACGTATTCGTCGAGGTTGACCGTGCGCACCTTGGAGAAGTCGACGTCGCCCTTGTTGTACCAGTCGATCAGCTGCTTGTAGATCCCGCAGGGGGTGGAACCGGTGGCGAGGCCCAACACCGAATCGGCC
Source organism: Provencibacterium massiliense (assembly GCF_900169495.1). Lineage (NCBI taxonomy): Bacteria > Bacillati > Bacillota > Clostridia > Eubacteriales > Oscillospiraceae > Provencibacterium > Provencibacterium massiliense. The sequence goes on from NZ_FWCH01000012.1 coordinate 183,266, forward strand.
TTGAGGATGATCTGGGCCGAAAGGATGTTGGCAGCCATGCGGCACATCCGCTCATAGGTTTTCTCTACGATTATTTTCATGCTTACCCACTCCTAAACGCTTGATAGGTTATCTATTCTTATTGTACCAATCCCCGCCATATTAGTCCAGATATAAAAAGGGCATTTTCACACCTTTTTTGTCTCGAATCGAAAAAGACCGCAAGCAATAACTGCTTGCGGTCTTGATTGTGCGTTTTTTGCGTAAAATCAGAAGAAAATCTCCAAGCTCTTCCATTCATTTCTAAGTATATCCTGTTTTGGTGAAAAATGCAAGGGGATTTGGAGGTTTTAAGCAGTATCCCGCGAAAGTTTTGGCCCCAAGAAGTTATTACTAGCGGTCTTTCTAAAGGGGACGAAAGCATGAAAAGAAAGCTGTTAGCCATCATCCTGTCCGCGCTGGCACTCTGTATGCTGGGCGGCTTTACGTTGGGGGGAAGCGTCAGCCCGGAACATCCGGTTGCGGATGTTCCGGGCCTGATCGCCGCTGAAGACCGGGAAGCCCTGAAAGAAATCTACACCGCGATGTACGAGGCCGGGGAGCTGACGGCCGGGGAATACGCCCTCGCGAAGCGGTGGGACTGGATCATCCCGGAGAGCGAGCGGATACCGCTTGACGACTTCGAGATCGATGTTGCGGGCATTCGCACCGGGACGGATTGGGAGAGCGGATACAGCGGGGGCGGAGTGCGATGAACCGCCGCCTTTGCAGCCTCGCGCTCGCGCTGTCGCTGACGGCGGGGCTCTGCCTGCCCGCCGGGGCGACGCTCGGCGAGAGCGGGGGCTTCGATTATGAGCCCGCCCCGGCCCCCGAGGGGAGAACGGCCCGGGCGGCACTGTTCTCCGCCGGGGCGGAGACGGAAGCGATCACCATCAAGCTGGGCAACAACAATCCGGACCTGATCACCGGCTTCACCGTCGCCGCCGCCCCGGCGGGCGGCGGCGAGGCCCTCTACGGCGTGCGGCAGGGGGCGGGCTGGGACTACAGGATTTCTTTCTCCGCCCCGCCCCAGGAGGACACCGACTTCACCATCACCGTGACCTCCCAAAGCAGCGCCCCCGGCTTCCACGCGGCCGGGGTGAAGGAAACGGTGATGACCTACAACGCGATCAAGAGCCTGACGATCAAGAGCGGGGATACCGATGCGACCGGGAAAACCCTCTATCTGCAAACGAACAACGCCCAGGGGCGGCAGAGCGTGCAGCTCGCCGCGACGAAAAATGGCAGTTCCGGCTCCACCGGCCCGACCGGCCACCCCTACATGAAGGCGAACGGCTACGCCGAACAGGTCCTCTGGACGAGCAGCAACGAGGCCGTCGCGTCGGTGGACAGCACCGGCCTCATCACCGCCCACACCGGCGGGACGGCCACCGTCACCGCCAGCGTCTATGGCGGCAAGGTGAAGGCCTCCTGCACGGTCAACGTCTCGGCGGTGACAGGGGTGTCGCTGAGCCACACCGCCTATACCCTCTTCACCGGCGGCACGGCGGCCGAGACGCAGTTCACCCTCTCGGCCGCCCTGACGGGCGGGGTATCCAGCGACGAACTGGAATGGACGAACAGCAATCCCGGCGCCGCCGCGATGACAGTCGCGGCGGACGGGCGCAGCGCCACCATCGACGCCAGCGGCAAGACGGCGGGCAGCACGACGATCACCGCCCATATCAAGGGTGCGCCGGACACGGCGCAGTACAAGGCGAGCTGCATCGTCACGGTGGTAACCATCGGCAGCGTGAGCGTCAGTCCGAACAGCTATACGATTTACACCCTGGGGGAGCCGAGAACGGTGCAGCTGAGCGCCACGGTGACCCCGAACGCCGCCCCGGTTTGGAGCAGCAGCAACCCGGCCGCCGCGACGGTCAACCAGACCGGGCTGGTAACAGCGGTCGCGCCGGGGAGCGCCACCGTCACCGCGACGGTGGGCGGTAAAAGCGGGAGCAGCACCATCACGGTCAAGGACAAGATTCCCGTGGCCTCGGTAATGGTCAGCGGTACCAATTCGCTGGTGCGCACCAGCGACAAGACCACCGTCACCACCCAGCTTGCGGCGACGGTCAATCCCTCGAACGCGACCCTCCCGGCGGTGACCTGGGCGAAGACCGGCGGCAGCGCCGATATCAACATCAGCACCTCCGGGCTGGTGACCGCGACCGCGGCGGGCACCGCCACCTTCACCGCCACCGCCGACGGCGTGACCAGCACGCCCTACACCGTTACCGTGACCGACCAGAAGGTCACGGGCATTACCATCAGCGGTGAAAATTCCGTCTTGGTTGGGAGTGCGCTGAGCCTAACGGCAAACGTCGCGCCGTCCACGGCACTCAACCGCGATGTTACCTGGAGTATCGTTTCAGGCAGCGATTATGCTTCTGTAAGCAGTGTGGGGGCAGTGAGCGCTAAGGCATTCGGCAATGTTACGATACGCGCCTCTGCTAATGACGGGAGCGGAAAATTTGCCGAAAAAAGCATCTTGGTTAGCACGGCGGCCGGGTCAGAAATTTCCTGGGGAGGAAAGACTTGGTGGCTGGCGGACAGTAACGGTTCGGACTACGGCGGCAATGCTGGGTCGGTGGTGTTGTTGCAAAGGGGAAATGTAGCGTACCGGCGTTTTGCGGCGAACTCCCGCAACTGGGAGGGCAGCGAGATACAGCAATATCTTAATGATGCCTTTTACGAGGAGTTAGGAAGCTATAAAAGCAAACTGGCAGTACATAAGGGATTGGGAGGCAATAATCGAGTCTGGCTACCGAGCACAGGTGAAATATATGGCGCCAGTGGAAGACCCGCCTATGTGGGGAGCGGACCCGGAGAACTGCGGCAATTACAAATTTTCAACATGGCAGGTCAAACATATTCTAACTATAGCTATATTAAGACAGTATTTAACGGAATAAATGGCTGGACCAGAAGTCCATATCTCAACGCATATGGAAATATCGGAGTCTGTGTAGTCCGAAAGGATACCGGGCAAATAACACAGGGCTATTGCTATAATACAGATGTTTCACCGCGCGCAGCTATCATCCTCAACCCCTAATGCAGCCACAAAAGCGGGGCCGCTTCCAAAACAGGAAGCGGCCCCGCAGCCTTTTGAAAAACTAATTCAGAAGCGCCTTCAGCTTTTCCACGCCGGACAGGTTCTCCAGGCTAATGGGCTTGGTCCCGTTCAGCGTGCGCTTGACAAGGCCGCTTACCACCTTGCCGGGGCCCACCTCGACAAAAAGCGCCGCGCCGTCGCGCCGCATGGCCGTGAGCTCCCGGGTGAAGAGGACGGGGGAGAGCATATGCGCGTGCAGATAGCCGTACAGGTCGCCGAAGTCCTCCATGCACTCCCCATCCCGGTTGGAGTAGAAGGGCAGCGCCGGTCGGTTATAGGGGATTCCCCGCACCGCTTCGCAAAATTCGTCGGCCGCGCTCTGCATGAGCTTGGTATGGAAGGCGCTGGCTACCCCGAGCTTGACCGCCTTGGCCCCCAGCTCCTGGAATTTTTGCACCGCCGCCTCGGCGGGCCCATTTTCCCCGGCGATCACCGTCTGGATGGGGGAGTTGTAGTTGACCGGCAGCACATATCCTTCTGTTTCTTCGCAGACCTGCTCGACGGTGCTTTCATCCAGCCCGATGATGGCGAACATCACGCCCCCGGCGCTCTGCGCCGCGCGTTCCATCGCGGCGGCCCGCGCCTTGATGACGCGAAAGCCGTCCTCCATGCTCCAGACCCCGGCGGCGCTCAGCGCGCCGTATTCGCCCAGCGAATGCCCGCCGACGCAGAAGGGCGCGAGCCCCAGCTCCCGCTCCAGCACCCGGTACCCCGCCAGGGATACCGCGAAGATGGCCGGCTGCGCCACCGCGGTCGGGGCGAGGGCGGCCTCGTCCCCCTCGAAGCAGGTTTTTTGCAGGTCGAACCCCAGAATGTCGCTCCCGCACTCGAAAATTTCCCGCGCCGAGGCGAAGTTGTCGCAAAGCTCTTTGCCCATTCCGGGCGCCTGCGACCCCTGGCCACAGAATAAAACCGAAAGATTTTCCATATTTTTACTCCTTTTGCCCACTTGTTCAAAAAATATCTATTGACATCCCTGTCAAAAATCGGTATGATAATCGTAACATGCGTTACATTAACAACTGTTACATTTCTTTTAAATATTACCAGAATCCTAACATAAATTCAAGGGGGTCCTTTTATTGAATGGAATGACCATCGTCAGCACGGGGCGTTATATCCCGCAGACGGTCGTCAGCAACGACGACATGGCAAAAATTGTGGAGACCAACGACGAGTGGATTTCGACCAGGACCGGGATCAAGACCCGGTGCATGGCTGGGGGGGAGCCCACCTCCTACATGGCCGCCGAGGCGTCGAGGCATGCGCTCGAAGGATTTGACGGGAGTGCTTCGGACATCGGGATGATCGTCTGCAGCACCATCACGCCGGACTTCCACACCCCGTCGGTCGCCTGCCTGGTGCAGCAGGCCATCGGGGCTAAAAACGCCTTCTGCCTGGACATCAGCTGCGCCTGCAGCGGCTTTGTGCACGCTTTGGACCTGGCCTACCGCTACATCTCCTGCGGGGAGATCGAGCACGCGCTGGTGGTCAGCGCCGAGACCCTCTCGCACATCGCGGACTTTACCGACCGCTCGACCTGCGTGCTCTTCGGGGACGGCGCCGGCGCCTGCGTGGTGAGCCGGGGGGAAAATAAGTTCGCCTCCTATATGGGAGCGGACGGCGACGGCGCGCAGTTCCTTTACGCCGCCAGCGTCTATCCGCAGACCCCCTTCGAGACCGAAACCGGGCGAAACGGGCACAAGTCCTTCGATTATGCCGAGGACGGGTTCATCCATATGAACGGCAAGGAGGTCTATAAGTTCTCCACCAGCGTCATGCCGCTGGCGATCGGGAAGGCCTGCGAAAAGATGGGGATCGCGCCGGAGGAGCTCGACCTGATCATCCCGCACCAGGCCAACGTGCGGATCGTGCAGACCGCCATGAAGCATCTGCATCTGCCGATGGAAAAGGCCTATCTCAACATTGACAAATACGGCAACACCTCCTCCGCCAGCATCCCGATCGCGCTGGACGAGGCGGTGCGCGAGGGCGCTGTTAAGCGCGGGGACACCATCGCGGTGGTGGGCTTCGGCGCGGGGCTGACCTACGGCGCGTCGGTTTTTAATTGGTAGCAATATTTATCGGAACCACTTTTCTTTGTGTCCGAGTTCTGTTAGAATGGGTTCAAACGGCGCAGGGAAGCCGCCGAAAGTTGGCGGCAGTTTATAAGGATTAGAAAAAGGGGAATGCAATTTGGCTAAAACAGCATTGATTACCGGAGGCAGCCAGGGGATCGGCGCGGCCATCGCGCGGCGGCTGGCCGATGATGGGATGAACGTCGCCATCAACTGCCTGGACGAATACAACCGCGACACCCACGGCGAAGCCGTCGCCGCGGAGTGCCGGCAGCGCGGGGTGGAGGCCGAGTGCTTCATCGCCGACGTGTCGGTCCACGCCCAGTGCGATGAGATGATTAAGGCCATCAAGGAGCGCTTCGGCTCGCTCGACGTGGTGGTCAACAACGCCGGGATCACGGCGGACGGCCTGCTCGTCAGGATGAAAGAGGAGCAGTACGACAAGGTTATCGCGGTCAACCAAAAGAGTGTCTTTAACATCTGCAAATTTGCCGGGGCCGTGATGATGCGCCAGCGCAGCGGGCGGATCATCAACGTCTCCTCGGTGGCGGGGCTCTACGGGAACCCCGGGCAGTTCAACTATTCCGCCTCCAAGGCGGCCATTGTGGGGATGACCCTCACCGCCGCCAAGGAGCTCGGGCCCCGCGGGATCACCGTCAACGCGGTCGCGCCGGGATTCATCAAAAGCGCCATGACCGATGTGCTTTCGGATGAGCTCAAGGAGAAGATCCTCGCCCAGATCCCGCTCGGGCATTTCGGCCAGGTGGAGGATATTGCCAATACCGTGTCGTTTCTGGCATCGGAGAATGCGTCGTACATCACCGGCCAGGTGATCGTGATCGACGGCGGCATGATGATGTGAAGGTTTGAAAGACAGATCTTTCAAACTCACGGAATTTTCACCTTGGCGGTCCCCGGGCCGCCAGTTCGGCAGAGCCGGAACCGGTGTGAATTCTCGGGAAAGGAATGGTTATTAGTATGAGAAGAGTAGTCGTTACCGGCATGGGCGCGCTCTCCCCGATCGGGATGGACGCCGACAGTATGTGGCAGAGCATGATAGCCGGCAAGCACGGCTTTCGCAAGATCGAAGGCTTTGAGAGCGAGGACATGGGGATCACCTATGCCGCGCAGATTCATAATTTTGACCCGGTGGAGCACGGGATCGGCAAGAAGGAGGCCCGCCGCATGGACCGCTTCACCCAGTTTGCGGTGATCGCGGCAAGGCAGGCGGTCGGGATGTCGGGCTATTCGCTCGAGGGAGAGGACCCGTTTCGGGTCGGCGTGATCGTCGGCAGCGGGATCGGGGGCTTCAACACCATCAACACCGAGCATACCAAGTACATCGAAAAGGGCCCCTCGCGGGTGTCGGTCTTCTTTATCCCGATGATGATCTCCAACATGGCCGCGGGCTCCATCGCCATCGAGCTGGGCTATAAGGGGGCAAACTTCTGCACCGTCACCGCCTGCTCCTCGGGCGCGCACGCCATCGGCGAAGCGTTCCGCAACATCAAGCACGGCTACCTCGACTGTGCCCTGGCGGGGGGGAGCGAGGCCTCCCTCGAGCGGTTCTCGATGGCGGGCTTCAACAACATGGGGACCCTCACCAAATCCACCGATCCGGACCGGCTGTCCATCCCGTTTGACAAGGAGCGCAGCGGCTTCGTGATGGCCGAGGGCGCGGGGATCCTCTTTTTGGAGGAGCTCGAGCACGCCAAGGCGCGCGGAGCGAAAATCTACGGCGAGCTGATCGGCTACGGCGCGACCTGCGACGCCTATCACATCACCAGCCCGGACCCGCAGGGGCTCGGCGCCTCCAAGGCGATGGAGCTGGCGATCGAGGAGGGGCAGATCGCCTGCGAGAACGTGGGCTACATCAATGCGCACGGCACCTCCACCCCGCTCAACGACCTGTATGAGACCAGGGCGATCAAGGCCACCTTCGGCGCGCACGCAAAGAAGCTCGCCGTCAGCTCGACCAAGTCGATGACCGGGCATATGCTCGGCGCGGCGGGCGCCATCGAGGCGATCGCCTGCGTCAAGGCGGTCCAGAGCGGGATTATCCCGCCCACCGTGGGCTACAAGGTGCCGGACGAGGAGTGCGACCTGGATTACGTGACCGGGGGCGCCAGGGAGGAGCACAAGCTGCGCTTTGCGCTGTCCAACGCCCTGGGCTTCGGCGGACATAATGCGTCCCTGTGCTTTAAGAAGTACGAGGAAGAGGCGGGAGGTAACGAGGAATGAGCTATTCGGTGCAGGAGATCAAGGAACTGATCAAGGCCTTTGCGGACAATTCCCTCACCCGGCTGGAGATCGGCGAAGGGGAGTATTCCCTGAAACTGCGCCGCGAGTGCGGCGAGACTTTTGTGAGCGTTCCGGCCCCCGCCGCGGCCGCGGCGGCGCAGCCCGTGCCCGAGGCGGAGCCTCAGGCGGCTGCGGGGGACGAGGGCAGCTATGTGACCTCCCCGATCGTGGGCACCTTCTATGCCGCGCCCGCGCCGGACCAGGCGCCCTTCGTGCAGGCCGGCAGCGTGGTGCACAAGGGGGACGTGCTCTTCATCATCGAGTCGATGAAGCTGATGAACGAGGTCACCAGCGAGTGCGACGGCGTGGTGGCCGAGGTGCTGCTCGAGTCGGGCACTCCGGTGGAGTACGGCCAGCGCATCCTGCGCATGGAATAGGAGGCAAGCAGTAAATGGCATTGATGGATAAGGAACAGATCAAGAAAATCATCCCGCACCGCGATCCCTTTCTTTTGATCGACGAGGTGCTCGAGCTCGAGCCCGGGGTGCGCTGCGTGGCGCAGAAATACATTGCGCCGGACAGCTTCTGGTTTGAGGGGCACTATCCCGGCTACCCGGTGACCCCCGGGGTGCTGATGGTCGAGATGCTCGCCCAGACGGCCGCCGTCTGCGGGATGAGCGTCAAAGGCAACGAGGGGAAGATTCCGCTCTTCGCCGGGGTGAACAAGGCGCGCTTCCGCCGCCAGGTGCTGCCGGGGGAGACCCTGCGCCTGGAGGTTGAGATTGCGCAAGCCCGCGCCTCGATCGGGGTCGGCAAGGGGACCGCCACGGTGGACGGCAAGCGGGCGGTCACCTGTGAGATGACCTTCGCTTACTCCGAAGCCAACGACCAGTAGGCTTTATATTTTTTACAGCAAGGTGTGTCGGTTATGTTTGATAAAGTCCTGATTGCCAACCGCGGCGAGATCGCAGTGCGGATCATACGCGCCTGCCGCGAGCTTGGAGTGCGCACGGTGGCGGTTTGCTCGACGGCGGACCGCCAGGCGTTGCACGCCCAGATTGCGGATGAAACGGTCTGTATTGGCCCTGCCCCGACCAAGGAGAGTTATCTCGATATGCGGGCCATCGTTTCGGCTTGCGAGGTCACCGGCGCGGATGCGGTCCATCCGGGCTTTGGGTTTTTGTCCGAGAACGCGGCCTTTGCGCGGCTGTTGCAGCGCTGCGACATCAAGTTTATCGGTCCGGACGCGGAGAGTATAGAGCGCATGGGCGACAAGGCTCAGGCCAAGATTACCATGAAGCGCGCCGGCGTGCCGGTCATTCCCGGCTCGGACGGGGTGGTGCGCTCCCTGGAGGACGCCAAGGCGATCTCACGGGAGATCGGCTATCCGGTGATGGTCAAGGCCAGCGCCGGCGGCGGCGGACGGGGGATCCGCAAGGTGATGGACGAGCAGGAGCTTGAGAAGGCCTATACCGCCGCGCAGCAGGAAGCGCTCAATTTCTTCGGCAGCGCCGAGGTGTACTTAGAAAAGTTTATCGAGAACCCCCGCCATGTGGAGGTGCAGATCCTCTGCGACGAGCACGGCAACGCCGTGCACTTCGGCGAGCGGGACTGCTCACTGCAGCGGCGCAACCAGAAGGTGCTCGAGGAGACGCCCTGCCCCTCGCCCCAGATGACCCCCGCGCTGCGTCAAAAAATGGGCGAGGCCTCCCTCGCCGCCGCCAGGGCGGTGGGATACAAGAACGCCGGGACGGTGGAGTACCTGCTGGACGGGGAGGGCAACTTCTATTTCATGGAGATGAACACCCGGATACAGGTCGAGCACCCCATCACCGAGATGGTCTACGGGGTGGACCTGGTCAAGCAGCAGATCCGTATCGCGGCGGGCGAGCCGATCACCTTTAGGCAGGAGGAGATCGCCCCGCAGGGCCATGCCATCGAGTGCCGGATCAACGCCGAGGACCCCGCGCACGGCTTTCGGCCCTGCCCGGGCGAGGTGAGCTCCCTCTACATGCCCGGCGGCCCGGGGATCCGGATCGATTCCTCGGTCTATGCGGGCTACACCATCACCCCGTACTACGATTCGATGATCGCCAAGCTGATCGCCTACGCGCCGACGCGCATGGAGGCCATCGCCAAGATGCGCTGGGCGCTGGCCGAGTTCTTGGTTGACGGGGTGCAGACCAACATCGACTATCAGCTCTCGATTATCGCGGACCCCAACTTTATCGCCGGGGATTATGACAACGGCTATCTAACACGCAAGCTGGAGCAATAGGCTCCGGCTTTCACGAAAGGAGTGACTGTGCTTGATCCAGGAACTGTTCCAGCAGGTCAAAAGCCGGGTCGCCATGCCCATCATCTCGGCCGCCGACAAGAAGGTAAACGTGCCGACCGACCTGCTCTGGCGCTGCCCGCGCTGCGGCAACGTGGTGATGATGGACGACTATGAAAAGAACCACAAGGTCTGCGCGAGCTGCTCGTACCACTCCAGGCTCTCCGCCTTCGAGCGGCTGGCGCTGACCGCCGATCCGGATTCCTTTGTGGAGCTTGACCCGGACATGAAGAGCGTCAACCCCTTGGAGTTCCGCAACTATCCCAAAAAGCTCGAGCAGCTGCAAAGGAGCACCGGCCTTCGGGATGCCATCCTCACCGGGGAATGCACCATCAAGGGGCATCCCTGCGTGATTGGGATCATGGACTCCCGCTTTCTGATGGCCTCGATGGGCTCGGTGGTGGGGGAGAAGATCGCGCGCGCCTTCGAGCACGCTGCAAAGCTCCGGCTGCCGGTCATCCTCTTCACCGCCTCGGGCGGGGCGCGCATGCAGGAGGGGATCATCTCGCTCATGCAGATGGCCAAGACGGCCGGCGCCGTTTCGCGCCACAATGCGGCGGGGCTGCTCTATATCACGGTGCTCACCGACCCCACCACCGGCGGGGTGACCGCGAGCTTCGCCTCCCTCGGGGACATCATCATCGCCGAGCCGAAGGTGCTCGTGGGCTTTGCGGGGCGCAGGGTGATCGAGGGGACCATCAAGGAAAAGCTGCCGGACGACTTCCAGACGGCGGAATTCCTGCTCGAGCATGGATTCGTGGATATGATCGTCTCGCGCCACCAGCTGCGCCGCACCCTTGGGCATATCCTGAAAATGCACATTGAAAAACCGGCCGGGGAGGTGGGCGAGAATGGCTAAAACTGCACAGCCCAGCGCGTGGGACCGCCTGCAGATCGTGCGGGAGAAGACCCGGCCCACCGCGACCGACTATATCCCGATGATCTTTGACCGGCACTACGAGCTGCACGGCGACCGCTGCTTCGGTGACGACCATGCCATCTGGGGCGGGATCGCCAAGATAGACGAGATGCCCGTCACCGTCATCGCCCAGGTCAAGGGCCACAACCTCGAGGAAAACAAGCGCTCCAACTTCTCCATGCCCCATCCCGAGGGGTACCGTAAGGCCCTGCGGCTGATGAAGCAGGCCGAGAAGTTTCACCGTCCGGTGATCTGTTTCATCGACACCCCCGGCGCGTTCTGCGGCGTGGGCGCCGAGGAGCGCGGGCAGGGCGAGGCGATCGCCCGAAATTTGATGGAGCTCATGCAGCTGCGTACCCCCATCGTGTCCATCGTGTTGGGCGAGGGCGGCAGCGGCGGCGCGCTGGCGCTGGGCGTCTGCGACGAGCTGGCCATGCTCTCCAACGCGGTCTATTCGGTCATCTCCCCGCGGGGATTTGCCAGCATCCTCTGGAAGGACCCGAGCCGGGAAAAGGAGGCGGCCAATCTGATGAAGATCACCGCGCCCGACCTGGTGGAAATGAAGATTGCCGAGGCGATCATTGCCGAGCCTGCCGGCGGGGCGCATATGAACCCGCCTCTGATGGCTAGTAATATCGCTGAATATCTACGGAGCACTCTGTTAAAATTAAACAAATTGCCTATTGATATTTTGTTACAGAAACGATATGATAAGTTCAGATTAATCGGGGAATACACCGAATAAACCCGGTTGTTTGATATTTAAAAACAGATAATCAGGAGGAAAATCAATGGATATTTTTGAGAAGGTACGTCAGCTCTTAGTCGAGCAGCTGGACGTCGATGCCGAGTTGGTCACCATGGAGGCTTCCATCACCGAGGATCTGGGCGCCGATTCGCTGGATCTCGTGGATCTGGTCATGGAGCTGGAGAACGAGTTCGATACCGAGATTCCGGATGAGGACATCCAGACCATCAAGACTGTGGGCGACGTGGTCAAGTACATCGAGAAAATGAAAGCCGCGGAATAAAGAAATACAAAAAAGGGCAGCCGACGGGCTGCCCTTCTTTGTTCTCTTTATTGGGAAAGGCCGATGGAGGCCCTTTCCGGCGAAGCCACGCCTTGCGTCCGCGCGCCGCTTTCGCGGCGCTCGAAGGCCTGGAGCACCGGAGCTGAGATGGTGCGCTCGCTGCCTGAGACATCGGTATAGATCACTTCTCCCATCGTCCAGGTGTCCACGAAGTCCCAGCCGGGGAAGGAGCTCTCGGCGGCGAAGGCGGCTTCTCCGAGGGGTGCGGCTCCGCTGTTCGAGGCCGGGGAACCGATCCCATAGCTGGCGGAGCCGGACAAATAATAGGAATCCGAAACCGAGCCATAGTTGAAGGAGGAGTGGAGCAGGCGGCTTCCCACCACTGCGCCGGGGACGGCGGTGCCGCCCATGGCATTGGGGAGCGAATAAGAATTGTGCAGCTGCGCAGAATAGCCCGTGCTGCAAAAGAGATACCCGGCGATGCCACCGCCCGCATGATAGGTATAACTTGAATTAGAGATGGTAATTTTTACTTCGACACCCGCACTGTAACAATCAGAAAGCGCCAGGTTGCCGCTTGAGGCATGAAAATAGCCCGCGATGCCTCCACAGGAGGGGGCCTCAAGTGTTCCGTTGATGGCCCGGCAGCCCCGGATGCTGGCATTATAATGAGAGGCGCCGACAATCCCACCGGCGCCGAACAACTTTCCGGAGAACGAGAAGTTTTCGACTCCAAGATTTTGAATGATGCCTTCGGAGACGTAGCCGAAGACCCCTGAATCATAACCGTATGTGCCCATATCCGTCGCGTTGCCTGTGGCGCAGTAGCTCAGATTGTATAGGGAATGACCCGCGCCGTCGTACTGCCCGATGAAACCGGTATTGGCAGAGTGTTGCTTGGCGATCGGCACCCAGTTGCCGTTTTCGGGGTCGCTGTCCGCATCAAAGGGCTCCCCATCCCGGTAAAACGCAGGGTCGAGCAGGTCGATGTCCCGGCTTTGGAGAAAGTACTGTCCGGCCCGCCTGTGCGCGTCGTGGTCGAGGTGTCGCAGCTGTGCGGGGCAGGAGACGATATAGGGATCGTCCGCCGTGCCGCTGCCGTAGAGGAAGCCGCCCTCCGCGGCGGTATGCCCGCAGACCGGCTGGGGTGTGAACGCCTGCTCCTTGCTCGAGGCGGCGTCCAGCCCCTCGCGGCCCGGCTCGGGCAGGGCGGTGACCTTGATCGTATAGGTCTTTTCCGGCAGGCATTCGACCGGCAGGAAAACCGCCTGCTCTCCAGTGAGCGAGTCGAAGGACTTGGAGCAGGCGGTTTCCTGGCTCCCCGCCTCATAGACCTCGAACCGGTAGCGCCCGGTGCGGGGGGAGGGGGTGAATTCCACCTCGATCCCGCGCACGCTCTGATACCCGGCGGCCTGCGCCCCTGCCGCCGCAGTGGCGGCGAGGAGCGTTCCCAGCAGGACGAGCGCGGCGAGACAGTATAACCTGATCTTTTTCATCGGATATTTCCCTTCCTTCATGACCGCAAGAAACGCATGCTTGCGGTCGCCAAAGCGCGGGAACCGGGCTGCAGGAGAGCAAAATAGCCGGGACGCTTGAAAAAAATGCAAGTATATGGTAAAATTAAGTCAAAATTTCCATGAAACTGTTTTGAATTTCCCAGTTTATGGGGAAAGGCCTAGAAATCCTGACCGCAAGCATGCGTTGCTTGCGGTCATTTTAATTGCAAAAAGGCCGCCGGACGTTCCGGCGGCCTTGGATTTATATAGGTGTTGGGGGGTGTAAAACGTTATTGAGCCGCCCCCAGGGCGATGGCGCGCTTGTTGGCGTCAATTAAATGCGCCTTGCGCGCGGGCACACACTTGTCGATCGCTTTGTCGATGCTCTCATTGCTCACGAAGGGACGCTCGGCAATCATCTTCCCGATCAGGATGATGTTTGCGAGCCCGTCGAGCCCCTGCTCCTTGCTGAGGCTGGTGGCGGGGACGTAGCAGACGGTGATGTCCTCTCTTTCGCACCTGCGGTCCACCAGCGCGCTGTCCAGGATGGCCAGTCCACCGGGTACCACCGCGTCGATGAACTTGTCATAGGACGGGGTGTTCATCGCCACCAGCACGTCCGGTGCGAGCACCAGCGGCGAGCCGATGGGATGGTCTGAAATGCAGACGCTGCAGTTGGCGGTGCCGCCGCGCATCTCAGGGCCGTAGGAGGGCAGCCAGCTGACCTGGCGCTCCTCCATCAGCCCCGCGTAGGCGAGCACCTTTCCCGCAAAGAGGATCCCCTGTCCGCCGAAGCCGGCAAGAAGAATGTTTGTCGCAGCCATCAGTTTTCCCCCTCCCCGGTTTTGTCCTTGTATACCCCCAGCGGGTAGTAGGGCAGCATGTTGTCCTTGAGCCAATCCAGCGCCTCCACCGGGGTGAGGCCCCAGTTGGTCGGGCAGGTTGAAACCACCTCGACCATCGAGAAGCCCTTGCCCGCGAGTTGGGTCTGGAAAGCCTTCTTGATGGCGGCCTTGGCCTTGCGGATGTTCGGGATGTCGCAGACGGTCACCCGCTCGAGATAGGCCGGCCCGTCGAGGGTGGCGAGCATCTCGCATACATGCACCGGCCAGCCGGCCACCTTCGGATCCCGCCCGTAGGGGGTGGTCTGGGTGACCTGCCCGGGCAGGGTGGTCGGGGCCATCTGGCCGCCAGTCATGCCGTAAATGGCGTTGTTGACGAAGATGACGGTGATGTTTTCACCCCGGGTCGCGGCGTGCACCGTCTCGGCGGTGCCGATGGCGGCCAGGTCCCCGTCGCCCTGGTAGGTGAAAACCACGTTGTCGGGCAGCGAACGCTTGAGCCCGGTGGCGACGGCGGGGGCCCGCCCGTGGGCGGCCTGCACCATGTCGCAGGTATAGTAATCATAGGCCGTGACCGAGCAGCCGACCGGCGCCACGCCGATGGTGATCCCGTCGATCCCCAGCTCCTCGATGGTCTCGGCGACCAGCTTCTGGATGATCCCGTGGGTGCACCCCGGGCAGTAGGAGAGGGTCGCGTCGGTCAGGGTGGAGGGCTTCTTATATACGATGGCCATTATCTCTCGCCTCCCATCAGCTTCTTGATCTCACAAAGCACCTCGTCCGGGGTCGGGATGATCCCGCCGGTGCGCCCGTAAAACGCGACCGGCTTACGGCCGCTGACCACCAGGCGCACGTCCTCGATCATCTGGCCCATGCTCATTTCCACGCAGAGGAACCCTTGGACCTTGCCGGTGGCCGCCTCAATCGCCTTCTCGGGGAAGGGCCAGAGGCTGATCGGGCGGATGAGGCCCACCTGAAGGCCGCTTTCCCGCGCCGCGTCGATCGCGTTCATCGCGATGCGCGCGCTCGCGCCGTAGGCCACCACCGCGAGGGTGGCGTCCTCCATCCTGTATTCCTCCCAGAGCTGTTCATTCTGCTTGACCTGCTCATAGCGCTTGGCGCGCTCGAAGACGGTCTGCTCGAGCTGCTCGGGCTTTAAAAGCAGGGAATTGACGATGTTGTGCGTCCTCTTTCCTTTGTGACCGTTGGTGGCCCAGGGCTTTTCGATCGCCTCGGCCTTGTCCTCGTCCGGGAAGGAGACCGGCTCCATCATCTGACCGAGCATACCGTCCGCCAGGATGACGGCGGGGATGCGGTAGGTGTCGGCCTTATGGTAGGCGTTAAAGACGGTGTCCACCATCTCCTGCACGGTCGAGGGGGCGAAGACCAGCAGCTGCTTGTCGCCGTGCCCGAGGCCCCTCGTGACCTGCCAGTAATCCGCCTGGGAGGGCTGGATCCCGCCCAGGCCCGGCCCGCCGCGCATCACGTCCACGATCAGGCAGGGCAGGTCGCAGGCGGCTATGTAGGAAATGCCCTCGCTCTTGAGGGAGATCCCCGGCGAGGAGGAGGAGGTCATCGCCCGTACGCCGGCGGCCGCCGCGCCGAGCACCATGTTGATGGCGGCGACCTCGGACTCGGCCTGCAGGAAGGTCCCGCCGACCTTGGGCATGCGCTTGGCCATATAGGCCGCGATCTCGGTCTGCGGGGTAATGGGGTATCCGAAGTAGTGGCGGCAGCCCGCGCGGATGGCGGCCTCGGCCAGAGCCTCGTTCCCCTTCATCAGAACTCGTTCGCTCACTGCTAATCAACTACCTTTCTACGGTTATCGCGCTGTCTGGGCAGATCATCCCGCACATCCCACAGCCGATGCAAAGATCGGCGAATTTGACGATGGACGGGTTATAGCCTTTGGCGTTGAGCCTGTCCGGGTCCAGAATCAAAACCTTCTTGGGACAGGTATGTACGCAGAGGCCGCAGCCCTTGCAGACGTTTTCATCAATGGTAACTTTCGGCATTTCATATGCCTCCTTTATCGAATAATCTATAAATGCTGCCTGTTCCAGGGCTTGTCGACATACAGGTCGATGGGGTAAATATCCTCGACACTTTGCAGCTCCCCACAAAGCGCGCGCGGGGCCGTGGTGCAAAGCAGGGGCAGCGCGCACAGGGCGGAGAGCTCCCAGGCGGGCCCCAAAGCCCTTTGGATCACTGCGGCGCTCGTCTCCTCGCCGAGGTTCGAGTTGTTGACGAGGAAGCCGCAGGTAAGTCTCGCGGCTCCGTTGATCCCGTCCAATATTTCCTTGGTTTCCTCGGCCCCGTTTTCGAGGAAACGGTAATGGTTGTGGACATAGAGCATGCTGTAGGGGCGCTTCGCGATCTCGGGCGCGTACCGCCCGAGGGCGATGGCCCCCGCGTCGTCTCCGCCCACATCCACGATCACGGTTTTCTCCCGGTCGCCCAGCGCGGCGGACACCCCCGCGCCCAGCACCGGGATGTCCAGGTTGGTGTTGGCGAACGGCGGCATGATCGTCTCGATCCCGCGCTGCTGCAGCAGCGCGGTGAAGTCGGCCGTGCGGAAATAGGGGTTTACGATGTCCAGATCGCACACCGCCACCCGCCGCCCCGCCTTCTGCAAATCCAGCGCCAGGTTGACGGCAAAATTGGTCTTCCCGCTGCCGTAGTGCCCGGTGACCAGGATGACCCGTTCAAGCTTATCAAAAAACAACTGTGGTTCCCTCCGGTGATCGGCCTACAGCCATAAGAATTTAAATATAGCTCAGCGTAAGCAAAGCAATAAAATTGGACATGGCCGTAGGCTGGCCATGAGAATTTTAAAAAATAGCTCAAAGAGCTATTTTTTATTATATCACAACTAAAAACAGTGTACAACGAAAAAAATCATCCAAACGCCGGCGGGCCGCCAAAGCTTTGGCGGCCCGCATGGGAGATCGTCAGGAGCAGCCCACCGTCCCGCCGTTGGGATGGAGCACCTGCCCGCTCATATAGCTGGAATCGTCCGAAGCGAGGAAAACATAGCTGCCCGCCACCTCATAGGGCTGCCCCGCCCGCTTCATCGGCACCTTGGAGGTGCCGGTGCCGAAGGTTTCGACCTGTTTTGGGGAGAAGGAGGCGGGGATCAGCGGGGTCCAGATCGGCCCGGGGGCCACCCCGTTGACCCGGATCCCGGCGCTCTCGAGGGACAGGGAGAGCGAGCGGGTCAGCGCGAGGATCGCCCCCTTGGTGGCGCTGTAGTCGATCAGGGTGGGCTCGCCCTGGTAGGCGGTGACCGAGGTGGTGTTGATGATCGAGGCCCCGCGCCTGAGATAGGGCAGGGCGGCCTTGATCATAAAAAAGAAGCCGAAGACGTTGGTGCGGAAGGTGTTTTCCAGCTGCTGCTCGCTGATGTCGAGGATGCTTTTCTGCACGAACTGCACGGCGTGGTTGTTGACCAGCACATCCAGCCGCCCGAAGGCACTGATAACCTGGCGCACCGCCTTTTGCGCTTCGCTCTCCTTGCGCAGATCGCATTGCAGCGCCAGGCAGCGCCGGCCCATCGCCTCGACGTGTTCGCGGGTTTCCTTGGCGTCCTGCTGCTCGTTCAGGAAAACGAAGGCGATATCCGCCCCCTCTGCGGCGAAGGCATAGGCCACCGCCCGCCCGATCCCGCTGTCCCCGCCGGTGATCAGGGCGACCCGCCCGGCGAGCTTGCCACCCTCTTGGCGGTAGGGGTTCTCGCTGATCGGCCGGGGGGTCATCACCGCCTCGATCCCGGGCTGGACGTCCTGATGCTGCGGGGGGAACGCCAGCGGGATGTCTTCACATTTTTGCTCGGTGCCGAGATATTCATAAACCGGATACATCGTATCGCCGCCTCGCTCTGTCATTTTTGCGCGGCGCCGCTTGGCTCAGACCGGACGGCGCCGCATCAAAAATATATTCGGCTCCCCGGCGTTCCATTCCGCGCAGCACAAGGCGGTATGCCCGTCCTTTAAAGCTGGCTCTGCCACTCCCGGCGCAGAGCCTGCCAGGCAGAACGGGAGATCGCCCCGCGGCTGCAAAAATCGTCGAGCGCGCCGATCTGCGCCTGGATGAAGGCGGGGTCCGCCCCCATGCGCGCCGGCGCGGGCGGATAGGCGGGATACCCGCCGCCCCGGCAGGCCGACATGGCCGGGGCGGGGGCGGGTGCGACGGGTACCTCCACCACCCTCGGCTGCCCGCTGAGCAGCGAACGGGTGTGCCGGCTTTCGAGCAGGGCGCGCATCTGGCAGATATTTTGCGCGAGGCTTGCGCCGAACATGAGCAGACAAAACCATACAAAACCTCCTAAGGAAAGGGAGCCCGCCGCGATCCCGCCGCCGGGCGAAAAATCATAGCAGAGCCATGCGGCCCCGCCGAGCAGGCTGCCGCACAGCGAAATCCAGGCGATCAGGCGCAGCAGCCCGATCCAGATGCGGCCGTAAGATTTTTTCATCAGAACTTGACTCCTTCCGGGCACACTCAAAAGGGCGCAAAGATAGGTTGCGGACGCGCCCTTTTTGATTAGTATTCCTGTTTTGAGAGCCGGATAAGCAGATGAAGGAAATTTTAGAGCGGACCCGGGCAAAAAAATTCCCCGCCATCGAGGCGGGGAAAACGAAAATTCGCAAAATCCGAAAAAACAATGGTAACGCTTCCGCTTATTCCTGGGGGGAGGACGAGACCTCGCGGTACTTCCCGGGAGTGATCCCCTCGTATTTTTTGAAGGTGCGGATGAAGGTGTTGCTCCCCGTGAAGCCGCAGGACTCGGCGATCTCCTGGATGGTGCGCTCGGTGCCGGTGAGCAGGACCTTGGCCGCCTCGATCCTCGTCTTGTTGATGTAGTCGAGCAGCCCGAGGCCGTGCACCTCCTTGAAGCGCTTGGAGAGATAGGAGGGGGACAGGCTGAGCTGCTCGGCGATCTGGGTGATGCTAAGCGCCTCGTCGCTGTAGTGCTTTTGGATATACTGCACGGCGCGCCGGATCAAATCGCTCGCCTCGTTCTTTTCTCGGGTGTACTCGCACAGCCGGATGAGGATTTTGTTGAGCTCCATGTCCATCTCGGTCACCGATTGGCAGCCCAGCAGCCGCTCGACCGCGCCGAGCTCGCTGAGGTCGTTGTGGTCGGGGGCGGTGATCTCATAGATGGTCTTCATGATGGTGCTGGTGAGGTTGAACATGAAGCACTTGGTGATCATGCTCGGGAGGGAAAACTGCTTAAAGTTGATCTCGAACAGCTCGTTTAAAATCTTTTTGGCGTTGTTGTAGTCGCCGGACTTGATGAAGTTGGTCAGCTGGACCTCGACCTGCAGCGGGTAGTAGTAATAGTAGGTTTGGTTGCCCTCCTTGAGCCCGAGCTCGATGTCCCGGTAGGAGGTCAGGTCGGCCCGGCCCATCAGGATGTTGTATTCGGTCGCGGTATACGCCTCGGTATAGGCCGCCGGGATCTCTTCCAGGGAGTGCATGACGGTGCTCTGGGTGACGCTGATGTGGATCCCGAAGTTTTCCTGCAAGAATTGCAGGCCCTCCCGCGCCGCGTCGGCGAGGTCCCCCTCGGGGTCGGCAGCGCCGGGCGAGAGGTTGCACAGCGCCGCCTGCAAATCGTCCACCTCGGTCATCAATCCGAAGTGCTTACGGCCGATCAGCTCCTCGAACACGTTGCGGATGATGTAGCGGGCCAGCTGGAACTGCTTTTCGCGGTCCATACCGCCCAGGGCCTTGCCCTCGATCTCCTTGATGTAGAAGACCATCACCGCGAAATCGTCCGAGGAGAAGTGCAGATCGTAAAGCGAGAGCGCCTCCTGCACGCTCATCGAGGGGTCCACCCGCCCCTTTAAGAGCCTGCCGAGGAAGCTCTGGCGCAGGTGCTGCAGCTGTTTATCCAGCACCCGGTCCACCTTCTGCTTGTCGCCCAGGGTGGAGGAGAGCGCGTCCTCGATGAAGCCGAACTCGTTGTGCCGCTGATCGAACGGGATTCCCGCCTTGTCGGCGAGCACCCCCACGAGCTTGCGCACCGGCAGGTAGTTGCTCTTGACGAAGAACAGGGACATCACCAGCCCCAGCAGCAGGCTGCACAGGATGGTGATATAGGTGATCCGCCTGATGTCGTTGGACTTCTCGAAGAAGACCTCGTTGGGGGTGATCGAGACGTACTTCCAGCCGATCACGTCCGAGGTGGTGTGCGCGACGGTGTACGCCCGGCCGCTTTCGTCGGTGTAGGTGTACAGGTCGTTCTGCTCGTCCAGATTGGAGTAGCGCAATTCAGTGGGCAGGGTATACGGCTCGCTGGAGGCGAGGATGTTGTCGTTCTCGTCCAGCAGCAGCACGACGCTGCGGTCGATCCACTGGATGTTGCGGATGGTGTCGGTGAGCTGGGAGTTGTTGAGCAGGATCAGCAAGGTGGCGTTCACGTCCACCGAGCTGTCCAGCGGCAGGGATTGCAGCAGCGCCACCACGGTGCGCTCCTCACCGGGACGGCTCTCCTCCTGCAGGGTGATGAACTCGCTGGCGTGCTTGTTCCACAACAGCGGGCGCAGCGGCTCGCCGTTTGAGAGCAGACGGTAGCGGTCGATCATCTGCTCGTACAAATCGTCGCGCAGCACGGTGACGTTGGAGAGCGCGGCGTTTTTATCCTTGAGCAGGATGTAAAAATTTTCGATGAAGCTGTTCGACATCCGGTAGACCTTGAAGTCCCGCATGATCAGGTTATAAGCGTCGGCCGGATAGTTTTCCGAACGGTCGGCGATCAGGGACTTGAGCCGCGGATTCCAGCCGATCTGCACCGAGAGGGTCTCGGTGTCGGACAGGCGCGCATCCACATCGCTCTTGACCTGGCGCAGGAGCGCCGCGTTGACATCGTTGATCTCGCTGCGCAGCGCGCGGGAGTAGCCCATATAGACCAGCCCGCTCACCAGCAGCGGCACGATCAAAATTGAGATATAGGACAGGAGCCATTTAAAGATGACGCTGCGGCGGTTCGGTACGAATTTTTCCAACGCTTTGCCCCCTCTACTCTGCCATTTGCACAAGTACAGTATAACACAACGATTGTATTTGCGCACTTCTCTAAAAAGGCCCATCCTCCGCCCCAACGGGCGAAAAGCCCGCCGTCATGCGGTTTGGTGGACCGCCGAAACAAAATATTGACGATGGAGTGCCGATTTGGGCGATGGGAAAATGCTGGATTTTGGGAACGAAAACCGAAACGGGAGATAGCTTTTTTATGAAAGCCGGTGCTACAATAAAATCACGCAAAGCGGCGGCAGACAGATCGCGGCACCCCGCCCGGCTTTATATGCAACCGAAATAAAGGGAGGAACGAGCAAGATGAAAAAAAGGATACTTTCCATACTGTTGGCGGCCTGCATGCTGGCTTCGGCCAGCTCCCTGACGGCCTGCTCGAGCAAGAGCGGGACGCCCGCCGCGAGCGGCGAACCCAAGACCCCCGCTTCCGAGGCCGGCGGCGAAGCGGCGCCAGAAGCTTCGTCCGAAGGGGCGAGCAAGATTACGGTGCTCATGCCCAAGCATGAAATGGACAACATCGGCTTCATGGAGAAGGAAACCCGAGGCTATGAAAGCGAGTCGGGCAACCAGGTCGAGCTGATCAACATGAGCTGGGAGAACGTGGCCGACCGGATCACCACCGAGATGGCGGCGGGCGGCGGTTCCTACGATGTGATCGAGTTCGACAACTCCTGGGTGCCGAAATTCGTCACCAACAACTGGATCATCCCGCTGGACGACTATGTCACCGACGAGATGAAGACCGGCATGCTGCCCGGGCTGATCGACAAGTTCTCCTACGACGGCAAGCTCTACGGGATCACCTGGAACAACGATACCCGCTTCTTTATGTACAATAAGGCCAAACTCGAGCAGGCCGGCTTCAGCGAGCCCCCCAAGACCTGGGAGGAGCTGAAGGAGCAGACCAAGGTCATGCAGGAGAAGGGGCTGACCAAGTTCGGTTACTCGGATTCCTATATGCAGGCGCAATCCTGTGTCAACGAGATGTTCTTCGTGGTCTACTCCTTCGGGGGCGACTTCTTTGACAGCGAGGGCAACCTCACCATCACCACCGACCCCGGGGTCAAGGCGGCCTACGAGTTCGTGGCGAACGGGCTCAACACCGACAAGATCGTCGACCCGGGCTCGATGACCTCCGACTATGAGACGGTCGCCAATATCTTCAACATGGGCGACACCGCCTTCTGCGTGCAGGCGTGGCCGGGAATCTATCAGTCCTCGAACGACGAGAGCACCTCCAAGGTGGTCGGCGAGATCGCCGTGGCCGATTACTCGGTCTCGGGCGACGGGCAGACCCAGGCGGTCCTGACCCTGCCGGAAGCGATGGCCATCCCCAAGGCGAGCAAGAACTACGACGCGGCCTGGGATTACATTAAATACATGTCCTCCAAGGAGTTCGACAAGCGCAAGGCCGAGGAGATCGGCGCGCTGCCGATCTGGAGCGAGCTCTTTAACGACCCCGACCTGCTGGCGAAGTACCCGCACTGGTCCGGCTTCGGCAAGCAGGCGGCCAACTCCAAGGGCCTGCCGAGCCTGCTTTGGTACGACGAGTTTGCCAACGTCGTGCTGGTGGAGTCCCAGAAGATCCTGCTCGGCCAGGTCTCGGTGGACGACGGGCTCGAGGAGATGGAAGAGCAGTGCAAGAAGATCCAGCCCCAGGCGTAGGGGCTGTGGATTGCCGGCGGCGCGGGTAAATGCCCGCGCCGCACTGGCTATCAAGTTTGTCCCGCAGGCGGGCTTTGCCTGCCGTAGGGACACCTTCAGAGCAAACTGGCGGTGAGCAGGCCCTGTGGGCCTGCGGAGCCGATTTGCGAACGGAAGGGGTTCCATGGGGAAACCGGCGGAGCAAGGCATCAGCCGCAGCGATTGCCGGTGTCCAAAGGGCAAACCCTTCTATGAAATTTTAAAAGCGGTGGCGGCTGTCCCGCTGTGAAAGGATATGTGATGAAGTATGAGCAAAAACCAAGGCGGGCAGCGGCATGACGGCCGCCCGTTCCTGGATAGGCATCTGCCCCAGCTTCTGATTGCGCCAAGCATTTTGATCATCCTGGGCGTGCTGATCCTGCCGATCCTCTATTCGATCTATCTGAGCTTCCACGAGATCAACTTCTCCAGCAATACCTACCAGTTCGTGGGGCTCAAAAATTACATCGAAATGTTCCAGGACACCTATTACCTCAAATCGATCTCGCTGACGGTCTACTTTACGGTAATCACCGTCTTCACCGAAATCTTCATGGGGGTCGGGATCGCGCTGGTGCTCAACCAGAAATTCAAGGGCCGCGGCTTTGTGCGCGGGATCATGATCCTGCCCTGGGCCCTGCCCACGGTGGTCAACGCGGTCATGTGGAAGTGGATTTTCAACGCCAACTACGGCGTCTTCAACGCCCTGCTCCTGAAGCTGGGGCTGATCGACAGCTACCAGGTCTGGCTGGGCACCCCGTTGAGCGCGCTCAACTGCATGCTCTTCGCCAACATCTGGAAGGAGACCCCCTACGTCGTGCTGCTGACCATCGCGGCGCTGGCCAATATTTCCCCGGACATCTACGAGGCGGCCAGGGTGGACGGCTCGAACGTCTTTCACACCTTCCGTACCATCACCCTGCCGCTGATCAAGCCGGTGGTGCTGATTCTGGCCATCACCAAGACCATCTGGGCGCTGCAGACCTTCGATCTGGTCTTCATCCTCACCGGCGGGGGCCCCGCCTCGGGCACCGAGCTGATGACCTTCTTCATTCACAAGAACACCTTTAAGTTCCTCAAGTTCGGCTACGGCTCGGCCATGTCCTACATGCTGTCGATGGTCTGCTTCGTGCTGACATTCATCTATATCAAGGTGTTCGCCAGCAAGGAAGATTAGAGGAGGGAGCAAGATGAACAAAAAACTCAAACACGTCCTTAAGCGCACCGGGCTCTATGCGCTGGTGCTGCTGATCGTCGTTTATGTCCTGGCGCCCTATCTGTGGATGGTGATTTCGAGCATCTCCACCAAGGTGGACCTGATGGAGGTGCCGCTCAAGTTTATCCCCCGGCACCCGACGCTGCAAAACTACAAGGATATGCTGCTGGGGACCTCGAACTCCACCACCGACGCGGCCTCGCAGTTCATGTACGCGATGAAAAACAGTGCGATCGTCACTGTCTGCGTGACCGCCGTCTCGATGGCGGTGGGGATCCTCGCCTCCTACGCCTTCTCGCGTTTCCGCTTCCGCTTCAAGCAACAGACCTTCATGGCCATCCTCTTTACCCAGATGATCCCGCCGATCGCGATCATCATCCCGCTGTACATGATCATGCTGCGCGCGAAGCTGCTGGACAACATCTGGGCGCTGACGGTGGTCTATCTCTCCTTCGTGCTCCCCTTCGTCATCTGGATCATGAAGGGCTACATCGACGGGATCCCCACCGAGCTGGAGGAGTCGGCGATGATCGACGGCTGCGGGCGGCTGCGCTCCTTCTTCCTGATCGTGCTGCCGGTCGCCTCGACAGGGCTGGCGGCCACCACCATCTTCGCCTTCATCATCTCCTGGAACGAGTTTTTCTACGCGCTCAACTTCACCTCGCTGGCGGCCAAGACCCTGCCGGTGCTGATCACCGAGTTTTCCAGCAAGTACGGCGCGGATTACATCCTGACCTGCACCTCCGGCGTAATTGCGAGCTTGCCCCCGGTGCTGCTGGCGCTCATCTTCCAGAAGTACATCATCGCGGGCCTGACCTCGGGCGCGGTCAAGGGATAAATCAAAATTAGAAAAGCCCCGCCCCGGCGTTTGCCGGGGCGGGGCTTTTAGCGCCTAAAGAAGGAAAAATTCGGGCTCTTTTCTGGCGGAAAACTTTTTGACGAAGCCCGCCTTGGCAATCTTGTAAGCCGGCCCGCGAAAGGCGCGGGCATGCTGCGGGCAGGCCGCGATACAGGCGGTGCAGGAGATGCACCGCTCCTTGTCGGTTTCCTGGGGGTACCTGGGGTCGATCGCCCCGGTGGGGCAAATTTTAGCGCAGGCCCCGCAGCGGGTGCAGGAGCGGTCCGCCGAGGGCTTCAGCGGGACCGGAGCGGGCGCGCGGTAAGGGGCGTGCCCCTTGACGCTGGGCCTGCCCGGCTGCGGCAGGCTCTCCAACAGCTTTGCGCACTTACCGGCAAAATTCTGAAGCTGCCGCAGATCCTCCTCGTCCGGCCGCCCGGCGGCGACGTCGGGGAAGATGGAGTGCTGCGCGATCGCGGCGGCCGCCGCGATCACCCGGAAGCCCTGTCCTTCCAGCAGCTCCTGCAGCTCGAGCAGCGCGTCGTCATAGTCCCGGTTGCCGTAGACCGCCGCGATGATCGCGGGCGTTTTGTCGCCGCGGACGCCGCGCAGCCGCTCGGCGCAGGGGGAGGGAATCCGCCCGGCGAAGACCGGCGCCCCGGCGATCAGCAGATCGTCCGGACCGAGCTCCGGCATAGGCTCGCGCTGGGCCAGCAGGTCGCATTCCCGCCACTCTTTTTGAATCCCGGCCGCGATTTGATTGACGGTTTTTTTGGTCGTTCCCGAGGGGCTGAAGTAGATGCACCAGGTGTTCTTTATCATATTGTCCGCCTCCGTTTGGTTTTATCATAAACCAAAAGCAGAAGAGATGCAATCATTCGCAGGCGAGAGGACATTCCATCATTTCATTTTCGGCGCGAAAGCCCTGCCGCTCATAAAAGGGGACGGCCCGCCCGCTCGGCCAGACAAAGAGCAGCTCATATCCGTTTTCTTTTGCAAAGGCTTTTACCCGTTCCATCAGCGCGCTGCCGATCCCGCGGCTGCGGTACTGCCGCAGGGTATGTACGTTGGTGACGTAGCCGATCTGTCCTTGCGCCTCGCGGGGGCTCGGTATCTTCGGTACCCGGCAGACCCAGACGTTCGAGATGATTTTCCCTTCCTCCTCGGCCAAAAAGCAAAAATAGGATTTTTCTTCCAAGGCTTTTGCCAGAAAAGCCCCGCACAGCGGGAGAAACTGTGCTTCTGCCATCGGCTGATTTGAATCCTGCTCCCACTCGTGGAGCCAGCGCAGCCGCGCGAGCTGCGGGGCGTCCGCGGGGGATGCCAAGCGGTAGGTGAGCATTCGTTTCCCTCCTTTTTAAAATTTTTGTGGCCGGCGTTCCGGCAATAAAAACAAGGGCGGACAGCGTATGCTGCCCGCCCGGATAGACAATCTCGAAGGCTTAGTTGGCGACCTTGAGCCGCAGGCGGAGCTTATCCGCAATCATGGCGATAAATTCGCTGTTGGTGGGCTTACCTCTCTGGTTGTGGATGGTATAACCAAAGTAGCTGTTGAGGGTGTCCACGTCGCCGCGGTCCCAGGCCACTTCGATCGCATGCCGGATGGCGCGCTCCACGCGCGAGGAGGTGGTGTCGTGCAGCTTGGCCACGTTGGGATAGAGCTGCTTGGTCACCGAATTGATGATTTCCGGGGTCTGCACACACATGATGATCGCATCCCGCAGGTAGTGATAGCCCTTGATGTGGGCGGGCACGCCGATCTGGTGGATGATCTCGGTGACCATCACCTCGAGGTCCACCTCACGGTTCCCGCTCTTGCTGGTGAGGTCCATCGGATGCTCGTTGCCCGCCATCTGGACGATGCGTTCCGCCATCACCTCCACGTCGAACGGCTGCAGGAAATGATAGACCGAACCGGTGGCGGTCAGCTCCCGCTGGAGCACCTTGTTGTCGCAGGTGGACATCGTCATGAAGAGGGGCGCGTCGGGCAGGTCGCTCGAGGCGATCTCCTTCATCACCCCGATCGCGTCCAGATTGTGCATGAAGGCATCCATCAGCACCACGGTTGGATGCTGTGTTTTGATCATCTCGACCACCCGCTTGCCGTCCTTGGGGCAGGCGACTATGCTCACCCCGTAGTGGCGCAGGATCGATGCGAGCTGTGCGCAGAAATCTTTGTTGGAGTCGTCGCCGATGAGAACCTTGATTTTGGAATTCATGATGTTACCTCCGATTGTCTAATTGGAATTTTCTTACATTCCCTGATGACCGTAGTTTACCATATATTGGTAGTAATTGCAAGTGGCTGTCGTAAAATATACATTATATAGTTATTCAAACATTTCTGGAAAATTTTGTAATATATCACGAAGCCCTTGCTTCTTCCACTGCGACACCCTTCATGGTATGGTCCATATTCTCGACGAAGATCCCGTAACCTTTTGTCGGATCGTTGACAAAAACGTGGGTTACCGCGCCGACCAGCTTGCCATTTTGCAGGATCGGGCTTCCGCTCATGCCCTGTACGATTCCGCCGGTTTTGGCAAGTAATTTAGGATCGGTAATCGAAATAACCATATTCTTGGTGTCGGTTTCGCTGGCGCCGTTGAGGCGGTCGATATTCACCGAATAGATTTCCGGCGTTTCGCCCGAAACGGTGCACAAAATGCTGGCCGGTCCACGTTCGACCTCATAGGAATGGGCCATCTCCACCGGCTGGTTGTAGGGATAAGAGGAATAGAGCTTTCCAAATACGCCGGTCTCGTTGTTCACGTCCAGCGTGCCCATCGCCCGGTTGTCCACAAACATCCCCTTGAGCTCGCCGGGCGCGCCCGCGTGCCCGAGCGAGACGCCGCTGATGTTGGCGCGCACGATCTCGCCGGAATACAGCGGCATGACCATCTGGGTGTCGATGTCGCATACCGCGTGCCCCAGCCCCGCGTAGCAGCCGGATTTGGGGTCGTAGTAGGTCATGGTGCCGATCCCCGCCGAGGAGTCGCGCACCCAGATCCCGGCCTTATATTGGCCGTCTATGCTGGAAAGGATGGGGCTCAGCTTTAGATTAAAGACCTCATCCCCGCGCTTGAGCTGTACGCTCAGCGGCACGCCGCCGCTCTTTTGCACGATTTCGCCGACCTGCTCGTTGGAGGAGACCTTGGTGCCGTTTATGCTCATCACGATGTCGCCGATCTGGATCCCGCACGCCTTGGCCGGATTGAGCAGCCCGGCGTCGGTGTCGACGTCCGACATGCCGACCACAATCACCCCTTCGGTAAACATTTTGATCCCGAAGGGAATCCCGCAGGGGACCACCATCTTGCGGTCCACCACCTGCACCTGCACCTGCTTGACGCTCACCCCGCCGAACATCCGCAGGTTGAGCGCGTAGGTGTTGCCCGCCGTGTCGTAGGATTCGATCGGCAGCATGGTGTTCTGCGCCTCGGGGTGCAGCTCAAACGGATAATGGATTTTGAGCTGTTCGCCCTGTGCGACGTAGAACTGGTCTGGAAGCGTGTTCCCGACGTATATGGCGAGAGACAGCACGCCCATCACACAGATGGACAGCACGCCTGCCACCGCCTTGTAGAACCTTCTCATTGGAATAACCGCCTTTCCCGCCCGCCTGAAACAGACGGATGCCATCCGGCAAACATTTTGATTTGGATTGCACCAGACAATCCAAACTTAATTTCCCACGGGTCGGGCGATAATATGATAGGCAAATCCTTTTGCTTTTAGATAGAAATTCCGCGTGCCTCCCGGCACGGGATATTTCCAAGCCGCAAAATTTTCTTGCTCCCG
Source organism: Provencibacterium massiliense (assembly GCF_900169495.1). NCBI lineage: Bacteria > Bacillati > Bacillota > Clostridia > Eubacteriales > Oscillospiraceae > Provencibacterium > Provencibacterium massiliense. The sequence continues at coordinate 211,920 of NZ_FWCH01000012.1, forward strand.
GAAGGAAAATTAAAGGCATAAAATACTAGAATTTGTATTATTTTCAGGAAAATTGTACCATCCTTATTTTAACCCTAATTTCCGGATGCTTCAAGCCCCATTCTGCTAATATTACATACAATTTCAAAATTAAACCCCGAATTTTCGAACATGGCTTCAAGATTGTCGCGGTGTTCGTTGTAATAGTTTGGAAGATACTTCTTGACGTGGTCGGTGAGGCGCAAAATATCCGCGCCGTGCCCGCGCAGGGTTTTGTTCAGTGCGAGATTGATCAGCTGCCGGATTTTGCGTTCCTGCATCTGCTGCACCAGGGGAACGATCTCCTGAGTGATGTCTCCGCCCTCGTCCGAGATCAGCTCGCGCAGCGCGCTGTCGCAGCGGATCTTCACATCAAAAACCAGCCTGCCCTCCTCAAGGCGGGGCTTCATGCGCGAGGAGCACTCCAGTATCTCCAGCGCGGCGCTGCCCTTTTCGGGCAGGGAGACGGTCATGGTCGCGTCCTCCATTTTGCCCAAAAACCAGATGATCCCCTGGATCTCCTGCTCGGTGAGGGTGTCCACCATCTTGTCCTTTTTGATGAGCGCTCCGCCGTCGATCTCCACCTCGGGCTTCCCGCTCTGCTGGCTGAGCTTTACCATCGGCACGTCCACCGAGTCGTGGCCGGTTTCCAGCTTGGACACCACGTCCACCATCCGCCCGCCGTTCATGTGGCGGTGGTTCATCGCGTTGTCGGCCACCTGCTCGATGGCCGAGGCCGGGACGATCCCCCGGCTGATCTGCGCGGTGACGATCTTCGAGGCCGACTCCTCGGCGATCATCAGGTAGACGCTCGGATGGAGCTGATGGTTGGCGTTAAAGTAGTCCACCGCTTTTTTGAGGTTTTCCTCGGCCATCGCCTTTCCGATGACGATGATCTTGTTCGAGCCGAAGAAGATCTGCTTGCCCTCCTTGCGGGTGGCCTCGCTCACCGCCTCGGTGATGGTGTCGCCCTCGCTGCGGATGATGTTGTTGTTGAGCTCGGATGCGTCGAAGGCGGTCTGCCCGCCGCTGCCGCTGGGTACGAAGTATTGGAAGGTGAGCTGGAATTTTTGGTCCTCATAGTCCACCCCGACGGCCTGCACGATGGCCCGGTCCTTGAGGCGGATGGTCTCCATGCAGCCGCAAAGCGGCAAGGAAAGGGACAGCACAAGGGCAATCAGCAAAGACAAACGTTTCATGCCTTATCCTCCTTCCTGCGCCGCCCCGGGATGAGGATCAGCAGCACCGGCACCAGGAGGACCGCCACATAGAGCGGGATGCCGGTGAGGGTGAAGTTATACAGCGCCTGGTAGGCGGTGAAGTAGTGCGCCAGCAGCAGGGAGCAGAGGATGGTGATCCCACCCAGGGCGAGCAGGATGGTGTTTTTGCGCTTGGCGCCGAAGAGGAAGCACAGGCAGCGCTGCGCGATAAAGAGGTAGAGCGCGCTCTTGATCAGCCCGATCATCGTCCAGATGACCATATGGACCGCATCCATGCGCTGGAAGTAGAACAGCCGCGCCATCTTGGCCACCGCGTAGAGCGGATAGGACTGGGTGACGGCGTATTGCCCAACGGTGCACAGGGTGACGAAGATCATCCCCTCCAGCAATGCGAACACCCCCAGCACCCACCACAAAAACCCCTTTTTGACGTTCCCCTTGAGGTAGGGGATGAAGAGCAGGACCAGCATGAGCTCGCTGGATTCGTTGACGGTGACCGCCCCGCCCTGCACCACCGGCCTGATCCCATTGATGAAGGGGGAGATCAGCCCAACGGTGTCAAACTCCCGGGCCAGGGAGAGGACGATCATCACCAGCGAGCCCAGCAGCAGGATCAGCGCCAGCCCCGAAAAACGGGCGGTGGATTCCAGTCCCAGATAGACCATGTAGAGCGCTACCAGGGTGAACAGCACCACAAAGATCACGTTGGAGTCGTTGGGATAGACGGCCGAGGTGATGAACACGGCAAAATGGACCACGTTGTCGATGGCGACGCTCAGCGCCAGCAGCGCAAAGAGGGTGGCGCAGGCAAAGCCCGCGCCCTGGGAGCGCTGGTAGGCGAATTCGATCAGCCCGACCCCCTTCTGGCGTCGCAGGATCAGAAAGCTCGGCAGCATGATGAGCACGCTGAATACGACAAAGAGGACCAGGCTCGCGAGCCCCGCCGACCCGCTCGCCGACTCGCGCAGTCCGGGCACGATGGTGAAAAAGGAAAAGGAGCGGCAGAGGAAGAGCATGATGAAAAATTGTGAAACTGTGATCTGGGGCAAAAGCCAGGACTCCTTTCTTTATTGCCTTGAATCGTCGACCTCGCTGCCTGGCAGGTCCTGCACCTGGAGCTGCTGCTGGCCGAGGGTACGCCAGCTCACCCGGGTGAAGATGTCGCGCATGGGATAGGCCGAGAAGGGGGAGGCGGGGGCGGTCTCGGGGATCCCCATCGGGCGCTTGGCGCAGAGGTTGCAGAGCATTGCCGTCAGCCCCAGGGTGATCCCGAACACACCCAGCGTCCCCCCGATGAGGATGAAGGCGAAACGCAGCACGGTGATCGACTGGTAAAGGGTGGGGATGACGAACGAGCTGATCGCGGTGACGGCGACCACCATCACCATCGGCGCGCCGATGAGGCCCGCCGTCACCGCCGCATCCCCGATGACCAGCGCGCCGACGATGCTCACCGCATGCCCGATGGGGCGGGGCAGGCGAAGCCCGGCCTCGCGCATCAGCTCATAGATGAAGTGGATGATCAGCGCCTCGAACATCAATGGGAAGGGGGTGCTCTCCTCGCTGGTGGCGATGTTGAAGAGCAGGGCGTTCGGGAAGAGCTCGGGGTCGAAGGTGGCCAGCGCGACATAGGCCCCGGGCAGCAGGATGGTCAGAAAGAACGCCGCATATTTGAGGAAGCGGATGAAGGTGGCGTAATAGGGACGGTGGGTATAGTCGTCGATGCTCTGGAAGTTTTCGTTAAAGAGGTAAGGGGTGATCAGCGCGAAGGGGGTGCCGTCCACCAGCACCGCCACCCGCCCTTCGCAGATTTTGGCCACCAGGGTGTCCGGGCGCTCGGTGGTGCCCACGCCGGGGAAGAGGGAGAGCGGCCCCTCCTCCAAAAAGGGTTCGAGGTAGCCCGATTCGAGCACCACGTCCAGCTTGGCGCTGCGCAGCCGCCCACGCACCTTGTCGAGCAGGGAGCCCGAGACGGTGTCGGACATGTAGACCAGGCAGATGTCGGTCTTGGAGCGCACTCCGCAGGACATGATCTCAAAGCGCAGCGCCGGGGATTTGATCCGCCGGCGGATCATGGTCATGTTGATCCGCATGGGCTCAACGAACCCCTCCCGGCTGCCGCGCACGTTCACCTCGCTCGACGGCTCGGAGATCGAACGGAAGGAAAAGCCCTGCATGCCGCAGGCGACGCCGAGCGCCTCGCCCTCGATGAGCAGGACCGCGAAGCCCGAGTCGAGGAAGGTGAAGAGCTCCGCATAGGTATAAAATTCCTTCTGGTCCATCCCGAGCAGCGAGAGGGTGCGGGTAAACTGCAGCACCTCCTGCGGGGTGCTGTCCGGCCCGAGGCCTGAGTTCATCAGCGGCTCGGCCATGATCTCGGAAAAGGTCGCGAGGCTCACCATCCCCTCGCTGATGAGCACCGCCATCTCGACCCCGCCCACCGCGATGCGCCGGTCGGTCAAATCGGAGGAATTGCCGCACAGCCCCCGTATTTTGATCATGTTGTCGGACAGCGAGGCCACAAGCCGTTCATTCTCACCCGGCACGGGGCTCGGCGGCTGGTATTCCCGGCGTTTTTCCTGGCGCACCTTTTTCTTTAAAAATGAAAACAAACGAATCGCCTCCTATCAACATAAGCGGGCACAGCTAACGCTATTATTACCAGCTTTGGCGGGTATATTTATGGTGGGAAAAACAATACTAATGGAAGTTAAACGTACAAAACGGATTGGAGTGTAAGGCCGGATGTTTACAATCTTTTTCAAAACCATCATCCTCTATGCGCTGATCATCGTCGGGCTGCGCCTGATGGGCAAGCGCCAGCTCGGCGAGCTGCAGCCCTCGGAATTTGTGGTGACCATCCTGATCTCAAACATCGCGACCCTGCCCATCGAGGACGTTGACATCCCGCTGCTGACCGGCATCCTGCCGATTTTGACCTTGGTCAGCTGCGAGGTGATCATGTCCACGGTGGCGCTCAAGAGTAAGCGTGCGCGCAAGATTCTCTCCGGGTCGCCCAAGATCGTGATCCGCGACGGGGTGATCGACCAGCGCCAGCTGCGCGACCTGCGCTTTTCGATCGACGATTTGATGGAGCAGCTGCGCCAGAACAACGTCTTTGACATCGCGGACGTGGCCTTCGCCATCGTGGAGACCACCGGAAAGGTGTCGGTCTATCAAAAGTTCGAGGCCCGCAATGTCACCGCCGAAATGCTGAACCTGCCGAGTGACGGGCAGGAGAGCGCCCCGCCGGTGGTAATGATCTCGGACGGGCAGCTCATCGAGGAGGCGCTGCGCTACTGCAACCTGCGCCATGAGTGGCTGGAAAAGACCCTGGGGGATCAGAAGGTGCGGCTCGAGGACATTTTTTTAATGACCTGCAACCGGCAGGCGAACTACCACATCATTAAGAAGGAGAAGGTGGCCTGATGGGACGCTTTTATATTTCCCTGGCGCTCTTGGCGGCAATCCTGGGAGTCTGTACCTTTTCGCTGCACCAGTACAGCACCGCGGCCGAGGAGATGACCGCCCAGCTTGACAGGATTGAGCAGGCCGCCCTTTCGGGGGAGGCGGGCCCGGATGAGCTCTCTGAAATGTGCCGCCTATACGGCGAGCAGTGGGAGGATAGGGAGGAGCGCCTGCTGCGCTTCATCCGCCATCCGCAGCTCGACGAGATCACCTCGCTGACCGCCGAGCTGCAATACCTGGCTACCGACGACAGCCCGAGCCACCTGCTCGCCTCGATCGAGCGGATCAAGGTGAACATCAAGAAAATCGGTACCGCGGAATTTTTTAACGGCTGACAAAAAAGAAGCGTCAAAACCATATGGTTTTGGCGCTTCTTTTGCCCATCCCGGCTTTTTGTATTATAATGGAGAATACAACGACATTTATAAAAGGAGCGGCCTATGCTGGAAAGTAAAGTCAGAACGCCACAGGAGCAGGAAGCCTATCTAAAGGAGCTTCGGGAGTGGCTAAGCTCGGTGCGGGACGAGGCGCCCGAGGAGATGGCGGATTTTTTTCACAACAGGATCGGCATTTACGAGGACAGACACCTCGGGCGCTGGGCAAAGGAATACGAGCACATCGCCGACTATTTTCCGGGGGACCCCCGGAGCCTGCTGGACATCGGCTGCGGCACCGGGCTGGAGCTCGCTTCGGTGTTCCGCCGCTTCGACCAAATCGAGGTCACCGGAATCGATTTGTCGGGCACCATGCTGGGGAAGCTCCGGGAAAAGTATCCCGGCCGCCGGATCACGCTCATTCAGGCGGATTATTTTGCATATCCATTGGGGGAGGAGCGTTTCGGTGCGGCCCTCTCCTTTGAGACGCTGCACCACTTTAAGCCGGACAAAAAGCAGGCGCTCTACGAAAAGCTCTGCCGCGCGATCAAGCGGGGAGGGTGCTATCTGGAATGCGACTATGTCGCCTGCTGCGACGAGGAGAAGCGGCTCTGCCTGGAAGGGTACGAATACCGGCGGCAGAAATTTGGCATCCCGCCCGGGCAGTTTGTCCACATCGACATCCCGCTGACCCTGGAGCACCAGCTGACACTTCTGAAAAACGCGGGCTTTCAGAAGGCGGAGGCGCTCTACGAAAACCGCGGTACGGTGATCATCCGGGCAAAAAAATGACAGCTGCAGGGTTTTATGCAAAACGGGGCCCCGCGCCGTTTGGAATGCAGCGATTTGTCTCAAACGAAGAAAAATGGTATACTGATCCTATTGTAAATTTTGGAGGCTGACAAAATGGACAGCGAAACCGTCGCACTGATCCTGACCCAACTGGAGTACCTGCTTCGCCTGGTGATAGCCGCCGTCTGCGGCGCGCTGATCGGCTTCGAGCGCAAGAACCGGCTCAAGGAGGCGGGGATACGCACCCACCTGATCGTGTCCCTCGCTTCGGCGCTGATGATGCTCATTTCAAAGTACGGTTTTTACGACGTGGTGATCTACGACAGCATAAATCTCGACCCCTCCCGTGTGGCCGCGGGCATCGTCACCGGCGTCGGCTTCCTGGGAGCCGGGATGATTTTTGTGCGCCGGCAGGGGGTCAGCGGGCTGACCACCGCGGCGGGGATATGGGCGACGGTGGGCGTCGGGATGGCGATCGGCGGCGGGATGTACGTCATCGGGATCGCCTCCACATTGCTGATCATCCTGGTGCAGGTGCTGCTGCACAAGGACCTGCGCTGGATGAAGATCCCGGTGGCCGAGCAGATCTACATCGAGCTGGACGACTCCTCGGTGGAGACGGTCGACGCGCTGCGGGAAATCCTGCGCGAGCACGGCATTCAGGTGCTGGGTGTCAAGGCGAAAAGGCACAAGAGCGGGGCGATCGACATGGAATTCACCGCCAAGTTCCCCGAAGCGTACGACGTCGCGGACATCATGAACCTCTTTTCAGATGCCGCGCATGTGCGCACGATCGAGGTGTAAGTGGTTGATACGGTAAGAACAAAGCGGCCCGGCAGAATGCCGGGCCGTTGTTATTTCGCCTGCTTTTTCCGGGAGGGCGGGCTCCGGCGGCGCTTCTTGACCGAGAAGCCGAAGGTGCCGATCCGCTTGCCCAGCGCGAAATATTCCCCGTGGGCGTAGGCGGCGAGGTTACATTTGCCGAGGTTGAGCCTGCCGTTTTCATCCACCAGAGAGGCATCCACCTGCACCGCCACGATCTCGGCCAAAAACATCTCGTGCGAGCCGAGCGGCAGCGCCTTTACAACCCGGCACTCGAGGCTCAAGGGGCTCTCCGCGAGCAGGGGGGCGGAGATTTTCTCCGCCTTTTGCGGATGGAGATGGACGGCTTCAAACTTGTCCAGGTCCTTCCCCGAGCGCACCCCGCAGAAGTCCGCCGCGCGCACCAGCGCGCCGGTGGTCAGGTTGATGGCGAACTCCCCGCTCTCCTTGATCAGCCCGTAGGAGTACCGCTCGGGCCGGATCGAGACGTAGGTCATGGGCGGATTGGAGTTGACGATCCCCGTCCAGGCCACGGTGAGCAGGTTCGGGCGCTCCATCGACCCGCAGGTGACGATGGCGGGCGGCACCGGAGAGAGCAGGGTGCCGGGCTTCCAGATTTGTTTTTCCATTGTACTACTCCGTTTCCAGATAAAGATAAAAACCGGTCCCCACCGGGCTTCCCCGGCGGGGACCGTCGATTCATAAGGTTTTGCCGAGATAGATCATGTCCACGCATTGCTCGCCCTCGTCGTAGACCGGCTCGGGGTAATTGTCGGTGAAAAAGTTCTTGAGCACCCGCTCCCGGCGGTAGCCGCATTTTTCATAAAAGTCCAGGTTCCCGTGGCTGGTGTCCGCCGTGCCCACCGTCATACGGGAGGCGCCGCGCTTTTGACATTCCCGCTCGCAGGCGGCGATCAGCGCCCGGCCAAAGCCCCTGCGGTGCATGTCCTCGCGCACCGCAAGGTTTTTGATCTCCCAGCATTCCGCCGCCTCGGGCACCGCGACAATTACGCCCACAGCCTGCCCATTTTCCATTGCGGCGAGCATGACCCCGCGGCCGAGATAGCGCTCCACCATCTCCACGCAGGGGTCGGCGAGCAGCAACAGGTCCATATATGCGCGGCGCTCCCCGAGCGGGCCGACAGAAAGAAAGGCCAACGTTTGACCCGCTTCCTTAAAAGCCTTCATGGTCACTTCACTCCCATACGAAATAGGAAAATCACCTTGCCCATCAGGGCGGAATCGTCCGGCATGCCCACCGAGCTGTGCCGGCTGTCGAGCGATATCTCGCGGTTGTCGCCCAGGACGAACATCTGCCCCGGCGGCACCTCGAGCGGGAATTCGACGTCGTACTTCTGCTTGGTCCCGGTGCTGATGTATGGCTCGTCGAGCTGCTCGCCGTCGACCAGGACCGTGCCCCGCCTAAAATTAATGTCCACCGTCTGTCCGCCGGTGGCGATCACCCGCTTGAAGACGGGCGCCTCGCCCTCGCCGGGGCGAAAGAAGACAATGTCCCCCGCCTGCGGGGTCTTATAGAGGCGCAGGATGAGCGCCAGGTCCCCGTCGCTCAGGGTCGGATACATCGAATTGCCGGAAACGAACACCAGCCCGACGACATAGGTCATCACCAGCCAGACGATGACGGCCGCCAGCAGCAGGACGAATATCTTGCGCCGGCGGCGTTTTTTGCGTTGCAGCGCGTCCAGCTGTTTTTTGATCTGTTCGCGCATGGCGTTTGGATTTGTAGCCGTTATCTGAGTTGCCAAAAAGTCCCCCTCCAATCAGCAACCGGTATAAAAACATTTTATCACAGTTTCTGGCAAAAGAAAACACATTCTTTTCGTCCCCGCTGGATTTTTGCCTTCCGGTGGGGTAGAATGGAAGCCAGCCACGCAATTCCCGAGAGAGGGGTAAGGATAGGGATGAAAACAATCATCGCCGGGATTAACGCCAAATACATCCACACCGCGCTCGCCGCGCGCGGCCTGGCCGCCTATGCGGCACAGCGGGGGATTGACGGGGTGCGCGCAATGGAATTTACCATCAACCAGCACCCCGATGCGATTTTGCGCGCGCTCTATGCCGAGAGGGCGGACTGCTACCTCTTCTCCTGCTATATCTGGAACTGGGAGCTGGTGTGCCGTCTCGTGCGGGACCTGCGCACCCTCTGCCCGCGGGCGGCGATTTACCTCGGCGGGCCGCAGGTCTCCTTCCATGCGAAGGAGCTGCTGGCGTCTCTGCCATTTGCCGACGGCATCCTGCGCGGCGAGGGGGAGGAGCCGCTCTACCGCCTGCTGCGCGCGCTCAGGAGCGGCGGGGACCTCTCGTCGGTCCCGTCGTTGACCTTTCGGCGGGAGGGGGAGGTCTGCGAAACCCCGCTGTGCGCGCCGATGGAGATGCGCGAGCTGCCCTTTTGCTATCCCGACCTCGCCGCGCTGCGCCACCAGATCGTCTACTACGAGTCCTCGCGCGGCTGCCCGTTTCATTGCACCTATTGTTTGAGCTCGCTGGAGCGCCGGGTGCGCCGAAAGCCCCTGGAGCTGGTGCTGCCCGAGCTTGGGCGCTTCCTCGCCGCCGGGGTGCGGCAGGTGAAATTTTGCGACCGCACGTTCAACTGCGACAGGGAGCACTGCATGGCCATCTGGCGCTACCTGATGGAGCGGGACAACGGGTTTACCAACTTCCATTTTGAAATCACCGCCGAGCTGCTGGGCGAGGAGGAGCTGGGGCTCCTGGGCCGGGCACGCCCCGGGCTCTTCCAGTTCGAGATCGGGGTGCAGTCGGTGAACCCCGACACCCTGCGCGCCATCCGGCGCGGCGCCGACCTTTCGCATCTTCGCGAGGTAATGTCCCGGCTGCGCGAAAATGGGAACATCCACCTGCACCTCGATCTGATCGCCGGGCTGCCGCTGGAGGACTACCAAAACTTTGCCCGCTCCTTCGACACCGTCTTTTCGCTGGGGCCGGACCAGCTCCAGCTCGGGTTTTTAAAGGTGCTGCCCGGCTCAAGGATGGAGCGGGATGCGCCCCGCTATGGGATCGTCTCCCGCGCCTGCCCGCCCTATGAGGTGCTGTTTACCGATCACCTTTCGGCGGACGAGCTCTTTACCCTCAAGGGGGTGGAAGAGATGGTCGAAAGCTACTACAACAGCGGCGCCTTCGCGCATACGCTTCGCTTCCTGCTCGAGGGCCGGGGCGCGTTTGACACCTTTCATGCGCTGCGGCGCTTTCTCGAGGAGGGCGGCTGGACGGGGGAGAGCCTCTCGCGCACCACCCTTTACGACTGGCTCTACGCCTTCGGCACGCAGCGCTGCGGGGCCGACGGCCCGCTGCTGGGGGAGTTCATCCTGCTGGATATCTGTCTGGAGGGCAAACCGAAGAAGCTGCCCGCCTGCCTCGCCGGCCGGGACCAGACAAAGTGGTACCGCCCCATCCGGACCTTTTACGAGGAGCCTCATAACCGCGGGAGGTACCTGCCGGACTATGAGGGGGAGGACCCCGCCGTGCTGCGGCGGATCACCCATCTGGAGGTCTTCTCCTTCGACCTGCTCTCCCCGGGGAGGGAGCGGACCGGGTGTGCGCTGCTCTTCGACTACCGCAAGCCCAAGGCGCGGCGCGCGGTAAAAGTGCCCTTGGAATAAGATGCGCGCCAATGCAAAGAACCGGCCCCGGGCTTTTGCCCGGGGCCGGTTACTTAATTTTATTTAATCCGCGCGATGTATTGGCAGTAGACATAGACGTTTTTGATCTTCTTGGCCTCCACCCCGTCGCCCGCCTCGATGACCGGCTGGGTCTCGGAGGGGGTCTCGTACAACTTGAAGGCGATGGCGTCCTGCCCGGGGCGCATATTGCGCACATGCTTATACTCGTACTCCTTGCGCGCGATCCCGAGGTAATTGAAGATGATGTCCTCGATCCCATTGTTGGTGAAGCACTTGATAATATCCTTCTCATCATACATTTCGATGATGGCCTTCGCCTCATGGAAGGAGAGGTTGGAGCACTTAAACTCCCCCTCGTTGACGACCGACATCATGTTCCCGTTGTCTAGCAGCAATAGTGGATTGTCGTTTGCTTTCGGCATGGTAAAAAGCCTCCTTCTGTCCGTGTGCGCGATGGTGATCGGTTTCCTGTTTCCATTCTATCCATAATTTCATAAAATGTCAATTTAATTTTAGACAAATTCACTATATTATTTTGTGATAAAGGATAAGGAAATGAAGGGGCTCCTATAACTTTCCCCGCTTGCGGTAGCTGACCAGCCAGAAGTCCGCCGTGGTGCGAAGGCGTTCGAGCCCGGCCAGCCGCTTTGCGCCCTCGATGGGGGTCTTATAGTAATAGGGGGTCATCATGAAAAGGCTTTGCAGCACCTGCGCCCCCTCGGCGGTGAAGTCGTAGCAAAGGCGGCGGCGCCCGGTGATGGAAAAACCCTCGAGCTCGAAGCTCTTCTCCTCGTTTTCATAGGGGTGCTCGTAGAGCACCTCCTTGAGGGAGTAGAGATGCCGCGCCGCCGGATAGACCGCCACAAAGTGCCCGCCCCGGCGCAGCACCCGGTGAAACTCCTGCGGGCAGAGGGGGGAAAAGACGTTGTAAACGAGATCCAGGCAGTGCCCGGAGAAGGGCAGCTCGAAGATGCTCGCCACCGCGAACTGCCCCTTAGGGCAGCGCCGCGCGGCGTGGCGCACCCCGTGTTTCGACAGGTCGATCCCGTAGAGGGTGGGCTCCCAGCCCAAGGCTTGCAGGTAGGCGCAGAGCCCGTCTATGTAATACCCCTCGCCGCAGCCCGCATCCAGGATGGCGGGGGAAGGGGAGGTGCACAGCGCGCCGATCGTCTCACAGAGCGCCTCGCGCAGCGGGGCGTAGCCCCCGCTTTCAAGGAAGGTGGTGCGCGCGCGGATCATCCCCGCGTTGTCGCCCGGGTCGCGGCTGCCGCCGCGGTTGGGCGGCAGGAGGTTCACGTACCCCTGTGCGGCCAGGTCGAAGCTGTGCCCCGCGGCGCAGCACAGCGCGCGCTGCCGCACAAACAGGGGCCGCTGACAGAGCGGACAGCAAAACAAACCGGGCTCCTCCTCTTCAATAATTTTCGGCCCGGCGCTCCCGGCGCAGGTTGCGCCGGCGCACCCCCGCCTCCCACTCGGTGCGGTCCTCCTCGCTCTCCAGGATCAGCGGGGGCACCGGGGTGGGCTGCTCGTGCTCGTCGAGCGCGACCATTACCAGGTATGCGCGGTTGATCATCTGGCGCCGCCCGTCGAGCTCCTCGACAAAGGCGTCCACCCGCACCTCCATCGAGGTGCGCCCGACATAGGTGATCCGCCCGATCAGCACGACGGTGCTGTTGATGTGGGCCGCGGCCTTGAACTGCAGGTTGTCGATCGCGGCGGTGGTCACCTCCCGCCCGGAGTGGCGGCGGGCCACCACCCCGGCGACCACGTCGATCCATTCCATCAGCTTGCCGCCGAAGAGGCGGCTGTAGCCGTTGATGTGCTCGGGCATCAAAATCTGTATCTGCTCGGTGCGCGATTGCGCGACCGTCTTGGCTTGCAGTTCCATAGCTACTCCTTTATCCATCATATCGGCGTTTGGCCTTATATTGTCCCCGTATCGCCCGGGGCGTGCAGGCAGTAGACCAGCTTCCCGCCCTGCTCCCCTTCGATTTTCATTCCCAGCCGCTCGGCCACCCGGCGCGCGGGCAGGTCCGAAGCGGGTACCGGCGCCACCACGAAGGGGGAGCGCAGGGCCTCAAAGGCATAGGACAGACAGCGCGCCGCCCCCTCGGCGGCAAGGCCCCGGCCCCAAAAGGCGGGCAGCAGCCCGTAGTAGAGGCCGCACAGCCGCCGGCCGCCGAGCGTGCAGGAGAATAGCCCCATCGCGCCCGCCGGCTCATTTTTGCACAGCGCCGCGAGGCAGCCATACCCCTCCGGCTGGCCCTCGTCGCCCAGCCATCCGGGAAAGTGCGGCAGGCGCTGGAGCGCGGCGCGCTGCTGCCCTCCGGGCAGGCAGAGAAGGAGGCGTTCGGTTTTTAAAATCAGCCCGTTCATCCCTTTAGGAAAAACTTTTCCAGGTAGCCATAGGCGAAAACGACCAGCACGATCAGCGGCAGCAGGAAGGTCACATAAAAGCGCGCCCACTTCGGGAAGCGCAGCCCCTTGCCGGTGTCCGCCTCGGCGATGAAGTTGTCCCATCCCCAGCCGTAGCGGGTGACGCAGAAGAGCAGGTAGACCAGCGACCCCAGCGGCAGGAAGTTGTTGGAGACGAGGAAGCCCTCGAAGTCGAGGATGGTGCTTCCCGCCCCCAGCGGTGTGATCCCGGAAAGATAGTTGTAGCCCAGGGCCGCGGGCAGCGAGAGCAGGAAGATGAGCAGGATATTGATCACCACCGCCTTTTTGCGGCCCCACCCCCAGAGGTCCATGGCGAAGGAGAGGATGTTTTCAAACACCGCCACGATGGTCGAGAGCGCGGCAAAGGTCATGAAGACGAAGAAGAGCGTCCCCCACAGCCGCCCGGCCGGCATGGCGCCGAAGATATTGGGCAGGGTTTTGAAGACCAGTCCCGGCCCGCTGTCCGGATTGACCCCGAAGGCGAAGCAGGAGGGGAAGATGATGGCCCCCGCCAGCAGGGCGACCAGGGTGTCCAGCGCGGTGACGCTGACCGCCTCGCCCGTCAGACGGCGGTCCTTGCCGATATAGCTGCCGAAGATCGCCATTGATCCGACGCCTATGCTCAGCGTGAAGAAGGCTTGGCCCATCGCCGCAAAGACGGTGGTGGCAAAGCCCTGCTCGCGCATGCGCGAAAAGTCGGGGTAAAGATAAAAGCGCAGCCCCTCGCCGGCCCCCGGCAGGGTGACGGCGCGCACCACCAGGACGAGCATCACCACGAAGAGGCTGGACATCATCACCTTGGTGATCCGCTCCACCCCATTCTGCAGCCCGAGCGAGCAGATGCCAAACCCCAGCAGCACGGCCAGCAGCATCCAAAGGACCATCCCCTTGGGGTCGGCGAGCATGGCGTCATAGACCCCCGGCACCTCCTGCGGGCTGAGGCCCACAAACTCCCCGCGCAGCATCTTGAAAAAGTAGGCGAGCATCCATCCACCGATGGTGGTATAGAACATCATGAGCAGGTAGTTGCCCGCCATCGCCACATAGCCGAACAGGTGCCAGTGCGAGCCCTGCGGCTCGAGCACCCGAAAGGAGGCCGCGGCGCTCCTGCGGCTGGCACGGCCGACCGAAAACTCCATCACCATGATGGGCAGCCCCAGGATCACCAAAAAGAACAGGTAGATGAGCACGAAGGCCGCGCCCCCGTAGAGCCCGGCGATGTAGGGGAAGCGCCAGACGTTCCCCAAACCGATTGCACAGCCCGCCGAAATGAGCAGAAAGCCGAGGCGGGAAGAAAATTTTTCTCGTTGCAAACGAATCCCTCATTTTTAGCTAATACTCTTAGTATGTCTCAAACAAACGTTTCTATCATCCTTTATCCCCATAACAGGGCGAGCAGGATCAAAACGGCGCTCAGCCAGATATAGGCGGCGATCCCGGGGGAGGTGAAGAAAAGGCGGTATTTGAGCTTTTCCGGCCAGCCCATCGGTCCGCGGGGGAGCAGGAGCTGCTGCCGGCGGAAGGTGAGGATCAGCACGCTCCCCAGAATGGTGAGCAGCACGAACTCGCTCAGGATGAGCGTGACGGCCAGCATGCCGACCGCCTGACGGCCGAACTCGACCATCTGCTGGGGCTGCCGCTCGAGGGCGTAGAGCATCTGCGGGCCGAGCAGCCCGAGGATCAGCGCGCCGGGCAGGTTCAGAAGCATGTGCAGCAGCACGCTGTAGCGCAGCCTGCCGAAGCGCAGCACCACATAGCCGAGCACCAGCCCGACCGCGAAGGCGTAGAGCAGCTGAGAGAGGTTGCCGTGCGCCAGTGCGAAGACGGCGGCCGAGGCGAACATGCAAAAGCGTTCGCCCCAGTGGCGCAGCCGTTCGAGCAGCACCCGCCGGAAGATGTACTCCTCCAGAATGGGGCCGATCACCACCATGAACAAAAACAGCACCGGGAAGGGCAGGGTGCCCGCCAGGGAAAAGAGCGGGTTTTCATAAGGCCGCCCGAGCAGCTCGCCAAAGGCGGTGGTCAGCAGAACCGTGACGAAGTTGCAAAGATATCCCAGCCCGAAGGCGCAGACCAGCGCCCCCAGGAACTGGAGCGGGCGCATGGGCCGCGCCTCGGGGGCGGCGAGGGGCTTCACGGGCAAAAGCAACAGGCAAAGCAGCGGATAGCCGATGAGCATGGGCAGCAGGATGGACAAGGCGGGGGCGTACCACACAAGGCCGGCCAGCGCGTGGAACAGCCGGGGCAGCAGCCAAAGGCAGACGATCCCCGCCAGCTGCGTGAGGAGGACCATCGCGAAGAGGGACCAGCCGATCCGGCTGCAGCGCGCCCGCTCGCGGTCGGGCGAAAAGTCGTAAAATCCGTTCATCTGCGGCCAATCCTCCCAATCTCAAAGATTAGATTACCCTCATATAGGCTGTTATAGCAGCGCAAAATGTGGGCTCTCGATCATTTCCTTCATCCGGCACAGGCAGAAGGGATGCCCGACGGGGTCGAGCATGACCCGCCAGCCGTCGGAAAATTGCTTCTGGGCGACGGCCGCCCCGCATTGAACGGCGTGCTTCACCGCCTCTTCGAGATCGTTGACGGCGAAGTCCAGGTGGGCCATCTGCTGCTGCGCTTCAGGCTCGTCGGGCCATACCGGAGGCCGGTAGGCGGGATTCTTTTGAAATGTGATGCCGGGATACGCCCCCTGGGCCGCGCCCGGGGCGCCGAGGCACGCGAAATCCTCGTCGTGATACGGGATTTCCCACCCCAGCAGCGCCGCATAGAACTTGGCCAGCCCGTAGGGGTCCGTGCAGTCCAATGTGAAGGAATAGAGTTTGATTTTCAGACTATCGTCCATTGTATGGTTACCTCCATTTTTTCTGTGCGGTCAATTTCCATTATAAACTATTTTACCCGCCAATACAAGGAAATAGCGCCTGATGGGGAGCCGGGACGCAAAAAGCTTGCGCCCCGTGTTATAATAGTCCTATGACAACGATTAACACGACAGGGAGAATGGATATGCCCGAGCCTTTGAGTCAGCCCCAGCGCGTCATTCTGGTGGCGGTGGATTTGGGAGAATATGACGTCGAGGTCTCGCTCGACGAGCTGCAGGAGCTCGCCTCCACGGCCGGGGCCGAGGTGGTGGGCCGGCTCTGGCAGCGTCGCCAGGAATTCGACAAGGCCACCTGTATCGGCGCGGGGAGGGTGGCCGAGCTGCGCGAATATGCAAAGAACCTTGAGGCCCAGCTCGTGGTCTTCGACCACGAGCTGGGCGCCAGCCAGCTGCGCAACCTCGAGCGGGAGGTCGGGGTGCCGGTGATCGACCGGACCATGCTGATTTTAGACATCTTCGCCCAGCGCGCCGTCACCAGCGAGGGCAAGCTGCAAGTCGAGCTCGCGCAGCAGCGCTATCTGCTGCCGAGGCTGGCGGGGCTCGGCGAGAGCCTGTCCCGCCTCGGCGGCGGGATCGGCACCAGGGGTCCGGGAGAGAGCAAGCTGGAGAGCGACCGGCGGCATATCCGCCGCCGGATCCAGTCGTTGGAGCGCAAGCTCGCCGCGCTCAGCGCCCGGCGGGAGAACATGCGCGCACGGCGCAAAAAGACCGGGCAGCTGATTGTGGCGGTGGTGGGATACACCAACGTTGGGAAATCCACCCTGCTCAACGCCCTGACCGGCGCGCAGGTGCTCTCCCAGGACAAGCTCTTCGCCACTTTGGACCCGACCGCCCGCGCACTCGCGCTGCCGGACGGGAGAGAGGTGCTGCTCATCGACACCGTCGGGTTTATCCGGCGGCTGCCCCACCATCTCATCGAGGCGTTCAAATCCACCCTGGAGGTGGCGGCCACCGCCGACTTGATCCTCAATGTCTGCGACATCACCAGCCCCCAGTCGGACGAGCAGCTGCGCGTCAGCCGCCAGCTGCTCCTGGAGCTGGGGCTTCGGGACACCCCCATCCTCACCGTCTACAATAAGTGTGACCGGCTCGCCGCGCTGCCCGAAGTGTTCGGGCGGGACACGGTGCTCATCAGCGCCAGGACCGGGATGGGATTCGAGGATCTCCTCGCGGCCATCGCGCGCACGCTGCCGCCCGCTCAACAGCAAGTAAGGCTGCTGATCCCGTATGGAAGCGGGGCCCTGCTCGCCGAGCTGCGCCGGGAGGGCAAGGTGCTCAGCGAGGAATACACCGACGCGGGCACCCGGGTGGTTGCGCTCGCGCCAAAACGCCTGCTTTATAAGTTCGAGGGGATGCTCATCGGTGAGTCTTGACAGCGGGCGGGTGCCGAGATCACGGCGCGCGTTAAGCGGATGATTTTTTAGCCTTGACAGTGGGTGGGCGCCGTGATATACTGGGCGCAAATCGAGAATAGTCAGGAGATGAAAAGGTGCGCAAGTAATTCTTGCTGAAAACTGGACATGGGCCGCGGCCGGGAGGAGTTCCGGCTTTGGTGGTGTTATGTCCCAACGCAAGAATAGCGCACGCCCCTTTTCCATCATCCGATGTGTGAAAAGCGGCTTTGGCCCATTGCGGGCTGAAGCTGTTTTTGTATTTGCAAGCTGCAAGCCGCGGGGAGTTGTGTGCTTTTCTTGAAGGATTTTAATACTTTGAGAGGGGCGCCGCAGCAACCTGCAACTTGTAGATAAAAAAGCGCGCCCCTTAGAAGGGGGAACCACACATGTCGTTGATACAAATTCAAAACCTTACCTTCCAATATGACACCAGCCATGAAAACATCTTTGAGGACGTATCCCTCTCGCTGGACACCGACTGGCGGCTCGGCTTTGTCGGGCGCAACGGGAGGGGGAAGACCACCTTCCTAAACCTCCTGCTCGGGCGGTACCGCTACAGTGGGAGCATCCAGGCGAGCGTTTCGTTCGACTACTTTCCCTTCCCAATAGAGGACGAAAGCATGATCGCCCTGCGGGTGCTCAAAGAAGCCGTCGCTCCGTTTGAGCGCTGGGAGCGCGAGATGGAGGAGGCCCTGGAGCAGGGGGACATCGACCGTTACGGCCAGCTGCAGGAGCGTTACCTCGCGCAGGACGGTTACCAGATCGAGGAGCTGCTCGCGCGCGAGGTCTCCCGCCTGTCGGTGGACCCTGAGGTGCTGGAAAGGCCCTTTTGCACCCTCAGCGGCGGGGAGCGCACCAAATGCTGCCTGGCCGCGCTCTTCCTCAAAAAGGAGCGCTTCCTGCTCATCGACGAGCCGACCAACCACCTCGACAGCGAAGGACGGCGGGTGGTGGCAAACTACCTCTCCGGGAAACGGGGGTTTATCCTCGTTTCCCATGACCGCGCGCTGCTCGACGGGGCGGTGGACCATATCCTCTCGCTCAACAGGCGTTCGATCGAGCTGCAGCGGGGGAATTACCAGAGCTTCCGGGAGAACCGCCGCCGCCAGGATGAGTACGAGCTTGCGCGTGACGAGGCGCTGCGCCGGGAGATCGACCGCCTGTCGGCCGCCGCCAAGGGAACCGCCTCCTGGTCGAACGCCTTGGAAAAGACCAAGTATGGCCATTACAACTCCGGCTTAAAGGTGGACCGGGGCTATATCGGCCACAAGTCGGCCAAGATGATGAAGCGCGCCAAGGTCATCGAGGCGCGCCAGCAGCGCCAGATCGAGGAGAAGGAATCCCTGCTCCAGGACCTCGAAGAGAGCGAGGAGCTGGCGCTCAGCCCTCTGCGCTACCCCTCCCAGCGGCTGCTCGAGGCGCGGGAGCTCTCGGTCGGTTACGGCTCACAGCCGCTCTTTACAGGGCTTAATTTCACCCTCGGGCGGGGGGAGCGGATTGCGCTGTGCGGGCGCAACGGCTGCGGAAAATCGAGCGTGCTGCGCCTCCTGCTCGGCGAGGCGGTGCCCCACACCGGGGCATTACAGCCCGGCAGCGGGCTCGTCGTCTCCTATGTGCCGCAGGACACCTCCTTTTTGCGCGGCAGCCTGCGTGGATACGCGCGGGACGAGGGGGTGGACGAGAGCCTCTTTCTGGCCATCCTGCGAAAGCTGGGGTTCTCGCGCACCCAGTTCCAAAAGGAGCTCTCCTGCTACAGCGAGGGGCAGAAAAAGAAGGTGCTCCTCGCGCGCAGCCTCTGCCAGCGGGCGCACCTCTACGTCTGGGACGAGCCGCTCAACTACCTCGACATCCCCTCGCGCGAGCAGATCGAGGGGCTGCTCGGGCGGTACCAGCCCGCCATGCTGCTGGTGGAGCACGACGAGCGTTTTCTGGAGAACATCGGCGCGCGGCGGGTGCCGGTGGGGGAGTAGGGAAAATTTTCGGCCCCTTGCGAAGGCGGGGGGATGGTGGTATACTGGCAGGGCCGGGGCAACCCCGGAATCTGATTCGTTTCGACACCCAGGAGGGAACGGCGTAAGAGTTCCATTCACGCTCAAAATCGCCTACGGCGACAAGGAGGTTCATATGAAGACCGAATTGAGAAGGATACCCGGCGTGGGGGAGAAGACCGAGGAGGACCTGATCGCGCTGGGCTACACGACCATCGCCTCGCTGAGAGGGCAGGACCCGGAGGACATCTATGCGCGCGACTGCCTGCGCAGGGGATGCCCGATCGACCGCTGCCAGCTCTACGTCTATCGCTGCGCGGTTTATTTTGCGGAGCATGAAAACCCCGACCCTGAGAAGCTAAACTGGTGGTACTGGAAGGATAAGCCCCTGCGCGAGGAAATATCCATCCTGCCCGCCGTGCAGAAGAGCCAGATACAGGAGCTGTGCCAGGTGGCCGACGAGGTGTGGCACGAGCACTACGCGGGGATTCTAAGCGAAGGCCAGATCGACTACATGGTCGAAAAGTTTCAGTCCCCCGAGGCGGTGCGCCGGCAGATGAAGGAGGAGGGCTACCAATACTTCCTCCTGCGCCTCGGCGAGGAGACCGCGGGCTATTGCGGGATCAAGGTGGAGGAGGACCGGCTCTTTTTAAGTAAGCTCTATCTGCGCCAAAGCTGCCGGGGCCACGGGATCGCCCGCAAGGTGATGGAATTTTTAGAGGATATGTGCCGGCGCAATTTACTGCGGGCCATCTGGCTGACGGTAAACAAATACAATTCCGGCTCGATCGCCGCCTATGAAAAGATGGGCTTTCACAAGGCCTATACCCAGACCACCGACATTGGGAGCGGCTATGTGATGGACGACTATATTATGGAAAAGCCGATCGATTGATCAAAAAAACACCCCCTCCATTAGGCAACGTCCCATAAGGAAGTAAAAAGAATTTTGGTAGGAACCGGCGTGTTAGGTCACGCCGGTTCCGATTCATTTAGGGACTCCCTTCCAATCTTCAAGGGGATGCGGATTTGCCCCACATAGGTGAAATGCAGGTCGATTCGCACCTGCTTCCTTCCGTTCTCCCTTACCGGGCTGTGCACCACGATCCTGCTCACAAGCTCATTGAGGATGGCGGCGTCGAGTTCCGGAATATCCAGGTACTTGTCCACCAGCTTCAGAAACTCGTTCACATCGGAAACCTGCCCGGCCTGTGTTTCAATTTCCCGTTCCAGTACGGCGGCAAGCTGCTCAATCTCTGCCTGCTCCTTCTCATATTGGCGGGATAATTTTAGGTACCGGCTGTCAGACAGCTTGCCCAGCACATTGTCCTCATAGATATGCTGGATAATCCGGTCCAAGTCCTCCATCCGTTTTTTCGCCCCGGAGAGGGCTTTCTGTTTTTCTGCCAGTTCGGCCTTGCGGCTTTCCTCGTCCTGCGCCAGCATTTCCAGCTTGAAATCCTTCCGGAACATACGGACATAACTCAATGTCTGCCGTATGGTTTCCAGCACAATCCGGTAAAGCACCTGTTCCCGGATATAGTGGATTTTGCAGGAGCCGGTGTTGCTCTTGTAATTGGAGCAGACAAAATGATTCTGGCTGTCGTCTTTGTAGGTATTGCAGGTGCAGAAATACAGCTTGGCCCCGCAGTCGGCGCAGTAGAGCAGGCCGGAGAACATGCTGGTTCTTCCTGTTTTTGTCGGCCTGCGTTTGTTCTTCCGAAGTTCCTGTACCCGTTCCCACTGTCCCTTATCAATGATGGCGGGCTGTGTGTCCTCAAAAACTCGCTGGTTCTCAACCGGGTTTTCCATCCGCTTTTTGAATTTCAGGGACTTGGTATAAGTCTTGAAGTTTACGGTACAGCCCGTGTACTCCCGCCGCTCCAAAATTCTAAGCACGGCGTTGGTATTCCAACGGTATAGGTTCTCCGGCATGACCCAGCCCTTTTGCCTGGCGTGATAGGCGGTGACGGTCAGCACCCTGTCGGCTGTGAGGGTTTTTGCAATCTGCATGGGGCCTTTTCCGGCAATGCAGAGGTTGAAGATACGCTGCACCACCTTTGCCGCTTCTTCGTCTACAATCCATTTCTTTTTGTCCTGCGGGTCTTTTATGTACCCATAAGGCGGATTGCTGGCGATATGCTCCCCGGCTTCGCCCCGCATCTTAACCACTGCCCGGATTTTCTTGCTGGTATCCTTGGCGTAGTAGTCGTTGAATACATTTTTGAACACCGCAAAATCATTTTCCCCTTTGGCGCTGTCCACATCGTCGTTGATGGCGATAAAGCGGACGTCATAGGCAGGGAAGATGAAATCCTGCAATCGCCCCATGTAGGAATACTCCCTGCCCAGCCGGGACAGGTCTTTGACAATTACAGCGGATACGCTGTAATCCTCCACATATCGCATCATCTCCTGGAACCCCGGCCTTTGAAAGCTGGTTCCTGAGAAGCCATCGTCCACGAAGAACCGGGTGTTCCGAAATCCATGATCGGCGGCGTATTTGCTCAGCAGGGCTTTCTGGTTGGTAATGGAATTGCTTTCTCCGTCCAGAGCGTCGTCCTGGCTCAAGCGGCAGTATAAAGCGGTGATTTTCTCTGGCTGCTGGTTCATTTGCTTCTCCTTTCTGTTCAGGCAGCCAAGTAAACGGTTGCCCTTATTATAACGCTCCGATTGGCTTTTTGCAGCTATCTTTCCGGTTCTTTCTCTTTCAAATCTTTTTCCATCAGCCGCTTCAGCTTCTTCACGATCCCTTCCGAGCCTTTTTCCGCAAAGTGGGGAATGACCGTATAGACGGTATTCCCCTCAAAGAAAGGATAGCTGCTGCCGCCAAGGTCAAAATAAAACGCCCCATCCTTGAAGTGCTTTTCCATCCGTTCCCCTACTGCGGGGTCAAAGTCTTTCAGCAGCTCATACAGCTTTTGGTCATCAATCATTGGCGCTCCTCCTTTCTTTAGCTGGCAGATTCAGGGTGATCACAGCCGGTCTGCCAAGCCCCTGTTTCCGGCGGAAGATCAAACCGCAGGATTCCAGTTCATGAAACACCCGTGTTGCCACCTGCCTGCTTCGGCGAAGTTTCGCTTTGGCGTCCTCCACAGTAAAGTACAGACGGATAGTCCCATCTGCTTCGATGTATCCTTTCTTCCTGGAAATCCCCGCCCGGTCTAAAAGCAGGGCGTACAGCACCTTGGCGTCATTGGATAAATCCAGGGGGATAAGGAATCGTGGGAAAATGATATAAGACGAAATATCGGTATCTGTTTTGTATGGAATCATAAATTCTCCTTTCTATCCATCATCGCTATGATAGATAGATTGATATTGACTATTTTGTATTTAACTCTTTTCTTATTAACTACCGTCTAAATCCGGGCTGTCTGACAGGCGGGAAAGCCACGGACTGAAAAACAGGATATGGGCGCTCCAGAGCGTCAGCTTTGCCATGTTCTGAAAAACCAATCCTGGATATTCCCGTTTAGGCAGACAAAATGAAGCGGGAACCTATATGTACTCAGCCTGCTGCCTGTCTGGGGAAATCCCGTTTAGGTCAGGAGCCTGTGCGGACAATTAGAAGCTCGTTCTGGGCGGGCATAAGGATTTATCCCTCTATCCCGTTGACCGGTGCTTGCAAAGCCCGCAGAATCAAGCCTTTTTCGTCTCTAATTGTCCGCAGGCAGCCCGCCTTTTCCGGTCACTGGCTGTTTTCTGCCTGCGGTGAACGATAGCGGCGCAGGACTTGCAGTATTTTGCCCGGTTGGAACCGGGAAGAAAGGATTGTCCGCAGACAGCGCACCGTTTATGTTCTTTCCGATGAAGCAAAGCAGTCACCAGAGGTTCATCCAAAGGCAGGACAGCGGCACGGAACCAGTTGCACAGCAGAAAGTAGGAAATGCTTTGCACGCAAACGCATTCTTCTCCATCGTCAAGGGCAAGGCAGTTCCCGCTCTCATAGTTGCAGCACTGATGGACTAGCTTTCTAGCTCTGCGGTATTGGGAGTAGGTCATCACGGGGATTTTCTCTTTGATTTCTATCACCTCCTTTTGGACGGTCAAAACACACTCTTCTATTTATCCGTACATTTTGACAGCAAAATGACGCCCCCTTTTGAAAATAAATTTGAGATAGCTCAAAATCCCTCTCATATATCCGTATATTTTCGAGGGAATTATTGCGTGGACAAACACAAAAATACCCTTCTAATAGTCATTTCATTTTGAGGGGATTTTTACGGGGGGTTCAGCAGAAAAATTTAAAAATACCTCTCTATTAGTCGTGACATTTTTAAGGGTGTTTTTATAGGTGTTTTCGCAAAAAAAATACCACCATGGCCGTTTCAAGCCATGATGGCATTCCTCAGATTTCAAATTTATAGCCGACGCGGCAGATAATGAAACTGGAAGAAACAAAAATTCTACGCCAGTTTCCAGCTTTGGCTTTCCGTCTGTAGCTTCACCATTCGGGCATACAAGCCGTTTTGCTTTAACAATTTTTCCGGTGCGCCTTCTTCGGCCACGGTTCCTTCAGAAAGCACCACGATTTTGTCTGCTCCGGCTACGGTGCGCATCCGGTGAGCAATCACCAGTACGGTCTTATCCGCGATTAGACGGGAGAGGGCAGTTTGAATCAAGGTTTCATTCTCCACATCCAGCGAAGCGGTGGCTTCATCCAACAGAATAATCGGCGCGTTTTTCAGGAAAGCTCGGGCAATGGAAATCCGCTGCCGTTCGCCGCCGGAAAGCTCGCAGCCATTTTCTCCAATGTTGGTATGCCAGCCATCCGGCAGCTTTTCGGCAAATTCGTCCACATTGGCAAGTTTTGCAGCGGCTAAAACCTGTTCATCGGTTGCGTCCTTATTCCCAATTCGTATATTCTCCAAAATGGTATTGTCGAACAGGGTAACGTCCTGAAATACAATGGAGAACAGGGAAAGCAGCGTCTCCGGGTCAATTTTGGAAATATCCATGCCTCCCACGGTGATCTTTCCCCGGCTCACATCCCAAAATCTTGCTGCCAACCGGGAAACTGTTGTTTTGCCGCCACCAGAAGGCCCTACCAAGGCTGTGACTTCACCCTGCTTTGCGGTAAAGGAAACATCCTTCAATACGGTTTCTCCTGTGTTGTAGGCAAAGCCTACATGGTCGAAGGTAATGTCATAGCCTTTGTTGGAAAGTCTGTTTTCTCCCTGCTGAATCGGATGATCGAGGATTTCATTCATGCGGGCGATATTAGTGCGGGTGCTGATAACCGCCGCCAGATTTTGCAACGCCCCTTGCAGCGGATCGTAGAGCCGTGAAACAACCAGCAGGAACAGGAAGAAAGTCAGGACATCGAGGCTGCCGCCTATCAGAAGAATAGAGCCTACCAACGCAACGGTGGCAATTCCCAGCTTTAATATGAGTGAGGCCGATACCACAAAGGCCGCCAACCCAAACTCATTGAGAATGGAACGATGTTCCACGGCGCGGATTTTCTTTTCCAAGCCTTTCAGGTATTCTGCTTCGGCGTTGTTGGCTTTTAAGTCGCGCACAGTTTCAATGCACTCTTGAATCCCGTCGGCGCAGGCCATCTTTACATCCATCGCTTTCTGATTGAGCCGTTCCTGCACCTTTGCGGAGAAGCCTACAATAGCAAAGGCAACCGGCAACACCCACAGCGCCGCTAATGCCATGCGCCAGTCGAACACCAAAAGGCTAATGGAAATTAAGACAGTGGAGATGATTGATCCTGCCAGTTCCGGTATAAAGTGAGAAAAACTCTGCTCCAAAAAGGTGCAGTCGGCCATGATGGTGCTGGTAAGGTCAGCTAAGTCCTTTTTTCCAAAGAAGGACAGCGGAATCTTCCGAAGTCGTTCAGCCAGCGTAATCCTCCGCACACCGCTTTCTGTATAAGTGGCAAAGTAGGTAGCGTTGTATTGAAAGTAAGTGGTAAGCAAGATCAAGCCAATGCACACCACGCAGCCCACGATGTAAAAAGCAATTTTTTCGCCGGGAACACCGCCATTCATCAAATCGCCTACTAAAAAATACAAGAGGCCCACCGGGAACATAAAGGAAAGATTTTGAAGAACGCAGGCCAGACAGCCTTTCACCAAATCTTTCGCCCCCTGCTCGGAAAGGGCATATCGCTTTTGAAGCCTTTTAATCACTTTATTGTACCTCCTTTGCAACTTTCCATTGAACAGAAGTTTGATAGTCCTGCCACATGTGGCTGAAAACGCCGCCTTTTTCCAGCAGCTCCCGGCTCTTGCCGCTCTCTGTGATCTGCCCGTCCTCAATGACATAGATTTGGTCTACGCCAGCTACGGTAGAGAGACGATGGGCGATCATAATCACCGTTTTCCCCTGTGACAGCTTGGAAAAGGCTGCCTGTACGCGAGATTCATTATCCGGGTCGGCAAAGGCGGTGGCCTCGTCTAAAATTACGACAGGCGCATTTTTCAACATCACGCGGGCGATGGCAATCCGCTGTTGTTCGCCACCGGAAAGGTACACACCTTTTGTCCCGATCACGGTGTCTGCGCCTTGGGGCAGCTTTTCCAGAATATCGTCACACTGGGCATTGTGGAGGGCAGCCATGATTTCTTCGCAGGTAGCATCCGGTTTGCCCATACGCACATTTTCCAAAATCGAGGCTTTGATTAGGCGGCTATTCTGGAATACAAAAGAAACTGTATTCATTAGTTCCTCTTTGGCGATGTGCTTCACATCCACGCTACCAATTTTCACCTGCCCGCCTTGCGGGTCAAAAAACCGGCAGATCAGATTGGCAAGCGTGGTCTTGCCACCGCCAGAAGGTCCCACAAAAGCTACCGTCTGCCCTGCGGGAATTGAAAGGGAAATATCCTTGATGACCTCGTTTTTTCCATCATAACTGAAATGAACATGGTTAAGCTGTACCGAAGCGTCCTCTGGGTGTTCCGGCTGTTTTGGTTCTGCAAGCGGCTTAAGATTCAATACGCTGTCGATTCTCTGCAAGGCATCGTCTACAATCATGGCGTTTTCGCTCTGGAACATGATGCGGGTGAGGGTAACGGAGATAATGGGCGTAATGATGATATAGAACATGAGATCCAGCAGGAAATCCTTGGTAACGCCGCCTTGGGTAAAAATCAGGGCGCCGGCAATCAGCGCGGCAAAGACGCCGTTGATGGCTGCCGTATAGAACATCATGGGTGCTCGAAGCTGCTTGGTATAGGCAATCACCCACACCTTATACCTATCAATGGAATCCTTGAATTTTTTGAAGGAGAATATGGTCTGCCCGAAGGTTTTTACAACGGGAATCCCCCGTACATACTCTACCGCTTCATTGGACATATCATCGAGAGCGTTTTGGTATTCTTTCATTTTTTCCTGCATTTTCTTTCCGGTCATCGTCATCATAATCAGAAAGCCCAGCACTACCGGCACAAGGCTCAAAAGTCCCAGCCGCCAGTCGAACACCAGTAGCAGAACCAAAAGGCCGCATGGCGTCGCAATGGCATTGGCACGGTCGGGAAGCTGATGCGCCAGATAGGTTTCGGTGGCGGCGCTGGATTCATTGACGATCTTGCGCAGCCTGCCGCTGCCGAATTGCTCTGCAAACCCCAGCGGCAGCTTTACAATATGCTCCATCGTTTGTAGGCGCAGGTTGGTGGCAATGCGGAACGCCCCTTTGTGGGAACACATCAGAGCGCCTATGTAGACCAACACCGCGATCACTGCGAACAGCACCGCCATCCAGCCGTTACGGGTCAGGTTTTGCGCATGGCTGAAATCCGGCGCAACTGCCAACACTTCCTGCATGACCTTCCAGATATAGTAGAAAGGCACTAACGCTATGAGGGCGCTGATGGCCGAAAGCACCCAGGAAGCGTAAGTCAGGTACTTGTGGTTGCCTGCAATCTGTAGCAGGCGTGACAGATTGGATTGTTTTTTCAAAGAAGATTCCTCCTTTTCTTTATTTCATCTACGATAAAGAGAACACAAGCGCGTTCTTCTTATATCCGTATAAGTTAGTTATAGCTAACCCGTGGGCAAAAATTACAGGGCATTACTGCCCCATAATTTTCATCCATCCGGCTGTATAGAAAACCCGCATTTCCTCCACATAATTTTCTGCGTTTTGAAGCGGCATCTCGTGAATCACCAATTCAAAAAAGGTGTGGAACATGCCGGTAATCAGGATATGCTCCAGTGCGGGGTCAATTTGCGGAGAAGGCCGTCCAAGCTCCTGCAAGACTTCCTGATAGGCATGGGTTGCCGCTGCCTCAATTTCCACCATTTCATCAATAAGGCCGGAAAATTTTGTCCCTTCCGAGCAGCAGAGGATGAGCTTACATTCCTCAAGATGTTCATAAGCGTAGTGGAGCATATCAAACATGCAAGCGCCGGAAATGTCTCCCATAACCTCCGGCTGCTGCTCGTGGGGGAGATCGGCAAATTCCTTCTGCGCTTTTTGAAAACAGCCAAGCAGGTACGCATAATGCTCGCCTACCAAAGCCTCGAACAATTCTTCTTTGCTTTTGTAATAGCCATAAAAGGCTCCGGTAGTCATTCCCACGGATTTCACAATATTCCGCAAGGAAGCGTCTTTGTACCCTTTTTCTAAAAACTCTGCTTTTGCGGCCTGGTGGATACGTTCTAAGGTTGTCAGATTGCCGTCTATTTTCTTCGCCTCCTTATAACGCTGTTATATATCACTGTTATATTTTATCTCGAGAGGCGGGTTCTGTCAAGAGGGAAATTACCCATAGAAGCATTTCAGAGACATTAGAGATAAAACAAGGTGAGGCAGCGTTTATACACTTCCTCACCTTTCTATTTTTCTTCAAATTTATAGCCGATGCCATAGACGCTCTTTATGTAGTTAGGCAGATCGGGAGCAATCTTTAATTTCCTCCGTAAATTGCTTACGTGATTATTAACCGCTTTCCGTGAATAGTAAGTATAATATTCTTTCCATACCAGATCCATAAGCATTTCATAGGTGAATACTCGTTTTGGATTTAAGATAAGCAAGGAGAAGATTTCAAATTCTTTGACTGTCAGAGGAATCACATTGCCTTGCACCATCACAAGGCGTTGCTCTAAACAGAAATATAAATCACCTTCCCGGATTTCTGTTAATGGCTGATCCACCTGTAATGGAGTAAAATACTGGCCTCGAAAGTGCGTTATATATGGAAGATCAGCCGGAATATCGCCAGCCTCATAGTCACGAACAAATTGAGCCAACTCCTTCTTTTGATTCGGGGAAAGCAGGGAAAGCAGTTTTTTGCCTATTTGTCTGCCAGAATCCTCTAAATCCAACACGGCTAATTTCCCATATCACCACCACCTAACCGTCATCAAATGCTTTCTTTAATTTTTGAAACGATTCTGAACTAACTGCGTGTTCAATGCCGCAAGCATCCTGCTCTGCGGTTTCGGGATCCACGCCAGCCAATATAAGTTGCTTTGTGAAAAACAGGTGCTTTTCGTAAATCTGCTCGGCAATCTGCAATCCTAGTTCCGTTAGGGAAAGTGTACCGTCAGCATTTTTAACAAGATGGCCGGATTTTATGAGTTCCTTGACTGCCCGGCTTACGGAAGGCTTTTTTACCCCCAACTGCTCTGCGACATCTACGCATCGAACATAACCGTGCTGCTGCTTTATCATTAAGATAGCCTCCAGATAATCCTCCATCGCTGATGTCAAGGCCATTGGCACACCTCCCTTCCAGAACATTCTTCGTATTCGCTTTCGTTACTTCGCCTTTACATTGGCGATTTCAATAAACAACTGGTCGCTGCCAAAGCTGAACGAATCAAGCTTCTCACTGTTGAAAGCGGCATACTGATGCGCAGAGGTAAACGGAACCAACACGGCCTGATCTGCCGCAAAGTTAAGCACTTGGTTATAGATTTCCTGCACACGGTCCAAATCAGCGGTGCTGTCCAGCTCTTTAATGGTGTCCGTGCCATTTTCCATAGTAAGGGCAACCTGCCACAAAATCGGGTCGGACATCATTTCCGGGTTCATATTCGTCATGGTGAGGAACGGGTCATAGTAACCGCCGTAGGTTGTGTGGAGCGAGAAATCAAAATCGGTAGAAACCTGCGTAAACCACGTCATATTATCCGAACCGCGAGGCGTTACTTCAAACCCTACTTCACCCAATTCCTGAGCAATTACAAGCGCCGCATCGTCCATTGTTCCCTGATTGGTGATATAATCCAGCGTAACACTCAATTTTGCGCCATCTTTTTCGCGGATGCCATCGCCATCACTGTCTACCCAACCGGCGCTTTCCAGCAATTCTTTTGCTTTATCTGCATTGTAGCTGTATGTAGTGGCTTCTACATCGCAATACGGTAGAGAGGTATCCAGCAACTGTTCCGAAGCTGTTTCAAGACCGGAGAATACACTGTCGCTGATCGTTTCCTTATCAATCGCATAGGCCACCGCCTGCCGGACAGCGGCATCGTTAAACGGAGCCTCCTGTGTATTGAAGCCGATAAAACGGCTGTTGGAAATGCTGTCATCCAATACGGTGCCAATTCCATCCGCAGAGGAAAGTTCGGTATAACCAGCAAAGCTCAAACGGGATGTACCCGCAAGCAGATCCACTTCGCCATTGCGCAGAGCGAGAATTGCAGCATCGGGATCCGCGATCACTTTTACGGTAAATTCGTCCACATCAGGCTGTTCTCCCCAATAATTGGGATTGCGGACGAAAGTATAAGAGGTTCCGTCACCGTCCCCGGCATACATATAGGGGCCAGTCCCCATTGTCTGGGTCAGCAGTTCTTCTTTAGTTGTCAAATCCTCATTAAACGCATTGGGCGATACGATTCCCATTGGGTTGCACATGGCGAGGTCGTTCAAAACACCATAATAAGGAGTGGTAAGATGAATTGCCACGGTATGTTCGTCCACCACTTCAATCGACTCCGTGAGTGTTCCAATCTTACCAAAGGATGCAATATATGCTCCCAAATTGGAGAATGCCGCCTCTAAGCTGGTTTTTACTGCTTCCGCATTGAGGTCAGCACCATCCGAAAACTTCACGCCTTCTTTGAGATGGAAAGTGTAGGTCAGTCCATCATCGCTGATGTCCCACGTTTCGGCCAGCCCAGCCTTAAATTCACCATTTTCCCGAACGACGAGTGTATCGTAGCAGTTACGGGCATAGTAGGTGAAACCGTAAGTACCATTGGAAGTGGCAGGGGACATCGCTGGATAGAAGCCGGTGGAAAAATCCCAGCTTTCTGTTGTTGTGATACTTACCGGAGTAGAATCAGAACCGGAAGTATCGGGTGTTGTACTGTTGCAGGCGCAGAGACCAAGCACCATAACGCCCGCCATCATCAGTGCAGCAAGTGATTTTAGTTTCATAAATCAAACCGTCCTTTCGTTTTTTGTATATATCACGCCCCAAGGAGCGTATATACCTATTTCAAATCAAGTGGGAAGCGCGCAAAAGCTGTTTGGTATAGGGGTTTTGAAATATCTTCAGATCCCCATTCCATTGACGGCTTTCGATCAGTTTCCCGTTTTGCATCACATGAATTTCATCCGCAAGATAAAGCGCCGCGTCAATCTCATGGGTAATGAAAAGATAACAGCATTGTTCTTCCTCCTGAACTCTTTTTAGCAATTCCAAAATACTTTTGCGCAGAATGACATCCAAACCGCTGATGGATTCGTCAAAGACGATATAGCGCGGGGAAACAGCCAAAGCACGGGCAATCCCTACGCGCTTTTGCTGCCCGCCGGAGAGTTCGCCCGTTTTCTTGTTCGCTGTTTCCTTCGGCATCCCCATACGGTCAAGCAATTCAAAAATTCTTGCCCGTTCTTTCTCTTTAGGTATATTCAGCAGGTTTCGGATTGGCTCGGCAATCGCCTGATAAACCGTAAAATGGGGGTCAAGGGCGCTTTTTCCGTCCTGCAATACCAGTTGGATTGCTTTTGCCGTTTCTTTCCGGTTTCTTTTTCCTTTGCGGGAAATCGGTTTTCCGTCCAGCAGGATTTGACCGGACGAAGGTGATTCCAGCCCCAAAATTAACCGTGACAAGGTGCTTTTTCCGCAGCCGCTTTCTCCCACCAAAGCGTAGATATGATGATCTTCCATAGGCAGGCTCACATCAGAAACCGCATCAAACAGCAACTTATCTTCGCCTTTGTATTGTTTGCTTACATTTTTCACCTCCAGCATGTACTCACCCCCATCCCAAGTGGATCGCCTCAATCAGTTCCTTGGTATAATCAGCTATTGGATTCTGTAAGACCTCTTGGGCGCAGCCTTGTTCTACCATCTGTCCTTCTTTCAAAATCAGTACATGGCCTCCGACATGCCGTGCAACATCAAAGTCATGGGTGACTAAAAGCAGTGCGCAGCCCTGCTCCTGTAGATGCAGGAATTGCTCCACCGCTTTGTCCCTGTGAATCGCGTCTAAAGCGGTAGTCGGTTCATCGGCAACCACCAGCTTTGCGTTACCGGCAATCGCAAGGGCAATGAGGCAGCGCTGGAGCATACCACCCGAAAGCTGATACGGCCTGCTGCTTAAAATCCTTTTGGTGTCTGTAAGCCCTGCCCGAGACAACGCCTGTTCATAAAGAGACAAGGCTTCCTTTTTCTTCAAATCTTGATGCAGGTTAAGAAATTCGGCCATTTGAGCACCAATTTTTCTGGAAGGGTCGAGCGCCGTCATCGGATTTTGCGGGATAAAAGCGATTTTATTGCCATAGTACAGCGCCCGTTCTTTTTCCTTTAGCTGTAAAAGCGATCTGTTATCAAAAAAGATTTCGCCATTCACTTGGAAGGCGCTGCTGTTAAGCAGCCCCAAAATTGCCCGGCAGGTCATCGTTTTTCCGCTTCCTGATTGGCCTAAAAGGATAACTGCACCCGCTTCCTCCAACGAAAAACTGATGTCCTTCACCAAATCCTGATATGGATTTTTAAGCGCAATGCTAAGATGTTCTACCTGTAACAGCTTTTTGCTCATAGCACATCCTCCTGCGGCTGAAGAATGTCCCTAAGCGCCTCGCCAAACAGATTGAAGCCTGCGGCGGCAATGAAAATGCAGATGCCGGGGTAAATGAGCAGTTCCGGGTGGGAATACAACGCCACCTGCGCTTCCTCCAGCATTGCGCCCCATTCAGCCGTTCCGCTGGGCAGACCAAGGCCGAGAAACGAAAAGCTGGAAACCGTGAGGATGGCCGAAGCTACGCCCGTTGAAAAATACACCAAAAACTGCGGAAGGATATTGGGAATTAAATGGTGAACAATAAGCTGCCACATTCCACAGCCGGACACCCTCGCGGCGACAATGTAATCCCGCCCAAGTTCCGTTTTGGCATAGGTGCGAATAAGCTGCATAAACCGCGCCCACATGGAGATGACAACCGCCCAAATAATATTTTGCAGGCCATTTCCCAAAACGCCGATAATCGCCACTGCGATAATGAGCGTGGGGAAAGCGATAAATACCTGGCTGATTCCTGTCACAACACGGTCAAACCAGCCGCCGATACACGCTGTCATCATTCCAAGGATTAAACCAATCCCTCCCAACAGAATCAAAATGGGAAGCGCCAGCCCAAGGGATGCTCTTGCACCATAAAGCAAGCGGGATAATTCACACCGCCCAAGCTGATCGGTTCCAAGGGGATAATCGGCGCTCGGCGCTTGATATTTCATCAGTGGATTCACCTCGTCCGGCGCATGGGGAGCCAAAAGCGGTGCGAGAATTGCAACGGCGCAGATCAGCACAATCAGGCCAAGCCCGATGACCGCCTGCGGATTTCTCCATATTTTACGCAGCATCGCTTTCCTCCTTTCTCCATGGGCATAGCAAGTGGTTGAGTATTTCGCCAAACAGTTCGGCCAGAAGATACAGCGCGGCGATAATCAGCATACAAGCGCCAATCGCGTTGGCATCAGCAGCCATAATACAGTTCATCAGGTAGTTGCCCACACCTTTGATAGAAAAGACCTTTTCCACTACGGCGCTTCCAGCAATCAGATAGCTTACATACTGGCAGAACAGGGTGATGACGGGCGGCAGGGCATTGCGGAATACCTTCTTCCAGAGGATCCTGTTTACCGTCATCCCGTTGGCACGGGCAAAGCTCACATAATCACGGTGCATTTCTTCCAGCAGTGAAGCGCGAAATACCCGTACAGTCGAGCAAATCACAGGAAAAGATAAGGTAATGGATGGCAATATCAATCCCATAATCCCCGATGCAGGCGTTACGCTGAAAATCGGGATTTCCACAGCGAAGCCAATCAACAGCAAAAAACCGAGCCAGAACGGAGGAACACAAATTCCAAACAGCGAAACAATCCGCATGATATGGTCCGTCAGCTTGTTCTTTTTGGCCGCGCATAAAACGCCAAGCAGAATTGAAAACATGATAATTTCAGCTAACGACAGAAAAACTAATTGCAGCGTTTGCGGGAAGTAGGCTGCCAAATCCGCAGCCACCTCGTTTGTTGAAAAAATAGATTCCCCAAAGTCGCCGCGAAAGACACCGCCGATCCAGTTCAAATACCGAATCGGAAGCGGCTGATCCAAACCAAGTTCCGCGCGTACCTGTTCAATCACTTCCGGTGTAGGAGAGAGATTTCCACGGCGCACAAGATAAGTGGCTGGGTCTGTACTGGATAATGCAGTCAGGATAAAGCACAGGATGCTTACGCCAAAGAGCAGAACCAGCAGCCGCACGATTCGTTTTATCCAATGAGATTTCACCGTTTCCCTCCTTTCCGGTTAATCAAAGCTAACCATTGTGTCGAAGTAACTGCGGCAGGCGGCATATCGCCCGCCGCAGTGCATAAATTACTGTGCAAGTTTCCAGTTCCGCGCTTTCTGCCGGATATTCCAGAATTTTTGATAGATTCCTTTTTGTTGTATCAGTTCAGCGTGAACGCCTTTTTCTACAATTTTTCCGTTATCCACCACCAAAATCTGATCGGCATCCCGAATCGTGGACAGCCGGTGTGCAATGACAATCAGCGTCTTATTTTTTACCAAAGCGCTGATGGCCTGTTGCAAATGCACCTCGTTTTCCGGGTCAACGCTGGCGGTTGCCTCGTCAAGCAGGATAATCGGCGCGTCCTTGAGCATGGCGCGGGCGATGGAGATCCGCTGCTTTTCTCCACCGGACAGGGTGGAGCCGCCTTCGCCAATTACCGTGTCATATCCTTGTGGCAGAGCAGAGATAAAATCGTGGCAGCAGGCTTTCTTTGCCGCTTCTACCACTTGCTCATGGGTTGCGTCCGGGCAGCCAAACTTAATATTGTTCTCAATAGTATCGTGGAACAGATACACATTTTGAAATACCATGCTCATATTCTTCAAGAGGCTGTCACAGGTAAACTCTTTGACATCGTGGCCGCCTATGGTAATGCTGCCTTCCTGCACATCCCAAAACCGGGCGATCAGCCTTGTAATGGTGGTTTTGCCGCCTCCAGAGGGACCGACAATCGCAGTCATGCTGCCCTGTGGAATGGAAAAACTCACATCCTTCAAAATTGGATTGCCATTCTCATAAGCAAAGGACACATGCTCGAAGCCAATGTCAAAAGAATCCAAAGGGATGTCCCTACCGTTTTCATCAATTTTTTTTGCCTGTTTGATACGCTCTACCCGGTCAAGGGCAGCGTCCATTGTCCGAATCATTGTCGTCATCTGGCCCATAACCTCAATCGGATTGAAGATGGTAAAGGAAGCGATCAGAATAACGGCGAGATTAGCAAAAGACAGGTCGCCGCCAACAGCGAGGATTCCCGCGCACAGCATAATCATGCAGGCCGAAATACGGAACACCATCGAATAGGTCATATTGAGCGGGGTAAATACACGCTCCACCCCATAAGAGGCAGCCGCATTGCTCTCATAGGCATCTTCAATATCGCTCAGATTTTTGTCGCACATATTGAAGGATTTTACAACGGAAATGCCTTGCACGTATTCCAATGTGGCCGCAACTGCTTCGGATTGGATTTTCTGCCGCTTTGCAGAGAGCGCCTTTCCTTT
The DNA here is from genome assembly GCF_900169495.1 of Provencibacterium massiliense. Taxonomy (NCBI): domain Bacteria; kingdom Bacillati; phylum Bacillota; class Clostridia; order Eubacteriales; family Oscillospiraceae; genus Provencibacterium; species Provencibacterium massiliense. The sequence continues at coordinate 246,986 of NZ_FWCH01000012.1, forward strand.
TTTCTGCATGTGGCTGTAGATTGGGAAGGAAAGAAGGATGCCTGCCACGAAAATCAAACCGATACGCCAGTCAAAGGCTAAAATACAACCCGCCATGACAATCATACTCAAAACGCCGGTTGTAACCTTATCAAGAATGTGCATAGAGTAGTTCTCGAGAAAGTTCAAATCCGTTGTAACAGTCGCCGTAATGTCTCCGACACTGTTATCATGGAAAAAGCCCATCGGCACATTCCGCAGCCGGTCGCCCAATGCAATCCGTTCTCTGGCTACAAACTCAAAGCCTGCCGTACTTTGCAGCCGGTAAACCAGATATTTGAAAATCATGCGCAGGATTAAACCTCCTGCAATCAAGCCGATAACAATACCCCATGTTTGTCCTGTAATCGGTTGACCGTTCTGCAATTCTATCAGGACAAGAAAGACGGCGGCGATTGGCAGCAGGCCGAACATGGATTCCAGAAAGCCACAGATAAAGCTGCCCCAAATCCGTTTCGATAAGTTTCCGCTTAAACGCAGTACGCGCCGGATGATTTTCAGCATAATTCACTCACCTCCTGATTCATACTCCAGTCCATTGCGCTGATATGAGCTTTCCACATATCCAGATAGGTTTCGGAATGGGTTAGAAGCTGCTCATGGGTTCCCTGTGCGGTAATCTGTCCGTTTTCCAACACTAAAATCTGGTCGGCATACATAATGGTAGAGAGCCGGTGCGCAATGACAATCAGAGTTTTCCCCTTTGTCAGCTTATCAATGGAACGCTGCAATTTATCTTCATTCTCCGGGTCTGTGAAGGCGGTGGCTTCATCTAAAATCACGATAGGCGCATTTTTGAGGATTGCCCGCGCTATGGCAAGGCGCTGGCGCTCGCCACCGGAAAGCCTTGCCCCAGCGTCACCGGCATTGGTATCGTACCCTTGGGGGAAACGTGAAATAAATTCATCGCACCCGGCCTGTGCTGCCGCCCATTCCACTTCCTTATCAGTAGCCTCCGGTTTACCAATGCGGATATTATCGCGCAGACTCATATTGAACAGAAAGTTGTCCTGCGATACATAGCTGATCTTCTCTGTTAAGTCGGTAAGGGACATCTCCCGAATATCAATCCCGCCTACTAAAACTGCGCCTGCATCGACATCCCAAAACCGGGCGATCAGTTTGGCTAAGGTTGATTTACCCGAACCGGAAGGCCCCACAAAGGCAGTTACGCTTCCGGCCTTTGCTGTGAAAGAAATACCGTGAATGATCTCGCTGTCGCCATAGCCGAAATGAACATCCTTCATCTGCATGTCGGCTTTGTCTGTATGCTTCGGCTGTGCCGGTTCCGTCAATTCTTCCATATCAAGAAGCGCCTGAATACGGGGCTGCACTTCAGAAATAACGGCAAAACTTTCCCAAAACTCGGTAAAGTTTTGCAGGGAACCAACGATTGCCATAGAGAGAAGAATACAAACAATCAGTTCGGCAAGACTAACCGCACCGCCTGAAATAAGAGCCATTCCGACAGGCAAAACAAAGGCAATCGAGGATGGTAGAATCGCTTGGCTGATGCTCATAAACGGCCAACAGTGTTTATACCACTTTGTCGTGATGTCCCGCACCTTTAGAACCGCCGACTGGAACCGCCCCATTGAGGAAGCAGTCTGATTAAATGCTTTGATGACCTCCATACCATTGACATATTCCACAATGGTTGCGTTCATATTGGCATTGGACATCATGTATTCCTTCATCACTTCGCCACGGCCAAACATCATGCCATAATAGATCAGGTTTCCCAAAATAGCTGAAACCAAAGCGGCCAACGCCATGCGCCAGTCAATCACCAACAAATACAGAATGACAAAGATCGGAACAAGTATGCTGGCGGTCATCTCAGGGATAGCATGAGCCAGCGGTCCTTCCAGCCTTTCCGCATCATCGATAACAAGCTGCTTAAACTCGCCAGAAGATTTGCCCTGAATCGTTCCCATAGATACCTTGGACATTTTCTTCATGATTGTGGTACGAATATTTTTGATGATTTCGTAAGCTACCTTATGGGAGCAAAGCGTCGATTTCGCGTAAAGGGTATGCTTCAAAAGATACCCGCACAGAGCGATGACCGGCAAGAGGATTGCCCAAGTCGTTGTCAGACTGCTTGCCAATGCCTTTTGCAGCAAGATTGCAACCGCGATATATGGAACAATACCAAAAGCAGAGGACAAAACAGATAGGACAACGGCAAATGATAGCTGCGGTTTCTTTTCGTCGGCAAATTTGAGGATTCCTTTATAGGGGGATTCTCTCTTGCCATTTTCTTTTCGCATATACATTTACCCGCCTTTCCGTGTTATTTTCCAAACACAGTTTAGTGTAGCAAAACCGCCTGGCGCTTTTGTGACCGAATCCGGCGGTTTTATACCCCAATCCGGCAAATCTGTTTTTGAAGCGACTTGATTTTCGCAAGCAGATGTGATATTATGTGGTTAGTTATTGCTAACTGTTATTTTTGTGAAAGGAGTTTGGCAGTATGCTTTTACAATGGTCCGCCCCCGAATATATGCCTCACTCTTTTCAGGTTTCCGGCCTTTCGGGTACCGTAGGGCATAAACAAACCGGCAACTGCTTTGATCTCACAAAACAGGTTGCCGATGGTTTTGTGGGTATGCAGGAGTTATCCAAAGGACTGTTTTTGGTTCAGTCTGAAATGGCCTTTAAGCGGGAAACGGAATTGTACGAAGAATATCCAGAGCGCAAGGTCTTTCAGCTTTCCTTCTGTATGAATGGGATCTGCGAATGGGATTATCGCCAAAAGCAAGGCGAGCACTACCAGCTTTCCCCAACACAGTGCAGTTTGCAATGTGGGACGTTTTCACAGTGCGTAAGCCATTTCGGTTCCGAGCAGCCTTACCATACCTTGAGCATTTCGCTGGAGGAAGGACGTTTTTCCTCACTGACAGAAGATTTAGAAGCAGCGCATTTAATTCGGCGGGATGATAAGATTTGTACCCATGTATTTTCCACCACACCGGAGATACGCCTTGTTTTACAGCAGTTGTTGGACTGCCCGCCCGAGCGGAAGCTGCGCAAGTTGTATCTGGAAGGAAAGGTTTTAGAACTGCTGTCTTTGTTTTGTGATGAAGCGATTGGCAAGCAGAAAAATACCAAAGATATTTCCAGAGAAGATTACCGATGCTTGATGAAAGCGAGGGAAATTATCGACAATCATTTCCTCCATCCTTTGACAATCGCACAGATTGCCGAACAATGTTTTTTGAGCGAAACCAAATTGAAACAGGGGTTCAAAATCTGTTTTAATTGCACGGTTTATGAATACATCGTGGAAAAACGAATGGAGATGGCCTACCGCCTGCTGCAAAGCGGAAAGTACAAGGTAAAAGACGTGGTATGGATGGTAGGATATACCAACGCAAGCCATTTTATCGACGCTTTTAAAAAAAGATATGGCGTTACGCCCGGAGAAATTTAAGTTCCTACTCTGCGGGAAAACTTCGGAGAATCGGCACTTGCCAATCTTTCGCATCATGTTAAATTAGGAGAAAAAATATGTCTTTCTTTCAAAACACCTGCAAACCAAAAGGATTCGCCGGGAAGATCATGGTCAATATGATGAACACCGGCCATGCCGCACTTGCAGAATGGGGCTTGACGCACATAAAAATCCGCGACGATGATTTCTGTCTGGATATTGGCTGCGGTGGAGGGGCTAACCTCAAACGCCTTTTGGGAAAAAGTTCAAATGGACACATAACTGGCGTTGACTACTCCGAAGTTAGTGTTCAGAAGTCGAAAAAACTTAATCGGGCAGCAATTCAGGAAGGCCGATGCGAAGTTTTGCAAGGCAATGTTATGAATCTGCCGTTTTCAGAAAACACTTTTCACTTGGTAACTGCCTTTGAAACAATCTACTTTTGGCCCGGTATTCAAGTTGCTTTTCAGCAAGTATATCGTGTGCTTAAAAATGGAGGAACTTTCCTGATATGCAATGAATCCAATGGGAAAAATACAAAGGACGAAAAATGGACAGATATAATCCACGGCATGACAATTTATACTTCCGAGCAGATTGAGAAAGAATTGGAAAATGCTGGGTTTTCAAAAATCGAGGTAGACCAAAACCAAAAAGATTGGCTTTGTTTGGTTTGTAAAAAAGATGATTAAAAAGGTGCGACAGCATACATACAACGCTGTCGCACCTTTCATTTTGTTTCAAACTTATAGCCGATACCGTAGACGCTTTTCACATAGTCTGGCAGGTTAGGAGCGATCTTTAACTTCCTCCGCAGATTGCTCACATGGTTATTGACTGCTTTGCGGGAATAGTAAGTGTAATCTTCTTCCCATACTAATTCCATAAGCATTTCATAGGTAAATACCCGCTTCGGATTTAAGATAAGCAGCGAGAAGATTTCAAATTCCTTGACGGTCAATTCTATCGGCTGCTCCCGGATTGTAACAAGTCTTTGCTCTAAACAGAAGTACAAATCTCCAGATCGTGTTTCTGTTAGGGGATGGTTCAGCCTTTGGGGGATAGAATATTTACCGCGGAAGATGGCCTGATGTGGTAAATAAATCGGGTTAGCATAGTTTGTTTCACTCTCGAAAACAAACTGCGCAAGTTCCCGCCGTTGCTCTGCGGATAGCAGAGCAAACAACTTTTCTCCAATCTGCCAGCCAGTTTCAGCTAAATCAAGCACAGCTAATTTCCCATATCACCACCTCCTTAGCCTTCATTAAATGCTTTCTTTAATTTCTGAAAGGATTCCGCACTAACTGCATGTTCAATACTGCAAGCGTCTTGTTCTGCTATTTTGGGGTCCACACCTGCCGCTATGAGCCGTTCTGTAAAAAAACGATGCTTTTCATAAATCTGTTCGGAAAGCTGCAATCCTGTTTCTGTTAAGGAAAGTGTACCGTCAGCGTTTTTAACAAGATGGCCGGATTTGGACAATTCCTTGACTGCCCGGCTTACGGAAGGTTTTTTCACTCCTAAATGCTCTGCAACATCCACGCAGCGGACATAGCCATGACGCTGCTGCATCATTAAGACGGCCTCCAGATAATCCTCCATTGCTGATGTTAAAGCCATAAGCACACCTCCCTTCAAAATAACTAACCCAGTTTCCAGCCTATGGCCTCCTGTCTGGCCGATACAAAGTCGGCATACAGGCCCTTCTGCCGGATCAGCTCTGCATGAGTGCCGCGCTGGACAATATGGGCATTGTTTAACACAAGGATTTGGTCGGCGTTCCGAACAGTTTTCAGCCGGTGGGCAATCATGATGATGGTCTTGTTGTGGGTCAACGCCTCAATAGCCCGTTGCAATTCATCCTCATTCTCCGGGTCAACGCTGCTTGTTGCCTCGTCCAAAATGATGATGGGCGCATTTTTCAGCATGGCGCGGGCGATGGAAATACGCTGTTTCTCACCGCCGGACAAAGTGCCACCGCCCTCGCCAATCACAGTGTCATAACCCTCCGGCAGAGCGGAAATAAAGTCATGGCAGCAAGCCTTTTTCGCCGCCTCAACTACCTGCTCATGGGTGGCGTCCGGGCAGCCAAACTTGATATTGTTCTCAATCGTATCTGCAAAGAGGTACACGCTCTGGAACACCATCGAGATATTCTTCATCAGGCTGTCCAGTTTGAAATCCCGTACATCCGTACCGCCTATGGTAATCTTCCCGGCGTTCACATCCCAAAAGCGGGCAATCAGATTGCACATCGTTGTCTTACCTGCTCCGGAAGGGCCTACAATGGCCGTAGTCGTTTTTTCAGGGATAGAAAAACTAACATGGTCTAAAATCTTTCGCGTTGAATAGGAAAAATCCACATTATCAAAGACGATGTTTGTGTCCTGCAGCGTAATATCTGTACCCTTTTCGTCCATGACTGGCGTATTATCCACAGAATTTGCGGTATCAATCGAAGATGCCAGCATCTGCAACATCGTAATTTGACTACCAGCACTTTCGAGATTGTTGAACACAGTGAAGGAAAGGACAACAAAAAGGATGCCATACACAAAAGAAAATGCGTTGATCGTATAAAGATAAATGGACAGTATCAGTAAAATCGTGCTAAAAATCCGCACTATAAGCTGCTGCAGCGCAATGTAAGGAGCTACTGCATAAACCAGCTTCAAATTTCCTTTATTGCTATCCCGAATAGCAGCAGCAATGGATTGGGAACTATCCTTTTCAAAGCCAAAGGATTTTACCACACCCATGCCTTGGATGTATTCCAAAACAGCTTCTACTAATCCCCGCTGTGCGCTCTGCCTTTTTTCTGCTGTGGAAGTCGATTTTCGAGTAGCCGCTTCTGTCACCAGCAGGTAGCAGACAACCCCAACCAGAGCGACAAGTCCAAGCTGCCAATTAAAAAGAAGCAGGAACAGAATAAGAACAACGGAGTTGAAAAATCCGCCGATCATGTTGACCAATGCTACGGGTGCTGAACTTTCTACATCCCCTAATGTCGTGGTTACAATGCCGGTTATCGTGCCGATATTATTCTTGTTGAAGTAGCCCATCGGGATATAGCGGAGGCGATCACCAATCGAAATACGCTTATCAGCTACCATGCCATATCCTACTACCGTCTGCTCATTCATGGAAAAGAAGGAGGAGAAAATCCGTCCGGCGATGGAAAGCATCATCATCCCCAGCGACAGCCATACAGAAGTAAGACTGTGGTTATCCGAAGCCAAAGCGTCTACAATGAAGTAAAGCGCGCCAAACTGAAATGACGCAAAAATACCGTTAAGAAAGGAAAAGAACAATGATTTTTTCAAAAGCCCTTTCCGATTGCCTGCAAATGCAAATATTTTCTTTAATGTGCCAAGCATGAAACCACCTCCTTACGCTTCATCTCTTGCACCAATGTGCGCCTGCCACATATCCTTGTAAAGCGGACAATGAGCCAGTAATTGTTCATGGGTGCCTTGTGCTTCAATATTTCCTGCATTGACTACCACAATGTTATCTGCGCCTGTGATTGTAGAAAGCCTATGGGCAATTACAATCAGTGTCTTTCCGGCAGTTAATGCAGAAATTGCTTTCTGGACGATTGCTTCATTCTCTGGATCAATGAAAGCTGTTGCCTCGTCTAAAATCACGATGGGAGCGTCTTTCAGCAAAGCGCGGGCAATAGCAATTCGCTGGCGTTCACCGCCGGAAAGCTGGGAACCGCTGCTGCCGACAATCGTTTCATAACCTTTATCCAGCCCACGAATGAAGCTGTCACAGCCGCTTCGGATTGCTGCTTTTTCTACTTCTTGATCAGATGCGCCAGGTTTTCCCATACGGATATTTTCACGGATACTGCGGTTAAACAGGTAGTTGTCCTGGGATACATAGGAAATTTGTTCCGAAAGCTGTGACAACGGAACCTCTGTCAGCTCATGACCACCCAAAGTAATGCTGCCGCTGGTAACATCCCAATATCCGGCAATTAGTTTTGCAATCGTAGACTTGCCGGAACCGGAAGGCCCCACAAAGGCGGTTATCGTTCCGGGGCGGATGGAAAGATTTATACCATGCAAAACTTCCTGCTGTTTATCATAAGAAAAAGATACATTCTTGAGTTCAATTTCCAAATCGTCAAACGCAACAGGCCCATTGGCATGATGAAGTTCTTCGGCATTTAAGATGCTGTCGATTTCCTCTGTATTTTTTCCCAGCATAGCCAAAGAGCCGGTGAAAGAAAAAGCCTCCATGATTGGCCCCACAAGTCCAAGGGAAAAGATAACCGCTGCCATAAAGGTCATGGTTTCCAAACTGCCGGAAAGCCAAAGAGCCATACCGCCCGGAAGGACGCTTAGAAGTACGGACGGGATCACTGCATTATAAGAACACATGGTTTTCTGGCTGTTAGCCATCCATTTTATGTAGTAATCTGCATTGCCCCGGACAGCATCCGCATATTTCTCATAGGAACCTGCAGACTGGCTGAATGCTTTGACTACCTCAATACCGCCGATATACTCTACAACAGCATCGGCCATTTTCTTGCTGGCGGCCATTGCACCTGCGCCTTCTGTGGCATAGTTCCGCATACCGATGGACATAATGACCAACCCGATAAACAGGGTTGCCAAGGAAAGAAGTGCCATCCGCCAATCCAAAACGAACAGGTATACAATGATAAACAGCGGCACCAACATATTTGAAGTCATTTCCGGCAGGAGATGAGCAAATGGTATTTCCATCCCTTCTATCCGGTCAACAATGATGCTTTTATAGTGGCCGGATGGGGTGTCTAAAATCGTTCCCATCGGCACCTTTGCGAGTTTTTCCACAACACGCTCCCGCAGATCCCGCAGCGTACTATATGCCGCATTATGGGAAATTACTGTTGACAGGTTTGAAAAAAGCACCTTCCCGCAATATCCTGCTAAAGCCACAAGACATACAGGCAGATATGCAGAGAAGGCAGTTTCTCCAGCGAACATTTTAGAAATGACATTAACTACACAAAAATACGGTATCATCTGGCAGGCCACACCGAGAATTGCCAGGATAATACTGAAAACAAATTTACCGTGATGAGCCTTCCCCCAGCTCCAAAGAGTGCCGAGGGGAGAACCCTTTTTCTGTTCTTTCACAACTTATCAACCTCCTTCTTCAGAAATATCAGCCGACTTCCTGCGCCCGTCCCTCAGTGATTCGGATAATTCTATCACAGCATAAAGCAATCAGCTCCGGGTCATGGGTCGATACAAATATAGTCTTTCCTTCAGCCGCCAGTCTTTTCAAAAGTTCCGCAACCTCACGCATGTGGCGGTAATCCAGTCCAGATGTCGGCTCATCGAAAAGTAATATCTGCGCCTGTGCTGCAATAGCAGATGCAATCGCTACCCGCTGCTTTTGTCCTCCTGACAAAGCCATCGGATGTTTTTCCTTGTATTCATCCAAGTCAAGGCTTTCTAAAATTTTTTCGGCTGCCTTCTCATCGGGGTGTTCCATTGACAGAAGCACTTCGGAGAGAACACTATTTGTAAATAGCTGATGGTTTACATCCTGCATAACCATATAGCAAATCTTTGTCAACTGCCGCCCATGATATGTTCTGCCTGAGACTTCGACAGTCCCTATACAGGTCTTTTCTAACCCGCATAAGCAGCGAAGAAAGGTTGATTTTCCAGAGCCGTTATCCCCAATCACTCCGACAATTTTCCCTTTTTCAATTTGAAGATGTGGTATCCGTAAATCGCAGATTTCTTCATCTTCTGGTGTCAGCTTTTTCTTTACGAAAAGATATTTTCGCGGTGTGTAAGTGAAATAGAAATCCGTAAGGCACAACAGTTCATCTCCGTCAATGCCTGTTTTCAGATTTCTCTGGTCTGCGGGATTTTCATCGCCTGACTTTGAAACATTAGAAAATTGCCGGATATAGCGTTCCTCCAATGTAACAGGCCGAAGTTCATAAGATTTCAATTCCTTTTCAGTAAGCTGAGAAAATTCTTGCCTTGTCCATTCGTTGACAATACGGCCTTTTTCCATATAAACTGCCCGGTCAATAATATCTTTCAGATACCATAGGCGGTGTTCTGAAATGATGATCGTCTTGCCTTGAGACTTCCACAGCTGCATAGCATCACGCAGATCGCGGATTGCCGCCCAATCCAGATTTGAGGATGGTTCATCCAAAATGATGATGTCCGGTAAGAGAGCCGCCACCGATGCACAGGCAATCTTTTGTTTTTCACCGCCAGATAAGTCGAAAAGGCTGCGTCCCAAAAGTTCATTTAGATTTAACTCCTGGACTACCTGCTTTTTCCTGGATAAAATTTCCGGCTTTGGCAAGCCGATATTTTCAGGCCCAAAGACCACTTCGCCGTCTGTGTCTACGGAAAAGAATTGGCTGCGGGGATTTTGGAAAACAGACCCGACAATTCCGGCCAGATTATAAAGTTCCTGCTGCTTGATGTCTAATCCATTCACACAAACATCCCCGGTAAGCTCGCCCTTGAAAAAATGGGGGATAAGACCATTGATAAGCCTCGTCACAGTTGTTTTACCACAGCCTGATGCACCGCACAAAAGAATACATTCTCCGTCTGTAACAGACAGATTAAAATCAGAAAGTCCCGCTTGGTCTAATCCTGAATAATGAAAGGTTACATTTTTTATCTCAATCATATCATCCTACTTCCACTCACACTGAAAGGTAAATATATAAAATTGACAACACTAAAGTTACTGCAATTACCACATAATCTTTGCTATGGAACCCAATCTCACAAACATTCGTCCTTTTTACCGGTGCTCCAAGACCTCTGGTGACTGCCGCCGCTGATAACTCGTCCCCGATACTGATACAGGAAAACAGCAGAGGAACTAAACGATATTCAATCATTTTCGTTACCTTGCCGCCGCCAAAAGCAATTCCTCTCATACGCATAGCATCACGGATTGACCGGTATTCCTCTGACAATGTAGGAAAAAAGCGCATCATTACGGCAATAGAAATTGCAAGTCCTTGTGGCAGGCGCATACGGTTCATAGCAGCCATAAATTCACTGATTTTTGTTGTTGAAATGCAGTACCAGACCATAATCATCGTTGGTGCAAACTGCGTAATCATGTAGCATAGAAACAGTATCAACATGCCCGCTATGCCCCCGATGTTTTCCTGTGTAATCTCCATAAGCCATGTAGCCAAAATGAAAAGAACAGTAAACCTTGCGCCTACATGGGGTTTCCCTTCCAGGCAGACCAGAACCACAGGAATGTAGGTCATGATGGCCCGGACAATATAAGCCGGGCCATCCGTTACATCAATCATTACAACAACGGAAAACAAAATCAGCAAAAGCAGTTTTGTTCTCGGATCAAGATGGAAGCGGATATTGAGGCTTTTTCTATATCCATTTTCCATTTACACAATTCCCGCCTTTTCAAAGTTCTTCCGTACAACGGCCTTACCAATAAACGCACCGATTACTCCGCACACAAAGCAGAGCAGAATAATGACTGGATATGTAGCGGGAGTTACGAGCGTAAACAGAGTATCGGCAAAAGAAGCATCAAATCCGCTTTCAATCAGACTTTGCTTGTAAGAGTCTGCTGTGAGAATGAGGGGAAGATAACTTGCACTAACCCAAAGATTGAATACGCCGCAACTGATAACGGTTTTTTTCCAACTTTTATATTTCCCGGACTTGGCAATCAGATCTGCAATCACTCCTGCCGCAATACAAACAGGTGCGCCAAGAAAGCCCATGCCAAAGATAAACAACAGGATTGCAACAATAACCGATGTTATTGTAAGCATCCCAAACTTTTCGATCCGCGCATAGTAGAGCATCATCGGAATACCTGTGACAATCGGGATGAGAACGGCATAACCGGCGACAACAAACGGGGATAGAAATCCGAGATACATGATAACCATCTGCACAACCCACAGGATTGCGGTAAAGATACCAATGGTGATGAAGTCTCTTGCCTTTAGTTTCTTTTCATTCATGAGAATGTCCTCCTAACTTTTCATTGTGGTTAGGCTTTGCTAACCACAATGAAGTATAGCACACCGTTCATCTGTACTTCTATCCCTATATCAGCATTTTAGCCCCATATAGCAACGAGTTTTAACTTGACAAGGAATCAAAATAAGACGATAATAGTTGTGACGATTCCATATCGCAAGAAATAGTAGCTAAAAAAGGGGCGGTGTAATGGGTGAAATATTAAATCAAATGCTTGAAAACTATTTGGTTTCATCAAATGTGCAGTTGCAAAAAGGGCCGGATAGCCTGTCATTCACAATCAATTCGGCAGAGGGCATCAGTAAAACAACCCTTTTCAATATTCTGCCATATATGCACCTGATTTTCTTTGACATTCACGCTCGTTCTTTGCCGGGAGAAATCGCAGAAAATGCTGTGTATCACCCTATGCAGTTTAATTATTGTGTGGGTGGCCGGATTGAAATGCTTTTGGATGACAATTCTTATATTTATCTCAAAGAAAAAGATTTTTGCATCAGCAGGCAGACCTCGCAAAGCGAATCTTATTTCCCTACGAAGTATTATCACGGTATTACCATGTATTTTGACCCTGATTTTTTTACAGAAGCCAACTCCAATGTGGATAATCTTTTTAATTTGAACTTGTCGCAACTGTCAGAAATCTACTTTGAAAAAAAGGATACATACATCGCAGAAGCCAGCAGTGAAATGGGAAAAATCCTTGAGCGGTTATGGCAGTTCTATGAAACATCATCTCCTTTTCATATGAAACTTTGTGTCTTGGAGTTGCTACATCTACTGTTAGATGCAGGAAATGTTGTCAAGGAAAAAACTCTAACCTTCTATACCAGCGTACAAGTGGAAATTGCGAAAAAGGCAGAGCAGATATTAACCGCTGATTTGAAACAGCATATTCCCATGAAACAGATTGCACAACAATTCGGCGTTAGTGAAACAAGTTTGAAAAATTACTTTCGAGGAGTATATGGAAAAAATGTTTCCGACTATCTGCGTGATTTACGTATGAGCATGGCAGAAAAGTTATTAACTGAAACCACGCTATCCATATCTGAAATCGCTTCACAAATTGGATATACAAAACAAGGGAAGTTTGCCGAAGTATTCCGTCAACAATTTCAGATGAACCCTCTGGAATATAGGCGAACTAAAAAAATTCAAAAGCTGTGAGATTACAGATTGGCAAGCAATGCAAACATATACATGTTTTGCGATTTTGGCCGGATTGCACCGGCCAAAATGCTTGTTGAGGGATTCCCCCCAAGCCCCCAAGATCGTCCCCATTCGGTGACGGCTGCGCGTCCTGCGGACGCTGAAAAATTTTAAGAAGCAAAAGAAAACCTCTATGCAAATGGTTCGTCCATTCACATAGAGGTTTCATATTTCCCGTTCACTTGGCATAGGTTAGTATTTTCGCAATACTTCTTTATGCTCCTCTGCCATTTGGAGAGGGTGTTTTTTGATTGTTGCAGAGCTAGAACAACGAAAGCTGGGAGTTCCTATACCCCGCCTTGTAGGCGCGCACGATGTCGCTCATGCGGTAGAGCAGCCCGCGCGCCTCGCATTCTTCGCTGAACGCCCGCCAGAGCTGGCTAAAGTTTGGCGTGCGGCACTCGTAGCGCTCTTTATAAACCCGCTCATACCGCGCGCGCAGGCCGGGGAAGCGCAAGTCCAGCTGGCGGTAGAAATGCTGCCGCTGCCGGTCGCGCAGGGTCACGCCGAAGGCGGGGTAGACAAAGCGCGCGCCGCTCTCCTGCGCCAGGCGCACCAGAGCGCGCACGTTCTCCTCGCTGTCCTCGATGAAGGGGAGCACCGGCATGAGCAGCACCCCGCAAAAGAGCCCCTCCGAGGCGAGCGCGGCGAGGGCCTGCAGCCGCTCGCTCGTGGGGGCGACGTTCGGCTCGACCTTGCGGCAGAGCGCGTCGTCGGCCGCGGTGGCGGTCATTTTGATGAGCACCGGCGAGTGGCTGCGGATGTCCAGCAGCACGTCCCGGTCCCGCAGGATCAGCGGGCTCTTGGTGGCGATCCCCACCCCGAAGCCGAAGGCGTCGCACAATTCGAGCGCGTGGCGGGTCAGCTCGAGCTCGCGCTCAAAGGGGTTATACGGGTCGCTCATCGAGCCGGTGCCGACCACCCCGGTTTTTACCTTGCGGCGCAGGTCGTCCCGGATGATCTGCAATGCGTTCTCCTTGACCTTCACCGTGTCGAAGTCGTCGTTGTGATAGCATTCGCTGCGGCTGTCGCAATAGATGCACCCGTGGCAGCAGCCGCGGTAGATGTTCATGTTGTAATCCAGCCCGAACCAGCTGGTGTCCTTTGTGCGGGTCACAATGGTCTTGGCGGGGATGGTCTGCATGCTGCGTCCTCCCTTTTGGCGTCTGCGTTCCGGTTCCCAGTATACCACATGGGAACCAGCCTCGAACAGACAAAAAAGAAGGAATATTTTCTCTCAAAAAGCAATTGACAGTGAAATAACAAAGGAGTATGATGAAACCACAGGCTTCTGAGTTCTTAAGGCGTTGCCGCCTGAGATAAAGAGGACGTGAACATGGCTTATCCGGCGAGGGGCGAAGTCCGTCGCTGTGGGCTCGTATATCCGTCGAACTTTAGGGAGCGGATATGCGGGCTTTTTGTATGCCGACCGTTTTCGGGGCCTGCACAATCAAAGAGGGAGGAGACGTAGCATGCAAACAAAGATCGCGCTCATCGGGATTATCGTGGAGGAGCCCGGGAGCGTGGAGAAGACCAACAACCTGTTGCACGAATACTCGCGGTACATCGTCGGCCGGATGGGGCTGCCTTACCGGGAGAAGGGGATCAACATTATCTCCATCGTGCTCGACGCACCCCAAAGCGAGCTGAGCGCGCTGGCGGGCCGGCTCGGACAGATCGGGGGGATCAGTGTCAAGACCATGACCGCCAAGACTGCAAACCTGGAGTGACATGAGTGGAAGCGAAGATCACGATCGATCGGATGGCAAGGGGCTATCTGCCGATGACCGAGGAGCTCGAGCAGGTCCTCGCGATGAAGGACGACGCCTATCTGCTGCATACGGCGGACGAGGTGCGCCAAAAGGCGGTGGGGGACACGGTCCATATCCGCGGGATACTGGAGTTTTCCAACCATTGCCGCTGCGGCTGCTTTTACTGCGGGCTGCGCGCGCAAAATGACAAGCTCCCCCGCTACCGCATGGAGCCCGGTGAGATCATCGAAACGGCGAAGGCGGCAAGCGAGGCGGGCTACCGCACCGTGGTGCTCCAGTCCGGGGAGGACATGTGGTACACAAAAGAGAAGCTGTGCTCGGTCATCGAGGGGATCCGCCGGGAATGCGGGGGGATGGCCATCACGCTGAGCGTGGGCGAGCGCCCGTTTGAGGAGCTGCGCGCCTTTCGCGAGGCGGGGGCAGACCGTTACCTCATCAAGCACGAGTGCAGCGACGCGCGCATGTATGGCAGGATCTGCGACGGGAAGGCGCTGGTGAACCGGATCGGCTGCCAGCGCAACCTAAAGAAGCTCGGCTACGAGCTGGGCGGGGGCTTCATGGTGGGGCTGCCGGGCCAGCGGGCCAGGGTGGTGGCGAACGATCTGCTCATGCTGCGCCGGCTCGGCTGCGACATGGCCGGGATCGGCCCGTTCATCCCCCATCCCGACACGCCGTTCGGCGGTTATCAGCCGGGCAGCGCGCGGCTCACCTTGCGTGCGGTGGCCCTCGCGCGGCTGCTGCTGCCAAAATCGAACCTCCCGGCGACCACCTCGCTGGGCGTGCTCGACAAAAACGGGCGGGACGCGGTTTTCTCGGGCGGGGCGAACGTCATCATGCGCAAGGTAACGCCCTGGGCTTACCGCCGGCAGTATGAAATTTATCCCACCGACTTCGGTGAGGAGACCGACCTTATCACCGCCCGGCGCGAGCTGGAGGAGTATATCCGATCGATCGGGAAGGTTCCGCTTTGACTCCGACTTAAAAGGAGGAGACAGGAATTATGTATAACCCGAAATCAATGAACGCTGTGGATTTCATCGACGATAGTGAAATCCTCGAAACCCTGGAGTATGCCGAAGCGCATAAGCACGACCGGGCGCTGATCGATTCGCTGCTCGAGCGCGCGCGCGACTGCAAGGGGCTTTCCCACCGCGAGGCGGCGGTGCTGCTCGCGTGCGACCTGCCCGACGAGGAGGAGAAGATGCACGCCCTGGCCCAGGAGATCAAGGACCGCTTTTACGGGAACCGGATCGTCCTGTTCGCCCCGCTCTACCTTTCCAACTACTGCGTCAACGGCTGCGTCTACTGCCCGTATCATTATAAAAACAAGAACATCCGGCGCAAGAAGCTCACCCAGGAGGAGATCCGCCAGGAGGTCGTTGCGCTGCAGGACATGGGCCATAAGCGCCTGGCGCTCGAGACCGGCGAGGACCCCCAGAACTGCCCGATCGAATATGTGCTCGAGAGCATCGACACCATCTATTCGATCAAGCACAAGAACGGGGCCATCCGCCGGGTGAACGTCAACATCGCGGCGACCACGGTGGAGAACTACCACCGCCTCAAGGAGGCCGGGATCGGCACCTACATCCTGTTCCAGGAAACCTATAACAAAAAGAGCTACGAGCTGCTCCATCCCACCGGCCCCAAGAGCAACTACGCCTACCACACCGAGGCGATGGACCGGGCCATGCAGGGCGGGATCGACGACGTGGGCTGCGGGGTGCTTTTCGGGCTCAACCTCTACCGCTACGACTTCGTCGGATTGCTCATGCACGCCGAGCACCTCGAGGCGGTGCACGGGGTCGGCCCGCACACCATCAGCGTGCCGCGCATCCGCCCGGCGGACGACGTGGACCCCGGCGACTTCTCGGACGCCATCTCGGACGAGACTTTCCAGAAGATCGTGGCGGTGCTGCGCATAGCGGTGCCCTATACGGGGCTGATCATCTCCACGCGCGAGTCGCAGAAGACCCGCGAGAAGGTGCTGCACCTGGGGGTCAGCCAGATCAGCGGCGGCAGCCGCACCAGCGTGGGCGGCTACGTCACGCCGGAGGAAGAGGAGGAGAATTCGGCCCAGTTCGACCTGGCCGACACCCGCACCCTCGATCAGGTGGTGAACTGGCTGCTCGGCATGGGGTATATCCCCTCGTTCTGCACCGCCTGCTACCGGCTCGGGCGCACGGGGGACCGCTTCATGTCCCTGGTCAAGTCCGGCCAGATCGCCAACTGCTGCCAGCCCAACGCCCTGATGACCCTCAAGGAATACCTCACCGACTACGCCAGCGACGACACCCGCCAAAAGGGCGAGGCGTTGATCCTGCGGGAGCTCGGAAAAATTCCCAACGAGAAGGTGCGCCAAAAAGCAATCGAAAACCTCAGGCTGATCGCGCACGGGCAGCGGGACTTCCGCTTTTAGGGGGAGACGGTATGCCGGTCAATGAACTAAACCAGACCCCCAACGCCTCGCGGCTGCACATCGCCCTGTTCGGACGGCGCAACAGCGGCAAGAGCTCGCTGGTAAACGCCTTGTGCGGGCAGCAGGTGGCGCTGGTGAGCGGTTTTGCGGGCACCACCACCGACCCGGTGTATAAGCCGGTCGAGCTCTACCCCTTGGGCCCCTGCGTGCTGATCGACACCGCCGGGTTCGACGATGAGGGGGAGCTCGGGCGCCTGCGGGTCGAAAAGAGCCGCCAGGTGCTCGAGCGCACCGACCTGGCCCTCCTGGTGCTCACGGCGGGGCAGCAGGACCTTTCCCAGGAGGAGCAGTGGCTCGAGCTGCTGCGTGCGCACAAGAAGCCGGTGGTGGTCGCCGTCAACAAGTCCGACCTCTCCACGGAAATGCCGGCGCTCATCAAGGGCCTCCCCCACGCGCTGGTGAGCGCCAGGACGGGGGAGGGCGTCGCACTGCTCAAGGAAAAGCTGATCGAGGCCGCGCCGAAGGACTGTGAGCTGCCCTCGATCACCGGGCATCTGGTGGGGGAGGGGGACCATGTCCTGCTCATCGCCCCGCAGGACATCCAGGCGCCGAAGGGGCGGCTGATCCTCCCGCAGGTGCAGACCATCCGGGACCTTTTGGACCTGCGCGCCTGCGTCTCGGTGGCGACCACCGACAAGCTGGCACAGGCCCTCTCGCTCTACCGGGAGCCGCCCGCGCTGATCATCACCGATTCCCAGGCCTTCGGGGAGGTCTATCCCCTCTGCCCGAAGGGAACCCGGCTCACCTCCTTCTCGGTGCTGATGGCGCGCTATAAGGGGGACATCGAGGAATATGTGCGGGGCGCCGCGGCGCTGGACACCCTGTGCGAAAACGATAAGGTGCTGATTCTGGAGGCCTGCTCCCACGAGCCGCTCGACGGGGACATCGGGCGGGTCAAGATTCCGGCGGCGCTGCGAAAGCGGGTCGGCCAGGGGCTTTCGATCGAAGTGCGCCGGGGCGCGGACATCCCACAGGACCTGACCCCCTATGCGCTGGTGGTTCACTGTGGGGGGTGCATGTTTAACCGCGCGCACGTCCTCTCGCGGATCGCGAAATGCAAGGAGCAGGGCGTGCCGATCACCAACTATGGGATTCTGCTGGCCAAGCTCGGCGGAATCCTGGATAAGGTCGTCTATTGAAGAGCTCCCCGCCTTTGGCGGGGAGCTTTTGCATGAGGCGGTTTTTTGCGCTATAATAAGGAAATCAAAGGAGAGGGGGAAGCGGTGTGCAAATCGAGCTGCCAAGGACGGTGGAGCGCATCCTCGAGCTGCTGCAGGATAGCGGCTATTCATCCCAGGTGGTGGGCGGCTGCGTGCGCGACAGCCTGCTCGGCGAATGTCCGTGCGACTGGGATGTCGCCACCAGCGCCACCCCGCAGCAGGTGCGCGCGCTCTTCGCTCCCCTTTGCCGGGTGGTTTCCACCGGGGAGCGCCACGGCACCGTGACCCTGATCCTCGACGGGGAGCAAGTTGAGGTGACCACCTACCGGATCGACGGCAGCTACAGCGACGGCCGCCGCCCCGATGGGGTGCGGTTTACAAGCCGGCTGTGCGAGGACCTCGCGCGGCGGGACTTCACCGTCAATGCGATGGCCTACAGCCCCCGGGAGGGACTGTGCGATCCCTTCGGCGGGCAGGAGGACCTGCAAAGACGGGTGCTGCGCTGCGTGGGGGAGCCGGACCGCCGCTTCGGCGAGGATGCCCTGCGGCTGCTGCGCGCGCTGCGCCAGAGCGCACAGCATGGGTTTTCGGTCGAGCGGGAGACGGAAAAAAGCCTTCTGCGCAACCGCTCGCTGCTGCTGCGTATTTCACCCGAGCGCGTCGCCAGGGAGCTGATATTGCTCCTCTGCGGGCGGGAGTGCGGACGGGTGCTGCGCCGATACTGGCAGGTGTTGGCGGTGGTGCTGCCCGGAATCGAACCGATGGTGGGACTCGGTCAGCACAACCCTTACCACCGCTTTGACGTATTCGAGCATACCGTGCGCGTGCTCGAGGCGGTTCCGCCCGAGCCGGTACTGCGCCTTTGCGCCCTCTTCCACGACATGGGCAAGCCGGAGTGCTTCACGATAGACGGGCAGGGGATCGGGCATTTCCGGGGCCATCCGCTCATCAGTGAGCGGATGGCGCGCGCGTCGCTCACCGCGCTGCACCTGCCGCGGCGCACGGTGGAGGAGGTCTCTGCCCTGGTGCGCCACCACGACCGAAAGCTCCCGCCCGAGCGCGCCGCGCTGCTGCGCGCGCTGCACGAGCTGGGGGAGACGGCCGTTCGCCGCCTGCTCGTCTTTCGCCGCGCCGACTGGACCGGGCAGGGGACCTGGCCCGAGCGGCTGGTGGAGGTGGACCGCGCGCAGGCGCTGTTGGAAGACTTGCTGGAAGAGGGGGCCTGCTACCGCGAGCGGGACCTCGCGCTGTCCTCCCGGGAGCTGATGGCCCTCGGGGTGCCGGAGGGCCCGTACCTCGGCGTGCTGCGGGGACGGCTGCTCGACGCCGTGATCGAGGGCCGGGCGGAAAACGAGCGCGAGGCGCTTCTGTTTGAAGCACGGCGTTTGATCGAACAGGAATAAACAACGAAAACCAGGGGCAAAACCGTCTGTTGCGGACGGTTTTGCCCCTGGTTTCATAGAATAGGGGGTAAGAGTTGGTTGTTCCAAAGAAGGGGAGGGAAGCGGGGATGTGTCAAAACCCTGTGGAGGAAAACGCACTGCTCATGGTGTCCGCAGCGATCGCTTCCTCCCTTGCCGAGGGGAGGAGCATCGAGGACATCTCGGTGATGTCCGCCCTGCTGGAGGTCGTGGGGGACCAGCTGGCGCTGATCGCGACCCTGCGGGGCAGCTGCGCGAGCAAGGAGCGCATCGGCGTACCTCCCCGGGACGATGAAAGCCGGACTACTTGAGGCCCATGGTCTCGACCGGGTCGACCCACTTGCCGGCCTGCTTGAGGCCAAAGTGGATGTGGTTTTCCAGGCTGATCTCGCAGGGGACCTTGTCCGCCTTGCCGATCACGTCCTTGACCTTGACCTGCTGGCCTTCCTGGACGCCGAGGGTCTGGTTGTCCAGCCCGCAGTAGACCGAGACGAGGGAGCCCGCATGCTCGATTTCCACACAGGTGCCCCAAAGCGCGTCGTCGTAAATCTTCGACACGGTGCCGTCGGCGCAGGCCATCACGTCGGTACCCTTGGCCGCCTTGATGTCGATCCCGTCGTGGGTGCGCCAGTCGTTGAGGGTCACGTTCTTGACCAGCTCACCGCCGCTGTAGGGGTTAAACACCTCGGACATCACGGGCAAGCTGTAGGCCAAGATCGGCTGCTCGGACGAGCCGGCGGGTTTGGAGAAGAGATCGAGCACATCGGCAGACGGCTCGGATGACAAGGCCTGCTGCGGCTGCGCGGGTGAGGAGGTAGAGGACTTGCTCTCCTCCTTTTTCTCCTCGGGAGCGCTGGAGGAGGAAATCTCGACGTCCTCCACCTTCCTCTCGGCCTCTTTCAGGTCTGAGAAGCCCCAGTCCAGTTCGTCGCCCGCCTCGCCGCTGTCTGCCTGCGAGGAGGCTGCCGGAGGGTTTTGCAGTTTTTTTTCGTCCTGTGCCGTGATCGAGTTCATGGTGGAATCGATCGCTACCCATGCCGCGGCGCCGGCGCCTACCACGCAGACCGCAAGCGCGATGTAAAACCCTTTTGAGGAAAGAAATTTACCAAATTTAGAATGGTTGCTCATATGCTTTTAGCACCTCCGAACATAGTTTGTGCCCCTGCGAAGCGGTTTATTCAGTGCGCGAGGGGAAGGAACGCTATTTTTTGGCCGGGCTCTGTCCGGCATTCGTTTCTTCTTCAGAAGCCGGCTTTTTGAAGGCGGAATAGATCTCCTTAAAGGCAATGAGCAGCAAAAATCCCGCGAACAGTCGTCGCAGCAGCCCGTCTGGCAGGCTGCCCGCGAGCTTGCTGCCGGCGAACACCCCCAAAATCCCCGCCGGGATGAGGATGGCCGCCACCTTAAAGTCCACCAGCTTGTTCTTGATATGGATGATCAGTGAGACGATTGCAATGGGGATAAAGAAGACCAGGTTGATCCCCTGCGCGGCAAACTGGTCGACGTCTTTGAAAACGGTCAGGTAGATCAGCAGTACCCCGCCCCCGCCCATCCCCAAAGCGCTGAGCACCGCGCCGAAGAAGGCGGGGAGCAGAGCTGTGAGCCATTCCATATGAATCATCATTCCTCTCTGGATGTTTCGTGTCGGTTTCGCCATGCGAAACTCCCTGTTTGAAAGCGCGCTTTAAAACCGACCTCTCTTTTTTAGCGGAAAAACAGCCGGATGGCCGAATAGAGCACCACCCCGCCGAAGAGCAGGCGCAGCCAGCGCAGAGGGAGCTTATTGAGCAGAAGCGCCCCGACCACCGCGCCCGCCAGCCCCCCGGGGAGATAATAGAGCGCGTCGGTGAGATGGAAGCTGTCGTTCCCGAGGTACATCCCGATGGTGAACAGCGAGAGCACCGAGATGACCAAAATTGAGGTCGCGTGGGATTTGCGGTCCTCCACCCCCAGGGCCTTGAGCACCGGCACGGCGACCATCCCGCCGCCCGAACCGAACAATCCGTTGAGGAAACCCACGAACACGCCGGCTGCCGCCGCGAGGGTCTTTTTCATTTTTTTCATCGCCAAAGCCTCCCACACAAACAATAGCGTTGGCCGTTGGCCGGCCATAAAAATAGCTCTTCGAGCTATTTTTTACAATTCTCACGGCCGGCCTATGGCCATGGCCATTTTTATTGCGAAGCAATAAAAAAATCCGTATTCCGGAATAGGTTTCCAGAATACGGAACGGTTTATACATGGTTATTTGTTTTCGTCCGCTCGTCCGAGCAGCAGCCGGACCCCCTCGGCGGCCAGGATATAGCCCGCCACCGGCGGCACGAAGGATATGCTCCCCGGCGGGTGCCGCCCGGTATTTTCATCGTCGAGCACCACCGCCTTTTGCGCCGGCTCGGTCGAATAGACCACCCGAAGATGTTCGATCCCGCGCCGGCGCAGCTCGCGGCGCATCACCCGCGCCAACGGGCAGCCGGTGGAAACCGTCTCGGTGATGTCCCCGGCGGTGAGATGCTGGGGTGAGAGGCGGTTGCCGGTCCCGAGGCAGCTGACGAGAGGAATCCCAAGCCGCCGGCACTCCTGGGCCAGATGGAGCTTGGCCGTCACCGTGTCGATGGCGTCGAGCACCAGGTCGGGCTGCCAGCCGTAAAGGAAGGAGCTGTTTTCGGGGAGATAGAACTGCCGGCATAGGGTGAGGCGGATTTGGGGATTGATCGAGCGCAGGCGCCCGGCCACCGCCTCGGTCTTGGGCCTGCCGATCGTGTCAAGCGTTGCGATCAGCTGGCGGTTGAGGTTGCTGAGCGACACTTCGTCATTGTCCACCAGCATGAGGTTTCCCACCCCGGCGCGGCAGAGCGCTTCGGCGCAGGAGCCGCCCACGCCGCCCAGGCCCAACAGGGCGACCTTGGCTCCCGCGAGGCGGCGAAGGCCCTCTTCGCCCAGCAGCAGCCCGGTGCGGCAAAGCCACTGATCCATGTACTGCCTCCTTCAAAACGGTGATGTAATGGGCCTGGGCAGGGCCGGCGGCCGCGCTGCCCAGGCGGATGAATCGTTAGATTAATTTTTCATAGGCTATTTTTTCGCTGTTGTCAAAACAGATTGTCCCACAATACGAAAAACCATTCTTTTGCAAAACGTGCTTCATAATATCATTGTCTTGGTCGGTATCCATTTTAAAGCTATGTACATCCCGCTTTCGGGCCATATCCTCCACCAGCTCCAGAACACCGGAGGTAAGGCCCCGCCCTTTTACGGAGTTATCCAAGGCCAGCCTATGCACGACGACATAGGGCTGGTCGCTGATCCAGCGTCCGTTTATGCTGTCATATGCCCGCTCGCCACAGAAATCGATGCAGAGACAGCCGACGATTTCTCCGCCGAGCAGGCAAAGGTAGCCGGTTTTATCCTCAATGTCCTTTTCAATGCAGGGACGATCGGGGTAGCCGTCCTGCCACTGATCCACACCGTTCGCCTTTAAAAAGGCCTTGGCCTGATCAATCAGTGCCATAATGCGGGGAATATTCTGCTCTTGTGCAAGCGCAAGTTTCATCATGGAGCGCCTCCTGGGAAAAGGGGAAGTGGTTTAGCTTATTGAAATTTTGCGAAAAAAATCCCCGCCTTGCCGGTGATAAGCCTTAATGAAACCCGTACGAAGACAGGTGGGTATCCTCCAGTCGGTTTCGCGCTCCCTTCGTCCGGCCCGAGGGCCGGGAGGTCTGCAATCCGCCGACCGCGTCCGGATTCCCAATTCAAAAAGTGTTGGATTAAATAATTGCTTATCTGCCGCACAACGCAGGGATCTTCTTTATGGCCGTTCGGAGAGGCTCAGTCCTCGTCCTCGCCGGCTTCTTCGTCTTCGTCGTTTTCGATGTCCTCGATCGCTTCGATGTCGAACTCGTCCTCCAGGCGCTCGGTAAAGATAGCGCTGATGGAGCTGAACTCCTTCTCGTTGTCGATCGCCTCCAGGTATTCGCCCTCGTCGTCGCAGAGCACCTTCATGATGACCAGCTCAGCGTCGCTTTCAAGGAGCTCTTCGACCTCGTCGTAGTGCGGCACCATGGCCAGATACCGCCCGTCGTCCGTCTCGATTGCATCGAGCACCTCGAACATGTGCTCCTTACCGTCTTCATCAACCAGAGTCATCAAATCAGGGGAGAAGTCCATCTCATCTGCCATATCTCCACCGGTCCTTTCCTCAGTATATTCTGCCCGGCGTTCTCTGCCGTATCCATTAGTATATACCAAACCTGCCAAGAATTCAAGAAAAGAATGGCAGGTTGACAGCATGTAGATTATCAATAAAAGTTTTCAAGAAATTTTAAAAAAACTATTGACAATGGCGCAGGGGGCGGTTATAATAAAGACACAAAGACGGAAGGAAATGAATAGACTAGAACAAAAGGAGAAAGGGGTGGTTCCGATGTACTTGACGGAAGATGAGCCGCAGTGCTTTGAGGGGACCCCGGCTCCGTCGAATAAGGATCGGTAACCTAGCGAATCCAAGCGAGAATATGGCTTTGATTTCATCGCAAAGTATCCATCAGAAATGATGTTGCATGAAAACAAATCGTTCTTGTAACGCGAGTGGATTTAACCACTAAAAGCAGGTTATCGAAACGCGGCAAGGTCGATGGAATCGGGCGTAGAAAAACGAATGTCATCCAACAGCAAAATAATCCTCTGGTATATCAGGGCTGGCTCAAACGGCCGGCCGGTATGGATTCCTTAAGAAAGGATTCATAGGAATGAACGCAGAAATGCGGTTTCCTCCATCAAGTGGTTTTAAGGCGTGTTTGTTTTGAAGACCGGTTGATGGATCAGATATAAAGGAAGGAAACAGTTGATTTGTTGGCAGCATTCACACAATCAAAGAAAACGTAAGACAGGAAAGACGATCAGACTACCGTACGATGTATGGCAAGGATCGGCAATGGGTTGCAAAAGTCGAAGCGGCCGGACTGGATTCGGAGTGAACACGAGGCAACTGCTGTAAACGAAATGACCCGCCGGGAACTATGTGGAACCGTACACTAAGCTTTCGATGAGGTTTGATTGTGTGAAGCGGTAATGAGCATTCCAAATACAATTCAATAGATTGTTCTGCGGCAAGCTGAAAAGTGATATGAGCCGCAAATAAAGATGAAAAGGTGAGTCCAATGAAATAGCCAGAAGGCTATCTCATCGAGTAACCGAGAAAGCTTTATTGACAAACAACAAAAGCCCGGAACCGCTTCGGTTCCGGGCTTTTTAGCGCTTTGCCGACTGCATGAGAAGCACGCCTATTTTTTGTTTTTGCGAATGCTCATGATGACGAAGGCGATGACCGCGACCAGGGAAATGCCCAGAATGATGAACACCAGGCCGATCTTGCTGTTGTCGCCGGTGGCCGGGTTCACCTCGGCGGCGAAAACGGTGCTGCACAGCGAGAGGGCCAGCAGAATCCCCATCGGCAGGGAATGAAGCAGTTTTTTGAGCATCGTTTGACCTCCATTTCAGTCTGTGTGACCACTACAATATCTTATAGGATATTATAGTGGTTTTTGGATGATCTTGTCAAGGAACAGATTGTGAACAACCCGCTTTCAACCGGGCCCGGTTTATGGTATCATAAAGGAAGTAAATGCGAATGGGGAGTAAGGGATGCTGCAAAAGAACAGTGTGATCGAGCTTGCTGTCACGGCGTTGACCAGCGAGGGCAACGGCGTGGGCCGCTATGAGGGGATGGCTGTTTTCGTGCCGGATACCGCCATAGGGGACAGGATCGAATGTAAAATCGTCAAGGTGCACCCCCGTTTTTGTTATGGGCGGCTGGAGCGGCTCCTCGTCCCCTCCAAGGACCGGATCGAGCCGGACTGCCCGGTGAGCCGGCGCTGCGGCGGCTGTGCGCTGCGGCATCTGAGCTATGGGGCGGAGAAAGAGGCCAAGTGGCAGCAGGTACAGGACGCCTTTGACCGGATCGGCGGCTTTTCGCTGGAGTGCCAGCCGCTCGTTTCGACCGGTATGGTGGACGGCTACCGCAATAAGGCGCTTTATCCGGTGAGGGAGCGGGACGGTCAGGTGATCATCGGCTTTTTCGCCCGCCGCTCGCACGAGGTGGTGGAAAACCTTGCTTGCCGTCTTCAGCCGCCGGAGTTTGAGCGGATCGCGGGGGTGGTGCGGGACTTTTTGCAGGAGGAACGGATTCCCTGCTATGACGAAGGCTCCTGTAAGGGGCTGGTGCGCCAGCTGTATCTTCGCAAGGCGTTCGCCACCGGCGAGATCATGGTCTGCCTGGTCTTAAACGGCGAGACCCTTCCCCAAAGCGGGAGGCTGCTCGAAAGGCTGCGGGATACGCGGCTGCCCATCCGTTCGGTCTGTCTGAACGTCAACCGGCGCAACACCAATGTGGTGCTGGGGGAGAGGACCAAGGTGCTTTGGGGTAGGCCGGTGATCACCGATCTTCTTTGCGGCGTGCGGGTGAATCTGTCGGCCCAGAGCTTTTACCAGGTTAACCACGACGCTGCCGAGCTGCTCTATCAGAAGGCCCGGCAGTGTGCCGCGCTGACGGGAAACGAGGTGCTGCTCGATCTCTACTGCGGCACCGGGACCATCGGGCTCACGATGGCGCGGCAGGTGCGGCAGCTGATCGGTGTGGAGATCGTGCCCGCGGCAATCGAAGACGCCAAGGTTAACGCGCGGGAGAACGGGATCGAGAATGCGCGCTTCCTCTGCGACGATGCATCCGGGGCCGCACAGAAGCTCGAAAAGGAAGGGATCCGTCCCGACGTGGTGGTCGTCGATCCCCCGCGCAAGGGGTGTGATGAACAGGTGCTCGCTGCCATTTCCCGGATGGGCCCGCGGCGGGTGGTGATGATCTCCTGCAATCCCGCGACTGCCGCGCGCGACTGCGCGCGGCTGCGGGAGCTGGGCTACGCGCTCCAGGAGATTACGCCGTTCGATCTGTTCCCGCGCACGACACATGTGGAGACGGTAGTTCTTTTGTCCAAACTCAATACTAAGCAACATATCGAGGTGGAGTTGAATCTGGATGAGCTGGATTTGACAGCGGCGGAGAGCAAGGCTACCTATGACGAGATCAAAGCGTATGTGCTGGAAAAGTATGGTTTGAAGGTGTCCAGCCTGTATATCTCCCAGGTCAAACGGAAGTGCGGGCTGGATGTGGGGCAGAATTATAATCTGTCAAAAAAGGAAGATGCCAAAGTGCCACAGTGTCCGCCGGAAAAGGAAGCGGCGATTATGGATGCACTGAAGCATTTTCAAATGATTTGAGATGTAGTCATAGTTTCCCTCACCTTGAAAAAATGCAGCGCAGCTCACCAATCGACAATGGTCGGTGAGCTGCGCTTACTATTTTGGTCCGTAATCAAGCTATTTCATTGGATGTTGTCTAGAATCTTTTGGACAGCATACGGTTTAGCGTACTTGATATAAGCGTCACTCACAAAAATGGTACCGGCAGCACATGGCTCAACCCACATTGCCGGGTAGACAACAACCTTTTTTGTGTTTTTTCGCCTGGTTGCCATAATTTCACCGTCAGTAATAATCTCACAACCAGATTGCTTAAGAATATTCACCAAAGGCATGATCATTTTAATCTGTTTCTCTGGTTTGATTGGCGATGCATTTATCCCATCAACACCCCATTCAAGGAGTTGGAGCGCAGCGAAGCGGTCAAGCATACCGTGTACATATTGGTTTCTGTAATGCTTTAAGCATTTAGAACACGCAGATCCACAATCACAAGAACTTAACAGCTCTTTCATGTCGGTTAGCAGTTCGGCAATCGCATCAGCTACACTGACAGCATAACCAGCGCCACTCGACAAACTATCGTAAAGGTAAATGTCAACATAAGAGGCTTCAGAACCGGTTCTAAGTCGATAACCAGTAACGAGTTCGGTGAATTCAACATCAAGTTTTTTACTTGCTACCAATCGCAATGCTTCAGCTAGGGATTGCGCTGCGCGATTAAGCCATGGATTATCATTCCTTCTGGCGTCAATGATCTTGTCGTCAATTGTGAATTCGAGAACCAACATATCAGTTATAAAGTCATAGCCAAGATTCACATTAAAACGGTTGTTGTGACGGCATTTACTTCGGGCATACTTTGACTTATACGGCCTATTAATATCATTTAGAACAGAAATATCATCACCTGGCATAGCCGCTCCACAGTCCTTGCAGACCATAAAGCCTTTGTCATCCGATCCTTTGTTCAGCATGATAATCCGTTGGTTTGTTCGTGAAGCGATCCGTATGTTTTTACAGCCTGGAGCAAGTTTCATTTCTTCAGCCTCGGGCAGAGTCGAATACAGAGGCTGCTGTACAGCAGTGTATTCTTCTGACAGCTGAACATCTGGTATTGATTCAGCATTTCTTGGTGCAAAACCCCAAGGGCGCATCATTTCACGAGTAATTTTCAGATTGCCGTTTCCACAAAATGGACAACGCTTGGTTTGCTCTTCCATCAGACCGAACCAACCGCACTCCGGACATGAGATAACCTGTTTTACGTAATTCGGGTCTTCTGTGTAAGCGCGTGCCGGAGTTAGTGCTTGACCATGACGACGTTCACTTCCAGGATAGTAGAACCCGCCAATCTGATAGGTTTGTTTATCAACGACAATTGCTCTACCAGGAGCATATTCGCCAATAGCTACATCAAGTCCACGGTCAACTTCGTAAAGAATTTTTCCGTACATATCTGGTATGTAGGTACTTACGACATTCTTCGGGAAAGAATATGTTGGGATGATTCCTTCTTCATAGAGAGCGTCAAGAAGAACCTTTGCCTCCCCTTCCTTAGCGCCTTCTTCTACTCCAAAAAGTTCGGGATGCGTCTGACATTTTTCTTTAAGCGTATCAAAAGATTTTTTCAATTCATCCTCAAACACTGAATAGTGGAATGGTATTCCGACAGGTAAAAGTAGTTTGTCTTTATCAGCATCGTAAGCTGCAAGATAGTTCTTAAAACTGTCAAGAAAATCGTTAAGGAAAACTGCTGCTGAAACTGTGTCAAGGCTCATATGATTTTCTGAAAGGAATTCCTGGAGGATAACCATAGCTAAATGACGCTGGAGGAGCTTCTCACTTCTTATATCAATCCAAGGCTTGCGAGGGTCACCACGGAACATGGGAATTGGATCATTGAAGTACAATGTATCATGCGGACCATCTTCACAGAAGGTAACGATGGTAGATAAACTAGATCCACGGCGGCCAGCACGACCAGCTCGCTGCTGATAATTTTCGCGCATGGGAGGGATATTTCGTAAGCCAACCGCGACAAGAGATCCAATATCAATACCAACTTCCATGGTGGTTGTACTGCTAAGAATATCGACAGGTGTTTCACCATCTTGGATTAAATCTTGGAAACGCAATTCATATTGCTCAGTTTTACTCCAAAGATCATCACGTTGGTCTTTGTGTGAGAGCTGAGCAGTATGTTCCTCGGTGTCAATTACATGAATTGGCTCGCCGTGAAGTGCATCAGCTACTGGCTTTCTCCAGAAACTAAGTGCTTCGTATTCACCAGATTTCATCTCATGGATATGAGAAGAACCGCAAGTTGGGCATTTTCCTTTTAGTGTAAATGGAGTCAATTCAGAGCATTGTTCACATTTGTACCATACATGAGCAGCATCAAAACGTGGTTTTACCCTAGAAAGATCAACATAAAGTCTCCCATTGTCGGGCTGCGCCAGATCAAGAAACATTTCTTTTAGTACCCGTTTCCACGCTAGCTCGGATTCATTTCCGTCACTCCATCCCATAATTTTACGAATTACTTTTGAGAATCCCCAATCTTTATTAAGGCCGTAACCATCATGACTTCTACGCACGTTCTTACGAACTGTATTATCTATAGTATGTCCTATAGCTGTATACCTATCGCATATAAATAATATCCACGCATTAAATAATTCAATAAACTCTTCATCAGTTACAGTCACATTGTTTTCATCAAGAGCATATATAGCATCATCAAGAGCCCGATCAGTCGGTTCAATCCAGCTTGTAGCCGAGTCATACAAGGTGTTATAACCACCAGCAAACAACCGAAGAAAATATTCCTGCATCTGAACAGGAGCGTCTGCAATCGTAAATCTCGGGGCATACTCTCGTCCTCGTTTTACAGAGCGATTGTAGTTATTCAGTGCAACAGTGCAATTCTCAACAAATTTTATGCGTTCGGGCCCATGAAAAATTTGCACATGATGTTGACCGGCAGCGAGACAAAAATAGTCATACAGCGAATTTATTGACTGCTCGACCGTTTGTCCTTCCATCATTTTGATGGCGATTGCAAACAGTTGCCTTGCAGCAGAAATGTCCGAAGCTTCTGACATATCTCGAGCTAGCTTGGCTGCTCGCTGACGACTATCCGAAAATAGCAAAACCTTACGTCCCTCGTTAGGAAACCTATCCGGATCATTATCCTTTCCTGGCACAGCCGGTTGCAGTTGGAACTGCGCTTTGATTAGGTTGAAGAAAGACTGATTGCCTCGAGTGCTGAATGACGTAAGTTGGGATTCAGAAAATTGATGCCTGCAATGAGGACAAGTTGGGAAAGTAATAATCGGTGGTCTGCCTTTTTCGGAGTATTTATGATAATAATACAGCTTTCTAACCCAAGGCTTTCCATCAGAAGAGTCATCTGTAAAATTGATGAACCCGCTCTTAACATCAAGATAACAAGGTTTTATCGTACTCCTACCATATTTTTTTGATTTAGATAGTTCAGATTCATCAACCGAAGTCGGAATAAACAGATGTATTTCTTTCATCCTGCGATCCATCAACTGCCCGGGATAATGCCACAGATATACATTTCCATGAAGCCCCGAGTCATCTTCCAGAACATACCCTTTGAAGAACAGCGCACCGCAGCGTCGATCATTATAAAGTTCGTATACCACACTACCACAATGGGGACAAGTTAAATTACCATCCGATAAGTAGATTTCTCCTAAAGTGAGTCTGCCTTCCGAATGAGAACAACTACAATTGGCATTGGCACAGGCATATACCCCCGAAATACCTTTGAAAAGCATATGCATCCGTGCGGGGAAAAGAACAGAGCCCTTTGCGTTTTTTGCAAGCGGCGCAATTGCCAAGAGGACACTAATCGCTTTTAGCGCATTCTCTGGATTGAGATTCGGGAAGATACCAGAAGAAAGCTCTGCCAGGGATACGGCATTTCCCCGACAATACTTAATAAGCTCATGGAACGGACGGTAATAGACAAGATTTTCGTACATCCAGTTGTATACTGATTCCAAGGATGTAATGCCAGGGTCAAATCCTTCTAATTGCTTCCAGAATGACAAAAGGGCAGAAAGCTTCACTTCATCTTTATCTTCAAATTGGCCAGGATCTGAGTTCAAGAGAAGCTCGGCGGGGATGTCGTATTTCAGTTGCCCATCAATTACCTCTCTCTCCCCCGTCAGATAACAGAACCGGGTTGCTGTGTCTGATGCCGTAAGTTCATTTGCAAACTTCATTACGGAATCAACGTCTTGCTGGCTTTTGTTGGGCATACTTGCAGTAGTGAGTATAAATTGCACACGATCACGACTGATGCCGAGCTTATGGAAGAGCCTGCGAATCAATAATGCCACTTCTCCGCCGGATGAACCACGGTACATATGTGCTTCATCAATAACAAACATCAATTTATTTTCACTGTTTGAAGCCAGCCATTCGCGTGTGTCATTCCATATTTTTTGTTCTCTGGGACGCAATAGCATATATTCCAGCATAGAATAGTTTGTAATGAGAATATCCGGGCAGAATTGCTGCATTTCAAATCGTGTGATTAATTCTGCATCGTCATCGTTTGGAATATGCTTACTATCATGTAGCCCCTGAAGGAACTGATTCATATCCGCCTTTGCAGGTATCTTTCCTTCTTTGAGAAGATGATTGAAGAATTCTTTTTCAGAATCGCTTTGTGGGAAGGACATTCTTGCCAAGGTTTTTTCAAGTTTTCTATCCTGTTCAGTGGAAGGCTGAACTCCAGGGTATGGGGTTCTGCCAGTATACATACCAAACTGAGGGCGACGCACTTCATCACCACAGGTCTTTCGGAATATCTTGATAAACCTCTCATCAGGATCTCCGATCATTCTTCTAAGCCGGCTAACTTGGTCTGAAACCAAGGCATTCATTGGGTACATAATAATTGTGCGAACACCTCGTTTTGCCCATGATTCCTTGGAGTTTCTTGCTTCAGTCGCCATCTTTGCAAGAAGTGGCCACATAAAACACTCAGTTTTACCGGAACCAGTACCTGTTGAAACGAACAAGTTTTCTCCTCTGATTGCGGCTTCAAGCGCCGAGATTTGGTGTGCAAACGGAGATGGGAACACTCCTATATTAGCCTTTGCCAACTGCAAGAAATAGTCTTTCATCCAATTCTCAAGGGCTGCTGTTTCAATCCCATTTTGTACTGTAACATATGCTGGTGAGGACTCAATAAAAGGTCTTTGGTAAAGCAATCCTTCATCATCAATATGATTGCTTAGTGCCGAAAGCAGAAGAGGAGATTTCCCGAAATATTGCGATTTAATATAGTCTTCCAGTTCCGTCCTCAGCTGCTTATGAACAGAATTAGCTCCATTGGGCATCAGATTATCCCTCCTTTGAATTCATATCCCTCATCAGATAGAATATTTTTAATAGCTCCAAAAACTTCTACAGAGAGCTTTCGCCTAAAATTACACGGAAGAGATGTACATATTTCAGGCCAGCTGTAGTACTTTAAAAATTCAAGCTCGCGTGGTGGAAGCAAATAATTCATACGTACATGAACTAATGCCCCATCCTCAGAGTACTCAATTGGCGGTAACGTTCCACAGGTTGAGAGGCAGGCACATGCGAGTGTTCTGTAGTTATAATTTTCTACCTGCCATTGTGAAAGTGGACTAACTTCTAGTGCAGTATCAATGTACCGATAAAGATAGTATAGCTGTGAACCTTTCATACCGGTTCGAAGAATTGAAACGGTTCCAGTCTTATCTGGCTCAGTAACCCAATATCCACGAGAGAAAGACGGCTTTAGGCGAAGATACTCTGTATTATATTCAAACGCTGGATTAGGTTTCCAAGAAGCAGTAGATAATGTAGTTTGCCACAATGTTTGCAACTTCTCTTGTTCGAGACCAAACATTGTTTTTATATTACCGGGGTTCGTTCCGCCATCCTGCCTTGAATAAAATCCGATGCCAGATACACAGGAGATATTATCCAAAGAAATGCCTCTTTGAAAGAGTATACCACTGAACGGTTCTTCATGTTTTATTGATGGAGCTATTCTGTTGGGACGGTGATAAATAACTCCTGTGCTTAAGAACTGATTTTCAATTTCATCTTCCAGATCTTCAGACACATATGGTAAGCTGTCAGAAAGTTCTGGGTACATTGATTTGTAATTGGCAAACACACTGCGAATTCTTCTTTTCAGGTGTACAATGGAAATAGGTTCTTCTGTATCGTCCCAGAGGCAGGCATACGCCATCATTCCACAGATGCTATAAACAAGACGAGTTTTCCACTCATTCTCTGTTTCTTGGGTTCCCCTAAGAATGTGATACTGTCGTGATACTTTCGAGAGAAGTCCGTTATACTTGTCCATTAGATTTCCCCCAATACATACTGAAGGTCGCGTTTAAGGTTAGCAGAAATTGTGATTCCATTCTGCGAGTCAGCAATTTCCTCTGCAAGTTCATTTACCGCCATTGAAGCATAGGCAATAGGGAAAATGCAAAACAAGAAATCGTCATCCGTTGTAGCAAGGGGATAAATACCGTGCATCGTAGCCGCAATGCTGTTGATTTTGCTTCTCACTAACGAACTCAGAGCAAATTTCGAAAGGACTGATAGTTCTTTGTGTGCGCCTTTTTCTGGCGAAAAGGATTTAAAATTGTCAGAGAAGTAGCCCCCATAGTATTTACCAGTAGCTTTTTTATCCACCAAGAACTCTGTAAACAGTGGCAACATGAATCCATACAGGCTTTTAGGTTCAACCTGAATGTCTTCTGCATACGGGTGAGTAAATACATAAAAAATATCTTTTTTATAAAGTATTTCTGGAAGCCTGTTTATCCAGCCGCTTGCAAGAAAGTTGTTGATTATTACAATGCTTTCACCATCGGCACCTATTTTCTCAACCGCCTGATAGACATAGCCACCTTCACAGCAGAGAACTCCATGCTTATGAGCAGTTACGGCCGCACTAAATGCTTGAATAATGTCGATTGCATTGGGACCAACAAGTAAAAGTGGCTGTTTTTTAATGTAGGCGGCACAAAGAAAAGCAGCGAGCCCAGTTCTATATTGTTCTGCAACGCCTGCTTCTGCGAGTTCAAATACAGCTGTATTGATAACATCTGTCCAAGAGTGATGAACTTCAAGGTCGTCGAGGTTATCATATTCAGGACATATGCGATATGTATCAATATCAGATTTCGATGAAACTTCGATTTTGGCAGGAGATTCTGTACATCCACCTTGCATTTGTTGTCCGCTAACAAACGCCATACTTGCAATGAAATCTGCCGCATTTTCACGTGCCTTTTGTATTCTTACGGCAACCGCTTTTTCGACATCCGCGGCTAGCCTTTCTTTTTCGGCTATGATACCAGCAAGGCGCTCATCTTCCGCTTTTGTTTTATTTAGCGCCTCCTGCGCTTTGCTTAAATCCTCAGTAACAGATTTTAACTCGGCACGAAGTGAATCGAGTTTTCCCCGAGCTTCGATGAGCAGGCTTTCGTTCTCTGTTTCCCAATCTTTGCGAATAAGCGCCTTCGCTTTTTCTTGAAGTTCAACATTTGCGGAAATGGCCGAGTGAATTATTTCATCTTCTAAGCTATCTCCATCGACATATTTCCAGACTATGTTCAGAAATTTATCTAGCAGCTCTTTAGCAGCCGGAGTGGAGCAGCGACATGCAGTTCCAATCTTACGCGTTATATCGTCAACCGGAATTGCGCCAATGAAATCCTTAAACGTCCTATATTCGGCACGCGTTACCTCTCTCGTTTTATATGCATTCCAAGAAAGCGATGAGAATACGATATTCTTTACAATGTCAAGCGGGCTTTTCAAATGGTAAAGCTTGCTTGGAAGGCCCGCAAATGCGTTTCGATAAAAAGAGAGCCCGTTGCCCAGACGAATAATGTCATCAGCAGCAAATTCATATACCGGCACAACAATGCAATCTTCAGAAACGGTAGTTTTCCCATTAACAGTATTGAATTCTTTGGTGTTGCACAGAATGCCTATATACTGTCCTTTGGATGCATAAAGGGTGAACATAACTCTACGGCTATGAGGCTGGTATTCGATTCCCTTTTTCAAAAGATCAACTAGGTCGTCAAGGGTTGTCGTTTCTGTAATGGTAACAATTTCAATGGCATCTATATCTGTATTATACCGTGACAATATATAATCCTTGGAAGGATCATTTTCGTTCGGAACTGCGGACCAAGTCCAGATACCGTAGAAACCGTTGTTAGAAGGCCCGTCCTTATAGAAAATTTTATCTCTATTTGTGAAGTACGGCGGGACATCTTCGTTTTTTAGGAAAATGTCATAACGTCCATTATTGTTCAAATCAGCATATCGTATAAGCCATTTCTGACCATTATAATCCGAAATAACACCACATAAAGAAATGATTTCATCTGCACTACCAGAAGGCAGGATAGAAGTATTTGTATCATCAAATTGTGCAAGATAATCTGCGTCGTCATTCGTGAAGGCGCTAGGTGCGGTCTGTAATTCGGCAATTTTAGCTTGTGCTGCAGCCAGCAAGGATTCTAATTCGTTTTTGCGCTGTTCAATTTCTTGAACTCTCTCTTCGCACTCAGTTTTTATGGCCTCCATGCTACGCTGGGCTGCTTCAACTTGATCGGACAGACTGCGATTTTCTTGTTCCACAGCCTTAATTCGGTCAGACATTTCAGCGTTTCTTGCACGCTCAGATTTAATATTCTCCATTCTCTCGTAAAGATTAGAGTATGCATCCGCATCCAAAGGATTACCTGTCAACTTAAAATACAACTCGACATTATTGACAAAGAAAGAATCAAGCATAGTTGTCGCCAAAGCAGCGCTATGAGATAAACCCTCTCCTTCAAGTTTGGCTATATTTTCTTGGATTTCTTTGAGCCAGTGTTCTAACATTGTGTTGACCCACGTTGCAATAAAGGGTTTATCAATATTGGATATGGCAATTGACAATGCCTGTTGTTCTGTCAATGATTTGGCTCTGAAACCTTTCCGGATTTTCGAAAATTCCTGTTCGTTTCTCTTGAAGAGCTCTTTGAACTCTTTACCTGTAATGATTCCGCAGAGAATTGATTTCTCCTCTTTGGTAAGAAGTCCGATGTAGTTCATAATTTATCTCCCTGTATATTCATACTGCGATAGGCATCCTGCAATCTCCGGTAGGATTGCTCATTGATGGTACCTTCCTTGATACATTTCCGTATCCACTGACATATCTGTGGATAACGGCTCATGGCGGCTAAAATATTTCGCAAAGAATGAGGAGCGGGAATGGATGCTCCAGATACGCGACTAATATGCTTCAGGATTTCAACTTCGTCGTTTACGATGATAGACTGTTGTTTTTGAAAGTCAATTTGCCAGACAACATCAAGGCCAATGACAGCTTGAACACTTACACCATAAGATATCCCGTCCAGCTCAAGCGGTTTATCCGCATATATTTTTCGCTTATCTACAACATGGTCTTTGTTAGAGATAATAAGCTCACCATCATATGTTGATTTGAAGAGCAGTACTTTGCTATGTGGTAGCGTATTGGCTTTACCAGGAAGGACCTCAGAGCCAGAAAGATCTGTCACTAAGATTTCTGGAGGTAATCCTACCTGGTTAAGAGGCTCTTTCCAAAAATAAGTATATTGCAATGCTTGAGTACGTCCTGCTGATATCAACTGTTGCCTACTGGAACAGAGAACCTCATATAGTCTTGCTTGAGTACGATCATGAGTTAGCTGACGAACCGCTGCAGAAGGAAAAGTCTTGACTGTTGCCACATTACCTTTGACAAGCATGTACATACTATCTTGACTATGTTTTACTATATAATTTCCCTCTACAAATAATGGCCACACCGGCTGTAATGAAACCGGGTAATCAGTTAGGCGGCAATGAAAATCAAGAAAGAAACGGGCCGCTTCTTCACAAAATGTAGATGCAGAAATCACATAAAGTCTCCAAGTTTCCCAACCAAATTGTTTCTGAGCAATCTCTTGAATTTGTATACTGCTATATGGCTTATTATGGAAATGGCCGCGTTTTAACAGGTAGTACTCTTTCTCAATCTCGACATCAGCATCGTATGTGAGTTTCTTACCAGAAGTCCTTTCAAACAACGTCCCCTCTGGATCCATTCCGTTAATTTCTGTCGGCCAGAACTCGCGCAGTTTATCACTTCCGTTTTTAAAACTGAGAGTGTATTTTTCAAATGGCCTTTCACCGATGGAGAGATATGTAATGCTATCGCAATTTAGCCGTTCTTTCGTGAACACATAAGGTGCATCCATTACTCCCTTCGGCTTGATTCCTATACGGAAATCTTTGCTGAGTGAACTAATTGGAGCACGAATCAAACCAACTTCAAATCTGAACGAAGATGAGGACACACCAGTAATACGGATTGGTAATTCGTGTTCGTGCGAACCATAAGAGATTGAATAGCCGGCTCCAAATATACGTTCAGGGCAATTTTTGCTTTTTTCATAGGCACTGTGTCTAAAGTGGCGTGTTTGAACCGTACCATCAGTAAGGGAGACATACTGCCCACATAATTCACACATAAACAAACCACTATGAGCGGATACAGTTCCACCCGGATGCAGTTTGGCCGCTTGTTCTGCTGTAATCCGCTTCCAGCCGTTGTCTGACCACATACAAACATGTGTTAGTGAAGCCATATGTATACCCCCTTACACATCAATTTACTTTTTCCCCTTGCCCAAGGGCAACTTATTGTAAACACATAGAAAACCGCAAATGCACAGCTATTTCCATATAGGACAACCCGAAAAATTACCGCCACATAGCAAAAAATTCTTGGAA
Organism: Provencibacterium massiliense; assembly: GCF_900169495.1. NCBI lineage: Bacteria > Bacillati > Bacillota > Clostridia > Eubacteriales > Oscillospiraceae > Provencibacterium > Provencibacterium massiliense. Next base: position 284,643 of record NZ_FWCH01000012.1, read on the forward strand.
GCCGATTCACGTTGGGAGTCTGGGCACCATAACTGCCCCCAAAGGGGTATCCAAAGGGGAAACCCCTTTGGCTCTGGGTTTCCAATAGGGGCGGGTAGCATCCCTGTTGGCACACGATTTTCCGTAGGAAAGTCTAGTGTGTTATACCTTTGTGGAGCAGATGGCAGCCAGAAATGTAGCACACCTCGGAAAGTGTGGCTACAGTTGCGGCGTTCTGGCGGGAAAGGTTGCCCCTTTCGGGGCGGCATAAGCGACAGAAAAAGGCTGGTAGGCGGGGCGGATATGCACTGTCTGCCAGCCGTGTCATCTGCGGAACAAAGGTATATCAAAGCCCCCGTCAGCCGCTGCTTACTATCGTATCAGAACCACCACGGCAGCTTCCCGCGCAGGCTGTCCATCGCCTCTCCCTCCACCTTCTTTGTCCGGCTCTCGCTGAGATGGAAATGGAGTGCCGCGCCGATCAGCGGGTGCTCGATTCCATCGGTAAAACCATAGCGGTACAGCAGATAGGTCTGCTCTCTGGCAGTCAGCTTGTCCAGCGCCGCATACAGTTCCGTCAGCTGTTCTTTTTGAATGTAAATTTGCTCCGGCGTTTGGGTGTGAGGATCGGCTATGGCTTCGATCCGCAGCATCCGTTCATCATCCGAGAGGACGTCATCTAGATATACTCTCTGGAAGCCGGGGCCGTCTTTCTTATCCACCATCCGTTGTTCAAACTGCGCGAGGGCGGCGCGGATACAGTCTGTCATGGCGTTGCGGATTGCCGGTGCTGCATAAGTCAGAAATTTCATGCCGCGTCCGGCGTCAAACAAAGGGATTGCGTTTAGCAGGCCGATACTTCCCTCCTGCATCAGATCATCTATGCCAATTCCAATATCATTTTCATCCAGACCCATGCCCCGATATTGTTCCAGCGCTATTTTTTGGATGAATCCCAGATTGTTTTCCAGCAGAATGTCGCGGGCAGCCGTATCCCCTGCTTGCGCCAGCCTGCACAGCTGCTCATTGCTCCGGGTCGGCATTTTGCTTCTCCTGCGCGTGGTCTAAGGTGGATTGGAGAAATTCCGTCAGCGCCTGACCGAACTTGTCCAACGCTTCCTTTTGCACGCCGTCCATCCCTGCCGCGCTCTGGGTGACAGCAGCGGAAATCATTTCCGGTGTGATTGTCGGTGCCTGGACATCCTGGCTTTTTGTCAACTCGGAGAACATCTGTTGGGTGATGCCCTTGGTCAAAGACTGTGCCGCCGTGAAATCATTACCAATCTCTTTCTTCACTTCCCGCAGTGCCGCCATGAAAGTATTCTGTATCATCGTCAGGTCTGCCTGATAGACAGGGACTTTCTGCCGGTTGACAGTTCTGGCAGCCTGTACAGCGGCATCCGTTTTCACATTCCGGCGTAGCATGGCGCTGAGGGTGGTAAGCATCTGGTTCTGTCCGGCGAAACCGGCGGCCAGCGTATCATCAAAATATTGCTCGATCATGTAGGTGACCTCTGCAAAGCGCGGGCTTTCCAAAAGGCGGTTGACGATCTCCGTATTGGCTTTTCCGGTGTACAGATTCCGCGCCGCCTGTACCGACAGGCCCAGTTCTTCAATATCAAAATTTGTCCGGTCGGGTGTGTTGACTTCCCCTAACAGGAAATCTGTGGAGACTTCAAACACTTTCGCAATACGGAGCAAATGTTCTGTGCTGATCTTGTCGGTCTTGCCGCTTACAAACCGGCTGATAGCGCTTTCGGTGCTGCCGATGCGGGTCGCCAGCTGTGCCTGGGTAATTTTATGTTCCTTCATAAGCTCCTGCATCCGTTGCCGGATATTTCCGGGCAGATAGGCTCCCTCCATGTGACACACACCTCTTTCCTGTAAACTTTCTGCTTCCATTATACCCTATAAAAACAGCGCGGGCAAATGCTTTCCGCTGGCTTCGCCGCTCTGAGGTCTTGCATTTTTGCAAGATTTCAGGGCGGCATTTTTTCATTTCTTGCACTTTTAGCAGATTTTTCGGTCTATAGGCTTTTTCCCCGTATATTCAGGCAGACGGACAGATACCGTCAATAAATTATGGAGGGCAAAACCTATGAATTTGTTTGAAATTGTAAAATCTGCTGTTACCGTGAAGCAGGCCGCCGAGTACTACGGCTGCAAGGTCAACCGGGGCGACATGATCTGCTGCCCCTTCCATGATGACCGGCATCCCAGCATGAAGCTGAACAGGAATTATTTCTACTGCTTTGGCTGCGGGGCCACCGGGGACGTGATTGACTTTGTGGCGCGACTGTTCGGTCTGAGCAGCTACGAGGCCGCAAAGAAGCTAGCCTACGACTTCGGCATCGACCCGGACAAGCCCCCGGCAGCGATGGCCCTGAAAAAGCCCTATCCGCTGGCGAGGGCTTTCCGCAACGATGAGATGCGTTGCCAGCGGGTACTGTGCGATTATCTGCACCTGCTGGAACACTGGAAAATCGAGTGTGCCCCACAGTTGCCGGAGGACAATCCAGACGCTCGCTTTGTGGAGGCGTGTCATATGATCGAGTATTTAGATCATTTGTTGGACGTGCTCATGTTTGCGGAACTGGAGCAGCGCGTAAAGGCGGTGGATATGCTCCTGAAGGACGGAACCATCGCCGCGCTGAAGCAGCGGCTCAAACGTCTGGAAAAGGAGGTGCAGCACCGTGGCGAAGAACAAGCAATCGCCTGAGGTCAACCAGCCCATCTGGTTTGACGGCAAGAGCATCAACGAAGCCCTGTTTTGTGATGGTTTTCTCAGCAGACACAAAATCATCTACACAAACGGGGCTTTTTTTACGCCCGATGGACGTGTGACTAATGACCTGCCCCTACGCAGCGAAATCTTTGACGAGCTTCGCTGCTGTGCGGTCAGCAATATTCCTCGCAAGATCAGCAACATTGTAGAGCTGATGAAGCTGGCTGCATTGCTGGAGGACTTCCCGCCGGAGGCAGACCGGATTCATCTGGCAAATGGGACGCTAATGCTGGATGGCACCTTTACGGAGGGCAAGCCGGAGATTGTTCGCTGTCGCCTGCCAGTAGCCTACAATCCCGATGCTCCCACACCGACCCGCTGGCTGGCTTTTCTGGATGGGCTGCTTTACCAGGAGGACATTCCCACTTTGCAAGAATATATCGGCTACTGCCTGATCCCCAGTAACAAAGGCCAGCGGATAATGGTCATTAAGGGCAGCGGCGGCGAGGGCAAAAGCCAGATCGGTGCGGTGCTGTCCGCGCTGTTTGGCAGCAACATGAAGGATGGCAGCATCGGTAAAATTTCCGAGAACCGCTTTGCTCGCGCCGACCTGGAACACATCCTGCTGTGTGTCGATGACGATATGCGGATGGAGGCGCTGCGCCAGACCAACTATGTAAAATCCATCGTCACCGCCCAGGGCAAGATGGACTTGGAGCGCAAGGGCAAGCAGAGCTACCAGGGGTGGATGTCTTCCCGTCTGCTGGCGTTCAGCAACGGAGACTTGCAGGCCCTTTTTGACCACAGTGACGGCTTCTACCGGCGGCAGTTGATTTTGACCACCAAAGAGAAACCTGTTGACCGCGTGGATGATCCCGATCTTGCCGAAAAGATGAAGGCAGAAATCGAAGGCATTTTCCTCTGGGCCTTTGCGGGATTGCAGCGGCTGGTGACAAACAACTTCAAGTTCACCGAGAGCCAGCGCACCAGAGAAAACCGGGAATCCGTCAAGCGGGACAACAACAATGTGTTCGATTTTCTGGAATCCGAGGGCTATATCCGGCTGAAAGCGGATGCGTCCATCAGTTCAAAGGATTGCTACGACATTTACCGGATGTGGTGCGAGGAAAACAGTCTGACTGCACTCAAACGCCGCAGTTTCAGCGACGCGCTGGTGGCTGCCTGCGGCAAGTACAATCTGGAACACTGCAACACGATCACTAATTCGGCGGGACGCCGGGTTTGGGGCTTTATGGGCATTGAGGCAGTGGCAAGGCCGCATATAAACGAGTTTACGGACGCTTCACAGTGTACGTACGTACCGGAAGACTGGCGGGATTGATGCCTGCCCCGGTCGCCGGTACGTATGTACGCAGCGATTAACTCTGTTACCTCATATATTGTAGAGGCGCTTCATTTGGATAAAGTGGTCGTGCCCATTTTGGGGACAACCAAAACGGACAGGAAAGGCAGTGATTTTATAGGCATATTTTGAAGCAATTGCAAAACGGCAAAATATATCTCTATGCTCCGCAAACAGTTCGCCGGACAGCGGCTCGCGGAACCGCGCACGCACTGCGCTGTCTCGCGCTAATACAGCCAGAACGGTGAAAAGCCCCACATTTCTGCGAAGCTGAATATTCCGCCGCCAGTCAACGATACGCGGGGAGCATTTCTATCGCAAAACAGCAACTATAACAATTTTGTCATTTCATAAAGCCGGTACGCTGTCCAGCGCAGCCGGTTCTTTTTATGGGCAAGAAAATTTGGAGGATTATTATGAAATCAAGTATCCGAAACGAAATCAAGGCGCAGATCATCCGCGCCGGTTACACCATGCAAGAGGTTGTTGACCTTCTGCATGACGAATATGGCTGGAGCGACAGCGTATCCAATCTTTCAGGGAAATTGCAGCGGGGTTCGCTACGGTATCGGGAGGCCGTGGAGCTGGCCGATGTGTTGGGCTATGATCTGGTCTGGCAGAAACGGAGGGATTGAGCATGGAAAAAGCACAGTACGCGATTATGCGATTTGCAAAGTACAAGGGGCCTGAAATCGGTAATATCGAGGCCCACAACGAGCGCACAAAGGAAAAGTACGCCAGCAATCCTGATGTGGACATCAGCCGAAGCAAGTACAACTTCCATCTGGTCAAACCGCCCGGCAGATACCGCGCGGAATCAGAGCGGCAGATTGCCGCTGCCGGATGCCGTACCCGGAAAGACAGCATCCGTATGATCGAGACGCTGTTTACTGCCAGCCCGGAGTTCTTCAAGGGGAAGAAGCGGGCTGAGATTCGGACATTTTTCGAGGAAGCTCTGCACTTTCTGGAACAGCATCAATCCAAAGAGACAATTATATCTGCCGTGGTGCATATGGACGAGAAAACGCCCCATATGCACCTTTGTTTTGTCCCGCTTACGGAAGATGGCAGGCTCAGCGCCAAAGACATTATGGGCAACAAAAAGAAGCTAACCTGGTGGCAGGATGAGTTCTGGAAACACATGGTCAAGAAATTCCCGGATTTGGAGCGCGGCGAAAGCGCCAGCCTGACCGGGCGCGACCACATTCCGCCCCGCGTGTTCAAGGAGATGACCCGACTGACCAAACAGAAGGAAAAACTGGGGCAACTGCTCACTGGCATTACTCCATTTAATGCAAAAAGCCGAGCGGAGGAAATCTGCAAGATTCTGGATACCTATATTCCCAGCGTGGAGAAGATGGACACACTGCTGCGGAAATATGGCGTAGCCTTCACGAAAACAGCATCCGAAAACAAAAGGTTGAAAACGAAAAATGCCGAACTGGAAGAATCTCTTGCATCGGCGCAGAAGGTCAGTGCATTGAAGCAGATCGAAGATTTCAAGCTGCGGAGGGATTATGACAGTGCGGTGGCGATTTTGGAACAGATACCGGCAGAAGTGTTGGAATTTTACAAACAGCCTCCTAAAAAGGAAAGGGAAAATGCCTATGATAGATGAGTGGAGCGGTTTTGCAGACCTGTTGGCCAACCTGATTGAGAAATATGCTTCAGAGTTAGATATTGAGAATATGCCCACTCCTTTAGCACCTTGTGATAGGATGGGCAACGCCGAGGTAAATCAAAAAGATCCTGATTCCAAGCAGGAAGCAGTTGAAAGCAAAATTGCTGCATGATATAATAAACGTGATATAAGTGTCCAAACAAGAGGGCAGGTCTACTCCCTGTCCTCTTGGAACATAAAAACGGAATCAGATGGGAGCGTGAACAAATGGCGGAAGATAAAATGAGACCAAATCAGGGCCAGGGTGAGATTGTAATTTATCAGGCGGAAGATGGGCTCACAAAGGTAGAGTGCCGATTTGTGGACGAGACCGTTTGGCTGACACAGCAGCAGATGGCGGAACTGTTCCATACGTCCAGAAGCAACATTGTGGAGCATATCGGCCACATCTATGAAGAAGGCGAACTGGATGAGACTTCAACCTGTCGGAAATTCCGACAGGTTCGAATGGAGGGCAACCGGCAAGTAACCAGAGAGCTGCCTTTCTATAATCTGGACATGATCATTTCTTTGGGGTACAGAGTAAAATCTTTGATTGCCACCCAGTTTCGCCGGTGGGCCACTGAGCGCCTAAAAGAATATATGATTAAGGGCTTCACGATGGACGATGAGCGCCTAAAAAATTTGGGCGGTGGCAACTATTGGCGCGAACTGCTGGAACGGATTCGGGACATTCGTTCTTCGGAAAAAGTCATGTATCGTCAAGTGTTGGACTTGTACGCCACCAGCGTGGACTATAATCCCAGAAGTGCGGAATCTGTTGCGTTTTTCAAAATGGTGCAGAACAAGCTTCATTATGCAGTGCATGGACATACGGCTGCGGAAGTGATCTATGAGCGGGCCGATGCGGATAAGCCATTTATGGGGCTTACCACCTTTTCCGGCGATTTTCCCACGGCAAAAGATATTGGGATTGCCAAGAATTATCTGACGGAGGAAGAACTGCGGGTTCTGAATCAAATGGTATCCGGTTATTTCGACTTTGCCGAGGTGCAGGCCATCCGTCACCGGCCCATGTATATGAGCGATTATGTGGAGCAGCTAGATAACATTCTTCGGGCGACTGGGGAAGAAGTATTGACCCATGCAGGGAAAATCAGTCATGCACAGGCGATGGAAAAAGCGAAAGCAGAATATAAACGCTATCAAGCACAAACGCTTTCCCCTGTGGAGGAGGAATATCTGAAGACCATCAAACAGTTGGGAAAAACGGCTAAGACGGAAGCGGAAAAGCAGGATGATACTTCTGCCCCAAAATAAAAGCGGTTCATCCAATTTTACGGTTGGCACCACATGAGGAAGATGAAGATGCAGAAAGAGAAGATAAAAGTTTACACCTATACCAGAGTCTCCACCGCTATGCAGGTGGACGGCTACTCGCTGGATGCGCAGAAGGCCAAAATGAAGGCATACGCCGACTACAATGATTATGAGATCGTCGGTGAATATGAGGATGCGGGAAAGTCCGGCAAATCCATTGAAGGCAGAGCGCAGTTCAACCAGATGATGGAGGACATCAAATCCGGCAAAGACGGAGTGTCCTATGTTCTGGTGTTCAAATTGTCCCGTTTCGGCAGAAATGCGGCAGATGTGCTTTCTTCCCTTCAGGTCATGCAGGATTTTGGCGTCAATCTGGTATGCGTGGAAGATGGCATCGATTCTTCCAAAGACGCGGGCAAATTGATGATCTCCGTCCTGTCTGCTGTGGCGGAGATTGAACGTGAAAATATTCGCGTCCAAACGATGGAGGGCCGCATCCAAAAGGCGCGTGAGGGCCGTTGGAATGGCGGCTTTGCTCCCTATGGATATCAGCTGATGGATGGGAAACTGATTATCAACGAGCAAGAAGCGGAGGCGATCCGCGTCATCTATGACCAATATGTGCATACGGATATTGGCGCAAACGGAATTGCAAAATATCTGGAGAACCATGGTATCCGTAAAATTCCCCGGCAGAATGGGAAGAATCCCCTGTTTGACGCACATTTGATCCGCTTGATTTTGAAAAATCCGGTGTACTGCGGGAAAATCGCCTATGGCCGACGCAAGACGGAAAAAGTTCGAGGCACAAGGAACGAGTACAAGCTTGTAGAGCAGGACAATTACCTGTTGGCAGATGGCTTGCACGAACCGATTGTTTCGGAAGAGGTTTGGCAAGCGGCGCAGGTGAAGCTGCTGGCACAAGCAAAAAAGTATGAACACGTCAACCGCGGGAAGGGCGAGCACGTACATCTTCTTTCCGGCATTGTAAAGTGCCCTGTCTGCGGAGCAGGAATGTATGGGAACAAGAGCATCAAGCACAAGAAAGACGGCACCAAGTACAAGGATTTTTATTATTATGGCTGCAAGCACCGTACCATGCTACGTGGGCATAAATGTGACTATAAAAAACAGATTCGGGAAGAACTGCTGGACGATGCAGTGGCGGAAGTCATTGTAAAGCTGGTGAGTAATCCGAAATTTGCAGCCATGATGCAGGAAAAAATCAACATGAAGGTGGATACTGCCGCCATTGACCAGGAGATTGCAAATTACGAGAAGCAGCTACGCCAGCACTATTCCGTCAAATCAAAGCTGGCAGAAGAAATTGACTCTCTCGACCCGGATGACCGGCACTATGTGCGGCGCAAGGCTGACCTTGATGACCGCCTTTACAGGATGTATGATAAGATTGAAGATACAGAATCTCTGTTGATTGCTGCCAGGGCCAAAAAGCAGGCCATTGAGGCAGAGAAACTGACCGGCGACAATATTTATAAAGTGCTGATTTACTTTGAAAAACTGCACGGCATGATGAATGAAGTGGAACGGCGGCAGCTGATCGAGGCGCTGATCTCGGAGATACAGATTTACCCGGAGCGGCAACCTAATGGACAGTGGTTGAAATCCATCAAATTTAAGCTGCCTATCATTGAGGAAGATATGAGCATCAGTTTGGACAACGAAGAACAAGTTGAGTGCGTGGCGCTGCTGCAAAAAAGCTGAGGTGGCTTTGTGCGTAAGGTGAGGGATGAAACGATGAGTAATATAAACACTCAGTATGAATTGTTTGTCAAGGAAATTTACGATTACTTGCATAGCGCTGATGGCATTCAAAATATTGATATTCAACATAATGTCAAACTGAAAGGTATGTCTGGATGCTCTCACCAAATTGACGTATATTGGAGATTCGTAATAGCAGGGATTGAGTATCAGGTTGCTGTTGAGTGTAAAAATTATAAAGGAAAAATTGCAATAGGCAAGCTGCGGGATTTTAATTCTGTTATTGAGGACATTGGAAATATTAATGGAATATTTGTATCGAAATACGGCTTTCAAAGCGGTGCAAAGGAATATGCAAAGCAGAGGAGAATTAAGCTGTATGAAATAAGGTGTCCTGAAGATAATGACTGGAAAGGGAGAATGCGAAATATACATTTTAATTTGAATGCATATTTTAAACATGTAACAACTCGCGATATTAAAATTGATGAGGAGTGGCTAAAAAGCCAAACATTTATCAAACCCGGAGACAAGATAATAGTTACAGGCCAAAGCGATCAAATTTATATTGAAAATTTGGCTACAGGAGAAAAGATCAGCTTTTATGATTTGGAAAATGGCCTTTCTGCACGGGATATTGGAACAAATTTTCAAAAAGATTTTGTGTTTGAGAATGCTTATATTATAGCGCCTAACCTGAAACATAAAATCAAGGTAAAGAGTATTGCTTTCATCTATGATGTAAGCTGTTCAACAACGGATTTCGAAATTCGCGGTGAGGATGTTGCCAGAGCTATCGTAAGAGATGTAATTGAGGGAGAAGAACAGTTTGTGGATATTCATGGAAATGTGAGAAAGCGAGATTCGATTTGAAGGACAATTACTACCAAAAAAGATCCTTCTGTCAAGGCCCAACCACGCCTTGCTGGAATCTTTTTTGCACACTCAACACATGTGGAGGCTTGTGTCGAATTGCGTCGGAAATAACATTAAAAAAGGCGGCTTTATGATTGCAGATAGAGCAAGTATTGTTTACTGGACAGATAGATGTGTATAAGTATACTATAAAAAGATGGGAGGACAAAATATGGTAACTTACAGTTATCCAATTCAAATGGAGATTGCCGGTCAGACAGCGATTTGGGTAAGACCAGACAGCGGCGACTCGCCGATCAGCTACGCTGCACCAACATATTCAGCTGTCAAGGCATTGTTTGAATCTGTTTTATGGGGACCTGCCATTGAGATTATCCCTACGAAAGTGGAACTATGCAAGCCTGTACAGTGGCATAGTTATGCTACTAATTATGGGGGGCCGCTGCGTAGCGGCAGCGCCATAGCCGGGGGGAATAATTATCAGTTGTACGCTACGGTATTGACGGATGTGTGCTATCGGCTTTACGCGGTGGCAGCGCCAAATTTTAAAAAGAACAACTTGACTTCAAGAGCTTTGGCGTGGGACAAGCATACGACCGCGCCAGGGCACGCATACCAGGATATATTTAATCGCCGCCTGAAAAGAGGGCAGTCTTACGCAAGTCTCTGCCTTGGTTGGCGGGAGTTCACGCCTTCATATTTTGGCGTGTTTAGAGACGAAACGGAGGTTTGCACGGGACAACCGGATATTATCATCCCATCTATGCTGAGGCAGGTGTTCTCCTTGGGGTATCAAACGGAACCTCATGCAGTCTATGATACGGATGTGGTGATCCATCAGGGGACTTTGATTTATCCGGTGAAGGGAGGAATTTGATTCGTGATTAATGAACTGTATCAGCTCTCTGTCGCATTGTCAAAGATGGATATTGTTGGTGATAAATGGCACCGGGAATACAAATCAATTCCAAATATCAAGGCAAACGCACCGTGTGTTCGTATTGTTTTTCTTGAAAATAAAGTTGCCCGTCTGGATAGCGTGAATGCAGATTTGGGACAGAAATTGAGAAAATATGGGAATAACCAGGGCACATTTCCTGCGATGAATCTGGCACCGTTATATCGCATAACAGATGCGGAGCGGGCACAGAAAATATTAAAATTATTGAAAGCTGATAGTAACCAGATAGATATTCAACAGATAAAGGGATGGTGCGATTGCAGCAACTGGGGTGTCAAATTCTCAAAAAAATATAAAAACAGCATGCGGCAAATTCCAGCAAAGCTGGAACAGATGCTGCAGGGGGAAGCTACTTATGAACCAGTGCTTCGCCTAATCCGGGCGGCGCGTCCGTTTGTCGAACCAGAGGCTCTCCACGCAGAGCTTGAACGGGTTGCATTTGATGCGCTTGAAAGGCGAGATGATATTGTACTTGCACTGCAGATTCTATTCTATATTGGCAAAGAGGAAAAAAGTCCGGAAGACGATTATGGAAACCTGTCAGTTATTTTTGATTGTGATGAATTAGAAGATAATGACGTGTCATCTGCTACAGAAAAATTTACAAGGGGTTTCAATCGTGCATTATTGGCGGCAGATGCCATAGAAAAAGGGAAAGCAGAAGCCAATGAGCAGGATGCCTTTGGTTTCATGTTTGCACCGTTGGAGGAGCCGATGCCGACAGTGAAACTGGCTGGAGGATTTGAGGTGAGTCTGAGAACCATGTTTAAAGGACAGCCGTGTCAGAGCCGCTATGGCCGTTTTGAAAACGCGACGTATCCGATTGCACCGGAAGTGCGGGCTGACATACAGGGTGCATTGACCTGGCTTTCCGGTGCGAATATGAAGAACAAAACCTGGGTGAGCACAGATAAAAATGAAGTTTTATTTGCCTATCCATCACACCTGCCGGAAAATCTGCCAAGCTTCACTGCTTTGTTTAAAGCAACTGATAAAGGAGAACAGAGAAGCCGTTTTGAATCAGAGGCAGAAGCGTTTTCTGAGTATTTGACAAAAACAAAGACAGTGGATCCGGAAAATTACCCGGACAATATTCAAATATTTGTTCTTCACAAGTTGGATAAGGCGCGAACGAAGGTTATTTATACGCGCTGCGCGGCTGCCGATGATATTGTTCGGAATAGCGCCGAATGGCAAAAGGCTTCAAAAAATCTGCCTGGGTTTTCGATTCGATCTCCATGGACGCCGTTTCCACTCGAAGTTGCCGATATATTGAATCGAATCTGGAAGCAAGATGGAACAAAGGCCACAGATAAATTTAAGCCTGTTCCGGCTTATCATGGTATGGAACTTTTGTTTGGGGTTCCCAAGCCGGTGTTGGAAAAAGATTTGCATTTTATGATAGAACGCAGTGCCAATATGGCGTTATATGCAGGAGGTTCAGTAAAGCGGTTTAACGCTGCCAATGTATTTATTCCTAAATTGCAGGACGCATTGGTGATGATTGGAATGATATTATACTGGCTTGGGAGCAGAAAGGAGAATTATATGAATGAATATCCATATTTATTGGGGCAGATCTTAAAGGTGTCGGATAGTCTGCATGAGCTATATTGCGACAAGGTGAGAGATGGACAGATTCCGACTCAACTTGTGGGGAGCAGTCTGTATGTGGCTGCATCAGAAATGCCGGCACAAACCCTTGCTCAGTTGGCAAATCGCATGATCCCTTATATTACCTGGGCTAAAGCAAATAGGGACAAGAAACTGGAAAAACGTCATGATGAAGAAATAGAATATTTTGGGCCATCTGCTGGATATTTGCTGTATGTGTACGAACAGATAGCGGATGCGCTGATTCCCGTTCTGAAGGATAAGCAACGTTTTAACGATTATGAAAAAGCACAGATGTTTATTGGATATCTGGCAGCCTTTCCGAAAAAAGAAAAAGCAAATTAATGAGTATAAAAAATACAGGAGGTAACATCAATGAGTAGAGAAATGAGACGTGCAACAGGTCTGCTGGTGATTGAAGCGGTGAATTCGAATCCAAACGGAGATCCGGACCGTGAAGCGGATCCTCGTCAGCGTCCAAACGGACTGGGAGAGATATCTCCGGTTTCTTTTAAAAGAAAGCTGCGTGATCTGGTAGAAGATCACAAATCTCCTGTTTTTCAAAGTCTGCCGGAAAAGTTCAGGGAACATCCGGAGGAATATTGCATTCTGGAATCACGCGGCCGTGACCGCAAAGCAATTCAAAAGGAAATGGAAATCGGCGGTGATATTAAAAAATTTGACCAAGATGCATTCCTCAGCAGCAAATTTGTAAAAAAATATTGGGATGCGCGGGTTTTTGGCAATACGTTTTTGGAAGAAGGCGGCAATAAGGGGTATATCAAAACAGGAGTTGTACAAATCGGAATGGGAATTTCCATTTCGCCGATCAACATTATCCGTCAGACAAATACAAATAAAGCAGGAGTGCAGGATGGAAAAAATGCGGGCATGGCGCCTATGGCGTACCGCGTAGTAGAGCATGGCGTTTATTGCATGCCGTTTTTTGTGAATCCAAACTATGCACATAAGAGTGGTTGTACTGTAGATGATATTGAATTGATGAAGCAGTTGATGCCCTATGCATATGATATGAATCGTTCGGCGATTCGCCCGGATGTTCGTTTGCGTCATGCTTGGTACATAGAACATAAAAATGTGCTTGGAAGTTGTCCGGATTATTTGCTTTTGGAGGCGCTGACACCAGAGCGTATTGGAAATGCGGGAGAACCTTCTGTTGACTGGAAAAATTACCAGGATAAGAATGGTTTGCCGGAGGAGTTACGGCAATGTGTAGAGAGTTGTGTGGATTTGGTTAATTATCGATGACATACTTGGCTCACAGTGCGCGGGATGGATATCCTGAGCAATTATATCAGGAACACATAAAAAATGTACAGCGCGATGCCTGCCATAATGCGGAGGAAGCGGCCAGATATGCGGCCCTTGATGGTGAGATGTTGAATGCAGCGGTTGATATGGCATCATCTGTGCATGATATGGGAAAATTAGATGAAGAAAATCAAGAGGTGCTGCATCAAAGGGACAACCACGTAAGCCTGCCGCTTCATCACCAGGATGCAGGAGTGACGTTCCTTAAAAAAAACCAAGATGATTCTTTGTATTCCCAGCTGGCTGTCAGTGCTCATCATAGTGGATTGCCGGACATTGGATTGGAGGGACGGAGACAGGAAAATTGTTTTCGTGATCAAAACAAGGAGACGCGTGATAAGGTTAATGCGGAAGTAGATAGTCTGGCTGCGTTGCATCAACAACTGATGGAAGGTAAAATTTTAACAGTTCCCACAAACAGTGTACGCGGAGATACGGGCGTCTTTATTCGTATGATGTTATCCTGCCTGGTTGATGCGGATCACACGGATACTGCGAGACATTATGGGAAATTTCCGCAGGAAGAAGATGTGTCTATTCCCAAGCTGAGAGCGAAGGAACGTCTGGAGAGACTTGATAAATATGTGAGTGGGTTGGGGGATAACAGCGAGCGGAGCAAGCTGCGGACAGAGATGTATCGGGTTTGCAGAGATTCTGCCGTCGAAGCAAATATTGTAGCCTGTAACAGTCCGGTTGGCTCGGCAAAAACGACAGCGTTGATGGCATATGCACTTCAGCAAGCGATTTCACGTGAATCCCGCCGAATTTTTGTTGTCCTTCCATTTACAAATATTATCAGGCAATCAGTAGAAATATATCGCGAGGCACTTCTCCTGCCGGGTGAAAATCCAGAAGATGTGGTTGCCGAATTACATCATCGCGCAGATTTTGAAAGCGAGGAAGCCCGTGCGCTCACGGCACAATGGAAAGCGCCAATTGTTGTGACAACAGCGGTTGCCTTTTTTGAAACGATAGCATCCTGCATGCCTGCTACGCTTCGGAGATTACATGAACTTCCAGGCAGCGTGATATTTGTGGATGAAGCGCATGCGGCTTTGCCGGTGAAACTGCTGCCAACAGCATGGCATTGGATGCAAGCGCTTGCAGATGAATGGAGCTGCCATTGGATTCTTGCATCTGGTTCGCTGGTGGAATTTTGGAAATTGGAGGAACTGTCTGAAACGCAGAGATCGGTTCCGCAGATTGTTAATATAGAGTTGAGAAATAGATTGATGCAATATGAAACGAATCGAATTAAGTTTTTATGCAAGATGGAACCGCTTGACAGAGCACAGCTGGTGAAATGGATTGCTTCTGTTCCAGGACCGCGTCTGGTAATTATGAATACAGTGCAGAGTGCTGCGGTAATTGCTGAGGATATGAGGACATATTATGGTGATAGACAGGCGTGCAAGGTTATGCACCTGTCAACAGCGCTTGAGGCGGAACATAGAGATAAAACGATACAGGATGTGAAGGATCGCCTGGAAGATAAAAACGATACGGATTGGACGTTGGTGGCAACTTCCTGTGTGGAAGCCGGTGTTGATTTCTCTTTTAAAACGGGCTTTCGTGAGTTGGCTTCTTTGGTGTCTCTGTTGCAGGCAGCCGGACGTGTTAATCGCAATGGCTTGGATGATGATGCGGTGATTTGGACTTTTAAGATGCAGAGAGATGTAATGCTGACATATAACAAAGGGATAAAAGAATCGGCGTATGTTTTGAAGCATTATTTGCAAAAAGGGGTTTCAATCTCTCCGGAGCTTGGCACAATATCTATAAGAGATGAACTGCGGCGCCAAACGGTGTCTGATGATGCCAAATGTTTATTGGAAGCAGAGACTTTTTGGCGTTTTCCGGAGGTGCAGGAGAAATTTCGGGTAATTGATGATAATACCGTGCTTGTGGTTGCAGATTCGTCATTGAAAGAGCAGCTTCGATATGGAGGCTGTGATTGGAAGACTATTCAGCGAAAGGCGGTTTCGGTTCGGAGAGAAAGAGTGGAGCAACTTCATTTGCCGCCTATAATAGATGGGGTTTACGATTGGAATCTTGGATATGATGATTTCCTAGGAATCATGAGAGGTATTTTATCCTATCAGCAATCAAAGACCAGTCTACAGAAAGATACAGAGGACTAATGATGTTTGTGGGAAATCAGCCAACGCTAAAAGAGACTGTCATGGCCATGTCACTTGGATTGAATTCTTACGATAAGCGGTGAGCAGTTGTTGCAGGGCAACGATAGCATTATTTACAAACATGTAATTGATAAAGCAACAAAAAGTACAAGACTAAATCCTTCAGTGCTGTGGCGGTGGAGACGGTTGTACAGATGACGCTTTGTGGTGACGAGCGAAAATAGAGAGGTTAAACCACGGGATGTTGTGGCTGCGAAGCGGAAGTGGGTGAAAATCGGAGTCGGGTCAGAACAGGCGTATTGGACCTTTCCGCAGATAACACCGGGGATCGGACAAAAATTTTGCCTGAAACACAGTTATAAACTTGAGCCGTAATCCAGGGTGATGCACTGTCCTGTTATCGGTGCCGCTTCATCACTGGAAAAGAAGAGAATACTTTTGGCAACGTCTTCTGCACTGCAAGCGGGAAGGGTCAAATCTGTATGGGCCGTTAAAGCCTCCATCATCTCCGGATCCATGGTCTCTCCGGTAGTAACAGCCATGGGCGTCTTTATCATGCTGGGGCACAGCGCATTGCAACGCACGCCGCTCTTCGCGCATCGCATCGCCGTGTGTTTAGTGATTCCCAAAATAGCTGCCTTGGAAGCCACATAGGCGGCTCCTCCACCGCCGTTAAGGCCGGCGACGCTTGCCACATTGACAATAGAACCTTTCTTGTTTTTCAGCATCTCTTTGAGCGCTGCGCGGATGCAGTACATAGTACCTTTGGCGTTTATGCCCACGACACGTTCTATCTCGCTGTCGGTTACCTTATCCACGGGCTGGAGTCCTTCGTCTCTGACGCCTGCGTTATTCACCAGAATATCAAGCCCCCCGAATGTTTCCACCGCCTTGGAAACCAGCATCACGCTGTCCTTCGGATTAGAGATGTCCCCGCGGATCACCAACACAGAGTGACCTTCCGCCTGAATTTTCGCGGCTACTTCCTCCAACTGCTTTTCGCGGCGCGCGGTAATGATTACATTAGCCCCCTCCCGGGCAAACAAATCTGCTGTGGCTTCCCCCACTCCAGAATTTCCTCCTGTAATGAGGGCAGTTTTTCCTTCAAGCCGTTTCATTTGGAATATCCTCCCTTTTTAATAACTAAATAATGGTTAATTTTACATTATATCATATTTTGAATTCAAATCAATAAGGGCCTGGTGGGAAAAGGCAGGTGTAGACAGCGAATCGGCATTTTTCAAACACGGCCTAGGATTTTGCAAAGATAAAAATATACCTTCCGAAACTCTTTTTCACGCCCTTAACACATGTGGAGTGTGTGGCGCTGTTGACGAAGGAGTAGCCGAAAAGTCTTGGGAGGTAACGCTTTTATGAAAAACATACTGATCATCCTCGGCGGCGGGCGTCCCAACGGCAACACCGCGCAGCTGGCCGAAGCCTTTGCAAAGGGAGCAAAGGAGGCCGGGCACTCGGTCGAGACCGTGTTGCTATGTAAAATTGAGGTCAAGGGGTGCCTGGGCTGCAACGCCTGCCGCTATGATAAGCCTTGCATTCAAAAGGACGGCTTTCACGAACTGGTGCCAAAAATCAAGGTGGCGGATATGATCGTATTCGCCTCCCCGCTCTATTTCTGGACGCTCTCCGCCCGGACGAAGGCCTTTATCGAGCGGTTTTATTGCCTGGCGCAGGAGGACCCGAATCCTCCCCTCGGGAGATACGAAAGATACCCGTTCAAGGACTGCGCGCTGCTGATGACCTCTGCCGACGACTATTTCTGGACCTTTGAGCAGGCGGTCTCCTATTACCAATTCGCTCTGGTGAACTACATCGGTTTTCATGATAGAGGGATGCTCCTCGCAGGCGGCTGCGGCGACACGAACGGCAGGCCGCAGATCGGCCGAACGGGACATCTGGAGCGGGCATACCGGTTCGGGAAAAACGTGTATCCTGATTGTGGCAATTAAATCTGGAAATTTTGCGGCGGCCATCGGGATCGCCCGAGGGAGGAAACGATTTGAAACTGCTTTTTAGGCAAAGGCTGTTTTCCTGGTTCGACAGCTACGACATTTACGACGAGGCGGGCAATACCGTCTATACCGTGCAGGGCAGGCTCAGCTGGGGGCACCGGCTGGAGATTTACGATGCGCGCGGGGAGCACCTGGGGACGGTGAAGGAGGAGGTGCTCACTTTTCTGCCCCGCTTTGCCCTTTACCAGGGCGGGCGGCGGATCGGGGAGATCAAAAAGGAATTTACCTTCTTTAAACCGGTGTTTACCCTCGATTGCCGGGGCTGGCGGGTGCAGGGGGATTTTTTTGAGTGGAACTACCAGGTCGCCGACGGAGCCGGGACGACGGTGATGTCGGCGCACAAGGAGCTGCTCAATTGGACCGATACCTACGTCATTTCCGTCGGAAGGCCGGAGGACGCGCTCCTTTCGCTGATGATCGTGCTGGCCATCGACGCGGCCAAGTGCTCGCAGGGAAACTGAGCGGGCACAATTGCGGGAAAATCGGTTTAGCTATGGAATCTTCTTCCTGAATGCGATATAATAGGAATAATATTTGCGTTTGGTCCCGTCCGGTGTGGGGGATGGTCAGGGTGAGGCGCATGGGAGGTTATGATTTGAACAAAAAATTACACCGCATGTGTATGCGCCTCGGCGCCTCGGTATTGCTTGGCACCATGGTATTCACTTCCGGCTGCCAGCAGGCGGGAGGCAGGGACGTGCGGCTCGACCCGAAAAACCCGGTGTCGATCGAGATCTGGCACTATTACAACGGCCCGCAGAAGAACGCCTTCGACGAGATGATCAGCGAGTTCAACGACACCGTCGGGCTTGAAGAGGGGATCATTGTCGAGGCGTGCAGCCAGGGCAACGTCTCGGAGCTGACCGAAAAGGTGATCGACGCGGCCAACAAGAAGGTCGGCGCGGGGGACATCCCCGACGTGTTCGCCGCCTATGCGGACACCGCGCTGCAGGTCGATAAGCTGGGGCTGGTCGCGTCGCTGGACGATTATCTCACCGACGGGGAGCTCGCCGAATACATCCCCGAATATATCGAGGAGGGCCGTTTTGACGCGCAGGGGAGCCTTAAAATCTTCCCCATCGCCAAGTCCACCGAGGTCATGATGGTCAACAAGACCGACTGGGACAAATTCTCGGCCGCCACCGGCGCAGATATTGAAAAGATCAAGACGATGGAGGGACTCGCCGGGACCGCGAAACAGTATTATGAGTGGACCGACAGCCTCACCCCCGAGCCGGACGACGGCAAGGCCTTCTTCGGGCGGGACGCCCTGGCCAACTATTTCATCATCGGCTGCCGGCAGTTGGGAGTGGAAATCTTCTCGGTGGAGAATGGAAAGGTCACCTTCAATTTGGACAAAGAGGTGATCCGGAAGCTGTGGGACCATTACTATGTGCCCTTCGTGCACGGGTACTTCGCGGCGAACGGGCGTTTCCGCTCGGATGACGCCAAGACGGGGGACATCATCGCGCTGGTGGGCTCGACCTCGGGGTCGGCCTATTTCCCGGACAAGGTGATGGTAAACGACAACGAGGGCTACGACATCGAGCCGATGGTCTTTGAGCCTCCGGTCTTTGAGGGCAGCGAGCTCTATGCGGTGCAGCAGGGCGCCGGCATGGTGGTCACCAAGACGGACGAGCGCCGGGAATATGCGGCGACCGTCTTCCTCAAATGGTTCACCGACTCCGAGCGCAACATCGAGTTTTCGGTCGGCTCCGGCTATATGCCGGTCAAGGTCGCCGCGAACGACCGGGACATGGTCCAAAAGGTACTGCAAGGCAGCGGCGAGGCGGTTGCCGAGGGGCTGCAAAAATCTCTGGACGTGGCCCTCGATATGACGAAGACCCACACCCTCTACACCAGCAAGGCGTTCGGGGGCGGGACCGAGGCGCGCGCTGTGCTGGAATACTCGATGGCCGACCTCGCAAAAGCCGACAGCGAGCAGGTCGCGCAGATGGTGGCCTCCGGCCAGAGCCGTCAAGAGGCGGCGGACGGCTTCTGTACCGACGAGCACTTTGAGGAGTGGTATCAGAGCTTTAGCGGAGCGTTGGAGGAAGCGATTCAGTAAAGAGCCTGGACAGCGAATGGAAAGCAAGGGAAGACAGTATGGCGAAGCTTCTACATCAGGGCAGCTCCATCATGAAAAAAATACTGGTTCCAATGATCCTCACCATGTTGGTTCAGGCGGGTCTGTTTTATGGTGTCATTTTATGGGGCGGCACGGTGGACAAGCTCAACAACAACGCCTACGATATCCTCAACGAGCGGGTCCTGGGCCGCAAGAACTACCTGCAAAACGAGATGATCCAGCGCTGGAGCAACCTCAGCGATTCGGTGCAGGCCATCAACGCGGACGTGGGCGCCGTCCTGCGCGAGCAGAACAGCGGGATCGAGGATATCCGCTTCGGCAGCGAGCTTTCCAACCAGGTCCTCGAATCGGTGTCGGACGACATCATCTACCTCATGCGCCGTTCCTCGGTCACCGGGTCGTTCATCGTGCTGGGCGGCGGGGAGGACTTGGGCGAGCAGGAGGGGGAGCACCGTTATACCGGGCTCTACCTGCGCGACCAGGACCCGGAGTACAGCTCCACCGACAACTCCGACATCATGATCGAGCGCGCGCCCTCGGCCATCGCCAAGCGCTTGGGAATCCCGATGGACACCTGGTGGAACCCTTATTTCTCCTTCACCCCCGAGCAGGGCGAGGGCAGCTTTTATTACAAGCCCCTCTGGGCGGCGATCAACCATCCCGAGATCGGCTGGGAGGATTTGGGCTACTGGTGCGAGCCGTTCAGCCTGAGCCAAGAGGACATCCAGGTCATCACCTATTCGGTGCCGCTGATGCATGAGGGCAAGCCCTACGGGGTGCTGGGGATCGAAATCTCGGTGGACTACTTGAGAAGGCAGATGCCCTATGACGAGATAGGCGCCGACAAGATGGGTGCGTATCTCGTGGCGGTGGACCACGGCGGCGGGCTGAGCTTTGACAATGCGGTGGGCAGCGGGCCGATCTTTAAGCAGCTCTATGAAAAGGAGAAGCAGACCCAGCTGCGCCAACCCCCCGTCTATGGCAGCGTCTATGAGATCGAGCCGCCTGACGGCAGGCGGGAGCATGTCTACGGCTGTGTGCAGTATTTTCAGCTTTACAACAGCAATACCCCCTTTGAGACGGACCGCTGGGCCCTGATCGGGATTATGCGGCGCCAAGATCTGCTGGCCTTCTCCGACCAGGTCAAGGCCCTGGTTGCC
Organism: Provencibacterium massiliense; assembly: GCF_900169495.1. Lineage (NCBI taxonomy): Bacteria > Bacillati > Bacillota > Clostridia > Eubacteriales > Oscillospiraceae > Provencibacterium > Provencibacterium massiliense. The sequence goes on from NZ_FWCH01000012.1 coordinate 305,579, forward strand.
GCGGCGTTCGTGCTCTCGCTGGCCATCGGGATGGGCGGTATTTACGTCGTCAGCACGGTGATCACCCACCCGATCACCTCGCTGGTGCAGAAGGTCAAGAGCAGCGACCCGCGCCTGCCGGTCAGCCTGGAAGAGACGCGCATCGACGAGATCGACGAGCTGGCGCAGGCGATCGAAAACCTCAGCCTGGACGTGGCTGATTCGGCCAGCAAGCTGGCCCAGATCATCGAGATGACCAACATCCCCCTCGGGGCCTTCGAATACTATAAGGAGACGGGGAAGACCTACTGCACCAACGGGTTTTTGCGCCTGTTCGGGATCCCGAGCGGCGAGGGGGAAAGCGGCTACATCGAGCCGACGAACCTGCATGACAGGCTCAAGGAGCTCAGCGGGCAGATCGAGGAGATAAACGAGCGGCGGGACGAGATCCTCTATAAGCTCTCCAACCGGCGCGGCCGGCCGCGCTGGGTGCGCCTGCGGGTCGTGGAGAACGACAGCAGGGTGCTGGGGGTGGCCAGCGACATCACCAGCGAGACGCTGGAGAAACGCCGGATCGAATACGAGCGCGACTACGACCTGCTCACCAACCTGCTCAACCGGCGCGCGTTCCACACCATCATGCGCCGCAAATTCGAGGAGCCGGAAACACTCGGCGTCGGCGCCCTGATCATGCTGGACCTCGACAACCTCAAGTATATCAACGACACCTACGGGCACGACTACGGCGACGCCTATATCCGCTGCACGGCGGACGTGTTGCGGCGCTTCGCGCCGGAGAAGGCGATCCTCTCGCGGATGTCGGGGGACGAGTTTTACATCTTCCTCTTCGGCTACGGGGACCAGGACCAGCTGCGCGGGGTGATCGAGCACATCAAGCAGGAGATCCGCAAGACGGTGCTGCCGCTGCCCAACAACGAGCATCTGCGCATCCGCGCCTCGGCCGGCGTCGCGTGGTATCCGCAGGATTCCACCTCCTATGAGCAGCTGATTAAGTACGCCGACTTTGCGATGTATAAGGTCAAGAACACCGTCAAGGGCGAGTTCAGCGAGTTCGACATCCAGAGTTATAACCGGGACAGCTACCTGCTGCACAGCAGAGAGGAGCTCAACCGGCTGATCGAGGAGGAACTGGTCGAGTACTATTTCCAGCCCATCGTGGACGCGCGCACCGGGCGGATCTTTGCATACGAGGCGCTGATGCGGCCCAAACTACAGACACTGAAAACGCCCAAGGAAATCCTGGCGTTGGCCCGCTCCCAATCCAAGCTCTACCAGATCGAGCGCCTGACTTGGTTCAAGGCGTTGGAGGCGTATGTCGAGCACCGGCAGGTGATCGGCAACTGCAAGGTGTTCATCAACTCCATCCCCAACCAGACGCTGACCGAGGAGGACATTGCGCAGATCGAGGGGCGCTTCGGCGACCTGCTGCACAACATCGTCATCGAGCTGACCGAGGAGGAGAAACCGGATGAGCGCTCCACCATCCACAAGCAGCGCTTCGCCGAGCGCTGGGGCGCCGAGCTCGCGCTGGACGATTTCGGCACCGGCTACAATGGGGATGCGGTCCTGCTCTCGCTGACGCCGAGCTACTTAAAGATCGACATGTCCATCGTGCAGGGGATCGATAAGGACGAATACCGCCAGAAGCTGCTGGAAAACCTGCTGTCTTATGCCAGGATGCAGCACATCAAGGTGATCGCCGAGGGCGTGGAGACCAGCGGCGAGATGAAAATCCTGATCGCCAGCGGCGTGGATTATTTGCAGGGGTTCTATCTGGGCTCCCCCAACCCCGTGCCCCAGTCCGGGAACGGATATTTTGACTCCGCGAACTCTCAGGAAATTGCCTACTAAGGAAAGGACAACATCAATCAATATGGATTTTAATCAGCTAGGACTACTTTCACCCCTCCTGCGCGCGCTGCGCGAAGAGGGCTACTCCACCCCGACCCCCATCCAGGAGCAGGCGATCCCGCCGGTGCTCCATGGGCGCGACCTGCTCGGCTGCGCCCAGACCGGGACGGGGAAGACGGCGGCCTTTGCGCTGCCCATCCTGCAGCGGCTGCAGGAAAACCCGGTGAAAAACGGCGGGATCCGCGCGCTGGTGCTCACCCCGACGCGCGAGCTGGCGCTGCAAATTTACGAGAGCTTTTGCGCCTATGGGCGGCATGTGCGGCAGCGCTGCTGCGTCATCTACGGGGGCGTCTCCCAGAAGCCGCAGACCGATGCGCTGCGCCGCGGGGTGGATATCCTCGTCGCCACGCCCGGGCGGCTCAACGACCTGATCGGGCAGGGGTACATCGACCTTGGTAAAATCGAAGTCTTTGTGCTCGACGAAGCGGACCGCATGCTCGACATGGGCTTCATCCACGATGTGAAACGGGTGATCGCGAAGCTTCCGCAGCGCCGGCAGACGCTGCTGTTTTCGGCCACCATGCCCGGCGAGATCGCGAAGCTCGTGGACACCATCCTGCACGACCCGGTCACCGTCAAGGTCGCGCCGGTCTCCTCAACGGTGGATACCATCGCGCAGTCGGTCTACTTTGTGGACAAGCAGAACAAGCGCAAGCTGCTGATCTACCTGCTGGCCGACGCTTCGATCGTCTCGGCGCTGGTCTTCACCCGCACCAAGCACGGCGCCGACCGGGTGGCCAAGGAGCTGGCGCGCGCCGGGATCGAGGCCAAGGCCATCCACGGCGATAAGTCGCAGGGTGCGCGCCAAAGCGCGCTGCAGAGCTTCAAGAGCGGGAAGATCCGGGTGCTGGTCGCCACCGATATCGCCGCGCGGGGGATCGACATCGAGGAACTCTCCCACGTCATCAATTTCGACCTGCCCAACATCCCCGAGACCTATGTCCATAGGATTGGGCGCACCGGGCGCGCCGGGCTCAGCGGCACGGCCATCTCATTCTGCGACTGCGACGAGAAGCCGTATCTGGCGGATATCGAAAAGCTGATTCATAAAAAGGTGCCGGTGGTGGAGGGGCATCCCTTCCCCATGCTGATCACCGATCCGTCTCAAAAGCCCGCGCCCCAGCCCCGCCCACCGCGCGGGGGCGGCCGGGGCCGCCAGGGCCAGGCCGCGCCGAAGCAGAAGGAGTCCGCCCCCAAAAAGGTGAAGGCGGCGCCGGAGAAGCCGCAGGTGCAGAAGGTTTCGCTCCCGAACACCCAAAAGCAGGCACGCAGGGAAGCGCCGCCGCGGGAGGCGGCGCAGCCCGACCGGCCGGATGCGCCGAAGAAGCCCCCGCGCGGCGGGAGCCGGCGCGGCGGCGCGGGCGCCTCCCGCCCGCAGTCCCAGCAGTCCGACGAGCTGGTGCAGCGCATTTCGACCAGGGCCTCCAAGGGCCACGCCTATTTCCGCAAGGGATAGGCTGAATAGACGGAAAACCGAAGGCGCCCGTCATCCAAAAGGATGACGGGCGCCTTTTCTCTTTCCTCAGCCCAGCGGCAGCCGGATGGTCACCGTCAGCCCGCCGCCGGGGGTGTCGTCAAGCTCGATCTGCCCGCCGTGCAGCCGCACGATCTCTTTGGCGATGCTCATCCCGAGGCCGTAGTGCTCCTTCTTGCTGCGGGCGGGGTCGGCGCGGTAGAACCGCTCGAAGACATGGGGCTTGTGCTCGTCCGAAATACCCGGCCCATTGTCCGAGACGATCAGCAGCACGGCATGCGGGGCCTTTTGGGCGCTCAGGGTGATCACGCCCCCTTCAGGGGTGTAGCTCACGGCGTTGTCCAAAAAGATGCCGAGCGCCTGCATGAGCCGCGCTTCGTCCCCGCACAGCACCGGGAGCGGGGAGAGATGGAGCAGGCAGCGCATCTGCTGGCCGCGGCGCTCGGCCAGCGGCCGGAAGGTGGCGGCGGCGCTTTTTAAGAGCTCTTCGGGCTCCACCGGCCCCTTCTGGAGGGTAAGCCCCTTCGAGTCCGCCCCGGCCAGGGTGAGCAGCTCGTCCACCAACCGGGCGGCGCTGCGGCATTCGCGCACGATCGCCCCGGCGAAGGGCTTCCCCCTCGGGGTAGTCTCATATTCCAGCGCCTCAGCGCTGGTGCCGATTACGGCCAGCGGGGTGCGCAGCTCGTGCGAGGCGGCGGCGATAAACTCGGACTGGCGGCGCTGGCTCTCGGCCACCGGGCGCAGGGCGTGCCCGGAAAACCACCAGCCGAACAGGGCCAGTAGCAGCACGCTGGCGCCCACCAGCCCGGCATAGAGCAGGCGCTGGGAGACGATCTGCCCATCCAGCGCCCGCATGTCCCGCAGCAGCAGAAGCTCGCGGTAGCTCCTGTTCATCGGGATATAGACCGAGGCGCAAAGATAGCGCTCCCCCATGTCCCCCCACAGCTCGAAGATGGTGGTGCGCACCTCCTCGGGCTCCATGAAGGCGTCTTCCCCCGTGCGCAGCGCGCCGAGCGTTGCGGCCTTCTCCTGCCCCAGGGCGATCAGCCGCTCCCGCCCGCTGAGGGGCTGCCAGGAGCCGGGGTAATGCAGCGGGTGCCCGCTCTCGGAGATGTGGATGATCAGCCGTTCGGCCGCCTCGGTCTGGGAGAGCCAGTCCCAGTCGAGCACCTGCTCGCTCCTGAGGCGGTAGACGATGGCGTTGACGTTCCCCTCCAGGGTGATCCGGCTGCTCTGGATAAGCTGGCGCTCGGAGGAGCGCAGCATGAACAGGGCCATCCCGCAGAGGATCGCCCCGGTGATCAGCGCGCACAACAGTGTCAGATGGCGGCGCAGACGGCGCAGCATCACTTGCCCTCCCCGCTAAGCAGCCGGTAGCCCACCGAATGGACCGTCTTGATCTGCAGAGCGCTGCCGCACTGCCGCAGCTTCTGGCGCAAAAAGTGGATGTAGGTGTCCAGGTTCCCGTCCTCGACCGGCGCGTCGGGACCCCAGACCTTGCTGAAAAGCACCGGGCGGGGCAGGATCTGCTGGGGGTTGCGGAAAAAGACCTCGAAGAGCTGGGTCTCCCGCCGCGAGAGGGAGACGCTTCCCTTCGGCCCGCGCAGCAGGTGCCGCGCGCCGTCCAGCGCGGCGTCCCCGACGGCGAGGCCGCTTAGCGCTTCGAGCTGCGGCGCGCGCCGCAGCAGCGAGCGCACCCTGGCGAGCAGCTCCTCGGTGGCGAAGGGCTTGACGAGATAATCGTCCGCCCCGGCGTCCAGCCCGGCGACCCTCTCGTTCACCCCGCCCAGGGCCGTGACGATCAGCACATGGCAGGAAATCCCCTCGTGGCGCAGCTGGGTGAGCACCTCGATCCCGCCGAGAGACGGCAACATCCGGTCGAGGATGATCAGGTCGTATGCCTGCTGGCGGATGAGATGCAAAGCGCTCTCGCCGTCCTGGCATTCATCCGCCTCGTAGCCCTCGCGCTCGAGGTGGAACCGGATGGCCGAACAGAGCGCCGCATCGTCCTCGACGACCAGAATTCGCATGACAGCCCCTCCCGCATATCAGATAAATTTATTATAGCACTCAAATCTTAAAAAAACCTAAAAACTTCTTTCAGGATTTCTTTAAGATTTGGGTGTTAGCATGGTGGGCAGAGTGAAGACAACGAAAGGGGATTCCACATGAAAAACAAGACGAGCACGAAACTTCTGGCGGCCCTGCTGGGGCTGAGCCTTCTGCTCGGCGGCTGCGGCGAGAAAGCAAAGCCCGCGCCAAACGAAACAGAGGGTGGGGAAACGCCCACCGCCATGGGACGGTACATCGAAGAGGAGCTGCCGCTGCCGCACAACGAGGCGTGGATCTCCCATACCATGCAGCTCCTGCCGGATGACAGAATCCAGTGCATCGGCGAAGGAGAGGACGGGGTCCTGCGCAGCTATGTGCTGAGCGGCGAGAGCTGGCAGGAGCAGGACGTCGGGGCGCTCAGTACCGCCTATCAGCAGAGCGGGGAAGAGGACAAGTACGTCTCGGCCCTCTCGGGCACCCCGGATGAAGGCTACCTGATGATCGTACATATGTATTCCGACGAGATGGATGAAAACGGCGAGCCGCTCGACCGCTACGTCACGCTGCAGGTCGCCCCCGACGGGACCGTGACCGAAATCCCGATCGACTACCGGCGCAAGTGGGAGGGCGTTTACGACCCGACCAACCCCAATATGCCGATCTACCCGAGCGCGATCCGGCGCGGGGAGGACGGGGACATCTACGTCGGGGCCGCCTATAAGGGGATTTTCCGCTACTCGCCCCAGGGCGAGCTGAAAACCGTCTTCCCCGGGGACGGCGGCGCCTTCGTGCTCTCGGGCGGAGAGCTCGGGCAGTTTAACAGTGAAGACGGCGAGCTGGTCCTCTTCGACACCGAGAGCGGGGAGGAGAAGTCCCGGATCGCGACCGACGGGCTCTTCTCCAGCGTTTCGGGCTCGGGCGGGCTGCTGCTTCGGGATGGGCAGGGGGACATCTACCGCGCCGACCGGGACGGGATCTACCGCCTGGGGAAGGACACCACCCTCTGGGAGCAGATGGTGCTCGGCGAGATGTGCTCGCTCGGGCTGCCGAGTCTGAGCGTCTCGGGCTTCGTGCGTCTTTCGGACGGCAGTTTCGTCGTGCGGCTGTGGAGCGCGGATTCCACCGAGCGCTATGTGCGCTATGTCTATTCGGCCGACACCCCCTCCCGCCCGGACACCAGGCTGAGCGTCTACTCCCTCGAGGACAATTCCAACGCGCGGCAGGCGGCCATCCAGCTCCAGCTCAAGAACCCGCAGGTCTATGTGGAGTTCCGCACCCTGCTCGAGGCGGACAGCTCGATGACCACCTCGGACGCCATCCGCGCGCTGAACACCGAGCTGCTCGCCGGCAAGGGCCCGGATGTGCTAATCCTGGACGGGCTGCCGATCGACTCCTATATCGAAAAGGGGGTCCTGCTGGATCTCGAGGAGCTGCTCGGGGAGCGGATCAAGAACGGGGAATTCCTCGAAAACGTCGTCGGGACCTACCGGAGGGACGGAAAGCTCTTCGCCGTGCCCACCCGTCTCGGCTTCCCGGCCGTCTGGGGCGAGCCCGAGGCGGTTTCCCACGCCGGGAGCCTCAGCGCTTTGGCCGACTATGCCGAGCAAAACCCGGATAAGCGTATGCTCGATCATCTGTCGCCCGAATCGCTGCTGCGGGACTTTTACCTCACCTGCGCCCCCGCCTGGCTCACGGAAAGCGGGCAGCTCGACGAGGAGCGCTTCGCGCAGTTCCTGACTGATATCAAGCGCCTGAGCGACACCGCCACCGGGGAGGACCGGGAAGTGCGCATGAACTATGCGGGGGGTGGGGTTCAGACCCTGAGCAGCTCTCCCTTCGGGATGGTGGCCGGCGAATTCGAGCTGATGGTCGACCTCATGCAGAGCAACCACAACGTCATGCTGAATGCGGGCGTGGTGCAGCACCGTCTGGGCGGCGAGCTGCCGCAGGGCGGGGCGCTGCGGGAGATTTTTGCCCCCATGCCGGGCCAGGGCGAAGGGACCGTCTTCCAGCCGCTGAGCATTGTCGGGATAAACGCGGCCAGCGGTCAACTTGAAGCTGCGAAGGAATATGTCGGCGCGCTGCTCTCGCAGGAGTGCCAGGAGCCGGACAGCTATTACGGTTACCCGGTCAACCGCGCGGCGCTCAGGGCGTGGACGAAAAACGTGCTGAGCTCGGTGCAGTCCTTCTCCACCAGCAACGGTTCCTATCCCGAGGTCGTGATCTACTGGCCCGAGGAGCGGGTGCTCTCGATGGTGGCCGACGCCCTTGAACAGGCCAATACCCCTTCGTCCTACAACGACACCCTCATGCAGATGGTCGTGGAGGAGACGGCTGGCTTCTTCGAGGGGAGCATGAGCGCCGGGGAGGCCGCCAAAGCGCTCAGTGCGCGCACCCAGGCCTATCTGGCCGAATGACTGTGCCGCCGCGCGAAAGGAGGGGAGCGACATTGAAACGCCACAGACGCCGCCGCACGCTGGCGCCCTACCTCTTTCTGGCGCCCAGCCTTCTGTGCGTGTCCCTCTTCGTGCTGCTCCCCTTCCTGGACGCGGTGCGTCGCTCGTTCTATTCGGCCATGAGCGGACAGTTCGTGGGACTGCAAAATTACCGCACCGTGCTGCATAACGCGGCGTTTCGCCTGGCGGTGGGGAACACCCTGCGCTTCACGCTGCTTTGCATCCCCGTGCTGGTGGCCCTGGCGCTGCTGCTGGCCCTGCTGCTGCAGGCGGCGAAGGATGGAAGGGGCGTCTACAAGACCACCTTCTTAGCGCCGCTGGCCATCCCGGTGGCCTCGATCGTGCTGCTGTGGAAGGTGGTCTTCCACCAGAACGGGATGTTAAACTCCCTGCTTTCGCACTTTGGAGTGCAGCCGGTGGATTGGCTGCAAACCGACTGGGCCTTCCTGGTGCTGGTGCTCAGCTACCTGTGGAAGAACACCGGCTACGACATGGTGCTCTGGCTCTCGGGGCTGCAAAACATTTCGCCCGCCCTCTATGAGGCGGCGCAGGTGGACGGGGCCAATGCGCGCCAGCGCTTTTTTAAGATCACCCTGCCCTGCCTGCTGCCCGAGCTGTTTACCATCTCGGTGCTCTCCCTGCTCAATTCCTTTAAGGTCTTCCGCGAGGCCTACCTGATCGGCGGGGACTACCCGCACGACAGCATCTATCTGTTGCAGCACCTATTCAGCAATTGGTTCACAAGCCTCGACGTCGACAAGATGTGCGCGGCGGCGACCCTGGTGGCCCTGGCGGTGCTGCTGTTGATCTTCGCCATGCAGGCGGCCTGGGGAAGGAAGGAGAACCGATGAAAAAGTGGCTGCTGCGCTTGGGACTTTTTTTGCTGGCGCTGGTGGTCTGGCTGCCGCTATGGCTGCTGCTGACCGGCGCGCTGATGGGCAAGGGGGAGCTGCTCCACAACCTTTCCCCGGTGCTGGGGGAGGGAAAGGGCTTCGCCTCCTGGCCGCTGCTGCCGCAGTTTCCGACGCTGCGCCCGCTTGTCGAACTGCTGCTGGATACCCCGAAATTTTTTGTGATGTTCTGGAATTCCTGCGCCATGGTGGCCCCCATCCTGCTGCTGCAGGTGCTCATCGGCGCGCCCGCCGCCTGGGCGCTGGCGCGCTACCGCTTTCGGGGGCGGGACACGGTCTACTTCCTCTACATCGTACTCATGCTCATGCCCTTCCAGGTGACGATGGTTTCGAGCTACCTGGTGCTGGACCGGCTGGGGCTGATGGACACCCTTTGGGCCGTAATCCTGCCCGGGGCCTTCTCCACCTTCCCGGTCTTTCTCATGCACCGCTTCTTCGCCGCCATCCCCGAGGGGGTGCTCGAGGCGGCCGCCCTCGATGGGGCGGGCGGGCTGCGCTCCTTCCTCTTTATCGGGGTTCCGCTGGGCGCGCCGGGGATTCTGTGCGCGGTGGTACTAGGCTTTTTGGAATATTGGAACGCCATCGAGCAGCCGATGACCTTTTTAAAAGAGCGCTCCCTCTGGCCTCTTTCGCTCTATCTGCCCTCGATCACCGCCGAGCGTGCGGGGGCGAGCCTGGCCGCCTCGCTCGTCATGCTGGTCCCGGCGCTGCTGATCTTCCGCTTTGGGCAGCGCTACCTGGAGGAGGGGATCAGCGCCTATGGGATGAAAGAATAATTGTTTGGAGGAATCGCATGTGCGCAGTCCTGTTAAAAACCTGCTCGCGCGCCTCAGCGGCGCCCAGCGCGCTTCGCTGCGGCTGCTCTCGCTCTTTTTCGGCGCAATCCTGCTCTTCACCTTCCTTTCGCGCGCGATCGACTCCTTCAGCGTGCCGCTCATCGAGACGGCAAAGCCAAAGCCCGGCACGCTGCTGCACACCGCCTCGGGCTTCGGCACCGCCGAGAGCGCGCAGCAGATTCCGGTGACTACTCTGCCGGACTGCCTGATCATGGACGTTTTGGTCCGGGAAGGGCAGAGCGTGGAGGAGGGGGACACGCTGCTCGCGCTGGACCTTGAGGATCTGGAGCAGAAGATCGCCCAGGCACAGGATGAAATCAGCCGCGCGGCGCTGATGAGCGAGTACTACGGCAGCCTCGCGGTCGAGGACACGCGCCGCGCCGAGAAGCTGCTGGAGCGCGCCGAGGAGGACTATAAGGCGGATTTGGAGGAGGCCGCGGCCAAGGTCGCGCGCGCTCGGCGGGAGCTCTCCCGCGCGCAGGAGAAACTGGACGACTATAAGGACTGGGCCGAGGACCGTTACGAGGGGGACATCGACTGGAAGGAGAGCACCCTGGGCTTTTCGGACGGGACCTATGACAACCTGCGCGAGGCGGTGCGCCAGCGCCGCCAGGAATACGAGGAGGCGCAGCGCGAAAACGAAAAGGCAGAGCTCCTGGCCAAGCGGGCGCTGGAGGATGCCAGGGAGGTTACGGCGAGCGGGAACCTGAACCAGCAGAAGCTCCAGCAGCTGGAGATAGCGGGGAAAAACCGGGAGCTTGCGCGCCTGCGCGCCCTCTATGAAGCGGGCGGTCAGGTGAAGGCGGGGCAAAGCGGGATTGTCGCCTCACTGAGCGCCGAGGTGGGCGCGCGCACCGGGAATGAAAAGCTGCTGCTGCTCGGAGATACCGCCGCCCCCCTGCGCGCCGGGTTCGTCGTCGGCGAGGAGGAGGCGCGCTTCGTCTCTCCCGGGGACAGCGTCCTGCTGCGCCCCGCATCCAAGCGGGACTGGCAGGAGGGCGGGTCGGTCGAGGGGGTGCGCCCCCTCGCCGGCGAGGACGAAGGGAAGTACCAAGTCGAGGTCTCCCTTCCCCAGGGGAGTGTCTTGCCGGGGCAGAGCGTCGAGATGCAGGTCAGCCACAGCAGCGAGCAGTTCGGCACCACCCTGCCGCAGCGCGCGCTGCGCAGCGATTCATCCGGGGACTATGTACTGATCGCGCGGGAGAAGGGCACCGTGATGGGGACCCAAACATTTGCCGAGCGGGTGAACGTTTCGGTCATCGAGCGGGACGGCGCCACCGCCGCCGTTTCGGGGGGCTTCTCGCCGGAGGATGAGATTATCGTGTCCAGCGCCCGGCCCGTCGCCGAGGGCGACCGGGTGCGCACGGAGGAGCCGTGATGAAGCGATATCTGCCGCTCGCCGCGCTGTTTATCGCCCTGCTGCTGGCGCTGCTCGGCTGGCGGATGACAAGCTCCCTGATCGCACGGGAATACCGCCGCCCCCAGACCGTTTCGCTGCGCTGGAAAACGCAGGCGCTCACCGCCGGCGACTGCCGCCGGCTGGAAGAACCGGCGCAGGATGAGGCGCCGCCGGTTTACGCCGCTTGGGCGGGCGGGGAGCGCCTCCTGGTCGAGCCGCGAAACGGGCGGGAGGAACTGGCGCAGGCGCTGCTGGTGCGCGGGGAAATCTCCCTGCTGCTGCCGCAGGAAACGGTTCTCGGGAACCTGCCCCAGTCCAATCTGGAATGCGCGGTCAGCGAGGACCTATGCTATGAGCTCTTCGGCAGTGCCGACGCCGCCGGACAGGCCCTGCGCATGGAGGGGCGGGACTACACCGTCAGCGGGATGCTGCGGGGCCTGCGCCGTACGGTGGTCTTTTTGCAGCCGCAGCAGGAGGCGTTTTCGGCGCTCGAGCTGGCGGTGCCGCAGGGGAAAAACGCCTACGCCGCGGCAGAGGATTTCCTTTCGCGCTACGCGCTGCCCGAGCCGGATGGAGTGCAAAGCCACGCGGGACACTTCCGGTTGTCGGGGCTCGGGGAATGGATCCCCTCCCGCTGGTCGGACTTTGAGCATTGGAGCACCCTCCTGAGACAGGCGAAGGAGCGCCGCCAAGCACTGGGGGCCCTGCCGCTCTGTGAGCCGGACCGGCTGCGGAAAGAGGCGGTGAATGAAGTGTGGCTGTCCATCGCGGCCTCGTTGGCGATGAGCGCCGCCGCGCTCCTGCTCCTGGTGCGGGAACTGCGAAGGCTGAAGGAGCAAGTATAGAAAAAAGGCAAAGGAGCGGGCGGCAGATGGGATCTGCCGCCCGCTCCTTGAAGTGCTTTTGAAAGTCAGCCTGTTGCCTCAGGCGTTCAGCGCCTCGACGGCCGCCTGGGCGAGGAAGGCGACCCCGGTTTCAAAGGAGGCCTCATCCACCGCGAACTGGTCGCTGTGCGGAGGATACTCCCCGCCGCCGCCGAGCAGGACGAAGGCTGCCTTGACATAGGGGGTGTAGTCCGCGAAGTCCTCGGACACCAGCTGCTTTTCCATCACGAAGACGTCATCCGGCGCGGCGGCCACCTTCTGGGCGGCGCGGCAGGCGATTTCGGCGGCCTCCGGGTTGTTGAGCAGCACCTTGGCGCTGTCGTGGTAGTGGAAGTCGATTTCACAGCGGTAGGCCGCCGCGGTCTGGCGGGCGATCCGCTCAATGGAGTCCCGGATGTGGGCGTGCACTTTGGGATCGAAGCTGCGCATGGTGCCTTCGATCTCGGCATAGCCCGAGACAATGTTCTTGCGGGTGCCCGAGCAGAGCTTGCCCACCGTGACCACTGCGGGGTCGAGCGCCGAGAGCTCCCGGCTGACGATGGTTTGCAGCGCCATCACGATGGCGGCCGCCGCCACGGTGGCGTCCACCCCGGTCTCGGGCAGGGCGCCGTGGCAGGCATCGCCGATCACCTTGATGATGAAGGTCCCGGCCGCGGCGGTGCCCGCCCCCTTGGTCCAGCCGATGGTGCCGGAGCGCTGCTGGGAGTAGATGTGCTGCCCGAAGAGGTAGTCGAGCCCCTCGAGCCCGCCCTGGTCGATCACCTTTTCGGCTCCGCCGCCGCCCTCCTCGGCGGGCTGGAAAATGAAGCGCACGCTGCCGCAAAGCTCGCCGCGCACCCGGCAGAGCACCTTGGCGGCCCCGACCAGCATGGCGGCGTGGGTGTCGTGCCCGCAGGCGTGCATGACGCCCGGCACCTCGGAGGAGAAGGGCAAGCCGGTATTTTCCGTGATTGACAAGGCGTCGATATCGGCGCGCAGCCCGACTGTGCGCCCCGGCTTGCCACCCTGAAGCTCGGCGATCAGCCCGGTGGGCGAGAGCTTGCGGTAGGGGAGCCCCAGCGCCTCGATTTCCTTGATCAGCCGCTCGGTGGTCCAGTGTTCCTCGAGGCTCGGTTCGGGGTGGCGGTGCAGCTCGCGGCGCAGGGCGATGGTTTCTGACTGAATCTCATGTGCGATGGTTTTGATGTCCATTTCGGTCACGCTGCCTTTCTTGAATCTGCTTTGGCTATTATAGCATCTCCCCGCCGAAAAAAACAGTGGGAAATCCCCGCCGCAATCTTTTGGTTTAACGCGGTAATACGGCTTTACTTTTGCGCTCTAAAATGGTAAAATGGCCTTGTAATGAATAGGGAGGTCGATCCTGTGATTGATAAACTGAAGGATAAAAATGTGGACTTTTTGTTCGAGGCGATCCTCAATCTCAAAAACGTCGAGGAGTGCTATAAATTTTTCGACGATCTTTGCACCGTCACCGAGCTGCGGGCGCTCTCGCAGCGCTTGGCGGTGGCCAAGATGCTCAGCGAGCACCGGGTCTACAGCGAGATCGTGGAGACCACCGGCGCTTCCACCGCGACTATCAGCCGGGTCAACCGCTCGCTCAACTACGGGTGCGACGGCTACAACATCGTCTTCGAGCGGATGAAGGAGCCCGGGCGCGGCGGGGAGCTGAAGTAGGGGATGTATACCGCGTTTTCGGCTGTGTATGACCGTCTGACCGCGAATGTGGATTACCGCAGGCGGGCAGACTATTTTTGCAAGGCCATTTCCCGCCATGCCGGATGGGAGCAGGGGGAAAACCGCCTGCTGCTGGACCTCGCCTGCGGGACGGGTACCTTGAGCTATCTTTGGCAGGAGCGGGGATACGACGTGATCGGGGTGGACGGCAGCGAGGGGATGCTCGCCCAGGCGATGGAAAAGGGGTTGGGGCGCGAGCGGCGCCCGCTCTTTTTGTGTCAAAAAATGGAGGAGCTCGATCTTTACGGCACGGTGGACGTCGCCGTCTGCGCGCTGGACAGCCTCAACCACCTGACCTCCAGGGAGGCGCTGCGGGGGGCTTTCTCGCGCCTCGCCCTCTTTTTGGAGACGGATGGGTTCTTCCTCTTCGATGTGAACACCCCCTATAAGCACGAGCGGGTGCTCAGTTCCCAGACCTTCGTATATGACCTGGAGGATGTCTATTGCGTCTGGCAGAACGGGAAATGTGACCGGGGCAGGATCGACATCAGCCTGGACATCTTTGAGCTTGGCCGGGAAGGCTCCTGGGAGCGGTATGAGGAGCATTTTTGCGAGCAGGCCTACACGTATGAGGAGCTGCAAGAGGTTGGGGAAGAGGCAGGGTTCGAGCTGGTTGCGTGCTATCACGAGGACAGCTTCGAGCCGCCGCGCGAGGATTCTCAGCGGCTGGTGTATGTGATGAAAAACCGCACGCTCCATCACACCTAAAAGGAAAGGGTTACGGTTAAATGGGAAAGGTTATCAGAACGATTTCGCAGGATGGGGGCGTAATGTGCTGCGCCGTGGATTCGACCGACGCCGTTGCGCGCGCCGAGCAAATCCATCAGACCTCGGCCACGGTGACGGCCGCGCTCGGGCGGCTTTTGACCGCGGCCTCCATCATGGGGATGCAGCTCAAGGGCGAGGGTGACAGCGTGACGCTGCGCCTGGCCGGGGACGGCCCGGCGGGAACCCTGCTGGCCGTGTCGGACAGCAGCGGCAATGTGAAGGGCTATCCGCAAAACCCGGTGGTGGAGATCCCGCTCAACAGCTATGGCAAGCTGGACGTCGCCGGGGCGGTGGGCAAAAACGGGACCCTCTATGTCATCCGGGACATCGGGCTTCGGGAGCCGTATATCGGACAGACCCCCATCGTTTCGGGGGAGATCGCCGAGGACATCACCCACTATTACGCCGTGAGCGAGCAGATTCCGACCGTCTGCGGGCTGGGCGTGCTGGTGGAGCGGGATCTGAGCGTGCTGGCGGCGGGTGGGTACCTGGTGCAGCTGCTGCCGGGTGCGGACGAGGCGTGCATCGAAAAGCTGGAGGAAAACATCAATCGAATGGCGCCGGTCTCCACCCTGATCCATGAGGGGAAAACGCCCCAGGAGATCGCCTTCATGGCGCTGGACGGCTTCCTGCCGCAGGTGCTCGACGAGGGGAGGATGGAATACCGCTGCGACTGCTCGCGCGAACGGGTGGAACGGGCGCTGATCAGCCTTGGCAGGGATGAGCTGCTGGCGATGGCTGAGGAGCAGCCGCTCACCGAGGTGCGGTGCCACTTCTGCCCGCGGGTGCACCGCTTCAGTCCGGATGAGCTGCGCGGATTGGTAAAGTAGGGGATACCGGGTAAAAAACTGCATACAATATTCCTGCCTGCCGGCGCTTCGAAAAAGAAACCAGGGGATAAAATTGGGAGAATTGGTTGACAAGCTTTTCTTCCCTTGGTATAATAAACAAGTGCCTGGCGGGGCGTTGGTGCCCGGCAGGATGTTACGGTCCATTAGCTCAGGTGGTAGAGCACTTGACTTTTAATCAAGTTGTCCGGAGTTCGAATCTCCGATGGATCACCAGCTTAAAACCCCGTGAAACCGTTTTGTTTAGCGGTTTCACGGGGTTTTTCTTATTGTTTTTGTGAAGGGCGCTTCATGTAGAATTAAAGTGTCACTTAATCTTTGGGTAGAAAAAAATAAGCGTCAGCGGTTATTTTTTGTCTTCTGCCTTCCACTGGTTGGCGGGCAAGTCTTGCCCGTACAACTATATTTTGGAGGAGATTATCTTGTCAAGTACCAATAAAACCGAAATGGGGTTCAATCAGTGGTCTTTGGCTGACAAGCCTACGATGGAGGATTTCAACGCGGACAATGCGTTGACGGAACAGCTGCTGGGGGAGCGATATACCAAAGCTGAAATTGACCAAAAAATCAGAAGGGCCGATGCCGTCCCCACCTCATTAATTTTAAACAATTATCTGTATATTAACCAGCGAGGACAATCCAGTTATACCATTACGTCCGACAAGTGGACTTATTTTGCCGACCGGTGGCGGGCAAAGACAGCGAGCGGCACTGCCACTATCACCAGGAATCCCAAGGGTCGATGGGATATTCCAACCGGTGTCACGGTCCAGCAGGTGGTGGAAACAAATCAATCAAACTATTATAAAAACCGTACCGCTGTGCGCGGTAGCATCATCAATGGGAAGTTCATCATCGAGCCGTTTACGATTACCGGTCCTGTGTTTTACGAGCATACGTTTGATTATGCCGCAGAATTGGCCTATGCGGACGTTATACTTGGGGAAACCATGACACAGGCTCTGCCTATTACAACCTGGAAAGATCAGTTTTGGTGTCAAAGATACTATCATCCTGTATATGCACACATTCCTGGATCCCCTGTCCTTGCCAATCAGACATCCTTTTTCCATGCTACTCCGATCGAAATGAGGGTTACGCCTGTTTTTATCGGGACTACTCAGCTCGTTGATTTAAATTGGACCAAAAAGGTTACCGATTACACATTGAAAATTATAAAAAGTTACAATTATATCCGTTTTGATACAATAAAGAGTGATGGACTTGGTATTACGACAGCCAATTTAATTCCGCAAGGTGCCTTGGATGCGGAAATTTATGACTAGGAAGAGTTTAGCGGGTAAAGAGCGCTGCGAAAGCCTCAATGGCTGCCCAATAAAGTATGAAACGGCACCGTAAATGCGACTGTTTTGCGGCTCTTAGCGTTATCACTACAATTTTTAAGGCGTTTTTGGTCACACCGTCCTCCCAACCCGTGCTATAATGGGTTCGGACCAGCGGTTGCCTATGGCAAACCGCAATTTACTTAGGGAGGGCTTGTTATGCAGCCATTGACGATCGCCTCGATCACCGCGCAGCCGGGGGAGAAAAAACAGCAGATGCTGGATGTGCGGGGTACCGCATTGAGTATGCCGGTTACTCTGATGTGCGGGGCGAAGGAAGGGAAAACGGTGCTCATCAGCGCGGGGGTGCACGGCGCGGAGTACCCGGGGATTCAGGCGGCCATCGAGCTTGCGCAGGAGCTGGACCCGAAGGAGCTTTGCGGAAATATCGTGTGGATCCATCCGATCAATACCCAGGGCTTCAAGGCGCGGGTCTGTTCCATTGTCCCCGAGGATGGAAAGAACCTCAACCGGGTATTCCCAGGTGATGAAAACGGCAGCGCAACCGAGCGGCTCGCCTATATGCTGTGTCAGGAATTTTACAAGAAGGCCGACTTCTATCTCGACCTGCACAGCGGGGACATGCACGAAGAGCTGCACCCCTATGTCTATTTCCCGGGCAAGGCGGAGGAGTCGGTGACCGAGCGCTCTCGCGCGGTGGCGCAGCTTCTGGATATGGATTATATGGTTCGCTCGGGCGGGGTGAGCGAGGCCTACAACGGAGCGGC
This sequence comes from Provencibacterium massiliense, assembly GCF_900169495.1. Classification (NCBI taxonomy): domain Bacteria; kingdom Bacillati; phylum Bacillota; class Clostridia; order Eubacteriales; family Oscillospiraceae; genus Provencibacterium; species Provencibacterium massiliense. The sequence continues at coordinate 322,923 of NZ_FWCH01000012.1, forward strand.
CGCCCTGGGCTGCCCCAGCCTGTTGATCGAGCGGGGTGGCCGGGGGCTGTGGAGCCGCGACGAGGTGGAGGCCTATAAAAAAGACGTGCGCAATGTTCTGCGCCATCTCGGCGTGCTGCCTAGCGCTCCGGAGCCGATCTCCCGCCATCCGCGGGAAATCGCCAAGGCTTATTATCTCAATGCCGGCGAGGGCGGTTGCTGGTACCCGCAGGTCAAGGCGGGGGAGAAGATCGCCAAGGGCCAGCTGCTTGGCACGGTTAAGGACTATTTCGGTAAAGAGATCGATTCCTTCTACGCCGAGGCGGACGGGGTGGTCCTCTATTTGACCGTTTCGCTCGCGATTAAGGACAAGGGTTCGCTGATTGCTTACGGCGTGCTCGATTAAAAAGAGCCCACAGCTTAGGCTGTGGGCTCTTTTAGCTTTACAATTAGAACTGCGGTTTTTTGAAGTTCACATTCTCGGTCGCGTTGACCGTCAGCTTTTCTCCCTTGCGCACCTTGCGCGCCATCACGACGAACCGCTGATCCGCGCGCTTGCCGTAGGCCCTGGTGCAGGTCGAGAGGGTAAGGATCTTATCGCTGCTCTTGACGTCCACCGAGAAGTTGTGCATGCTGCGGCTCATGGCCTCCTTGGCCAAAGAGACCACGTTGGCGTCGGTCTTGATGTAATCGAAATGCAGGTCGGTGTAGAAGGCCGCGAAGATGGCCCAGTTGGCGTTGCCGTTCTTGTCGGCATACTCGATGACGGGATGTTCCTTCGCGAAATCGAGGTAGTGATAGCTGGTCAGCTGGCCGAACATCACATCGCTGGGATTGCCGATCCGGGGCGTGGCGGAATAGTTGGTCCAGTTGTGCCCATAGAGGATGGTGTTCTTCGAGCTGGCGGTGACGTCCTGGTCCGCCCAGATGACGCCGTTGTAGCTGTACTGCTTGTCGTACCCCTTTTCGAGGTAGTAGTCGTTGGTCGGGCCCTGGACCACGGCGTAGTCGATGTTGGTGCCGGGCACGGTGAGCCAGCCCATCACGTCGCTGTTTTTCTTTTTCCACTCCAGCATGCTGTCATAGCCGCCGCCCGATTTGAGCTTTGTGGGGGCGCTGATCTTGAGCGCCGCCTTGGTGGAACCGGAACCGCTCTTGGCGCCCACCTTGGCCGAGGCGACCTCGCCGCTGTCCTCATCGTCCACGATCCTCACGTTGAGGACGGGCTCCTCGGAGGAGGAGACCTTTTTGCGGGTCTGGCCGGATTCGATCCATTCCTCGCTCTGGGAGGAGTCCTCCTGCGGGGCGGAGCTCTCATCGCCCGCCGCAAAGGCGGGGGAGGCGCTCATGGTAAGCCCCATCAGCACGGCCAAAAAGCCGGACGCGAAGGGGATAAATCTTTTTTCGAGTGCGGGGATCGGGTTTGCCATTCGCATTTTCACACCTTTAAACCAAATTTTTACGCGGGTACGCCCCATTTTGGGCGCAACTGTCACCGCAACCATAAACCTGTTTTCATTATAGCATAAAAAAACCGGTCTTGTCCGCAAAAATACCAGATATTAGAAATAGAAATTTGTACAAATAATTTCCTCTCTCTTGTTAAAAACCACGAAACTATGGTATGATAGAAAAAATCATCCGCAACATCATACGGAGGAGACGATTGACATGTTCAATATATGGCACTCTATCGCAGAAGAGCGGATCAGCCGGGACGACTTTATCGCGGTGATCGAAATATCCAAGGGCAGCAAGAAGAAATACGAGCTGGACAAGGAGACCGGGATGATCATCCTGGACCGGATCCTCTATACCTCCACGCACTACCCGGCCAACTATGGCTTCATCCCCCGCACCTATGGGGATGACCAGGACCCGCTGGACGTGCTGGTGCTCTGCAGCGAGCCGCTCGAGCCGCTGACGCTGGTGCGCTGCTATCCCATCGGGGTGATCTCGATGATCGACAACGGGCGAAATGATGAAAAGATCATCGCCATCCCCTATAGCGACCCGACCTACAACGGCTACACGGGGATCGAGGAGCTGCCGGGGCACATCTTCGACGAGATGTCCCATTTCTTTAAGGTCTACAAGGAGCTGGAGAGCAAGGAGACGGCGGTCAACGAGGTGATGGGCCGGGATGCGGCCCGCAACGTCATCCAGTGGGCGATCAAGAGCTACCGCGAGAATTTTAAGGACGGCGTAAAGATCGGGAAATAACAAAGGGCTGCGAAGAACATGTTCTTCGCAGCCCTTTTCATTACTGGCGGGGAGCGCCGGCCGGGGCCGCGGGGGCTTCCGGTTGGGCGGGGGCACTCAGCTGGGCGATCCACTTGCGGCTGCTCTCGGTATAGGCCGCGCCGGTGCGCACGTCGCGCGAAAGCAGCAGGTGGTAGAATTCCTCGGCGGGCATCGGCCTTGCAAAGACATAGCCCTGCGCCAGGTCGGAGCCGATCCCGCGCAGGAAGTTGGCCTGCTCGAAGCTCTCCACCCCTTCGCTGACCACGGTGAACTGCAGCTCGTGCCCCAAGGCCACCATCATGCGCACGATGCTGCGGGAGCGCTCGTCGGTCTCGATCCCGCTGAGGGCCTCGCGGTCGAGCTTGAGCACATCGACGGGCATCTTCTTGAGCATGTGCAGCGAGGAGTAGCCCACGCCGAAGTCGTCCATCGCCACGGTGAAGCCCAGGGTGCGCAGCTTGTTCATGATTTCGATCAGGTAATCCAGGTTGTCGTAAAAGGCGCTCTCGGTCAGCTCGAACTCGATCATCGAGGGGCTCAGTCCATGCCGCAGCACGGTGGTCTGGATAAAGGGGACCAGATCCTTCTGCCCGAGCAGCACCCGCGAGAGATTGAGGGAGATGCGCGGCACCGTCAGCCCCCGGTCCAGGTGTTCCCTGATCTGGCGGCAGATCTGCTGCAGCATGAAGCGGTCCACCTTGTTGATGAAGCCGTTGCGCTCGAACAGCGGGATAAACTTGCCCGGCGGGATCAGCCCCTTGATGGGGTGGCTCCAGCGGATGAGCGCCTCGGCGCCCACGATCTGGCCGGTGTGAAAATCAATCAGCGGCTGGTAGAAGGGCACGAACTGCCCGGTGCGCAGGGCGGCCTCCATCTCGCTCTCCAGGCTGGCCTCCTCGAGCAGGGTGCTGCGCGCCTGGTCCGAGAAGAAGGCAAACCGGCTCTCGTGCGAGCCCTTGGCGTTGGTACGCGCCATGCTGGCGCGGTTGATCATGTTGTTGATGTCGGTCTCGTTCTCCTGCACGCAGTAAATCCCCACCGCCAGGGTCAGGTTGAAGGCGGAGAAGTTGTTGATCGAAATGCGCCGCACATGGGAAAAGAGCCGCTCGACGAGCCCGACGATGTCCGCTTGCAGGTTGCTGTAGGAGGTCAGGATGACGAAGTGGTCCCCTGAAATATGCCCGAAGGGCTGGTCGGGGCGCAGGATTTCCCGCAAAATCCCGGCGATCTCGCAGAGCATCCGGTCGCCGATCTGGTGCCCGAAGGAGTCGTTGATCAGGCGGAACTTGTTGATGTCGAAATAGATCAGCGCATAGTGGCGCTTGCCCCGGCGCTCGAGCAACGGCTCGGCATCCATGATGAACTTGTTGGAGTTGGGGCACTTGGTGACCGGGTCCTCGAGCGCCGCTTTGAGCATCAGCTTGCGGGTGCGGCTCTTCTGGGCCACCACCGAGATGACCAGCAGCAGGCAAGCCACCAGGATGAACAGGCAGGCGTAGAACGAGATGGTGATGATGTCGGTCGCCTGGCTGGCCACCGCTTCGCGGGAGACGGCCGAGATGATATACCAGCCGTTCACGTCCTTGATCGGCACATAGCCGAGATAGACGTCCTCCCCGTTGAGGCGGAAGGCGGCGATGCTCGACTTGCCGTTGAGGATGTCGATCGAGAAGCGGCGCACCTGCTCGGGGCTGGCGCTCTCGTCGATGAGCTGTAAAATATTTTTTGAGACCATCTGCGGGTCGGAGTGGAAGATAATCTCCCCGTTCTGGCTGACGACGTAATAGGAGCCCATCCCGTTTAAAAAGCTGCCGGAATACCGTGTGGAGACGACGCTGATGTCCTGGGTGCACATCAGCACCCCCTTGATGGCGCCGCCCTCTTTCATCGGCACGCTGTAGGTGACCGCCGCGTTGCCGGCGGTGTCCTCCACCTGGGGCTTGGACATGTTGGGCGTCCCCTGCAGGGCCTTGAGATAGTTGCGGCTCTGCGACAGGTCGACCGTCTGCCCGTCGCTGGTGTAGCCGCGGCCCGCGGTGTCGGTGATGGTAATGCGCGAATAGCCGTCGCTCGCGGCCTGCTTGCGCAGGAAGCCGGTCAGCTCCTCGTTGGGGGATTGCAGGTCGGCCGCGCCCAGGATCGAGCTGGCCAGCGACCCCACCCGGCGCAGGTCGGCCTGCACGCTCTGGGTGACCGCATCGGCGTTCTGCTCGGCGACCTCCAGAATGTGGGACTTGGTCTGCTCGGTGACCAGGGTATTGATTTGCGATACGTATGCATAGCTGAGGAAAACGATGATCCCCAACAGCAGGAGCATGGCAAAAAAATGGAATACCCGTTTAACCGCCTTCAAATACCCACACCCCCCAAGACGTTCGAATGCCGTGATTAAGCAGGTTCCTCACAAAAACCATCATACACGAATCCACGAGATATTGCAATTCCCTGCGGCAACTCTGTCGAAAAAAGATATTCGGCGCGGTGCGGCTTCGGTTTACAAAACGGGCCAAAAAAGGTATAATTATTACATCAAATGAAAAACAGGATGGGGGCGGACCGCATGGCGGCAAAGAAAAAACGGAAATACCATCTCAAGCCCGAGGCCAAGCGCCGTTATCTGCGGCTGCTCTGGTGCCTTGGCGGGGTGCTCGTACTCTGCCTGCTGCTGCGTCTGACCGTATTCCGTTCGACCTATACCCTGGGGGACTTCGACCCGAAGCAGCCCTTCAATGTCGCCAGCCAGGTGATGGAGGTCATCGACCCGAAGAAGGACGAGGACCTGGTGATTGTGGACGTTTTTATCAATACCGACAATAAATCGACCCTCACCTCGGTCCAGGTCCAGCTTACCGAGCTGATCTCGCAGAAGAAGTGCCGCGAATGGACGCTGGACATCGGCAAAAGCAAGGCGCGCCTCACAAAGGGGGAGACGCTCAAGGCGAACCTCTCCTCCCAGCGCGGGCGCTTCCCGCCGCTGGAGGAGAGCCTTAGCACCCTTTCGCGCATCCCGTTTCTGACCATCGCCACCTCGACCGACGCCAGCTCCAAGGAACACTATGAATACAACACCAAGAGCTACCGGCCCAACGTCAATCCCTCCTTCAGCGACCATGCGCAGGAGAGCGGCGCGTCGGTGATCTGGGTTTCCCGCACCGGGGCGGTCTCCAACTCCGACCCGACCTACATCCCCATTTCGGACTACATGGCCATCGACTGCTATTCGGCGATGAACGACGGCTCGGGTGAGCCGCGCCACCGGTTCGTCATCCTGCTGGAGCGCTAGGATGGACTACCGGGAAGCGATCATGGCCTTCGTCCCCGGCTGCGAGCAGGAGGCGGCGGACAAGCGGGTCATATGCGAGGCGGCCGGCCGCTGCGGGCGCACGATTCTCAGCAGGGAGTGCGAGGCTATGCACCTGACCGCCTCGGGTCTGGTGCTCGACGAATCCCATACGCAGGCGCTGATGGTTTGGCACAATCTCTTTAGCGCCTGGAGCTTCCCTGGCGGCCACGCCGATGGGGAAGGGGACCTTCTGGGCGTGGCGCTGCGCGAGGCGGTGGAGGAGACCGGGATCACGCGGGTGCTCCCCCTTCGGGAGGGGATCGCCTCGCTGGACATCCTGCCGGTTTTCGGGCATGTGCGGCGGGGGCGGTATGTGCCCGCCCACCTCCACCTGTCGGCGAGCTACCTGCTCGTCGCGCCGAAGGGCCAGCCGCTGCGGTATAAGGAGGACGAAAACAGCGCGGTGCGCTGGTTCCCGCTCGGGGAGCTTGCCGCGGCCAGCGGCGAGCCGCACATGGCGGCGGTCTATGAAAAGCTGATCGGACGTATATAAGAGTACAAGCAGGCCGCGCAATTAAAAATTGCGCGGCCTGCTTTTGCAGCCGGACGGGGACTAGCCGAGCTCCTCGGGCCGGTAGAAGATGTGCAGCAGGGGATGGCTTTGGTTGGGCTCCCACACCCAGGGTTTGGCGGGGTTATAGGGGTCGGTGACATTGGCGAAGGCAAAGCCCTGGTAGGTGGATTGCACCGTCATTTCGGCCGCCGGCTTGGCAAAAGTGCCGGGCGGGTTGTAGTTCCAGATGACCGAGGAGGGGCTATCGCCGCTCCACCACTCCTGGACCGCGCTGCCGGCTCCGCGTCCGGTCTCCCAGTAGACGTTTTGGAAGGCGGAAGCATAGGTCCCGTGCCCCGAGATCCCGCCCAGGGAATCCTCGCCGGCGACCGTGTTGATCGCGTAGCAGCGGGCGAGGCTGCCGGTAAAGTTCCCGCTGAGCCCGCCGGCATTGGCGGTTTTGGCATAGATGTTGCAGCTCGAGGAGAAGGAGTCGCGCACCGTGACGCCCACGGCCGTCGCGAAGAGCCCGCCCGAGCAGACATTGGCCCTCGTGGTGCCGTTGGCCGCCAGACACTGGTCGAGGGTGACGTTGCTTGCCGCACGGATCAGGCCGGCATCGTACTCCCCACCGGTACAGGTGAAGGTGTTGACGCCGAACCGCCGGAGGGTGGAGTTGGTCAGGTTCCCGAAGAGGGCGTTGCCGCTGCTGTGCCCGGTGCTGGTCAGGTTCCAGACATAGTGCCCGCAGCCGTCGTAGTTTATGCCGTCCACGTCGATGGGGGTCCAGTTCCCCCAGGAGGAAAGGTCGATGTCCACGTTCTGGCGGAAATAACTCCCGGGGTGCTCCCGCACATGGGAGAGCTGTTTTGCGTTCTGGATGACGTAGGGGTTCCCCGCGCTGCCGTCGCCCAGGAGGTAGCCGCCCTGCGCCTCGGTGTGCCGCCCGCCGCAATATTGGGTGGTATAGGGGAAGGTGCGGCTGCCCTCGGTGTCCAGCCCGGCGCGCCGCGCGTCGGGCTGCGCCGTCACCCGGATGGTGTAGCGCTCGGCATGCTCGAGGTCGAAGGCGAGCGGGAGATAGAGCGTCCGCGTCCCGCCGCCGGACAGGGAAGCCTGCGCGCGCACCAGGGGCGGCTGTGAGGTGTTTTCCCCCCGGAACACCTCGAAGGTATAGTCCGCCGTTCTCGGCGAAGGCGTGAAGGGCAGCTCGATCCCATAATCGGCGGTGTAGCCGTTATCAGGTGTTAAGTTCACCCGCCCGGCGGCGTCCGCCGGGAGTATGAGAGCAGCCAGCAGCACCCCCAGTGCGAGCGCGCAGCGTAGATGGTATTTCATCACGATATTCCCTCCGTGTCATAATCAAATAAAAATGACCAGCAGATAAGGCAGCTAACGGTCATCGGCCGGGGAGGCGGAAGAAGAAAATACCGGTTTTTCCTTGCAAAGGGCGGAAAAAAAGGATATAATTAGGACAAGATTGGAAGAAATGGGGGATTTTGCCCTGCGTTCTTCCCGAAAAGAGCGAAAAAGTGACCGTTAGCTGCCTTAGCTAACGGTCATTTTCATTCGCACTTGCCAGCCGCAAAGGCCTTCCTCTTCCGTGAAATGGAAGGGAAAAACCCGGGAGGGCATGCCTTCTTTTGCCGCCTCGGGGTATGAGCAGGGCGCGGCTTGTCCAAACTGCCAGTAAAGGCAATTCTTGACAAAAAGTAAAAAACGTTTATAATTAGTAAATGCAAATAATTCGCATTTAGGAGGACCCCGAAATTTGGAAACCCTGTTTGAAATCATCCAGGACGCCCTGATCGATTCGCTGAAGATGCTGCCCTTCCTCTTCGGGGCCTACCTGCTCATCGAGTACCTCGAGCACCACTCCTCCGAGCGCATGGAGCGGCTGCTCGCCGGTTCGAGCCGCTTCGGCCCGGTGAGCGGCGCGCTGCTCGGCTGCGTGCCGCAGTGCGGTTTTTCGGTGGCGGCGGCCAACCTCTACAGCGGGCGGATCATCACCCCCGGCACCCTGGTGGCGGTCTTTCTGTCCACCTCGGACGAGGCGCTGCCCATCCTGCTGGCGAACCCCGGAAACCTGGGCGTGATCGGCAAGCTGATCGCGATCAAGGTGGTGCTGGCCATTGCAGTCGGGATGGGGTTGGACCTGCTGCTGCGCGCCCGCCGCGGGAGCGGCGCCGGCGAACGCCGGGCGCATATGGAGCGCCTCTGCGAGCACTGTCACTGCGAGGAGCACGGGATTTTGCGCTCGGCGCTGCGCCATACGGTGGAAATCTTCGTTTTCGTGCTGATCGTTTCGATCGTCCTCGGCGGGGTGGTCGAGTGGCTCGGCCCCGAGCGGCTCTCGGCGCTGCTGCTGGGCGGCAGCCTGCTGCAGCCCGCCGTCTCGGCGCTGCTCGGCTTTATCCCCAACTGCGCGGCCTCGGTGCTGTTGACCAGCCTGTACCTCGAGGGGACCATCAGCTTCGGGGCGGTGGTCGCCGGGCTGTCCACCAGCGCGGGGGTGGGCTTCCTGGTGCTTTTTCGGGTCAACCGGGATCTTAAGGAAAATCTCAGGCTTTGCGGGGTCGTCTATCTCGCCGGGTTTGCGGCGGGGACCCTGATCCAGCTGCTGGCTTAGGAGGGGAGCGGGATGTCCGACAATCTGCTGCTGCGTGCCCATCTCAAGGAGACGCCCGGCCGCCGTGCGATCCTGCGGGTGCTGCGCGCGGCTGACGGCCCGCAAAGCGCCCAGGAAATCTGGGAGCGCTGTGGGGACAGCCGGGTCAATCTTTCGACCGTCTACCGCTTTCTGGGACTGTTGTGCAAAAGCGGTTTGCTGGTGCGTACCGCCCGGCAGGACGGTGCGGTGGACTATCAGCTTACCGGCGGCAGGCACCACCATCAACTGGTTTGCGCCCTGTGCGGCGAGGAGGTGCCGCTCGAGGGCTGTCCGCTGGGGGAGATGGCAAAGGAACTCGAGGCGCGCACCGGGTTCGCGGTGACCGGCCACAGCCTCCAGTTTACCGGGATCTGCCCGCGCTGCCAGAAAAAAAGAAGCGACTGAAGAAAAAACCCCCGGCTTTGATAAGCCGGGGGTTTCTTGACAATGGCAATCATAATAGTTATAATTATAACCGTTCTGTTTATAACAAAGGGGGCGGCCGTTCTGCAATCCCACATCCTTGACTATGCCAACCATTTCAAGCGCTTCTATTCCCGGATGTTTCAGCCGCTGGCGCAGCGCTACGCGCTCACCCAGCTGGAGATCGACGTGCTGCTCTTTTTGCACAACAATCCGCAATACAACACGGCGCGGGACATTGTGGAAAAGCGAGGGGTGGCCAAGTCCAACGTCTCCGCCGCCGTCGAGGCGCTGCGGGAAAAGGGGTACCTCACCTCGGGCCCGGACCCGCAAAGCCGCAAGGTACAGCGCCTGAGCCTGGCGCCGGAATCGCGCGTGGCGCTCTCTGAGCTCGCCGCGCGGCAGGAGCGCTGCTTTGTCGTCCTGTTCGCGGGCTTTGGCGATAATGAGCTCAAGGAGCTGCGGCAGCTTTTGCAGCGGCTTGATCAAAACGTGCAGGCGGCGCTGCGGGGGATGGACGCGCTGCGGGCGGATTTCCAGACGGATCAAAAGGAGTAGAAAGATATGCTTTATGCAGTAGCCATCTGTTTTCTGGCGGGCCTCGGCGCGGGGCTGGGCACCGGATTTGCCGGGATGAGCGCGGCGGCGGTAATCAGCCCCATGCTGATCACCTTTCTGGGAGTGGAGCCCTATATGGCCGTCGGGATCGCCTTGGCGAGCGACGTGCTGGCCAGCGCCGTCTCGGCCTATACCTATGGGAAGAACAAAAACCTGGATATCAAAAACGGACTGGTGATGATGATCGCCGTGCTCTGCTTCACCCTGGTGGGCAGCTTTGTTTCCAGCCTGGTGCCCAGCACCGCCATGGGCGGGTTCTCCACCTTCATGACCCTGCTGCTGGGCATTAAATTTATTCTGCGCCCGGTGATGACCACCAAGAGCACCATGCAATCGGTCAGCGTGCGCAAGCGCTTCTGGCAGTCGGTGGTCTGCGGGTCGGCGGTGGGCTTCATCTGCGGCTTCGTGGGAGCCGGCGGCGGGATGATGATGCTCCTGCTGCTCACCAGCGTGCTGGGGTATGAGCTGAAAACCGCGGTGGGCACCAGCGTCTTCATCATGGCCTTCACCGCCTTCACCGGCTCGGTGAGCCACTTCGCCATCGGCGGGGCGCCAAATATGTGGTACCTGCTGCTCTGCGTGCTGAGCACCCTGCTCTGGGCGCGGATCGCCGCCAAGTTTGCCAACAAGGCATCTCCCGTCACGTTGAACCGGGCCACCGGTGTGGTGCTCACCGTGCTGGGGCTGGCGATTTTGGCGGTCAATTACCTCTAGAGGCCGCCAAAAAACCACAGCAGAAACGCCCCGGCGGGCAGTGCAAAGACCGCCCCGATCAGGGAGAGGCAGGCGCACATCCCCTTGAGCCCCTGGGACACTCGAATATAAGCCCTTTTGCGCGCGGGATGGTAGAGCAGCTCCAGCGTGTCGCCGGGGTGCAGGTCCATCCGGCCGAGGATCTGCACCGGCACGATGGCCTGTTCCTGCCCGGTCAGCTGCGCCTCATAGCGGGTTTTGGGCCGGATGACCGCAGTGATCCGGCCAATTTCGCGGTGCGCACCCAGCCGGGGAAGATAATGAAGCAGGAAATAATAAGAGAAGGCCAGGAGGCAATAGGCACCGAAAAACAGGCACCAGTAGGCCACCTGCCGCGGCTGCGCCGAAAAGTACCCCATCAGGGAGGGGTAGCCCGACAGCCTGCCCCAGAGCGCACAGGAAAGGATGAGCAGGTCGGCCGCCAGCAGGAGGACCAGGGACGCGACGCTCTTGCCCTCCTTGAGCATGATCCTTTCGCTGCCCGGCTCCCAAAAGATGGTCTTTTCTTCCCCGACGGTCAGCCCGTCCCACTCGGTGCCCTTGACCTGGCAGCGCTTTCCTGCATGGGTGAAGGCGAAGATCGGGGTGGATTCGGTCCAGGATATTGGCGGGTGGTAGGTCCCGTCCGGGTCGTAATAATCCTTTTCCTTGTGTGTGGTACGGATTACCTTGACGATGGTGGCCTGCACCTCTATGCGCCCTTTGTGCAAGCGCGCGCGGTGCAGAAGAAAGATAATGAGGCAAAGCGCGGCGGCGATCAGGATGGAGAGCGTCATGCGGCCACCTCCTCATCCTTCGGGGCGCGCACCAGAACGTAGGTCCCGATAAACAGGAGCATGACGCCGATCACGCCGGTGACGAACAGCAGGACGCAGGACGAATCAGCGTCGAGCATGACGGCCGCCCTGCCCGCCGCGGGACTGTAGTAAAAGTTGTCCCGCAACCCCGGCAGATAATCCTCGGTGAAGATACCGCCAAGGTCGGTGACCTGGATAGGTTCCCCACCTTCGCCGGCGTCGAGCGGTAAAACGAGATACTCCCGGCCCGGCCGCACGACTTCGGTGACCTCGGCAGAGATTTCCCGGGCACCGAGCCGGGGCAGCAGCTGGGTACAAAGTGTGAAGGAGCATATTCCCAGTAGAAGAAGCCCAACCAGGCAGACGATGGTTCCATTCGGAGTGCCCTTCATGTCTATGCTGGCACTGGCGCTGTAGGACCGGAGCCCCCTTGGCGGCCGGTGGACGGATACCTTCACCTTGGTACCCCTGAGCAGGAAGAAGAGCCCCCATCCGCCGAGCACGAGCGTAAAGGGGAGTAGAAAGAAGATCAGCCCCCAGAAAGGTGGGTTGCTGCGCGGCCAGAGGGAACCGGTGCGCGGCAGGTAGTAGCCGAGCGCGGTCATCCCGGGGTAGTCGCCGTCCCGCTGCCCGGCGGCCTCCCGGCGCAGAGTACCGTCGTAGGTATACGCCCAGACGAGGGAACCAGTATCCTCATCCTGCACGGCGGTGATTGTCACCGGCTCGCCGGCGAGCTGCGGATAGAGCAGCTCCCGCCCCATGAAGAAGATGGCGATCCCAAAGGCGACGGCACACAGCAGCGGGAAAATCCCGAAGCCGAAGGTGTTTAGAAACCGATGCAGCCGCGTCATCCCAGATTCCCCCTGAATAAACAATTTTTCCCATTATATCACAAAAGAGAAAAACTTTCTAACAAGAAACATGCCTGGGGCGGAAGTGCTTTTATTAACTCAGGTCTTTGATACATTGAATCAGTCTTTCTTTGAGGGAATCAAACTCTTTCCTTAGTTTAATGTATTTTTCCCGATAGCTTTCAGTGCCGGCCTCCAGAGCCGTATGGTTTGCGGTATCTTCTTGATTCGCATCCCATACTTTCATGATTTCGTTGACGATTTCATCGGGCTGCTCGGCTTGTAGTGCCTGGCGGCCTGTCTCGCTGTTTTCATACGCTCGGGTTCCGTATTTGTCGGACTGGATGGATACAAAATCCTTGGTCAGCGTTCCTGTAAGTATTTCCATTTTTGTCCTCCTTAAGAATTAGTTATATACATTGCGGAAAAATTCGTAAAATAAAAATTGTCATTGATTTCCGACGCTTGCAATGAACCACCTGTCGCGTTGCTGGACTGGATGATTGCCAGTGAGGTGTAGTTTGCTATAGTTCCGGTAATGATGTGGCCGGCTGCAAGATTCGTATCGCGTATGACTGCAGAGGGCTGTGAAAAGCTTCTGATAGCGGCGAAAGGCAACCCGCCGATTTTTAAGGCGCCGCTCATTCCGCCTTTGCTTGATATCACGATCGAGCCTTTACATACAACGAGGGGACCAATTTTACAATAGAATCCGTCCCGCGCGGTATAGGTCGGATTACCCTCCGTTGTGCTGCCGTATAAAAAAGGTGTCCACTCCCCGGAACTGATAATGGATTTGTCTAATTTCTCTTCTAATATTTGGTCCGCCAGCAAATTATCCGCATTGAAGTCCTCCATGGTCGGCTTGTCGGACAGGGACCATTGGTTGAAGCCCAATTCTGTTTTATTGATACTGGACAAAATAGCAAGTCTCCTTTCTTAAAGGCTGTTGCAGGCACAGCGGGCGCTAATGAAACTTATTGTATCCCAAGGTGAATTACGAAGTCGTACCGTACACGCCCCAGCGTTTTTACCATCATTCCATTGTCCTCCAGAAATTGTGGCAATCAGCGAATAGTCGTTGTAATCATAAATATTGCCGTATCCATCACCAAATGGAGACACACTATCCCAGTTCCAAACACCATCCGTGGAGGGGCTATAATGTCCATTTCCATTGGTATACGCTTTTCCACCGCGTCCGCCGTCATATGAGGGAAAGTTACCATTGCCGCTGTACATCGTATGTTCCGCGCGCGTAATGCAATCACTTAGCCACTCCCAGACATTCCCCACCGCGTCCCGGCAGCCGATGGAAGAGACCGCGTTTGCCACGTACCCGGTTTTCTGCCGCCCACTATTCGTCTTCGCCGTCCAGCCATTTTCGTTGCTGTCGTCAAGCCCGCCGGGGCTTCCAAATGCCATCTGGCAAAACTCCTGATAGGTCAGCAGCCGTTTCCCCACCACGAGGGCGCGCTCCACGAATCCGTACCAGTTGAGCCCCTCCGTACCGGTCAACGGCAGTTGGTTGTAGGCCGATAGCAGACCTCCGTCCCCATCGTCGCTGGATTGGTAAATATCGACCCAGGTCCCGTTTCCCAGGTACACCATTCCCTTCGGGTCGCAAGCCGGGCGGTGCCCCTTGTACCATACGCTGCGGGGCAGGATGCCGTTGTAGACGTTGCTTTCCCACCCTTCGCCGCGAACCTCTCCCGCCAGATTGACCGGCCGCAGCTTTTCATCGACGCGGCGGCAGGTACCGTAGTGGAACCCGCCGATCCTTTGGGCGCGGGCGATGTCACCGTCGAGAGAAATAAAGAACCCGCCGTCCGTTTTGTAAACCGTGTAGTCCTTGCCTACATAGAACGAGCTCCCAACGTCGAGGTCCTCCGCACCGATCCGGGTGGTGCTGCCGTTCCAGGTCACGTTCAGCTTGTCCTCGCCGGCGGCCTTCATCGTCACCGAATACTGCTCCTTGAGCAGCTGGTCGGTCAGCAGGTTGTCGGCGTTGAAGTCGTCCATGGTGGGTTTGTCCGTCAAGGTCCATTGATTGAATCCCAGTTCCGTCTTGTTCATGCTTGCCATTGTGTTTCCCCCTAAAGTTTGATGTAGTGGAATAGGTCCTACATCAATGGGAGGAAATCGGCCTTGATTAACCGCCGGCGGTTATTTTTCTACACCGAAAATGACAGAAAAGGCTCTCAAACATCTTTTCAAGACGTTTGAGAGCCTTTTACACTTCCACCCATTGTGCTCATTTGAGGTGATAATCGCATTTTTGGCATTGCAGCAGGGTGTTGGTACTGTCTTCCCGGTGATAGGCACCCGACCAACGGCAGATCGTCTGCAAAATCGGCACCACGGATTTTCCTTTTTCACTGAGACGGTATTCGACCCGCGGGGGGGATTTCGTCGTACTGCTTACGCTCAATGATGCCGTCCCGGATCAATTCCTTCAGGGCGCCGGCCAGGACCGCGTCCGTGATGTTGGTCATTTCCCTGCGCAGTGCACTGTAGCGCAGGGTATCCTTCTCGGCGAGCACACAGATGATTCTGGACTTCCATTTCCCGCCAAACACGTCGAGCCCGTATTCGAGCGGGCAGCGGATATCCTTTGGGGTTTTGGGCTGATACATGCGATCCCTCCTGTCTGACCTCATTATATAGGAAGGGCTCTCGTTTCTCAAGCCGCTATGAAATTAATAAGCGGCTCAATGTTTTTAGTGTGTTTTGAGAGAGACCATACGCCTGCCGGAGTTTTGCGATCGGTCCCGCCCGTTCCGCCTGTGGAGGGCGGTGAGCAGGGGGATGTCCTTATGAGGAAAACGTTTCCCCTAAAACTTTCCAGGGAAACAACAAAGTTTTTTCATGAAAGAGAAAAGAATTTTCTATCGTTTTTCTTGTTCGCGGGCGGTACAATAAAGTTGCCCCGCAGGGAGTGCCTCCCGCGGCGCGAATCAGGAAATCAACCCTTGATTTTAAGGAGGAAACAGAATGAAGAGAATTCTTTCACTTGCCATTGCCGGTATGCTCTCGCTGAGCCTGCTGGCCGGGTGCTCCGGTGGTACGACCACCACGTCGAGTTCCGAGGCCCCCGCTTCCACCCCTGAGTCCAGCACCCCGGCTGAGTCCAGCACTCCTGCCGAATCCACCCCTGCGGCCGATCTTTCGGACCTGAACGTCGGCGTGTTCTACTACAACTTTGCCGATGTGTACATCACCAGCGTGCGCGGCCACATGGATTCGCAGCTCGACGCGCTGGGCGTGAAGTACCAGAACTATGACGCCGCCAACATCCAGGGCACCCAGATCGACCAGATCAACACCGCCATCACCAACGGCGCCAACCTGCTGATCGTCAACATCGTCGAGACCTCTTCTCCCGATGCCGCACAGAAGGCCGTTGAGGCCGCCCAGGGCGCCGGGATCCCCATCATCTTCTTCAACCGCGAGGTTGCCGATGAGGTGGTCAACAGCTACGACAAGTGCGCCTTCGTCGGCACCGACGCCGCCGAGGCCGGCCACATGCAGGGCCAGATGATCGCCGAGTACCTGCTCGCCAACTACGAGGCCACCGATCTCAACGGCGACGGCACCATCTCCTACGTCATGTTCAAGGGCCAGGAGGGCAACGCCGAGGCCGAGTACCGCACCCAGTATTCCGTTGAGGACTGCGACAAGCTGCTCACCGAGGCCGGCAAGTCCGCCCTGACCTTCTATGACGCGGGCAACACCTCCAAGTACCTGGTCGACCAGACCGGCGCATGGAGCGCGCAGGCCGCGACCGACTACATGAACACCATTCTCGCCGAGTACTCCGAGTCCAACGGCAACATGGTTGAGATGGTCATCGCCAACAACGACGGCATGGCCGAGGGCGCGATCTCCGCGCTGCAGGCGGCCGGCTACAACAAGGGCGACGGCGGCAAGACCATCCCGGTCTTCGGCGTTGACGCGATCGACTCCGCCAAGCAGAAGATCCAGGAAGGTATGATGACCGGTACCATCATGCAGGATGCCGAAGGTATGGCCAAGACCATCACCGCTCTGGTTGGGAACGTCAAGGACGGTTCCGAGCTGATGGCCAACACCGATTCCTTCAACGTAGACGAAGGCGTGGATAAGATTCGCGTACCTTACGGCGTGTACACCGGCGAATAAGCGAAATATTCGCGGCATTCGCCCCAGCACGGATCGCCACGGACGAGCGGGGTTGCCAGAAGTGGCAGCCCCGCTTTTTGCGTGGAACCCCTGCCCAAGCTGCACCCGTTCTTTTCAGGGCGGCTCGGGCAGGGGCTCCGCGGTACCTTTAGAGAGGAGGAAACAGATGGAGCAGCCGGTATTGCTGGAAATGAAGAACGTCAGCAAGGAATTTCCCGGTGTCAAGGCGCTCGACAACGTGTCCCTCACGGTGCGTCCCGGCACCGTCCACGCCCTGATGGGCGAGAACGGCGCGGGCAAGTCCACCTTGATGAAATGCCTGTTCGGCATCTACCGCAAGGACAGCGGGACCATCATCCTGGACGGGAAAGAGGTCAATTTTAAAAGCGCCAAGGAGGCCTTGGAAAACGGGGTCGCCATGGTGCATCAGGAGCTCAACCAGGCCCTGACGCGCAGCGTTTTGGATAACCTCTGGCTCGGGCGCTATCCCAAGGTGGGCGGGCTGATGGTCAACGAGCACGCCATGATGCAGCGCACCCGCGAGGTGTTCAGCCAGCTCGAGGTCAAGGTCGATCCCAAAACGATCATGTCCACCATGCCCGTCTCCCAGCGGCAGATGGTGGAGATCGCCAAGGCGGTCTCCTACGAGGCCAAGATCATCGTCTTCGACGAGCCCACCTCCTCGCTGACCGAGGTGGAGGTAGAGCACCTGTTCCGCATCATCAAGATGCTGCGCGACAAGGGGTGCGGCATCATCTACATCAGCCATAAGATGGAAGAAATCCTGCGCATCAGCGATGAGGTCACCATCATGCGCGACGGCGCCTGGGTGGCGACCCGCCCGGCGAGCGAGTTGACCATGGAGGAGATCATCCGCCTGATGGTGGGCCGGGAGCTGACCAACCGCTTCCCGCCCAAGACCAACGAGCCGGGGGACGTGATCCTCGAGGTCCAGAAGCTCTCGGGCAAGTATACCCGGCTCAAGGAGGCTTCCTTCGAGCTGCGCAAGGGCGAAATCCTCGGGATCGCGGGGCTGGACGGCTCGGGGCGCACCGAGGTGCTGGAAAACCTCTTCGGCGCCATGACCAAGGGCGGGGGGACCATCCGCCTGCACGGCAAAGAGGTGCAGAACCGCACGCCGGGCGAGGCGATCAGGAACGGCTTCGCGCTGCTGACCGAGGAGCGCCGGGCGACCGGCATCTTTGGGGTGCTGAGTATTAGGGAAAACACGGTGATCTCCAGCCTGCACGACTATCTGAAGTGGGGCGTGTACTTAGACGACAAAAAGATGGCCAAGGACACCGACTGGTCGATCGAGGCCATGCGGATCAAGACCCCCGGCCAGAAGACGCAGATCCGCTCGCTCTCGGGCGGCAACCAGCAAAAGGTCATCATCGGCCGGTGGCTGCTCACCAAGCCCGAGGTGCTGCTGCTGGATGAACCGACCCGCGGGATCGACGTGGGCGCGAAATATGAAATCTATCAGCTGATCATCAATCTGGCCAACGAGGGCAAGGGGGTCATTATGGTCTCCTCCGAGATGCCCGAGCTGCTGGGCGTCTGCGACCGGATTCTGGTCATGTCCGGCGGCCTGCTGGCCGGCGAGGTCGACGCGAAGAATACCAGCCAGGAGGAGATCCTCACCCTGGCGGCCAAGTATGTGTAAGGGGAGGCACCACTATGAGTAATAACACCGTCGCCAAGGTCAAGCGCGAAAGCGAGCCCTGGACCGCCAAGCGGGTGGGCGACCTTTTGATGAACAACGCGCTGTTCATCCTGATGTTCATCGCCATCGTCTATATTGCGATGAAGAACCCGAACTTTCTGACGGCCTCGTCCATCATCAACATCCTTTCCCAGACGGCGGCCTACCTGCCCGTCGCGCTGGGCGTTGCGGGATGTATCGTCCTGACCGGCACCGACCTGTCCGCCGGGCGGATCGTGGGGTTGACCGCGTGTATTTCCGCCTCGCTCTTGCAGGCGGTCACCACCAACAACAAGATGTGGCCGAGCATCGGACCGCTGAACATCTTTGTGGTCATCCTGATCGCCATGCTCATCGGCGGGCTCTTCGGCGCGTTCAACGGCTTCTTTGTGGCCAAGTTCAAGCTCCATCCCTTCATCGTGACCCTGGGCACCCAGCTGATTGTCTATACCCTCCTGCTGCTCTACGTCAAGATGGGCAACAACAAGGGCATGGCCATCTCCGGGCTGGATAAATCCTACACCGAGTTCGTGACCGGGCACCTGCCCTTCATGCAGGTGGGCGGGATTCCGATCCCCAACTATGTGCTTATCGCCGTGATCGCCACCGCGCTGATGTGGTTTATCTGGAACAAGACCACCCTGGGGAAAAACATGTTTGCCCTGGGCGCCAATGAGGAAGCCGCGCGGGTTTCCGGCGTCAACGTGATGGCCACCACCATCCTGGTCTTCGCCCTGGCGGGCGCCATGTACGCGGTGACCGGCTTTGTGGAGGGCGCGCGCGTGGCCTCCAACACCGCCAACACCGGCTTCAACTACGAGCTGGACGGGATCGCGGCCTGCGTCATCGGCGGCGTGTCGTTCGTCGGCGGTATCGGTAAGATCCGCGGGATCCTCGTCGGCGTGCTCATGCTGCGCCTGATCTTCGTGGGACTGAATATGATCGGGATCAACCAGGACCTGTTCTATCTCATCAAGGGCGGGATCATCCTGTTCGCCTGCGCGCTGGATATGCGCAAATACCTGGTCAAGAAGTAATCCGTTTTGGGATTCGTGCGCATGAGGCTGCCGGATAAACCGGCAGCCTCATGCTGTATGGGGGCTAATTTTGATTATCTCTTGCAGAAACTGCGAAACTACTGGTATACTAATCATCATACGGGAGGGGATTGCGTATGGAAACATACCGGGTTCTGCTGGTGGACGACGAGGAGGAGATCCGCGAGGGGATCAGCCGCAAGATCGACTGGGCCTCCTTGGGCTTCGAGCTGGTCGGCGAGGCGGAGAATGGCGCCGAGGCGCTGGAGCTCTGCGAGCAGCTGCGCCCCGACGTGGTGCTCACCGACATCAAGATGCCCTTCATCGACGGGCTGGAGCTCTGCCGCCGCCTGCGCACCCAGCTGCCCGCGGCCAGGACGGTGGTCTTTTCCGGCTTCGACGACTTTGAATACGCCCGCCAGGCCATCAGCATGAACGTCTCGGAGTACATCCTCAAGCCGATCAACGCCCCCGAGCTGCGACAGGTGCTGCAGAAGCTGCGCGGCCAGCTGGACCGCGAGCGGGCCGAGCGCCGGGATATGGAGACCCTGCGCCGGCAATATGAGGAGAGCCTGCCGGTGCTGCGCGAGCTGTTTTTCACCCGGCTGCTCGACGGACGGGTGCGCCCCGACCAGGTCCGTGAGCGGGCCGACCGCTTCGAGATCGGTCTGCCCGAGGGGGTTTGGGCGGCCGCGCTCATCCAGGTGGACGGCGCGGGGGAGGACGACCCGGTCAACCGGGACGAGCTGCTCCTCGTCTCGGTGCGCGCGCTGTTCGAGGAGCATTTCTCGCTAAAGGACTGCACCTCCCATCTGATCCTCTACAACGACACGGTGGCCCTGCTGACCACTTTGCCGAGGTTTGAAAACCCCTATCCGCTGATCGCCGAGCTGGACCGGGTCTGCGCCCTTTCGCGCAGCTATCTGGACCTGACTCTCACGGTGGGGGTCGGCCGGCCCTGCTTCGGGCCGCAGCAGCTCCATCTTTCGGTCGAGGAGGCCCGCTGGGCGCTGGATTACCGGGTGCTCGCCGGGCCGGGGCGGGTGCTCTATATCGGCGATCTGGAGCCGGACGGATCGGTGCGCCTCTCCTTCGACGAGGCGGACGAGCGCGAGCTCTCAGCCGCGATCAAGCTCGGCGACCGGGAGCAGCTCCCGCCCCTGATCGAATCCCTGATCGCCAGGGTGCGGGAGGCGGGGCTCGCGCTGCCGCAGTGCCAGATCTTTTTCCTCGAGCTGCTCACCTCCTTAATCAAGCTGGCGCGCAGCGGCGGGGTGGAGCCGGAGGAGGTCTTCGGCGAGGGCTTCACCGGGATGGTGCAGCTCACCGACTTCCGCTCGCCCGAGGAGCTCGGGCGCTGGTGCTGCGAGCGCTGCCTGCGCCTTCAGGAGCTGCTGGGCAGGCGGCGGATCGATTCCGCCGGGCGCACCGTCGAGGCGGCCAAGGCCTACATCGCCCAAAACTTTGCCGACAGCGACCTGGGGGTGGATGCCCTGTGCGCCCACCTGCACCTGTCGCCCGCTTATTTTTCCACCCTCTTCAAGCGTGAAACCGGCATGGGCTTTACCGCCTATGTAACCGATGTGCGCATGGAGGAGGCGGTACGGCTGCTGCGCGAGAGTGGGGAAACGACCTACCGGATCGCCGAGAGGACCGGCTATCAGGACCCGAACTATTTCAGCTACGTTTTCAAAAAACATTTCGGTATGTCGCCCTCCAAGTTCCGCGCGGGGCTCAAGGACGGCTGAAACCACTGAATCAAATGGGGAAGGAGCGCCGGGAATATGCGAAAATTGATCCGTTCGCTGGCAAGCAGGGTGTCACGCTGGTACCGCTCGATGAGCATCCAGATGGTCATCTCCCTCTCCTTCACGGCGGTGGCGGTGGTGGGGATCCTCTTCATCGGCCTGTCCTTGTTCTGGCGCTTCTCCACAACCACCAACCGCCTCCAGGAGGACGGCAGCCAGCGGGTGCTCGCCCAGGTGAATTTAAACCTGGATGGCTATCTGCGCCGGATGATGCGCATTTCGGACACCATGTATTTTCGGGTGATCAAGTCCACCGACCTCGAGCGGGGGGACATCTCCCAGCAGATGAACCTGCTGTATGAGGAGAACCGCGACGCGCTCGTTTCGATCGCCCTCTTTGGCGGCGACGGTTCACTGGTGAGCGCCACGCCGCTGGGCTCCCTCAAGCCCCAGGCTGCCCCCGCGCAGCAGCCCTGGTTCACCGCCGCCACCCAGAGGCTTGAAAACCTGCATTTTTTCACCCCGCAGGTGCAAAACCTCTTTGAGGACCCCAGCTACTCCTACCGCTGGGTGGTGTCACTGAGCCGCCATGTGGAGCTGACCAGGGCGGGCAGCACCGAAAACGGCGTGCTGCTCGTGGACATGAGCTTCGGCGGGATCGAGCAGATCTGCCGGGATGTGGAGCTGCCGGGCGGCGGCTACCTCTACCTCATCGACGGGAACGGGGAGCTGATCTACCACCCCAAGCAGCAGATGATCTACGCGGGGCTCGAGGAGGAAAACAACCTCGCCGCCGCCGGCTACCGCGACGGCAGCCACCGCGAAAGTTTCGGCGGGCGGGAGCGGCAGGTGACCGTCAAGACGGTGGGCTACACCGGCTGGAAGCTGGTGGGCGTGGTCCCGGTGGCGGGGCTTGCGTCCAACTCCTACCAGATGATCCTCTTCGGCGCGTCGCTGATCCTCTTTTCGGTCTTTTTGCTGGCTTTCCTCAACTTCCGCATTTCCGAGCACATCTCCAAGCCCATCCGCAATCTCGAGCAGACGGTCAAGCAGCTCGAGGCGGGCAAGGAGGTCGAGATCGAGGAGGACGGCTGCTACGAGGTGCGCCGGCTGGGGCACGCCATCCGCTCGATGACCTCGACCATGCGCCACCTGATGGAGGACATCATCCAGCAGGAGGGCGAGAAGCGCCGCTCCGAGCTGGAGGTGCTCCAGTCTCAGATCAACCCCCACTTTTTGTATAACACCCTGGATTCGGTCATCTGGATGACCGAGGCGGGGCGGTACCCCGAGGCCATCCAGATGGTCACCTCCCTGGCGAGGCTGTTCCGTATTTCGCTCAGCCGGGGGAGCAGCATCATCCCCCTGCGCGACGAGCTCGAGCACGCCGGGCACTACATGACCATCCAGAAAATGCGTTATAAGAACCGTTTCGAGGTGCAGATTCATGCCGACGCGGACACCGAGGGGCTCTACTCCCTCAAGCTGATCGTCCAGCCGATTCTGGAGAACGCCATCTACCACGGGATGGCCGCCGCCGACGGGGACGGGCTGATCACCGTGCACGCCTACCGCGAGGGGGAGGACCTGCTCATCGACGTGAGCGATAACGGACTGGGCATGCTCCCCGAGGTGGCCGGGCAGCTGCTGGACGGCAGCAAGCCGGTCCCCAACCGGGGCAAGGGCTCGGGGATCGGGGTGCGCAACGTGCACAGCCGGATCCGGCTCACCTTCGGGGAGCGCTACGGCCTTGTCATCATGAGCGAGCCGGATATGGGTACCACCGTGCGCATTCGCCAGCCGGCCCTGGACGAGTCGGCAGCCGGCCGGTGGAAGGAGGCACAGCCGTGAAGATAGGACGCAATCTGATCCAGCTGGTGATCCTCTGCCTGTTGGGCGTCTCGGTGGCGCTCACCCTGGTGCTGCCCGAGCTCCCCGGCATCGAGAGCCGCCGCCGCACGCTGGAAATTTCGGTGCTCATCCGCGAGGCGGATACCGCTTTGTGGTCCAACGCCAGGCTGGGGATGGAGCAGGCGGCCGTGGATCTTGGGGCGGAGCTGCGCTTCCTGCCCTTGGCGCAGGACAACGACTACGCTTCCCAGGCGGCGCTGCTCCAGCGGGAGGCGAAGGGCGGGGCCGACGCCGTGATCGTGGTCCCCGCCGATCCCGAGGGGCTCGCCGCGTTTTTGGAGGAGCAGTCCATCGAGCTGCCGGTGGTGACCATGGAGTCGCCCATGCCCGGAGGCAGGGCCTGCTTCACGCCGGAGAACGGGGAGATGGGCCGGGCGCTGGCCGGGGCGTTTCTGGAGGACCGCCGCGGGGAGCGGGTATTGCTGCTGGATACCGCCTCACGCAGCACCGGGGTCGCGCAGCGTCTGCAAGCCTGCCTGCAGACGCTGCGGGAGGCGGGGGTGCCCTTCGAGGTGCAGAAGGCCGAGGCGCAGAGCCTGCAGCGGGATCTGCCCGGTCTGCTCGGGCAGACCGGCGCCGGCGCCGTGATCGCCTTCGATTACGCCGCCACCGAGGCGTTGGCCTCGGTGGCACAGGAGTTGCCCGAGCAGCCGCTGCTCTATGGGGTGGGAGCCACCGGGGCGATCGCGGCCTGCCTGGAAAAGGGCACCATCGCGGCGGCGGCCGCCTGGAGCGACTACGCGGCAGGGTATTCGTCGGTGCAGGAGGCGGCCCGCCGCTCAAGGGGCGAAAGGAGCCTGAATACGCCGCAGCTGGGCTTCCGAATTGTGCGAGGGGAGAATCTGTATGAACCGGACAATCAAAAGCTGTTTTTCCCGGTTATGTATTAAAGGGCTGGCAGTACTCCTGCTCCTTGCCATCCTGCTGGGCGGCTGCACGGGAGGCAGCGAGCGGGAGGAGAGCGTCCTGCGCCTGGGGATCGCGGTTTACCAGCAGGAGGACACCTTCATCTCCACCGTGGTGCAGCATATGGAGCGCCTGGCGCGGGAGGAGGAACTGGAAAAGGATATCAAGATCAGCCTGACCATCACCGATGGGCGCAGCAACCAGACGGTGCAGCTTGAGCAGATGGACCGCTTCCTCGACCAGGGGTGCGACGTGATCTGCGTCAATATCGTGGACCGCACGGCGGCCGCCGTATTGATCGACAAGGCCGAGGAGGCCGCAGTACCCCTGATCTTCTTCAACCGCCAGCCGGTCGAGGAGGACATGGAGCGCTGGGAGCAGGTTTACTATGTGGGGGCCAAGGCCGCCGAATCGGGGCGGCTGCAGGGGCAGATCGTGCGCGACCTGTGGCAGAATGAGCGCGGTCAGGTGGACCGCAACGGCAACGACGTGCTCGAGTATGTCATGCTCGAAGGTGAGCCCGGCCATCAGGACACCCTGCTGCGCACCAAGTATGCCATAGACGCGCTGACCTCGGTGGGAATCCGGGTGCGCAAGCTGGCCAGCGAGTCGGCCAACTGGAACCGTGCGCAGGCCGCGCAGAAGATGTCGCTGTGGCTGGAGGAGCAGGGCGGGGACATCGAGGCGGTCTTCGCCAACAACGACGACATGGCCTTGGGCGCGATCGACGCCTGCCTCTCCGCCGGCCTTAGCGCCGAGAGCATGCCTCTGGTGGTCGGGGTGGACGCAACCCCGCCGGCGCTCGAGGCCATCCGGGCCGGGACCCTCAAGGGCACCGTGCTCAACGACAGCGAGGGGATGGCAAAGACCATGATCGACCTGTCGCTGGCGCTCAGCCGCGGGGAGGACCCCGCATCGGCGGCGAAGCTGGAGGAAGGGCATTATATCTGGCTGCCCTACCGCCGGATCGAAGCGAAGGACCTCTCCCGGGAGGAATGACCGCACAGCTTGATAAAAGAGTCCCTGCGTGCTCCCGCTTTGCGGGAGCGCGCAGGGACTTTGCATGTTTGAGGGATTCAGTGGGGCGCGAGGAAGGACAGGGCGGGAAGGTTTCGCAGCACTCCGAACAGGAGGAGCAGCGCGATCATCACCCAGAGCAGGGAGGACAGCCACCGCGGCGTCGCCCACTCGCCGGTGCGCAGGTAGTGCCCACCGCGCCACAGGAAGAGCAGCGCCAGCGCCGGGAGCAGGAGGCAGAGCGCCGCATTCGCGCGAAGGGCGGCGGCAAGGTCGAGGCGCAGCAGGGCCAGCGACATGCGCGAAACCCCACAGCCGGGACAGTAGAGCCCGGTGAGCGCATGAAAGGGGCAGGGGATCGAAACGGGGGTATACAGCAGCAAAAAAGCGTACCCCGCCGCGCACAGGCAGAGCAGGGACGCTTTTTTCAGCAGGTTTTGCAGCCGGTCTCTCATTGATAGATGGGGCCGTCGATCAGCTTGTTGATCTCATTTTGCATGAGCGCCCAGCCGGCCAGGGGGAAGATCAGCTCCAGGATCAGGTAGAGCACGCCGCTGTCGCTGCTCGGGATGCCCCGCGCCCTTTTCACCATATCCAGCTTTTCGCCCATTTTGTAGGCCCAGTATATTCCGTAGATGTTACAGGTGATGAGCGTCAGCAGGAAGGCCATCCCGCCGGAGGTTTTGTGATCCCCTGAAAGGGCGTTTGCCTCGTCGGTCAGGCAGATGAACCAATAGATCCCGTAGAGGTTGCAGGTGAGGATGGATAGAATGATGCACACTGGAATACTTCTCTTTTGCATAACGCTTCCCCTTATGTATAGTATGAATTGATTGTATAAAATCCCAGCGGCTTTGTCAATCGCCAATGAAAACAAAACTTACCCCCTGCCGCTTCCGGCAGGGGGTAAGTCGGTTACTTTGTATCCATCTGCCGCTGACAGTGGCAGCAGCCACCGCTTTTGCCGCCCGGACAGCCGACGCATTCACCGCGCTTGGCCTTGCGAAAGGCGTAGCGGATGGCGAAAAACATGGCCAGCAGCAAAAGACCGAATATGATCCAGGTTACCATAAGGATTCCTTCTTTCTGCGGGGCGGTTATGCATGCGCCCCCGCGACGGCGGGTTTACGGGCCGTTTTATTGGGATTGTAGCTGCGCAGCAGCCCCCAGAGCAGCGCTGCCACACAGATCAGGGCCAGGACCTGGCCGATTCCGAAGGACACGCCATAGAAGAGGAAGCCGCCCAGCTGGTTGATGATGAAGCCCATCACGTAGGCCATGGCCGTCATGTAGCCGATGGCGAACCAGGTCCACTTGGCGCTCATCATCTCCCGGCGGATGGCGCCGATGGCCGCGAAACAGGGCGCGCAGGTCAGGTTGAAGACCATGAAAGCCAGGGCGCTGGCACTCGTGGCGAAGAGCGTCGGAACCATACTGAGCAGGGCCGGGTCGTCCTCGCCGACCTCGCCCAGGCCGAAGAGCACGCCGAAGGTGCCGACCACGTTCTCCTTGGCCACCAGCCCGGAGACGCTGGCCACGGCCGCCTGCCAGTTGCCGAAGCCCAGCGGCAGGAAGATCGGGGCGATCACGCCCCCGATCGCGGCCAGCAGGCTGGCGTTTTCATCCTCGACCATGTAAAGGCCCTCGGGGCCGAAGCCGAAGCTCTGCAAAAACCAGATGATCCCGCAGGCCACGAAGATGACGGTGCCGGCCTTGATGATGAAGGCCTTGCCGCGCTCCCACATGTGCAGCAGTACGCCCTTGGGAGCGGGGAAGTGGTATTGGGGCAGCTCCATGACGAAGGGGGAGGGGTCGCCGGCGAACATCTTGGTCTTCTTGAGGATGATCCCGGAAATGACGACCATAAAGATCCCGAAGAAGTAGGTCGCCGGGGCCATCCAGGTGATGTTCGGGAAGACCGCGCCCGCGATCAGCGCGATGATCGGCAGCTTGGCGCCGCAGGGGATGAAGGTGGTGGTCATGATGGTCATCCGCCGGTCCTTCTCGTTTTCGATGGTGCGGGTGGCCATGATCCCCGGCACGCCGCAGCCGGAGGAGATGAGCATGGGGATGAAGCTCTTGCCCGAGAGGCCGAACTTGCGGAAGATCCGGTCCATGATGAAGGCGACGCGCGCCATGTAGCCGCAGTCCTCCAGGATGGAGAGGAAGAAGAAGAGGATGAACATCTGCGGCACGAAGCCGAGCACCGCGCCCACGCCGCCGATGATCCCGTCCACGATCAGCCCCTGCAGCCAGCCGGCGGCGCCCACCGCCTCCAGCCACCCGCCGACGGCTGGCTGGATGGTCTCGGCAAACAGGGTGTCGTTGGTCCAGTCGGTGACGATGGTGCCCAGCCACGAGACCGAGACGAAATAGACGATATACATCACGGCAGCAAAGATGGGCAGCGCTAGCCAGCGGTTGGTTACCACCCGGTCGATTTTGTCCGAGGTGGTCAGGCCGCTTTGTCTTTTGCGCACACACTGGCTGACCAGCTTACCGATGAACTGGTAGCGCTCGCCCGTGATAATGCTTTCGCTGTCGTCGTCCAGCTCGGCCTCGAGCCCGGAGACGATCTCCTCCAGGCGTTTTTTGCCGTCCGCGTCCAGCTCCAGCTTTTCGAGCACCTTTTCGTCCCGCTCGAACAGCTTGATGGAGTACCAGCGCAGCCTCTCCTGCGGGACCGTACCGTCGATCAGGCTTTCGATCCCGCTGAGCGCTTCCTCGACCGGCTTTGAGAAGGTGTGTCCAGGGTGGGTCTTGGCCCCGGTGAGCGCCATCTGCACCGCGCGCTCCGCCACTTGGCGCGAGCCGGTCCCTTTAATCGCCGAGGTCTCGATTACCTCGCACCCGAGCGCCTGTGAGAGCTTTTCGACGTCGATCTTATCGCCGTTCTTTTGCACAATATCGATCATGTTCAGCGCGATGATCACCGGTAGCCCCATCTCGGTGAGCTGGGTGGTCAGGTAGAGGTTGCGCTCGATGTTCGAGCCGTCCACCAGGTCGATCACCACGTCCGGGTGTTCGTCCAGGATGTAATTTCGGGTGACGACCTCCTCCAGCGTGTAGGGGGAGAGGCTGTAAATACCCGGCAGGTCGGTCACGACCACATCCTTGTGAGTGCGCAGCCTGCCCTCCTTCTTCTCGACCGTGACCCCCGGCCAGTTGCCCACATACTGGCTCGACCCGGTCAGGTCGTTGAACATGGTGGTTTTGCCGCAGTTTGGATTTCCTGCAAGCGCGATTTTAATAGCCATTCTCTGTGTTACCTCCTCTGCGGGGATTGCCCGCTGGCCTGTGAAGCCTTTGAAGTCGATGGTTAGTGTTTGCTAACTTATGGCGGTAAAAATACCTCAGTCCACCAGGATGTTTTCCGCCTCGTTCTTGCGGATGGACAGCTCGTATCCGCGGATGGTGATCTCGACCGGGTCGCCCAAGGGAGCCACCTTGCGCACATAGATGCTCGTACCCTTGGTGATCCCCATGTCCATGATCCGGCGTTTGAGCGGGCCCTCGCCGCCGAGTTTCTGCACGGTGACGGTCTCGCCGCATTTGGTGCTTCGCAATGTTTTCATGCTGTTTCCTCCTCAAATCATGATCCGGCTGGCCATGCTCCTGCTCAGCGCCACCCGGGTATCCTTGACGTTTACGATCAGGTTCCCGCCCATCTGCGAGATGACGGTGACCGCGCCGCCCTCCACAAACCCCAGGCTCTCCAGAAACCGGCGGGTCTCCTCCTTCCCATGGATTTCCTTCACGGTGCCGGGCTCTCCCGAACGTGCCATTGTCAGCGGCATAATAGGAATCCTTCCTTTCTTTCATACGGCATGTGGTTAGTGGTTGCTAACTTTTTACTACGGTTGCAGTTTACCATTGCTAACCAAAAAAGTCAAGAGACTTGAGAATAAAACGGAACTATGCTAAAATGAAGAAAATTGCAGCCGGATCAATTTGGCGAAAAGCGATAAAATTGTTGAATCCGGTTAACATTACAGATACGGACACTCGCTTTCAGGTTACGCGCGGGAAAGGAATGGTTGTGGCATGAAGATTCAGGAATCCGCTGAAAACTATCTGGAGACGATTTTGGTGCTGCGGCGCGAGAAGGGCGCGGTGCGCTCGATCGACGTGGTGCAGCGGATGAATTTCAGCAAGCCGAGCGTCAGCCGGGCGATGAGCCTGCTGCGTCAGAATGGCTATGTCACCATGGACAAGGAGGGCTTTCTCGAGCTGACCGACAGGGGCCTGGAGATCGCCGAGCGCATCTATGAGCGGCACCGCCTGGTGACCGAATGGCTCATCCGCCTGGGCGTCACCCCCGAGGTGGCCGAGGCCGATGCCTGCCGGATCGAGCACGACATCAGCGAGGAAACCTTCGTGCGGCTCAAGGAGCACATCGGCCGCGCCGCCCAGGAATGACCGGAAACGGAGGGGGTTGACATTTTAGTCCTCCCGGTGTTATGATATGCCCGAAGGTTAGCTATTGCTAACTTAGAAAGGGGTGGCTCATATGCGTTCGGCCTGTGCCGCGCGGTATCTGCTGGCAATCTACGAGCTCAGCGACGGGGGCGCGGCGGTGCGCTCGGTCGACATCGCCCGGAGACTGCAGGTCAGCCGGGCCAGCGTGGTCAAAAGCCTTAAGCTGTTGGCAGAAGCCGGGATGATCCAAAAGGAGTATTACGGCAATGTGCAGCTCACCGCGCTGGGGGTGCGGGAATCCAACCGGATCTACACCGAGAATACGCTGCTGTGCGCCTTCTTTCGCGATTATCTGCACATCAGCGGCGAGGCCGCCGAAAGGGACGCGGCCGCCTGCCTGTGCGCGCTCACCCGGGAGGGCAAGGAGCGTATGATCGAGCTGGCGCTGCGTTGCCGCCATGCGCGCGCCGGGCGGGAATAGGCGGCGGAAGGTCCGGGGATTAAAAGTCCCGGCCCTTTTTATCCCTTGCGGGTTCGACACAGGAGAGATTTTGTGGTAAACTGTCGGTAGCAAAGCCGACGGGATACCGGAGTATTCCCGCAAAAACGAGGAGGAACCGACATGCCCCAAAACCCTACCAAGAGCGCATTGATCGTCATCGACATGGAAAACGCTTTTCTGGACCCGTCCTCCCCCTGCTGTATCGCGGGGGCGCTCGAGACCGTCGGGCGCTGTGAGCGGGCGGTGCGGTTGGCGCGGGAGAAGGGAATCCCGGTCTTTTTTGTCAAACGGATTTACCGGGCAAACGGCAGCGACGTGGAGCTGACCCGCTACCGCACCTGGCAGCGGGGGGAGCGGATGATGGCGCACGGCAGCACCGGGGCGCACGGCGCCACGGTCCCCGCCGGCCTTAGGCCGCAGGAGGGGGACTACACCATCATCAAGCCGCGCTGGAGCGCGTTTTTCATGACCGAGCTGGATTTGATCCTGCGCCGGCTGGGGGTGCGCACGGTGATTCTGACCGGGACCACCACCCCCAACTGCGTGCGCACCACCGCCTATGATGCGAACGCGCTGGACTATCAGGTGGTGGTCCTCGAGGACTGCACCTCCTCCCAGACCCCGCAGATTCAAAAGGCGAATATTGAGGACATGCGCCGGATGGGGGCCGTGATCCTCACCTGCGAAGAGTTTTCAGGATATGATGAAACCACCCTGCCGTCGCCGCAGGAGCAGCTATGCGCCGAAATCGAAGGCTGCCCCCGGCCGCCCGAGGCATATGCCGACACGCCGCAGGGCAGGGCGCTTTGCGATCTGTGGTAGCACGGGCGGCGGATTTTTGAATGACGCCGCGGCCAATAGGCCATGATAAGGGGAAGCGACAAAGGTAAGGCCGGGAGGGACCCTATGGAATTTATCATTGTGACGGGAATGTCGGGCGCCGGGAAATCCAAAGCCATCGACGTGTTGGAGGACATCGGTTTTTTCTGCGTGGACAACGTCCCTCCGCAGCTGCTCGGGCGGTTTGCCGACCTGCAGAAGCTCTCGGGCGGGACGATCAATAAGATCGCCGTGGTGGTGGACGCGCGGGGCAGGGAGATGTTCCGCGACTTTCTCTCCTCGCTGCGGTCGCTCAACGAGACGGTGGAAGGCTATAAAATCCTCTTTCTCGATGCGTCGGACGGCGTGCTGCTCAAGCGCTACAAGGAGGGCAGGCGCAAGCATCCGCTGCTGGGCGGGGATACCTTGACTTTGCAGGAGGCGATCGCCGCCGAGCGGGAGCTGCTGCATGAGGCGCGCCAGCGGGCGGACTATGTTGTCGACACCTCGCTGATGGCCCCCTCCCAGTTGCGGGAATACCTGATCGGCACCTTTTTGCAGAGCACCCATCAGGCCATGCTGGTGCGCTGCATGTCCTTCGGCTTCAAAAACGGGCTCCCGGCCGAGGCAGACTTGGTTTTTGACGTGCGCTGCCTGCCCAACCCCTTTTACGTCCCCGAGCTCAAGGAGCACACCGGGCTGGAAGCGCCGGTGCGCGACTATGTCTTCCAGTGGCCGCAGAGCCAGCAGCTGGCACAGCGGCTGTGCGACCTGCTCGATTTTCTGATCCCGCTCTATCTCAAGGAGGGGAAGAGCCAGCTGGTGGTGGCGATCGGCTGTACGGGAGGGCGGCATCGCTCGGTTGCCTTTGCCGAGCGCCTGAGCGGGCATCTGCAAAAGAAGGGCCTGCGGGTGGTGACCAGCCACCGGGACAAGGACAAGCCGAATCAATACTGAGAAAATGGCAAGGGCCCGCAGATGATAGTCTGCGGGCCCTTGTTGATCAGTTCGTCAGTCCCGCGGCAAAGGCCGCGGCCCTTTTGAGGTCGCCGGAGTCGGGATGGGAGCGCGCCTGCTCGAAGTTTTCCAGCAGGGCGCGGCTTCGCGTATCCTCCGCCTTTTCGGCAAGGGCGGCGCGGTAGCGCGCCCCGACCGCCTCCGGCATCCTCCCCTGGCACAGAAAGCCCCCGGCGAAGCTGCTGTCTTCGGGCAGCAGGGAGCGCACCCGCGCGAGGATCTGCTCGAAGTATTCCGGTGCGCCGCCGAAACCCGCCGTGCCGAACAGAGCCACCCGCTTGCCGGAGAGGGTGGCAAGAAAGCGGGTGAAGGCTTCGCCGCAGCTTCCCTTGTCCGTCCAGAAGCCCGCGAGGATCAGCCCGGCTTCCAGCGCATCGGGGGAGGGCGGTCCGAAGTAGAGGCAGTCTTTACCTGGCAGCGCGTCCCGGATGGCCTCGGCGATCAGGCGGGTGTTCCCGGTGCGGCTCACATAAACGATGGAATAGGTCATGGCTTGAAATCTCCTTTCCACTAACAGTATACTGCATGGGTCAAGAGAAAAACTCATTTGCGTTTTGCGGGTGTGCGTGATAAAATAATAGTATTGTATAAAATTTTTGGAATGCGATTGGGAAAATTATACATTTTGTAATATACGGAATTTTTGTCGGAAAGCAATAAAAAAACAGGCTCTGCTTCAGAGGCCTGCACAAAAATTCGTTCGGGATGGCGGCATCATTAAAACTATAGTTTGCGCACATGCGGCAAGCATACGGGAGGGAAAGCTGTTTGGAGAGCAAGAAGCGAAACAGCCTGTTTACAACCTGGGTCGTATCCTATCTGGCGGTCCTGCTTCTTCCGCTGCTGTTTAGCTGGATGGTCTACCATACGGCCTATGGCATCATAGAAAAAAACATCTCCAAGATCAACCAGATCACCCTGGCGCAGACCAACGAGTCGATCGACCGGGTGTTCGGCGAGTTGATGAGCACCGGGCGTCAGATCCTTTCGGACGAGAAGGTGCTCTCGCTGATGTACGCCCCCTCGCCGCTGACTCCGGCCAAGCTGCAGCGGATCGGCACCCTGCAGTCCGAGCTGACCAAGAAGAGCGCCTTCGGCAGCTACATCAAGGAGATTTATGTCTATTTCCCCGCCGCGCAGGTGGCGGCCTCGACCGGCGGGATCCTCAAACAGGAATCGTTTGAGCATACGCTGAAGGAACGCTTCTGGACCGATTTTTCCACCTTCGCCTCCTGGTCGGGAGCCGAGGGAAGGCTGACCGTCAAGCTGCTGCGCGACCCGCAGTCATCGGATGGCGGGGCACAGAAGGTCGCGGTGCTGCTTTCGGACGGGCTCTATACCGGAGAGCCGGACGCGGTCTGTATGTTCATCTTGGACGCGCGTTCGATCGAAAACCTTCTCGAGAGCTACCATGTGGGGGAGCCCGGGCTCAACCAACAGGTTTGGGCCATCGCGCCGGACGGGCGGTATCTGGCGCCGGACGCGGGCCAGGTGCTGCCCGGGGAAATCCTCTACGATGTCGGATTGCACGACGGGACCGAGATCGTGAACATCGGAAGCAGCAAGCAGGCGGTCGTGGTCTCCACCTCGGCAATCACCGGCTGGAAGCTGCTCTCCCTGAGCTCGGTGGAGCACTATGCCGCCCAGCTGCGGCAGATCCGCTACATCTATTTCGCCTTTTTGATTTTCTGCCTCTTTGCGGGGGCGGCCATTTCGCTGTACTTTTCCAAGAAGAATTATACCCCGGTGCGCCGGATGACCGATATGTTCCTCAAGCGCCTCTCCAGCGCGCCCGCGCGCTCGGGGGACGATTTCTCGATCCTCGAGCAGGGTCTGGGCGAGCTGCTCAAACAAAACAAGGACTACGAGGAGCAGCTTGACCACCAGAAGAAGGACCTGCGCCAGCTCTGGCTGGTGCAGATGCTGCGCGGGAAAATCCACAGCGAGCAGACCTTCCGGGCGGTCTGCACCGACTACCAGCTCGACTTCACCAGCGAACGCTTCCTGGTGATCGGGGTCATCATCGAGGACAGCAGCGCGCTCTTCGAGGAGAAGGCCATTTCGGAGGACGAGGATACGCTGACCATGGTCAATTTCATGGTCGCCTCGGTGCTCGAGGAGCTGCTGCAGCAGGACTATGCCGGCTACTGCTGCGACTATGCCGGGACCCTCTACTGCGTGGTGAACCTGCACGGCGAGCCTGGGGAGGGGACCGACGCGCAGCTGCAGGAAATCTGCCGCAAGGCGGTCAGCTTCACCGAGAGCCGGTTCGACATCCGTATGCAGTGCTATCTGAGCGCGGTCTGCGAGGGGATGCGCGGTATCCACGAGGCCTACAAGGAGGTCAGCTGGGGGCTCGAGCAGATGGAGAGCTTCCACATCGAAACGCGTACCGCCAGCCGGGAGGACATCCGCTATGAGGCGCCCGAGGAGCCGGAGGCGCCGCTTTCGGTGATGAGCCAGCAGCTGAGCGCGGCGGTCGCCGCCGGGGAGCGCGCCGAGGCGCTCTCCCTCTTCGGCGCCATCCTGGGCGAGCAGATGGCCGGGCAGGAGCGCTCCTTCTTCTATGCGCGGCTGTACACCTTCTCCACCCTCGGCGAGGTCTACCGCTCGGTGCTGCACCTGCCGGCGGGCGAGCAGCTCCATGCGTTGGCCGCCGCGGTGGAGGGCGCGAGGACCATGAACGAATTAAGGGCACTGGCAGAGGATACCTTCGCATCCATCCACCGTGCCCTCACGCAGCACACCGAAGCCGGCTCGTCGCCGGTCCAGGTGGTCTCTATTATGGAATATATCGATCAAAATTATTCGGACCCAAATCTGAGCGTCGCGTCGATCTCCGAGCAGTTCTCGGTCAGCCAGAGCTATTTGCTGCGGCTGTTTAAGAAGTCGGTCCACACCGGCGTGCTGGAATACATCAGCCAAAAAAGGGTGGACGAGGCGAAGCTGCTGCTCAAGGGGACCCCCGGCACTGTGGGCGAGGTTGCCGCAGCGGTCGGCTACAGCAATTCCCTCGCCCTGATCCGTGCCTTCAAAAAGCTGGAGGGGGTCACGCCCGCGACCTACCGCAAGATCACGGCCGGGCATTAACCCTTGATCGAACCGATCATGACGCCCGAGACGAAGTATTTCTGCACGAAGGGATAGATCACGAGCATCGGGATGATCGAAATCATGATGGTGCAGTACTTGACTAAGGGGCGGAAGCGGTCGATTGCGGTCGGGTCGGAGTTCTCGCTGACGATCGAGTTGTTCGAGGTCTGCAAAATGATCTCGCGCAGGGTCAGCTGCAGCGGGAAAAGGTCTCTTCTCCTCTGTAAGTAGATCGAAGCGTTGAACCATGCGTTCCAGTTTTTGATCGCGTAGAACAGCACGATGACCGCCAGCACCGCCTTGGAAACCGGCAGCACGATCTGGAAGAGGATGCGCAGGTGCCCCGCGCCGTCGATCTTGGCCGCCTCGGTCAGCGCGTCCGGGATGGCGGCGAACGAGGTGCGCATGACGATGATGTTGTACACCGACACGGTGCCCGGGATGATCAGCGCCCACATGGTGTCGATCAGGTTCAGATTGCGCACGATCATGTAGGTCGGGATCAATCCTCCGCTGAAGATCATGGTAAAGGTCAGCAGGAAAAGCAGCGGCTTACGGAAAAAGAGGTCCTTGCGCGAAAGCCCATAGGCCGCCAGGATGGTGATCGCCATCGCGAAGAGGGTGGCCCCCGCCACGTAGATGACGGTGTTTCCATAGGCGCGCAGGATGTTCGGGTTGTCGAGCACAAACTTGAAGCCGCCCAGGGTGGCCTCTCCCAGGGGCTTGAGCGCCAGCTGGCTGTTTGCCTGCAGTACGTCCGGGTCGCTGATCGAGCTCATGGCCACATGCCAGACCGGGAGGATGAAGACCACCGCCAGAATGACAAGGAAAATGGTGTTGAATACGGCGAAGATTTTTTCGCCGGTCGTACGTCTGTCTCCCATCGTGTTCTTCCTCCTTTCTACCACAGGCTGGTTTCGCCGACCTTCTGGCTGATCTTATTGGCAATAAAGATCACGATGAAATTGATCAGCGAGTTGAAGAGCCCCACCGCCGTGGCGTAGCTGTAATCTCCGTTTTGCAAACCGATCCGGTAAACGTAGGTCTGGATGATGTCGGCCGTCTGATAGGTCGAGGGGCCGTACATCAGCAGCACCTTCTCATAATCCAGGGTCATGACCTCGCCCAGGCGCATGATGAAGAGAATGACGATGGTAGGCATGAGCCCCGGCAGGGTGACGTGCAGCGTCTGCTTCCAGCGGCCCGCGCCGTCGATCTTGGCCGCCTCGTAGAGCTCCTGGTCGATCCCGCTCAAAGCGGAGATGTAGATGATCGAGGAGTAGCCGATGTGCTGCCAGACGTTCGAGCCGATGAACAGCGCGCGGAAGGCTTCGGGCTTGCCGAGCAGGTTGCCCCCGTCGCCGCCCAGGAGGACGGAAAGCTGGGTGAGCAGGCCCTGGCTTTTGGTAAAGTCCTGTAAAATACCGACCACGACCACCACCGAGATGAAGTAGGGGAGGTAGGAGATGGTCTGGACCGTCTTTTTAAAGCGCTGGTTGCGCACTTCGTTGAGCAGCAGCGCCAGAATGATCGGAACCGGGAAGGAAATGAGCAGTCCGTACATGCTCAGCAGCAGGGTGTTCTTGAGCAGACGGAAGAAATAGATGGAATTGAAGAATGCGAGAAAATGCTTGAACCCGACGAACGGGCTGCCTAAGAAGCCAAGGCGGAAGGAGAAGTCCTGGAACGCCATGGCGATACCGCCCATGGGCAGGTAGTGGAAGATGATGAAATAGGCGATGACCGGAAGAAGCATGAGATAGACCGCATAGTTCTGTTTTAAATCCCGCCGGATAAGGCGGTTGCGGTCCTTTTTTTCCAGCTCCTTGCGGGCCTTGAGCTCGTCAGCCGCTTTTGCGGTCTGGATGGTTTTTGGCTTTGCCGCGGTTGCAGTTGGCATGGTATGGCCCCCTTTACAAAAAACGGTTGTGGGTGAGTCAAAAAGAATAGGGGAAAAGGGAGAGGCGAACCCTCTCCCTTTTCTCACAAAGGAATCCCTTATTCGCCGGGACGGTTGTTGTAACGGTCGAGGGCGGCCTGCTGAATGGCGATGGCGTCGTCGATGCCCATTGCTTTGATCTGCTCGACGAAGGCGTCGTACTCATCCAGGCTCTTGGTGCCGGAGATGAAGCTCACGGTGTTCTCGTCCACGAAGGTCTTGATGTCGGCCATCAGGGAGGAGTAAGTGGTGTTCTCTTCCGCGGTCATGGTGATGTTGATCGGCATCATCCAATCATCCGGCTGGCTGCACCAGGCGTCCATGGACTCCTTCTGCAGCGGCAGGAAGATGTCGGTCTGATAATCCGGAATCTTCAGAGGAGCATCCTTGACGGCGTACTTGATGAAGAACGCGGTCGGGGAAACGCCCTCGGGATTGCTGTAGCGGAAGTCGTAGCTGAGGATGCGCTTGCCGTCGACCATGTTGAAGCTTCTGCCGTCGTCGAGGCCGTAGTTGGCGTCCAGAGCCACGTCATAGTTGTAGTGGTAATCCATCCACTCGATCGCCTCGACGAGGTGCTCGCTGTTGGCGGAGAAGGAGTAGACGGAGCCGGTCTGGAAGTCGTCGCTGCGGATGTGGGTGGTGTCGCCCGCGTTCTGCACGGGAGGCGCAACGCCGACCAGGCGCAGGTCTTCGTTCTTGGCGCCGCGCTCGACATAGTTCTTGTCGCAGCGGGTGGTCCAGGTGACGCAGGCGCCGATGTTGTCGTTGAACATCATCTCGTTGTCGATCGAGGTGAAGGAACCGGTGCGGGCCATGAAGTCAGGATCGATCAGGCCTTCGCTGTACCACTGGTTCATCAGGGTGACGTACTCCTTGTAGCCGGCTTCGACCGGGCCGTACTTGACGGTGCCGTCGACCTGGAAGAACTCGGGCGCAACGCCGAATCCTGCGCTCAGCTCGCCGAACTGCGGAATACCGGTGTTCTGCAGATAGAGGGGAGCCTGGCAGCCCAGGGATTTGAAGCCGGCGAGCATCTCGTGCCAGTCGTCATAGGTGACCGGGCGCTCGAGGCCGAGCTTGTCGAGGAAGTCCTGACGCACGGCCAGGCCGCTCTCGGTGATGCACACGCGGTCAAAGAGCTGGTACATGCCGTAGCGCTTGCCGCTGTCGGTCACGACGTCTTTTTTAAGCGACGGATTTTTGTCCAGGAAGCCCATGTAGTTGGGCATATACTGGGTGTAATCGTTGAGCTCCGCGAAGAACCCGTCGTCGATGGCCTTGTCCTGGCCGCCGCGGTAGAGCATGTTTCTGCTCAGCAGCTGCATGACGATGTCGGGCATATCGTCGGAAGCGAACAGCAGGTTATAGGCATCGGTCTCGCTGCCCTCGGCGGGAATGATCCAGTTGATATGTACGTTGGTCTTCTCCTCCAGCGCCTGATAGAACTCACCGTCGTTGGGGTCCTTGAGCTCGGCCAGGTCCTCGGCATAGGGCCACCAGAAGTTGAGTTCGATCTTTTCCGCGCTGATCGGCAGGGGGGTCTCGGTGATCCCCTCGGCGGCGGGCTCGCCCTCAGGGGTAGCCTGCGAAGCGGCGGAGCTCTCACCGGCCGGCGCGCTCTCGGCGGGCTCTGCTTCGGTCTTGCTGCCACAGCCGGCCAGAGACGAGAGCAGCATTGCCATGGCGATCAGGGCCGCGGATATTCTGCTTGCCTTTTTCATTTTAATACTCCTTTGCAAATTTATTTCACCCAGCCTCTCCTAATATAATAAGAAGGGCCGGGCTACACACACCTCAAAGCTGCTGGAAAAAACAGGGCAACTGCCACAAGGATTGTGCCGCCCCTGGCAGTGCGCTTGGTGATTTTGTCTATATATAGAGTATCATTCGCTCCCTCCCCGTCGCAAGTGACAGTTTGCGGCTTTGGATTATCAATATCCGAACGGGACCGCCGGTCGTGTGGCATTTTTGTCGGAAGCAAGCGGATGGCCTGATTGTGAACAAGTTAACGAATTTGTTATCAATTTATGAACAATTATCATTTTTGGAACCAAAAGATTCAGAAAATGAAGAGAAACGGGCCTGTATTGCTGCGGTTTTGTCACACAATACAGGTCCGTTTCGTTTTTTGGCAATTGTTCCGGTTATCCCTCCGGGCTAAAGACGTACGTCTCGATCGCCTGGATTACGCCGTATTCGCGGTTGCTTTTGGCGCGGTAGGCGGCATGCTGAAAGATGTCGGGGTGGCTGTTCTCCATGGCGAAGCTGTATTTGGCGCTTTGCAGCATCCCGACGTCGTTGAAATAATCCCCGAAGGCCATCGTCTCGTCGGAGGTGATCCCGAGGCGTCGCTGCAAATCCCGCAAGGCGACGCCCTTGTTGATTCCGGCGTCCATGACGTCCATGCAGGTGCCGGCCGAAATCTGGAGGGACAACCCGTCCCCGAATACCTTTTGCAGGGCGGGGTAGGAGTTGTTTTGGGGCTCGTGTATGTCGTCCACGCTGACCTTGAAGATTTCATCCTCCACCTTTGTCAGGTCGCTCACGATCTTGCTTTTTTGATAAAAGCTCAGGATCTCGGGCGGCAGGTTCTCGACGGAGGGGGGCACGTAGCATCCTTGCAGCCCGCACAGGCTGACGAAAACCCCGGGCAGCGAGCCCAGCACCCCGAGCAGCCGCAGCAGTTTTTCGCGTTCAATGGTGTGCACCGCGGCCAACTCGCCGCCCTCCACCAGGTAAGCGCCGTTGTCGCAGATGAAGTCGGGCTGCACCGGGCTGTCCTGGAAGATGTCCTGCAGCCCGATATAGGGGCGGCCGCTGGCCACGACAAAATGAATATCCTGCTCCCGCAGCCGGGCAAGCAGGCTCCAAAAGCCGGGCGGCAGCTGGTCCTGCCCATCGAGCAGGGTGCCGTCCATGTCCGAGGCGATCAACCGTATCATCGGCCCGCCTCCTTTGCCAGGACCCCGTAAAAGTGCAGGATGTTGATGTCCTCCGGGATGTAGTCGCCGTGGTTGCCGTGCCCGGTTTCGTCGATGTGGGTGCCGTGATCGGGCGCGAAGCAAAGCAGCGTGTCATGCGCGCTCCAGCACGACTTCGCCCTGGCGGCGAGGCGGTCGAAATCGGCGATGTGCCGGCGCATGGCGGCGAGGCTGTCGGTACTCTCGGGCACGGTGTCGTGGATGGCGTCGTCGTAGTCCTGGTTGTAGACTACAATGCAGTCGTAACGGTCCTCTCCGATCAGTTCCAGCGCCTTCTCGACCACCGCGCCG
This sequence comes from Provencibacterium massiliense, assembly GCF_900169495.1. Taxonomy (NCBI): domain Bacteria; kingdom Bacillati; phylum Bacillota; class Clostridia; order Eubacteriales; family Oscillospiraceae; genus Provencibacterium; species Provencibacterium massiliense. The sequence continues at coordinate 362,623 of NZ_FWCH01000012.1, forward strand.
TCGTCCGGCAGGATGTAATAGTCGATCTCCCGCCCGCCGAAGATGACGGCCAGGCTGCTGCCCTGCACCGCGACCAGCGCGGTCCGCTTCCCGGCGGCGGACAGCGCGTCGAAGATGGTCGGGGTCTTCACCACCGGCTTTTCGTATTTCTGGATCCCGTGTACCTGGGGCCTAGCGCCGGTGTACATGCTGGCAAAGCAGACCGGGGTGACGGCGGGCATGACGGTTGCGAGCTCCAGCTCGATGGGCGCCCAGGCGCGCACGGGAGCGAAATCCCCGGCATACTTCTGGCAGAGCCACATCCCGAGCGCGTCGGGGTTATAGATGAGCAGCCGGTCACAAGAAGCGCGTCCCGCAAGGACGGGCCGGCAGAGTGCGTCGAGCGCGGGCCCGGCCGAACCGGGCGGCGGTACGTCCATGCAGCGGCACCAGGAAGCCGCAAGACCGGTCAGAGGCAGAGTGTTGAACATGATAAGTCCCCCTTTGTCATTGATATAGCCGCAGGCGGGCCAATAGATGCTAAATGGCCGTTATGCGGCTATTATAGCATAATTTTGCCCCGGAGGACAGCTTTTGCCTCCCTTGCCTGTCCGCCGGTTTTGCGCTATGATAGGGGCGGAAATCTATTTGCCGGGCGTATGCCCGACAGAGAATGGAGGGCTGGCATGAAGGAGCTGGACCGGTTTTCCTATGCCTGCGGGGTGATCGACGCATTCAACGAGGTGGTGCGCGCCGGGGTCAAGCGGATGGCGCTCGCCCATCCTTGCCCTAGCCGGGAGGAGCGGGACTCCTACCTCCCGTTTGCCGAAAAGATTTGCAGCCAGTATGGCACGCGTTGCTACGCCGAGGACGAGCCGCTGCTCACCGATCTCTTTCCGGTGACGCTCAACCGGGGAACCTATAACCTGATTTTTTACAAAAACGAATCGGATTTGGAAGAATACCTGGCGCTGAAGGCGCAAAAGGCGCGGCTTTGCGCCGCCGGAGCGTACCGGGATGAAGCGCGCAGGGAGATTGCCGAGGGCTTCGGGCGGCTGCTCTCCTATACCGATGAGGCGATCGGGCGGCTGATTGAGGAAAACAAAGAAAAGGAAATTATTTAAAAGTCATGGCCGCGTCTCCGGGGACGCGGCCATGACTTTGCATGAAAGAATCATAATCTCAGCGGAAAGGGCCATGCTAATAAAAGAAGCGCCGCAAGGGCGCAAACTTTTAAAAACGGGGGAATTTGCATGTCCCATGTGTCCGAAAAGGTCCGTCCCTATTTTGAAAACCTGTCGATCGACCTCAAGAATGAAATCCTCAAGAGGAATGTCGAGATCAACACCCTGCTCGACCTGATCAAGTGCCTTGAAACGATCGTGGACGAGGGCTGATCAAAACGGCGCTCGCTCGCGCAGCCAAGCGATAGCGGCCGTAAGGCCGTCCGCATCGGCTGGGAAGGTCTCCTCCTCGCGGATGGTGCATTTTTCAAAACAGAGGTCGTCCTCCCACCAAGCGGCGTGAAGATCGTCCTTTAAATAGAGCTTATACCGGAAACCATGGCAGCCGCCGGTATAGTCGTTCCCGCTGGAAAAATAAGTGAAGCCCGGGATGTCAAACATCCTGTCCTGCTGCGCCAAGGCGCTCCCTCCTTGCTTGTTATTGCGTTTGTCGCGGTGCGCCCGAGGCGCATGATGCCTGCTACCAGTGTATCACATTTTGAGATGGGAATCCAAGCCCCTGACCAAAAAACGGCAAGTATGCCTTCTGTCCGCCTGTGCACACTAAGCGCGGGAGGAAGCTCCCAAAGATGGACGGCAAGGAGGCGATTTTAGTGCCGAGAGTCAAGCGGAATGCGCCGGTCAGTCTTCAGTCCCTGCTCCAGCAGTGTCCGGGAGCCAGGGCCTATTACAATACCCTGCCCGAACACATCCGCCAGCTGGTGGCCCGCAATGGCGAGCGAATCCAGACGGTGGCGAAGCTCGAGCGGTATGCCCAGAACCTGCTGGAGGCGGATGGAATTTCCGGCCTGTAAAAATAAGTGAAGGGGGCCCTCTCATTTCATTAGGGCGGAGGTATGCGTTGCGCCCCCTTCAAAGTATTGGAAGCTTTGCTTTCAATACTTACATATGGATGGCTTTTGTGTTACTTGTCTTTTTTGCCGTCGGACACCGCCTGGTCAAGGGCGTTTTTGAGGATGTCCTTGGTCAGCGCCCCGGGGGCGTAGCCCAGCAGGTTCCCTTCCATATCGAGCAGCACGGTGGTGGGGTAGGAGTTGACGCCGTAGTTGTAAAACACCTCTCCATCGAGGTCCATCACCACCGGGTAGGTGTAGCTGCCGTTTTCCAAAAACTTGGTGATCCCCTCCAGGGTTTCGCTGTCGTGGGCGTTGGGATTGTCGCCAGTGCGGGGGTTCGCCACCCCGAGGATGACGACGTCTCCCTCGTTGTTGCCGTATTCCTCATACAGCTCCTGCAAGTCGGGCATCTCCTTCTTGCAGTAGGTGCACCAGGTGGTCCAGAAGTTGAGCAGCACCACCTTGCCCTGATAGTCGGAGAGGGTGTGCTCGTTGCCGAACTGATCCGAAAGGGTGAAGTCGGGCCCGGGCACCGTCTGAGGCTCGGAAGAGGAGCCGGAGGAACTTTCAGAGGACCCGCCTGAGGGCTCCTGCACGTCCGGCGCGCTCGGGGAGGGCTCGGAGGCGTCTTGCGAGGAGCTGGCGGAGCCGAGGCTCAGGGAGCTCAAATATCCGCTCACCCCGTTCATCCAGCCGGTGAAGGTGATGATACCGATTAAAATCAGCAGCACGCCGCCCGCCTTGACGGTGTATTTGAGCAATTTCTGCTTGCCGCGCAGGAACTCCAGCACCTGGGTGGTGAAGAGCCCCAGCAGCAGGAAGGGGATGACGAAGCCCAGCGCATAGACCAGCACCAGCAGGTTTCCGGTCATCGCGCTCTTGGCGCCCGAGGCCATGATCAGCACCGACGAGAGGGCGGGGCCCACGCAGGGAGTCCAGGCAAAGCTGAAGGTGAAGCCCATCACAAAGGCAATCAGCGGGTTGACTTCTTTGATGTTGAGCCGGGGGTGCAGCTTGTGTTCGCGCTGCAGGAATTTGAAATCGAGGAAGCCCACCTGGAAGAGCCCCAGCAGCACGATCAGGATACCGCCCAGCCGGGTCATCAGGGTGCGGTGCTCGCCGAAGAAGCTGCCGATCGCCGTGAACGAGAGCCCCAGGATGAAAAAGGCGAAGGAAATTCCCAGCACGAAGAAGACGGTGTGGAAGAACACCTTCTTGCGCTCGTAGCGGATAACCCCGTTTTCATCGGTGTGCTTGGCATTCCCGGCCAGGTACCCGATATAGACCGGGATCAGCGGGATGACGCAGGGGGAGAAGAAGGAGAGAATCCCCTCCAGAAAGACAAGCAGGAAATTAACCTGTCCCGCATCGATAAGATTTGACATATGAATCATTCCTCTCTGGGCGTTTCGTGCCGGTTTGCTATGAATGTTGGGCGAGCCGGTAGCGTTCCAGCTCGGCCTTGATGATCGCTTCCCATTCAGCCTCGCCGCGCGGGCCGGTGTAATCCTGCTCCGAAAGCACTTTGCCGTCCTCCCCCACGAAAAAGACGGTGGGGACGGTGGTAACGTCCTTTAATTTGATCGAGATCAAATCCTGCGAGGGGAAGAGCTGCAAATCGCTGCTGCCCGAGAGCTTCTGGATATCGGATACCAGCGCCCCGGCGTTCTCCACCGGCTCGCCGTAGGGATCAACCGCATCCATCGGCACCCCGATCACCTGAAGCCCCTCGCCGGCGTACTTCGCGGCGAGCTCACCGAGGACCCGCATGTCCTCGACCTCGGTGCCGCAGTAGCTCGCCCAGAGGTGGAAGAGGGTCAGGCGCCCTTCGAGCACGCTCTCGTTCACCTCGTTGCCCGCGGTGTCTTGCGCCACAAAGCGGCTGAAGTCGTCCGGCCCGTCCTCCCGCAAGGGGATGAGCTGATAATCCAGCTCGCTGCGGCAGCCGGGATTGAGCTTGCCGTCCTCCTGCGCAAGCAGGCCCGGAGCGGCCGAGATGGTGGACTCCGGCAAAGAGGAGGAGTCCGGCTCCTTCGCCCCGCCGCCTGGGGCAGGAGCGCAGGAGGCGAGCAGAAAAGCCGCCAGCAGGGCGGACAAAATGCGTTTCATAATAGTTCCTTTCTGTGCAGGCAGCCTCCCTATTATAAAGGAACGCGGGCGGTTTGGCAATCCACCGCCCGTTTTCCGGCTGCTTATTTGAGCATCTGCAGGATGGAGGACTTGGGTTTGAAGCCGACCGAGGTGGCGACCGTCTCGCCCTCCTTGACGATCATCAGGGTGGGAATGCTCATCACCCCGAAGCGGGCGGCCAGCTCGGGCTGCTCGTCGATGTTCACCTTGCCCACCTTGACCTCGTTATGTTCCTTTGCGATCTCGTCCACGATGGGGGAGACCATCCGGCAGGGCCCGCACCAGGGGGCCCAAAAGTCCACCAGCACGGTTTTTTGCGAGGAAAGCACCTCGGCATCGAAGTTTTCTTTGGTTAAGGTCGTAACAGACATATGAATTTCTCCCTTCACTATATGTTATTATTTTGATTACAGTTTCATTATACGCATTTCCTTCATTTTCTTCTGTGACTAAGTCACAGAAGGCGATTTATCACCAAAGCCGGCTTGTCCCGAGGCCGGCGGCTTGTCACAGGGTACGCGGCGCCCGCGGGCGGCTGCAAAAGAAAAAGCCGGGGCGCGCGGCCCCGGCCATATGCTGCTGTTAAGCGAGGATGAAGTTCTCCTTGCCCACCCCGCAGATGGGGCAGACGTAGTCGTCCGGCAGCTCTTCAAAGGGAATCTCCCCGTCGTAGACATAGTGGCAGACGGCGCAGGTCCATTTCTTCGGGGCCTTCGGGCGCTCGGCGGAGCCCAGCGTCCCGCCGGACTTGAGGACCCGGTAATCGTCGTAGGTCAGGCTGGCGGCTTCCGAGCGGCTCTCGGCCCCGAGGACGGGGCAGATAAAGAGCAGGTGGGTGTCCACATCCACCGTCTGCGCGACCTGCAGGCGCACCACGGCGTTGACCCCGTCCTTCAGATAGGGGTTGCCGCTCTCGTCGGTCTCATAGGCGATACCCTCAAATTTGGGCGCCTCGCGCCCCGAGCGGTAGCCGAAGCGCTTGATGGTTTCCATGGTGCACTCCTGCGAGAGGATGGAGAGGGAAAGGCTCTCTTTTTTTTGGATCAGCTCGCTGGTATAGGTGTTTTTCTGCATGGTGACGACCAGGCGCGGGGGCTCGGCAGTCACCTGCGAGGCGGTGTTGATGATGCATCCGTTTAACACGCCGTCCTGCTCGACCCCGGCGACAAAAAGTCCGTAGGAGATTTTAAACAGGGCGTCCAGATCAAGATTCATGGCAGAGTTACCTCCTTGTGATTCATTTTATTGTTTGTGCTTTGCGGATGGAATATGTAAGCATCTTACCACACAACCGGCACTTTGAAAAGAAAAAACCGTCCACGAATCCGCGGACGGTTTGGGAAAATAAAATATGGGGATATGGGAATCCCCAACAATCATATTTTAGCAAAACAGGTCTGTAATATTTTGTAGAATTATGGGTAATTGTCCGGAGCAAGACATAAAAAGTTGATAAAAGCCGCTTTTTGTCACGGTGCCGCCTGGAGCTCCAGGCTCATGGCGACCTGCCGGGCCTGCTCGTCGGTGAGCGAATCCTCTGCAAACTGAATACCGACGTAAACCTTGAGCTCCTTGTCATAGCAGAGCACGCCCGGCACCTCGACCACCGGCACCTCCGCCAGCGCGCCCGGATGCTTGTCGATCTCCTGCGGGTCCTTATAGCTCACCGTGCAGACCGCGGCTTCGCCGGTTCCATCCGATTTGACCGGCTTATAGGGCTCCCACTGACAGAGGCTGCCCAGGCGCAGTTCGGGGTAGACTGTTTTATAGTAGTCCTCCCTTGGCACCTCGCCTTCCACCGGGGTGAAGGTGTTAAAGCCGATGAACCCCATGTACCGCCCGTCCCGGTAGAAATCCACCTTGGTATAAAACGGGCCGGCGCCTTCCCGGTCCTGTTCCTCGGGCAGGCGGGTTTCCCAGCCGTCGGGCAGTGACAGCGCCGCGATAAATGGCGCGGTGCCGTAGATTTGCGCGTTCGATTCGTTTTGCCCTTCCTGATAGGCGGGGAAGGAAATCGAAACAGGGTTGGAGCCCTTATCGCTGCAGCCCGCCCCGAACAGGGCAAACGCGGCGCAGAGCAGCAGGCAGATCGTCTTTTTCATGCTAACCTCCTGTCCCCGCCGGAAGAAGCATGCCCAGCGGATACCCATTATTTTACCACGCATCCCGGCCCCTTACAAGGAGGGGTGCATTTACAAACCCCATAAAACCCAATATAATAAGGAAAAGAAAAAGGAGTGAACGCTATGGAATTCAAACTGGATGAAAAAAGCCTGATCGAGGATATCAGGGGGCTTTTGCAGATACAGAGCGTCAACGGCGGCTGCGACGAGGGCGCGCCGCTGGGCTTTACGGTGGAGGAGTTCCAGCACGTCGGCCCGCTCTATGTGGAGAAGGACTCGAAGCTGGTGACCACCCTGCAAAAAGTCTACCGGGAGATCACCGGGGATTCCCGCGAGCCGGTTTCCACCGGTGGGGGAACCTATGCCAGAGCCTTCCAGAGCGCGGTGGCCTTCGGCATATTCCTGCCGGGGGAAGAGAATATGTGCCACAAGGTGGACGAGTACTGGTCCCTGGATTCGATCCGGACCAACTTCCAAATCATGGCAAATGCCATTAAAGAATTGTAAAAATGGCATGAAAAATCTCCTTTATTCACAATTGTTTCATAAAAATGTGAAAAATGGACATTTTATGTTGGCGTGCTAAAGCAAAAATGATATAATATTGTTCGAGAATGAAAAGTTCTTAATCTATAGGTTTATCAACGGCAGTCCTTTTCAGAATTAGCATATAAAAATGCAGGTCCCCGTTTGGGGGACCTGCACAAAATTGTGTGGCGTTTTTGGGGCTGGGTAAACCTATAAGAAAGAAAAGGAGTGGTAGAGAGTGAGTGAAGAGAAAAACTTCAAACCGTTTGTCTCCGCGGACAGGGTTATGCCGGAATTTACCGTAACGTCGATTCTGCTCGGTATCCTGCTGGCCGTCCTCTTCGGCGCGGCAAACGCCTATCTGGGTCTGCGCGTGGGCATGACCGTATCGGCTTCGATCCCGGCGGCGGTCATCTCGATGGGCATCATCCGGATGATTCTCAAAAAGGATTCGATCCTGGAAAACAACATGGTGCAGACCATCGGTTCGGCGGGTGAATCGGTCGCGGCCGGCGCGATTTTCACCCTTCCGGTCATCTTTATGTGGATGAAGGAATGGGGCGAGGGCGCCCCGTCGGTCGTTGAGATCGCCCTGATCGCCCTGACCGGCGGCGTGCTCGGCGTGGCCTTCATGGTCCCGCTGAGAAAGGCGCTGATCGTCAAGGAGCACGGCGTGCTTCCCTTCCCGGAGGGCACCGCCTGCGCCGAGGTCCTCCTCGCGGGCGAGGAGGGCGGCTCGAAGGCCACCACCGTTTTCGCGGGCCTCGGCCTGGCGGCGGGCTATAAGCTCATCACCGACGGCTTCAAGGTCTTCCCGAGCGAGGTACATTACGAGATCACCCCATATAAGGGCTCCGGCTTCGGGGTGGATGTGCTCCCCGCGCTGCTGGGCGTGGGCTATATCTGCGGGCCGAAGATCAGCTCCTACATGTTCGCCGGCGGTATCCTCAGCTGGCTGATCATCATGCCGCTGATCAGCCTCTTCGGCGGCGACATGGTCATGTTCCCGGCCACCGTGCCGATCAGCGAGCTGGATTCCTTCGGAATCTGGGGCAACTACCTGCGCTATATTGGCGCGGGCGCGGTCGCGGCGGGCGGCATCATCAGCCTGGTCAAGTCCCTGCCCCTGATTGTTAAGACCTTCGGCCAGGCGATGAAGAGCTTCACCGACAAGATGGCCTCGAGCGGCGAGCGCACCGATCAGGATATGCCCATGCCGATCCTGATTTCCATTGTCGTCGTGATGGTGCTGGCCATCTGGCTGGTTCCGGTCATCCCGGTAAACCTCCTGGGCGCCGTCATCATCACCGTGTTCGGCTTCTTCTTCGCCACCGTCTCCTCGCGGCTGGTCGGCCTGATCGGCAGCAGCAACAACCCGGTTTCGGGTATGGCGATCGCGACGCTGCTGCTCTCCACCATCGTGCTCAAGGCGACCGGCATGATCGGTGAGCCCGGCATGCTCGGCGCGATTGCGATCGGCTCGATCATCTGCGTGATGGCCGCCATCGCGGGCGACACCTCGCAGGACCTCAAGACCGGCTACCTGCTGGGCGCCACCCCCAAGAAGCAGCAGTACGGCGAGCTGATCGGCGTCGTGGCTTCGGCCATCACCATCGGCGGCGTGCTCTACCTGCTCAACGCGGCCTGGGGCTACGGCACACCCGAGCTGCCCGCCCCGCAGGCCATGCTGATGAAGATGGTCGTCGAGGGCGTCATGAACGGCAACCTGCCCTGGACCCTGGTGATCGCCGGCGTTGGGATTGCGGTTGTGGTCGAGGTGCTGGGCATTCCGGTGCTGCCCTTCGCGGTCGGGCTCTATCTGCCGATCCACCTGAGCGTTCCGATCATGGTCGGCGGCGTGATCCGCTGGTTCTTTGAGCGCCGCAAGAAGGGCACCGAGGCCGAGCGCAAGGATGCGATCGACCGCGGGATCCTCTACACCTCCGGCATGATCGCGGGCGAGGGCATCGTCGGGATCCTGCTGGCGGTCTTTGCCATCATCCCGATGAAGGGCGCGGCGGCGAACTTCGGTGCGTTTATCGACCTGTCCGCGCGCGGCTTCTCGCTGGGGAACATCGGCTCGCTCTTCTTCTTCGCGCTGCTGATCCTCTCCCTGCTCAAATTTTCCATCTGGCACAAGGCGAAAAACAAGTAAGCGGTAAATCGGGGGCGCCGGACGTAAATGTTTGGCGCCCCATGCTTCTTTTGCAAAGGACGTGATGACGCTGTCTCCCAAGAAGGAAAAAAAGAATTTCCTCGAATTCATCCCCGCGAAGAACCCCGCCTATCCCTGGCACAAGAACGAGCAGGGGAAGGCCGTGGTGCAGATCGGCCACAAGGGGTTTTATGACAAGATCGCGCAGAAGTTTTTTAAGACCCCAAAGGTGAGCGACATCGAGCTCGACGAGATCGGCACCTTCGTTTGGGAGGCGATCGACGGGAGCCGCACGGTATATGAGATTTCAGGGCTCACCGCCGGACACTTCGGGGAGGAGGAGCGGAGTATGCTGAATAGGGTCGTCAAATACTTTGCGATCCTGCGCGAGCACCGCTTCGTCACCTATCGGGAGGGCAAGGAATAATGCTGAAATATCTGCCCTACGTCCTGCTCATCGCGGCGGTGACCGCCGTGCTCTATGCCTGGGGGCTCTACCGTTCGAGCCGGCAGGAGCGCGACCTGCTCGACGTGCTCTACGGCAAGGGAGAACGCCTGGTGCTGCGCGAGCTGAAAAAGGGAGAGCGCTCGAAAAAGGAGCTCACCCAGGCCCTCGGCGGGATCAAGGCCTCCCTCTTTTACAGCAAGAACCGGGTGCAGGTCCAGGACCCCAAGGCCTTTGCCGACAATCTGCTGAGCGCCATGTGCGATAAAAAGCTGATCGTTGCCGGCCGCAAGGGCGGGAGCGACTATTACCGCCTTCCCTGACCATGTGAAGGGAAATGACTTTACAGATTGAGAGGCCTCAACCGAAAGGTTGAGGCCTCTTTTATTGCACAAAAAGCCGTGTTACCGGCCGCCCTGCCCATCGCCCTGGGGGAGGGAGCCGTGCGCGGCGCCCACCGAGGCACGCGCCTCCCTGTTTGCGAGCGCCGAGGGGTAGAACTCGACCATCCGATTCCAGAAGCGCTTGGGCATATGGTTCATCCGGCAGCGGGGATTGTAGCGGCTCTCGATTGAGATGGCGTTATAGAACCCCTGCCAGAGCTGCTGGTAGCGCAGCTCCCGCTCGTCGGCGGGGGCGAGCTCGAAGTGCTCCACCGGGGCGATTTTCCACTCATAGGGCTGATAGAAGAGGGCCGCGCCGTGGGTGGCGTCGTAGATGAGGAAGTGCTCCTCGGGGTACCGCGAGCAGAAATGGGGCTGCATGAGGGGGAGCAGGAAGTTTTTCGGCTCGACGATGGCGGCGAGGGAGCCGCCGCGCTCCTCGAAGCGCAGAAACTGGAGCATGCGCTGCAGCTCATTTTTAAGGTGGAGCACCCCGCCCTGCAGCGCGTGCACCGTCTCATTGCCGAACATGCTGCACGCCGCCGCCCCCACCCGGTAGCCCAGGCGCAGGAATTTGAGAATAACGAGCTCCTTGCCTTCCAGGCAGGAGTAGTACCCGTGCAGCGCCAGCTCCTGCGCCATGGGGGAGATCTTCGCCCCCACCGAGCGCCAGACCCGCCCCGCCTTTTCGGGGTCGGTCTCGATCGACTTGGTGGGGTAGAGGGTGTATACATAGGTCTCGGGGGAGAAGATCAGCACCGGCAGCTCATGGGCGTAGTAGCTTTCGTGCACGCAGCAGAGCAGCCCGTCGAAGCTGCCGTCGTAGAGGTAGGCTATATCCTCGCCAGGCATGACGTCAGCTCCTTTCGCATGGCCTGTATTTCCGCAATGTTGGAGTCCTCAAAGAGGGAGAGCTGATCGTTTTTCTCTCCGGGCAGCATGTCGAGGCAGCGCTCGGACATCATCGCACGCAGCGCGCCGCTGGGGGTGAAGCGCAGCCCCTCCCGCCGCCGGCCCGAGCAGAGGAGGAAGTACTGCGCCCTTTTGAGCACCACCCCGATCTTCTTGAGCGCGTCGAAGTCCAGCCGCCCGGTGCGGCGTGCGGCGACGATCTTCTGCGCGCTCTTCACCCCGACCCCCGGCACCCGCAGCAGCATTTCATAGGGGGCCGAGTTGACCTCGAGCGGGAAAAATTCCATGTGGGCAAGCGCCCAGCTGCACTTGGGGTCGAGCAGCAGGCTCAGGTTCTGCCCTTCCTCGTCCAGCAGCTCGTGCGCGCGGAAGCCGTAAAAGCGCAGCAGCCAGTCCGCCTGGTAGAGCCGGTGCTCCCGCAGCAGGGGCGGGCGGGTGTCCAGCGCCGGGAGCAGCGCCCCCTCATTGATCGGCAGATAGGCCGAGTAGAAGACCCGTTTGAGCCGGTACTTGCGGTAAAGCCCCTCGGTGAGGGAGAGGATCTGATAGTCGCTGTCCGGGGTGGCGCCGATGATCATCTGGGTGCTCTGCCCGGCCGGGACGAAGCTGGGCGCGTGCCGGTAGCGCACAAGGTCCGCGCGCTCCTCGATCCCCGCTTTGATCAGTCCCATCGGGCCGAGGATGGCTTCCTTCTTCTTGTCCGGCGCCAGCAGCTGTAAGCTCTGCTGGGAGGGCAGCTCGATGTTGACGCTCATCCGGTCCACCAGCAGCCCCAGCCGCCTGATGAGCGCCTCGTCCGCGCCCGGGATGGCCTTGGCGTGGATGTAGCCGTAGAAGCGGTATTCCTCCCGCAGCAGACGCACCGTTTCGATCATCCGCTCGCAGGTGTAGTCCGGGCTTTTGATGACCCCAGAGCTTAGAAACAGCCCCTCGATGTAGTTGCGCCGGTAGAACTGGATGGTAAGCTCCGCCAGCTCCCGCGGGGTGAAGGCGGCGCGGGGGGAGTCGTTCGAGCGGCGGTTGACGCAATACTGGCAGTCGTAAATGCAGCTGTTGGTCATCAGCACCTTGAGCAGCGAGATGCAGCGCCCGTCGGCCGAGAAGCTGTGGCAGATGCCGCAGCTGACCGCGCTGCCTAAGGCTCCCTTGACCCCGTCGCGCTGTACCCCGCTCGAGGTGCAGGCCACGTCGTATTTCGCCGCGTCCGATAGGATTTCCAGCTTTTGAAGGAGGTCCATGATTCGCATCTCCTGTAAACGTTTGTTCTTGATATAAGTCTATCACAAAACGTTTGTTCGTGTCAACAGGAAAATATAGACTGCACGCTTCTTTATCAGCCGTGCAGCCTCTGGTATTCGTCCTTCATCCGCTGATAGGCTTCGATGACCGGCCGGCAGTATTCGTCGGCCGCGCGCAAAATGTCGTCGTACTGGGAAAGCACCAGTCCAGTGACCTGCCCGTCGAGCTTGCCGTTTTCGCTCATCCCCCGCAGCAGGTGGCGCACCTTCTCTTCGCTGAAGGACTCCTTGTAGCTGCGCCGCCCGATCAGGGCGCTGAGGATGTCCGCCACCGCCACCAGCCGTTCGCTGAGGGTGAGGTCCCCGGCCCTGAGCCCGCGCGGATAGCCGCTGCCGTCGAGCTTTTCGTGGTGCCGCACGGCGATCCGGCAAACCTCGGGGTCGACGAAATCCTTGATGATCTCCTCGCTTACACTGACATGGGTGCGCATGAGGGCCATCTGCGGGGCGGTCAGCGTCCCGGGAAATTCCAAAATTTCGGTCGGGATGGCGATCTTTCCGAGGTCGTGGAGCATGGCGCCGTAATAGATTTTGCGGCACTGCCCGAGGGGGAGCCCCAGCCGCCAGGCGAGCTGGACGCTCAGCGCCGTCATCATAAAGGTGTGGGCCACGGTGGTCTCGCTGCGGAAGTCGACCGAGTAGACCAGCATGCGCAGGTACTGGTGCGCCTCGGACGGGGTGATGTCGAGGCCTTCGAGCAGCGTGTGCAGCTCGCTTTGGTACTGCCCGCTCTGGAGGTTTTGCAGCAGGCGGTCCTGCTCCTGGACCTGTAAGAACAGCTCGACCTGGCGCGGGTCGAACCGCTTTCCGGCGTTCTCGCGCAGGAAGCCTGGCAGGGATTCGGGCGGGTGGCCGCGCAGCCAGGTATCGACCCCGTCGGCGAGGTGGAGCAGCAGGGCGGTCTCCCGGCTTTCGGTCTTTCCCACCGGAAAGCGCTCGTAGTCGAGATGATGGTAGAGCACCGCCTGCGCTTGGTCGCGCAGGGGGGAGAATTCCCGGATAAAGAGATAGCCGTAGATCGAGTGGTTCCAGACCCTCCGGGTCTCGAAGAGGATCATGTCGTCCACCTCGTCGGTCTTGTAGGCGCCGATGTCGTGCAGCACCGCCAGGATACACAGATCCAGCATCCGGCGGGCCGGGCAGCCCATCTGGCGCAGCATGTGGCAGACGAGATACGCCACCCGTTCGCCGTGGTCGACGAGCCGCCCGTCGAGCCGATTCAGGGTGCTTCGCAGGATGGGGAAGATGTTTTTTCCGAGAATGGGCTCCAACACGTCATCTCCTTTTTCTGGATATTCCACGTTCCATTATAACATACTGCAAAAAGTTTTTGACAAGCGGGGAAAAGATTTTTCTGTGCTAAATCGTTACAAAAGATTTTCAACCCCGCCAAAGAGTGCTATAATAACGGTGAATCGGCTGTGATACAGCCTAACGGCCGCAGCTGACCTTTTTGATTCACCGGCGGCCGCAGGGAAAAGAGAAGGAGGGAAACGATGTCCGAAGAGCTTGGGGCCCATATCCGCTGCGGCAGGCGGGATGCGGCGCCCTATGCCATCCTGCCGGGGGACCCGGGGCGGATCGATCATATTGCGCGGCATCTTAACGACGTGCGCGAGATCGCCTATAACCGGGAGTTTCGCAGCATACGCGGCACCTACCAGGGGATCGAGGTGATGGCCGTCTCCACCGGGATCGGGGGCGCGTCCACCGTGATCGCGGTCGAGGAGCTACATAAGATCGGGGTAAAGGCGATGATAAGGGTCGGCAGCTGCGGCGCACTGCAAAGCGATATTCGGCTGGGTGAGCTGATCCTGGTCAGCGGCGCGGTGCGCGACGACGGGGCCTCGAAAACCTATGTCGAGGGGATCTATCCGGCCATTCCGGATACCGGGCTGCTCTTTTGCGCGCGCGAGGTGGCAAAGGAGCGGGGATACCGCCACCGGATCGGGCCGGCGCGCAGCCATGACAGCTTCTATACCGACCGGGAGAATGAGATCGACCATTACTGGTCCGGGCGCGGCGTGCTCGGCTCGGATATGGAGACGGCGGCGCTCTTCGTGGTGGGCGCGCTGCGCGGGGTTATGACGGCCTCGATCCTCAACACGGTGGTGACCTACGAGGGCGATTTGGAGGAAGGCATCAACGATTACGTCGGGGGCGGGCAGGAGGCGGCGCTCGGCGAGGAGCGGGAAATCCTGGTTGCCCTGGACGCACTGAAAAAGTTTGATAAGGGAGTGTTTTGAAATGAATGAAAAGAAGAATTTGTGGTCCTTTCAGCTGAACACCGCTTCGCTGGTGTTGATCCCCGCGGCGGTGGGGATCAACTACATCGGCAAGCTGTTCGCGGGGCTTTTAAAGCTGCCGCTCTGGCTGGATTCTATCGGCACCATGCTGGCGGCCTTTCTGGCGGGCCCGGTGGTGGGCGCGCTCAGCGGGCTGATCAACAACGTGATCTATGGGTTGACCATGGACCCGATCTCCTTTGTGTATGCGCTGACCAACGTCGGGATCGGCATCGCGGTCGGCCTTCTCGCGCGCAGCGGCAAAATCCGCGGCGTCAAGAGCGCCATCCTCGGCGGCGTGGTCGTGGCGCTGGTCGCGGTGGTCATCTCCACCCCGCTCAACATGATCTTCTGGGGCGGCCAGACCGGGAATGTCTGGGGCGACGCGGTCTATGCCTGGTGCGTGGCGCAGGGCATGCCCGCGCTGGTCGGCTCGGCGCTCGACGAGGTCGTGGTGGACCTGCCGGACAAGATTGCGACCATCCTGATCGCCTATGGGATTTTCAGGGGCCTGCCCAAGAAGCTCACCCTGCTCTACCAAAGCGGCGAAAAGGTCGAGTCCCTCGACTAGCTTTAAAAACAATCCAAGACCCGGGGACGGCTTTCCGTCTCCGGGTCCCTTATAGACAGGACGGATAGTTTGAAAGGAACCTTTCAAATACTAAGTTTTGCACCTTTGCCGTCATGGGCGGCAATTTCTCACAGCGAAACCGGTACAAAACGTCCAGAAAGGAATGGTCGTTTTTATGAAGGAGATCAGCCTGTATGAGGAGAAGGACACCCCCATACATGCGCTCGACCCGCTGACCAAGATTCTCTACATCCTCGCGGCGATCCTGGTGCCCGCGCTTTACGGCGGCAGGACCGCCATGGCGGCCTTTATTGCCGCGAGCATCGCGGTCCTGCTCGCCGGGCGGGTCCTGCGGCGCACCCTGCCGATCCTCAGCTTTTCCTTCATCGTGCTGATCACGGTGGTGATCATCCAGGGGCTGTTCCGCGCGGGGAACACGACGGTGGCCTTTGCACTGGGCCCGGTGGTATTCTACCGCGAAGGGCTCAGCTTCGCGCTGGGGATCGGGCTCAACGTCGTCAATATCCTGCTGAGCTTCTCCATCCTGGTGCTCACCACCCGCCCGAGCGACTTGGTGGAG
Organism: Provencibacterium massiliense; assembly: GCF_900169495.1. Lineage (NCBI taxonomy): Bacteria > Bacillati > Bacillota > Clostridia > Eubacteriales > Oscillospiraceae > Provencibacterium > Provencibacterium massiliense. The sequence goes on from NZ_FWCH01000012.1 coordinate 378,092, forward strand.
GCGATGGTGCGCCTGGGCCTCTCGCCAAAGCTCGGCTACGTGCTCGCCTCGGTCTTCCAGATCATCCCCCAGATGACCGCGACCATGGGCACCATCACCGACGCCCAGCGCTCGCGCGGGATGGAGACCGAGGGCAGCCTGCTCGTGCGGATTAAGGCCTTCCTGCCGCTGATCGCCCCGGTGGTGATGAACTCGCTGATCATCACCAAGGAGCGGGCCATCGCGCTGGAGGTGCGGGGCTTCGACAGCAGGCGGGAAAAGACATTTTTGCGCGAGAGAAAAGCGCGCGGGCGTGACAAGGCGGTAAACGCCCTGCTGGCGGTACTGATCGTCCTCGCGCTGATCGGGAGGGTAACGATATGGCTCACATAGCGGTGCAGCATCTCAAATACCGGTACCCCCTCACCGACGAGCTGGCGCTGCGGGATATTTCCTTCACCGTCGGGGAGGGGGAGTTCATCGGGATCATCGGGCAAAACGGCGCGGGGAAGAGCACCCTTTGTCAGGCGCTGTGCGGGATCATCCCCAGCTTTTATAAGGGCGCCTACGGCGGGAAGGTGCTCATCGACGGCGAAGAGGCCGCAAAAACCCCGGTGGCCGAGCTCTGCCGCAAGGTGGGGATCGTTTTCCAGAACCCCTTCTCCCAGGTGACCGGCTCCAAGCTGACCGTCTATGAGGAGATCGCCTTCGGGCTGGAAAACCTCGGGCTGCCGCGGGAGGAGATGGTCCGGCGGATTGACCATGCGCTCGAGCTTTTGGACATCCAGGCGCTGCGGGAGCAGAATCCCTTCGACCTCTCGGGCGGGCAGATGCAGCGCATGGCGATCGCCGGGATTATCGCCATGGAGCCGCAGGTCATCATCCTCGACGAGCCCACCTCCCAGCTCGACCCGCAGGGCAGCGAGGAGGTGTTCAGGGCGGTGCAGAAGCTCTGCTTGCAGGGGATCACCATCCTGATGGTGGAGCACAAGATGGAAAAGATCGCCGCCTACAGCGACCGGGTCATGCTGATGGACAAGGGGGAGATCGTGGGCTTCGACACTCCGCAGAAAATTTTCTCTCTCGATTGTCTCGAGGCATGCGGGGTCCAGCCGCCCGCCTTCACCCAAATCTGCCGCGGGCTCGGGCTGCGAAATGGAGATACCGGGCTCTATCCGGTCACGCTGGAGGAGGCGCATAAGGCGCTGGATCAAATCAAGGGAGGTGCGGCCCATGGCTGACATCCAGGTGAAGGAGCTCACCTTCGGCTATGCAGAAAGCAAGCCGGTTTTGCAGGGGATCAGCCTCTCGTTTGATGGGCGCAGTACGGCCATCATCGGCCAGAACGGGGCGGGGAAGACCACCTTCGTCAAGCTCCTCAAGGGACTCTTAAAGCCTACCGCCGGTGACGTGCTGATCGACGGGCAGAACACCAGGGAGGCCACCGTCGCCTCGCTGGCGGGCAGGATCGGAATGGTCTTTCAAAACCCCAACGACCAGATCTTTAAAAATAAGGTGCTCGACGAGGTGATGTTCGGGCCGCTGAACATCGGGATGAGCGAGGGGGAAGCCAAGGAGCACGCCGAGGCGGCGCTCGCGCTGGTGGGCCTTTGTGGGCTCGAACAGGAGAACCCCTACGATTTGAGCCTCAGCGAGCGCAAGATGGTGGCGATCGCCTCGATTTTAGCGATGGATACCGGCGTCGTCATCTTTGACGAGCCCACCATCGCCCAGGACTGGCGTGGCCGCCGGACGATCGGGTCGATCATCCGGGGGCTGCGGGAGCGGGGTAAGCTGGTGATCGCCATCCTGCACGACATGGACTTTGTGGCGGAATATTTCGAGCGCACCGTCGTCTTTGCGAAGGGGCGGGTGCTCCTCGACGGCGGCACGCGGGAGGTGTTCGCCGAGGAGGAGTGCCTGCGCGCGGCCTATCTCGAGCCACCCCACGTCACCCAGCTGTGTAAGAGCCTGGGTTATAATGAAGTGTTCTTGACGGCGGAGGATTTTGTCAGCCATGTAAAGGAAAACGGGTTTACAGTTTAAGAGGTAAGAAAAAGACCTATAGCATAGCATGCTATAGGTCTTAATTTATCCGTTTTTTTCGTTTGACTCGAATAATTAACATTATTCTTTTGATAATATCCCAATTATATCCTGTTTTGGGCCTTTTTGCAAGCAAATCGGGTGATTTTGGACGTGGCCCGTTCCTCCGATGGCCGCAAGCATGCTATGCTGTCGGTCATTTTGAGGAGGAAAGAACTGTGAAAAAATGGGGGATGGCGCTGCTCTGCGCGCTCAGCCTCGCGCTGCCGGCGGCCGCCCAGGAGCAGGGCGCGCAGTGGGGGTTCATCATACCGGTGACCATTCGGGACACGAGGATCGGCGGCTGCCGCATCTGGGCGGCCCCTTACCGGGAAGGGGGCGAGCCCGCCGACCCGGGCTTTGAAAACGCGCCGGTTGCGCTGGAGGTACCGGTGGAGCGTTACGGCGCGGTACAGGAGGTCTTTCTCCCCGGCGGCACGCCCCCGTCGGCGGACGCCACCTATAAAATCTGGATCCAGCCGGTGCCGAAGCCCGCTTATCTCGGGCTGAACCTGCCCGGGACGGCGACGGCGGTCTATCAGTATTACTGCGTACAGCAGCTGCAGCTGCCCGAGGTGCTCTATGTCCCGCAGGGGAAAGAGCTAGTCCTCACGGCGGCGGCGCTGCCCGCCTACACCACGGCGCCCATCACCTGGGCGGTGAACGATCCACAGGGAAATATCACGGCTGTAGAGCAGCCGCAGCAGGGGAATACCAGCTCCATGTCCGTCACCGGGAACGCGGCGGGGGGCGAGGCGACGGTTACCGCCTCGGCCGGGAGCGAGAGCGCTGCCTGCACGGTCAAGGTGATCCACTCCAGCGAGCAGGTGAAGGCGGGAGACGGGGAGCGGCCCCTGACCTACCCGGATACGGTCGGCGGCTATAGCTGGTACATCGTGGACGTGGACGAGGAGATGGGCTACTACACCCTGCTGTGCAAGAGCGAGCTTTTTAGCGGGGTAAACTTCGGCGGCTCCTCCGACTGGTTCACCTCCACCGCGCGCAGCAGCTTTCACGGGATCTATCAGAAAATGAGCGCGGAGGAGAAGGCGCACGTCGTCCCGGTCAGCTGCGATGGCGAGGCGGGCTATTCCCCTTCGGCGGGCGCAGTCGGCTCCTTGCAGGATTATATCTGGCTGCCCACCGCCGCGCAGGTCGCGGGCTGCCCTTCCCAAATCCCGATTGCCAGTCAAAGCTATTCATCCTACGCGGCGGCCGGGCATACGGTCGGGGAGCGGGCCTACCGGGAGAGGCTGCTGTGGTTTACGGGGAAAACGACGCAGGCACAGATGAAGGAGGTCTATGGCAACAGCAAGCTGAACAGCTGGCTGCGCTCTCCGTTTACCAGCTCCAAGGCCACGTTGACTTGCATCAATGCCCTGGGAATGCTTTCATACCGTGACTATGATAAGGCCCGGACCGATATGTCCGTGCGTCCCGCCATGGCCTGGCGGCCCTGAGCGGCAAGCGCCCCGGATTTTCCGGGGCGTTTTTACTGCGCTGGTTTGCAGTCGGCAACCGAATGTGATATAATACCATATTGGTGTATAAAGTAAGCTAAAATCTATTTTCGAGGTGTTATCCATGAAAAAACTGATTTGCGCGCTGCTTGCGGCGGCGCTCACCTTGCTGGCCGGCTGCTCGTCCGGCGGTACGTCCTCGTCCGAAGCCTCATCCGGCGCCCCGGCTGAAAGCGCGCCGCCTTCCTCGCAAGACAGCGAGCCGGAGAGCTCCGCCTCCCAGGAAGCGCCGGCGGAGAAGATCGACGTCAACATCGCTTCCCTCAAGGGGCCGACCTCGATGGGCCTGGTCCAGGTGATGGAGCAGAGCGAAGCGGGCGGTACGGCCAACAACTACCACTTTACCATGGCGGGCACCGCCGACGAGATCGTGGCGCAGATTGCCAAGGGTGAATTGGACATTGCGGCCGTCCCCTGCAACCTGGCCTCGGTGCTCTATAACAACACCGAGGGCAAGATCTCCATCGCGGCGATCAACACCCTGGGCGTGCTCTATGTGGTGGACACCGACGGCAGCGTGCAGTCCATCGGGGATCTGCGGGGCAAGACCGTCTACTCCACCGGCAAGAACACCACCCCCGAGGCGGCGCTCAACTTCGTGCTTTCCCAGAACGGGATCGACCCGGCAAGCGACCTGACCATCGAGTATAAGTCCGAGGCCACCGAGGTCGCGGCTTTGATGTCCGAGGGCGGGGCGACCGTCGCCATGCTGCCCGAGCCGTTCGTGACCACCGCCATGCAGAAGAACGACAGGCTGCGCGTGGCGCTGGACCTGACCGAGGAATGGGATAAGGTCGGGGACGGCAGCTCGCTGGTCACCGGCGTGGTGATCGTGCGCAATGAATTCCTGCAGGAGCATGGGGAGGCTTTTGAGCGCTTCCTCGACGAGTACAAGGCCTCCACCGAGTGGGTCAATTCCAGTGTGGAAGAGGCGGCGGCCCTCGTCGAAAAGTACGGGATCGCCCCCGCGGCGGTGGCGGGGAAGGCCATCCCCAAGTGCAGCATCACCTTTATCGACGGGGCGGACATGAAGACCAAGGTTTCCGGCTATTTACAGGTGCTCTTCGAGCAAAACCCGAAGCTGGTGGGAGGCAAGCTGCCGGATGATGCGTTCTACTACCAGAGGTAAAACCCTTCTCGTCCGCGCCGGGGCGGTGGCCTTTTGGCTGCTTCTCTGGCAGCTTATGAGCATGCTGATCGGCCAGGACATCCTCCTGGTCTCGCCGCTGCGCACCCTTGCGGTGCTCGGGCAGCTGGCGGGGAGTGGGGAATTCTGGCAGAGCGTGCTGCATTCCTTTGTGAAAATCGCGTTTGGGTTCCTGCTCGCCATTGCGGGCGGGAGCCTGTTCGCGCTGCTTTCCTATAAAAACCGGGTGGTGCGGGAGCTGCTCTATCCCTTGGTGACGGTTATCAAGGCCACGCCGGTGGCTTCCTTCGTCATCCTGGCGCTGATCTGGATCAAGTCGCAGAACCTTTCGGTCTTCACCTCGTTTTTGATGGCCTTTCCCATCGCCTACACCAACCTCCTGAGCGGCCTTCAGGAGACCGACCCGAAGCTGCTGGAGATGGCGCAGGTCTTCGGGGTGAGCTTCGGTAAGCGGCTGCTCTATATCCATCTCCCGGCGGTCAGCCCCTATTTCGTCTCGGCCTGTTCGCTGTCGGTGGGGCTCTGCTGGAAGGCGGGGATCGCGGCCGAGGTGATCGGCCTGCCCGCGCGCTCGGTGGGCAGCGCCCTCTACCAGGCGAAGATCTACCTGCAAACCGGGGAGATGTTCGCCTGGACGCTGGTGATCATCCTGGTCAGCCTCCTCTTCGAGCGGGCGGTGCTCTACGTGATCCGCCTGCTGCAAAACCGGATTGAAAGGATGTGAGCGTATGGCCATTACCGTCACCGGACTTTCCAAATCCTTCGGCGGAAGGCCGGTGCTCCGGGACTTCTCCGCCCGCTTTGAGGAGGGGAGTGTCAGCTGCATCTTCGGCCCGTCGGGGCAGGGGAAGACCACCCTCCTCCACCTGCTGATGGGGCTGCTGGCCCCCGACGGCGGAGCGATCGAGGGGATAGGAGATCAGCGCATAGGGGCCGTCTTCCAGGAGGACCGGCTTTGCGAGACGCTATCGGTGCTGCGCAACATCCGCCTGGTCTGCCGGAAGGGAGTGCCCGATGAAGAAATCCTGACCCATCTTCAGGAGGTGGGGCTGCGGGACTCGGCATATAAGCCGGCCGGAGAGCTCAGCGGCGGGATGAAGCGCCGGGTGGCGCTGGTGCGCGCGGTTATTGTGCGCCCCGACGTCCTGCTGCTGGACGAACCCTTCAAGGGGATGGACGCCGCCACCAAGGCGGACGCCATCGGCTATCTTCGGCGCCGCGCGCCGAAGGCCACCGTCCTGCTGGTCACCCACGACCGGGAGGACGCGGGGCAGCTCGGGGCGGCGCAGATCATTGAGTTGGACGCATAAAAAGGGCGACAGGTAAAGGACCGCGGACTCAGTCCGCGGCCCTTTACCTGCTGCAAAACTCCTGCACTACAAAGCCTTTGTAAGAAAATTGGGTTTCCAAAGGGTACAAGTACCCTTTGGTGGGAGTTTGAGGGTGAAGCCCTCAAGGCCTATTCGGCACCGCCCGCCAGTCCCGGTCGCTGTCCGAGAGATAGAAGCGGTAGCGCTCGGCGAGCATGTACTGCCGGCCGATGTGGACGATTCTGTGCTGCTCATCGTAAATCTGGGTGTACATATAGAAGAGGGGCTCCCCGCTCTGCACCTGTAAATCCTTTGCCAGCTCGCCCGAGGCCTTGAGCGCCTCGATCCAGCTCTCGGCCGAGACCGAGGCCTCGATCCCATGCTTGTCTTTCAGCAGCTCGTAGAGCGAGCCTTCGAGGTTTTCCTCCATCAAAAAGGAGAAGCGCTCATAGGGGTAATAGTTGTTTTCGCACATGATGGGCACGCCGTCCCCGCAGCGGATGCGCCGGATATGGAGCATCTGCTCCCCGATCCCGATCCCCAGGATGGCGGCCTCCTCCTCGTTTGCGGGCAGGATTTCCCGGGAAAGGACCCGGCTGGAGGGAACCATCCCGCAGGCCCGGCAGCTCTCGGAAAAGCTGAGCAGATAGTCGATCTTGCGCTGAATCCGGGGCATGCACACGAAGGTGCCTTTGCCCTGGCGCTTGATGAGAAAGCCCTGCTCCACCAGCTCCTCGATGGCCTTGCGCACCGTGATCCGGCTGACGTGGTAGCTGTCGCTGAGCTCGGTCTCGGTGGGCACCTTGGCCCCGTAGGGGAGCGCCCCGGTCTCGATGGAAAGGCGGATATCGTCCCGCAGCTGCTGGTACAGCGGCACGGGAATGTTCTGATCGAGTTTCATCCTGACCCCCGGTTTCTGTCCGGACAGGGCCCGGACATATCATTATATATCCTTATCATAAAGCAAAGCGGGAATTTTGGCAAGTCTCTGAGGAAAATGCCTGAAAGATTCCGGATAAAAATATAAAAAATTGGTCGTTTTTTCGTTTGTATATAACGTTATATTATGATATGATTGTCTCGTAGAGAACCGGAGCGCAGCTCTGGAAAATATGATCTGATTAGGAGGCTACATAGCATGGACGCGAAGAAAGTTATCAGCGACATCCTGGCCGAGAAAAAAGAAATCAAGGACGTGTACTTCGTCGCCTGCGGCGGTTCGCTCGTCGATCTGTATGGCGCGGACTACTTCATCAAGGCGGAGTCTTCCACCATCCACTCCTCGTTTTATACCAGCAAGGAGTTTGTCTTAAATCCCCCCAAGCAGCTCGGAGAGAAGAGCCTGGCCATCGTCTGCTCGCACAGCGGCAACACCCCCGAGACCGTCGAGGCGGCCCACATGGCCAAGGACCGCGGCGCCGCGGTCATCACCCTGACCCATGCGGCCGGCTCCGGCTGCGACAACGACCGCTTCATCGTCTGGGTCTATCCCTGGGACGACGACGAGCTAGTCCTCTCCCCGATGGGCATCACCCTCGATCTGATGACCGAGCTGGTCCAGCAGCAGGAAGGCTTTGCGGGCTATGAGCACGTCAAGGAGGGCCTCGGCAAGATTTCCGCCATCGTGAAGGCCGCCCGCGAGACGGTGCATGAGCGCACCATCGCCTTTGCGGATAAGTACGATCACGCCTCGATCATCTACACCGTCGGTTCGGGCGCCAACTGGTTCCAGGCTTACGGCCTCGCCATCTGCTCGCTGATGGAGATGCAGTGGATGCATGCCAGCTACATCCATTCCGGCGAATACTTCCACGGCCCGTTCGAGGTCACCGAGAAGGGCGTCGTCTATTATCAGATGATGAGCGCCGGCAAGAACCGCCCGATGGACGAGCGTTCGCTCAAGTTCATCAAGGAGCATACCGACGACTACGTGGTGGTGGACGCCGTGGAGCTTGGCCTTGGCGCCATCAGCGAGGATGTTGTCGACTACTTTAACCCCATCCTCTTCTACGCCATGAGTTGCGAGTACCGCGCCGCCCTGGCCCACAACCGCAACCATCCGCTGGAGACCCGCCGCTACATGGGCAAGGTCGCCTACTGATCGGAGCACACATTAAAAAAATAAGCGGGCGGCAGATTTTATCTGCCGCCCGCTTGATGATTGGCGCTATAAATGCAGCCGTTTTTTGACCTCCATGCGCATGCGCTCGCCCTCAAAGAGCAGCAGGGCGCACAGGGAAAGAAGGCTCACCGCCACGCAGATCACCGAAGGGTAGAATACCCGCAGCCAGCCCAGCAGCAGAAAGAGCAGCGGCACGATCCCGAACAGGGCGTCGATCACCAGATAGATCATATAGTCCTCCACCCGCAGGTGCAAAAGTTTTGCGAGCAGGGCCATCGCCAGCATGGCGAAGACGCACAGGGTGGGCACCACATAGTCGAGCGACCAGCCGTGCCAGCCGGTGCACAGGTCCCACAGCGCCGCCAGGGAAGAGAGGATGGCCACCTGCCAGAGGAGCCCCTTGGTCGGGCTGCCGCGCTTGTTGAGCGCGATCCCCAGGCTCAGCCACATCGACCCGAGCCCCGCCAGCACATAGAGCGACCAGGGCCCGCCCTGCCAAAGCAGCACGTTGATCGCCCCGCAGATCACCGCAGCCGCCGCCGACAGGAAGAGCAGCAGCCGCCAGAAAAGGTGATAAGGCCGCGGCGGCATGGCGAGCAAAGGGAAGGGCTCCTCCCGCTCGTCCCCGCCGCCGGAGAGCGGCCCCTGGCAGAGCGGGCAATGGCGGCGTTCGCCGCGGATATAAACCTTGCAGGCTTCACAGTATTGCATAACATTCCCTCCTACTGCCCGTCGAGCTGGTTGGTGGTGATTTCAATGTCGATCCCCAGCTGCGCCAGCCGGCGGAAGAAGCGCCGCTGCACGTCCACGCCGGCAAAGGTGCTGCTGAAGCTGAGCACCAGCCTATCCCCGAAGGAGCACAGGCAGAGCTGCAGGCGGTTGGTGCTGGTGAACACGTCGAAGAGCCGGATATACTCCTCCATCCCCACGGGCATGGAGATGCGCCCCACGTTTGAGAGCGCGGCGGTGATCCCCCGCTCGCTCAGGCGGTTGGCGATGCGCAGGCTCACATCCTTGAAGGCGAGGGGCACCGCCCGGGCAATCAGATTGTGCTCGAGCGCGGCCAGCTCGTTCATCCGCAGCGCCAGCCGCTCGGCGGTCAGCTCGCGCTTAAAGTAGCCGCCCACATGGGAGAGGATGTCCTCGAAGGTGCCCGGCTGCTTTTTGAAGTTGTAGCCGACGTTGAAGATGCCGAAGAAATTGCGCGCCGAGGCGGAGGGGAAGTAGCTGCGCAGGTTGACCGGCACGGTGAGCACCACCGGGCGGCCCTCCTCGCGCAGGGGCATCTCCCCATGGATCGCTTCGATCAGCACGGCGGCGAGCAGCACCGTCAGGGTGGCGCCGCAGCTGTGCGCCACCTTGAGCACCGAGGAAGCGCTCATTACGCCCGAGACCACCTTCAGGCGGTAGTCCTCGGTCTTCTCGCCGCGCAGGCGGAAGGCGTGAGGTGCCGGGTCCTTGCGGTAACGCTTGGCGCCGCCGTAATATTTTTGGAAGCTGTCGTCCATCTTCTGGGTGCCCGAGGCGTCGTAATCGAGCGGCGGCATCCCCTCGGGGAAGCGCTCGGGGTGCCGCAGCACGAGGTAGCGGGCCACCAGGGTGCGCAAAAATTGCAGCGCGCCGGTCCCATCCGAGAGGGCGTGGTAGACCTCCAGGCTGATCCGGCGCTTGTAGCAGGTCACCTCGAAGAGCAGCCCCTTGCGGTTCCCGTCGTAGAGCGGGCTGCAGGGGGATTTGCACTCCAGATGGACGGTCGGGCGCAGGTTGCTGCGCTCGAAGTAGTACCAGAACATCCCCTTTTTGATCACCGACAGGTAGAGGGGGAAGTCCTCCACCGTCCGGTCCAGCGCCTGCTGCAGCAGGGCGGGGTCCACCTCTTCCGAAAGCTCGCACGCGAAGCGGAAGACCTTGGTGTCCTCCCGGTCTGAGGTTGGAGGGAATATTTTGGCGGCGTTGTCGAGCCTGCTCCAGGGCGCGGGCTGATGGCTCTTCACTCGCACAGCGCCTCCCCGTTGAGAAAATGATTGACCATCACGTAGCTGCGCCTGACCTGTACGAAGGTGGGCGGCAGCGAAAGAAAGCCGTGCAGCGCGTCGGGCATGCGGTGGATCAGGGCCTCATTGCCCGCCTCGCGCAGCCGCCTGCCATAGGCCTCGCCCTCGTCGCGCAGCGGGTCGTATTCGGCGGTGATGATCAGGGTGTCCGGCTGATGGGAGAGATCCTTTGCCATCAGCGGCGCGAAATAGGGGTTGCACAAATCCTTTGGATCGGACATATATAAGTCGATGAAGTCGCAGACCCGCTTGGAGGTCAGCAGATAATCCGTCCCGTTCTCACGCACCGAGGGGAAGGGGGAGGTCTCGCTGTGGTCGTAATAGGTGGCGGGATAAAAAAGGATCTGCCGCTTTGGGCTAAATTCGCCGCTTGCGCGCGCCATCAGGGAGACGACGGCCGAGAGGTTGCCCCCCGCGCTGTCCCCGATCAGGGTGATGTCCTGCGGCTGCACGCCCAGCAGAGAGGGGTCTGAAAACACTTCCCGCGCCACGGCGTAGCAGTCCTCGGGCGCCGCGGGGAACTTATACTCGGGCGCCAGGCGGTAGTCCACCGATACGACGATGTGGGAGGTGAGGCGCGCCATGGTGGCGCAGACCCGGTCGTAGCTGTCGATGTTCCCGGTCACCCATCCGCCGCCGTGGAAAAAGAGGAGCATGCGCCGCCGGGGCGGATCGTTGGGAGGATTGAAGATCCGAACAGGCACCTCGTGGTCGCCGCAGGGGACCTTGTGATCCCAAATGCGGTAGGAGAGCTTGCTCACTCTCAGCGAGGTGGCGCTAATCACCTGCCGCTCGAGCTTATAATTTTTCTTGACGTCCAGGTCTGGGTAGGAAAGCGCCTTGAGCGCGGCGCGCATAGCTTTGTTGATTGCCATTTTTTCTTTCCGCCTCTCGGTTGATTCGGATTGGGGATGTTATGATTGGCCATCGCCTCAGGCGTGCCATGAAAATGATATATAATTATTATAGCATAACCCGTATCCAAATAGAAACCCCCGGCACGCCGGAGGTTCCCCTTATAAGAAAGCCGCCGGACCATACCGGCCCGGCAGAAAAGCTACCGGGACTGCGAAAGCCCGGATTCATATCCATATTCGCGCAATACTACATCGTCGAAGCTCTCTTCATAGATTCCGCCGACCCGGCAAAATCCGTTTTTTTCGTATAGGCGGATCGCCGGCAGGTTGACGTCCACGACCAGGAGCCTTAAAAAATCAGCATCCATTTCCCTGGCCAGCGCCATGGCGTACCGCAGCGCCGCGCTGCCGACGCCTTGCCTCATGCAGTCCACGTTGACGCCGAAACGGTCGAGATAGAGCGCCTTGCCCCGCGGGTCTTTCCATTTCAAATGGGCTTCGCCGCTGTTTGACGGGCACAGGGCAAACGAGGCTATGATGTCCCGGCCCCGCGTCAAAAGATACAGGCGGCCTTTTTTGATGTCCTCCTCAAAGAACGCACAGGGGTAGACCTCGTCCCAGATTTGTATATGCTCCCGGTTCATCTTGCCGATGATCTCTTTGTATACTGTTTTGAGCTGCGTTAGGTCATCCATCCCGGCCAAACGTAGATGCATAATGCTCTCCTTATTCTTCACTGGGAAGGTGGGTTGCAAGTCTCCTGGCCTCAAACCCCGAGCTCATCGGCAAAATAGGCGCGACTGCAGGCGTGCAGGCCCCTGCCGTCCCGGCAGTCCACCCGGATATACGCATCCCGGCCGCTGAGCTCAAAGCAGGCCCCGGTGATGGTCTCGCCGGGCCGGGCAAGCGCCTTATAGGTATTTCGGCCGTCGGTGACAACGAATATTTTTTCGACCGGTGAGCAGGAGATGTGCAGACGGCTTCCTTCGAGCCAGAGCGCATTGATCTCGGGCCCCATCGAGGAATAATAGTCCCCCGCCTGCAGCGCCTCAATGATGGCGCGGTAGCTGAGACAAGGGGCCTTGATCATGGTGAATCCCCCGAAGGAGTCGCACAGCGGGTCGCCGAAGGGGAAGGCGTTGTGATTGTCGTCGGTCATCAGGCAGCCGATGTGCTGGCCCGCGCGCAGCATCTCGTCATAGGCCTGCGAGTTGTAGCCGTAGAGCCCGTCGTGCTCGCAGCCGTGGTTGTAGATTTCCATCGCAAACAGGCCGCGCAGGTTTTTATAGTCCTCCACCGTCTGCAGCGACCAGTAGGGATGGTTGTAGCAACAGAGGAATCCCAGCTCGTTCATCCTGGCGATAAAATCGTTGATGTAACCGACGTCCTGATAGCGGTGCCCGGGCAGCAGGTTCTTCTGTTTCTCCCCGGTATTTTGATCCGGGTCGGTGTCGTAAAAGTTGAGATGGTAGGTCTTGCAGTGGTCATGATCGCTCATCCAGTCGTATTCGTCGATGTTGATCTCATACGCGGCCAGTGCCAGAAAATCTTCGTCGCTCAGCGTGCGGTGGTCCTCGTACCGCCGGTGGTCGGTATAGGCGAGCACCGAATATCCCCGGCTTTTATAGGCCTCCTTGAGCTCCCCGATTGTAAGCGCGCCGTCGGAGAGGGTGGAATGGCAATGCAGGTTGGCCTTATAGAACCGCCCGCCCTCGGGCAGCAGAAAACGTTTTTCCATGATAGATCGTTCCTTTCCCGGAAATTCAGCCTAGAAGCCGAAAATTTCCTTTGCCTGTTCCATGCGCTCGATGACCGGCACCGAGAAGGGGCAGTTGCCCTCGCAGCTGCCACAGGCGATACAGTCCTGGGCGTGCCGTTCCAGCGCCCCGTAATGCGCGCGCACCGTGTCCGGCACCTCTTTTGCGCTCTGCGCCAGGTCGAGGTACTTTTGCACCTGGGCGATGTCGATATGCGACGGGCAGGGCAGACAGTGATTGCAGTACATGCACCGGCCCTTCATCGAATATTTTGGGGTGGAGGAGAGGATGAGGGAATAGTCCCGCTCCCGCTCGCCCGCCGTCTCGTAGGCGGCGCTGCTCTTGACCTCCTGCGCGGTCTTGGCCCCGGCTAAGACACTGCAGACCGCCGGACGGGTGAGCGCGTAATGGATACACTGCGCCGGGGTGAGCGCGATCCCGAAGGGGGACATTTCGGCGCTGAGCAGCGAGCCGGCCGCCATGCCCTTCATCACGGTGATGGCGGTTCCATGCCGCTCACAGGTGCGGTAGAGCTCCTCGCGCACCGGGTTGATCCCGCACAGCCCCTCCTTTTGATACGAGGCGGGGACGAAGAGGTCGTCGATCAGAGTGTCCTCGGGCAGCAGGTCATAAGCGGGGTTGAGGCTGAACATCAGCACGTCCAGCCATCCGGTCTCCACCGCGCGCGTGGCGCTTTGCGGATCGTGCGAGCTCATCCCGATCGCGCGGATCACACCCTTGGCCTTGAGCTGTTGGGCATAGTCCATCAGCCCACCCGGGGCGAAGACCCGCTCGAAGTCCTCGGCGGTGTCCACAAAGTGGAGCATCCCGATGTCTATGTAGTCGGTCCCCAGCCGCTCGAGCAGATCGAAGAAGAACCGCTCACAGAGCGCGAGGTCCCGGGTGCGCTCGTATTGCCCGTTTATCCAGGCGGCTCCGATGTGTCCCTGGATCAGCACCTGTTCCCGCCGCCCCTTGAGAGCGCGCCCCAGGTTCAGGCGCACCTGCGGCTCGGACATGAAGACGTCAAAAATGTTGATCCCACATTCCAGCGCGGCGTCCACAACCTCCTTGACCTGGCTGTAGGGCAGGCCCTGCAAATGCTCGCACCCCAGCCCGACCTCGCTCGCTTGCATGCCGGTTCGGCCAAGTGTCCGGTAATTCATATGCTCTCCTCCTCGTTGTCTTTTTGCTTTCATTCTAGCACAAAGCCGCCGCCTTTCAAGCGAAAAGTTCTGCGGTGCATAGGACTATTTTGCGGTTCCCCGCCAGAGGTGGACCAGGAAGTCCTGTACGTTGGTCACGATCGAGGTGACCGCCAAACTTCCGCGGTCGCGCAGCTTGTTGGTGACGAATTCCGAAATGTCCACGCAATAGAGGAAGACCGGGCGCACCTGCCCGTCGATCACCCGGAAGGAGGGGGTCATGTTTCCGGTGGCGATGGTGTGCAGCTGGGTGGCCAGGCAGATGACGGTGGTCGCCTGCCGGATGTAGGAGCGCATGCGGTCCTGCGCGTCGTAGACGTTGCCGATCACCTCGGGCAGCGGCCCGTCGTCCCGGATGGAGCCGGCCAATACGAGGGGCACCTCGTTCCTGACGCAGGAATTTACGATCCCGTCCTTGACGCCATAGGTTTCGATGAACCGCGGGATCGAGCCGCAGCCGCGCACCTTGTTGATCACGTCGATGTGGTTGTAATGGCCGTTCGGCATAGGCTGCTGGGTGTAAACGTCCTGCCCCAGCGCGGTGCGCAGGAGTGCTGCCTCCAGGTCGTGGGTGGCCAGCGCGTTGCCCGCCATCACGACGTTCGCAAAGCCGTTTTCAATCAGCCCGGACATCGCCGCGCGCGCGTCGGCGTCGAAGGAGCAGGCCGGGCCGAGCACCCAGGCGATGAAGCCGTGTTCCCGCTCGTATTTCAGCAGCTCATAAAGCGAGTCGTAATCCTTGGAGAAGGCCGTTTCGCGCGAGCGCCCGGTGCGGAAGGCGAAGGAGCCGTCCGACGCTCCCGCTTTCGAGAAGCCGTCGTAATGGACGTAGATTCCTTCCGAGCCGTCCTCGGTGCGCCCGAGGATGACCTCGTCCCCGCCCCTAAGATTGCGGAATTCCTTGGTGGCGATCCCGCCGCCCGGCTCCAGTACGGCGACGCAATCCATCCGGCTCTCCCCGGCGAGCATCCATGTCCCGCCGAGCTTAAAATACTCG
The DNA here is from genome assembly GCF_900169495.1 of Provencibacterium massiliense. Taxonomy (NCBI): domain Bacteria; kingdom Bacillati; phylum Bacillota; class Clostridia; order Eubacteriales; family Oscillospiraceae; genus Provencibacterium; species Provencibacterium massiliense. Next base: position 393,125 of record NZ_FWCH01000012.1, read on the forward strand.
GGATAGATACTCGTCGCGTGGTAATTCTCCGGCGCCACCCCGTCCCGGGGCGCCGGAGCGCTTTTGGCGCAGGGGGCGCCGGTAAAGGCCGGCTTGGAAAAGTCGGGCGCTTGATAGGTTGGCATTTGAAAGCTCATGGATAAGTCCTCCTGTCTTGATGGCGTCTCGATATCTACTGGAAATATTATAGCATACTTGTCTTGCCGGTGCATCCCAGCCTTCCGGCGGAACAGCAAAAAGTGTATGAATTTTCTGTGAAATGCATCCAGAGGACTTGTATTCTTACCATACATGGATTAGAATGGAAGAGCATATAGAGAATATCAGCGGTGGATCAGAACACCGGCAGGTTTTGATTTCAAGGTTGCCGTGCGCTGGAAGGATCGAAGCCTTATGGGTACCTTGGTCTTTGGCTTCCTTTAAGGTTTTTTAGAGAATTCTATGCTAGGATGATTTTGGAATCAGGCAAACAATCATTTTACTAAGAGGAAGGAAAGAAAAATGAAAAGTCTCAGTAGCAAACTCATGGCTTTGGTTCTCGCTCTCTCCATGCTGATGGGAACCGTAGTGGTGGCGTCTGCGGCCAGCTCCACCGATTACAGCGTCAAGGTTGAGGACAACAAGGTGTCGTTCATTCAGAACGGTAAGACGATCGGCACCTACAACTCGAAGGACGCAAAGCTCAAGCTCGTCACCGATAAGGACGGCGACCTTCTGGTCTGCTTCTATGATGCGAACAACAACTATAAGAGAATCACCCTCGGCAAGCAGACCTCCCTCTCGCTGAGCGGCTCGATGACCTCCCTGACGCTGGACAAGTCGCTCAGCGATAGTCTGAGCTTTTCCGTCTCGGCGTCGGTCGGCACCATGTCCGTGGCCTCTAAAAACAGTGTGAAGATCAGCGGCAAGGTTGATAAGCTGACTATCACCGGCGCGGCCAAGGTCACCGTCACCAAGGACGGCAAGGTTACCTCCGCCTCGGTCGCGAAGAGCGCCACCCTCACCAACGAGTCCTCGACCAAGATCGGCTCGGCCAATGTGAAGAGCTCCTCGAGCAAGAGCGACACCCCGACCCTCAGACTGGTCGGCAACGCCGGTAAGTACGATTCCAACAGGGACGATGACGATGATGATGACGATGACGACGACGATTACGTCGCCCGCCGCAAGCCGGATCTCGACATCGGCCGCCTCGAGGCTTCTGTCGGCGATGAGCTGCGTGATCTGATTGACGATTTGAACAATGAAGTCGATGCGTACTGGGAAGACGATGATCACGATGAAGTTGAGGTCAAGGGTGAGTGCAAGTGGAAGAAAAAGAACAGCACAGAGCTCGAGAAGAGCGGTGAGTACAGCTTTGTCTTCACCCCGCGCGATACCAAAAAATACCGCGAGGTCAGCGGTTCTATCTACATCCGTGTCGACTAATCGGGAAACTTTCACAGCATAAAAGAAACGCCCGGCATGCCCGTTGGCATGCCGGGCGTTTTCCTGGAACAAGGCCTTAGTCGCTGTAGTGCATGATGTTGGAAACATATTCCTGCATCTCGCTGAGAGAGCGGAAGTCGCATTCCATTACCTTGCGCTTGATGTCGGACGGCAGCGCCTGGAAGTACTCGTAGCTCGACAGGTCCTGGTCCAGCAGGTCCGACAGGCACAGGTGTTCTCCTTTGAGCATAGCTTTGCCTTTCCGCTTTGGCGTTTGTTTGCCAAAGCCGTTTGATTGGGCGAGGTCGCCCATTCCTAGTTTTTCTGCCATGGCCACATTTAAAACAAGGAAAATCGATGAAACAAGCGGACGGCCGAATTATTCGTCCGCCGCATGCGGCGCCTGTATTGAGGCGAGCCATTTTGGCACAATAGTAAGAATCACGGTAAGAACAGGAGTTAGACAGGAATGAAACCCTTCTCGAAATTTTTCACCGTCCTTTTGACAGCCTGTATGCTCTTCGCAGCGGCCAGTCCCGTCTTTGGCGCGAACGTCAATTCACAAAAGAGCGAGGAGCCCGCAAAAAAGGAGGAGAGCTTCCTGAAATATTCGCAGGAGGAGATGCTCTCCCATCTCGGCGGCGTATGGAAGGGAAGTTTCCATACCCGCACCGCGCCCGGCAAATATGCCGAGGATGAAGCGCAGATGAGCTTCATCGCTTCGTCCGGGAACCCCAGGCTCTTCCTGGTAATCGATTCCTACGAAGCGAACTACCTCACGCCCGCCTGGCGGATCGAGGACAGCGAGCTTGTATTTTCCTTCAACGACTCCTATTGGAGCGCGATGGCCACCCTGCACTTCTCGGATGAAAACACCCTCGCCGGGACCTACGCGCAGTACGGCGAGGAGTTCGAGCTGCAGTTTGAAAAGCTTTCCTCGAAACCGACGGACTACTCCTCCCAGCCGCAGTTCATTTTCGAGGATGAAGAGTATTCCGTCTGGCGCGAGCGTCTCACAAAGTATCCCGACTTCGACCCCGGCAGCGAAAAAGACTTTGGGACCATCCCGTTTACCTACGAGCTGTGGAGATGGGATAAATCCTTTCCGCTGGTGCGTGACTACGGCATGGCCGACGCGATCCGAGGAAAGAGCGACGTGGACCAGATGATCGCGCTGCTGAACCTGGTATGCGACAACTTTAGGCACGACGGCTCCTACGGCATCCCGGAAGGGGAGGACGCGGCGGGACTGAGCGCCCAGACGGTCATAAACCTCTGCCGGCAAAACGGCGGGATCGAGTGCCGTGGGCTCTCGATCATCCTCAGCGAGATGCTGCGCAACAGCGGGATTCCGGCAAAGCCGATCATGTGCATCCCCTCCACCGATCCCTGCGAGGAGTGTCATGTGGTGGTGCACGCCTATTCGGAGAGCCTCGGCCAGTGGATCATGCTGGACCCGACCTACCGCCTGGTGCTCAAGGACGAGACCGGCCGGTATGTCGATCTGCCCACCCTGCGCCGGAGCCTGGTCAGCGGCGCCAAGCTGGTGGCCAACTCCAACGCCGGCCACAACCGCATGCCCTTTTATATGGATTTCTACCGCGCCTATATGACCAAGAACACCTTCCGCTTCTCCTGCCTGACCGATTTTTCCTACGGCTCGGAGGGAAGCGAAAATAACCAGGCGCAGATGCTCGTCCCCAAGGGCTACCCGGTTCCCTACGCGGGGTCGCGTCCCGAACGGGTGACCACCAACGCGGCGGCCTTCTGGGCCCCGCCACAAAACTAGAAAAAAGGAGCGGAATCCCATGATTCCGCTCCTTTTTTATATGGGCCGCGGTGGGGGCCGCGGCCGCTAAACCGGCATGGCCGGATTAGGCCTCCTCGGTCTGCTGCACACTTTCCGGCACGTTCTCCTGCAGCGTCACGCTGATGGGAAGGGTTTCGCCGTCGCGCAGGACGCGCAGCTTGATGGTTTCACCGGCCGAGTATTTCTCCAGCTCGGTTTTCAGCTCCTGGGAGGAAGAGATCTCGGCATCGCCCACCGCCACGATCCCGTCGCCGACCTTGAGCCCCGCCTTCTGGGCGGCCGAGGATTCGTTCACGCCCGCGATATAGACCCCAAGCTGCGGCACACGGTACATAAAGGCCGAGCGCTCGTCCTGGATGTCGATCACCGAGACGCCCAAAGCCCCGCGGCCGGTCACATAGCCGTTTTGGATCAGGTCCTCGATTACCGTCTTGGCCTTGTCGACCGGGATGGCGAAGCCGAGCCCCTCGATCCCGGAACCGGAGGATTTGGCCACCACGATCCCGATCAGCTCGCCCTTGTCGTTAAAGAGGCCGCCGCCCGAGTTGCCGGGGTTGATGGCCGCGTTGGTCTGGATGAGGGTGTGGGTCTCGCCGTCGATGGTGACCTCGCGGTTCAAGGCGCTGACGATGCCGTTGGTCACGGTGCCGCCCAGCTCGCCGAGCGGATTGCCGATGGCAACCGTCTCATCGCCGACCTGCAAGGAATCCGAGCTGCCCATCACGGCGGCGCTGAGGTTTTCGGCCTCGATCTTGATGACGGCCAGATCGGTCTGTGGATCGGTCCCCACCAAAGTCGCGTCATAGGTTTCCTCTCCGTCCTTGAGGCGCACGGTGATCTTCTGCGCGCCGTCAATGACATGGTTGTTGGTGACGATGTAGCCGTCCTGCGAGATGATCACGCCGCTGCCCGCCGCCTGCGCGGTGACCGGCTGCATGAAAAAGTTCTGTTGGGGCACCTCGGTGCGGATCTCGACCACCGAGTCGGAAACCGAGCTGACGATCTGCGAGACGCTCATCACGCCGCCCGTGGAGGACGGGGCGCTCGAAACGGTGGAGCCGGTGGGGGTATTGTCCGCCGGTTGTGAAGCCGCGCTCTGGTTTCCCGCGAGGTTGGCGGCGAGATAGCCGCCGCCGAAGCCCATCGCCGAGGAGGAGACCACGCAGGCGAGGGCGACCGCCACTGCGAAGCCCCGGTTATGCCGTTTCTTCGGTCCCTCCTGCGGCGCCCCGCCGTACTGCGGATTGCTGGAGTAGCTGTTTTCCAGTTGACTGCCTTTAAAATCATCATAGTAATTCATATATATGCCTCCTTACAGGTGGTTGTTTTTTGAACTGTCTATAGAATACCCGCCAGATGTGTGATCCGTTTTAAGACTTTGAAACCTTGATTTTAATTTTTTACGAAGAGATTTTGTACTTTGTAAAGAAAAATCGATGGAATCTTGAAGAATTTGCTACCTTTGGCTTTTTTGGAAGAATTGCCCTTATTTGTAACAAAAATGGGAAAAAAGCTCGACATTTTTTGTCTCTCACGCTATAATAAGAAAAGTAGCATTTGAGGAGTGTATATAGTGTTTAAAATGAAAAAGATCGTTTCGGCATTACTGGCGGCGGCTATGCTGTTTGGCGCGGCGATTTCGGCTTCGGCGGCAGCCAAAACGCAGGACAAGGATTGGACCCAGGCCGACCTGAGCAAGCTGGGACAGGGGATCTACCAGGATTTTGTCAAGGGCCTGCACAACATGCAGGGCACGGTGACCTCCGACTTCAGCGGCACCAGCCAGCAGGCGTTCGACCAGTTCAGCAAGATTTTGCAGGTGCTCAAGAAGCAAAACCCTGAAATTTTCTGGCTGAGCTACGACTATCAGTCCTGCAAGGTGACGGGCGGGGATACCCTTTCCTGGAGCCCGGACTATTTCTCCGAATTCAAAAGCGGTGGCAAGCTGGACAAGGAGAAGATCAAGTCGGTCCAGCAAAGCCTTGAGGCGGTGGTCAAGTCGGTGGGCACCGGCAAGACGACCTATGAAACGGTCACGAAGTTCAATTCCTGGCTGACCCAGAACGTCGCCTACACCTTCGACTACTCCAACAGCCACGTCTACGAGCTGACCGGCGCGCTGGTGGACCGCAAATGTGCCTGCGAGGGCTATGCCAAGGCGTTTAAATTCCTTTGTGACAACGCCGGGATCGAGTGCGTGGTCGTTTCGGGCAAGGGCACCACGGGGGGCACGACCTACGACCACGAGTGGAATTATGTCAAAATGGACGACGGCAAGTGGTATCTGATGGACTGCACCTGGAACGCGCTCGGCGCCAACAAGCAGAAGTGGTTCCTGCTCGGCACCGACTCCGCGGTGGAGGGGATGGCGCTGCTCACCTCCCACAAGGAGGACGGCTCGAAGTATCCCGAGCTTTCCAAGGCAAACTACAGCGCGCAGTAGCAGCTATAATTTAACGGGTCGCCCGTTCCTTTTTGGGCCGCCTGATGACAGCAACAAAGCGTAAATTGGGGGGCAAACAAAATGTTCGATTATGACAATCCGTCCGGAATCAACTATACGGTGATTTCCAAGAGCACCACGGTGCGCGGAAACATCAAAACGGCCGACCCGATCAAGGTCAGCGGCCGGGTGATCGGCGACATCGACTGCGAGAAGCGCGCCGCCGTCACCGGCAAGGTGGAGGGGAACATCGGCAGCGAGAACTTTGTGGCCAGCAACGCGGCCGTCAAGGGGAACATCGACTGCCATGACCAGTTCTCGGCGGACGAGGACAGCGCCATCATCGGGGACGTTACGGCCGGGGCCGCGACGGTTGAGGGCCGGGTTAAAGGCAATATGAAGATTGCCAACGAGGTCGAGGTGGGCTCCACCGCGGTCATAGTGGGGGACATTTCCGCGAGCAACATCGAGGTCAAAAAGGGCGCGCGGGTCAGCGGTACGCTGCAGATCGACCACTGATTCACGATTCGACAGATAAAAAACCGGAGGCGCATTTATGCGCCTCCGGCTTTTTGTATGTTTATCGCTCTTGCGCAGTCCTTTTGCCGCTGAATATCATCCGGTCGATATCTTTTATCGTGATACCCTCGAGCCGCTGCTTACATAGCTCGTCGAGCTCGCCGTAAATGCCGTCCATGATCCGCCCCATCCCCGAGGCGACCAGGCATTTTTTGTCCACGTTTCCCGAGCGCCAGGAGGCGCTCACCAGCGGCACGCCCACCGCCTCGTCGATCCGGCGCAGGGTCACTTCCCCCGGGTCGAGGCAGAAGCGGTAGCCGCCCTCGGCTCCCTCCTTGGTTTCGATCAGCCCGCCCTTCTTGAGCATGGCCATCACCTTGCGCACCCGGGCGGGATTGGTGCAGACATTCTGCGAGAGCTCCTCACTTGAGAGGGTGGTGCCCTTGTGGTTGAGGTAGACCAGCGCGTGGACCGCGATGGTAAATTCCCCGGTCATCGTGACGCCCCCTTCCCGGATTTAAACGATACCTTGGCCCTTTTCAGCAGATCGAGCAGGAAGAGAAGATGCAGGACGAGCAGTGCGCCGTATAAGGCGAGCTGCCCGCCGCTTGCCTGCGCACAGGCGACCCCGGTACCCTGGCGGGCCAGGGCATAGACCAGCGACGCACTGTAGAAGAGGGAGAGGGCCAGGTAGAGCAGCGGGAAGAGGCTCCGCGCGCTGCGCACGACCAGCACCAAGCTGACCGCCAGCACCGAAAGCGCGGCGGCCAGCCCGCAAAAGAAAAGCAGGGTCGATAGGATAAAATGCAAAGCGTCCCCCTCCTTAAACGCAGAAGCCGATCCCGGTGTGCAGCAGCACAGCCACCAGTACAGCGGCCAAAACTACTCCGGCGAAACGTAAAACCTGATCCATGGCTCCTCCTGAATGTATCGTTTGATGCTACAGCTTATACTGTAATTATAATATTTACAGAATCTGTTGTCAAGTCCCGGGATGATATTTTGGGGGAGGGGCGCGCGGCTTTTTTCAGGATAGAGGTTGAAGCCGCCCAGCAGACAGGCCCCGCCGGATCGGCGGGGCCTGTCTGCTGGATTTTATTCTGGGAGCCTTGCAAACTCCACAGTCACCACGAACAGGTCGGCGATGGTCTCCACCGAAAAGCGTCCGCCGCAGGCCTCGGTAAAGCTGCGGGCGATCGAGAGGCCAAGCCCGCTGCCGCCGTCGGTACGGCTTTGATCCCCCCGCACGAAGCGCTCGGTGAAATCCACGCCCGGGGCGATTTCGGTTTTCGAGGTGTTCTTCACGCTGGCCACCGCCATGCTGCCGTCGGCGTGCAGCGAGACGTGGATCCGCGAGCCCTCGAGGGAATACTGCAAGGCGTTTTGCAGCAGGTTCTGGAAGACCCGGTAGAGCCGCTGCCCGTCAGCCTGGATCATCACCGGCTCCTCGGGTATCTCGCTCCTGAGCTGCACCGGGCTTCCGGCGATCTGCTCCTGCATGTCGGCCAGGGTCTGGCGCAGCAGCTTCCCGAGGTCCAGCTCCTCCTGGTCCACCGGCAGCTGTCCCGAGGTCGCCTTGCTCACCTCGAACACGTCCTGCACCATCGTCTTAAGGCGCTGGGACTTGCCCTTAAGAATCTCTATATAGTCCCGCACATGCTCGGGCAGGTCCTCCTCCTCGTCCAGCAGCTCGACGTAGCTGATGATCGAGGTCAGCGGGGTTTTGATGTCATGAGAAACGTTTGCGATCAGCTCGACCTTCATGCGCTCGCTGCGGATCTGCTCCTCGAGTGCGGCGTTCATCCCGCGCTGGATGTCGCCGAGGTCCTGCGCCGCCTGGCAGAGGTCCGCGTCATCGGGGAGGGTCAGCGGCATGCTCAGATTGCCCGCGCGCACCGTCCCGATCTGGTCGATCAGCGCGCCGACATCCCCGCTCATACTCCGGCAGTCCCTGTTAAAGTCGTGCAGCGCCCAAAGCCCAAGCGCCAGCAGCAGGAGCAGGGGAATGGCAATGACGAGGGCCCCGGGGGAATTATAGATCATGAAGAAGAACAGGGGCACCGCCGCCGCGGCGCTGAGGATCACCTGAAAGGCCGTGATCCGGCGCAGGCGGCGCTCCATGCGCTGCTGGAAGGGCAGACGCAGCTCGGCTCTCCGGTGGGAAGCGCGCAGCCTTGAGAGAAGGCTGTGCTTTAGGGGGTGCACTCCATAGCGCAGGTCGTTGACCAGCAGGTAGCCCATCCAGAACAGGAACAGCACGGCGCCGGTGTTCTGGGCGACGTCCTGGAGGTAGGAGGAGAGCATCCAGAAGTCGAGATAGCCTTCGTTATAGACATAATAGGCCAGCTCGCGCATATTGTAGCTCGAAGCGAGCAGGGCGAAGAGAAGGGCCAGCAGCAGGATCAGGACCTTGAACTCGATGTAGACGCGTCCCGTGATCCTGGCCAGGAAGCGGTCTGCGCGCGCCTTTTGCCGCCGCGAAAAGAGATAGAACAGGAAGAAGACGGCGCCGGCGGTCAGGGCAAAGGCACAGACGATATAGCGCTGCCGGTTCTGGCTGAGATTGCGCGCCAGGTAGTACAGGTCGTTGCTGCGGTACGCCGAATTGGAGTTGTCCGTCGAAACGTAGAGCATGGGCACCTTGGCGGCGGCGATGGTGACGGTGGCGTGAGAGGTCTTTTCATCCACCGTGAAGTTATTGTAGCCGGGGAGGTACCAGTCGTTCTCCTCCCGGTAATACCCGTCGCCGTACGGGTCGATCTTCTTGCCGTCCTTTATGATGGTGGCCTTCTTGCCGTCGAAATAGAGCAGGAAGTTGTACCCCTCGGGCTGGGCGAGGGAGGGGCCGTCGAGCCCGGTGCCCTCGGCGTTGGTGTACTTTTCCTTGCCGTCGTAGGAGATGGTATAAAGTATGTTTTTGTCCTTGGCGAAGCGCTCGTGCGCGCGCTTTGCGGCCGCCTCGATCTCCTCGTCGCTGGGGTAGCTTGGCCCGGAGGAAGAATCCTCGGACACGCCGTAGCTCGTTTCGGTTTGCCAGCCCCATTGCAGGCCGAGGCCCTCCATGGCCGCCTCGGCGGATTCCTGGGCGTAGCTATAGGTGTATTCCCCGTCGTAGGGGTAGCCGTACCAGTCCAGCGGGCTGCCGCTGGCCATCGCGAGGAAATCCTCGAGGTAGCCCGAGATGTTCCGGCGAAACTGGGTGGTATTCTGATAGTCGGTCTCAAAGCTCTCCCGCAGCTCCTGCACGCCCTGGGAGCCGCGCAGCGCCAGCGAGAGGAAGGGAGCGGCCCCGCCCAGGAGGAGGCTCACCCCGAGAGAAAAGCAAAGAAAACTAAGTATGGCTTTCCATTTTTTCGATTTTGTATCCAATTCCCCACACCACCTTTAAATATTCGGGTTCCTTCGGGTTGAGTTCGATTTTTTCGCGAATGCGTCGGATGTGGACCATCACCGTGTTTTCCGGGGCGAAGGCCTCCTCCTCCCAGACCCTGCGGTAGATCTCCTCGGCGGGGAAGATCCGCCCGAGGTTGCGCATGAGCAGGTCGACGATCTTGGTCTCGGTCGCGGTCAGCTTGACGGGGTCGCCGTCGGCGCGCAGGAGGCGCTCCTCGGTGTTGTAGCTCAGCCGCCCGTTGTGGATCTCGCCGCTGCTGAGTGCCGTGTTGATGTCTCCGAGGCTGGTGTAGCGCCGCAGCTGGCTGCGCACCCGCGCCACCAGTTCCTGGGGGCTAAAGGGCTTGGTCACGTAGTCGTCGGCCCCCATTGAGAGGCCGAGGATCTTGTCGGTTTCCTCGCTCTTGGCGCTGAGCACGATGATGGGCAGGTTGCGCCGCTCGCGGATTTTCATGACGGCGGACAGCCCGTCGAGCTTCGGCATCATCACGTCGATGAGGATCAGCTGGACCGACTGCTCGGCGGCAAGCTCGAGCGCCTTGAGGCCGTCGTAGGCCTCCAGCACCCGGTACCCCTCCTTGCGCAGCAGGATCGCGATGGCTTTTACAATTTCCCGGTCGTCGTCGACCACAAGCACACATTCGTTCATGGGAACTCCTCCTTCAGGCTTGTCTCTATCTTAAGGGAAGGTTCTTACAAAATCACAAGGGAAATCCTTACAGATTCCTTACGAACCATAAGCTCGAAAGAAAAGACGTGTCAGAGAGACTGACACGTCTTTTCTATCATTCAGTATAGCATAGTTTCATCCGGCGGGGAAGGGCTCAGTCCCTGGCGCAGAGCTCTTCCTCCACCTCGATGATCCGGGAACACAGGCGCCGCAGCTGCGAGCGGCTGCGGGAAAGGAGAAGGATGGAAATCCCCCTCTGCCTCAGACGGCGCAGAACTTCCCCGAACTCGTGCAGCGAAAGGTCGTTATAACCGATATGGGGATTGCGAAAGATCATCACCGCCGGCCCGGTACAGAGCCAGCGCGCAATGACCAGGCTTTGCTGTAAGCTGCCGCCGAGCTGCGGCAGCCGCTCGCAGCGCCCATATTCCTGCGCCAGGTCCAGAAGGTCCAGTGCCGCCAGCGCTTGTAAAACCGTATAATAGGTCACCCGGCTGTTTTCGATCCCGAAGGGCCGCCCGAGATCGAGTAGCAGCCCGACGTTGTCGACGAGGCCCAGGTTGTGAAAAATCCCTTGCGTGCCGCTGGATTCGTCCAGCAGCGCGATCCCCTTTATGCTCGGGCGGGAGCCCTGCCTCGAGGGGAGGGGACGGCCGTCCAGCGCGGCGAAGCCGGTGTAGGGCAGCTGCCCGGTCAGCATATGGGAGAGCTCTTCGCAGACCGTCCAGTCCGGATCGTAGATTCCCAGCGCTTCCCCCGAGGCGAGGGAAAGGGAAAAGCCCCGCAGATGCTCCCCCGCACAGACGCTTTGCAGCTCGAGCCGGACAGACCGGCCGGCGGCCGGGACACCTTCCCCTGCCAAGGGGGAGTCCTCCCGCGGCGGGGCGCTGCCATCCCCCCGGAACAGGGAGAGCAGTTCGCCGCCCTGAAGGTGCTGCGGCTCGCTGACCGAGACGATGGTGCCGTGACGCAGGACGGACAGCCGGTCGCATTCGAGGATCAGCTCACTGAAGCGGTCGGTGATGAACAGTACAGAAACCCCCGCCTGCCGCAGGTAGCGCAATACATTTTTATAAAGGACAGCCTGCGCGCGGGTATAGCCGCCGGCGCTGTCCTCCAGGACCAGGATTTTGCTCTGGCGCGCGCACACGCGCAGCAGGGCGACGAGTTGGCGCTGCCAGGGAGGAATTTCCTCCAGCCGCTGATCCGCCCGGACGAAGGGGAGCCCCGCCTCCCCCAGCAGCCTCTGCGCCTCGGCGTACATGGCGGGCAGGTCGAGGCGGCGATAAGAGAAGAAGCGCTCCTGCAGGCCGCAGATGTTTTCCGCCACCGTCAGCTGCAAAAAGAGCTGGTCGTCCTGCCGGCAGCAGAGCATCCCTCCGGCGGCCTGCCGCCAAGCAGCGGGGGAAGAAACCTCCCTGCCAAAGAGGAACAGCTTGCCGCCCTCGGGAAAGGCGCGCGCGCCCAACAGCTCGAAGAGCGCGCCGCGGCAGCGGTCGGAGCGGCAGAAAAGGCCGTGCAGCTCCCCTTGCAACAGGGTGAGGTTGAGATTTTCGAGCAGCGGCCTCCCCTGCGATGAGAGGCTCAGGCGACATAGGCGCAGCAGTTCAGCTTTCATGGGCGTTCTCCGTCAGGGGGAGGGAGAGCTCCACCCTCGTCTGATAGCCCAGGATGCTGTACACATTCAGCCCGTAGTCCTCGCCGTACATCAGCCGCAGGCGCGCGTTGACGTTCTGCAGCGCGATCCCGGAGCCGGGGGAGGCCGGCGGCTCCGCCCGCCCGGAGCCGCTGCACAGCGCGAGGTTGAGGCGCAGCAGCTCCTCGTCCGCGATCCCGCGCCCGTTGTCCTCCACGGCCAGGATCAGCCTTCCCCCGGCCGTGCGCAGGTGGATGCGGATCACCCCGCCCACGGGCATGTCCCGCAGCCCGTGCTGGATGGCATTTTCCACCAGCGGCTGAAGCGAGAGCTTGGGCAGGCGGTAGGAGAGGTAATCCCGGTTTCCGGCGGACAGCTCCCGCACGAGGGTGAAACGGTCCGGGAAGCGGTAATTCTGAATTTTTACGAAGTTGTCAACATTGCGCAGTTCCTGCTCCAACGTGACCGTTTCGGACGAGCTGCTGATGGTATAGCGGAAAAACGCCGAGAGCGCGCCAATCATGTCGGCGGTCTCGCGGCAGTTTTCGTCGAGCGCCTTGCCGCGGATGCAGTCGAGGGTGTTGTAGAGAAAATGCGGATTGATCTGGCTTTGCAGCGAGTGCAGCAGCGCCTGCTTTTGCAGGATCTGCCGGGTGTACTCTCGCTCCATCGACTCGCCGAAATAGGCGATCGAGCGCTGCAGCGTCCGGCCGAAGGAGGCGGGGTCAACCGCCTTTTGCACGCTTGGGATGTCGCGCCCGAGGCGTGAGAGCTGCCGGTCGGTCAATACGATGTCGTGATAGAAGTGATAGAGCATGACGGCGGCCCCATAGAAAAACGCGGCGAGCAGGAGCAACCGCAGCATCGCCATGCCGCCCCTTTCAAGGGGCAGGAAAGGGAGGAGAAAAAGCCCCGGCCCGGAGAGGAGCAGCAGCATAAGGCAGGGCAGCCAATGGCGCCAGTAACGGAATTGACGCAGGTTTCGCAGGACGGTACGCTCCTTCATTGGCCTTCCCCCCTCATACGATCCGATGGATTTTGCGGTATTCCATCGGGCTGACGCCGATATGCCGCCGGAAGAGGCGGCTGAAGTACTTATCGTCCCGGTAGCCGACCAAGGCGGCGACCTGGGAGACGTTGTAGTGCAGATCCCCCAGCAGCTCCTTGGCTTTTTCCAGCCGTACCTGCAGCAGGTAGTCGCTCAGGTTGACGCCGGTCTCGCGCTTGAAGAGCTGGCCCAGATAGAGCGGCGCCAGGAAGACCTGCTGCGCGAGGATCTCCAGGCCCAGATGCTCGGCGTAGTGCACCCGGATATATTCTTTGACCACCTGTACGGCCTTGCGCTCGGTGTTGGCGTGCTCGGCTTCATACGCCGCCAGCAGCTGGGAGCATAATTCCGTAATCTTTATAGAGAGCCGTTCAAAGGAGAAAAGCTCCACCAAGGACAGGGCGGGCGGCTCCTTGCAAAGCCGCGCGGCGAGCCCGCCGAGCAGCTCGGTGCAAAACGGGCCGAGGGAGGCGGGATGCCGCTCCAGGACAGGGTGTGATTGCTCCAGAAAGCGCCGGATCGCCCCGCCTGCTTCAACGGTTTTCATCAAAGAGAGCAGGTGCTCGATCTGCTCCCAGAATGACTGGAAGGGAAAGCACTCCAGGCTTGCCCCCTCCTTTATGGGGAGGGGCTCTTTGTCCTGCGGGAGGATCATCCGGTCTACCCCGCGCACAGAGCGCTGTGCGAGCAGGCTGTGCGCCTGCGAAAAGGCGGCTCCCAATTGGCCGGGCTGGCGCACCGGGGCGGCGAGGGCGAGCGTGATGTGCCGGCGCTCTCCCAAGAAAAAATCCTGGCAGTTGTCCAGCAAAAAACACTCCAGCTTGCCGAGCAGCGCGGGACAGTCCGGTTCGGCGCCGTTCATGAGCAGCAGCAGGGTGTGCTCGCAAAGCTCGGCAAGCTCGAGCTCGGCGCACAGCGGTGCGGCGGCGCGGCAAAAGCGCCTTGCGATCTGTTCGAGCGCCAGCGGGTCGGGCGGCAGCCCGTCCTCCTGGTCCAGCCGCAGCACCCCCGCAAGGAAGAAGCCGGGGACGAACTGGTAATGGAATTCGGCGTTTACCTGTGGGAGAGAAAGCCCGCGCTGCCCCAGTATGTCGGGCTGGTAGAGCAGGAGACGCCGCAGGGAGAGCGCGTCCCGCCCCGCCTGCAGCAAGCCCCGTTTTTGTTCGTCCTCGGCCCCCAGCTTTTTGAGCGCCTTGCGCAGCGCATCGTTGAGCTCGTCGTGGTCGATCGGCTTTAACAGGAAGCTGTCCACCCCGTAGCGCACCGCCTGCCGCGCGTATTCAAAGTAGGAATAGCCGCTGATGATGATGAACTTGGCTGGCAGCTCCTCGAGCTGCGCCTGGCGGATCAGCTCCAGCCCGTCCAGGACGGGCATCTGGATGTCGGTGATCACGATGTCCGGGCGCTGCCGACGGATCATCTCTAGCGCCTGGCGGCTGTCGCTGCACACCCCGCACAGCGTAAGCCGGAGGGCTTCCCACTCGATTTCATGCCGGATCAGCGAGCAGATGTTGATTTCGTCGTCCACAATCAGTACCGATCTCATGTTCGTTCCCATCCTTCCTAAAGGGCAAAAACGACAGAATATCCCTTAATTCTATCATACCGAAAGAGGGGCGCCAAAACAAGGTGGACAGTCCTTAGAAAAGGGGGGACGGATTCAAGAAGATGGCCGCCAATGATTGACGGCGGCGCTCCCCCGCTCTTATACTGTGGGTGCAAAGCACGATTTCAGGCGGTTTTGAACGAAACGATCAAATGAGGAGGAGACGAAAATGAAACGAAGCAAAATAAGGATTTCCATAATTTGCATGTGCGCAGCACTCATACTGGGTGTGTGCGGCTGCTCGCAAAAGGCACAAAACGAGGCCCCCGGCACGAACGAGCCTTCGGGCGCCGCGGCGCAGCAGGAACAGGAGGAGCAGGAAGCGCTGCCGGAGGAAGAGGGCATCACCGTCGGCGTGGCGCAGTGCACCACCCAGGAGGAGCGCTGGCGCAATGACGCCAACGCCCTGCAAAAAAAGGCGGACGAGCTGGGGCTGAGTCTCCAGATGGTGGACGCGGCCAACGACACGGCCACCCAGGCGACCCAGATCGAGAATCTCGTCTCCAGCGGGGTGGACGTGATCCTCGTCTCACCCACCGATTCGGACGCGATCACTCCGGCGCTCGCCCAGGCCAAGGCCGCCGGGATCCCGGTGGTGGTCTGGGGACGGCAGGCGAACACGGCGGACCAGGATTTCTTCATCATCAACGACTTTGTCGAGACCGGAAAAAAGATGGCCCAGACCGCTTTGGAGGCCTGCAGCGCGGGCAATGTGGTGCTCATCGGCGGGGATAAGAGCTCCACCGTGCCCACCGAGATGACCGAAGGGATGATGTCGGTGCTACAGCCCCGTCTGGACGACGGCAGCATGAAGCTGGTCTTCGAGCAGTATATCACCAACTGGATGCCCGACGGGGCGATGAGCGCAATGGAGAACGCCCTCACCCAGCTCGGAAACGGCGTGGACCTGGTGCTCTGCCACAACGACGGCATGGCCGGCGGTGCGATCCAGGCGCTGGAGGGCCAGGGTCTGGCCGGAACGGTGCCGGTCGTCGGGATGGACGCCGAGATCGCGGCGCTGCAGCGGATCGTGGAGGGCAAGCAGTATTCCACCGTCATCTTCGACCATGAGGGCACGGCGGACATCTGCCTGCGCGCCGCGCAGGCCCTGGCGAAGGGGGAGCCGCTCGATTCCCTGGCGGTCAAAAAAACGACGATCGAGGGGGCCGAAATCCCGACCGGCGAGATCCCGACCATCATGATCACCAATGAGAACATCATGGAGGTCTGCGTGGATTCGGGGATCCATACGAAAGAGGAAATTTACCTGAACGCCTGAGGGCAGCATGGGAAGGTGAGGACATGTCCGCCGAGGTTATCTTAAAACTTTGCGGGATCAAAAAGGAATTTTCCGGCGTTCGGGTGCTGCACGGGATCGACCTTGCGGTGCGCTCCGGCGAGATACACGCGCTGGTGGGGGAGAACGGGGCCGGGAAGAGCACCCTGATGAAAATCCTCAGCGGGGTTTACCCCGCTGGGGAATACGGCGGGGAATTCTTCCTAAAGGGCGCCAAGGCCCGCTTCCACGGTATTAAGGCGGCGCAGCGCGCGGGGATCGAGATTATCGCCCAGGAGCTGGAGCTGGTGCTGCAGATGCGCGTCTATGAAAACGTCTTCCTGGGCAGCGGGCAAAAGCTCCCGGAGAGCGAGATGATCGACAGGACCATGAAGGTGTTCCGGCGGCTCGGCATCCCGCTCGACCCGCTGGCGCCGGTCGGGGGGCTGGGCGTCGGTCAGCGGCAGATGGTGGCGATCGCCAAGGCG
Organism: Provencibacterium massiliense; assembly: GCF_900169495.1. NCBI lineage: Bacteria > Bacillati > Bacillota > Clostridia > Eubacteriales > Oscillospiraceae > Provencibacterium > Provencibacterium massiliense. The sequence continues at coordinate 409,442 of NZ_FWCH01000012.1, forward strand.
CTCGTCAAGGAGGCGGACGTCCTGATCTTTGACGAGCCCACCGCGGCACTCAGCGAGGCGGAGTCGCAGAAGCTCTTTTTTATCCTGCGGGAGCTGCGTGAAAAGGGGATCACCATCCTCTATATCTCCCACCGCCTCGGCGAGGTGCTCGCGCTCAGCGACACCATCACGGTACTGCGCGACGGGCGTCTGGTGGAAACCCGCCCGGCGGACCGGTTCGACGAGGGCGGCCTGATCGCCTGCATGATCGGGCGGGAGCTCTGTGGGCGCTTCCCGCCGGCGCTCTGCGAGCCCGGGGAGGAGGTGCTGTCGGTGCGCGGCATGAGCGCCCAAGACAGCGCCGGGCGCAGGCTGGTGGACGGTGTGTCCCTCTCGGTGCGCGCCGGCGAGATCGTGGGGATCGCGGGGCTAATGGGCGCGGGGCGCACCGAGCTGGTGCGCTGCATCTTCGGCGCACAGCCGGGACGCATAAGCGGCGAGATCATGCTCTGCGGCAGGCCGGCGGCCGTCACCTCCCCACGCGAGGCCATCCGCAGCGGGATCGGCCTGGTGTCCGAGGACCGAAAGCTCGAGGGCCTCGTCGGCATGCTGGACGTCATGCACAATATCACCATGGCGGGACTTGGGCCGCTCAGCTTGCACGGCGTCATGCTCGACGGGGAGGCGCGCCGGCAGGCCGGGTACTACGTCGAAAAGCTGGGGATCCGCTGCACGGGGCTTTACCAGCGCGTAGAGGGCCTCAGCGGGGGAAACCAGCAAAAGGTGTGTATCGCCAAGTTCCTCCTCCCAAAGCCCCGGGTGCTGATTCTGGACGAGCCGACCCGCGGGGTGGACGTGGGGGCGAAGTATGAAATCTACGAGCTTTTGCGGCGCTTGGCCCTGGAAGGGGTCGCCGTGCTGATCGTTTCCTCCGACCTGCCCGAGGTGTTGGGGCTGTCCGACCGGATATTGGTGATGAAAGATGGGCGGATCACGGGGGAGCTCTCCCGCCAGGAGGCCACCCAGGAGCGGGTCATGTATTACGCCACGATGGAAGGGAATTAGGATATGGAAAGCAGAGAGACCGGCCTTTGCGGCCGGCTGAAACTAAAGAAGTATGTGCGCTCCTACGCCATGATCCTGGCGCTGGCCTCTATCTGGATCATCTTCCAGGCCGTGACGCAGGGGACCTTTTTGAGCATACGCAACATCTCGAACCTGTTTCGACAGATGTCGGTGGTCGGAGTGCTAGCCATCGGGATGACGGTCTGCCTGATCGCGGGGAATTTCGACCTTTCGGTCGGCAGCGTGACAGGCTTTCTGGGCGCGGTGGCGGCCTGGTCGATCTCCGGGCTTTCGCAAAGCCCGATGGCCGCCGTGCTGCTGGCGGTCGTGATCGGTTGCCTGATCGGCTGCTGGAACGGCTTTTGGATCGCCTACGCCGGCGTCCCGGCCTTCATCGCGACGCTGGGCAGCTCGCTGATCTTCAAGGGCGGGCTCTATATCGTCACCCAAGGGACCACCATCCCGGTGCGCGACCCGTTCTTTCTGACACTGGGCCAGAAGTACCTGCCTCCGGCGCTGGGGTACCTGCTGGCGGGCGGGACGCTGATCGCTTTTGTTTTCTTCGACGTACGGCATCAATCCAGCCTGAGCCGGGTGCTGGGGGAGCAGGTCTCCTATTTTAAGAGGTTCGGCCGGTACGCCGGGTATCTGCTGGTGGGCGCGGCCTTCGTCGTGGTGATGAACTCCTATGAAGGGATTCCGATCGCGGTGTTCGTACTGCTCCTGCTGGCAGGGGCGCTCACCTTCGTGCTGGCCAAGACCCGGTTCGGGCGCAAGGTCTACGCGGTGGGCGGGAACCCCCGGGCGGCGCGGATGTCGGGGATCAACAACGCCGCGGTCTGCATGACCACCTTCATCATCATGGGGGGCCTGGCCGGGATGGCGGGCGTGCTGCAGACCGCGCGGCTGGCCGCGGCCACCCCCGGCGCCGCCATGGGGATGGAGCTGGACGCGGTGGCCTCCAGCGTGATCGGCGGTGTGAGCCTGGCGGGCGGCAGCGGCAAGGTGATCAATTCGGTCATCGGCGCGCTGGTGATGGCCAGCCTGACCAACGGGATGAGCCTGCTCAACGTCAATTCGGACGTGCAGTATATCGTCAAGGGGCTGATCCTGATTGTCGCCGTCTGGTTCGACGTGCGCATGCGCCGCGCGCAAAACGGATAGAAAGGAAGGGTTACAAGGATGGAACGGAAATATTTCGACGTCGAGGAGATCATCTCCCAGGTGGAGCAGAAGACCCGCAGCCAAGGCGGGGACCTGCTGATCGACTACGACAGCTGCGACTTTTCGCACCGGCTCGTGCAGCCGCCGATCGTCTGCTATCTCGTCACCACAAAAGACGAGCGGGGCAACCTCAACTGCGCGCCCATTTCGATGGGCAGCGCGGTCTGGGGCGGCGCGCCAGACGCCGCCTGGTACTTCGTCATGGGGGTGCTGGGCAGCCGGCAGACAGAAAAAAATCTGCGGGCCAGCGGGGAGTGCGTCATCAGCTATTATCCCTATTCGCTGCTGAAGGAAAGCCACATAGCCGGCCTGCCGCTGCCGCCGGGGATCAGCGAGCTGGAGGTGGCCCGCCTGACGCCGGTCCCCTCCAGCAAGGTTTCTCCCTGCGGGATCGCCGAGTGCCCGAACAACATGGAGTGCAGGGTGGTCCACCGGTACGAGGCCTCCGGTACGACGATCTTCATCCTGAAGATCGTGGCGGTCAACGTCTCGCGGGAAATCTATGAGCAGGACCGGGCCCACCCGTACCAGCCCGGGATGGTGCTGGCCGACCTGATGTACGAGGTGTCCTTAAACGGGAAGCCGGAGCGGATCAACTATATGCGCATGGATCTTAAGCAGGTGTACCGCACCGGCGACGAGCTGGGGGACGACTCTGCCTGGACCGGGAGCTTCTGCTCCTGGATGGAGAGCGAGGAGCGCCGGGGCAGAATCAGCGCGAAGGAGCATGAGGACATCCTGCGCCTCTATGAACGCTGGATGGAGGATCCGGACCCCGTGGGGAATGGGGGGATCAAGGCGGCGTTGAGCGCCAGGCTGACCGAGCTGGTCTGGAAAGAATGATAAAAGGGACGGCCCGCCGGCAAATCCGGCAGGCCGTCCCTTCTCTCGCGCTTTATTACTGAGCGCGGGTCCGAAATTTTCATTCCAGCGCCGAGGTGCAGTGCGGGCAACGCGTGGCGGCCTCGTTCACCTCGCAGCGGCAGTAGGGGCACAGGCGCGCCGGAGGCGCTTCGGGGGCGGATACGGGCTTTTGGCCGAGCGCGGCCAGCCGGTTCATCCCCTTGACGAGCAGGAAGATCAGCAGGGCCATGATCAGGAAATTGATGATGGCGGTCAGGAAAGCGCCGTAGCGGATGTCCACGCCGCGCACCACAAGGATGAGATCGGAGAAATCCGTTTTTGCGAACAACCCGATAATGGGCGAAAGGATGTCGTCGGTCAACGACTTGACGATCGCTTGGAACGCGGCGCCGATGATGACGCCGACGGCCAGGTCGGCGACGTTGCCCCGCAGCGCGAAATCCTTGAATTCCTGTAAAAACTTCTTCATTTTTATCATTCCCCCTGTCATTTTACGCCAATTCGATGATCTTTTTGAACAGCTCCACCGCACGCTCCAAAATCCGGTCGTTGAAGTCGTAGCCGCTGGTGTGCAGCTGCGCGTAGGATTCCCCATTGCCGAGGTAGAACATCGCTCCCGGGCAGCGCTTAAGGTAATGGCCGAAGTCCTCCGAGGCGCGAAACGGTTTCTTCATCGCCACGACGGGGTACCCGCACGCCTGCGCCGCCTCGCGCACCAGCCGCGCGCAGGCGGGATCGTTGACCGTTTCGGGAAAGACGTCGCTCTCGCCGAACGAGACGCTGAGCCCCTCGTTTTCGGCCAGACGGCCGGCATAGCGGCGGATCGTCTCCTCCAGCCGTTCCAGGTCCCGCTCGTAATCCGCCCGCAGGGTCATCGAGACCTCCCCGCGGTGGGCGGCGATCCCGAAGTTTTTGTTCCCCACTGCCACCTGCACGACGGTGGCCATCACCATCCCTGAAAAGCCGTCGGCGGCAGCCGCTTCCTGGGATTTGAGCACCAGCCGCGCGGCGGCCCCAGCCGGGTTCCTTCCGTCCTCCGGCTGGCTGGCATGGGCGGGCGTTTCCAAAAAGCGGACGGTCAGCCCCTTGGAGGCGCACTGGGTGACTCCGTCGCATACCATCACGCTCCCCAGCGGGTAGCCGCTCATGTTATGGAAGGCGTACACCTGCGCGATCCCCTTCTCCGTAATCAGCCCGGCACATTCCTCGCCCCCGCCGCCAATCTCCTCGGCGTGCTGGAAGATGAAGTAAAGGTCCCGCCCGGCACCCAGCTTATCGGCCTCCAGCGCCAGCCCGGCCAGCGCGGCGCTGTGCCCGTCGTGCCCGCACCTGTGTGAAACGCCGGCGTTGCGCGAGCGGTAGGGGAGGCCCGGCCCCTCGTCGATGGCGAGCGCGTCGAAGTCCGAGCGGAAGGCGAGCGCCGGGGCCGCCCGGTTGCCGCTGCGGTAATGGGCGTAAAACCAGCGCCCCCGGTCTTCGACTTCGAGAGCGGTGCGCTCTTTTAGAAAGCGGATCAGCGTTTCCCTGGTCTGCCGCTCCTCCATCGCGAGCTCCGCTCGCTCGTGCAGGCGGTGCCGCAGCGCGGTAATCTCCTCAAGATGCTCCCTTTGCATATTCCCTGCCTCCTGTCCAATCCGGGATCATATGGCTATTATATCGTCTATGGCGCATGAATTCCAGAGTTAAATTGCTTCGGAGGGCGCGAGGTGCTATAATCAGAAAAAGGACGTGAAAGGAGCAGCGCTATGCCGAGGCTATATTATCAGGGCCATGGAAGCTACCGGATCACCTCCAACCATGGAATGGTGATCTATGTCGATCCGTTTGTCGGAGGCGGGTACGAGAAGCCCGCCGATCTGATCCTGGTGACCCATCAGCACAGCGATCACAACCGGGTCGAGCTGGTCAGGAGGGCCCCGGGATGCCAAATGATCACCGAGCGGGAGGCGCTCGCGGGCGGGGTCTATCACACCTTCACCGTGGGCGTGGCGCAGATTGAGGCGGTGCGCGCCGAGAACATCAATCACGACCCGCGCGAATGCGTGGGATATCTTTTGACGCTCGACGGGATCAGCATCTACGCGGCGGGGGACACCTCCACCACCGACCAGATGCACTCGCTTTCACAGCGCAGGCTGGACTATGCCCTGCTGCCCATCGACGGGGTTTACAACATGGGCCCCGGGGAAGCGTCCGCCTGTGCGAGGCTCATCGGGGCGCGGCACAGCATACCGGTCCATATGAAGCCGGGCGCGCTCTTCGAGCGCGCCTGCGCCGAACGTTTTTCAGCGCCCGGCCGGATCATCCTCGAGCCGGGGGAGGAGATCGAGCTCTGACAAGCCCTTAGGGGCCCGCACGGGAAAGTGCGGGCCCTTTTTTGTTGCCAAGCGCGTAAGAGCCTGTATTTATGCGCGCCGAACGGATCGCAGGGAAGCGCTTTTCCAACTGTACAGCCACCCCTCAGGGGGCGGCTGCTTTTGTATTTTAACGAGAAGGAAATGCCGCGCCCGGTTCATTTTTTTGCCGTGAAACCGGGAAAAAACCGGGAGAAAAAACAGGGCAATATACAAACGCCGAAGAAAAAATGTCCTTCAAAAAGAGGGACATCGCGGTAGACTAAAAATGAATTCTGGTCAATTTTCACAAAATGTCCTGGCGTAGGGAAACCACTACGGTTATTTTACAGCAAGATAACCACGGATTGGAGAAAATGATTGGAAACAAAAGAGGGTTTGAAAGGAAGGGTCAAAATGAAAAAAGCAGGTAGTATCGTTCTCGCCACTTTGCTGTCCTTGAGCGTGTTTGCCGGCTGCAGCTCCAGCACGCAGTCCGATTCCGGCAGCGGCGCGCCCGCTTCCGGCTCCGAGGCCGGGAGCACCCCGGCGGCCTCCACCGCCGAAGGGGACCAGGTGACCTTCAAGTTTATGCATCAGTGGGCGGAAGAGGACCGGCTGCCCTACTGGGACAACCTGGTCAACAGCTACATGGAGAAGAACCCCAACGTGAAGATCGAGACCGAGGTCGTGCCCAACGAGCCTTATAAGGAAAAGATCCGCGTCATGCTCGGCGGCAACGACGTGCCGGACCTCTTTTTCACCTGGGACGGCGAATGGGTCTCCCGTTTTGCGAAGAACGGGGCGATCCTGGAGCTGGATTCCCTGATGAGCGACGAGTTCAAGGGCTCCTTCAACCAGGGAATCCTGACCACCGGGCAGGTGGACGGCAAGCAGTACAGCCTCCCGATCCGCACCTGCGTCAACTTCGTGCTCTACAACACCAAGATTTTCGAGGAGAACTCGATCACGATCCCCAAGACCTGGAATGAATTCATGGACGTTTGCGAAACGCTCAAGTCCGCCGGGGTCACCCCGATCGCGCTGGGCAACGGCGAGGGCTGGGCCGCGGCGCATTACATCTCGGCGCTCAATGTGCAGCTGGTGCCCTGGGACACCCTCAACGACGACTACTATCTGACCACCGGCGCGTTCGACGACCCCGGATATGTCGAGGCGCTGAACCTGCTTAAGGGGATGAACGACAAGGGCTACTTCATGGACGGCATGCCCTCCACCTCGCAGAACATCGCGCGCGAGATGTTCAACGCCGGCCAGACCGCGATGATCTACGACCAGTGCGCCAGCTTCAAGAGCTACTACCTCGACAAGATGGAAGAGGGCAGCTGGGACGTCTTCGCCCTGCCGGTCGTCGAGGGTGCGAAGGGCGACCTCGACATGATGGTCGCCTGGGTGGACCAGTTCGCGGTCTCTTCGACTTGCAAGAGCCCCGAGACGGTCATCGACTTCCTGGAATACTTCTACAACGAGGAGAACCAGCTCCAGATGCAGAAGGACCTCGGCTTCGTCTCCACCATCTCCGCGGTCGCGACCAGCCCGGAGGATTCCTTCCCGCAGCTGATCAAGGCGATGGACATCATCAACCAGTGCAAGGGCTTCATCGCGGTCATCGACCTGGAGATGGACGGCTCGGTCGCCAGCGTCTACCAGTCCGACATCCAGGAGCTGTTCACCACCAAGTCGCCCGAGCAGATCATGTCCGAGGTGCAGGCCGAGGCGGCCCGCGTGAAGGCGGAGCAATAAACACCAGAGCTTAAACGGGGCCGCCCGCAGGCAGCGTTGCCCGGCGGGCGGCCCAAGGGCTCATATTCAGATGAGGGGGGACCCCGATGTATAAGAATTCCCGCGGCGCATTTTTGTACCTGCTGCCCGCAATCGTTTTGGTATCGGTCTTTATCTACATAGCTGTGGGGCTCAATTTTTACTACAGCCTGTTCCGCTGGAACACCTATTCGGCCAAGGTGTGGGTGGGGCTGGCCAACTATACCCGCCTGCTGCAGGACAGCAGCTTCTGGATCGCGCTGAAAAACAACATCCTGTTTGCGGTGATCTCGGTCACCTTCCAGGTCGGGATCGCCCTGGCGCTGGCCGCCATGCTCGAGCAGAAGTGGATCCGCCGTCTGGGCGGGTTCTGCCGCACCGTGTTCTTCGTGCCGTCCCTGCTCTCGATGACGGTGGTGGCGCTCATGTGGCAGCTGATGCTCAATCCCAACATGGGCTTTGTCAACAAGGCACTGCAGCAGATCGGCCTTGGGGCCATCGCCATCGACTGGCTGGGCAACGCCTCGACCGCGATCTTCTGCGTGATCGCCTCCTCCCAGTGGCAGTTCGTCGGCTATACCACCATGCTGTTCGTGGTGGCGATCCAGAAGATTCCCGACGACTTTTACGAGGCCGCCGAGATCGACGGGGCCAACCCGATCCAGAGCTTTTTCTATGTGACGGTGCCGAACGTCAAGGAGATGCTACTGCTCAACCTGACCACCACCCTGATCGGCGCGTTCAAGGTGTTCGACGAGGTGTACGTCATGACCAACGGCGGCCCCGGCCGCGCGTCGGAGGTGCTGGGCACCCTGCTGTTCCGCTCGGGCTTCCGCGAGGACGCCATGGGCTACGCCTCGGCGGTTGGGGCGGTTGTTTTCGTTATTACCTTCGTGCTGTCCATCGCACAGATCCGTATGTTTGGGATCGACAGCGCGAGCCAGCCTTCCGGGAGGTGACAGGGATGAAAAGTTCAGGAATCAAGCTGACGGCCGGCCAGATCGTGCTGCGGTTTTTAGTGATCCTTCTCTTTGTCGTCATGCTCGTCGGCGCGCTCTATCCCATGCTGTGGGTGGCCGTCAGCGGCTTCAAGAGCACGACCGAGCTGCTGATCAGCCCCTTCAAGCTCCCGGCCGAGTGGAGCCTCAAAAACTATCTCGGCGTCTGGAAGATCGGCATCAGCCGCTTCTTCCTCAACAGCGTTTTCATCACCGTGGCCTCGTCGCTGCTGGTGGCGACGGTGTCCGCGCTGGCGGCCTTCCCGTTGAGCCGCTACCGCTTCCGCTCGCGGCGGTTCTGGTTTTTGTTCCTGCTCTGCGGGCTGATGCTCGCCCCCCAGGTCAGCCTGATCTCCAACTACAAGATTTTGCAGGCGCTGCACCTCTATGACAGCTATCTCGGGCTGATCCTGGTCTATACGGCGTTCCGCGTGCCGTACACCATGTTTTTGATGTGGTCGTATTTCATGACCGTGCCCAAGGACATCGAGGAGGCGGCCTGTATCGACGGCTGCACCAGCTTCATGATCTTCTGGCGAATCCTCGTCCCGATCAGCAAGCCGATCATGGCGACCGGGATATTGCTGACGGCGCGCTACGTCTGGAACGACTTCTTGTTTTCCCTCATTTACACCGAATCAGCGGCGCTCAAGACCATCCCCTATGGGCTCAACTCCCTCAAGGGGGAGAGCGGCACCGACTGGGGCCAGCTGATGGCGGGCATGGCGATCTCGTCCATCCCGATCATCATCCTCTTCATCTGCACCCAGAAGTATTTTGTCCGCGGGCTGACCGTCGGTGCGGTGAAGGGATAAGCCTTCCAAATGCGCCCTGCCCCTGCCGGCGGCGGCTATGCCCTGGGGGCAGGGTAATTTTGCGCCCAAAAACACCGAGACAACGATCTTTAGGAGGATTCTTATGCTCATTTTAAAGGGCCGGGTCATCGACGGAAACGGAGGCGAGCCCATCGAGCGGGGGCTCGTCGCCATCGAGGGGGAGCGGATCACAGCGGTCTGTAACGACTGGGAATACCCGATCCCCCAGAACGCCGAGGTGATCGAAATCGAGGACGGGACCATCCTGCCCGGCTTCATCGACCAGCATGTACATATGGGGGTCGGGGACGACTTCTACCGGATCTACCAGCGCCACGCCTACCACGGGGTCTGTGAATGCGTGCGGGATATGAGACAGATCCTGGACGCGGGCTTCACCTCGATAAGAGAGTGCGGGGGGATCTCCAACTATCTCAAGGCGCCTTGGGAGGAGGGGCTGATCGACGGGCCGCGCCTCTTCTCTTCCGGTAAATGCATCGCCCAGAGCGGCGGGCACTTCGACTTCATCAAGGACTATCCCATTGAGTTTACCAAGCACCCCGACCGCAACATCACCACCGAAATCTGCGACGGGGTGGACAACGTGCGCCGCACGGCCCGCATGCATTTCCGGGAAAAGTGCGACTTTTTGAAGGTCATGGGCGGGGCGGGCACCTCCTGCCAGGGCAACAAGCTGATGACCCGGGAGTTTTCCGACGAGGAACTGCGCGCCTTCGTGCAGGAGGCCCAAAACTACGGCACCTATGTCGCCATCCACGCGCACGGCACCGAGGCCATCAAGGCGGGGCTGCGCGCGGGGGTGCGCTCGGTCGAGCACGGCACCTTCATCGACGAGGAGGGGATCGAAATGATGGTCCGCCAGGGCGCCTGGCTGATCCCGACCCTGGCGACGGGCTATCTCTCCTGGCAGCACATCGACGAGCGCGCGCCCTGGGTCAAGGAGAAGGAGCGTCTGGCCGACGAATGCCAGGAGCGCACCCTGCGCATGGCCTATGAGGCGGGGGTCGCCATCTGCTGCGGGGCGGACCTGGGCGGGGGCACCATCACGGTGCACGGCAACAACGGCCTGGAGTTCCCGCTGCTGGTGGAGAAGACCGGCATGAGCCCGATGGAAGCGATCGTCGCCGGGACCAAGACCGGCTCCAAGCTGCTGCTGATGGAGGACGAAATCGGCACCCTCACCCCGGGCAAGCTGGCGGACGTGGTGGTCTGCCAGGGCGACCCGCTCGCCGACATCTGGAAGCTGAGCAGACCTGAGAACATCAAGGTGGTCGTGCAGGGCGGCAGGATCAAGAAGCATATTTCGTAAGGGGGTGCGCACCGATGACCAAACACACCTGGAAAAAGCAAGATCAATAACTATTTGGGAAAGGCGATGGTATTATGCTGATTTTAAAGGGCCGCGTCATCGACGGGAGAGGCGGCGAACCCATCGAGCGGGGGATCGTCGCGGTGGATGGGAACAGGATCGCGGCGGTCTGTAACGAGTGGGAATACCCGGTCCCCGAAAACGCCGAGGTGATCGAGGTCGGGGACGGGACCATCCTGCCCGGCTTCATCGACACCCACGTCCATATGGGGGTGGGGGACGACTATTACCGCATTTACCAGCGGCACGCCTACCATGGGGTCTGCGAGTGCATCCGGGATATGAAGCAGATTCTGGACGCGGGCTTCACCTCGATCCGCGAGGTGGGGGGGATCTCCAACTATCTCAAAGCCCCCTGGGAGGAGGGGCTGATCGCGGGGCCGCGCATCTGCTCGGCCGGCAAGTCGATCGCCCAGAGCGGCGGGCACTGGGATTTCATCAAGGACTATCCCATCGAGTTCACCATGCACCCCGACCGCAACATCACCTCGGAAATCTGCGACGGGGTGGACAACGTGCGCCGCACGGTGCGCATGCATTTTCGTGAGAAGTGCGATGTCATCAAGGTGATGGGGGGCCCTGGAATCTCCTGCCAGGGCAACAAGCTCTTCACCCGCGAGTTTTCGGACGAGGAGCTGCGCGCCTTCGCCGCCGAGGCGGACAACTACGGCAGCTATGTGTGCATCCACGCGCACGCGCCGGTGGCGATCAACGCGGCGCTCCACAACGGGATCAAGTGCATCGAACACGGCACCCTGATCGACGAAGAGGGGATCGAGCTCATGCTCAAAAAGGACGCCTGGCTGGTGCCCACCCTGGCGACGAGCTACCTCTCCTGGCAGCACATCGACGAGCGCGCGCCCTGGGTCAAGGAGAAGATGACCAAGATCAAGGCGATGAAGGGGGAGAACCTCAAGAGAGCGCACAAGGCGGGGGTCACCATCGCCTGCGGGTGCGACTTCGGCGGGGGCACCATCACGGTGCACGGCAACAACGGCCTGGAATTCCCGCTGCTGGTGGAGGAGGCCGGCATGACGCCGATGGAGGCGATCGTTGCCGGTACCAGGACCAGCTCGCGCCTGCTCATGCGCGAGGACGAGCTCGGTACGCTGGAGCGCGGGAAGCTCGCCGACGTCGTCGTCTGCAAGGGCAACCCGCTCGAGGACATCGCCCTGCTCGGGAAGGCCCAGAACATCAAGGTGGTAATCCAGGACGGCAAGATCAAGAAGCAGATTTCATAAGAGGGAGAATCGTGCCATGTATGTACTGAAAGGCCGGGTTATCGACGGCAACGGCGGCGCGCCCATCGAGCGGGGCGCGGTGGCGGTGGAGGGCAACAGGATCATAGCGGTCTGTAACGAGTGGGAATACCCGGTCCCCGAAAACGCCGAGGTGATCGAGGTCGGGGACGGGACCATCCTGCCCGGCTTCATCGAGGGGCACTGCCACTTGGGGCTGGGCGACGACTATTTTCGCATCTACCGCGAGCATGCCTACCACGCGGTCTGCCGGGTGGTGAGCGAGATGAAGGTCCTGCTCGACGGGGGCTTCACCACGTTGCGGGAGTGCGGCGGGATGACCAACTATCTGAAAGGCGCCTGGGAGGAGGGGCTGATCGACGGGCCGCGTATCTGCTCATCGGGCAGATGCGTGATCCAGACCGGCGGGCACCTCGATTACATCAAGGACTTCCCGATCGAGTTCACCAAGCATCACGACCGCAACTTCGCCTCCGAGATTGCCGACGGGGTCACCGAGGTGCGCCGCACGGTGCGCATGCACTTCCGGGAGAAGTGCGACTTCATCAAGGTGATGGGGACCGCGGGCGTAGCCTGCCAGGGCAATAAGCTCTTCACCCGGGAGTATTCGGACGAGGAGCTGCGCGCCTTCGTGCAGGAGGCGGAGAACTACGGCAGCTATGTGGCGATCCACGCGCACGGGATCGACGGAATCCGTGCGGCGATCAGGGCCGGGGTGCGTTCGATCGAGCACGCCTCCTACATCGACGAGCGCGCCTGCGAGGATTTGATGAAGATCGGCGGCTGGATCGTTCCGACCCTGGCCACCGGCCATATCTCGCTGCAAAACCTCGACAAGCGCGCCCCCTGGGTCGGGCCCAAGCTCAAGGCGGCCTGCGCCAAGAAGGGGGAGACCCTGCGCCTGGCGCATGAGATGGGAGTCACCATCGGCTTCGGCGCGGACTACGGCGGGGGCGAGGTGACGGATTTTCGTCTGGATGGGCTGGAATTCCCGCTGCTGGTCAGCGAAGGGGGGCTCAGCCCCATGGAGGCGATCGTGGCGGCCACCAAGACCGGGGCGCATATCGTCATGCGCGAGCAGGAGCTCGGCACCCTGGAGTGCGGGAAGCTGGCCGACATCGTCGTCTGCAAGGGGAACCCGCTGCAGGACATTGCGCTGCTGGCAGACCAGGAGAACATCAAGGTGGTGCTCCAGGACGGCAAGGTAAAAAAACGGATTGACTGAGCCAATATTTAAATAAGCCTCTGTGGAAAGGGCAGACACCCTTTCCACAGAGGCTTATTTTATCTTGATTCAGCCCGGCTGGCGCGGATTCATTTTTTTCCCTCTCCGGGCCGCCTCACGGTCGAGCGGTACTTGCTGGGGGTCATGCCCTGGAAGCGGTAGAAATTGCGCTGGAAGGTCTTGAGCGTGTTATAGCCCACCTCCACGGCGATGTCCACCTGGGGATGGTCGGTCTCCACGAGGAGCTGGCAGGACTTGTTGATCCGCAGGTAGTTGACGAAATCCCCGAAGTTCTTTTCCACATACTGCAAAAGGATCCGGTTGATCTCGACGGCGCCCATCCCGAAGTTTTCGATCAGGTCCTTCATACGCACGTCCTCCTGGTAGCGGCGGTAGAGGTAGGCCACGATCTCATAGCTCTTGCGGGTCTCCTTGATCTTGCAGATGTCGCTCACCCGCTGGTAGGCCTTGCGGTATTCGGTGATTTTCATGTTGACCTTGGCGAAGAAGAGCTTGGACATGTGCGCGGGGTCCACATAGCCCAGGATTCCGGCGAGCTCCTCCAGCGTCAGGTCGGTGTAGAGCAGGAAGTTGCTCGCGCGCCCGATGCGCATTTCGTCGATCAGGTCGTAAAAGGAATGCCCCATGGTGTTGCGGATGTAGGTGCTGATGGTGGATTCGCTCAGATAAAAGCTCTGGGCGAGCTTTTTGAGCGTCAGGTTTTCGTTGAGGTGCGCGTACATGTACTGGAAGAGCACGACCTTCTGCGCATCGCTGCCCTGGCGTGCGGGCAGCTCCTTCGCGGGGGTGACCATGCGGCAGAACAGGACGATCAGCTCCAGAATCTTGTTGACGGTATAGATTCCGGCGAGCTCGAGGGTGTTTTCCGACACCAGCAGAGATTCCCGGCCGGTCTCCTGCTCGATGGTGCCAAAGATGGCCCGGATCGTCTCCTGCTGCTCCTTGTCGCAGTAGACGATAGGCTGCACGGACATCCTTTCGATGATCTGAAGCGGCTTGTTTTCGGTATTGTAGTAGCTGCGCAGGAGCATATTCAGCGTATCGAAGCAGTAGTCGATCACCTTGCATTGCAGGTGCTTTTCGACCTGGCTTATGCGCAGGACCTGCCAGGGATGGAGCGCGACCAGCACGCCGGGCAGGACGTCGTATTCGACGTCCTGAATTTGCAGCTTCCCCTTGCCGGAGGTGAAAAAGAAAAAGCGGGAGCGCTGAAAGACAACCGGACGGGTGGGCGTCTCGATGATCTGTACATCAAAGCTGTAGAGCTTGCGCTTGTCGAGGCTGGAACAAAACGGGGGAAGGATGGATATAAATTCAGACATCATATACTCCAAGGTAAAATTTTATCGTTTGTTCTGCCCGCGGGCAGACAAACCATACGCCATGTTTTAATTATAGCACCCGCCCATCCAAATCGCAATGGAGGGCGAATCGGATCGAATCCCATCGGATGTTCGGTTATTGGGTGACGGAATAACGGACAAATTTATGCGTCTTCTCCCTCTGGCGCATCGTATAAAACCCCCGGGGAAGCAGATACTTCCCCGGGGGTTTTTCCGACGGATGGGTTCATTGGCGTTTATAGACCTTGACGTCCAGCACCAGCTTTTGGGGGACGAAATCTTCCCCCTTTTCGATCATCTCGAGCAGCAGGCGCGGGGAGGCGTGCGCGATGTCCTCCCCCGCGCAGCCTATGCTGGAGAGCGGCAGCGGCAGCGGGAAGGCCTCCAGGATATTGTCGAAGCCCACGATGGGGATTTGGTCGATCGCGATGCGCTCGAAGCCCTGCTCGCGCAGCCCCTGCAGGAGCTTGAGCGCCACCTGGTCGCTGAAGGCGACGATCCCGTCGAAGGGCAGCTGCGCAAGCTGGGCGCAGACCTCCTTCCAGGCCCGGCGGTGCCCGCCCTGGGAGGCGAAGACGCTGGGCACTGAAAGGATGTTGGCGTTGCGGTAGGGAAGCGAGCTCTTTTCCAGCGCCTGACGGTACCCCTCCAGCCGCAGCTGGGCGGAAAGGATCCCCTTGGGCGCGGTGGCCATGACGATGTTGCGGCAGCCCTGCGAGATTAAGTGCCTGGTGGCGAGGAACCCGCCCTTGACCTCGTCGATCCGCACCGAAGAGATGTTCGGATTGCTCACGTCGTTGGCAAAGACCACGAAGGGGATGCGGGAATTGTAAAGGAACTCCACGCTCTCGCCCGAATGGATGTCGTCCGGGCCGAAGAGTATGCCGTCGACGTTCTGGCGGATCGCCGAGATCACCGCGGCCCTCTCGTGGGAGAGGACGTTGTCGGTGTTGTAAATGGTGGCGGTGTAGCCCCGTTCGGACAGGATGTTGACGAAGTTGCGGATCAGCCGCCCGAAATAGGGGTTGGAGATGTCGCTCTGGATGATGGCGATGGTCTTGGTGGACCCCAGGCGCATCGAGCTCGCGATCGAGTTGCCGATATAGCCCAGTTCCTTGGCGGCGGCGAGCACCTTGTCGCAGGTAGGGCCGGAAGGGTAGATCCCCCGCAACACCTGGGAAACGGTGTTGATCGAATACCCGGTGTGCTGGGCGATGTCTTTCATGGTGACCCGTTGCTTTCCATTCATGTTCATTCTGCCAACCCCATGTGAAAGATATTTGTATACTACCATATTTTAGTTTATTTTCCTCAGTTTGTCCACTACCGGCCGAGCCAGCGGTCGCGAAATTCTTCGGCGCGGGGGGAAATGGGGTCGGCTTCTATGCCGAGATATTTGCAGGCCTCGTAGAGGATGTGCCCGAAACGCCCGTGCGCGCCGGCACAGTGGTGGATATAGGGCCCCTCGACGAGATGCCGTTCCCAGCGCGGCCAGCTGTCCACCTCGAACCAGGAATAGGTCCCCACGGTCGGCGGGCCGTCCACGCCCTTGCCTTCGCCGATCATCAGGCGGTATTCGCCGTGGTCGCCGTCGAAGCGGCAGACTGTGATGTCCCCATGGCGGATTTCCCAGTTGCTCTGGGAGGCGCAGTCCCCAAAGGGGTTGTGCAGCACCGAGAGCGCTCGCGCCTTGGCGTCGATGGCTAAACTCGGCGGGAAGTTGCCGCAGTGCCAGAGCAGGACGCTGTTGTCGTTGTCGGGATGGCGGATGGTCAGGTCGGCGAAGAAAACCGAACTGGCGCGCTCGCAGGCGACGGGCAGCCCGCGTTCGGTCAGGATCCCGTTGACGGTGCAGCAGGCGGCGCCCACGGCGCGCTGCAGCGGCTCCCAGCACTGGATGGCCACGCTGTTGCAGCCGTTTTTGCCGGCGAGGTTCTGCACCCCCACCAGCAGCCGGGCCATGCGCAGTAGCTGTTCCTCGTCGGCCTCGCCGCAGTTGAGGCGGCAGCGAATGTCGCGCATGGCCTCGGCCACGGCGGGCGCTTCCTCGCGCTCGAGGCGCTCCAGCTCGCAGACCACCTCCTGCAGCGTCACCGGGAAGACCTGCAGCCCGAAGCGTTCGAGCAGCTCGCCCTCGTTAAACATGACCGTCCAGAAGGGCTCGGGCCGGGTGCTGATCTGCAGCACCCGGGTGCTGCGAAAGTCGCGCACGACCGCACAGACCGCCGCGAAGGAGCGCACCCCAAAGGCGAAGGACTCCTCCTCGGCGCCGCAGTTGGTCAGGTAGGTGAAGGGGACGTTAAAGCGGCGCAGCACCTTGCCGGTGGCGAACAGCCCGCACAACGAGTCGCGGGTCCTGCCGTCAAAGGGGGCGGGGGCGCCGTCGCGCGGGCCCCACAGCAGGACCGGCTTGCCTACGGCGGCGGCGATTCGCGCCACCACCGATTCGGCGCCGAAGTTGCAATGCGGGCAGAAGAGCCCGTCCACTCCGGCCTCCTTATAGATTTTGACCGCTTTTTCGATGTCCGAGGGGAACTGCAAAAGGCTGTCCTCGTTGATCCCCTCGATGTCCACCAGCTCGATCCCGAGGGAGAGCACCCGCTCCTTGATCTGCCGGCGTATGGTGAGGGCTTCCGGATTGGTGAAAACGTCCCGCTTGGTGGGGGCGAAGCCTATTTTGACTGGATGATTCAGCATGGCGGTTGGTCCTTTCTCAATGTAATTTTGCTGCAATATTATCGTTCATATAAATTGAAACTAATTTTACAGAGTAATTGGCCTTTTGTCCAAATTTACAGCAGATAATTTGCATAGAACGTAAAATAATTGAAATAAACTTGCATAAAACTTAAAAAATAGCTTGACATTAACGTTAATATACCTGATAATGCATATAGTACACCTTTTGTTACACATTGTCAATCGTTTCCACAGATCTCAAAACGAAGAAGGAGGAGTATTTATGCCGCTGGTATCGATGAAGGAAATGCTGATTAAGGCGCGCGCGGGGCATCGCGGGGTAGGGGGCTTTCTGGCTTTTAACTATGACAGCGCCCGTGCCATCGCCGAAACCGCCAAGAAGCTCCATCAGCCGGCCATCTATATCGTGGGGGATCAGATGGCCCTGGACATGGGGGGCTTTGCACGGGTGACGGCCATGGCCCGCTCGATCGCCGACGAGCTGGACGTCGAGATCGCCCTGCACGCCGACCACTACCGCAGCTATGAGATGATCGTCGGTGCGATCCGGGGAGGCTTCACTTCGGTGATGATCGACGCATCCCGCTTCCCGCTGGAAAAGAACATCGAGCTCACGAAAGAGGTCGTCAAGGTCGCGCACGCCTGCGGGGTGAGCGTCGAGGCGGAGATCGGACGCCTGCCGGGCAACGAGGGGGACGAGGAGGTCACCGTGGCCGAGGCCTTCCAGACCGACCCCGCCGAGGCCGCCGAGTTCGCCGAGCGCACCGGGATCGACGCGCTGGCCGTCTCGATCGGCACTATGCACGGGGCGTACCCGAAGGGCTTTAAGCCCGAAATCAACATCCCGCGTCTGAGGGAAATCGCCGCCAAGGTGTCCCTGCCGCTGGTGATGCACGGCGGCTCGGGCACGCCCGAGGACAAGATCGCCGAGGCGGTGCAGGCGGGGATTGCCAAGATCAACGTCGCCACCGACCTGGTGACGGCCTATCAGCAGAAAATCTACCAGCTGCAGGCCGATGATCCGGACATCCGCCACAACCTGGACCTCTTCGCCGCGGCCAAGGAGGCGGTGGCGCAGGTGGTCGAGGAGCGGATGAAGCTCTTCGCAGGGATCTGAATCCATATCCGTGGCGGGGGCGGGGAGCAATTTGCACCCGCCCTCGTTTTATAAAAGAAAGGAGGAACCCTCATGCTGGATGTATTGACCATCGGGGCGGCCTGCGTGGACGTCCTGGTGCGGGGGCTCGGCCGGTTCGACCCGGAGAGGGAAATCAACCCGGCGCGGCAGGTGGAGCTTTGCGTGGGCGGCGACGCGCTCAACGAGGCGGTGGTGCTCACCCGTCTTGGCAAGCGCGCCGGTCTGCTCGCAGCCCTTGGGGAGGGGAACGCCGCCGACTTTATCGCCGGGCAGCTCTCTCATGCGGGAGTGGACCTCTCGATGTGCCACAGGGATCAACACCGTCCTTCCCCGGTGAGCGTGGTAATGATCCGCACGGACGGCCAGCGCAGCTTCGTCAGCCCCCCGCCCGAAAGCCTGCCGCGCCTGCCGCGGGAGCTGCGGCTGCCAAAGGCGAAGGTAGTGACTCTGGCGAGCCTCTACCAGCCGCCCTTTTTGGACCTTGGATTCGCGCTCTCCTGCGCGCGGCAGGCAAAGGAAATGGGCGCGGTCCTCTGCACCGACGCGGTCTGCCCGCCGGGGGCCGTGATGGAGCAGTACCGCGAGCTCTGGCCGCTCGTCGACTACTTTTTCCCGAACCTCGAGGAGGCCGAGACCCTCACCGGCGAGCGCGACCCCGAAAGGGCCGCCGAAATGATCCTGCGCTTTGGGGTGGGGACGGCGCTGGTCAAAACCGGGAAGCGGGGGTGCCTTGCAAAAAACCAAAAGGGCTCCCATCAATCCCCGGCCTTTTTGACCGGGGCGGTGGACACCACCGGGGCGGGGGACTGCTTTGCCAGCGGCTTTATTGCCGGGCTGCTCGAGGGGGAGGACCTCGCCGGGTGCTGCCGGCTGGCGAACGCCGCGGCCTCGCTCGCGGTGCGCAGGACCGGGGCCACCTCCGGGATCGAAAGCCGGGAGCAGCTGCAAGGGGTGCTGGACGGGGAATAGACGAGATAGGGTATAGGCTCATGGCCACCTCCAAGGAGGTGGCCATGAGCCATATATGGAGGTAAGCGGTTATCCCTTGACGCCGCCCATCACGATCCCGCTGATGATGAAGCGCTGGAAGATGAAATAGAGCACCAGAATGGGGATCATTGAGATGGTGAAGATGGCGAACGCCTGCCCCAGGTTGACGAAATACTGCCCAAAGAAGGTGTATTGCAGCAGGGAGAGGATGTACTTGTCGGGCTTTTGCAGCACCACCACGCCGATGACGTATTCATTCCAGACGTCCAAAGCGTTGATGATGACCGAGGTCATGATGATCGGCTTCATCAGCGGCAGGACGACCGAGAAGAAATTGCGGAAGACCCCGCCCCCGTCGATGTAGGTGGCCTCCTCGATTTCGATGGGGATGGTCTTGACGAACCCCTTGATGATGATGACCGAGAAGCCGACCTGCGCGCCGATCTTGGCGATCGAAAAGCCGGTGAGGGTGTTGATCAGCCCCCAGCTTTGCAGCCGCATGTAGAGCGGGAGCATGTAGGCGTGGAACGGCACCAGGATGGTCAGCATGAGCAGCGCGCCGAAAACCTGGTAGATTCGGCTCTTGCGCCGGGCGATGGCATAGGCTGCCATCGAGCAGGCCACCGTCAGCACGGCGGTGCTCAGCACGGTCACCAGCAGGGTGTTGCTCAGCGGGACCAGGAAGTTGGTGCGCTCAAAGGCGTTTTTGAAGTTGTCCAAATATAGGTGGGTGGGGAAGCTCAGCCCCGAGGTGGTAATCTCCTCCTTGGGTTTAAAGGCATAACAGAACGCCAGGTAAAATGGGGAGAGCATGAGCGCCACCACCAGGAATTTGAGCAGGAAGTTGACTCCCCGCAAAACGGGATTGGTCTTCATGCGGGAAACCCTCCTTTTTTCAGCGTGTTCATCACAGCTCTACCTCCTTGCGGCGCAGATAGCCCTGGATACACTGCGTGATGATGAAGATGACGATCACCCAGACGATCGCCAGCGCCTGGCCGTAGCCGGCCTTGAAGTAGGGGAAGATGTTGTTGTAGATATAGATGTTCACCGATTCGCTCGCGCGTCCGGGCCCGCCGCCCCCGGTGGCGGCCATGGGGTAGTCGTAGAGCTTGAGCCCCCAGGCGGTCAGCAGCGTCACGTTGGCGGTGATGGCGGGCATGATCATCGGCACGGTGATCTTAAAGAACTGGGTTATTCTGCCTGCGCCCTCGATCCTGGCCACCTCGTAGAGGGATTCGTCCACCCCCTGGATGGCCGCGAGATAGATAACCATACAGTAGCCGGTGTCCCGCCAGATGGCGATCAGCGCCAGGCCGATGATGACCGTCTTGGGGACGGCCAGGATGTTGACCACGCCGGTGACGTTGTAAAATTCATTGAAGATGTACCGCACCATATAGGAGGAAAGCAGCAGCGAGATGACGTGCGGCATAAAGATCAGGGTGCGGAAGAGGTTGTTGTGCGCGCAGGCCTTCTTGAGCCAGACGGCGATCAGCAGGCCGAGGACGTTGCAGAGGACCACCTCGTAGATGGTGAATTCCAGGGTGTTGCCCACGGCGTTGTAGACGAACTTGTCGTGAAAGAGCTTGGCATAATTCTGGAAGCCCACGAAGGGCCGAACGTCCGAGAAGCCGTCCCACTCGGTGAAGGAGATCGGGATCCCCTCGATGAGCGGGAGCAGCACGAACAGGAAGAAAAACAAAAAGGCGGGCAGGATCATGACGAGATAGGGCGCCTCCCGCCTCATATAGCGGGCTATCCGCTGGGGGGCGCTCCTCTTCGGGGCGGCGGTCGTGCTGTTCATATCATCACCTTCTTTATAAAAGGCGGGGCGGCGTGCGCCGCCCCGCCGGGCTTCGTGCTATCTCATCGCGTCAAACTCGTCGTCCAGCCATTTGAGCGCGTTTTCATAGTCCTTGCGCTGCTCGGGCGGGAGGGCGACATAGGAGCGGAACACGGTCCTGGCCTTGGTCAGGGCCGGGCCCTCGAACTGGACCGCGTCCTTGGCGTAGTAGCGCTGTCCCTTGTCGACCAGGGCGAGCATCTCCTGGACCATCGGGTCGGCGTCGTCCATGGTCAGGCCCTTGATCGAGGAGATGGTTTTGGATTTCTCCAGCCAGGCCTTTGCGCCCTCCTCGCTGGTCAAAAAGTCCATGTAGGCGAGCGCGCCCTCGAGGTTCTTGGCCTTGGCGGAGATCATGAAGCCGTCGTCGTTGGCGAGGATGACGCCGTTCTTCTCGGCCTCCTCGAACACGCAGACCGGGATGAAGCCGAACTCGCCGTCGGGGGCGGCGGTGCGGATGTCGCCCACCGACCAGCTGCCCGAGGCGAGCATGCCCAGCGTCCCGTTGGCCAGCTGGATCACCCGCTCGGAACGGTCGACGCTCAGCTCATTGGCGTCCATGAAATCGAGCTCGATCTCATTCCAGACCTTGAGCCCCTCGAGGTAGGCCTTGGAATCGGCGAACTTGGCTTCCCCGTCCATGATCTTGCGGTTGATGTCGTTTTCGCCCATCGTCTGCCACAGCGGATGGCAGACCCACTGCACGTTGTCCAACACCACGTTGCCCTGCATATAGCCGCCGCTGATCGGGATAATCCCGGCGGCCTGCAGCTTCTCACAGGCTGCTTTAAACTCGCTGCGGGTGGTCGGCGCCTTGATCCCCTGCTCCTCAAAAACCTTCTTGTTGTAATAGACCCCGCCGATACTGGTGCTGGTCGGGATCGCCCAGATATGCCCGTCCTTGGTTTCGGGCTCCAGGGTGGCCTCGTTGATCCGGCTGGTGAAGGGCTGGTCCTCCAGGGGAAGGATTTCGCCCTTGTCGACCAGCTCGGAGAAGTCGGTCAGGATCCCCATGAACACATCGTACGGGTCGCCCGCCGCCACGCGGGTGCGGATCTGGTCGAGGAAGGTGTCCGAGCTGGTATGGGCCGCTTCGACCTTGTACTGCGGATACTTCGCTTCAAACTTTTCGATCACCGCGGTGACGCCGTTGACCTTGGTCTCCTCGTTGAAGTGGTCGATGTATTCGATCACCGTCTGCTCGCCCGGGGCGGGCGCCCCGGAGGAGGGGGCGGCTTCAGAGGAGGCGGGTGTCTGGGACTCTGCGGGGGCTTCGCTCTGGCCGCCGGAGCAGCCCGCAAAAGAGGCGAGGACCATCCCTGCGATCAGCAGGAAGGAAAGTGTCTTTTTCATCGTTTGAATGCACTCCTTTTTGTTGTCTTAAAGGTTTGGCCGTTTGATTTTTGGTCAGGGGATCATGGCGATCCGGCGCAGCTCGTAGTATTCGTCGAGGCTCCAGGCGGAGGAATCGCACCCGATCCCGGACTGCTTGACCCCCACATGGGGCAGCTGCGGGCCGCCGCCCGCGTCGTTGACAAAGACCTCGCCGAACTCCAGCGCCTCAAAGGCCTGTGAGAGCTTGCGCGCATCGTGCCCAAAGAGATAGGAGGCCAGGCCGTATTCGGTGTCCACCGCCAGGCGCAGCACCTCGCTGAGGTCCCGGTAGGGGCGCAGCGCGATGATCGGCCCGAAGATCTCCTCCCGGGAGACGCGCATATCCTCGGTGACGTCCGCCAGCAGGGCGGGGGTGATCCAGTTGCCCTGCTCGTATCCGGCGGGGGTTTCGCCGCCGCAGAGGAGCCTGGCGCCGCGCTGCTTGGCGTCCGCGAGCAGCTCAAACATCCGGTCGCGGGCGGCCCGTGTGATCATCGGGCCCATGGTGTTGCCCTCCTCGCGGTGTTTGCCGAGTTTGACCTGCCGCAGGTTTTCGAGCACCAGTCCGGTCATCCTTTCATAGATGCTCTCGTGGATATAGATGCGGTTATAGTCGGTGCACATCTGCCCGGAATTCGAGGTCTTCTTGTCGACGATCGACTTGGCCGCGAGCGCGAGGTCGGCGTCCTCCATCACTATACACGGCGCATTGCCGCCGAGCTCGAGCGAGTAGCGCTTGATCGAGGTCGCGCCCTGGGCCATCACCATCCGCCCGGAACGGGACGAGCCGATCAGGGTGATCATCTTGGGGATGGTGCTCGAGTTGAGCGCCGGCCCCAGCTCCTCGACCGGGCCCGCCAGGATGTTGAGCACTCCCGCCGGCAGCCCGATCCGATGTGCGATTTCGCCCATATACAGGGTGGCCAGCGGCGCGTCGGAGGAGGGCTTGAGCACGCAGGTGCAGCCCGAAGCGATTGTCGGGCCGATTTTGAAGCCCGCGTTGCCCAGCGGGTAGTTCCAGGCCAGGTGCCCCACGATCACGCCCAGCGGGCGTTTCTCCACGATGTGGTAGGTGTTCCCGTAGGGGCGGTTGTAGCAGGGGAGGGAGGTGCCGTAGACCCGGCGCACCTCCTCGGCATAAAACTGCAGGCAGTCGGTGCACCAGTCGAAATCCTCCACCGCCACCCGGAAGGGCTTTCCGGTCTCGCGGGAGAGGAGGTCGCAGATGAAGTCCTTCTCCGCCAGCAGGGCGTCGCGGAATTTGTGCAGCCAGGCCACCCGTTCGTCCATGGTGGTTTTTGACCAGGATGAAAAGGCGCGCTGCGCGGCCAGGAGGGCCGCCTCGGCCTGCTGCGCGGTGGCCGCGCCGATCGTGGCGATCTCCTCCCCGGTGGCCGGGTCGCACACCCCGAAGGGTTCGCCGAGGCCGTCCACCAGCATACCGTCTATGTACTGTTTGACCATCTCTCACGGCTCCTTTGTTTTGCTTCCGCCGCACCGAGGCGCGGGCGGATATTGATTTTCAGTTGTATATTAACGTTAATATCAATATAATCTATATTAACGTTAATGTCAAGAGAAAAGCGATGTTGAACTATACAAAGATAACAAGAAATCTTTGTACATTAGTATGAATTATCCTGTCTTTGCCGAAAGCGCTTCATAAAATCGGGCAGAAGCCCAACCCGTAATTTGGACAAAAACCGGTCACGAAGCTGATGGTCATGGGATATGATCCATATTACTGCTTCTCAAAAACAGGGGAAGGGGACAAAAAAGGCCCGAAGCGTACGCTTCGGGCCCGTCTCATGGCTCAGTCTAGACAATATTCTTCCCCGGCCTTGACCACATCCCAGTCGAGCATTAGCCCCAGTCCCGGCCCTTCCGGGGCATGGACATAGCCTTCGGAGTCGATGCGGAGTCCCTTCTGCACGCCGACGTCGAAGGCCCCTTCCTTTCCCCGCACCAGCGGCAGCTCGAAGAACTCGCAATTGGTGATCGAGAGCATGCAATGCAAATTCGCGGCCTGCGTATAGGTCCCGCCGAACGAGTGCGGTTCAAAATTGAGGCCGTACATTCCGCATAGGGTGGCGAGCTTTCTCATTTCGGTGATCCCGCCGGTGAAATCGCTGATCGTGCGGAAGATCCGGACCGCACGCCTCTCGAGATAGGTGCGGTAGTCCCCGCGCAGTTCCACCGTCACCGGGATGTCCAGCTTTTTTGTCAAATAGGCGTAGCCGTCGATATCCTCGGCGGGGAGGGGGGCCTCGTACCAGTGGAATCTGAGCTCCTCCAGTACCCGCCCCACCCGCAGCGCTTCGGGCACGTCCAGGGCGAAGATCGCGTCGTGGATCAGGATCATTTCATCACCGACCGCCTTCCGTACCGCGCGGCAGTCCTCCATGCTGAAGGGATGGACCTTGCTGGCGCGGTAGCCCCGCTCGCGCAGCTCGGCGGCCTGCTCGGCCTTCTCCTCGCGGGACTTGGGCGGCTCGCCGCTGGCGTAGGCGAGGATCTTATCCCGCGCGCCGCCGAGCAGCTTGTAGAGCGGCAGCCCGGCTTTCTTGCCGGCGATGTCCCATAGGCAGCAATCGATAGCGGCGAAGGCCGGCCCCTTTTCGGCATACCACATTTTGCCCAGGCGCTGCCAGTGGCGTTCAATGAGCAGCGGGTCCTCCCCGAGCAGGTAAGGGCGCATCTGGCGCAGGGCTTCGGCCACCGCGCCGGGCCGGGATGAGGGGACTTCGGACCAGATGATGTAATCGCCTTCGATCCCTTCGTCGGTCAGCACCCTTACCAGGGTGTATTCGATCAGGTTGCGGGGGATGGCCGGCAGCAGAGTGGTTTCCTTGAGGCGGTGGCACTTTATATCGGTAATTTTCATATTGGGAATACCTCCATTATATTAACGTTAATATACTCTTCTGTTGCTATTATAGTGGATAAAATCTATTCTGTAAAGATAAAAAATAAATTTATTGCGCCGTGCTTGACAAGTTGGGGAGGGGTGGGTAAGATAAAGATGATCAGTTATATTAACGTTAATATACTTTGGAGGGGACGAAATGTTCCGAATTGACGAGTTAAAGAAGAAGCTGGAAAACGGTGGCCTGGCCATCGGGACGCATGTGAAGTGGCGGGAGGCGAGCTTCAGCGAGCTGTTCGCGATGGAGGGGTACGACTATATCTGGATCGACGGGGAGCACAGCGCCCTGACGCTCGACATGGTGGCCGCGCAGGTGCGCGCCGCGCAGGCGAACGGCGCGGCGGCCTTCTACCGCGTGCCCTGGAACGACCCGGTGCTGGTAAAGCCTGTGCTGGAGATCGGGATGGACGGGGTCATCTTCCCCTTCATCCGCACGGCGAAGGAGGCGGCGGCCGCGGTGGCGGCCTGCAAATACCCGCCCGAGGGGATCCGTGGCTATGCGCCGGGGCGGGCGATCCGGTACGGGCTCACCCCGATGGAGGAGTACTTCGAGCAGGCGAAGAAGACCTGGGTGATCGCGCAGCTCGAGCACATCGACGCGGTGCGCAACCTGGATGAGATCCTCAGCGTGCCGGGGATCGACGCGTTCGTGGTGGGGATGATGGACCTGTCGGCCTCGATCGGGAAGATCGGGCAGCTGCGCGATCCGCAGCTGCTGGGGCTGCTCGATGAGATCGGGGAGAAGTGCCGCGCGGACGGGCGGCCGTTCGGGGTGTCGATGGGATACATGCCGGAGATTGTGGAGGAATGGATGGCGCGGGGCGCGCGGCTGATCTCGGTGGGGGGCGACGAGGAGTTCCTGGTCAAGCAGGGCACCGCCACCCTGAAAGGGATGAAGGAGCTGTTTCAAAAGGAGGTGGCGCGATGAAACGCTGCCGAGTCGGGGTGATCGGCCTGGGCTTCGTCGGGATGGCGCATATCGACGCGCTGCGCCGCCTGCCCGGGGTGGAGGTGGCCGCCGTCTGCGCCCCGGTGGGGGCGCAGGAGATCGCCGAACGGTACCATGTCCCGTTCTGGTGCGAGGACTGGGAGGAGCTGCTGGCGCAGGAGACCTTAGACGCGGTGCATATCTGCACCCCCAACCACCTGCATTACCCCATCGCCAAGGCGGCGATTGAGCGCTCGCTCGCCGTCGTCTGCGAGAAGCCCTTCACCCGCACGGTGGAGGAAGCCCGCGAGCTCGCCGCGCTGGCGAAGGAGCGGGGGAACGGCAACATGGTCAACTTCCACAACCGCTTCTATCCCATGACCCACCGGCTGCGCACCCTCTGCCTGGGAGGGGAGCTGGGGGAGGTCATCTCGGTGGACGGAGCCTACTTGCAGGACTGGCTGCTCTACCAGACGGACTACAGCTGGCGGCTGTCGAAGGAGCAGTCGGGGTGCACGCGCACGGTGGCGGACATTGGCTCGCACTGGCTGGACCTGGCGGAGTATGTGACGGGGAAGCGGATCACGGGCGTGATGGCGCAATTTAAAACCTGGTACCCGGTGCGAAAGCGGGCGAAGGGGGAGCTTGCGACCTTTGCGAAGGCGGGGCCGGATACCGGGTACGTTGAGGAGCCGGTCGAGACGGAGGACCTGGCGAGCGTGCTGCTGCGTTTTGAGGGAGGAGCGGTGGGGAGCGCTTGCTTCTCGCAGATGTGCGCGGGGAGGAAGAACAGCCTGCGGCTGCAGGTCTCGGGGACGAAACAGTCGGCGCAGTGGGAGCTGGAACGGCCGGACCAGCTGGAGCTGGGGCGCCGGGAGGGGGGCAATCTGCTGCTGCAAAAGGACCCGTCGGACTGCGATAGGGAGACGGCGGAGCTGATCTCCTACCCTGCGGGGCACGGCGAGGGGTTTCCGGGGGCGTTTACTGATGTGCGATAAAGAAGTAATAGAAGTGTAAAAAATTTTGCCGTTCCTATCCGGCACTCGCGCGTTGTGTCGGATAGGTCGGGCGTTAGGCTTCGGGCAAGTCAATCTTGCCGACAAAGCTGTAATAAATCTCAATGTCCTGCCTGCGGGTGCCGTTCTCGTCATAGCTGCACTCATGCACGACGATTTTCTCAATCATCTCCCGCAAGAGGGTGGGGGTCAATTCCTCAAAGGCAAGGTGCTTTCGGACGATACCCATAAACTTTTCCGCATTGACGGTGGCGGCCTGCGACTTGGAAAGTTCCTCCTGCAAAGCGGCGGCGCGGTCTTTCAGTTCCCGCTGTTCCTGCTCATAGTCTGCCGACAGTTCCATGAAACGCTCGTCGCTGATTTTGCCGTTCACATTGTCCTCATACAGCCGCTTGATTATGCGGCTCACTTCAGAAATGCGCTCCTGTGCCTGTTCAAGCTGCTTCGTGGCTGCGGCGGTCTTTCTCTTGCCGCCGATCTCGTTCTGCTGGATAAGCAGCTTCACAAAGCGGCTCTCATGCTTGGCGGCATACTCGGTCACTTGCCGGAGATTGGAGAGGACACCGGCGGTCAACAGGTCGGTGCGGATAAAGTGCGCCGTACAGTCGCTGGTGCGCTTCTTGTAGCTGCCGCAGATGTAACAGTCCTGCTTGCGGTTCTTGTTCTGATACCGCTGCTGGTACATCACATGGCCGCAGTCGGCGCAGAACAGCATACCGGAGAACAGCCCCACTTCATCATAGCGGTTCGGGCGTTTGCGCTGCTTGCGTAACTCCTGCACGCGCTCCCATGTTTCCGTGTCGATAATCGGCTCATGGTGGTTCGGGAAAATGGCCTGCTTCTCGATGGGGTTCTCTACTCTGTGCTTGGTCTTGTAAGAGGGCTTCTCCGTCTTGAAGTTTACCAGACAGCCGGTGTACTCCCGGTTTTCCAACAGGTGGACAACGGTATTTGTCGCCCATTTGCACTCATAGCCGGGGTGATAGCGGCGTGTGCTGCCAGTCCGCTGATATTCCAGCGTCCCCGGCGTGGGGATTTGCTGCTCCGTAAGCATACGGGCAATCTTGGTCGGGCCGTTCCCGGCAAGGCAAAGCTGGTATATCTGCCGGACTACCGGCGCGGTTTCCTCGTCAACGATATAGTTCTCGTCCTCGTCCATGAGGTAGCCATACACCGGCTTGCTGGTAACGGGCTTGCCGCTCATGCCTTTTGCTCGTTTTACTGCCTTGATTTTCTTGCTCGTATCTCTCACCAGCCATTCGTTGAACAGATTTCGCAGAGGGGTAAAATCGTTGTCCATGCCGCCGTTTGCGCTGTCCACATTGTCGTTGACAGCGATAAAACGCACTCCCTTTTGAGGGAACAGCATTTCCGTGTAAAATCCCACCTGCAAGTAGTTACGCCCTAACCGGCTCATGTCCTTGACGATGACCGTACCCACTTTCCCGGCTTCAATGTCTGCAAGCATGGCTTGAAAACCGGGCCTTTGAAAGTTCGCGCCGGAATAGCCGTCGTCGGTGTACCAGCGCAGGTTGGTAAAGCCATTCTGTTTTGCAAAGGTTTCGAGTATCCGTTTTTGGTTCGATATGGAATTACTCTCGCCTTGCAATTCGTCCTCATGGGACAATCTCGGATAAAGGGCGGTAATGAGGTTTTGGGTGGCTTGTCTTAACATAAAATCCTCCGTTTCCGACAGCCAGCCCCACTATTCCGTGGTTTCATTGTACCACGGAACAGGGCTGGTTGTATAGCGGCAAAAGTGTCAAATCTGCTTCTTTACAGCTTGTCAAATCGCCGGTTTTTGTGTAGCAGCGGCTTCCGCTTCCAGTACCCGCGCCATTTTGTCGGCGGCGGTGGTGGTAGTGTCTTTCTTGAAATAGCCGGACACGACAAGGACGGAATTGCCCATGCGGATTTCCGTCACACAGTCGGGGCGGCGGGCGGTGCGGGTGTCGGGCTGCTTGTTATCTGCCATAGGCAATACTCCTTTCACTCGTTCATCAGTTCTTTCAAAAGCCCCAGCTTGTCCTGTGCGGCCTTTTTGCGGAAATTGCCGCCGGTACAGCACACCGGGGGACACATTTCCAGCACCCGGTCATAAATCCGGGAATGGGCGGTGTCTTTTGGGTGCTGCAACTCTGAAAGCGTGAGGTTGGTCGTGACGATCAGCGGCTTGCGGCTGCGGTAACGGCTGTCAATCACATGGAAAACCTGTTCCAGCCCGTATTCTGTCCCGCGCTCCATACCGAAGTCGTCAAGGATTAGCAGCGGATAGCGGCAAAGACGGGAAATATATTCATTCCTGCCCTCAAAGCTGGCGGCAAGGTCATTGAGGATAAGGGCAAAATTCGTCATATAGACGGGGATTTCTTTCTCCATGAGGGCGTTTGCGATACAGCCCGCAAGGTAACTCTTGCCGGTGCCGACGCTCCCCCAGAACAGGCAGCCCACATTCCCGGCGTAAGCCCGTTCCCAGTTCTTCACATAGTTGCGCGCCCGGATTGCCTGCGGGTTCTGGCCGTTGTCGTTCTCAAAAGTCCAGTCCCGCATGGCGGGGTCGGTAAAGCCCCGGCGTTTCAAGTCCTCTACGGTGTCAAGGTGCTTTTGCCGTTTCTCGGCGGCTTCCCGTTCCTCGCGGGCGGCTCTCTGGCAGTCGCACTCTGCCGGGTGGCGGTCACGGCCAAAGATAGCGGCCTTGTCCGGCGCAAAATAGGCTTCTTTCGGCTTATGGCACTTGCCGCAGTACAGTAAACCGTCCTCGCCGGTGTAGTCCTCCTGCTCCGGGGTGGTGGCGGTCAATCTGTCAATCATTTCTGAAAATGTGGTGTTCATAGGCTCTCTCCCTCCTTGAATGAGTAATCGGGGACGCCCTGTTTTGCGGCTCCCTTTCTGTCCCGGTCTGCCCACATACGGACAGCGGCGGCATAGTTGCGGTAATCTTTCCCGGTGGCGGCGATATACTGGCTCAATTCCTCGATGAACCGTTCCAGCCTGTCGGGGTACTCTGCCTGCAACTCGTCGTATTCGGTCTGTGACAGAAAAATATTCTGGTATCTGCCAAAAGCTGCGGGCGGCTCCCCACTCGCTCCCATTGTTTGGTTCTCTGTAAGGTTGTTTATAGTAGTTTGGTTAGGGGACGGTTTTCCGACCATCATAAGGTCGGTTTTCTGACCATCAGTAGGTCGGTTTTCCGGCTCTGTGAGGGTCGGATTTCCGGCCATCAGTTGGTCGGAAAACTGTACCTGTGGCACACGCGGCACTTTCACATATAGCCGGTTCGGTGCGGAGAAGCCGCCCCGTTCCCGTTCCAAAAGCCCCGCCATGTCCAGTTCGTTAAGCGCCCCCTTTATGGTGGTGCTGCCTTTATCCAGTATTTCGGCTATCTCCGCGATGGGATAGATAATATAAATCCTGCCCTCGTCGTCCTGCCACTTGTTCTTCTGGGAGAGGGTGGAGCGGTCTAACAGCAGCGCATAGAGCAGCTTGGCGGTCTGGGAAATCTCCATTTTGAACAGGAAACGGGGATAGGGCAGATAGGCGGGCAGCTTCGTGTCTGCCGTGATATAATCAGCGATAGTATCACCTCCCTGTGTTCGGGTTGATTTTGGCGGTTTGTACGCATTTAGAACGCCGTTTCCGGAGGAAAAGGATAAATGTATCGCACACCCTTTGACACCCACGAAAAAAGCCTTGATTTATGCGGGTTTGAAAGGCTCTAAAGCGTGACATTTATGCCTTTGTTTCCGTTTTCGCTCGGCGGCTTTGATTTTCTTCATGCGTCCGGCGCAGTCGGGGCAGTATTTTCCCCGGTTGGATTTGGGGACAAAGGCCGCGCCGCAGACGGCGCACCGTTTCCGGCTCCCCCGGTACAAGAGGGCTGCGGCCAGTTCCCCGTCAAGGGGCAGGACAGCCACACGGAACCACCGGCACATGAGGGAAAGGGAAATGCTCTGGACGCACACGCAAGGCTCCCCGTCATCTAACAGCAGACAGTTCCCTCCATCGTAGTTACAGCACTCATGCACCAGCCGCCGCGCCCGCCGGTGCTGTCGGTAGTCCATGCGGGGCAGCTTATCGTTCATGGCTCTGCTCCTTTCTGCGGCGGGGTTCCTCCCGGCGCAAAATCTGGTCGATGTTCCGCTTGACGGTCTGCAACTCCGCATACCGCTGTTTCTGTTCGTGGTAGGTGTTATACAGGCCGGATTTCTTGGAAACAAGCTGCTCGATCTCGTCCCGCAACGCTTTCCGGGCGGGCAGCTTGGTAATACCATGCGCCTTGAAATACCGGGCGGCTGCGTCGGCTATGATAAAGTCGCTCTCATGCGCCTGCCGGTATGCGGCGCGGGCTTTCTCGGATTTCTGCGCTTTCAGCCCGTCGCGGGCGGGCTTGGTCTTGGCGTAGGCAAGCACCTGCCGCTGCAACTCCTTTTTCCCTTGTAGCTTCGTTTCCAGTGCTTTCAGTTCGCCGCTGGTCTGGCGCATTTCCTGATAGGCAGTATCAACGGCGGCTTCTAACTGCTCCGGGGAAGTAAAGCCGTATTCCTGATACACATTCAGCGTCGCGGCCATCTGTTTGAGGTTGTGCATGGTCGCCCAGCGTTCATAGCCCCGGCCTTTGCCCTCGGCTTTCTTCTGCTCAATGTCCACAAGCCGCTGCACATTCGGGGCGGTTCGGGCGGCTCTGTCTGCCCGCAGTTGGTCTTTGATAGAGGGCGGCGTACTGGATATAGCTGCGGCCTTTTCTGCGGTTCTGGCGGCGTTCTGTTCCAAAACGGCAAGGACAGCGGCGCGTTCAAAATCGTCGCCCAGCTTGCGGGCGGTAATGGGCTTTGTCCTGTCTGGCGTGAGGTAACTAAGCCGCCCCCGGCTCTCCTTGACGGCCACGCCCTCCCGCAGCAGCAGAGAGGAAAAGTCCTCGAATGAGGCCGCCGCAGACAGCGCGGCGCGTATGGTCTGCCGCAGCTTCTCCTTGTTCGTTTCAAACTTGGTCTGCCGGGGCGTGATACCGCCTGCAATCATGGGGGCGTTCTGCTTATCCAGCGCGGCCTGTCCCTTTTTCTGCGCCCAATACTCTCGGTCTGTGACGCGGTTCTTGCTGCCGTTCAAGAGGTCGATTTGATAAAGCCCCTCCCGGTGGCACATCTCCATGACTTCGGACTTGAAGTAGCGCAAGGCCGCGTCGGTACAGCGGTGCTTGCACCCGGCTTTCGTGTCGGCTGGCCTGTCCATGTAGGGCAGGAACGGCACTTCCTCAATCCGCAGGCTGTTAATGACGATATGCACATGGATATTGCCGCTGTGGTTATGCCCGTCCGGGTGAGTGCATACAAGGGCTTGGTGGCCGGGGAAATGTTCGGCGCAAAACTTCTCGCCCAATGCCTGCGCCCGGTCTACGGTCAAGCCGTTGTCCGGCCCGTCCCGTGGGTCAAAGCTGATGATATAGTGGTGGCTTTTCACATCTTCCCGCCGCTGGTTTTTCTCATAGCGGAGATTTGCCCGCATACACGCAACGGCAAAATCCTCCCCGCCGCAGTTCAGCGTGGACAGCCGGTAGTCCTCGCGGGGGATAAGCCTGCCGGTTTCATCAAGGACGGGCTTCATGGTAAACTCGTCATGCTCAAACAGCAGATACTGTTCGGCGGCTCCGTAGTCGGCGTTTTTAGAGTTGATATGCTTGAGTGTTGCCAACCGCGTCACCTACTTTCTGTAAGACTTCATACTTGAGGGCGGCAAGGTCGGCTATGGCGGCGCGTACCTCGCCGGACAGCGCGTTGTAGGGTGCGCCGTACTCGTTCAGACACCGGGCTATCTGGTTAAGGTTGCCGCCGATTTTGCCGTACTCGGCTGTGAGTTTCCCGACAGCGGAAAGCAGCTCGTCATTGACCGCTGATACATGGATAACGGGGCGTATGGCGGTGCGCCGTATCGCCTGCCGGAGAAATTCGGACTGGCTGATACCATAGGGCGCAAGCCGCGCTGTGAAGTCGGCGTATTCATCTTCGGACAGCCGGGTTTTCACAACGCGGCTGCGGTGGGGTGTGTTGTATCGCTTCGGCATAGGCTGAAAACCTCCTCTCACTATTCCTATTGCTGAATTTTTTCGGATTTTGGGCGGAGAATTTTTCCCCTCACTCCTCCTATTGGGCAACTTTTTTCTACTTTGGGCGGAGAAATCTCTCTACCCCTTTCATTGCTGAACTTTTCGGGAAATAACAAAAATTTTTTTGCGTTTGGGGTAAAAAACTCTCTACTTCTCCCATTGGGCAACTTTTTGGAAAATAACAAAAACTGTTTTCAGTTTTTTCGCCCGCAAGGGCGCAAAGCAGGGTTTGGGGAAGGCACTCCCCAACAAGTTTCCCGCGAGGGGCAAAACCGCAGAATTGCGGATTTTGGCACCGTGGTAGAAACTTGCTCTGTAACTGCCGCAAACTGCCCCTGTCTGGTTTTTGCGTACATAGAACGGACAGGGCGGGGCTTCCGGCTCGCTGTGTACGGTCTTTTTTCCTTTTCGCTAAAGATACATTTCAAAGGCCGCCAGCTACCCGCTGAAAGAAGATTTTTCAAAATTTCTTTTGCCTTAGTAATCCGGGCAACAGGTTTTTGGCAACCGGCGGGGCAGAAAATTTTTCCTTTCACTCCCTACACCACCGCGTTTTGAAATTTGCCAAACAAAACGGCTTATTTTCTCTTTGCTTCTTACTACGGACAAAAATCAGAAATGCCAAACGCCGGGGCAAAAAATTTCCCTCTCACTTACTACTACAATCCAAACAGGGCAAAATGGCCGGAAACGGAGCTGGGCAACAAAAAAAGCAGCAAATCTTTTTCAGACTTACTGCTTTCACTGGCCGCGCCGGTGGGCGGCGGGTATTCAGTTGTAAAGTTTATCGGTCAAAACGAAATTTGAATAAAGCAGCAATTAGCTTCTGCTTCACATATTCCTCAACCTCGGCGTTGACTTTCCCGTGTACTTTGGAACAGTAGCGGATATATCCGGCGTAGTGGGAAAGAACGGTGTCGATTGCGTCCGGGTCGCCCTCATGCGCCTTGACGATTGTTTCATAGGGGAGAAGTTTACTCATAGCGTTTTCCCTCCATAAGCCGCCGGAGCCGCTTCAAGGCAAGCTGGATATGCCGCCCCGCTGTGCTGCGTGTCCGGCCGATATGTACGCCGATCACGCGCTGCGGCTGGCGCATGAAATAGTAGCGGAAAATTTCTTCCTGCGTCTGCTCCGGCAAGAGGGCAAGGGCAGCGGCAAGTTCCGCATGGTACAGAACGGCGGTCTGTCCGCAGGCGGTAAAAAGATATTCTTCAAGCTGCTCCGGCTCGGCAAACTGGACAAACTTCTCATTCATCAGATAGTCAAGGGAAACTTCCCGTTCCCACCTCCGGCGCAGATTGATAACTTTATCTATGGCTGCATGACGAATGACAACCTTGCAAAAGGCGTTAAAGGTGTACTGGATATGCACCTTGTAGGCTTCATCTTCGGTCATGGAAATTCCCCCTCTCTGATAATAGTGCGGGGCGGCAGCACTCCTTGCTGTCGCCCCTTGATTGCCTGTTTGCAAAAGCGGGCGGGGC
Organism: Provencibacterium massiliense; assembly: GCF_900169495.1. NCBI lineage: Bacteria > Bacillati > Bacillota > Clostridia > Eubacteriales > Oscillospiraceae > Provencibacterium > Provencibacterium massiliense. Next base: position 444,243 of record NZ_FWCH01000012.1, read on the forward strand.
TGTCAACGGCGGCGCGTATGCGCCGTTCATCTTGACCGTTGACTGGCTCGGCTGGCTTTGCTATTTGAAATTAGTCTGAATAAATTTCTTTAATGCTGTTATTTTTTGCTCAATCGCTGATATGGTTTCCCGATACTCTCCCTCGTCTTTTCCTGTGGGATCTTCCAGCCCCCAATCTTCCCGATATTTGCAAGGTAGATAAGGACAGTTTACATTACACCCCATTGTTACAACAATATCAACAGGAGGAAGTGCGCTCAACAGTTTACTGTATTGCGTTTTTTCCATGTCAATGTTATAGAGTTGTTTCATCAACCGAACCGCTTCCTGATTGATTTGCGGTACAGTTTCTGTACCGGCAGAGTAACTTTCAAAAATATCAGCGGCCAGATATTTCCCAAGTGCTTCTGCAATTTGACTGCGACAGGAATTGTGAACACAGATAAATGCTACTTTTGGCTTTTCTTTCATACTTTACCCTCTGACTTTTTGGATGAGGGCTTTTGCCTCGTCCTTTTTCAAAACCTTACCATAGGATACAACCTTGCCATCCACAACAAGGGCAGGGGTAGTCATCACGCCGTATGCAGCAATTTGGGCGAAATCCGTTACATGGTCTATGGTTGTATCCATGTTCAGTTCTTCCAGTGCTGCTTTCGCAGCATCTTCCAGTGCGTGGCACTTGGCACAGCCAGACCCCAGCACTTTCACGCCGGCAGCCGTTTTGACTGTCTCTGCCTGCTCCATCTTTTCGGGTGTGCAGCTACTTCCGCAGCAGCAATTTTTTTCCGCTTTCTTTTTGTTAAACAATCCCATAGTTCAATACCTCCTATTAAATCAAAATGATCTGAAACGCATTAAATAAATAGCCCACTAAAATAATTCCAACCGCACAAATTCCGATGAACAGCGACAGCAGTTTGGGTTTTACAGCCTTGCGAAGCATAATCAGGGAAGGCAGCGACAGGGTTGTAACCGCCATCATAAAGGACAGAACCGTACCCAGCTGAGCGCCCTTGGAAAGAAGTGCTTCCGCAACGGGAATTGTGCCAAAAATATCTGCATACATGGGGATGCCTACAATCGTGGCAATGATTACGCCAAAGGGATTGTTGCTTCCCAGAACCGTAACAATCCAGCTTTCCGGTATCCAGTTGTGTATCAACGCACCGATACCGACACCAATCAGAATATAGGGAAACACTTTTTTGAAGGTGCTAAGCATTTGTTCTTTTGCATAAGTAAGCCGCTCCCGTTTCGTCAAATCAGGAGATTCAATATCTACCTTTCCCGCAGACAGCACAAAACTTTCCACATACTTTTCCATGCGTAATTTTTCGATGATTGTACCTCCGACAACGGCGATAATAAGCCCTAAAATCACATAGACAATGGCAACTTTTGCGCCAAAAATACTAATCAGCAGGACGAGACTTCCCAAATCTACCATAGGAGATGAAATCAGGAACGAAAATGTTACACCCAAAGGCAATCCTGCACTTGTAAAACCGATAAACAGTGGTATAGATGAACAGGAACAAAATGGTGTCACGGTTCCCAGCAAGGCAGACACAATGTTCGCCCAGATTCCATGGAAGCGTCCTAAAATACGCTTGCTACGCTCCGGCGGGAAGTAACTTTGGATATAAGAAATTATAAAAATCAGTACGCAGAGCAGCACTGTGATCTTCAAAACATCGTAAATAAAAAATTGCACACTGCCACCAATACGTCCATTCACGTCCAAACCAAGTACAGACAAACCTCTCCCGATCAGTCCGTTTAGCCATTTCATGCCAAGCACTTGGTCTTGAATAAAGTCCCAGACTCCCATGCAAAAACCTCACTTTCATTTATAACAATATATCAAAAATATTTGATATGATGTGGCTTAGAAAACGCCATCCTTTTCCTTGTAGATGGCGTTTTTTATCCGCACTTTGGACAAGTGCGTTTTTCCTCTGTGTCCGGGGTTGTCAACTTTTTCAACAGCTCCACCGCGTACTCCCTGCCGGAAGTGCTCAGGCGGTAGTGTGTCCATTTCCCCTCCTGACGGCTGACAACAATTCCAGAGTCACAGAGGATTTTCATGTGGTATGAAAGACCAGATTGCGTTAAATCTAATGGCTCTTGTAAGACGCAAGCGCACTTTTCACCGCTTCTTAGCTGTTCCAAGATTGAAAGACGCTTGGGGTCACAGAGAGCCTTAAACACCTTCGCTTGCTCCTGATACTCTGTCCTCATGTACTCACCTCATATCAAATTATTTTGATACGACTTAGTATATGCCGCATTACGCAATCTGTCAATACCATTCTGCAAATTTTCACGGAATAGGAGACTGATGTCTATCAAGTTTTCTTGTGTTACTTTACGGCACATGAGCTTTCTACCAGGGGTTTAAGCAGTTTTACCGATCGCTGTCGGAGCCCGGGGCGCGGCGGGACTACGCGGACTTTGCGGCGGGGGCGCGGGACATGGAGCTCTGCGAGGCCGCCTTCCAAAGCGCCTACTCGGGACAATGGGTCGAGGTGTAATTTATATATCACTCCTGGAAATGTCAAGGTATCGCAGTGGCTGTCTTAAAAGAATCCCCTGAGGAATCAAATGTTTCCTCAGGGGATTCTTATGGACGGTTCGCTCGGGCAAGAATTCCATTTTTTGTTTCAACCTGTAAACCGCATAATAATGGGGAATTTGTTGATTTTAATCGAAAGTAATGATAGAATGCTTTTAAGAGAGGGGGGAGTGCTTTGAATCAGCTTGGGATTGACAAATATGGATTTCGCTTCTTTGTCAACCGCAATGAAGGCGACTGGAAAATGCCGGTGGAATTCCACAGCGAGTATGAGCTTTTTTATGCGCTTACTGGACGAGGATTTTACTTTGTTGCCAACCGTTATTATTCATTTGAAGCGGGGGACCTGCTTTTTATTCGCAGTGACGAGCTGCATAAATGCCAGTCGTTTAACGGCGAACCCTTTGCGGCGTTCGTCATTCTGTTTGATGAAAAGATTTTAGAGCTCATGCGGCCCTGCGAGAACGAAAGCCTCATCCCTCCGGCGTTGACGGTACAGTCGTCTGGATTTTGTCATCATGCGCGCACGCTTCCCGAGTCCCGCCGGCGGATTGTCGGCTATTTGGAACGGCTGCGCGATGAATATTCGATGGAAGACAGCCATTCGGTTGAGATCGTCTCGTGCCTCATGCATGCGCTGCTCATCGAGGTGGCGCGGCTCTTTGCCGTACAGGACAGCGGCGCCAGCGACGTCATTGAGCTTCCGAGAGGCGCCAAATTCCGCCGCGCAGTCATGTCCGCCATGAGCTACATCAACGCCAATTATACGGATGCGCTGACGCTGGGAGGCATTGCCGCCCAGGTCTTTGTCAATCCTTCTTATCTAAGCCGGGAATTTAAAAAAGAAACGGGCTATTCTGTCAACAGGTTTATTATGATGCGCCGTATCAGCGCCGCGCGGAGCCTGTTGCGGGACAGCGACCGCCCTGTTACAGAAATTGCCTCTCTTTGCGGATATAACAATGTCACCAACTTTCACTGGGCCTTCAAGAAGCTCATGGACATGAGCCCCAACACTTACCGCCGCCAGTTCAGGCATATCACATACGGCACCAGTTTGGAAGGCGACCTTTTGGGAGAGGCCCGTCACTATGTATTGGAGCCGCAGGCTCCTGTTATAAAATAATGCTCATTGCACTTCGGGCAGCGCCTTACGGCGCTGCTTTTTTTATATGGTGGAAGAGAGAAAAGATCAATATTTCTGAGTAATTGGTGTTGGATTTCAGAATTTTGAAGTCAAAATATCCGAATGAACAGTCAACCCATCTCTCCAACAGTGTTGCATATAGCACTATAATTTAGCTATGGATCGGCTTTAATTTATTGAATATGCAACATTTTGTTGGGAGGCTTTGCCTGTGAAAATTTCGATCATTGGCGCCGGAAGCGCTTTTACTCAGAAAATTGTCATTGACATCCTGCGTATCGAAGGCCTGGAGGGCGGCGAGCTGGCGCTGGTGGATACCAATGCCGAACGGCTCGATCTGGCGCGCCGCATTGTGGAAATGACCATCGATAAGACGAAAAAAACCGGGAAATGGAGCGTGAGCGCTTCCACCGATCTGAGAGAGGTGATCGGCGGTTCAAAATTCGTTATCAATGAGATCGAGGTCATGGGACTTCAAACGGTCAAAAACGAATTTGAAATTCCGCTCAAATACGGTGTCAAACAGTGTATCGGCGACACGATGGGACCCGGCGGCCTCTTCAAGACGCTGCGTCTCGTGCCCCAGTGGCTGAAGATCGTAAAGGTTATCGAGGAGCTTTGTCCCGAGGTGTTGATTTTGAGCTATTCCAATCCGATGTCGGCCGTTACGCTGGCAACCTCGCTCGTCACCGATATTCCCGTCGTGGGCCTGTGCCATTCCGTCCAGTACACCGCGCGCAAACTGGCCGAACTGCTGGAGGTCCCGTATGAGGAGCTAAAGTACAGCTGCGCGGGGATCAATCACATGTCCTGGTATACGACGCTCACCCATCGGGGACGCGATCTTTACCCCGAGCTCAAGCGCCGCGCCGAGGATCCGGAATTTGTCAAAAACGATCCGGTCCGGCTGGATTTTCTTAGGTATTGCGGCTATTTTGTCACAGAATCCTCAGGCCATTTCTCCGAATACATTCCCTATTACCGCAAGCGCCAGGACCTCATCGACGCGCATTGCTCGCTCGGCTACAATGGCGGTACCGGCTTTTATGCCTACGGCTGGCCCGAGTGGCGTAAAAACCGTGACGAAATGATCAGAAAGCAGCTGGCGGGTGAAGAGGACATCGTCATTCAGTCCTCTGAGGAATATGCCCCTGTTATCATTGGGGCCGTCGTCAAGGACGAGCCGGCCGTAATCTACGGCAACGTTCCCAACCGCGGCCTGATCGAAAACCTGCGGAGCGACGGCGTGGTGGAGGTGGCCTGCCTGTGCGACCACAACGGGGTGACGCCCTGCCGCTTCGGCAAGCTGCCGGAACACCTGGCGGCGCTGAACCGTTCCAACATGGATTTCTTTTCCCTGGCAGTGGGCGCCGTATTGGAGGGCAGCCGGGACATGGCGGAGCATGCGCTGATGCTCGATCCCCTGAGTGCGGCCGTATGCTCGCCCGCTGAAATACGCGGCATGTTCGAGGAGCTCCTGGAGGCTGACCGGGACTACATCGTTACGTTAAAATAAGGAGGAACAATCATGAAACACGGTAAAAAGACATTATCCGCTCTTCTGACCCTGTCGGTTTTCTGCGGCCTGTTGCCGGGCTGCGCGGGCTCGGGTGGATCTGCCAGCTCCGCCGCCGGGGCTCCCACGTCCGAACCTGCATCGGAGGCCTCCTCCACGGCCCCGTCCAGTGAAGCGGGAGGGGAACCCGTTACGTTGGAATTCGCCTTCTGGGCGGGGGCGGGTCCCGAGGAGGACGCCTACAATACCCTGATCGACCGCTTTATGGAGGAAAATCCAAACATCAAGATCGAAAAACAGATGCTCTCCTATGCTGACTACTACACCTCGCTGGATACCCGGATTGCGGGCGGCCAGGCGCCGGATGTGTGCAAAATGCTCTATCAGCAGGCCGGTACCTATGTGGACGCCGGAATATTGGGCGATATGAGCCCTTACATCGATCAGAGCGAGGTCGACGACCTGCTGCCGGCGTTCAAGGCGGCCGCGGTGGTAGACGGTAAGCTCGTCGCGTTCCCGCTGCAGACGGATACCTATCTCATTTTCTACAACAAGGATATGTTCCAAAAGTCCCAGATCACGCCGCCCACCACGATGGAGGAGGCATGGAGCTGGGAGGAATTCGGCGACATCGCCAAAAAGGTCAAGGAGGACAACGGCGTTAAATATTCCTTTGTCTATCGCTGGACCAAAACGAAGTCTTACGCCCTTTTCCCCTGGATCTATGCCAATGGAGGAAGCGTGGTGAATGCGGACTACACCCGCGGGAACCTGTCTGATCCGAAGTGCCTGGAGGTTCTCGATATGATCGACGGATGGGTCGGCGACGGCCTCCTCGCACCCATCAGCCCCGAGAGCTCCGAAGGGGTGGACGATATCTTCTCCACCGGCCAGGCTGCGATGATTATTTCCGGCAACTGGATGATGTCCCAGTATGATCAAAACCTCAAGGACAAATGGGGCGTCACCTATATGCCCCAGCGCGATGGGAAAATCGGTTCCGATCTGGGCGGCGGCGAGCTGTGCATCACCAGCGCCGGCGAGCATCCCGCGCAAGCGGCAAAATTTGTGCAGTTCATGACCAGCAAGGAGAGCTCCAGATACTTCTGTGAGAACGCCAATTTCCTGCCGGTGCGCACCTCCCTTTCCGAGGAGGGGATCACCTATCAGACCTATTCCGACGAAATGAACTACTTCGTCAAGCAGGCCGGTACGATGGCCCCCGCTATGGTTGCCTGCCAGACGAGCAAAGGTTTTTCCAAGGTTTCCAAGCTCTTCAGCGAGACCATCGAGCGCGTCGTTCTGGAGGACACCCCGACCGCCACCATCGCTGCCGACTTTGACGCCGCCGTCGAGGAGGCGCTGGCCGAGTAAGGATACAAACACCACTGGTGGCTCCTCCCTCAGCGAGCAGGGGGGAGCCACTTGAATCATCCGGAATCTGGCGAGCCGCCCGCCAAAAGGAGGTGGCCGCCGCCGTTTTGGCGGCGACAGGAGGCAAAATGGCAGCTACCACTTTGAAGAGGCGTAAAAAAATCTCTCTGATCCCTTATCTGTTTATTGCGCCGAATATGATTTTGTTTTTGACCTTTATGATCGTGCCGCTGTTTTACACCATTTATATCAGTCTGACCAAGTGGAACATACTGGGTACGCCGGTTTTCATCGGGCTGGAAAACTATCAGAAGCTGCTCACGTCCAAGGTGTTCTGGCGCAGCGTTTGGAATACGGTTTATTATACGCTGGGCACTGTTCCCACCAGCATGGTGCTGGCGCTCGGGCTGGCTGTAATTTTGAATAAGCGTATTCCGTTTCGGGTCTTTTTTCGCAGTGCGCTTTTCATTCCGGTCGTTATCTCCATGGTGGTCACCGGTATTCTCTGGTCATGGATTTTCAACGCCGACTACGGCATACTGAATTATCTCCTCTCCCTGCTCGGACTCGATCCGGTGGGGTGGCTCATTGAGCCTGCCACGGCCATGATCCCCATCATTGTCGCCACGCTTTGGTTCAGGGTGGGATACAATATGATCATCTATCTGTCCGCGCTGCAGGGCTTATCGCCCAGCTTTTATGAAGCGGCGCGGGTGGATGGAGCCAACGGCTGGCAGCAGTTTTGCTATATCACCCTGCCGCTGCTGCGCAACACCCATGTGTTCGTGCTCATCATGTCGATGATTTACAGCTTCAAGTCGTTCGATATCATTTATGTGATGACCGGCGGCGGACCCGCGAAGGCCACGACGACCATGGTACAGTATATTTATGAGCTGGGCTTTCAAACGGGGGAAATGGGCCGCGCTTCCGCGGTGGGAGTGCTGCTGCTTCTCTTTATGGTCGCATTTACGCTGCTTCAGCTGCGCGGGGAGGAGGGAGCAAAATGAGAAAACACAGAAGGACCCTCGACGGTTCCAGGGTGGTGGATGTATTCCTCATCGTGCTGCTGGTGCTCTTCACGCTGTATACGCTGTTCCCTTTTTACTGGATGATTACCACCGCACTCAAGCCCGCCTCGGAGATTCTCGTCGTGCCGCCCAAGTTTTTCCCCTCGTCGCTGCAATTTGAGAACATCTCCAAGGCCTTGTCCATGGCCCCGTTTGGCACCTACTTTCTCAACAGTTCGATTGTCACGGTGACCGCGGTGATCATCACCGTATTTATCAATCTGCTGGCCGGGTTTTCCTTTGCAAAATATTCGTTTCCCGGTAAGAACGCGCTGTTTTTGGTCGTTCTGTCCACCCTGATGATTCCAATGCAGATTACCATGGTCCCCAATTTCATCATTCTTTCAAAGCTGGGTTGGCTCAATAGCCTCGTCGGACTCATCATCCCTTCCTGTGCGGAAGCGTTTGGGCTGTTCCTGGCGCGCCAGTTCATCAGTGAAATTCCTGACGAACTTATTGAAGCCACCCGGGTGGACGGGGCGGGGGAATTGCGCATCTTTTTCTCGGTCATTGTTCCCAATTGCCATGCGCTCATCGGCGTGCTTGTCATCTTCACGTTCATGTGGCGCTGGAACGACTTTTTGTGGCCCCTCATTGTGGTGAAGGATCAGGCGCATTACACCGTACAGCTGGGGCTCAAGGTGATGCAGAGCTATCAGTATGTGGACTGGTCAAGCGTAATGAGCGCGTCCTTGGTCTGCATCCTGCCCATGGTTGTGGTATTTGCCTGCTTCCAGCGCTTTTTCGTGCAGGGCATCGCCGCGAGCGGGATCAAGGGATGAGCCGGATTATCGCCGTCAACGGCTCGGCACGTCAAAACGGTGCTACCGCCAAGCTGCTTTCGCGGTTCCTGGATGAGTGCGAAAAATTGGGGGCCGAAACGCATCTTCTCCATGTCGGAGCGCTTATGCGTCAACAGCGCGTACCCTTCTGCACCGCCTGCTCTTCCCCTTGCCTCGGGCAATGTACCCGCGGCACCAGACTGGAAGAGGCCTACGAATTGCTTGCCAGCTCCGATGCCGTCATGATCGGCACGCCGGTGTATTATTCCAATGTCAGTGCGCAGCTCAAGGCTTTTTTCGACAAATCCCGCTTTTGGCGCCTCTCCGGTGCATTTACAGACTTGTTGGGCGCCGTCCTCGTCACGGGAGGCGCTACTTACGGGGGACAGGAGAATACCGCTGCATCGCTGCATGCCATGATGCTTGTGCATGGAATGATTATTATCGGTGACGGCGCCCGGGAAGCGGATCCGGGGCACCATGCTCTCTATGGCGGACCGGAGGCCGACAATGATCCCACTCTGCTTGCCCGCCTGCCTATCGTTGCCCGGAGGATGGTCGGCCTGTGTGGTAATTTGGCACGCAGCGGCGGACGGGAGATCGGAAATCATTATCGGTAATGGCCCGATCGCGGGAATCCCCCAAGGGACGTATGGTCCCTTGGGGGATTCTTTGATTTGCTGCTATAGTCTGCATTAAAGCTATAAATAGGAAAGGTAAGATGTATTCTAACCTGGAAATTTTTTTAAGTACAGTCTGAACAGACGTGGCTTTTAAGCTTTAAACAAAAGTACTGAAAAAGTAAAAGGAGGAACGGAGATGATAAGATCAAGTAATAATCGAAAGGACGTTCCCATAGTCAGACAAGAATAAAGAGGGGGATTTTTATTAACGAAGCAGCCGAAGCGATGACACTCCATGCAGAGCATACTGAGACAATCACAATCAAGCAGATTTATTCTTTCGTTCAGTAATTCCTCCAATTCGACTAAACAGAATCGTACGATGACAAGATCGTCTTTTAAGAAAATATAATTAACATTTTCTTTGTATGTTCTAGGTTCGCTCTGCTTACTAACAAACACACCGAATTTCATTCCGGCGTCATGTAAAATTCCCCGAAATTTCTGTAAGTAATCTATAGACGGCGTTTGGTTTTCATTTTTGCATTCAATATAAAAGCTACTACCAATTCGATTAAGTAGCATGCAATTACTTAGCCATTTTATTCTAATCATTGTGTCAATTTGATTTGTCTGTGTTCTTTGCCCTGTTGTGGCACGGAATAAGACACATTGCGTAAACAAATTGCATATAAAATTTTCAAGCGATGCGCCTTGCCTAGTTGTTGTACCATGGACTCCTTTTACCTGATCTAACTGATACCTCAGTTTTTCAAAGTCTTGTACACAGAACAGGTCATCATATGTTACAAGTTTATATTGAACGTCACCGTCAAGAGAACCCACATGGACAACAGTTCCTCCTGAGGCGTTCAAAACAGGAATCCTATCCTGTTGTCCCATTTGAAAAGGGAGTTGAGTATTAAGGGAAAATAGTAAAATTACATCATTTTGAAAGTTAATATCTTTAATATTAATTACGTTTTCACATATTGGACAGTATGGTAGTACATCCGCGATGCTTTGTAAAGATTTTATTTATATAAGAGAACGCCACATTCATGGCATTTTAATGCGTATCTTTTCTTGAATAATCCTATATCCAAGCACTTTTTTAGGTGATTCTGAAGTTGTCTGATAATCAAGTTGGAGAGCGTCAGACACTTTTGAAATAGTAATTAGCTTTTGAGCTGCGGGAGACAAGCCTGAAAGGTATTTATCCATATTATCAAGTGTATTCTCTGAAAAACTATTACTGAGCATCAATAATTGAGAATAATACATTTTCAATATCCTCCTTTGCTGTATACTTAGAGAACTTAAATAAGCCCCTCCCTTTGTTCTCATAAATCTTAACAGGAAAAGAGACATCACTACCAGTATCCCTTAGCTTTTTCCAAAAGAATTGAATGCTCTCACAGGGTTTCTTCTGATAAGGTATTCTTTTATTATCAAAAAACACCGCTCTTGATTGTAATGGCTTATTTAATCCCGCTCTTTGATCTACTTGAGAACTTTCTTCGTCTTGTGCGCTTAAATGTATAATATCTTTCATTGGTATTTCTATCCACGCACCCCGTGAGGGGTGCGACTCGCCTGTTACGGTCTTTCCCGATCTCGTGCGGGATATTTCTATCCACGCACCCCGTGAGGGGTGCGACTGGGCGCTCTTAAGCGCTACGCCCCCATCTTTGATTTCTATCCACGCACCCCGTGAGGGGTGCGACAAGATCACGACGGTGTCATCGGTGACGTCCTTGCGATTTCTATCCACGCACCCCGTGAGGGGTGCGACTTAAAGACCCCGAGGACCTTCTGGACACCCTCACGATTTCTATCCACGCACCCCGTGAGGGGTGCGACGGCGCGCGTTTCGTTTGTCCCAAGGAATTACACCGCATTTCTATCCACGCACCCCGTGAGGGGTGCGACCCGCCGCTACCTGTTCGCCACCTATTCCCTGGCATTTCTATCCACGCACCCCGTGAGGGGTGCGACGAGTTTGGGGCTTAATCAGTGGCTTCCCACTGATATTTCTATCCACGCACCCCGTGAGGGGTGCGACATAGTCTGGTTGTTTTCACGGAGTTTCTGGACGATTTCTATCCACGCACCCCGTGAGGGGTGCGACGCACAAACGGTAGTAAAATATCACCTATTTTAAGATTTCTATCCACGCACCCCGTGAGGGGTGCGACGGAAGGGCAAGCCGCTTTATTCAAGCAGGAAAAAATTTCTATCCACGCACCCCGTGAGGGGTGCGACATTACCAACTTCTCCATATTCAACGCACCGAACATATTTCTATCCACGCACCCCGTGAGGGGTGCGACCTGCAACGGAGTCCTCCACACAGGCATACTTACGATTTCTATCCACGCACCCCGTGAGGGGTGCGACGTATATGGTTTACCAGCACGCGCGCCATCGGCAATTTCTATCCACGCACCCCGTGAGGGGTGCGACTTGTCGGCGGTACCATTGGTAAGCACCTCTGGAAATTTCTATCCACGCACCCCGTGAGGGGTGCGACCACTTCGCCTGGAGATGCTGCTTGACGGCTTCAATTTCTATCCACGCACCCCGTGAGGGGTGCGACCTTTAACAATGGGTAAAAAGGACTGGAATATAGATTTCTATCCACGCACCCCGTGAGGGGTGCGACAGATTCCCTTGTCTGGAAATTGTGCCGCTGGATATTTCTATCCACGCACCCCGTGAGGGGTGCGACATGGCGTATATCATTATAGCTATGCAACCACGACCATTTCTATCCACGCACCCCGTGAGGGGTGCGACTGCCCAGTCGCAGCGGGATACCAAAAATCTCGCAATTTCTATCCACGCACCCCGTGAGGGGTGCGACGACCTTTTCCCAATCAGTTAAATTTGGTTCTGAATTTCTATCCACGCACCCCGTGAGGGGTGCGACGTATTATTTTCGCCGGGAGACAGGGTGCGAATAATTTCTATCCACGCACCCCGTGAGGGGTGCGACTATATCCGACCAATATAGCGCCGGTGCTGATCGCATTTCTATCCACGCACCCCGTGAGGGGTGCGACGTGCCCATTTTGTTAGCATTATCCGCCATATCTCATTTCTATCCACGCACCCCGTGAGGGGTGCGACATGCGGTATTCGATCACAAACACATCGATGGGCATTTCTATCCACGCACCCCGTGAGGGGTGCGACCTATTTCCTCGATATAATCCGTCTCGGTGATGGTATTTCTATCCACGCACCCCGTGAGGGGTGCGACGTTCGGAAGCAATACATTTTTCCCCCTCGGGATATTTCTATCCACGCACCCCGTGAGGGGTGCGACATGGTATCTAGCTTTGCCTTGTCAGCGGCGGACATATTTCTATCCACGCACCCCGTGAGGGGTGCGACTGTCACCTTCTCCTGTAGCTCGGCAATGCACTTTATTTCTATCCACGCACCCCGTGAGGGGTGCGACTGGGCTTTTTCCACTATGATGGATTCTTTGTATATTTCTATCCACGCACCCCGTGAGGGGTGCGACGGTAACGGTTGCTAAAAATATTATTCCAAGAGTATTTCTATCCACGCACCCCGTGAGGGGTGCGACATCTTCGGCAAGGCGTATATATTCTTCGCTCATATTTCTATCCACGCACCCCGTGAGGGGTGCGACGCGGGGACTTGTTTAGCAATCTAGCGCATTCGTATTTCTATCCACGCACCCCGTGAGGGGTGCGACCAGGGGCAAAATCTTGATGACCTCGGGTGCGCCTATTTCTATCCACGCACCCCGTGAGGGGTGCGACGCTATCTTTGAAAGTCTTATCCACTTCCGCCTTAACATTTCTATCCACGCACCCCGTGAGGGGTGCGACAGAAGCAAGGTTGAAATCTCTTGGCTTATTTGATATTTCTATCCACGCACCCCGTGAGGGGTGCGACGCAAATCCAAAATCCAGCCCATTATAGATATGATCATTTCTATCCACGCACCCCGTGAGGGGTGCGACAAGATCGGCTAAGGATAGCACTCTGGAATATAACAATTTCTATCCACGCACCCCGTGAGGGGTGCGACACAGAGGCTTGACATTCGAGGTGGAATAGATGGCATTTCTATCCACGCACCCCGTGAGGGGTGCGACTATTGTCTCGAATAACAAGGGCTGGTGCATGGATATTTCTATCCACGCACCCCGTGAGGGGTGCGACTCTTTATCTCTATACTCTGCGGCTACACTTTGGATTTCTATCCACGCACCCCGTGAGGGGTGCGACCTGTATACATACTCCGCTTTGGCTCTGTTAACCATTTCTATCCACGCACCCCGTGAGGGGTGCGACATCAAGCGTTTTTAATTTAGCGTCCCGAACCTCCCATTTCTATCCACGCACCCCGTGAGGGGTGCGACGCGATCACCGCCTACTACGCCCCGCCCGACCTGTGATTTCTATCCACGCACCCCGTGAGGGGTGCGACAAATCAACAGGCTCTTGCCGATCTTGGCGACGGATTTCTATCCACGCACCCCGTGAGGGGTGCGACCAGTAATTTTCAACAAATCAAGGATACAGGAGGGAATTTCTATCCACGCACCCCGTGAGGGGTGCGACTCATACATATCGGCACGGTGCTTGTTTTCCCTATATTTCTATCCACGCACCCCGTGAGGGGTGCGACCGGTTGGCCCCGTTTTCTACCTCGTCCATGACGATTTCTATCCACGCACCCCGTGAGGGGTGCGACGAAATGGGCCTGACCCAAAAACAAGTTGCCGATATTTCTATCCACGCACCCCGTGAGGGGTGCGACATGCCGGGTCTCCCGGGTAGCGCAGGCCATTTGAATTTCTATCCACGCACCCCGTGAGGGGTGCGACTTCTTCGTCCTCGGGTAAATCTTCTTGCAGCGAAGATTTCTATCCACGCACCCCGTGAGGGGTGCGACCTGCTGCCGTTCTTACTGTCCATGTGATACCATCGGGCATTTCTATCCACGCACCCCGTGAGGGGTGCGACCTGGCTTTTTGACGCTGATAGCTTTCATCATCCGGATTTCTATCCACGCACCCCGTGAGGGGTGCGACCTTTCGATTGCAGCCTCTAAGCTGTCATAATCCCATTTCTATCCACGCACCCCGTGAGGGGTGCGACATAATCTGCCGGGTTATAATGCTCCATCCAATCACATTTCTATCCACGCACCCCGTGAGGGGTGCGACGGAACCGTTTCAAGCCATTTAAAGCAAATTCTACATTTCTATCCACGCACCCCGTGAGGGGTGCGACGGTTTGGAGTTTCACCGTCCAATCGGATGATGATATTTCTATCCACGCACCCCGTGAGGGGTGCGACTCCCTCCTTATGCAATCACCGTTATCTCCGTGACATTTCTATCCACGCACCCCGTGAGGGGTGCGACGCGGCTGCTCTGCCTTAATTGAGCTACACTAGCATTTCTATCCACGCACCCCGTGAGGGGTGCGACCAGCATTTGTTTCAGTTCGTCAAGCGTCATTGATAATTTCTATCCACGCACCCCGTGAGGGGTGCGACGCTTCACAAGGAAAGCCCAACAATCAGAATCAAAATTTCTATCCACGCACCCCGTGAGGGGTGCGACTACATAATAGCCAGCCTTTTCAAGCGCATTGCAATTTCTATCCACGCACCCCGTGAGGGGTGCGACGCCCCTTCCTGATTGCCCTCAATCCGGGACAGAGATTTCTATCCACGCACCCCGTGAGGGGTGCGACCTGGAAGTAGGCTTTAACCCTTTTCGCAAGCAGGATTTCTATCCACGCACCCCGTGAGGGGTGCGACTCTGAGTCCCCGTCCCCATTGGTATCAAGCAGTCATTTCTATCCACGCACCCCGTGAGGGGTGCGACCCCAAGCCGGGGAAATGCAGAGGGGAGCAAATAAATTTCTATCCACGCACCCCGTGAGGGGTGCGACCTGGCTCGCTCGGATTACCAGCAGATCGTTGTCGATTTCTATCCACGCACCCCGTGAGGGGTGCGACCTGTTTCACCCGCCTTATCCATCCGAATAGATTTTATTTCTATCCACGCACCCCGTGAGGGGTGCGACCAAGGATAAGATTAAGCAGTCCACCACCTATTTATTTCTATCCACGCACCCCGTGAGGGGTGCGACAAAAACCCCAACGCCCCCGTGGTGGTCTGGTGCCGATTTCTATCCACGCACCCCGTGAGGGGTGCGACGTACCAGTCGTCGTGCCCGAACATCTCGCCGTAGATTTCTATCCACGCACCCCGTGAGGGGTGCGACCACTCACGGGCAGCTTGCGCGTTTTCTCGAAATATTTCTATCCACGCACCCCGTGAGGGGTGCGACGCCAATACTGTTTGCCTACAATTTTGCGTGTGGATTTCTATCCACGCACCCCGTGAGGGGTGCGACTTGCAGTCGGTCCAACAATTTGCCGATGAGGCGATTTCTATCCACGCACCCCGTGAGGGGTGCGACCGCAAAAATGACAGATATAGCTTTAATCTTTTGCCACTTTTGTCAAATATCAATGGGAATATCAAATAAAATAGCCCATCTAAACGATTAAAACAGATAAAATTTCTTAAAATATAGCTTTTTAATAAAAAAGATAAGTGCGAAACATCAGTGAAAAGGTGTTTGCTTATGCTTCGCACAGCTCAGATGATCAGCGGGCCCTCGGGCTGATAGCTTTTGCCGGCGCCAAAATGCTCAATTTTAGTATCATACTTATTTCCGAGATAGTAAAACCTTAAACTGTCTCGTTCTGTATCTATAATAGAACAAAGTTTGGATTGGAGCAAGCGGCATTGCGCAGCATCCAATAGACATTCGAATACCGAATTCTGAACACGTTGGCCATAATTGACACATTGTTTGGCAATCTGACGCAGGCGTTTACGGCCTGCTGCGTCCTCGGTGCTGACATCATAGGTGATGAGAACCAACATCGTTAAACCCCTTTATTTCCATAAAAATGGCGGATACTCGTCCAAATCGCCGCGCAAATACCGAGACAGCAGCAAAGCCTGAATATATGGCACCAATCCCCAGGGGATTTTTTCTCCGAGAAAGGGATGTTTAATTGTTTCCTGCTTTTTCTGTTGCCAGTTTTTAAGCAATGTGCGTCGGGCTTCATCGCTCATCAGCACACAACCGCTCTCCCGCATTTCGAAGTCATTCCCGGAAATCATCCGGTTGTTAATCAGCGTCAACACAAAACGGTCTGCCATACAGGGACGAAGCTCCTCCATCAGATCCAATGCCAACGAGGCGCGCCCTGGCCGGTCCCGATGGAGAAAGCCAGCATAGGAATCCAGTCCCACCGCCTCCAATGCGCTGGCACAATCGTGCGCCAGCAAAGTATAAGTAAACGAGAGCAGGGCGTTCATCCGGTCGAGTGGAGGACGGCGGCTGCGGCCGTGGAAATAAAAATCTTCCTTCCGGCTCAGGATCATATCATCCAATACACTGAAATAAACGGTTGCTCCAGTACCTTCCAACCCCCGCAAGGACTCCATCGAGGTTTCGGCAGAGACTGCTGGCAGAAGACCTTTGAGCCTTTCAGAAGCCGCTTGGAGCTTTTCATCATCTACGCGCAGTTTGTGATCCCGCCGGGTGCGTTCGATACTCCAGCGCGCATTGTAGAGCTTTCCGAAAATGCTCCCACGTGCGGCACGGCAGCTCTGTGTGGGATCATCCGCGACGCGATATTGTGTGCGCCGCAACAGGATGTTCCCATTGCTCTCGCCGCATGCGCGTGCCAAAAATTTGCCGCGCGGGGTGCAGAAGGCGAGTGACACCTCCCGTTCGGCGCAGGCCCCCATCAGCGCGGGAGAAGCGCCTGCATAGGAAAATGAAATGATCCCGCTCAGCGTGTGGAGCGGAAAACGGCCGATAATCTGTTTATCACAGTTGACTACGACGTTTTCTCCGTCCAGCGACAGATAGGCGTTATCCGTCGTCACAAATAGGGTGTTGAGCAGATGCCTCATGGCTCTTCCTCCAAATGCTCGTGCAGGTAGGCACTGACCGGACGGCTGCGCAGCAGCTGCGGCAAGCACAATTCCTTGAGTGAGCAGGCGTTGCAGGACTTGGTGGGCTTTACCTTGGGCGTGTGCCCTCTGCGGTAGAGCTCGTGCATCTCCCGCAAGCAGTCCCGCACGCTTTGACGCAGCTCCTGCGTGAAATCAACCGGCTGTCGGTGACGGAGCTCCCCATAATAGAGAGCTCCCTGTGCAATCTCACAGCAGAGCATTTCCTCCAGGCAGAGCGCCTGTGCGCAGAGCTGGAGCGTGTCGCCGGCTTGCGGGTTCGGTTTGCCGCGCTTGTATTCGACAGGGAAGGGCTGCCAGAGTCCCTGTCGTCCCGGCAGCGGGATGCCGCACGGGGCGCGATGGAACTCCAGCACGTCGCATTCGCCCGAAACCCCCAGCGTGCGGGAAAAGACGTTCATCCCGCGCGTGACGATTCGATCGCCCCGGCTCTCGGTGAGCTCCTTGTCATGGGCGCGCTCGTGCATAAGTGCGCCGTCCATCGTGCGAAAGTTTTCAGCCCACTGGTGCTCGATGTGGATCAGTGCCCATTGTCTGCGGCAAAAGTAAAAGTGCTGAAGCCCGGAGAGCTGCAGGAACTGCTCTTCCTCATATTCCATCGATGACCTCACAATGAAGTCCGGGCAGCTCCTTCAGCGTGATCTCATAATCCTCCACACTGGAAGGACTCTTGATTCCTTCCTTTAGATTCACCTTGACCAGGTTATGCACCTTGGAGGAGGAGTATTGCCCGCTGGAGCAGTCATGCTCCCACCAATAGAGCTTATAGACCTCCATCGAGCCCTCGGGCCGCGCGGAAGAGGCGTCGTTTTCAAACAGGGTGCGCAGGCACTCCTTGATGAGGAGGGCGTCGTCTTCGGTAAAGCCGGTCTTCTGCGCCAGCTGCACATTGATGGCGCCCTTAATTTTATAAAGTCCGAAGCGGACCATATGCTTCATGCCCATCGTGTCGGACGAGCGCTTCTCGGAGGGCTCGCCGTTGACACTCTTGGTGATCTGGAGGGAATCGATCTCCACCGGCGAGACGCTGACCGCCTGATGGACGGACACCGGGCCGCGCACCCCGACAGAGACCCCATTTTTATCGGTGGACTTGAAGGCGAACACCTGGCCGAAGCTGCGTACGTCCAGCCATTTTTCGCAGGCCAGCCGGGCGTACTCCTCCCGGTCCTTGATTTTACCAAGCGCAGCGGAGGCCCGTTCACTGAGGCTGCCGAACTCATCACTGCGCCGGTCGTCGGACTGTACAAAGATGTCGGCGCCCAGATCCTGCATCCGGTTGCGGATTTTGCGTTTGATACAGACGTCGGAAATTTCGCCGTAGCCGTTGTAATCGGTACGGGGACGGTTTCCATTGAGCGGATCTCCGTTGGAATTGGCCCGATCGACGCTTACCAAGGCTACAAAATCGATCTTTTTACTTAGCAGACTCATTGCTTTCATCCTCCGTTACGTTTTTGTCTTTCTTCTTCGTCATGGCAGAGCGTTGATGATAGTATCCCAGCAGATACACATCGTCCAACTTTTTGTCCAAATCGGAATCGCCGGCAAGCAGATTCTCTGTGATTTCCTGGGTGATATTTCTGTAATAATAGCGTAGCCCGGGGGCAAGACGTTGATAATAGGGATTCAGAGCCTCTTCTAGGATGCGCCAGGCGTACAGGGGCCGCTGCGAAAAGACCGATTGCATCCGAATGGCGTTGGGCTCGCGCTTCTCATCCAGAGAATAGGTGCTGCGCTCGACCTGCTCAGCCACCGCCAACAGCCGGCCAAACAGATAGCTGCGGTCATGATTGTTTTCGTCTAAATTCAAGGTCCATACCTCCTTTTTGTTTTCGCCGCTCTTTTCGTTTTCATATTTTCTTACAATGGCGCAGGCAGTCGTAAGCAGCAGCTCCCGGTTGCCGGGCTTATAGGCGAGTGGGCAACTCGCTTTGCTCACCAGCGCCTGCACCATGTCATGGGGAATTTTTTGACAGTCCAGAATGCAGTGCAGCAGCCGTTGGATGTGCTCGCGCAGGATCCGGTCGTCCACCTCAATGAAATTTTCCCGCTGGGTGCCATAGGCACAGCGCACAATCTGCTTGAGAGGCGGAGACCACATCCCCTTGTACCGGGTCTCCCAGCAGCAGCTGAGATACCATCGCTGCAGCCGCAGGAAAAAATCATTTGCCCGAAGTTCGTTGTAATAGGTCACCGAGAGCCGCCCGGTGGTGGCCGCGTCCAGGGCGGCAACGATCACATCGTCCTGATCCTTTAGATTTAGCTGATAACCGCTCAAGGTATCAAGAAGCTGTCGCTTATACCCGACGAAGGTGGTCTGCTGCTCCAACTCGGATTCCATGCCCAGAAAATCCGGGGAGGGGAGGGGTTTTCCGCCCGGGTTCCACCATAAAAACGTTCGGCCCCCCATCACGACTCCGTGGTTGGCCGCGACCCAGCGCAGGGCGCTGTGCGCCTTCTGCGAGGCGGTATAGCCGACCGAGCCGGTCTGGCTGGTATCGGCGAAGCGCCCGCGGTAGGTGAAGCCGCTGCCATCGTTGGCGGAGATGAGCTTGGCCCCAAAATTTGCGGAGACAACCCCTTTGGGATGACTCTGCGCGGGGATGTCCCGCTCCCCGCAGAGCACGCAGTATTCCAGTTCCTCCCCGCTTTGCAGGCTGTGATAAAAAGAGATATAGGCTTCAAAGAGGGACTGGTCCTCCCAGCAGGCGGAGGAGCCCCGCTCG
This sequence comes from Provencibacterium massiliense, assembly GCF_900169495.1. Lineage (NCBI taxonomy): Bacteria > Bacillati > Bacillota > Clostridia > Eubacteriales > Oscillospiraceae > Provencibacterium > Provencibacterium massiliense. Next base: position 464,122 of record NZ_FWCH01000012.1, read on the forward strand.
GGCGGCGGCATGACCCGCCAGCGCACCAAGCACTTTTCGTACTCGCTTCCCTCGATCTTGCCGCCCGCGAGCGTCCCGTCTTCTTCGAGCGAAATGACGCCCGCGGCGCAAAGATCCTTTAGGATGGTGCCGCCCTGAATGTAGCGCAGGACCGCGCGCACCTTGGGATGGGAATATTCAGACTGGGCCCAGCGCTCCAGCAGCTCCAAATACGCCTTGTGATGATCCTCGTTGATGGGCGAGAGATATTGCAGCTGATCGGACAGGGGATGGGAGCGTCCTTTTCCACTGGTGCGTCCGGCGGATTCCTCGGTCACGGGGATGATGGTGCGGGACTGGGCTTTGGGAACCGGTTTTGCTTCCCGAAAGCTGCCGTCCTCGTCAATGATGATTTCAATTTGTGCTTTTTGGATGGTATGAGAGATCGGGGTGAGGGTCTCTTTGCCCTCCACCGGGACCCCGGCCAGGTGCGCCTGGCTTTCGTAGGTGCGCAAGGCAGCCTGGAGCAGGCCCATTTACAACACCTCCTCTATGAATTCCGAGTGTCCGGTGAAGTTCTGCTGTTCTTGGCCGAAGGGCTTGATGGACATCGGTCGCGACACGCGGGTGATGGGGCAGTCCTGCGGGAGGATGAAATCGATTTGTCCCTGGCGCATCACCGGGTACCAGTAGCGCAGCGTCATATTTCCCTGCGTCTCGGGGGAATAGGCCTCATCCGCATAGGTGATGCCGTGCGGCATGAGGCCGAAGGCCAACTCGGGAATGTCCTGGTAGCAGCTTGTCCCCTCCTCGAATACGCAGGGCTCCACATAGCCCTGACATTCCCGGGCACCCAGGAAAATATCCCGCCGGCCGCCCCGCTCAATCATGCGCTTGGCGATGTTGTGATGCTTGTTTTCGTTGCGGTCCCCCTCCAGCTCGGGCCGGTTTTCGTTCCAGACGAAATGCGCGCGCACCCGGTAGCGGCAGTCCTTGAGATAGGTATAATAGGACAGATCGTTTCCGCCACCGTACTTGATGGGGCGGATCCCCTTGACCTCGGTTTGGATGGGATTCATCACCCGCACCGCATCGATCACCCAAATGAAGGTCGGCTTCCAATAGATCGAGGAAACAATCCCCTTGAGCGCCTCATAGGTGGGGATTTGCAGGGAACATTTTTCTCCGCCGATGCGCATGACCGGGTCGGAGAAGAGGGCATAATCGCCCCAAACTTCAAATTCCACGATATTTTTGTGTTCCATCTCACGCCTCCCAAAAAGATTGATTGCCGCCACTAAAGTCGATTCCCGTGTGCGTGTTGTAAAATTCGGGCAGGACCGACAGGATCGCATCCCCGCAGAGCGGTTCCAGGCCGTGCCCCTCCTCGAGCTGTCGGAGCTGATACTGAAAGAGTGCGGCACAGTAGGGCTTCGACTGCTCCAGCAACTCTTTGCGGTAATAAAGATCATACCGGGCCCGCTCGGAGCCGAGCTCCTCGATCAGCGTTTTTCCCTCACCGTAGGGCACGAGGACGTCGGTATTCTCCTGATCGAAGACCTGGAAAGAATCGCCCGCGCTGCGAAAGGCCTGACAGATGGTGTGGAAAACCGCATTCTGCCCTTTGGCCCGAAAGACGCTGTTGTGTGAGAGCATCTCATAAAGAGAGCTCCCCAATTCAGAAACAGAGTAGTCCTGGGCCTGGCGGGGCATGGCATCGAACAGGCGGCGGTAGTAATACCGGATCGAACGTTCGGACTGCAGGCTGCCGTCAAAGGCTTCCCAGTCTTTCGCAAAGCTGGAAAGCAGTTCGGCGGTAGCGGTTTGGGACTCCCCGATTTCCCGCAGAAAGCCCAGCTTTTCGCCCTGGAAGTTGATGATATAAACGGGACAGATACATCCAACCTCCCCATGGCGGTTGCAGCGTCCGGCGGCCTGGATGATGTTGTCCATCCCGGCGCAGGCCCTCATGACACAGCCGAATGAGAAGTCCACCCCCGCCTCCACCAGCTGGGTCGCGACGCAGATCACCCTGGCCTTGTCCGAAAGGAGAGCATTTATCTGTTTCATGGTGTCGATCCGGTGCGCCATGCACATGGCGGTGGACAGATGGAAAACCTTTGCGTCAGCGGTGTGTAGCTCCTGATAGAGAGCCCGGGCCTGCTCCTTCTTGTTGCAGATGATCAAAACGCTTCCAAAGCGGTCGAGTTCTTCGAGTGCGAAATCGGCCAGCTCCCCCACCGTATACCCGTCCGGTTTGCACCGGTCGATGATCTCGGTGCGCAAAAAGGGCTGCCAAAGCGCCGGATCATAGGGAACCAGGTCGGGGTTGGCGGCCAGGGAAACCGGATGGCGAACCTCTTCCAGGCAGGGCTGGGTGGCCGAGCAGAGGATCACCGTGGCACCGCAAACCTTGGAGAGAAAATTGAGTGCGAGGTTAAACAGGGAGAGCATGCGCCGCGGGACGGACTGGACCTCGTCCAGAATGATTACGCTGCCGGCCAGCGCGTTCATGCGGCGGATACTGGAGGTGCCGCCGTCAAACAGGGTGTTCAGGAACTGCACCAGGGTGGTGATGACCACCGGCGAGCGCCAGTTTTCACACAGCAACTCATTTTCGTCCAGCTCGTCTCTATCATTTTTGATGCGCAATACATTGGAGTGGTGCTCCAAAATCAGGCTGTCGTCCTGCAGATACTCCCGGATGACCTTGGCGTTTTGCTCCAACACACCCAGAAGGGGAATGACGAAGAAAAGGCGTGTGCTGTCGTGCCCGGCGGCAAAGGCAAGCGCGGCGCGCAGGCCGGCAAGCGTCTTTCCGCTGCCGGTGGGAACCCAAAGGCGGTAAACGCCGCCCTCCCGCTTTGCGAAGGCGCGGCACTGATCCGAGATAACGCGGCGTGCCTGATCGATCGGCTTTTCGTTGCCAAACTCCAGCAGCTTTTTCTCCACTCGCATAAGACTTTTCTGCCAAACCGGGCGCATATCGCGCGGGGGCTGAGGAAAATCCATTGCATGCATGAACTCTGCCGTGTCCCGCCGGTCGGCGTCGATGAGGGCCGAAAGAACTGAGCGGCTGAGCAGGGAAAGGACGAATAGCAGCTCCTCCGTGGATTTTGCGGCGGTCTTGCAGATCGCGACCGCCTGCTTAATTTCCTCCACAGACTGCTCGAAGAGCTTGTCCAATTTCTGCGTATCGGCGCATAGGAAAAGAAAGTTTTCCTTTGACTCCGGGTAAGAAATCCCTTCCTTTTCTAGCCTATGTAGGAATCCGTCTTTTCCATCCGGATCGATGCAGTCGAACTGCCCGTGGTGGGAGCCCACGGCAAAGGCGAGAATTTCACAGGTCATGTTGTGGTAGGGGTCGCCGGCCGGGTCAAAGTACCTTTCAAGAAGCAGGCGCACCCCGGCAAACGTGTGGTTGACGCTTCCCCGGCGCACCGGTTCACCCCGGACGGCATGATAAATGTATTCGGAGAATGCCCGGCAGAATTTACCGGCATCGTGGATGAGGCCGGCGAGTTCGCCAGTAGAGGGAAGACCCAGCGGCATGAGGGTTTCACGCGTGTACCGGGCGACGTTGCAGCAATGCTCGCCTACGGTCTGGATATGTTCGCCTTTCCTTTTATCAATCAGAATATGAGCGGGGAATACTTCCGTTATAATCACCTCCCGATTCTCTGTGCTTTTTTCGACAATTTCCACCATGGTTTTCTTGTTTTGGTTAATTTTGCATAGTTATTATTTTAATAATATTACAATTTTCATTAAAAGTCAACAGCTTGGACGCTTGGCCGCGGGAGGCAAGCAAGGTGCAACTTTACAGCCTCGGTACCTTTCGTGGAGGCAAAATTGCCGCAAATCAATCCGATTGGCCGAAGGAGTAGCACAGGCTCTGGGACAGCTGCATAAGGGAAATTTCGAGGGTGTTGTCAGGGTGTATGGTGATTCGCTCAAGGATATGCCGGTAAAAGGTGTCGTCCCACTCGGTCCCATCGATGAGCGCTTCCACCTGCCTAAGCCGCACTTCTGGTAAATCAGATTGTGCGGTTTGATCCCTTTGCGCTTCCTGTATCCGGGCCATCTCGCCGTCGCATTTGGCGGCTGTGTGTTGGAATTCGGCCTTGGTGATGCTGTGCTCTAGGTAAAGCTCCAATAATTCCTGCCGCTTTTTCTCCAGGCGCAGCAACCCCTCCTCATTTTTTTGGCGGCATGATTCTTTTCGTCTAGCTGCAGCGCAGACCGGACAATTTCGGCGGCGGATTCGTTGATCAGGAGTTTCCCACCTTGCACATCGTAGCCCAGAAGGTCCCGCCCGAAAACTACGCCCTGTTCCATCCTGCGTTTTTGCCCCCATTTTACTCGTTCGGAGGTCTTGCGGCTCTCCTCATGCGCAATGGAGAAGAGAATGGTCAATCGAAGCTCTGCGTCCGGGACAAGGGTGTTAACGCCGTCGTTGAGAAAGATCACGCCGATTCCCAACTCCTTGAGCTTCCGGGTGTAGAAAATGCTGTCCAGCGTGTTGCAGGCAAAACGGCTGATCTCCTTGGTGACGATCAGCTCAAAGCAGTGATTTTAGGCATCCGCAATCATACAGTTGAAAGCGGCGCGTTTCTTGGTGGAGGTACCGGTGATGCCCTCATCGACATAGATTTCGCTGAGTTCCCACAAAGGGTTACTTTCAATATACTGAGTAAAATAACGTTTTTGACTTTCCAGAGAATTTGCCTGATCGTCCCGGTCGGTAGAAACCTGACAATAGGCGGCTACCCCCTGCTTTTTGACGTTTTTCTTGAATGCGCTCACCTGCGTTAACTGGATGATATGGGAGGCTGCATACCAGTTTTGTTTATCTCATCGAGAGAAAAATCAAACTGCCCTTTGGCCCAAAGTCCCTTTTCGACGACTAAAGGGGAAAAATACCGTTGAAAAACAGTCGCACCCCGTGAGGGGTGCGACCAAAAGTTTTTTTTTACATAATAGACTATTAAAATGAGCTTAAATTTAAAAATTTTTATTTACAACTTTAGGTCAGTTTACAAGGAACTACACGCAGACCGTGAAACGGGCTGCTGACAACAAACGGCGGTATGCTCCCGGAGAGGGCAGCATACCGCCTGTTTTGTTGTCCGGGGTTTCCAAAGGGGTGCCCCCTTTGGCACACGACTTTGCTTGCAAAGTGTAGTGTGTTATACCTGCTGGCGTGGCTGACGGGGGAAACGGGGTGCGGTGCTTCTTGCGCCCCGTTTGCTCCGGCAGGAAAACAGGCTGAATTTTTGCGAATGGGAATGAGCAAAAAATCGGCCTGTTTTCAGAGAACGGCGGCAGGTATATGAAAGCCCCCGTCCCTCGTCCTACGCTCCGACTTGTGGACAAAGTGTCCCGAAGTTGTGGCCACACTCCCGGAAAAGTAGCAGGACAGCGGGCAACCGTCAAGGCTGAAATGAACGGGGTTACACCCGGCCTTGACCGCCGCCCGCCGCCCCGCTGGATGGGTGGACAAGGCGGCCAATCCCTCAAAGTGCTTGTCCGCGCTCTTTCTGATTTTGAGGTATTCAGTTTTTCAAAATTGAATAATCAAAATAAATTTTTTCGATTGAAAAAATTTTATTTGTTATCATCTTCAATGCCATATTTTTTCTTTTGCCGAATCACATAATTACTGATTTTTTCATCATATAGTGGATACTGGTAATCCAACTGGCATGCCACTTCTGACGAAACCTCCCGGAACAATGCCATACATTGTTCAAAGGATTCCCACATATGGGGATAGGAATCCATATTATAAGTGGACATAAGTCGTTCCCACAATTCCTCTGGGACATATTGCTTCATAAATTTATAGTTTTTTCCCAAACTGAAATGAAATCCCTGTTTGATACCAATCAGCCAGGAAATCATGCGAAGCAATTCTTTTCGTACTATATCATTCATATGGTCAATAGCAAAAAGAATTTCTTTGCGGCATAAGCCCTTTACTACATATGTTGTAGTATTCCAAAATTCATTACAGCAATCGTCAAACATTCTTTGAGTAGGCTTCTGCAAGTGGTAGTCTATATCCGTTGGTATTGGCGGCTTTACGATACGGTTGTCTTTATCCAACAGTAACTTTACCAGTTTATCCCATGTAAAATACTCGTCTATCAGTTCCAGCGGCAGCAAAGTTAAATCTATCTTAACATCATCAGTAAACAGCATTAAATATGAAAATCCCTTTTCTACAGCTGGAAATAATTCCATATCTTCCGGCTTTTGCAGAATCAACCTTTCACCAAATATATCTAGCCATTTATCATCACTTGTGAAGCTGTCCATATCCGTAACAAAAAAAGTAATATCAAAATCCTGAAAATCATCAGGCGGAATATTTGTATTTGTTCTAGATCCTTCCAAAGTAACCATGCGAATGCGTTTGTCTGTTTTTGCAAAATTCAAAACAATATCATAAACTTCCTTTTCTGATCTCATTTTTATCTCCTCCAATTATTGAAATAGGTGTGAAGCCATTTTAGGGCTTTCCCGCCTTGATTACCCTTTAGCAAAGACGGGCGGGGCTGTCAACGGCGGCGCATGAAATGCGCCGTTCATCTTGACCGTTGACTGGCTCGGCTGGCTTTGCTATTTTTATCGAATTGCATATTGGTAAATTGCATTGATATGTACTTGGGTTGTATTCACGATTGGCACATTAACATCTTCGGGCTTTATGGCAAGTGGCAGCTCCGTACAGGCGAGAATGAGTGCATCTACATTTTCTTTTTCAATGTATTTATTTGCCAGTGCAATCATTTTCTCTTTATCACTAGGAATTACTATGCCATTCTCTAAATTGGGGTATATCAGTTTTCCTAATAGAGATATTATTTTTTCGCTATCGCCTTTACAAGTAACATCATCGGGCGGCGAAGTTCATCTTCCATACCCGGAATATCCATCATCTCTTTAGGCGGTTCTGCTTCCTCTACAACTTTAAGCTCAAACCCATTGTTCAGCAATCCCATTATAATCTGTGTAAGTGTGTGATGTTGTTTTACTACATCACATCCTAAAAAATGTGTATTTCGTTCTCCTGTTATAAAGTAATTATCAATCGCCCAATATTGCGGTTTCCCATCATCTGTATAAATCCAATCCTGCCCAACTCCTGCGGTAAAAACAGGGTGTTCGATATTAAAAAGAAAAATTCCACCTGGTTTTAATGTCCTATACACTTTTTGAAATATTTCCACTATGTCCTCTATATAGTGCAGAGCTAAATTAGATATAACACAATCCCATTCATTTTCTGGATAGTCATATTCCTCTAATCCGCTAATACGATATTCAATTTGATTTCCTGAATTGCGCTTTTGGGCTTCCTCAATCATTTTCTTACTTAAATCGATCCCTAATATTTTTGTAGCTCCTTGTTCTTCTGCGAACTTGCAGTGCCAGCCATATCCGCACCCCAAGTCAAGAACAGATTTTCCTTCTAACGAAGGAAACAAAGGTTTTAATTGATGCCATTCACCAGCAGCTTTTAACCCCTCTTTACTGCGGGACATCTTTGCATATTCTTCAAAAAACTTCTCATTATCGTATTCATTATTCATAACCTTAACATCTCCTATTTTATCCTTCGGCACCGCCGCCTCCAGGCGGCTCCCCAACTTCATCTGCTCGATAAATGGGAATTGCACCAAAACAATCTAAGACAACAATGCTGCCCTACTTGCGATTTTTTCTTGTACTGCGGAAACAGTTTCTTGAATGGAATAATTGGTCGTATCTACAACATTCGATTCATATATTCCCAGATTGCAAAATTGCTCCCACATTGTTTCTACCAATTCGATATTTGTTTTTCGGTCTAACTTTGAGCGTTCAACAGCCCGCTTTAAGGTTTCTTCCTTACTTGCCCTTAAAATAATATAATGCACCTCATAATGTTCCCGAACAAGAGCTTTCCATGGCTCCAAAAACCATGGCCCGACAATCCCATCTACAATTACATCATATCCGCCACGAGCATATCGCTTTGCAGCTTCTAAAAAGGCTTCAATGACAACCAGATTTTGCTCGTTGGATTCTGGCAAATGTGGTGGTATTGCGCCTTTGCTTAAGTAATGAAAAAAGTCATCGGTGTGCATATGCACTGATTTATCCATATCTGATTCCTTTGCGACAATTGACGCAGTTGTTGTTTTTCCTGTCCCCGGTGAGCCTGTAATCACAATAATTCTTCCTTGATTCATCTATATTTTACCTCCACAAATTTTGATTTGTTGATAACTCATTATATCATAATTCTTTCGGTACGTCAGCACGAAAATAAGTATGTGGTTTTTCGTAAAGTGGTCTTGTCAAATAGAAGCGGGGAGCCGGCTGTGAAGTGGAGTCCCATGGTTCCCTTATAGTCATAAGTTCGTTCTTTTCATTCATTGTAAACAGTGCTTCTACATGAAGCTGCATATAGTACGAGTTGCTTTTTCCCATTTTCTAATATTCTCCTACATTTATTTCTCTGCCTGTTCAATCATTTTCTTTACTAACCGCTGAAACAGGTCGGCGGTTTCCTCGTCCATCGGCGCAAGCTGTCCAATCTGTCCGGCTATCATCGCCGTTACATCGTCAATGGAAAGCGGTTTTTGTTTCTGTTCCGCCAGTGCGTCCCGCATGGCTTGGAACATAGCGGCGGTCACAGCTTCTCCCGGCTGTTCCCCGTTGTCTATGTCTTTCTTAATGTCCCGCAGGATAGCCAGGAACACATTTTTGATTTTTTCAATCTCCGCTTCATGTTCCCCCATCTTTTGGGCGTTCAAAAGCTGTAAATCCTGCTTCGCTTCTGCCCGGTGTTCCGGGTGTTCTTTCATCAGGTCGGACAGGGAAGCCGTTGCCATCTCGATAAGCTGGTTTCTTGCTGTTATGCCCTTTGCCGCCGTATCCTGAAAATAAATCCGTATCAAATCTATCAGCTTGGGAAAATTCCTGTGTTCCAACAGACGGTTGAGGATTTGCACATCAACAGCACCCGTCACAAGCCCCCTCACGGCCCCCTCTGACAAGCCTAATTCAGAAATATCGTAACTTTTACGGACGCTCACGGTAGACAAGCCCAGTATGTAGTCTGTCGATACCTTAAATTCCTTTGCCACACCTATGAGAATATCACTGCTTACCGTTCTTGTTTCGCCGCTGACAATGCGGCTCAATTGGGAAGCGGAAACGCCTATCTTCTCCGCAAGTTCCTTTTGTGTGATGTGGTTCCCGTTGCATAAATCGGAAATCCGCTGTCCGGGTGTTCCGGGTAAAGCCATAGACACGCACCTCCTCCGCATACTTCCATTATACAAGATAATTGCAAAAATGCAATTTCCAAAGTGTAAACTTCATCAAAATGCAATTCTCGCAAAAAGCCGGGATTTGCATTTTTTTCGTGTAGACTTAGGGTAGTTCATCGATGGACAGCACCTTGAAAACAGAATGACCGTCCGAAAAGAGAATACCACGGCTGGGGAAGCACCGCCAGGAGCCGGACTTTTGGACACTTTGTCCAGAGGTCACTTCGGGACAAAACGTCCCGAAGCTGCGGGGAGCGTGCCAACGCCGGAATACGCCGCTATTGTCGGGGCCCCCGCAAAGCCGCATGGCTTTGTGGGGAGAGGAGGAGCAGCGGAGCGAGTGAGTTTTGCCGCTTGCGGCGAAACGAGCGATACGCAGCTTGCGACGACGAGGCAGGAAACCTTTTCGGGGAGAACGGCAATGGAAAGCAAAATGGAGGGAACGCATGAGAGATAACCCCTATAAAGACTTGCCGCCGCTGGAACGCAGGCCGGACGGTTCCCTTTACCGCATGACACCGGCGCAGAAGAAACAGGCGGCCAGCCTGATACGCCGGGAGTGCTGTTGCTGTGAGGACGGCAACTGCATTGTCCTTGACGATGGGGACGCCTGCACCTGCCCGCAGACGGTTTCTTTCTCGGTCTGCTGTAAGTGGTTCCGCTGGGCGGTCTTGCCGCTGGACGGGACGCTGAAAGCGGAGATTTTCCGGGATAAGGACATGAAACGCTGTGCGGTTTGCGGCGGCGTGTTCGTCCCCAAATCCAACCGGGCTAAATACTGCCCGGACTGCGCCGCCAGAGTTCACAGGCGGCAGAAAACAGAAAGTGAACGGAAAAGGAGGTCTGCTGTGGACAGTTAGGAGCGGAAAAGCCTTGATTTATAAGGCTTCGCAGGCCCCAAACCGGGGCAGGTGGTATAAAGTATCGCCCGCCCCGGAAAACGGGCTTCTAACCGTCCACAAAACACGATATGACAAACACGATTTACATTCACCAGCCGGAACAGGCGTTCAGCTTCACCCGGCTCCCGAATTTTCTCTTTGAAGCCCCTACATTCAAGCCCCTGTCCAACGAGGCAAAGGTGTTGTACGCCTTTATCCTGCGCCGGACAGAGTTATCCCGCAAGAATGGGTGGGCGGACGAGTACGGGCGGATTTACCTGTACTATCCCATCTGCGAGGTAGTTGACCTGCTCCGCTGTGGGCGGCAGAAAGCGGTAAATACCATGCGGGAACTGCAATATGCCGGACTGGTGGAGATCCAGAAGCAGGGCTGTGGAAAACCCAACCGCATTTTCCCAAAATCCTATGAAGCGGTTCCGAACACCGACTTCAAGAAATCCCGTTCTGGTACGCCGGAGGGCTGAAAACCGTACCCATGAAGTACGGAAATCACTCCTGAGAAGTACGAAAACCGGACGGTATATAGAAATACAAAGATTAAAAAGATTGATTTATATTCTATCCATTCCAATCCTATCCGAGCTATTTTCTGCGGGATTTTCCCTGTGGAAAACCCCGGATAGGAAAGGAATGGGGAAAGGAGCAGAATGGCACAGCACGCAATTTTGCGTTTTGAGAAGCACAAGGGCAACCCGGCAAGGCCGCTGGAAGCCCATCACGAACGGCAGAAAGACCAATACGCCAGCAACCCTGATATTGACACCAGCCGGAGCAAATACAACTTCCATATCGTCAAGCCGGAGGGACGCTATTACCACTTCATTCAGAGCCGGATTGAGCAGGCCGGGTGCCGAACCCGCAAGGACAGCACACGGTTTGTCGATACGCTGATAACCGCCAGCCCGGAGTTTTTCAAGGGGAAATCCCCAAAGGAGATACAGGCGTTTTTCCAGAGGGCGGCGGATTTCCTCACCCACCGGGTAGGGCGGGAAAATATCGTGTCGGCGGTGGTACACATGGACGAGAAAACGCCCCACCTGCATTTGACCTTTGTTCCGCTGACAAAGGACAACCGCCTGTGCGCTAAGGAGATTATCGGCAACCGGGCAAACCTGACGAAGTGGCAGGATGATTTTCACGCCTACATGGTGGAGAAATATCCCGACTTGGAGCGTGGGGAAAGCGCCAGCAAGACAGGCCGGAAGCATATCCCCACCCGGCTTTTCAAACAGGCGGTTTCCCTCTCCCGGCAGGCAAGAGCCATTGAAGCCACACTGGACGGCATTAACCCGCTGAACGCCGGAAAGAAAAAAGAGGAAGCCCTCTCCATGCTGAAAAAGTGGTTCCCGCAGATGGAGAATTTCTCCGGGCAGTTGAAAAAGTACAAGGTCACAATCAATGACCTGCTGGCAGAAAATGAGAAGCTGGAAGCACGAGCCAGAGCCAGCGAGAGCGGCAAAATCAAAGACCGCATGGAGCGGGCAAAGCTGGAAAGCGAACTGCACGATATGCAAAGGCTGGTTGACCGTATCCCGCCGGATATACTGGCGGAACTGAAACGGCAGCAGCGGCAGTATGGAAAGGAAAGGTGATTTTATAAGTAACAATATCAGATACAAAAAGGAAACAGAAGTCGTGACTTTTCAGGGAAAGGAAATCACGCTGGAAAACCTCTCCCCGGTGTTCACGCCGGAGCAGGAAGCGACCAAACGCCGGGAACTGGAGCAGCAGCTTTATGAGGTGTTCCGCAAATATGCCGATAAGCGGCAGAAAGAGGAAGCCGGGGCATAAATCCCGAAGCCATCGTTGATTTGCGGGGCTGCTGGCGGTATAATAGAACTGTCAGCAGCTCCGTTTCTTTTTAAGAAAAGGAGCGACAAAATGAATAACAGGATAGACGCGATCTATGCAAGGCAATCGGTAGACAAAAAGGACAGCATTTCCATTGAAAGCCAGATTGAGTTTTGCAAATACGAATTGAAAGGCGGGAACTGTAAGGAATACACAGACAAAGGGTACAGCGGCAAGAACACAGACCGCCCGAAGTTTCAGGAACTGGTGCGGGATATTAAGCGGGGCTTGATTGCAAAGGTCATTGTTTACAAACTTGACCGTATCAGCCGTTCCATTCTGGACTTTGCCAACATGATGGAACTGTTCCAGCAGTACGATGTGGAGTTTGTGTCCTCTACGGAGAAGTTTGATACCTCCACCCCGATGGGGCGGGCTATGCTGAATATCTGTATCGTGTTCGCCCAGCTTGAACGGGAAACGATACAGAAGCGGGTGACAGACGCTTACTACTCCCGCAGTCAGCGGGGCTTCAAGATGGGCGGGAAAGCCCCTTACGGCTTCCACACCGAGCCTATCAAAATGGACGGTATCAACACAAAGAAGCTGGTGGTAAACCCGGACGAAGCGGCCAATATCCGGCTGATATTTGAGATGTACGCCCAGCCCACAACCTCTTACGGGGACATTACCCGGTACTTTGCCGAACAGGGGATTTTGTTCTACGGCAAGGAACTGATACGCCCCACACTGGCGCAGATGTTACGCAATCCCGTCTATGTGCAGGCGGACTTGGATGTGTACGAATTTTTCAAAAGCCAGGGTACGGTTATCGTCAATGACGCCGCCGACTTTACGGGGACAAACGGCTGTTATCTGTATCAGGGGCGGGATGTGAAGCCCAGCAAGAAAAACGACTTGAAAGACCAAATGCTGGTGCTGGCTCCCCATGAGGGCATTGTTCCGGCGGATATATGGCTGGCTTGCCGCAAGAAGCTGATGAACAACATGAAAATCCAGTCCGCCCGAAAAGCCACCCACACATGGCTGGCGGGGAAAATCAAGTGCGGGAACTGCGGATATGCGCTTATGAGTATCTTCAATCCGTCCGGCAGGCAATATCTCCGCTGTACGAAACGGCTGGACAATAAAAGCTGTCCGGGCTGTGGGAAAATCATCACTTCCGAACTGGAAGCGGTGGTTTACCAGCAGATGGTGAAGAAGCTGGAAAAGCACAAGACGCTGACGGGCAGGAAGAAAGCGGCAAAGGCCAATCCCAAAATCGCCGCCCTGCAAGTAGAGCTTCTCCATGTGGACAGCGAGATTGAAAAGCTGGTGGACAGTCTGACGGGCGCGAACAATGTCCTGCTCTCCTATGTGAATGTGAAGATAGCGGAACTGGACGGGCGCAAGCAGGAACTTGTGAAGCAGATAGCCGAGCTGACGGTGGAAACCATCAGCCCGGGACAGGTCAACCAGATTTCCGGCTACCTCGACACATGGGACGATGTATCCTTTGACGACAAGCGGCGGGTGGTGGATTTGATGATTACCACCGTTGCCGCCACAAGCGACAGCTTGAACATTACATGGAAAATCTGACGGGCGGTAATCCTCCCGTCAGACCGTTACCCTGTGTAGTCCCTTGTAAACTGTACTTTTCATGACACTAAATCACTCATGAGATGAAAATTTCTGCCGAAGATAAAGACATTCATCTCTCTAAATGAAAGTATAATTTATGCTGACTCCCGGACAACAAGGGTAGGATCCAAAACAATGTGTCGGGGTTGGTTCGACTTTTCTGTGATTTTTTCGATCAGAATTTTTGCCGCCAAGTGCCCCATTTCTTTTTGTGGCTGCCGGATGGTGGTAAGGGAGGGGGAGGTGAATTCCGCTGCGGGAATGTCGTCGTACCCTACAACCGCAATGTCGGTGGGGACGCGTAATCCCTTAAGCAGGAGGGCTTTGATCGCACCAAGCGCGATCAGGTCGTTGGCGGCGAATACACTACCGAAAGAAAGACCCTTCCCCAGCGCGGCTCCTACAGCGTCCATGCCGCCCGCATAACTAACGGGGCAGTGCAGGATGAGCTTCTCCCGAAACGGCAGGCTCCGTTTCTGGAGGGCTTGACGGTAGCCCTCAAAGCGTTCCTGATAGGTATTGGTCAGTAGATCGGAAGTGAGCATCAGCACCTCGCCCGAATATTTCTGCAAAAGATAATCCGTGGCTATAAAGCCACCCTTGACATTGTCCACCGTCACCGAACCATATTGGGTGTCGAGGTTGCGGTCTACCGTGATGGTGGGCACGGCGATAGACTGGTAGGTGAGCTTTTTCCCAGTTCCTAGGATGATCAATCCGTCCACCTCGCGGCTAAGCAGAGTTTGCAGGCAGCGCTCCTCTTTTTCCTGGCTTTCGCTGGAAGAGCAGAGGATGAGGCTGTATTCTTCCCGGCTCGCGGTCTCCTCGATTCCTTGTACGATTTCGGTAAAAAAGGCGTTGGCAATGTCCGGCACGATAATCCCGATGGTGTGGGAACGCCTCGTTTTAAGGCTGCGGGCCAGCTGATTGGGATGATAGTCAAAATGCCTGGCAGCTCTAAGAACCCTCTCTCGAGTCTCGGGGGTAACATTCTTGGTATTGTTCAGCACATAGGAAACGGTACTGGGCGCGACATTGGCATATTGCGCAATGTCCTTGATTGTGGCCATCCACAGTCCACCTTTCTGTCACAGCACGGCCCTCGAATGGCCGGGGAGATGTTGATATTAGTATAAACGGTTCTTCTGAGAGAAGCAACTTGTTTTTCCTTGAGAAAGACGAAAACAAAATAATCGACAAATTTTTTAAATATTCTATTGACTTTCTGGTAAAGAAGAAGTATTCTGTATGTAGAAAAACGATTCACCGCCACTGCGGTTCTTTTTTAATCTATTTGGTGAAACGATTCTCCTAATGATAATTTTCGGGAGGTGGCGCTGTGCGCACACAAGAGAGCGGCTTTGACATGAGGGAGAGCTACGTGATCGGGATCGACATCGGCGGCACCAATTTTCGGATCGGCGCTGTAGATGACGGAGGTAAGCTCCTACATCACCATACCGACCGGAGCTTTAAAATTTCCCATCGGGAAAATTCGGTTGATTTGCTCGTGCAATACATCTCGGACTACCTGATACAGGAGCATTTCCAGTTTCCGCGCGCGGTTTCGATCGGGTTTCCTTCCGCGATCAGCCGGGACAGGCAGACCCTTTATTCGACGCCGAATCTGGAAGGCTTCGATGGGCTACCGATCGTTTCTATCCTACGGAAAAGGCTGGGAGTCCCGGTGTTCATTGATAAGGATGTCAATCACCTGCTGCTTTACGAAATTGTAGCGCGGGGGATCGGGAGAGAAAAGTCCGTGGTCGGAATTTTTGTCGGCAGCGGGATAGGGAATTCTATCCGCTTGGGGGGCTCGTTTTGGAGAGGGAAGCACGGGGCGGCCGGAGAGCTTGGACACTTCCAGCTTCCCGGAAGGAAGGCACTGTGCAACTGTGGAAATGTCGGATGTGTGGAGCGGTATGCGGCGGGGCGCAGGCTGGAGGAGATCGCAAGGGTAAACTTTCCTCAAACCGAGATCGACGAGCTGTTCCTCCGTTACGGTGAACAGCCGATACTGGAAGAATTCGTACGGGACCTGTCTATCCCGGTGGTGGCGGAGATCAACATTTTCGATCCCGATTATGTGATTTTGGGCGGGGGAGTGCTGAGCATGAAGGGATTTCCTCTGGAGCAATTTCTTGAGGATATCCGGTCCCATACCCGTAAGCCCTATCCCGGGGAGGACGTGGAAATTCTGCTTTCGGACGCCGACCCACGGAACGGGATTTTGGGGGCCGCCTATTCAGCGCTCGAAGGGCTCAAAACCGGTGTATGCATTAAGGAGGAAAGGAGGATGAGCATATGATTGTACTGGGAAGCGACCACGTCGGTTATCCACTCAAAGAGCAGATGAAGCAGCATCTTCAGGATAAGGGGATACCCTATGTGGACCTTGGCTGCGATACGACCGATCGAGTGGATTATCCCGTTTACGCGGCCCGGGTGGCCCGTGCGGTCAGCCAGGGAGAATATGCGCGAGGTATGCTTTTCTGCGGAACCGGGATCGGAGTTTCGATCTGCGCGAACCGCTTTCAGGGCATACGCTGCGTGGTCTGTTCGGAGCCTTATTCGGCCAAGCTTTCCCGCTGCCACAACGACAGTAACATTCTGGCATTGGGCGCACGGGTGGTGGGGAGCGAGTTGGCGTTTATGATCGCAGATGTTTGGCTGAGTACTCCCTTCGAGGGAGGGCGGCATGCGGCAAGACTTGAGATGATGGATCTCTTGGAAAGGGGGAAGCGTGATGAGCCGAACCAAAGATAGGAAAAGCAAGCTCCTGTTTTTGTTGCCGGGGCTTGGATATCTGGTGCTGCTGAGCATCTTTCCGCTCTTTTTTTCCCTCTACTTGGTGTTTTGCCGCTGGCAGGCGGGCTCGGGAGGAATCCAGTGGGTCGGGCTGCAAAACCTGATCCAGCTCGTCAAAGACGAGCGGTTCCACCACGCACTGCTCATGACCCTGTGCTACATTCTGCTCTCGGTCTTTTTTCAGATGGTTTTGGGCACCATACTCGCGCTACTGCTGCACAGTTTGCGGGGGCGGTTCTCGATGGTCAGTCGGGTGCTGGTGAGCATTCCCATCTTGCTCACCCCAATTGGGATGGCCCACATCTGGCGTATTATGCTCGATTTCAACAGCGGTCCAGTCAATTATTTTCTCGAGGCGCTCGGTCTGCCCAGGGTAATGTGGCTGGGCGGTCCCCTGACGGCGGTCTTCTCCATCGTCATGGTGGATGTCTGGCAGTGGATGCCCTTTGTGGCGCTTTATCTTTACACTGCCCTGGAGTCGCAGGAAATGAGCGTCCGAGAGGCGGCGCGTGTAGACGGTGCAGGCGGATGGCAAATGCTGCATTACATCGTTCTGCCGCTATTGAGCCCTTATCTGTCCTCCATCCTCCTGCTGCGGCTGATCGATGCGATCAAAATCTTTGACACCATCTATATCCTCACCAGTGGCGGGCCCGGCAGTGCAACAGAAAACATCACGATTTACGCCTATAACGCCCATTTCAGGACCTTCAACATCGGCTATATGACAGCGATGGGCTGGGTGCTCGTGTTGCTGACCAACATGGTTTTTATGCTCGTGATGAGGCTCATGCGCCGCAAGGGGCAGTCGGGAAAGGGGGAGTGAACGGTATGAAAAGACGGCTGAAAAATCTTCTGCTGATGGGACTGATCCTTATCTTCGTGGTGGTCGCCATCTTTCCAGTGTACTACATGATCGTGACCTCCTTCAAGACCCAGTCCGAGGTCTATTCCATCCGGCCAAGTCTGATTCCGTTTGTCGATTATCAGCCGACGCTGGAGGCCTGGCGAATGGCCTTCGGGTTTAACAAACAGGCATCGGGCGTCTCCGGCCAGATTTTTTCCGCGACCAGGAACAGCCTGACCGATGCCTTGTTTGGTGCTCTGCTCTCGGTACTGATGGGGAGCGCCGTGGCCTATGGGCTCACCCGCTTTTCCTATGGACGGATCAAAAACGAGAACATCAGCTTTTTTATCCTGGCCCAGCGGATGTTCCCGCCGGTGGCCCTGGCCATGCCCTATTATGTTCTCTTTTTGCGGGCCGGGATGACGGATAAGAACTTGACGATGGTCCTGGTGTACGCCGCTATGAACATCCCGTTGGTCACCTGGATGCTGAGCGACTTCTTTAAGGATGTTCCGGTGGAGATTGAAGAGGCGGCCATGGTGGATGGGATGACCCGGGTCGGGATTTTCTTTCAAATCGTGGTGCCGATGGTGGTACCGGGAATCTTTGTGGCGTTTCTTTTCAGCTTTGCCTTTTCTTGGAACGAGTTTCTCTACGCCCTGACGCTCACCTTCAATAAGGCCAAGACTCTTCCGTTTCAGATTGCGGGGATGGTATCCCACTCGGGGCCGCGGTATGCGGAAATTGCGGCGCAGGCGACTTATGTGATGATTCCCATGCTGGTCATTGAAATTGCAGCCAACAAATACATCGTACGCGGGCTCTCTGCAGGGGCGCTTAAAAGCTGAGAGGCCGTCAAACTAAAAGAGGAGGATTTTTATGAAGACAATCAAAACATGCTTACCAGCGCTGCTGCTTTCCCTCTCCCTGCTCGCAGGGTGCGCGGGCTCTTCGTCGAAATCGCAGACGGAAGGCTCCCAATCTCAGGAGATTCCCACCTCTGGCGTTCAAAGTACGCAGGAAGAAAAGGGCGGGGTCGAACTCAACATCATGACTACCGTTGGTCCCTCGGTGGTGGCGGCCATCGCCAAGAACGCCCAGCTTTACGAGGAACAGACGGGAAATCGGGTAACCATTTCGGAGATTCCACAGGAGGACATGTTTTCCAAACTCGCACAGGCGGCTGCGACCAAAAGCACCGATTTTGACATGTTCTTGGCGCCGAGTTCCTGGAAGGCGAGTTTGAGCGAACTGGGCTATGTGCAGGTACTGGACGACTATATCGAGCGAGACAAGGACGATCCGGACTTTGACTGGAACGATGTTCCGCACGGTATGAAGATCCGCAACATGTGGAACGGAGAAAATTACTGTATCACAGTGGACGGCGACGTGCTGATCATGATCTACCGCCGGGACGTGTTTGAGGACGAGCAGTGGAAACAGGCTTTCCGGCAGGAGACTGATAAGGAGCTGCGCGTTCCACAGACGATGGACGAGCTTATCGAGGTCTGTCAATTTTTTAAGGGCAAGGACTGGGCCGGGGACGGCAAGCCCGAGGAGCACTTCCCGTTTCTGACGGCGGTGACCAAGGGGGGGCACAGCAACTACTACGCCAATGCCTTCTTCGCAGACTATGCGGTCTGCCCAACCGATGCAGACCACCCTCAGGGCGCGATGTATTTTGACACTGATATGAATGTCATCATTAACAATCCCGGTTATGTCAAAGGGCTGGAGACGATGAAGTACATGGTCGACAATTTTATGAAGCCGGGACTGGATACCGCACGCGGGGACGTTATCAGCCAGATCGTCAACGGCACCTCGCTGATTTCTTTCGACTGGGATGACACCGCGACCTCCGCTTATGAGGAAGGATCGGTGGTCGAGGGCAAGCTCGGCTATGCGCTGGTTCCGGGCGTACAGGAATGGTACGACTGGAAGAGCGGGGAGTGGAAAAAGAGCGACGAGATCAAATTCACCCCCTATCAGGCCTATGGAGGCTGGGCGCTCTACATCACCACCACCTCCGAGCACAAAGACGAGGCCTGGGGATTCATCAAGCTGATTGCAGGAAAAAAGGAGAGCAGCCTGGACATCTACAATCCATTGAGCTACTTCACCCCTTGGCGCAACTCACATGCAGAGGATATTTCACGCTGTTCCGAGTTCGGCTGGGACCCGGACGACGCCCAGCGTCGGGTAGACGTGAATATTCAGGCACAAAACCATCCGAATGCTGTGCCAGAACTCAGCCTCCCGGGAGTAGAGCGGATCCAGGAGATCGTGGATCTGCGGGCATCCGAGGCCCTGTCCGGACAGTCCACAGTTCAGCAGGCGCTTGATCTTGCGGCGCAGGATATCCAAAGTGTTGTGGATGAGTATGGAAGGGACAACATGATGGCTTCTTATAAGGCGTTCCTGGGAATTTCCTGAGCGATGAAGGAAAGAGAGGAAAAGACTATGAAACCAAGAAAAATTATAATCGACTGTGACCCTGGAATCGGAATCGCGGGGGTGGATGCGGACGATCCGTTGGCGCTCTGTCTGGCAATTGCGAGCGAGGAGGTGGATCTTATTGGAGTCACCACTGTTTTTGGAAATGTCTCGGCAAAGATCGCGACACAAGGGGCGCTTAAGGTTCTGATGGAGGCCTCGCGTACTAATATTCCGGTCGCGATGGGAATGGAGCTTCCCCTCGGTGGAAAACATGCGCCCGAAGTG
Organism: Provencibacterium massiliense; assembly: GCF_900169495.1. Taxonomy (NCBI): domain Bacteria; kingdom Bacillati; phylum Bacillota; class Clostridia; order Eubacteriales; family Oscillospiraceae; genus Provencibacterium; species Provencibacterium massiliense. The sequence goes on from NZ_FWCH01000012.1 coordinate 484,146, forward strand.
GCGAGAGCCTATCAAAATGGGCGGGGCCGGCCGGGAAAGATCGAACTCCCCGGAGTGGAAGGAAAAATTTCGCCGTTGCATGCCGCTGATTTTATCATCGAACAGGTGCATCGATATCCGAAGGAAGTGGATATTCTCCTCATCGGGCCACAGACCAACCTGGCGCTGGCTTTGCTCAAGGACCCCACCATTGCGGAAGAGATTGGGGAGATCGTCTTCATGGGCGGTGCAATGGGCCGAGAACCGATTTATGGGAGGGGAAATGTGACATCGGTGGCCGAACTCAATATCTGGCATGATCCGCTCGCTGCACAGATCGTTTTCGAGAGCGGAATTCCCATTACCATGGTGGGACTGGATATCACCAATCCGAACAAGGGAACGGTGATGTATGAGGACGTCATCGAGCAGATGAAACGCAGCTCCACCAGGACCGGAAAGTTTCTATACGAAGTCTGCAGCGTCTATCTTGAGGCACCGATGTTCCACGGTACCGGCCGCCGGAAAGGGTGCATCCTCTATGATCCGATGGCGGTTGCCGCCTACATCGACCGCTCGCTGGTTACCACCGAGCGCATGAGGATAGCGGTGGAACATAACGGTCTCTACACCGCTGGGCAGACCCTGGAACTCTTTGCCGCAGACGAGGAGAAGCAGATGGAGGTCTGTGTGGAGGTAGACGGCCGACGAGCGACAGATTTTATATGTGAAAGGCTTCTTTCCTTATGTTAGAGAAGGAGAGAGGAAACCTACTCTGTCCCTCAATGATGTGTGCGCCCTGCGACTCCTTGGCTCGGGAGGTACGCGCCCTTGATGAGGCGGGAGCAGATGTCTTTCACTGTGATGTCATGGACGGGCGGTTCGTTCCAAATTTTGCGCTGGGGATGGGAGATATCCGCTGTATTAGAGAAAACACTCAAAAGCTGGTGGATGTCCATCTGATGGTGGAAGACCCGGGAAGATATGTCGGGCTTTTCTCAGAACTAGGCGTGGATATTCTGTATGTCCATCCCGAGGCGGACCGGGAGGTGGTACGCACCCTGATGAAAATCCGATTATCGGGGAGTAGGGCGGGGATTGCGCTGAACCCCGGCACTTCGCTGGATACGGTGAAGGAGCTCTTGAGTCTTGTGGATTATCTAATGATAATGACGGTGATGCCCGGATTTTCCGGGCAGAAGTACCTGCCGTTTGTCGATGAGAAGCTCCTTGAGGCGGCGAGATATAAGTCTCGTTACCCCTTTCGTCTGATGGTGGATGGGGCGATCTCTCCAGAGACCGTCCAGCGGCTTTCCGGAATGGGAGTAGATGGCTTTGTATTGGGCACTTCGGCGCTTTTTGGAAAGCAGGAGGGGTATGCAACCCTGATTGAGAAACTGAGAAATGGATAGGAAAGGGCCATGTGTAGAGTATGACTTTGCACATGGCCCTTTTCCTTAGTGTGAAAGAGCAATTTTGCTTTTATCAGCTGTTCAAAAGGCAGTATTCGGTGACGATGCAAAAAAGCGAAGCGGGCAGCCTTTATCATTCGATGTTATCCCAGTTGGATCAACCTTCGCGGGCGGTCTTAAGAGCCTATTATCGGGCGAGTTTGGCTTATTCGTTAGTTTATTTTCGCTGGGCGCTTTATTGCGGCTATAAGGATTGTAGTGCTCTGATCTCTGTAGTGGATTCTAACCTAGCCGACAATGACCGCTTACAAAGGATAAAATACATCTTATTTGAAGAACCAATTCCATATTTCAAACATCTTTTTAATGATATTCAAAATGAACTGCACTAGACGGAACGAAGTTCCCTTTTATGCTAACGGGGCAAAATGTGTCCCATAGTGGGACACATTTTGCCCCGGTCTCTTTCACCATACCAAAGGAGGACCATCCTATGAAAACACAAGGAAATTCTCGCCCGGTCGATAAGCTCGGTCGTGTGTGTCTGCCGAAAGATATTCGGGAGAAATATAACATCAGCGAAAAAGATGAACTGGACATTCAAGCAAAAATCGATGATAACGGGGACGAGATTTTAATTTTGAAGAAATGCGCCCCGACCTGTGTGTTTTGTCACAGCTCAAAGGAGCTGCAAATAGTGGGCGGGAAACCGGTCTGCCAAAGATGTTCCGGTAAGCTGCGCAAGGAGCTGTCATTAGTCTGAACCAATATAGATATGCAGGTAAGTGCGATGGCAAGCAATGCAAGCGTGTACACACTTGCCATTTTTGCCCCGGCCCTCCTGCGGGGCCGGGGTAAAAATTTACTTGTTGGGGAGTTCCCCAATCCCCCGCACATGCAAATGTGTCCCACTGTGGGACACATTTTTTTGAATTCGGAATTTCTGAATTCAAGGGAAAGAAAAAAGATTCCCAATTATTTGACAATATAGGCTAAACTGTTATATTATGGAAATGGAAATGGAAATGGAAATAAATTACAGTACGATTTACTTTCCGTGTAGCCCAATTGGGCATGGCTTTTAAGCCTTTAACAAAAGTACTGAAAAAAGTAAAAGGAGGAACGGAGATGATAAGATCAAGTAATAATCGAAAGGATGTTCCCATAGTCAGACGAGAATAAAGAGGGGGATTTTTATTAACGAAGCAACTGAAGCGATGACACTCCATGCCGAGCATATTGAGACGATCACAATAGAAGGGATGGAAGTGACCCTGCATTTCCCGGCAAAGGGCAAAGAGCCGGTTTTGTCCTCTATAGAAGACATCCTAATGAACGCCGATGTCGGACTATAGGGGAATAGATGGAAAACAAAAAGAAAAGGGTTTACTGCCTGTACCGGGTTTCTACGAAGGGACAGGTAGAAAAGAACGATATTCCCATGCAGAAGGAGTGCTGCCGGGCATTTGCCCAGCAAAACGACTGGGAGATCGTGCGCGAGTTTTCTGAAAAGGGTGTCTCGGGGTTTAAGGTGTCCGCCAAAAACCGGGACGCGATCATAGAGATACAACAGGACGCAATCAAGAAAAAGTTTGATATACTGCTGGTCTTTATGTTCGACCGACTAGGAAGGAAGGACGACGAGACGCCCTTTGTCGTCGAATGGTTTGACCATAACGGAATTGAGGTGTGGAGCACACAGGAGGGCCGGCAAAGGTTCGACAATCATGTGGACAAGCTCATTAACTACATACGATTCTGGCAAGCTTCCGGGGAGAGTATCAAAACGGGGATTCGGACCAAAACCCGATTGGACCAGATTGTCAAGGAGGGCAGATGGAGGGGCGGCACGCCGCCCTATGGATACAAGCTGGTGAAGAAAGGAAAGTACAACAAAAAAGGGCATGAGGTCTACGATATTGCCATAGAACCCGGCGAGGCTAAAGTGATCAAGCTGATCTTTGAGAAATACGTCAACGAAGGGTACGGCGCACAGCGGTTGGAAAAGTTTCTGCTCCAACAGAGAATCTTTAACCGAAAGGGGGAGAATTTCACGAACACGACCCTAATCAAGATGATCCAGAATCCAGCCTATACCGGAATCTTGAGGAATGGCGAATCAAAGAGTGAAATCTTCCCTGATCTACAGATCATTCGTCCCGAACTGTTTCGGCAGGCACAGGCGATCAGAAAGGACCGTGCCATGAAACACAGCGACATACCGTTTAATTCAAAAGGAAAGTCTCTCCTTCCGGGTAAGGTATACTGCGGGCATTGCGGTTCCAAGCTGGTGCTGACCACCAGCGGAGGACGAGCAGTACAGGAAGGAGAAAGACCAGAGCCAAGACTTCGTTATCAGTGCCACTACAAGGTTCGTCATCCACAGTCCTGCGACGGACAATCCGGCTATGAGGCCAAAAAGCTGGATTCCATGGTGGACGAAACGGTAAGGCTCCTTTTTGCGAGAATCAAGGCAGTCCCGGCAAAAAGCTTTATCTCGCGGCAGTTAGAGAAACAATTGGGCCAAAATGAAGAGCGGCTCAAACGGGTGCGAAAAGAAAATACAAAAGCCTCCGTAGAGCTTGAATCCTACAAATCCGAGGTTTTGAAGGTTATTCGGGGAACAAGCTCCTTTAGCCGGGAGCTGTTGAGAGAACTGATCGAGAAGTCTGAAAAGCAAGTTCAAGAAACAAGGACGAAGATCGAAGAGATTGAAAAGACGGCGGCTGATCTTGCTGGTGCCATAGCCCGAGCGAACGAGCAGTATCATCAAGTGCTTGACTGGTCGGAGCTCTACGACAAGAGCACGACAGAAGCTAAGAAGATGATCCTTGCCCAACTGATCGACCGGGTGACGATCAAGAAGGGGTATCAGCTGGATATCGCGTTCAGCGTGAGCTATGAGCAATTTATGGAGGTGTGTAAAACAAGGGAGAAAAAGGCGCAAATAGAGCAGGAGCAGCCCACTCCCAAAAAGAAAAAGAATCTTGAAATGGTTCGGTAAAAGGAACCCCCGAGGAAGTATCTGCTTCCTCGGGGGTTCTCCTCCATAGTGAAAATGTGTCCCATTGTGGGACACATTTTGGAGTGGTACACAGTGTTGGCATAGGAGTTCTCAATTTAGGGGTTCAGACCCCAAAAACAAGGATGGAAAAGCCTTCAAGGTATCCTGATACCTTGAAGGCGGCTCAGAGGTCCAAATTTGGGGTCTAGACCCCATTTGCGGGAGCGCAAAATGCGTTTTTTGATCCCAGCTTAGGGTAAAGGAAAACACCTGCGAAACCATTAAGATTTCACAGGTGCTTGGTGGAGACGAAGAGGATCGAACTCTCGACCTTACGGATGCGAACCGTACGCTCTCCCAGCTGAGCTACGCCCCCAGATTTGATGTGATTCGGTTTTTGTGGGGCGTGGCATAGAACTGCCGCCTTCGCTCTCCCAGCTGAGCTACGCCCCCAGATTTGATGTGATTCGGTTTTTGCAGGGCGTGGCATAGAACTGCCGCCTTCGCTCTCCCAGCTGAGCTACGCCCCCAGATTTGATGTGATTCGGTTTTTGCGGGGCGTGGCATAGAACTGCCGCCTTCGCTCTCCCAGCTGAGCTACGCCCCCACAGCAAAAATTATTATATCATAATGAGTCGGAGTATGCAAGAGGTTCAAAGGAAAAAATATTTAAAATTCTTTCTATATCGTTAAAAGAGCAATCCGGTACGATACATATTGTTTTTGCGTCGAATCATGCTTGACAACCCTTCGGGATTAGACTAAAATTTTAAATGGTTCAGTCCGGATATGGATTGGGGGAAGACGGGTGAAATTCCCGCGCAGGTCCGCTGCTGTGATTGCCCAGCCTCGTTCCAAAATGCCACTGGGATTTCCCGGGAAGGCGGGAGGAGGCGCGAAAGGCTAAGCCAGAATATCCCGCCCATATTTTATGCATACCTCTCTGCGGGAATCCGGAGTGTGTGGCGAAAGGCTGGTTAAGGCCTTTTTTTGGTGTTTCGCCGTCCGATTGCCCAAGGTATTTGGGCCGGGCGGCTTTATTATTTGTCGGAAGGGGTAGCTTATGCCCGTCAAGGAGTTGCGCCATGGATACACCACCGGCACCTGTGCGGCCGCAGCGGCAAAGGCGGCGGCCCTTCTTCTGCTTACGGGGGAGGCGTCCGCCGAAATTTGTCTGCCGCTCCCGGGCGGCGGACAGGTCATCCTTCCGGTCTGCAGTGCCGTGTTGGAGGACCAATCGGCCGGTTGTGCGGTGCGCAAGGACAGCGGCGACGACCCCGATGTGACCGACGGCGTCCTGGTTTTCGCGGAGGTTTCGAGGATCCCCACCGGCTTTACAGTCGACGGGGGAGAAGGAATCGGACGGGTAACGAAAGCCGGGCTGTCCTGCCCGGTCGGCAGTGCGGCGATCAACCCGGTGCCCCGCCAAATGATCACGCGCTCCCTCGAGGAAGCCGCTGGGAAGGCCGACTACAGAGGCGGTCTTGCGGCAATCATTTCAATCCCGGGCGGGGAGGCGCTCGCGCACAGGACCTATAACCCCCGCCTCGGGATCGAGGGCGGCCTCTCAATACTGGGCACGAGCGGGATCGTGGAGCCAATGAGCGAACGCGCCCTGATCGACACCATCCATGTGGAGATGGACGTGCTGCGCGCGGCGGGCGTGAGGACCCTGATCCTTACACCGGGAAATTATGGGGAAACCTTCCTGCGTGAGAAGCTGGGATTTGATCTTGGCCGGGCGGTCAAGTGCTCAAACTTTGTCGGTGAGGCGCTGGATTATGCTGTCCAGCTCGGCTTTGCCGGAATTCTGCTCGTCGGGCATATGGGGAAGCTGTGCAAGCTCGCGGGCGGGATCATGAACACCCATTCCCACGTCGCGGACGCCCGCATGGAGCTGATTGGAGTCCATGCCGCCCTCTGCGGTGCCGGGCGGGAAGTAGTCGAGAAGATCATGGACAGCCTCACTACCGACGAGGCGGTGCGGATTCTGGATGAAGCGGAGATAAAAGACGAGGCGCTGCGCTCGCTGACCGGCCGGGTCGAATACCATTTGAAAGCAAGGGTGGGGGAAGACATTCCCACAGGGGCGATCCTCTTTTCCAACCGGTACGGCGTCCTCGGCCGGACGGCGCTGGCGGACGCCCTTTGCAGGCAGATCAGACGGGAGGAGAGAGCATGATGAAGGGAACGGGAACACTCTATGGCGTGGGGGTCGGCCCGGGAGATCCGCGGCTGCTCACCTTCCGCGCGGCGGAGATCATTTGCGGCAGCCCCGTGTTGGCGGTGCCCGGCTCGGGCTCGGATTCCAGGGCCGCCTATGAGATCGCGAAGGCCGCCCTGCCGCAGGTCGGGAGGAAAGAGCTGTTGATCCTCTCCATGCCGATGGTTAAGGATGCGGACGAATTGGAACGCAGCCACAACCGCGCGGCCCTACAGCTTGCAGAGCGCCTGCAAGCCGGACAGGATGTCGCCTTCCTAACCCTGGGGGACCCGAGCATCTATTCCACCTACGCCTACCTGCACCGGCGGGTGCAAAAGATGGGCTTTGCGGTAGAGATGATCCCCGGGGTGTCCTCGTTTTGTGCGGCGGCGGCGAAGCTGGGGGAGGCGCTGGTTTCGGGCGGGGAGGCGCTGCACCTGCTCCCCGCCTCCTACGGCGTCAAAGAGGGCCTTTGCCTCGGCGGCACCCGCGTGCTGATGAAGGCAGGGCGCGAGCTGCCCGAGGTGCTGCATCTGCTGCACGAGCGGGGAGAGAGGGCCATGCTGGTACAAAATTGCGGGATGGAAAACGAGCGGGTTTGCCGCCGGTTGGAGGGAAAGGTCCCGCCAGACTACTTCACCATCCTGATCGTGAAGGAGGAAGGGGAATGATCCATTTTGTCGGCGCCGGGCCCGGCGCGCCGGACCTGATCACGGTGCGCGGGCAGAGGCTGGTGCGGCAGGCGGATGTGATCGTCTATGCGGGTTCGCTGGTCAACGAGGAAATCCTCAAAGAGGCGAAGGCGGGGTGCGCAATCTACAACAGCGCCTCGATGACCCTCGAGGAGGTGCTCGAGGTGCTGCTAAAGGCTGAGCGCACCGGGCGAAGCGCCGTGCGCCTGCACACCGGCGACCCCTGCCTTTATGGGGCCATCCGCGAGCAGATGGACGCCCTCGAAAGAGAGGGAATCGAATATGACTATACGCCGGGGGTCAGTTCGTTCTGCGCCGCGGCCGCGGCGCTGGAGGCGGAATATACCCTGCCTGGGGTCTCCCAGACGGTGATCATCACCCGCCTGGCGGGGCGCACCCCGGTGCCGCAGGCGGAGAATCTGGAGAGCCTTGCTTCGCATCGGGCGAGCATGGTGGTCTTTCTCAGTGTCAAGGAGACGGGGGAGGTCTGCCGCCAGCTGATCGAGGGCGGATATCCGCCCGACACCCCGGCGGCGATCGTCTATAAGGCGAGCTGGCCGCAGGAGAAGACGGTGCGCGGGACCCTCGATACCCTGCCCGCGCTCGCTGCACAGGAGGGGATCGAAAAGACCGCGCTGATCACGGTGGGCGGTTTTTTAGGGGGAGAATACGAGCGCTCGAAGCTCTACGACCCCTCCTTTTCACATGGCTGCCGGCAGGCGCAAAAAGATTGATCGCGGGGGAGGGAGAGCGGATGAAGCTGCGCATGCTCGCCTTTACCGGCCGGGGGGCGCGGCTTTGCCGCGCCCTCGCTACAGCGCTGGCCGGGACCGGATATGACTGCGAAGCCTTTGCGGGCGGCCGCGCCGCCCGCGAGGCGGGGATGCCGCCGCTGCCCGGAAGCCTGCAGGACTTCGCGGGACAAGCCTTCCGGGAGTGCGGGGGACTGATCTTCGTCGGCGCGTGCGGGATCGCGGTGCGCGCCATCGCACCCCATCTGCGGGATAAGTTTACCGACCCGGCGGTGCTGGTAATAGATGACAGGGGACGGTATGTCATCCCTCTCCTCAGCGGACACGTTGGGGGAGCCAACGAGTTGGCGAAGACCGTGGCCGGAGCGCTCGGCGCCACCCCGGTGATCACCACCGCCACCGACGTGAACGATCTCTTTTCGGTGGATGCTTGGGCGAAGCGCGAGGATCTCCATCTTGCCGGGCGGCAGGCCGCAAAGGAAGTGTCCGCGCGGCTTTTAGACTGCAAAGAGGTTTTCCTTTACAGCGATTTTGCAATCGATGGCCCGCTTCCCGGCGGTGTCGTTCTCTCGGATAAGGGGGAGTGCGGGATCTGCCTCTCCCTGGATGAAAATAAAAATCCCTTTTCCTGTACGCTGAACCTGGTCCCCCGCCTGGTCACGGCCGGGATCGGCTGCCGCAAGGGGACTTCGGGCCGGCAGATCGAGGAGCAGGTATGCGCGGCGTTGGCGCAGTCGGGGATTTCTCCCCACGCGCTTTGCGCCGCCGCCTCGATCGACTGCAAACGGGAGGAGCCGGGGCTGCTGGATTTTTGCGAAAGGTACCGACTGCCGCTGCGCACCTTCACGGCGGCGCAGCTGCAAAAGGCGCCGGGAGAATATACCCCCTCGCGCTTTGTGGAGGAGACGGTCGGGGTGGACAACGTCTGCGAGCGGGCCGCCGTGCTTGCCGGCGGGCGGCTGATCGTGCGAAAGCGCGCGCGTGACGGCGTGACGGTGGCGCTGGCTGTGCGGGAATGGAGGGCGTGTTTTGAGTGAGGATAAGCGTTTGATGGGAAAGGTTTTTGTGGTGGGGCTTGGGCCGGGTGGGCCGGGGGAAATTACCCCCCGCGCGCGGCAGGCGCTGACGGAGTGCGACCTGCTCGCCGGGTACACCACCTATATTCAGTTGGTTGAGGGGCTGTTCCCGGATAAGGAGCAGCTCGCCACCGGGATGTTCGGCGAAGCCGAGCGCTGCGCCAAAGCGGTGCAGGCGGCGCTGTCTGGGCGCAGGGTGGCGATGGTCTGCAGCGGGGACGCCGGGATTTACGGCATGGCGGGGCTGATTTTCGAGACGGCCGAACGGCAGGCGGCGCTTGGGAAGATCGAAATCGAGGTAATCCCCGGCATCACCGCCGCCTGCAGCGGGGCGGCGCTGCTCGGTGCGCCGCTGACCGACGACTTTGCGGTGATCAGCCTGAGCGACCTGCTGACCGGGTGGCCGCAAATCGAGCGGCGGCTCGCCGCCGCGGCACAGGCGGACTTTGCCATCTGTCTGTATAACCCTTCGAGCAGAAAAAGAAAGGATCATCTGTGGCGCGCCTGCGAAATCCTGCTGCAATATAAGGATGAAAACACCGTGGCCGGGCTCGCCCAAAATGTCGGGCGGCCGGGGGAGAGCATGCGGCTGCTGACGCTTCGCGAGCTGAAAGAATGTGAAACGGATATGTTCACCATCGTCTTTGTCGGCAGCAGCAAGACCAGGGTGATCGGCGGGAGGATGGTCACCCCGCGGGGATATCGGGATGTGTGAGTTTTTGGTCTTTGCCGGGACGAGCGAGGGGCGCGCGCTCTGCGAGGCGCTGCTGGGCTACCGGGTGCGGCTCACGGCCTGCGCCGCAACCGAATACGGCGGCAGCCTGCTGCCAAACGATGAGCGGCTGACCGTCCTGTCCGGGAAACTGGAGCAGGCGGGGATGCGCGCGCTGATGAAGGAGGGGCGTTTTGCCTGCGTGTGTGACGCGACCCACCCCTTCGCACGGCAGGCGAGCGAGAATATCAAGGCGGCCTGCGGGGAGAGCGGCACGCCCTACCTTCGCATCCTGCGCCCACGCTCGGAGGAGCGGGACGGGATATGGGTGCAGAGCCACCGTGAGGTGGCGGATTGCCTTGCCGCGCGGGAGGGGAACATCCTGCTGACCACCGGGAGCCGCAATTTGAGGGACTATACCGCCATTCCCGGCTGGGAGCGGCGGCTCTATATCCGGATATTGCCGGCGCCCGAGCCGATAAGGCAGGCGCTGGAGCTCGGCTTTTCGCCGGGGAAAATCATCGCCATGCAGGGCCCGTTTTCGCAGGAGCTCAATCTGGCGCTGCTGCGGCAGACCGGGGCGCGTTTTTTGGTGACCAAGGACTCGGGCGAGGCGGGAGGCCTGCCGCAAAAGCTCGCGGCGGTGCGGGAGGCGGGCGCGCAGGCGATTGTCGTCGGCCGGCCGCCGCAGGAGCCGGGTAAAACGCTGGAACAGGCGATATGCTATCTCGTCGAAAACTGGTCCTTAAAAGAGGAGAAACTATGATTGATCTCATTGGAATCGGGATGGGCAGCCGGGAGTGCCTGACGCTCGAGGCGCTGCACGCGATCGCACGCGCCGACTGCCTGATCGGGGCCGGGCGGCTGGTGGACTGCTTTTCGGACCTTCCCGCGCAGAAGGAGCGCTGCCTGCCTTCGCAAATCGTACCCTTTATTAAAGAGCACCCCGAATTTGAGAATGTCGCGGTGCTCCTGTCCGGGGACGCAGGCTTTTACAGCGCGGCCACCAAGCTGCGCGGGGAGCTTTTGGATCGGGAGAGCCGGACCATCTGCGGGATCAGCTCGCTGCAATATTTCTGCGCCCGGTTGGGGATCCCCTGGCAGGATGTGGCGGTGCTCAGCCTACATGGGCGGGAGGGCCACCTGCTCGGGACGGTGGCCAAAAACCGGCGCACCTTCCTGCTCGCCGGGGGAGAGCTTACGGCGGAAAAAATTTGCCGCACCCTGGTTTGCCAGGGTGTGGGGGAGCTGCGCGTCCATATCGGAGAGCGGCTCTCCTATCCCGACGAGCGGATCAGCTCGGGGAGCGCGCGGGAGCTGGCGGCGGGGGAGTACGCCCCGCTTAGCGTGCTGCTGGTGGAGAACGGGAATCCGGCGCGAAGCCGCCTGCCGGGCATCCCGGACGGGGAGTTCCTGCGCGGCCCGGTCCCGATGACCAAGAGCGAGGTGCGCGCGGTGATCCTCTCGAAGCTCGCCCCCGGTGCGGAGGAAACCGTCTACGACGTGGGGAGCGGGACCGGCTCGGTCGCTATCGAGCTGGCACTATCCACCACCGGTTGCGTCTACGCCATTGAACGGGAGCCCGACGCGCTCGGGCTGATGGAACAGAACCGCCGCCGCTTCGGGGTCTATCATATGCAGTGCGTCCCCGGTACGGCGCCCGCCGCCTTCGCGGGGCTCCCCGCGCCGGACTGCGCCTTTGTCGGCGGCTCGGGCGGGAACCTGCGGGAGATCATCCTGGCGCTGTATGAAAAGAATCCGGCGGCGCGCCTGGTGATCAGTGCCGTGACACTCGAGACACTGGGCGAAGCAACTCGGGTTTTGGCGGACCTTCGGCGGAAGGCCGAGGTCGTCGAGCTTTCGGTGACCCGCACCCGGCGCGTGGGAGGCTATCATCTCCTGGACGCGCAAAATCCCGTCTTTTTGATCCGCGCGGGAGGGGTACAAAATGAAAGTTAACCGCCCCCGCCTCATGCTGGCGGCCCCGCGCAGCGGCAGCGGCAAGACCACAATCACCTGCGCGCTGCTCGGCGCGCTGCGCATGCGGGGCGGGCGTGTCGCTTCCTTCAAATGCGGGCCGGACTATATCGACCCGATGTTCCACCGCTCAGCGCTGGGGGTCCCCTCCTTCAACCTCGACCCCTTCCTTCTGGAGCCTCCCGAGCTGCGGCGCACCCTCGCCTCCCACGGCGAAGAGGACGGCGTCTCTGTACTGGAAGGGGCGATGGGCTACTACGACGGGATCGCCATGACCACCGAGGCCAGCGGCTACGAGCTGGCGGGCAGTCTTGGCGTGCCGGTGGTGCTGGTGATCGACTGCAAGGGGGCGGCGGCTTCCGTCCCGGCGCAGATCCGGGGGTTTCTTTGCCACCGGGCGGACAGCAACATCCGGGGCGTGCTCCTCAATCGCCTGCCCGGGCGGCTCTATCCGGGGATGAAGGCGCTCATCGAGCGCGAGCTGCCGCTGCGTGTCTGCGGCTATCTGCCCGAGCTGCCCGAATGCTCCTTCGAGAGCCGGCATCTGGGGCTGATCCCCGCGCAGGAGCTGCATGATCTTGGCGCGCGGCTGGAGCGGCTCGCACAGCAGGCGGCGCGTTCCTTCGAGCTGGAAGCGCTGCTCGCGCTCGCCAAAGGCGCCCCCGCACTGGAGGCGCCCGCTTTGGCGGCCGCGCCTTCGGGCGGCGTCCCGGTGCAAATCGCGCTGGCGAGGGACGAGGCTTTCTGTTTTTATTATGAAGAGGCCCTGCAGCGGCTGCAGGGGCTGGGGGCGCGGCTCGTCCCCTTCAGCCCCCTGCACGATGAGCGGCTTCCGGATCATATTGACGGGCTGCTCCTCGGCGGAGGGTACCCCGAGCTGTACGCGCATGAGCTCAGCGAAAACCGGCCGCTGCTGGGCCAGCTGCGCGCCCTTGTGCGCGGCGGGCTGCCCACCATCGCCGAGTGCGGCGGCTTCATGCTGCTGCAGGAGAGCCTGGAGGGGACGGACGGGAACCGCTATCCGATGGCGGGCGCTCTGCCCGGGGAGTGCAGGCGGCAGCAGCGGCTCTGCCGCTTCGGCTACGCCCGGTATACCGCCCTTTCGGACGGGCTGCTCTGTGGGAGGGGGGAGAGCCTGCCCATCCATTCCTTTCACTATTGGGACAGCACCGCGCCGGGGGACGGCTTCTTGGCGCAGAAGCCGGGGCGGGACGGCTCCTGGCGCGAGGGCGTGATGACCGGAAGCCTCTACGCGGGGTTCGGACATCTGCACCTTTGTCATGGCGAGCTGGCAAAGCGGTTTGTCGCGCGCTGCCGTGGCGCGCAGAAGGAGAGAAGATAATGAAGCTGCAACAAGCGATTGAAAGTATCCATCCGTTGCATGACAGGGCCATGGCCGCGGCGCGCGCGCGCTGGGACAGCGTGGCAAAGCCCCTGCACAGTCTGGGGCTGCTGGAGGACGCGATTGTAAAAATCGCCGGGATAACCGGCAGCGAGGCGGTGGATTTACATAAGCGGGGCGTGGTTGTGATGTGCGCGGACAACGGCGTCGTCGAGGAAGGGGTGACCCAGACCGGCAGCGAGGTCACGGCCATCGTGACCGAGAACTTCACCCGCGGGATGGCCAGTGTCAACAAGATGGCAAAGGTCGCCGGGGCAGATGTGATCCCGGTGGACATCGGGGTCGCGTGCCCGGTGGCGGGCGAGGGGCTTTTGATCCATAAGGTCGCGCCCGGCACGGCGAACATGACCAAGGGCCCCGCCATGACCCGCGCGCAGGCGCTCGATGCGCTCGAATACGGGATCGGCCTCGTCTTTTCGCTCAGAGAGAGCGGCTACCGGATTCTCGCCACCGGCGAGATGGGGATTGGGAACACCACCACCAGCAGCGCGCTGGCCGCGGTCTTTTTGGGAGCGGAGCCCGCCGCGGTCACCGGGCGGGGAGCCGGCCTTTCGAGCGAGGGAATGCGGCGCAAGGTTTCGGCCATCGAACGGGCGATCGAGAAAAACCGGCCCGATCCGGCCGACCCGATCGGGGTGCTGCAAAAGGTCGGTGGGCTCGACCTCGCGGGCCTTTGCGGCGTGTTCATTGGCGGCGCGGCGGCGGGGGTGCCGGTGCTGATCGACGGGTTCATCTCGGCGGTGGCGGCCCTGACGGCGGCAAGGATTGCCCCGGCGGTGGGGGATTACCTGCTGGCCTCGCACGCCTCGAACGAACCGGGCGGGCGGATGGTTTTGGAAGCGCTCGGGCTCGAGCCCTTCCTTACCTGCAGGATGTGCCTGGGCGAGGGGACCGGCGCGGTGGCGGCGCTGCCGCTGCTGGACATGGCGCTGGCAGTCTACCGCGAGATGGGCACCTTCGGGGACATCCAGGTGGAGGAATATAAGCCGCTTGACTGAGGAGGGGACGGGATGACGGCACTGATCACCGGGGGCGCTGCCAGCGGCAAGTCGGAGTATGCCGAGGGGCTGCTCTGCTCGCTTTGTGAAGGGGAAAAGCTGTATCTGGCGACCATGCTCGCCCAGGACGGCGAGTGCCGCGCGCGGGTGTTGCGCCACCGCCGCCAGCGCGCGGGGAAGGGTTTTTCCACCCTCGAGTGCCCGGTGGGGCTGCAGAGCCTTATAATCCCCGCCGGAAGCAGCGTGCTGCTCGAGTGCCTGGGAAACCTGGCCGCCAACGAGCTCTACGCCCCCGGGGGCTCCGGGGATGGGGTCCTGGAGGCGGTCTGCACGGGGCTGCGAAGGCTCTCGGGGACGGCGAACAATCTCGTCATCGTCTCGAACGAGGTGTTCGGCGCCGGCGAGCGTGACCCTGAGACAAGGCGCTACCAGCACCTTCTGGGAGAAATCAACCGCTATGCGGCTTCACTCTGCGATTTTGTGGCCGAGGTCGTCTGCGGGATTGTGCTGATCCACAAGGGGGCGGGAATTTGAAGGCATTTTTTGAGACCATTGCGGTGGCCTTTTCGATGTACAGCGCCCTGCCCATGCCGCATGTGGAGTGGAAGGAACGCAACCTGCGCTATGTGATGTGCGCCTTCCCGCTGGTCGGCGCGCTGCTCGGCGGGCTGGAATACGGCTGGTTCCTGCTCGCCCGATCCATCGATGCGGGAGTTCTGCTCTACGCCGCCGTCGCCGCCGCGCTGCCGGTGCTGGTAACGGGAGGAATCCATCTCGACGGTTTTTGCGACACGGTGGACGCGCTCTCCTCCCATGGGGAGCGGGAGAAAAAGCTCTCGATCCTCAAGGACCCGCACATCGGCGCCTTCGGGGTGATGGGGTGCGCGCTCTGGCTGCTCGTCTGTTTCGGCCTGTATGGCGAATTGTACCGCCATACGGCGGGCCTGGTGGAGCTATGCTTTCTCTTTTTGCTTTCGCGAATTTTGAGCGGGCTGTCGGTGGTCGCCTTTCGCTGCGCCAAGGACAGCGGGCTGGTGCACGCCTTTCAAAGCGGCGCCGCGCGGCGAAACGCGGGGGCCATCCTCTCGGCGCTGCTCATTCTGACCGCGGCGGGAATGCTTTGGTGCAGCCCCCTTTACGGCGCCATCTGCCTGCTGGCGGCGCTGGCCATCTTTCTTTGCTACCGCCGCATGTCCTACCGCCAATTCGGCGGGATCACCGGGGACCTGGCGGGCTGGTTTTTGCAGATGTGCGAGCTGATGGAGCTCGCGGCTTTGGTATTACTAAATCTAATCGTTTAAAAGGAGAGCCTATGAAGCTGATCATCGGCGGCGCGGCACAGGGGAAACGCGCCTATGTCAAGACCGCCTACCGGATCGCCGGGAGCGAGCTGCTCGACGGGGAGCGCTGCCCGCTGCTCCCTTCCCGGGCGGCGGCGCTGGACCGGCTGCACCTGCTGGTGCGCCGGGCGCTGCTGGCGGGGCTGGACCCCGCCGTGCTGATCCTTCGCCTGGTTGAGGGAAACCCGGATATTGTCTTAATCTGTGACGAGATCGGCTGCGGGATTGTGCCTATAGACCCCTTCGAGCGGCGCTGGCGGGAGGAGACCGGGCGGCTCTGCCGCACGCTGGCCGCGCGCGCCGGGCGGGTGGAACGGGTCTTCTGCGGGATCGCGCAAACCATCAAGGGGGAGGCGTGATGGGCGGCCTTGCCCTGATCCGGCATGGCCGCACGGCGGGGAACCTGCGCGGCGCCTACGTCGGGCGCAGCGACGAGCCGCTCTGCGCGCAGGGCCGCCAGGAGATTCTCTCCCGCTGCCGGGAAGGGTGTTATCCGCCCGCCGCCAGGGTCTACTGCACCCCGCTGCGGCGCACCGCCGAGACGGCGGGGCTGATCTATCCGGGGCTTCGGCCGCTCGTGGTGGACGGGCTGCGCGAATGCGACTTCGGGGAGTACGAAGGGAAGACCTATGAGGAGCTAAAGGACCGGCCAGGCTACCGGCAGTGGCTGGAGAGCGGCGGGCACGCCGCCTTTCCCGGCGGCGAGGGGCGCGCGGCGTTTTGTAAGCGTTGCCGGGAGGCCTTTGTCCGCCTGGTGGAGCGCGAACCGCCGCAAGAGGATGTGGCACTGGTGCTGCACGGCGGGGTCATCATGGCGCTGATGGAAGCCTTCGCGCTGCCGCAAAAGGACTTCTATGATTGGCAGCTCCGAAACGGGGAGGGATACCTTTTGCGCTTTGAGCCGCGGCTCTGGCGGGAAGCGCGCAAGCTGGAGCTGATCGGGAAACTACAGGGGAGGGACGCGGTTTGAATATCCTGCTGCCGGTGCTCATCGGCTTTCTGCTCGACCTCTTGCTGGGCGACCCGCGCGGGATGCCCCATGTGGTGCGCGGGCTGGGGAGGATGATCGCATGGGGCGAGGGCGCGCTGCGCCGCCTCTTTCCGAAGACCCCGCGCGGGGAATACGGCGCGGGGCTCGTGCTGACGCTCTGCGTGACGCTGCTGCCCTCCATCTGTGCCGGCGGGGCGCTCTGGTTCTGCCTTTGGATCAATCGGTACCTTTACCTGGTCGTGGCGGGTGTACTTTGCTTCCAGCTGCTCGCGGCGCGTTCGCTCTGTGAGGAGAGCATGTGCGTCTGCCGGCGGCTGCGGGAGGGCGACCTGCCGGGCGCGCGCGCGGCGGTTTCGATGATCGTCGGGCGGGAGACCGAAACCCTCGATGAGGCGGGGGTGGCCCGCGCGGCGGTCGAAACGGTGGCGGAAAACGCGTCGGACGGCGTCGTCGCGCCGCTCTTCTTTTTGTTGCTGGGCGGCGCGCCGCTCGGCCTTTTCTACAAGGCGGTCAACACCCTGGACTCGATGATCGGCTACAAAAATGAGCGTTACCTCTATTTCGGGCGCTTCGCGGCGCATTTCGACGACCTGTGCAATTTCATTCCGTCGCGGCTTTGCGCGCTGCTGATGGTCGCGGCGGCCTTTTTACTGGGGCTCGACGGACGCGGTGCTTATCGTATCTGGCGGCGGGACCGCCGAAAGCACCCCAGCCCCAACAGCGCCCAGACCGAGGCCGCCTGTGCCGGGGCGCTGGGGGTGTGCCTGGGCGGGGATGCCACCTACTTCGGAGTGGTGCACCACAAGTCCTCTCTGGGGGACGATACCCGCCCCATCGACCCTCAAGACATCGCGGCGGCCAACCGGCTGATGTGGGTGGCTTCGGCCCTCGCGCTAATTCTGCTGGGCCTTTGGCGGCTGGCATTATAAAAGGAGGCGGCGATCCCAATGGAGCTGATACACGGAGGGGATATTTACTCGGCGCGCGCGCGCATGCAAGGGGAAATCCTCGATTTTTCCGCCAACCTCAATCCCCTGGGGCTGCCCGAAGGGGTCAGGCGGGTGCTGGCCGAATCGGCGGACGCATGCGCGTGCTACCCCGACCCGCTCTGCCGGGAGCTTTGCGCCGCCATCGCGGCGCACGAGGGCGTGCCGAAAGAAATGGTGCTCTGCGGCAACGGGGCGGCGGACCTTATTTTCCGCCTCTGCCAGGCGCTGCGTCCCCATCGGGCGCTGATCCTGGCGCCCACCTTCGCCGAGTATGAGCAAGCCCTGCGCGCCGTTGGCTGCGAGGTGGAGCGCCACTACCTCAAAGAGGCGGACGAGTTTTGCCTGACCGAAACGATTTTGGAGCGGCTGACGCCGGGGCTTGACCTCGTATTCCTCTGCAACCCCAACAACCCCACCGGGCAGGTGGCGGACCCCGGGCTGATGGAGGAAATCCTTCTGCGCTGCGGGCAAAACGGGATTCTGCTCGTGGCCGACGAATGCTTCGTTGATTTCCTCGACGAGCCCGGACGGCACACTCTGCGCGCGCAGCTCGGGGAAAGCCGGCATCTGTTGATCCTGCGCGCCTTCACCAAAATCTATGCCATGGCCGGGCTGCGGCTGGGCTACTGCCTGTGCTCCGACGGCGCGCTGCTGGAGCGCATGGCCGAATGCGGCCAGCCCTGGAGCGTTTCGGTACCCGCCCAGCTGGCAGGGGTCCAGGCGCTGCGGGAACACGAATATTTAAAGGAGAGCGCCGCGTTGATCCGGAGCGAGCGGGAATATTTGTGCCGGGGGCTCCTTGCGTTGGGGTTCGGGGTGATGGGCTCGCGGGCAAACTATATCTTCTTTCGCTCGCCGGTTGCCGGCCTGCGCGGGAAGTTGGAGCGGGAAAACATCCTGATCCGCAGCTGCAAAAACTATCCCGGGCTGGATGGGCGCTACTACCGGGTCGCGGTGCGCACGAGAAGGGAAAACAGCTTGCTGCTGGCAGCGCTGCGGGACTGCGTGCGATGAAAGTTTTACTGATCCTCGACGGGCTCTGCGACGTGCCGGCCCCGCAGCTCGGCTATAAAACGCCGCTGCAGGTGGCCGGGAGCGCAACCCTTCGCGACATGCGAGCCCACGGAGCCCACGGCTTCTTTGACACCTGTCCTCCGGGGCGGGAACCGGACAGCATGGGGTGCATCCTTACGTTGTTGGGCGTGGAAGCGCAGCGGATTCCCGATGGGCGCGCCTGCCTTGAAGCGATGGCGCTCGGGTTGCCGGTGCGGGAGGGGGACCTCTGGCTGCGCGTGAGCCTCGCGGCCGTGTCAGCGAGCGGCGAGCTTCTTTCCGCGGTGGGCGCGGGCCTGGATTCCGACGGGCTTAGCGAGGCCGCGCGGCTGCTGCGCGCGCTCGAAGCAGGCGGCTGCTCCTACTTCCCCGCCGGGGACTACCGGGGGCTGGTCTGCCTGCCGGGGCGCGCCGGATGGATGGGGCGGCTGAGCCTTCCGCCGCCGCATCAGAATCTCGGGAAGCCGCTGGCGGCGCTGCTGCCAAGGGGAGGGGAAGAGGCGGCGCTCCTGCGCGGCCTGATCCGAAAAAGCGGCGAGCTCCTCGCACCTCTCGCGCGGGAGGACAGGCGTTACCTCCTGCTGCCCTGGGGCGGGGCTATGAAGGGGCGGCTGCCGGCGTTTATGGAACTGCACGGGCTGCGGGCGGGCGGCGTCTGCGCGGCGGGGATTGTGCGGGGAATTTGTGCGGCGATGGAGATCGATTGCCCCTCCCTCCCCGGCGCCACGGCCGACTGGGACACCGACCTTGCGGGAAAGCTGCGCGCCGCGCGAAATATGTGGGATCATGACTTCCTGCTGCTCCATCTCAACGGTGCCGACGAGTGCGCGCACCGCCGCGACCCGGTGGGAAAGGCGCGGTTTCTGTCCCGGGTTGAGCGGGAGCTCCTCGCCCCGCTGTACGCCGCGTTGGGAGCGGAGGACAGCCTGCTGGTCTGTGGGGATCACGGAACCAATTCCCAGACCGGCCGCCATGAGCGGGGGGCGCAGCCCTTCTGGCTTCGCTCGCCCCACCGCCGCGGGGATCTCGGCACTCTGCCGGGGACGGCGGCGGTCGGCCTGCTGAGAGGAGAAACTTTGCCGCCGGCGTCAATCGCGCACGACGAAACGTCCAGAGAGGAATGATGATCCAAATGGCAAAAGCGATTATGATCCAGGGCACGGCCAGCAACGCGGGCAAGAGCCTGATTGCAGCGGGGCTCTGCCGGATTTTGCGGCAGGACGGCTACCGCGTCGCCCCCTTCAAGTCCCAGAACATGGCGCTCAACTCCTTTATCACCCGCGAGGGCCTGGAGATGGGCCGCGCCCAGGTGGTGCAGGCCGAGGCGGCCGGGATCGAGCCGGACGTTGCGATGAACCCGATCCTGTTAAAACCCCAGAGCGACACCGGCTCACAGGTGATTGTGGACGGCGAGGTGTGGGGCGTCATGCCGGCGCAGGAGTACTACCGCCGCAAGACAGAGCTCGTGCCGCACATCAAGCGCGCCTATGAAAAGCTCGAGGCCGAGTACGATGTCATCGTCCTCGAAGGGGCGGGCAGCCCGGCGGAAATCAACCTGCGCGAGCACGACATCGTCAACATGGGGATGGCCAAAATGGCCGGGGCCCCGGTGCTGCTCTGCGGAGACATCGACCGCGGCGGGGTGTTCGCCTCGCTCTACGGGACGCTGCTCCTGCTAAAGGAGGATGAGCGCAGCCTTGTCAAGGGGTTGCTGATCAACAAATTCCGGGGCGACCGGGCGATCCTGGAGCCGGGGCTGCGCATGCTCGAAGCGCGCGCCGGGGTGCCGGTGCAGGGGGTGATCCCCTATTTGCAGGTGGACATCGACGACGAGGACAGCCTCTCCGAGCGTTTTTCGCGGGGGAAAGCCGGTGCGATCGACATCGCCGTAATTAGGCTGCCGCGCATCTCGAACTTCACCGATTTTAATCTCCTGTCCAGCCTGCCCGGGGTTTCGGTGCGCTACCTTTCCTCGCCGCGGGAGTTCGGGAGCCCGGACATCCTCTTTTTGCCGGGGAGCAAGAACACCATGGACGACCTGCTCTGGCTGCGCCAGTGCGGGCTGGAGGCACAAATCAAGAAGTACGCGGCAGCGGGCGGGATCGTCTTCGGCATCTGCGGCGGGTACCAGATGCTCGGCCAAACACTGCGCGACCCGCAGGGGATTGAGCACGGCGGCGCCCTCGCGGGGATGGGCCTGCTTCCGGTGGAGACCGTCTTCACCGGGGAGAAGACCCGCACCCGCGCGTCCGGACGGTTTTTGCCGCTGCCCGGCGCGCTGGCTGATCTCGGCGGCAAGGAAGTCGAGGGCTACGAAATCCACATGGGGGAAACCACTCTCCTTGCGGATGGGGCGCTCTGCGAGATTTCCCTGCTGGGACAGGAGCAGAAAAAGCCGGACGGCTGCTGCCGGGGAAACGTCTACGGCAGCTACCTGCACGGGATTTTTGACAGCGCCCAGGCGATCGAGGCGCTGATCGGCTGCCTGTGTGCGCGTAAGGGATTGCAGGCGGGGGACTTTGCGGACTTCGACCCGCAGCGCTACCGCCAACAGCAGTACGACCTGCTTGCACAGGAGATCCGGGAAAATGTAAGGATGGACGAAATCTACCGGATCATCGAGGCGGGGATCTGACTAAACGCTTCCTTCGGCGGCAAGAATACCACCGAAAGGAAGGATGATACCTATGGAGAAAAACTTTACCAACGCCCCCGAAATCCCGATGGGACTGGGCATGGCCCTGGCACAGAACATCGAGGCGATGAACTTCTTCGCCTCGCTGACCCCCGCGCAAAAGCAGGCGGTTATCAACTATACCCACACCATTTCCTCCAAGGAGGAGATGCAGGCCTATGTCGATTCCCTGCCCAAGGGCGGCATGTTGAGCTGAAAAATTTCTATACACGGCCCCGGGCAGGGCCGTGTGCATAGACAGGAGTGCTGACGGATTGTGGACATCAAACTGGAGCATGTAGCCCCCGGCGACATCGAGCGGCGCAGCTTTGAAATCATTGAGCGGGAGGCCGGGCCCCGGCTGCCGCAGGGGATCGAGCGTTCGGTGGTACAGCGCGTCATCCACACCACGGCGGACTTCGACTACGCCGAAAACCTCGTCTTTTCGAGGGAAGCCGTCGAGCGGGGGATCGCTGCGCTGCGAAGCGGCGCATCCATCGTGACCGATACCCAGATGGCAAAGGCGGGGGTTAACAAGCAGGCCCTCGCGCGCTGCGGGGGGGAGGTCTTCTGCTTCATGAGCGACCCGGACATCCGGGAGGCGGCGGGGCGGGCGGGCACCACCCGCGCGAGCGCCTGCATGGACAAGGCGGCGGGGCTTTGCCGCCCGCTGATCTTTGCCATCGGCAATGCCCCCACCGCCCTGGTCAGGCTCTGCGAGCTGATCGGGGAGGGTAAGGTGCGCCCCGAGCTGGTCATTGGGGTGCCGGTCGGGTTTGTCAACGTGGTCCAGTCCAAGGAGCTGCTGCTCTCGCTCCCGGTGCCGCAGATCGTCGCGCGCGGGCGCAAGGGGGGCAGCAACGTGGCGGCCGCCATCTGCAACGCGCTGCTCTATCAGGCAAGGGAGCGCCCATGACCCGGGTCAGAGCCATCCGCTGCGGGACGGTGAACTGCTGCCTGCTCCTGGGCGGGCGGGGCTCGGTGCCGGTGGACACCGGCCTGCCGGGGAGTCTGCACAAGCTGGAAAGGCTGCTGGCCGGGGACGCGCTCATGAGCTTTCTGTCGCCGGTGAGGATATACCCCGGGGATGCACTTAAATAAAAAGGACCGGGAGGGGGATATCCCCCTCCCGGTCCTTTTACGACCAAGCGTTAAGCGAAGCTATTCTTCCTCCCAGTCCTTTGCCCGGCTGACCGCCTTGCTCCAGCCGCGCATGAGCCGCTGCCGGGTTTCGGCGGGCATGCCGGGGGTGTAGACCCGCTCGGGAGCCCATTGGGCGCGGATTTCTTCGAGGTCCTTCCAGAAGCCGACCGCCAGCCCGGCGAGATATGAGGCCCCCAGGGCGGTGGTCTCCCGCACCTTCGGGCGGCAGACGGGCCTGTCCAGAATGTCGGATTGGAACTGCATGAGCAGGTTGTTGACGCTCGCCCCGCCGTCGACGCGCAGCTCGCGCACTGCGATCCCGGTGTCCGCCTCGATGGCGTCGAGCACGTCCTTGGACTGGTAGGCGATCGACTCGAGCGCCGCGCGCACGATGTGGTCCCGCCCGGCCCCGCGGGTCAGCCCGAAAATCGCCCCGCGCGCGTACATATCCCAGTGCGGCGCGCCCAGCCCCGTGAAGGCCGGGACGATGTAGACCCCGCCGTTGTCCCTGACCTTGCCGCCGAAGTATTCCGAATCGGCCGAATCGGTGATCAGCCTCAGCTCGTCGCGTAGCCACTGGATCACCGCGCCCCCGACGAAGACGCTGCCCTCCACCGCGTACTGCACCTCGCCCGAGACGCTGGCGGCGATGGTGGAAACCAGCCCGTGCCGGCTTTGGCAGGGCTTATGCCCCGTGTTCATCAATAGGAAGCAGCCGGTGCCGTAGGTGTTTTTACATTCCCCTTCCTCGAAGCAGGTCTGACCGAACAGGGCGGCCTGCTGGTCCCCGGCGATCCCGGCGATGGGGATTTCCACACCCGAGATGTTCACCGTGCCGTAGACCTCGCTCGAGGGGCGCACCTCGGGCAAGATACAGGCGGGGATGTCCAAAACGTCGAGCAGCCGCCGGTCCCAGCAGAGCTTGTTGATGTCGTAGAGCATGGTGCGCGAGGCGTTGGTGTAGTCGGTGATATGTACCTTGCCGCCGGTGAGCTTGTAGATCAGCCAGCTGTCCACCGTGCCGAAGAGCAGCTCGCCCTGGCGCGCCTTTTCCC
Organism: Provencibacterium massiliense; assembly: GCF_900169495.1. NCBI lineage: Bacteria > Bacillati > Bacillota > Clostridia > Eubacteriales > Oscillospiraceae > Provencibacterium > Provencibacterium massiliense. The sequence continues at coordinate 507,598 of NZ_FWCH01000012.1, forward strand.
GCGCGCCGGGGACGTTGTCGAGAATCCATTTGATCTTGGTGGCGGAGAAATAGGCGTCGATCACCAGGCCGGTGGTCTCCTGCACATAACCGCCGAGGCCCTGCGCTTTCAGCTCCTCGCAGATCGCCGCGGTGCGCCGGCACTGCCAGACGATGGCGTTATAGACCGGGCGCCCGGTTTTGCGGTCCCACAGGATGGTGGTCTCGCGCTGGTTGGTGATCCCGATGGCGGCAATCTCCTGCGGCTCGATCCCGCTGCCGGCGAGCACCTCCATGAGCACCCCGTATTGGGAGGCGTAGATCTCCATCGGGTCGTGCTCGACGTATCCGGCCTTGGGATAGAGCTGCATGAATTCCTTCTGGGCGACCCCGACGATATGCTGCTGCTTATCGAAGACGATTGCCCGCGAGCTGGTAGTGCCCTGGTCCAGGGCAACGACATATTTTTTCAAAGCCCTTCCTCCCACAAATCAATTGCATAATAGCCAATTTATAGCCATTATACAATAAAATCCGGCCTGTTGAAAGCAAATTCGCGCTTCCTGTGATATAATAAAAGACATTTAGGGGGGAAATTTGGATGCCACGATACGACATTTTGCTGCTGGATGCGGACGGGACCTTGTTCGACTTCGAGCGCGCCGAGCGGGAGGCGCTGTTTGCCGCGCTGCGTGCAAGGGGGATTGTGCCCGGGGAACGGCACCTCGCCGCCTACCGGGAGATCAACGAGGGGCTCTGGCGGCGCTTCGAGCGCGGGGAGCTGCAAAAAGAGGAGCTGCTGCGGCTACGCTTCTCCCTCTATTTTGAAGAGATGGGGATCGGCGAAGAGCCGCGGCGCTTTAATGAAGAGTATCTCGATGAGCTCAAAAAGGGGGCGTTCCTGCTGCCGGGCGCGCAGGAGCTCTGCGAGCGGCTGCATGGCTGCTGCCGCCTGTGCCTTGCCACCAACGGGGTGTCCTGGGTGCAGCGCGGGCGCCTGAGGCGCTCGTCCATCGCCCCCTTTATCCACGACCTCTTCGTTTCAGAGGACCTGGGCGCGCAAAAGCCCCAGGCCGCCTATTTTGACAGGGTGTTTGCGAGGCTCGGCCGCCCGCCGCGCGAGCGGGTGATCATATTGGGAGATTCGCTGACCTCGGACATGAGGGGCGGGGTGGATTATGGCATCGCCACCTGCTGGCTGAATTTTGGGAGGCACCGGGCCCCGGGACTGCCGGTGACTTACCAGATCCATGCGATTGAGGAATTCGTCCCCATTGTGCTGGATGCTAAAAGTCAAGAGAAATTTGCATAAGTCAAGAAAAAACGGCAATCAGCACAAATAAAAAGTGCCCTTATTGGGCGATTTCACAACAAAACAACATGGCAAGCCAGCCGGATGGGGTCAAGCCCATTCGGCTGGCTTGCTTTATGCGCCGTCAAGCGGACAGGAGCTCTTTCTCAAAGAGCATGGCCGCCGATTTCCACCCCAGCAGCTTGCGGGGGTAGTTGTTCACCCACCTCTCTGCCGCCCTCACCTCCTCCGGCTTTACGGTGTCAAAGCTGGTGCCCTTGGGGAAAAACCGTCTAATCAGTCTGTTCATGTTCTCATTGGACCCCCGCTCAAAGGCGCTGTATGGGTGGCAGAAAAACACAATGGTCCGCTTGCCCTTGCGCCGGTGGGCGGCCTCGATGCCCTCGAAGTCTTGAAACTCACAGCCGTTGTCCACCGTGATGGATTTGAACAGCTTATAAAACAGCTTGCCAAAACGGCGCTCCAGGCTGTTGATGGCCTTGACCACGCTGGCCGCCGTGTGGTCCTCCAGGAGCATCACAATGCCCATGCGGGTCCGGCGCTCTGTGAGGACCAGCAGGGCTTTTTTGGAGCCCTTGCACCCCATGATGCTGTCCATCTCCCAATGGCCGAAACTGCCCCGGCTCTTGACCTCCTGGGGGCGGTTTTCAATGCTCTTGCCGTAGGAGCTCCGGGCAGCCTGCCGCTTGCTCTTGGCGGCGTAGTGGCGGCGGCCCTTGTTGTGCAGGTGCTCCGGGGTGAGGTGGAGGAACACATCTCCACGGTAGATGTAATTATAGAGCGTGTTCTCACATATCACGGTGTCATAGACTTCCCCGTTGTTTCGGATTTCCGCAAGGGCGGCTCCGGGGGCAAAGCCCTGGACCATGACCAGCTCCTCCAGCCGCCGGGCCAGGGCGTGGTCCTTACCAATCTTGAGGTCCCTGCCTTTGTCCTTGAGAAAGTCCCTATATTTCCGCTCCGCCACCTCCGGGCAGTAAACCTCAATAAACTCATATTCGGAGGTCTGCTGGACACAGAGGCCCCGGTTGATTTCATAGTAGATGGACCGCTCACATTTGCCCAGAGCGCTGGCAATGGCGGCCTTGGTAAATCCTTTTTTGAGCATCCGCTCCAGGGTCAAGCGTTGGTCCCAGGTGAAATGCTTGGCGTCCTTGTGGTTCATGCTGCACCTCCAGAAATAAGAAAAGCGGGGCGTTTCCGCCCCGCTCCGATCTGCCGTTTATGCCGCCGTGTACTGCTCCAGCAGCTTGACCGTTTCCTCATCCGTCAAGATGTCCCCCAGCTTGCAGTCAAGGGCAAGACAGAGTTTCAAGAGCGTGGCCAGCTTGGCTCCGTTGAGGTCCTTGGCTCCCTGCTCATAATACTGGAGCATCCGCACATTGAGCCCGGCGGCGCTGGCCAGTTGGGATTGGGAGAGCCCGGCGGCCAGGCGGGCGTTTTGCAGTTTGCTGTTTTTCTTGGCGTCCATCGTGCTCACCTCCGTTGTGCTTATAATATACACCTTTTGGTGTAGTATGTCAAGAAAAAATTTGAGGCCCGGATTGTTCCGGGCCTCTGTTTATTCATCGGCCTTGTGTTGCCTCAGCCGGTCCGCCAGCTCTGCAAGGATGGCCACATCCCGCTCATCCAGGCCGGTCACATTCACGGTGTTCAAGGGCTCCACGCCCAGCAGGTAGTCCGTAGACACAGAGAACAGCCGGGCCAGGTCCACCAGGGATGCCGGGGACGGTGTAGAAAGTCCCTGCTCCCAGGAGTTGACGCCGTTCCTGGTTATACTCAGCCGCCGGGCAAGGTCTGCTTGGGTCCAGCCCCGTGCCTGCCGGAGTTCTTTTATTCGTTCTGCTATCACCAGCATCACCTCCACAATGTAAATTATAGTGTGCCCGTTTGACTTGTCATTGTCACTTAAGGCTCCAACACTTGACACAATGGCGGTGAAACCGTACAATGGAGATGCAAAGGAGGCGGTGCCATTGTTCACGGAGGATGAAAAGCGTTTCCTTGATGCGCTTGAGGCCGCCCTGGTGGCGGCCAGAAAGAGCCCGGCGGTGAATATCACCCGCATGGCAGACAAGGCGCTTTCCGTGCGTTCTCGACACGGCTATTTAGGTAAAATCAAGTTGCAGGGCCGGAAAACATGGATGCAGTACATGACCAGTCTTTACAACGCAGAGGTGGCGGAAAACCGCCCACTTGAGGAATACATCCAGCTCCTCAAGTATTGGGTGCGGGCCGCTTGAACAGGAGGGCATTGAGATGTTTGGCAGAAAGAAAAAGGACCTCCCGGCGGGGGCCCGCATGATGCACTATGAGGGCTTGCGGGGCTTTTCCCAGGACGGCCCCTGTTTCATGGAGCGGACGGAGGCGGGACTGGTGTTCCGGCAGACAAACGGCCCGGCGGCCACCCTCCCGCTGGAAAAGGTGACAGGCCTGGAGATGATGCCGGAGCGCAATTTCATGGCCCGGTATCACGGCACGGCGGCCACCACGGCCTATGGCAAGGCGGTCAAATGGTTTGCCGTGTTCCACTACACCACCCAGGAGGGAGAGCGGATGTTGGCGCTCTGGTACACAGAGCCCAAAACCGGCAACGCCCTCCGGGAGCTGGCTGCCCAGATCGGAGCGGCCACCCAGGACTACACCCTGTAAAAGAGTATAAAAAAAAGAGCCGGAGAGGTGTGACCCTCTCCGGCTCTCTTGCGTCATTCGGTCTTTTTCTGGTCAAGCTGGGCAATGGCCTCTTTCAGTTTATCAAAGCCAAACATTGCGGCATAGGCCACGAAAAAGCCCAGGACCACAGCGCCCACCACCGTGTACCAGACGATGGCCACGCCCTTGATTTCACAGTAGGCGAAAAAGGCCGCCAGGGTGAGGGCCATGGCGATGAGCACCGCCAGGATGTTGGTGGGCAGCTTGTCCCAGGTGAGCTTTTTGAGCACCTGCACCACAATGTTGGTGACAATCACCAGGACGCCCACGATGCTGAGAATAACGGACCAGTCAAAAATGCTTTCCATGATTTTATCCTCCCTTTTCTATGTTACCCCACCAGGGTGAGGTCCTTGCTGTTGACGGCGGTAGTCACCACGCCATTCTGGCCGATGACCACCCGGTCACCGTCCACCTGGATGACGGTGTAGGTGTTGGTGTAGACGAAAGAGGTCAGGCCGCCGCCGGTGTAGGTCTTGGCCCCCTTGTTGACCTTGACCTTGGAGCCCACGGTGATGCCGCCCTCCACCTGGATGTCAGCGGCGTCCACCCAGCCGTAGACGGTGGAGCCGCCGCCGGGCACCTTGATGAGGTGGTAGGGGTGCTTGGCGTTCCCGGCCATGGCGGTGACCTTGGCCTTGCCAGGCTTGCAGGCGGAGCCGTTGAGGGCGTTGGAGCTCACATAATGCTTGTTGCCGGTAAAGGTCACGGTGTCGCCCACACAGGCCCCCACGGTGCCCTCAGAGGGCTTGCTGGGCTGGGTGGTGCCCTGGGACCCGCCGCCGGTAGAGGCTCCGGTGTAGTCCACATAGGGCAGCTTGCCGTGCTTGGTCCACCGGCGGGTGTTGTAGCCCGCCTTGGAGCCGATGTTGCCCACGGCGGTGATTTGCACCTTGTTCTCCCACTTGGGGCTGCACTCCACCGCCAGGCCGTCCCCAATGTAGATGCCGATATGCCCGGACATCCAGACGGCCTCACCGATGACCATATCATCCCAGCCAGTAGTGCTCACCCCGGTGCATTTGGTAATCATGGTATCAGCGCCGATGTCCGGCACCCCGTTGATGGCGTAGCCCGCCCCGCCGTAGGTCCGGGAGGCGTCCCCGTCCCAGCCCCAGAGGATGCCCTTGATGAGGCACACACAGTCAAAGCCGAAAACAGGCGGGCTCTGGTTGGCCGCCGCCTTAATCATGGCGGTGCGGGTGGCGTTCTTGTTGTAGGAGTGGTTGTTGCAGTAGCGGCTCACATTGGAGCCGGTGAGGGGGGCCCCAAAGCACCCCATCACATACAAGGTCTTGTAGTTCTTGGCGATGTCCACGGCCTTGTCCACAAAGGCCTTGGCGGTCATTTTACTCATTGAAAACGCTCCTTTACTCAGTCTTTCAGTACGATTTCCGCCACACGGACAGCGACATCCGCCCCGTACTTATCCGCAAACTGCTTGAGAAACCGCTGGGCATATTTGGCCCGGTTTTCATTTTTTGCTTTCCAGAAATAGAAACCGCCCCAGGCCCCGTTGGTTAAAAGGGAGGCCCCGGCCAGGCCAGCCAGGGCCGTGACATCAAAGCCCAGGTAATTGGTGACGATGGTGGCCACGCACAGCAGGACGGAAATGGTCACATGGGCCCAGAGCAGCTTTTTTGAGGTGTCTATTTTTCATGCCCTCCTCTCCAGTCCCGCCAGAGGATTTCTACCATGCCCAGCAGGGCAAGGAAAAACAGCCGCATGGCGGGCCTCAATAAATGGCCTTGACGCCCTGCTCGGTCAAAAAATCCTTTTGGGCATGTTTGACTTTGCGGGCGTATTCAAGGGCGGCGTGCATGTCCCCGTTGCAATGTGCATCCGGGATGCGCTGGACGGCCACGGCGGTGGCCTCAGCCAGCGCCAGGGCCGCCCTGGTGTTCTGTATCAGCAGGACCTCATTTTGCTCACGGGCGGCCTCCCGTGCGTCCTGGACGGCCTCCCGCTTGCTGATACGCCGCTGGAGCAGCCAAAGCCCCAGGGAGGTGATGGCCGTGGGGATGCCCAGCAGGGTGAGCAGGCCCCCCACGGAAAGCTCAATAACCATTGGCTCCGCCCTCCCTTACTCGCTGGCCTCGGTCCAGCCGTAGGTGCCGGGCTCCCAGACATTGCCGTCCAGGTCAGAGGTCCAATGCTTGCCGTTGTGGCTCACCTTGGCCCCGGCGGCATAGGCGTCATGGGCCCCCAAAGGCTGGGACCACTCCGGCCACTCCTCCGCCGGGTCGCTGGTGATGGACCAGAGGGAGGCGGCGTTGGGGGGCTCCCAGCCGGTCTGGGAGGTGTGGGCCTGCACACAGCGGTAGAGCTTGCCGCCATACTGCCGGAGCTGGCCCACCGTGTAGTTGATATTGGCCGCCCATTCCGCAAAGAGCAGGGATTGCTCAGAGGCGGTCACGGCGTCAATGGTCCCGGCCTCTGCCAGCACCACAAAGGCGATGGCGGTGGCGTCCCGCTGCTGTTCATAGAGCTGGGCCTCATGCAGAGCTTTGAGGCTGGTGGTCTTTTTCTTAACTGCCATTACTGAAAAGCACCTCCAATGCTGGTGATGTAGCCGCCAGTGTTGCTGGCCCCCCGGCCCACATTGACCTTGAAGTTAAAGGCAAAGCCGTTGGTGGCGGTCTGGTTGGTGAAAACATGGTTGTTGCCGTTCTTCACATCCTGGGTGGCGTCCTCCCAGACGGGCTCCGTGTCGTTGGCGTTGTTGGTCACCAGGACCTCCAGGTCAGCATCCGCCGGGATGGAGCCCAGCACATTGAGCACCATGACCGTGATGGCGTCATCGGCCTCCATGGGCTCCGAAAGGGTGATGGAGGCCTCATAGACGGCCTTGGTAAAGGTCACGGTGTAGGGGGTGCTGTCCGCCTTGGTGTCATTGGCCACCACCTTGATGGTGTGGGCCCCGTTGAGGACTTTCTGCCAGTTGGCGGCGGTGACACACTGGACCGTGTTGCTCTGCCCCAGGGTGGCGGTGTAGGTCCGCTTGAGTACATCGTCCAGGTACTCTTTCACCGTCACCGTGTCATTGTCGGCATCGGTCACGGTGTAGGTCAGGTCAAAGCCGTCCTCCTTGGTCCCCAGATCGGTGCCGGAGGTCGTGGAGCTGGTGATGACCGGGATGGCGTTGTTGTCCACCGTCCGGGTTTCGCTGGTCACATAGGTGCTGGTGGCATTGTAGCTGTCATAGGAGCGCACACGGTAGGCCACAGTGTTCCACCCGGCGGTGATGGTGTCGGTGTAGGCCAGGGCGGAGCCCTTATAGATTTGTGTCCAGGAGCCGCCGTCCACCTGCCGCTCCAGCTCATAGCCGCTGAGGTTGCCGTCACTGTCAGAGGCGGCGGTCCAGGAGATGGCCAGGTTGCTGCCGCCACGGACAACGGCGGGGACGGTCAGACTGCCGGGAGCGCCGGGGGCCCGGTTGTTGGTCACCGTCACCGTGCTGCTGGTTTTCCAGCCGCTCTCAAGTCCGGCAGCGTCATAGGCCTTGACCCGGTAGGCCACGGTGTTGGTGCCAAAGGCCACGGTGTTGGTGGTGCTGGTGGCGGTGCCCTGGTAGATTTGGGACCAGGAGCCGCCGTCCACCTGGCGCTCGACAATGTAGCCCTCAAGGTTGCCCTCTGCATCCGTGGAGGTGCCCCAGCTCACGGTGATGGTGCTGCCGCCGTTAATGCTGCTGGGGACGGAGATGCTGGCGGGCGTAGAGGGGGCGGTGTTCTGAAACACAGAGCCGTCATCGCTCACATAGAGGGAGGAGGGGAGAGTGAAAGCGGGGCGGGACCCGACGGAGTAGTAGCAGTTGCTGTCGTTGACATTGCCGCCGGAGTACAGATAGACGGCGTTGCCGGTGTTGTTCGTGTTCGGAGAGCGGGTCCATTGGGTGGTGGCGCTCCCGTTGCGGTAGGCAATCCGCAGGGTGGACGCAATGGGCAGGGCGGAGCCCTCCGTGTTGGCATAGGTGTGGGATTGCCCCAGCTCAGTGAGGGACAGGGCAAAGATGGCCCGCTCCAGGGTGCCCACCGTGTTGTTGCCGTTACCGGGGGTGTAGCGGATTTTGGTCGTACCGATGAGGGAGCGGATGTCGGCGTCCAGCATGTTTTTGTAGGTGCTGTTAAACCAGCTATCCAGGTCGCTGCTGGCGTAGGCGTTCACATTGCCGTTGTCCCACACCCGGTCATCATAGGTGTCCTTGCGGACCACCAGCGTCCTCCCGGCCCCGTTGAGGCTGCTTTCATAGTCGTGCTTGGCAACATAGAAGTCCACCAGCGTGCCGTTTTCTTTCAGCTTGATAATGCTGCCGGTGGACTTGTTGCCCAGGGTAGTTGTGGCCATTAGATTTCCTCCTTTAGAATGTTTTGCACACGGTCCCGCACCTGCTGGCGCAGGGACCAGGTGTTGCCGTGAGCGGCGTGGGCGTCCCAGGCCTGCCAGCTTTGCAGGATTTTCTCACGGGTCACAAGGCCTGCCGGATAGTCCTGCTCCCACCGGCGGAGCTTGGAGCGCATACGCTTGATGCTGCTGTGCCGCAGCTTGCGGATGACCTTGCCCTCCTCGGTCAGATAGGTGTGAAAGCCCAGAAAATCAATTCCGTTGCGGATGGGGAAAATCTGGGTTTTCTCATTGAGCTCCAGCCCCAGGCTGGCCATAAAGGCCCGGATTTCCTTGAGGCAGAATTGCAAATAATCTTTGTCCGGATGGATGAGGAAAAAGTCATCCATGTACCTGCCATACCAGCGGATGTGGAGCCTTTCCTTGACGAAGTGGTCAAACTCATCCAGGAACAGCAGGGCAAAAAGCTGGCTGGTCTGGTAGCCCAGCGGCAGGCCGTCCGTGCTGTCTATGTAGGTACACAGCAGGTCAAAAACGATGGGCTCAAGGTCCAGCTTTTTGAGCTTTTCCTTGAGCTTGTCGTGGTCAATGGACGCAAAGAAATGCCGCACATCTGCCTTGAGGACCCAGCCCTCCGCCGTGCGGTATTTGTTCCAGTATTCCGTGAAAAATCCACGCAGCCGGTCCAGGCCAAAGTGGAGCCCTTTGCCTTTCTGGGATGCGTAGTTATCCAGGATGAAACCGTTGGTGATGCGCTCATAGATGAGGTTGTCCACCAATGCGTGCTGGACCACTTTGTCAACAAAAGCCGGGGCTTGCACAAGCCTTTTCTTCGGCTCATAGACAAAAAACACCCGGAACAGCCCCGGTCTGTAAATCTTGGTTTGCAGGATGTAGACAAGGTTGACGATGTTGGCCAGCAAGTGGACCTCATAGTTGGCGGTGGCGGCTCTGGAGCGCTTGCCCCGTCTGGCCGCCAGGTAGGCTTTATAGAGCACCGAAAAGGTGCATATCTCAGAGAATTTCAGCACGGGTCTTTGCACCCCTGTAAACATGCGGGCGGCCCCCTGTCATCCCGGCGGGCCTCCCTCTCCTTGTGCGCCGTGTAGGTGCCGCAGGGACAGGACCAGCAACACCCCGCCGCCTCGGTGTGCGGTGGGGTGCATCGGCGCAATGTATTCGCCTTGGTGTCAAGGCTGGATGTGACCTCCTTTGATGTGATGGATGGCGCTGCTTTCGGCTTTGGGCCTACTCGGTCGGACCTTACCATCAGAGCGGGGCGGGACCCGTTGGAGTTGTTGCAGTTGTTGTTGTTGACATTGCCGTTGGAGTTCAGATAGACGGCGTTGTTGGTGTTGTTCGTGTTCGGAGAGGTAGAGGTAAATAAACAGGTCACACCCAAATACACGGCCTTGGTGGCCGTTGTATCCGTTTACTGAGGCCGCAGGGCCTCCGCAATTTGCAGGGCCATTTGCCCCATCTTGGCAAGCTCCTGGGCCGCCTTGGCCTCCCGGAGGGCGGCGGCACGGTTGCCGTCTGATTTCCTCCAGTTGAAAGCCTTTTGACGGACCGGGCGCACCAGCTCCGCCCAATAGTGGCATTGGTCGCCGGTGATGTACTTGCGGCCATAGCTGAGGTTGATGAGCTGCTCCATGGTCTGGCACTCGATGAGCACACCGTCCAGGTCCTTGAGCCGCTCCTCATACTCGGTTTCAAAGTAGCGGCCATTGGCAGCCTCACAGCCCTTGAGGATGCGGACGGCGCAGTCCTGGAGCTCGGCGCACAGGTGGAAAGTCTGGCTTTTGGGAAAGTGAGGCTTTCCGTCATCTTTTACCTTGTCATAGAGGAGCTTTTCCACAAGCTGGTCACCCACCATGATGTAGGCCTTGACCGGCTTGTATTCTGCCTCTTTTTGCTTGACCCGCTGGATGGTGTAGTCCAGCAGATCGGAGGCAAGAGGGATGATGTCATAGCTTGGCATTAAAACTCAATCCTCGCATAGGTTTCATTCCAGACGCCGGTGACCACCACGCCGGTGAGGGTCCCAAAGGTCACCTCAAAGCTGTTGCCGGTGACATTGGTGCCATATTTCAGCTCCAGCACGGAGAGGCGGCTGTCCAGGCCGCTGAGGTCCACACGGATGTCCGGGTGGGAGGTTTCGTCAGTGTTGTGGTCATCCACGGTGTCCGTGATGTCCTGCCGGATGTCCGGGTGGCTGGCCGGGTCTGTGTTGTGTTCGGCAATGGCCTCCTCCAGGTCCTCCGGGCTCACCGTGTCCAGGGACGGGGTGATGGTAAACTCCAGCACGGAGCTGTCCACCACAACAATGTGCATGAGCATGGTGAGCCGCCCGTCCACGCCGGTGGAGATGGCCACCTTTTCCGTGTCCGGGGTGTTGCAGATGGCAATGAGGGTGCCGTCCTCATCAAAAAGGCCCATTTCACGGACAATGAAGTTGCCCACACTGTCATCAATGATGATTTTCACATCCATCATGTTGGGGACAGAGGCGTTTTGCTCGGCGGACACGATGGGCCCCCGCCACAGCTCCCTCACAAGCTCCGTCTGCTCCGTGCTGGGCAAGTAGTAGCTGCCCCCGCCGTCACCGGCGGCGGCCTGGGTGATTTTCAGCTTGGTCCCCGCCAAAATGCAGTTGGTGATGAGGGTGGACCCCGCCGTGGTTATCCTGGTGCCGTACTTTCTTTCCTGGTCAGGCATTTCCGCTTTCCTCCTGTTCGTATGGATAAATTTCAAGGGTTGCACGATATTCCAGAGGCCCGGCTCCGATGACGCCGCCGGTGCTCTCCAGCTCATTGGTCAGCAGGGGCCACAGGTCCATGTGCAGGGAGCGCTCCGTGTAGGCCCCCAGCCGGACGCCGCCGGTGGATTGCAAAAGGGCGGTCATCAAAATGTGGATGTTCTCCGGGCGGACCGTCAGCAGCATGTCAAGGATTTCCCCCGCCAGCCGGTCCGCCTCCGGCAGGACCGTGTAGTCAAGCTGGATGTCCAGGGTGTAGTCCTGGAGAGAAACAGAGTGGCCGTTCGGGCCGCACAGGCCCGCCAGCCAGTTTTTCAGCCAGCGCAGGGTGTAGGGCAATTCCAAATTCCACTTGGCCTTGATGCGGGCCTTGCGGGCCTCCAGGGTGTCCGTGTCCTTGGGAAAGAGCCGCAGCTCTTGCTCCCACACGGCCACGCCGTCCTCATCGGCGTCCTCAAGGAATTGGTTGGCCAGCACTCTGGTGATGGCGTCCCACGCAAGGGAGATTTCCGGCTCATTGGCCCCGTTGATGATTTGAAACTCCAGCACCTCCCGGAGCACCGGGGGCAGGTAGTTCAAAAGGTGTCTATCCATCGGTGACCTCCCCTCTGGCGGGGATGCTGTCCGGGCCCAGGGCCAGGTTGTTCTCCTGCCCGTTGATTTTGGTGCCGCCAATATCCGTTATCATGTTGGAGCACTCGGAGAGGATGCGGCTTTCAATCTGGGAAATGCGGACGGTCAAAAAATCAGAGCTGGCCCAATCCTGGGACAGCTCCACAAAGTAGGCGTCAATGACGGCCTCCACATAGCTCTTGACGGCATCCCAATCCCACCCGGAGGCATAGGTGAGGTGGAGGGCAATGTCCACCTCCTCCGGCGTCACGCCGGTCACATGGACCACATGGCCGATGGGGGCCAGGCCCAGGCCCTCCCCGGCGTTCTGCTCCGGGTCAATGGCCGTCTGGATTTCCTCCAGCAGGGTGGGCGTGGGGGCCTTGTAGTCAGAGGCCATGATGACCAGCTTGACCGTGCCGCCCACCGTGAGCTTTTTCTCCTTGGCCGCCGTGTAGACTGCTGTGAGCCAGGTGGCCACAGAGCCGCTCACCGTGGAGATGGTGCTGGTGTACCAGCTTTCCACGGCCTCATCCGGGATTAGGCTGGCCGGGGAAATGTCGCCATTCCAGACGGGGTGGATTTTGAGGTCCCCCACGCCGGGCATGGCCAGCACTTTCTCCCGGTAGTCGGCCTGGTTGCCGCCAAAGGCCTGGGATTGGAAACTGTCCAGCACCCGCTGGCGGAAAGCCTCCGTTTCCTCCTCATCATCGCCAGGGATGAGCAGCTCCACCAGCTCCGCATGGGTGAGCCCCTGCACATACTCCACCGGGATGAGGGTGCCGCCGTAGTTGTTGGCCGCCGCTCCGGGGGTTTCACAGGTAACCTGGTAGCTGAGGCCGGTTTCCGTGTCCTCCTCCGGGTCCATGCGGGCGGTGACCACAAAGTTGAGGTCCTCGCAGGAGAAACGGGTCCCCTCCGGGACCTCAATGTTAAACTCCGCCCGATAGACGGCGGGGCTGGCCGGGTATGGGTCCATGTTTCGGTCATGGGCCCGTTTGATGAGGTATTCACGGGGGGCCGTGATGATGTAGGTGGCCTGGAGCACAAAGTCCGCCGCAATGTAAAGCTGGGCCAGCTCCGCCATGGACGGGGCCACGCCGTTCATCACCATGGACCCCTCCCGCTTGTCCACCGGGGAGGCCACCCTGGACAGGGCGCTGGCCAGCAGCGCCTCATAGGTCCTGCTTTCAAACATTCAGATGTCAACCTCCTTTTGGGCGCTCACATCGCCATAAATGGTGTGGACGATGAAACGGGCCGTGACCCAATTCTGGCCCGTTTCAAATTCCCAGCCGTCCAGAGAGGTGATGCGGTCATCCTGGAGCAGGGCCTCCGTGATGCGCCGCTTTATCTCGCTCATGGCGTAGTCTTTGGGCTTGCCTATCAGATCGGACAGCTCGGAGCCGTAGTTGCGGGAATAAATAGGGAAAACATAGCGCTCCACATTCAGAATGAGGTAAACGGCCTGGAGGACGGCATCCCGCTCATCCGTCATGCCCCTCACCCGGTTGCGGTCAATGTCCAGCTTGTGGGTGTAGCTGGGCTGGGTTTCCACCGCAAAGGTGATGAGGTCCAGGTCATCCCCCGTGGTCGGTAAAGTTGCCATTAGGTCCTCGCCTCCCATCTGCCCAGGACAATGTACTGCTGCCCGCCGTCACACCGCAGGAGGATGACCTTTTCCCCCATCTGGAGGGCGTTGTGGACTTTCCACTTTTTCCGGCCCTGGTAGCGGTGCTTGTGGGGCGCAAAAGCGGCATCCCCGGCTCCGCCGCTGGTTTCCTCGGTTTCGTGGTATTCCGGCATGGTGGTCATCTCCACGGTGTAGTCCCTCACGGCGTCCGTGAGGATGAGCTGGGCCTCGGTCAATATCTTCTTTTGGTCAACGGTGATTTCAAGCGGAGAGGTGGAGGTCACATAGCCATAGCCCCCGCTCATGGGAGCGCCTGCCTGGACGGCCTCCACGGCGGCCCGCTTGACCAGCCGCACCAGTTCATTGATGTCAAGTGACAAATGTACCACCTCGCATTTTGAGCTCCATGAGGTGCTGCTCATTGTTGAAAGTGTGCTTGACCTGCTCCACCATGAGGTAGTTTGACACATTGATGTCACCCAGCCCCAGCATGACCACCAGCAGGGTCCCGGCCCTCACCCGGATGTCCCCCAGCACATCCTGGAGCTTGAGGGTCCGGGTTTTGGTGTTATAGAGGCTGAGGAGGGCATCCGCCATGGCCTTGGCATTGGTGGTGCTGTCCAGTTTTTCGTAGTATTGCAGGACGCCCCATTGGTTGATGTTGGAGCTGTCCTGGGCTACGAAAATCTCCCGCTTGCCGGTGTCCTTGTTCTCGTAGGAGAGCTTGATTTTGTCATAGGTCTGGGAGGTGATGGAGCTTTTATAGTCGAAGTCCCCAGCTGTGTCCTCATCAATCAAAAGCCCCAATTTCATGCTGCCGATGTTCTTGAGGGTCAGCTTGCCCACATCGTCATAGAGCACATACATCTGGGAGGTGGCCTTGAGGGTTTCGTCCAAAGCCGTCTGGATGATGTCAAAGAGGGTCTGGTTGTCCTCCACCCGGCTCCCGATGGTGTAGCCGGTGTCCTCCAGGTCCCCCACATTGAGCTGGAAGTCCTCCGCAATCATGCGTATCACATCGGCGGCGGTCTTGTTGGTGTAGACATAGGTATCCTTGTTCTTGAGGTAGTAGAGCTGGTCATATACGGTGATTTGGATGATGTCATCCGTGCTGCCCTTGCGGGATTTCTCAAAGACAAAGCCATAAAAGACGGGGGTGCCGTCCACGGAAAAACGGCACGGGTCGCCCTCTTGAAAGCTCAAGCCGGGTGTCTTGACCACCTCGGCAATGAGCTTTCCCGGCTGTCCTTGGCGCTCCCACTCAATGCTCACATTCTCCACCACGGGGGGCAGCATGATGGTCCCCTGGTGTTGTATCAGCAGCTCATAGGTCATGGGATGGTGAGCACCTGCCCCACATAGATGAGGTTGGGATTGCTGATTTTGTCCGTGTTTGCGTTGAAAATCTTGTTGTAGTCGGCCCCGTTGCCGTAATACTTGGCGGCGATGGCCCACAGGCTGTCACCGGCCTTGACCGTGTAGGTCTTGGCCGTGGGGGCCGTGCTGGCGTCCCGCTCCTTTTCCACCGTCACGGTGGGCGTGGTGCTCTCTGCCTTGGGCTCCTCCACGGTCACGGTCTTTGTGCCGTAGTCCCGCCATTGCTTGAGGTTGACATCCACGGCCACATCCAGGCCCTTTTTGCCGTCCTCGGTGATGTTGTAGTCCTCCACGCTCACCTTAATGTTGGTGTCAAAGAGCATCCCCCCAGAGGGGGACATCCGCACCAGCATGAATTGGGTGGTTTCCTTGTTGGCTTTCATTCGCTCCAGCAGTCCCAGGTAGTAGTCCGGGGACCGGGAGCCGGTGAGCATGGGCAGGTCAAAGGGGACGGTGAGCTCCGTGAGGCCGGGGGCCCGCAGGAAATTGACCTCGCCCTCATTCAAGAGGACCAGGGTTTTGTTTTTCCCCTTGATTTTCACCTGGAGCTTTTCTGGGGTGGGCCAAAGGGCCCCGCCCAGATAGCAGGTGTAACTCATCTTGTCACCCTCCTTTTTTCCATTGGAAAAAACTCCGTGTTTCCGGCATGGGGCAGGGTCTAAGCATGGACGCCCTCCGCCGCCGTCAGCAGGGCCTCTGTAAAGCCGTCTGTGAGGGTGGAGATAACGCCGTCCAGATCGGCACCGCCCTCAATGCGGTTGGTCATGCCGGTCATGTCAATGCGGACCTCCGCCGTAGTGAAACGGTTGATGGCGTCCCGCTCCGCAATGTCCCGCAAATACTCCAGCTCCTCCGTGGAGGTGCTGAGGGCATCGGCGGCGGCTCCGGTGTTGGCGGCGGTCTGCCCGGTGTTGCCCAAAAGGTCATCCATGGCAAAGTCACCATATCCGCCGGTGCCCAGGCCGCCCGCTCCGTAGTCCGTAGCAGCGCCCAGGTCCATGTCAAACAGGCCGCCCACGGCGTCAGAGATGCCGCTGGCCACGCCGTCACCCCAGTTGGCTCCAGCGTTGAAAGCGTCCCCCACCCAGCCGTTCTGCCAGGTGTCAAAGGTGCTCATGCCCTCGTTGAAAGCGTCCCCTACACTCACAAAGTCCTGGATGTTGCCGGAGGCCTCCGCCGCCTTGGCGGCGTAGTCGCTGGCCGCATTGGTGATGCCGGAATAGTCAAACTCCACAAAGGGCAGCTTGTTCAGCGCCTCGCAGATACCGGCCACCACGGTGAGCGCCGTGGAGAGCAGGTTGTAAAACCAGGCCTGCACGCCGGAGATGACATTGCTGAACGCAATGCCGATATTCTGAGCGCAGGCCCCCAGGGCGTTCCAGATGCCCAGGGCAATGTTGGCGATGGTCAAGCCCAGGTTGACAAAGAATTGCACCACCACATTGATGCCGCCGCAGATGACGCCAAAGCCGCTGTTGGCGATGCCGGTAAACTTGGCGATGGCCGAACAGGCGGCGTAGATGGCCGCCACAAGGGCGATGACCAGCACCACAATCCAGGTGATAGGACAGGCCAGCAGGGCCGCATTGAGCCCGTACTGAGCCGCTGTCTGGGCAAAGGTGGCCCCGGTGCTCATCATCAATGCCGCCGCTTTCACGCCCTCAGCCAGCGCCATGGCGGCGTTGATGCCGTTGGTGATGAGGGCCACGGCATTGTAGGCGATAAAGGCGGCCACCAGGCCGTAGACAATGGGGCTTATCCAGCTCCAGTTGTCCACTACAAAGGCGGCCCCGTTGATGAGGAGGTCCAGCACGCCGGTGGCCACTGTGGCCAGCATGGCCAGCCCGTTGATGGCCCCGTTGATGACCGTGTTAAACTGAGCGCTGTTTGCCACCTGGTTGAGCCGTGTGAGCACAGGGTCAAAGGCCGCCAGGGCCGTGTTTTGCATCTTGGTGGCAATCTGGGCCCAGGTCAGGGGCATACTTTCAAACTTGGCGTTGGTTTCATCGGCGGCGGCAAACATGGCGTTTTTGACCACCTCAGCGGTGATGAGGCCCTGCTCCGCATATTGCTTGATGGAGCCCTCCGCAATGCCCATGTAGCTCTCAATGGCACGGGCAATGCCGGGGGCGTTCTCCAGGATGGAGTTGAGCTCCTCGCCCCGGAGGGCACCGGCGGCCATGGCCTGGGTGAGCTGGAGCATGGCGGCAGACTGGCCCTCCGCCGTAGCGCCGCCAATGACAAACTGCTTGTTGATTTGTTCCATGAAAGCGATGAGCTCATCATTGCTTTCAAAAGCGGAGCCCGCATTGGCTCCCATACTGGCGATGGCGGAGGCGGTGTCCAGATAGGCGGACCGGGACCTCTGGGCAGAGGCCATGATTTTTTGCTCCAGGGCCTCCACAGAGCCCCCGTCATCCACAAGGAAATTGAGGCGGGCCGTGGTGCTGGTCATCTTGTCAGACAGCCCCAGGAGCGCTTTTATACCGGCTCCGGCGGCCAATGTGGCCACAATGCCTTTGACCTTGCCCAGCAGGCCGCCCGCAGCATTGGTGCCGTTGCGGAGGCCCTTGTTGAGGATTTCCTCCTGCTCTGCCGCCCGGCGGTAGCCCTCCGCCATTTCATCCACTTCACGGTTGGCCTGCACCAGCGCCGCTCTGGCCGCCTGGATTTGCGCCGTGTCCACAGCACGCCCGGAGGCCCGCTGGACCTGCTCAAAGGCATTGAGGGTGGTGTTGAGCGCCGTGTTGATTTTTCTGAGCACGCCGCTGATACCGTCATTGAGGACCATCTGAGATCTGATTGTTGCCACGGGTTCACCCCCTCTTTTAAGAATTAGGCCCCCGCCATGCAGCGGGGGCCCCTGTTACTTCCGTTTGGCTCTGCCTTTTCTCATCTTGCTTTTCAGCTCGGCCTCCCGTTTCTTATCATCCTCGCCTCTCACTTGGATGGAGGCGATGACAAAAGCCTTTTCCTTGACGGGCAGGTCTAAAAACTTGGACGGCTCCCAGCCAAACTTTTGCAGGCAGAAATGGGCAAAGTTGGCCTCCGGGTCACCGTCCAGGATTAGTTTTTTGCCTCAGCCACCATGTCATCATCGGTCTTGAAACCGTTGACCTGGAAAACCTCCGTGACATAATCGTCAAACTCGCCGCCAATGAGCAGCTTGCCAATCAGCTCCTCCGGCTTGGCCACGCCCCAATCATTCTGGAGTGCGGCGTTGTTGAGGTCCGGGAACACGGTGCAGCGGGCCGCCACCTTTGCCTGGAAAGTGTAGGTGTCAAGCTGCTGGGTGTACTGGCCTTTCTTGCCGGGCACGGGGACCTGGCGGATGCAGGCGGAGCGGATGCGGGCGTACTCATCGGCGGAAATGCAGCAGATTTCCCACTCCATGGGCTTGCCGTCCTCCCCCTTGATACGGGGGGAGGCGGCAAACTTGTGGTTTTCAATCTGCTCGACATTGGCACGCATGAAAGCGGACAGGTTACTCATGGATTTTTTCCTCCTTGTGTGTTATGCGGCCTTACATGTAGGCCGGGTTGGTGTACTGTTCGGGACGGGTAAAGCTGTCACAGTAGCCCTCAATAGACTGCTCGACAAAATCACCCTCTGCATTGAACATGGACAGCAGCACATCACCGTCCAGGATGCAGTTGTTGTAAATCTTGGTGCTCCGGCCCACGGTGGTGGCGGGGTCATCGTTGGAGGTCTGGATGTCAAAGGTGGGCATCACGCCGGTCTTGATGAAGTCCTCCACCACCTTGTCAAAAATCTCCGTGCATTTGTAGATGGTCATGGAGAAAGACAGGGCAACGGTCTGGGCCTTGTGGCCCACCACAACACCGCCCAGCTTGTAAACCTCAGCGGTGTTGACGGATGCCGTGCCCTCAAACTCCTTGGCCATGAGCATGGAGTAGCGGGTCCCGTCAATGGTGACAAAGCACTCCGCAAAATTGGCGCTTACAGCGTCCTGGGTGTTCATGGTCGGCTTGGACATTTTCCTTTCCCTCCCTTACTGGATAATCACGCTCATGTAGAGCTGGGCCATGGCGTTGACCACATTGAGCCCGTTGACGATGCAGAGGACGGCTTTCTTGCTGTCACCCTGCTCACAGGTCACAATTTCCGGGTCAAAGTTCTCCACGGCCCGGATGTCATCAAGCTGCTGGATGAGCTTGGTGATGTCCCCCCACAGGGAGGAGCGGCCAGAGGCGTCATTGGGCACGGTGCCCAGGTACTTTTGGCCGAACAGCACCGCCACATCATTGGCAATCTGGTCACACACCCGGATGGTCTGGTTGCTCTGGAAAATCTCCCCCTTGGTGTCGGACAGGGTGAGCAGGGTGTTGATGTCCTCCAGCACCCGCACATCACCATTGACATTGTGGAAGATAAACTTGCCCGCCTTGAGGGCCGCCTCCAGCTCCGCCTGGGTGTAGTCGGTGTTGATGGTCAGCTCACCATCATACTTGAAATTGGTGAGGGACTTGTTGACCGCACAGCCCGCCTCAGCACCGGCCACCCAATACACCAGGGAATGGGTGGGCACGCTGGCAATGGTGGGGTGGGTCACGGTGTTCCACACGCCAATGATGCCCTCATAGTCCGCCGTGCTGGGCTGCCAGGCCACAAGCTGGAATTTACTGCCCACCTCATCCCGGACCCGGCTGCAAAACTGCTGATAGAGCCGGACGGTGGTGGCGTCCGATGCCGGGCAACACAGAGCGTTGTAGGCATAGGGCTCAATCTTGTCCAAAAAGGCTTGGTGGGCCTCGCCGTTGATGGTGGTGGCATCCGCCCCGTTGGTCAGAGGCATCCCGGCAGATGCGGACAGGGTGGCCTCCGTCTTGAAGTCCACCCAATCGTTGCTTACCAGAGCCTCAGCATCCTCAACGGTCTGGGTGTCAGCGGCCACGCCGTCCACATAGGTGGTCACATCCCACAGGTCCGGCTCATCCACATTGGCGGCCACCACAATGGTGATGTCGTTGCCTCTCACGCCGCCATACTTAGCCGTGGCCAGGGTGTTGGAGGCCTTGACGGCCCCGGAGCCCAGGCGGTAGCAGTAGACGGTGGTGGCGTGGGTGAAAATCTCCCGCAGGGGGAGCATCTTGGGGTGGTCGTAGGCATAGCCGAAAATGGTTTTGCTGTTCTTCTGAAACTCCCCGGAGGTGACGGCGAAAACCTCACCCTCCGGGCCCCAGCTCAGCTCAAAAGGCGCTGCCGCAAAGCCTCTGTCAGAGAGGGCCGCAGACGCCCTGGGCACACTGGAAAAATTGACATAGTAACCGGGCAGGACCTTGTTTTGGACCTGCCAGGTGCCGCCGCCCAGCGCCATATTAGTTCACCTTTCCTTTCATGTACTTCTCAATCAGCCCGTCCACCTCATTCAAGGTGTAGGCCTTGCCGTCCTCCAGCAGAGCCCGGATGAGGTCCCGCCGGTTGGCATATCGCTTGGAGGCCACAAGCTGCTCCTTTTTGTAAGTAGCGGCCCCGGTGGCCTTTTCGCTGTTCGTGGTCTTGGCTTGCGCCATGTTTATCCCTCCATTTCAATATCAAGGGTTTCCATGAGGACCGGCTCCTGGGGGATGTAGGCGTGGTGGTCATAGCTCACCAGCACATGCAGGACGCCCTCCTCAATGGTCCATTCGCAGTTGGTGCAATGGATGAGGTCCCCCTCCGGGGTGGTGATGTCCCGCAGGAGCATGGTGAGCTGATCTGCCACCTCGCAGCACTCCGCCACCCCCACCTTGGGGTAGTAGATGACATCCAGGGTGGGGGTGCGGAGAAACCGCTCTCCCACCTGCTTGCTCTGCCCGGCGGAGGGCATGACCACATTGAGGTCCCCAGGGTTGAGGCCCTGCTTGACATTCCCGCCGTGTACCTGCACAGCAGGAAAAGCGGCGTGCAGCGCAAGGCTCACGCCGTCATAGATGCTCTTAAAACTGATTTCAGACATTGAAAGCCTCCCGCAGCAGCGCCTCCAGCTTTTTCTCAATGACGGCGGGGGCCACCCGCTCAAGGTCCTTTTCAGACAGGGTAAGGAAATACTGCCCGGCCACCCAGCCGCCTCCGCCACGGGTGCGGTGTCCAAACTCCACATAGCTGGCGTAGTGGACAGGGTTGATGACCTCGATGTAAAAGGTCCGCCCCCTCTTGAAAACTGGCAGAGCATTGGCGTAGGCGGCGGGGTCTACTTTCCCGCCGCCCGCCGCCTCCTGCTCGGTCCGGGCGGTCCAGCCCCGGCGCAGGGTGCCGCCCTTTTTCCCGCTGCTCCGGGAGTATTGCCCCACCGGGGTGCGGGGGATGACCAGGGCCAGCAGCCGGGCGGCCAGCTCTTTGGACACATCCTCACAGAATTTGTCCAGGTCCATGTCCTGGAGCTTTTGCAGGTTATCCCGTAGCTTTTGGAGCTGCTTGTAATCGACATCGCCCCACCGCATTAGGCCCACTCCTTGAACAGCTCCAGGGGGACCTCCTGGTGGCAGGTGTAAACGGCAGGTTTGCCGCTCCGCTCATAGTCACGGGTGACGCCGTTCTGGGTCACCGTGATTTTAGAGCCCTCCGGGATGTCCACGGACGGGTCAATGTAGAGCGTCACCGTCTGGGCCACCAGGGCCGCCTCCTCGGTGGGTTCGGTGCTCTTGACGGTCTGGTGGGAAATGCGGCAGGGTAGGCCGGAGGCCGTCACTTTCTCCACCGGCTCCGTGCGGCCATTGGCAGGGTTGAGCACACCCTGCCGCACGGTGATGGTGGCCAGGCCGGTCCAGAGGCTCTGGATGGCCTTTTTGTAGGCGGCGGGGACTACCATCTCAGCCTCCGAAAAGCCGCCAGGGTGCTCTCTGCCGGGTGCATGAGCTGGGCCAGCATGGCGTCAAAGCGGCTTTCCGCATTGCTTGCACCATCGCTGGCCCCGGCAAAGGTCACGGAGATGTCCCCCTCCGTGATACTCTTGGCGGGGGCGTTGAAGTCAAAGCCCTCCAGCCCGTCAAGCCCTCCGGCGGCTTTCTTATCAAACAGGAAATGACCGGCCACAATGTCCACAAGGGTGTAAAAAAGAGGAGGCGGGAGCTTTCGGTGGTTGATGTTCGCCAAAAGCTCCGCCTCACACTTGCGGATGGTGTATTTAAGGCCGGTTTCGTCATCGTCCGTGACAGTGTAGCCCAGCATGGCCAGCCGGTCCGCCACGGCCTCATACACGCCCTCCATGTCCTTAGCCTCTGGAGAGGATGCGGGCAATGGGGATGGCCTTGTGGGCGATGTAGGAGCGGTCCCCCTCACCGCTCTCACCAGAATGGACCAGGCACCAGTTGGCACCGTTGGCCAGCTCTGCATCCGTGGGGGAGAGAGTGGTCTGGCTGGTCTTTTCGTAGGAGATGCCAAAGGGAGAGAACACCTTACGCTGGCGGGTGTAGAGGGTGTCCACACCGCCGTCCGTCTTGGGGTCACGGGCCATTTCATAGGGGACCTTGGCACCGATGTCCTCAAAGCTGATAGCGCCCTCGCCCAGCACATAGGTGGTGTAGCGGGTGCCGGGGACCACATAGCTGTCCGCCGCAGGGGTGCCCTCGCCAAAGTAGGGGGTGACCTCCGCCTGGTTGATCTGGCCAGCAGTAGCACCGGAGGCCTTGACCTGGAGCGCTCCCTCATCGGAGGCGCTGGCGGGGAAATAGCCGTCCGTGGCAGGCATCCCGTCATCCACCACAACGGTCTTGCCGTTCCAGGTGTAGAGGGTCAGGTCACGGGTCACACCGTCCTTGTCGGTGTACTTGAGGGCGGTGAGCAGGTTGAGGTTTTCCAGGTTGGTGGCCACAACGGAGTGCATGAACACCAGGGAAAATTTCTTCTTACGGTCACCGCAGGCCTGGGCAGTGGCGCTGTTCATGGTGGTGGCCTCCATGTTGCCCGCCACCTCATAGGTGTGCTTGGCCACAAATTCAGCGCTCTGGCCGCCGGTCATGGCAAAGACGCCCTTGAGGACAGCCAGGATGGTGTCCTGGTCAATGTCCTGCCAATACTCGGAAACCTGCTGGGCTACATTGTCCATCCAGTCAATGCCGCCGGTGATGTCAAAGGAAAAGTCCTTTTCAGTCCAGGCCTTGGCACGGCCAATGACCACCACGCCCTGCTCAAAGGTCTTGGTGGAGGTGGCGGTGATGTCGGTCTGGCCGTCATAGTTGACGGCATCGCCGTCCAGCAGGCCCCGCATGGCGATGCGGGCATAGCCGGTGCCACCCTGGGTGCTGAACACATCCCGGATGTCGGGGTTGCCCGCCAGCGCTCTGGACTTCCGCATTTCATTGAGGCGGGTGCGGGGGATGCGGTCCACCGCATACTTGAAAGCCTGGGGATTGAAAGACTTGGCATCAAACTTGGTGTTAGGCATAGTTCAATCTTCCTTTCTGCAAATTAGTTGGTGTTGGGCTTGCGCTTGCGGCCCCTGGGGGCCTCTTTGGTGCCGGTGGTATCATCACCCTCCGGCTCATCCTCCGGGCCGTCCTGGGCCGCCCCTGTGCCCGCAGGGGCCAGACGGTCCATGACTTCCTGGACAATGGCCTCCGCAAGCTCCTGGGTCAGCCGGATGGCCAGCTCTTTGGCCAGGGCGTCCGTCAGCTCTTTCACGGAGGAGATGTTGTCCGCAATGTACTGCACCACGGCCTCCTGGGTGCGGGGCAGGGATGCGGCGGACTTGCCGGTCAGCTTGGCCGCCAGATTTCTCAAGGCGTCCTCAAAAGACACGGCTTTGGCAGGGGTTGTGATGTTTCGCATGTTGTCACCTCATTCCAGCTTGGCGTCCGGGTTTTCGGCCAGGAAAGCCGCCAGCTCGGAATAGGACATCTCAGAGGGCTTTTTCCCCTCGCCGGGTTTCCGCCCGGTGTCGGGGTCGCCGGGTTTCCAGCCGGTCAGCTTGGCCCCGGTGCTCCCAAAGAGAAAGTCCGTGTTGGCGTCCTTTTTCATGGCCTCGATTTTGGCGGCCAGGGTGATGCTCTCATTGTTCACCTTGGCCACCACCTTGCCGTCCTCAATCTTGGCGTCCTTGAGGTAGTCGGCCAGGAGAGCCCGGACAGCGGTGTTGTTCTTGGCTCCGGCGGCGGTGAGTTCGGCGTCCACGGCGGCAGTCAGCCGGATAGTGGCCAGCTCTTTCTCATAAGCGGCCTTGTCCGCCTTGTTCTGCTGCTCCAGTTCGCCAATCTTGCGGGTCAGCTCTTCGTTGTCGCCAGCGGACTTTTTCAGCTCCTCAAGCTGCTTGGCGTGTCCCTTGGCGGCCTCCTCAAGCTGGCCCACCTGGGCCTCCAGCTCCTTGACACGGGTGTTTTTGGCGTTGAAGTCCGCACGGGCAACAAAGTCCTTGCCAATCGCCTGGCAGGCGGCGGCGTCCATGTCCTCCGTGTAGGCATCGCCAATGATTTCCTTGAGCCATAAAAGTTTCATGTTGCGTTACCTCCTGTTATCTGCTTTCCTTGTGTCCGGCCAGTCCCGGTATGGCAGCGCCCCTGTTGGTTTCCGCCGGGGCCCGGCGGTATTTGGGTATGAAAAAAGCACCGTGCTTTTCAGCACGATGCTTTTATCATCGGGTCAGTAAAGGATGTCTGGGTCAATATCCAGCCCATCCAAATTGGTCCAGATAGAGGGGAGGATGTCTTTGCTACCCTCCAGAGCCGTGAGCAGGTCCTCTTTGGTGTAGCCGTCCGGGGGGCCGTAGGAGGTCCCGTTGGCGTCCAGATACACCAGGCCGGGGCCCGGCTCATCCCCCACAAAGCGGCCTCCAAAGGCCTGCTCATAGGCGGTGACGGCCTCCTGGAGCTCCTGGTTGGTTGTCACATCGGAATACTTAATCATGGCGTTGTCACCCCTTTCAGCAGTTTCTCAAACTCCGCCAAAGCGGTGGGAAAGTATTTCTGCATCAAAGCGTAGCGGTCAGCATCGAATTGAGCGGCAAACATGTGGGCAAAGGCCTCTTTCTCCAGCATCCCGGAGTAGGTCCAGTAGCGTGTGTTCCAATGGCCGTATGTGCCAGCGCACTTGTTGCGGGACATTCCGCCGAACAGATCGGAGATTGCATTGGGCAGCGCCCCACGGAGCTCCTGAGAGATGATTGCATAGGCATCCGTCTTTCTCTTTGTGCCGTGGGCTTTCATGGTAGCCTTGACATAGGCCTCAAAGTCCTTTTTCAAGGCGTCGCCAAAGTCTGGCGTCTGCATGGATGTGTAGCCGCTCCCGGCGCACGACATAAAATCAATATAATGGCCGTGTTCATGGAAAAAGGTTGTTGCTGGGCCTCTGGGGTCCGTCATGTCGTTGGCAAAATTCATTTTAACCTTTTGGATGCGGCTGTCAAAATGCGGCGTGCCGGAGAAAGCCCCATCCGCAACGGAGCCGGGCTGGACATAGCGCTCAAAGACAGCCTGGGCCGTCTGATTGCCGGACGCATAGTGTTGCTCAAGGGCGTCCGTGTAGCCGTTGGGGGATGCGGGCAAGCCCTGCACAACACTCTGGAAATGCGTGGTTGCCTTTGCGGCCATTGTACCACTCCCGGAGGCCACCTGTAAACCAGGAGTAGGTCCCTGCACAAAGCTCTGCCGCCATTGGGCAAAGGTGGTGTTTGCCGGGACCTTTGTGGTGGTGCCGTCCGGGTTGCGGGTCCAGCGCTCCCCCAGGCCCTCCATGTCCTCAAAGTAGGGGGCGGTGCAGCAGCGGCACCAGGGATGGAACGGCGGAGCGGTGAGCCCCACCTGGTAGTCTGACATCTTGAACACCTTGCCGTCCAGCGCCGAACACAGGCCGCAGGTGTCCCGGTCAAAAGAGGCCACAATCCTGTATTTCTCTACGCCCAGGGCGTTGAAACAGTCCTTTTGAGCGGCGCTGGAGAAATAGGCGCTTTCCGTCATCACCAGGCGGCCCGCCTTGGAGCGGGACACCTCAAACTGCTTGGAGATGGCGGAGATGGCCCGGTCTGGAGCCTCTCCCCGTATAATCATCTGGGTGAGCTGGGTGTTGACGCTGTTCACAAGGCTCTGCTTGTTGGTCCAGCAGCGGTCCCGGAAAGTCTGGCCGTCCGTGGTCCATGGCCGGGAGAGGACCTTGGTGATGGTCCCCTCATTGACGGCCTGCATGGTCCAACCCACGCCCAGGCCCTTTTGGACCTCATAGGCCGTGTGGTAAAAGCTCCCGGTGTAGGATTGCCGGGCGGCCCGGTCTATGTAGTCAAGCTGATTGGAATAGAGGAGCTCTGCCTGCTGCTGGAGCTGGATTTTGAGGGCATCCAGCCGGGAGATGTGGACCCTGGCGCTGGCGTTCTCCAGCTCTTTCATCCAGGCCCCGGTGAGGGCGTTTTCCTCACCGTGCTTGATGTAGTCCTCAACCGTCCAGCGAAACTCCGCCAGCTCATCACTGTTGAGTAGCCGCTTGGCATCTGCCAGGGTGATGTCATTGTTGGCAGCAAAGCGCCTGTACCATGCGGACATCTGGCGCTCAATCTCAGCCTCAGCGGCCCGGAATTGGGCATCCAGGTTTTCCACATAGGAGTATGACTGGTCCAGCAGGGCGTCCTCCATGTTTTTCATGCGCTGGGCCCAATAGTCCGCATTGCGCTGGAGGTTATTCCTGGGCATCGCCGTCACCGCCATCCTGGCCGGTCACGGGGCTGCCGGAGCCGTCCCCGCCGTTCTGCCGGTTTTTCATAAAGGCGGCCTGGTAGGGGTCGGCCATGGCCTTCTCCTTTTCGTCCTTGATGCGCTGGAGCTCCTGCTCCGGGTCAGACACCCAGGGGTGCATTTTCACGATGGTTTCATCAGAGAGGATGCCCACGGAGTTCTTGCAGTTGTTGATGACCTCGGTTTCATTGATGAGGACATCCCGGTCAAAGATGACCTTGACCTCCGTGCCCTCAAAACTCCCCCGTCCCGTGTTGGCCAGGTGTTGGTTGACAAACCAGAGCAGCTCCTCCATGGAGGCCTGAAACTCCATTTCAATGCCGTTGGCGTCCAGGTCAATATCAGAATACATGCTCTGTATATTCATCTGGTTAGGGTTGCCGCTCATGCGGTCATCCTTGGCGTCATAGCCCCTGGCGTTCTCAATGATGGCATCCTTGAGCAGGGAGAGCAGGACCTTGTAGTTTTCGGCGTTGACCTCAATCTGGAGGGTGTCCACGCCGCCCTCAGAGCCCTCATAGGAGCGGACCTTGATGATGCCGTAGGTGGCCAGGTTGGCCCGGAGCCGCCCCAGGTCCTCCCCGTCATAGTTCTTGATGACCAGGATGGTGGAGTGGATGTCCTCCTCCATCTGGTTGGCAAAGTTGGAGATGATGTTGTTGTAGGCGTCTTGCAGGCATTTCACCCTGGACAGGAGGGGGATTTCATGGTGGGAGCTCTTAAAGCACACCAGGGGGATGCGCTCCCAATTATAGCTGGTTTCCTTGCCTGTCTGGGGGTCCGTTGTGGTGATGTAGGGCCCGGACCGGGCAAAATCGTCCGGCTCAAGGGTCCCGTCATCCCGGCGGACAAAGCAGTCCACGCCGCCGCCGTGCATGACCTCCACCTTGACCACATCCTTGGTCTGCTCGGTTTCATCGTACTCCAGCACCACATAGACATGGACGGCGGCATCCAGGATGGTGTGGTCAGCATCCGCCCAAAAGGGCAGGACCTCATCCGCCGGAAAGCGCTGGAAAGCCAGCTCCCCGTTTTGGTCGTAGTAGGGAAACACCCAGCTCTTGCCGCCAATCCAGGCCCCCTCACCAATGTTGTGCATGGTCCGCTGAAAGCGGGACCCAAACACGGTGGAGAGGGCCGCAGCATAGGCCTTGTTCTCCGTGTCAAAGGAAAAAGGCCGCCCAAAGGAATAGTTGGTTTTCTGGTCCACCATCTTGGCATAGATGTTGTTGACCAGCCGGTTGTTGGGCAGGTGGTCCAGCACCTTGACCTTTCCGTCATCGTCCAGGGCAATGCGCTTGCGGCGGAGCACATCCTGGGCCCCGTCATAGTAGGCCTCACCCGCAAGCTGCCGCTTGCGCTCTTTGGAGCCCAGCCAGGCCGTGATTTCAAGCTCCAAAAAGCGCTTGTCCGTCATGCCCCGGCGGAAATTTGTGGCCGCCCTGGCCACGCAATCATCCCGCAAATTAAGCACCACCACCGTGCATCACCTCCTTTGCTTGCAGATCGGATGGGGGGGGGGATTAAATCCAATGGGCCGGGCCTTGCTTTTCTCCAGGGTGAGGGTCTGCCCAGGGAGCTCCACCTCAATCCGCAAAGTGCGGTATGGCAGGCGCTCCGCCCATTGTTCGATTTTATTCAACACATACTGCTGCTCAAACATGGCACACCTCAAAAGCTGAAAAGTTGCGGCCCAAAAATCTTGTGGACAAAATAGCGCACATCATCCATGGCGTGGTCATTCTCCTTGATGGGCCGGTCCATGGGGGCCTTTTCGTCCCAGCGGTAGAGCCCAAACTCCCGGATGCAGTCCGTGCAGCCGGAGCAGATGAAGATGTCCCCGCTTTGGAGCCGGGTGGCCACATCCCGGATGCCGTCCAGGACGGCGTTGGAGGCCTTTTCCACATAAAAGCGGCCATGCCGCCGGATGGCCTCAATAAAGCTGGCCGCTGAGGGGTCCACGATGACCGCCCGGATGGGCAGGTCACCGGCCAGGCGCTCCAGCTCAAAATAGTGCTCCTCATCGGTGCGCTGGCGGCCCTCTTTGCGGCTGTCAAAGTAATACTCCCGCATACGATACCATTTCCCGGAGGCCCGGCCCCAGAGCCCCATGCTGGTGGGGTTTACGGTGCCATAGTCCACGGAGATGTAGTAGCGGTCATAGGGCCGGGGCACATCCGGCACCACATGGTAATCCTTGTTGAACATGGTGTAAATCAGCCCCTCCGCCACCACCCAGAGGCCCCGGATAAAGCGGTCATAAAACACGCCGGAGTATAGGCTCTCATACCTGGCCTTGACGGCGGCGGAGAGGCTGAGGTTGTCATCCATGGTGAAATGGAGGTGCAGCATGTTCCGCTTGCCTGCCTCCAGCACCCAGGTGAGATAAAACCAATGGGACGGGCCCTCCGGGTTGCAGTTAAACCAGAGCTTGGAGCCCTCCACGCTGCACCGGGCACAGGCCTGCTCCACGAAAGAGCGGGGCATGAGGGCCACCTCATCCAGCAGGACGCCCGCCAGGGTGATACCCTGGATGAGGGAGGCGCTGCTCTCATCCCGCCCGCCGAACAGATAGAAGTTATTGGAGCGCCCGGCGGCGCTCACCACAATCTTGTTTTCGGTGCGGTATTCCCGGAAAGAGAACACCCCAGCCAGCCAGGTGGGCAGGTTGGTGGTCACATTGCGCCGCAAGCTCTCAATGGTCTTGCCGCACAAGGCAAAGTTTTGACCTTGAAAGCGGCACATGGCCCACATGATAAAGCCCACCGTCATGGCCACGGTCTTGCCAGATCGAATGGAGCCGTCACAGATGATGCCGTCATAGTCCCCAAAGCCCGGCCTATTCCACCAGGTCATGGCCAGGTTTTGCCGGGGGCTCAATTTCTGGTATCTCATCCGTGCCTATCTCCTCTCTGGTGCTTTCCTCAATCACCTCAAAGATGTTGTTTTCCTGCTCATTTGCGGAGCCGTTGTTGGCGTCAAAGACGCCCAGGTGCTTGCCCAGCAGCTCCAGGGCCCTCACCTTGTCGTGGAGCTTGATTTCCGTGCCATATTGGCCCTCCTTGATGGAGGCAACGGCCTTTTTCTTTTCCTCCGGCACCTCATCGGTGGGGGTCAGCCGGACCAGGCCGTTGTGGGTGATGGTTGCAAAGTCGGTGCCGTTGGCAAAGGCGATGGCGGCCAGCTCCTCCAGCACCCGCTCCTGGGTGATTTCCAGCTTGCCCCGGAGCTTTGCCTGGCGCTTTTGGATAGCGGCTTGGATTTCAACTTTTTTCAACAGCCGTTGGCCCATGCTGTACGCTGTCTTTTCGCTGTACCCGGCCCGCTTTGCGGCGGCGGTGGCATTGAGGTCCACCAGGTACTCATCCACAAACCGCTTTTGCTTGTCAGTCAGCTTTGCCACACTCACCACCCCAGAACATAGTAAAAGGCCGCCCTCCCCGCATAGGGGGAAAGCAGCCCGAAAAATCATAGGTGAATGGCGGCAGGGGTCTGGTTTTCAGCTCCGTCACCCTGCCGCCACCCTCAAAGGAGGTAATACCATGATGAGGCATACACCCGCAGTTACATTGTAGCACACTATGTAGCGGACAAAACGGACAACTTGCTTTAGTTCCGTTCCAGATACCGTTGCACAGCTTTTCTGCATCCGTCCTCGGTATTCCCCCCGCCGATGCAGGCGGCCACCTGCCGCCAGGGGAGTCCATTGATAAACCGATAGGTGAAAATCTGCCGGAGGAGGCTGTCATCAATGCTGGAGATGTAGCGCTCCAGGCGGCTCCGCTCATAGAGGCATTGCTGGTGCTTGGCCTCAATAATGCCTCTCAGATCGGCAATCTCCGCCGCATACTCACCCACCTTGTCCTTGACGCCGGGAGTGTGAGGCATCCCGGTGAGGACCTGGGAGCCCGGCAGAGCCTTGACCTCCAGCTCTTGGAGGCGGCGCTTGTCCATCTCAATCTCCCGGTTGAGGTAGTAAAGCTGGGACAGTTCTTTTAGGGTCATGTGCTCAGTCCTCCGTTTTCTCTCCAGTCCACACCGGCTGGCAGTTGCCCTCACCCATCATGCACACCTTGGCGCACACCTTGCACGGGTCACCACCGGCCATGACAAAGTGCAGGTCCTTGATGGCCTTGTCCACCGTGCGCCGCAGGTCGGCCAGCTCCTCCAGGTCCTCCCGTGCGTAGGAATGGGCCTCAAGGCTGGCGATGTTCGCCGCCTGATCCTCAATCTGCCGCTCCAGGGCCTCCATTTTCTGCCGGTCCACCTCATGCTGGATGGTCAGCCGGGCGTTTTCCCGGATGAGCTCATCACAATACACCTGGTCACCGTTCAAAATCACAATTGGGTTATTCATGCCACACTCTCCTTTACCTTGCGTATTCTGGCCTTGAGGGCCCGCATGACAGCCTCATGGGTGTCTGCCCGGTCCCGTATGGTGGCCATGACATCCTCATCCTCACAGCCCTGCACAATGAGATAATGCACAAATACCTTTTCGTAGGGGGAGCCCTGCCGGTACAGGCGGCAGTTGCCCTGGTCGTTCAGCTCGAAACTCCAGTTTAAGCCATACCATACCACATGGCGGCCACCGGCCTGGAGGTTGAGCCCGTAGGCGCAAGAGGCCGGATGCACCAGCAGCACATCCACCTCTCCGGCGTTCCAGGCATCCTCATCCTCCACGCCCTTATACACCCGGACCCGCAGCTTGTCCGCCCGGCCCCGGTTGTACTTCTCCAGGCGCTCCAGGATGCGGTCCTTGTCGTGCTGGTAGCCGTAGAATGTGAGGCAATGCTCCCCATTGAGTTGCTCCAGCAGCTCCGTGTAGGCCTCCAGCTTGCAGTCATGCACCGGGACCACCTTGCCGTCATTGCCATACACGGCCCCATTGCAGAATTGCAGCAACTTGCCCACCAGGACCCCGGCGGTGCCCGCCGTGATGATGTCCTCATCCACCTCCAGCAGCAGGTCCCGCTCAAACTGGTCATAGGCCTTTTTGGCCTTGGGGTCCAGCATGACGGGGATTTCATGCTGGATGAAGTCCGGCAGTTGCAGGTAGTCCTCCGCTTTCATGGAGATGCAGATGTCGGAAATGGCACCCAGCACGGCGCTCTCCGCTCCGTCCTTGGCCTTGTAGGAAAAAATCTGGGTCCGGCTCCGCTGGTCCGGGTCAAAGTATCTCTCCCGGTAGGCGGAAAGCGTGGGCCCCAGACGGGCCCCACCGTCCAGGAGATACACCTGGGCCCACAAATCAATAAGCCCCTTGGAGGACGGCGTGCCGGTCAGCAGCACCACTTTCTTGATAAACCGCCGGATGCGCTTGGCGGCTTTCCAGCGCTTACTCTGGGAGTTCTTGAAACTGGTGCTTTCATCAAAGACCACCATGTCAAAGGGCCAGGCCTGCTGGTAATAGTCCACCAGCCACTCAAAATTTTCACGGTTGATGACATAGACATCCGCCGGGGTGTTGAGGGCCTTGATGCGCCTGCTGGCGCTCCCCAGAACGGTGACCACCCGGAGGTGCTGGAGGTGGTCCCACTTAGCTGCCTCCTTGCTCCAGGTGGCCTCCGCCACCTTTTTGGGGGCCACTACCAGGACCTTGGCCACCTGCCAGCGGAAATACTTGAGGATATTGACCGCAGACAGGGTGATGACCGTTTTGCCCAGCCCTGGCCGGAGAAACAGTCCCACCGTGGGGTCCTCCACCACCCGCTGGATGCAGTAGGCCTGGTAGTCATGCGGTATGTACTGCATCACCAAAAACCTCCCTCAGAAACTCTTTCACGGCGTCCATCCCATAAAGCACCCGGACATCCGCCCCCCGTTTCTCCAGCTCGCCTCTCTGCCATTTCTGGACCTTGGCCAGCCTCCCAATCTCGGTTTTCAGCTCCACATACACCGTCTTGCCAGTGGGGGTGATGATGATGCGGTCCGGCACACCAGGATTGCCGGGGGACACGAATTTATAACACAGGCCGCCGTGCTCTTTCACCTTGCGGACCAGGTAGCTTTCAATGCTGCTTTCTCTCAATCTTTTCAGCCTCCAATCGGGTCCTGCAACAATGTAACCTCGCGCGCGTACTTATGCGCACACAGGCGGTTTAGAGAATTTTTATTTTCTCTAATCCTCTAATTCTCTCTATTTTCAAAATCAATAGAAATGAATGTTGCAATGTTGCAGAGCCTTAAAAAGTCCAGTGTTTTCAAGGGTTTAGGCCGTAACATTGCCCGTAACATTGCCCGCAACATGTTGCAGGCAGATGTAACATTCAAAATCAATGTTGCAGGCAATGTTACACTAAATGTTACGCCTCTTTAGAAAGCCTCTCTGGGCTCCGCAGTAGCCAAAACGCAAGGCGCTTTTGCTCTTTTCCCAGCCGCCGGAGGCCTCAATGATGCTGTTGATTTCCGCCGTGTCGGAGTAGCGGATGTCCTTTTGCTTGCCGTCCAGGGCCTCACACCACACCTCCAGGGCACACACCCGGTCCCGGTCCACCAGCTTGACCTCACCCTGCACACCGCCGCCCCAGAACATGCGGCGGCGGTCCAGCGGCCAGCTCTGCCAGTCCTCCGGCACCTGGCGGTCCAGAAAATCCATGATGATGCCCTCACGGGTGCTTGTTTCCCGGTGCTCCTCCTGCTTTTGCTTGGCGGCCTCCTCCAGCTCTCCTTTGAGGAAAAGAGGCTCTCCGGTTCGCCAGCGGACCACGGCCTCCGCCCATAGCTGGTCAATCTCCTCCGGCAGATCGGACCACACTGTTTTTGTGTGCGGGACCACGCCCACATCCACCGGCCAAAAGCGCCGGTTGCCGGTACGGTCCTGGAGATAGTCGGAGGTGTTGGTGGTGCCGAAGAACACGCAGCACCGGGGCAGCTCCTTGACATGGCGGCCATAGGCGGCCCGGAAACGGTCCGCCCGCAGGGAGAGAAACTGCTTGATGCGGGCCACATCCGTCCGGCGGAAAGCGTCCAGCTCGGACACCTCCACCAGCCAGACGCCCTGGAGCAGCTCAGAGGCCTCCTTGCCCTCAAAGGTGCGGATGCTGTCATTAAACCAGCCCCGGCTCATCTTATCCAAAAGGGTGCTTTTGCCCAGGCCTTGCGGCCCGGAGAGGATGAGCATGGTGTCATACTTGATGCCGGGGACCATAGCACGGGCCACGGCGGCGGTGAATGACTTGCGGGTCACGGCCCTGGTGTAGGGGGTGTCAGCGGCTCCCAGGTAGTCCACAAAGAGCGTGTCCAGGCGGGGCGTCCCGTCCCAGACAAGGCCCTTGAGATAGTCCTGTATCTCGTTGAAAGCGTGGGCGGTGGAGTGCAGGGAAAGCGCCCCGTCAATCTTGCCGTTGCCGGTGATGTGGTGGTAGCGTTCCATGTACCAGTAGAGGCCCTGGTTGTCGTTGTCATCCCAAAAGCGGCGCTCCGTGCGGCTGTCCCAGGGGAGAGCCCCCAGGACCTCACCACGGCCCGCAAACTGGTTGAGGGCAAACTTGCCTTTGAGGAGGGGGTCATGCTCCAGGATAATCCACACATTGTCAATGGTGGACTTGGGCAGGCCCGTTTGGGTGTTGACGGCCAGCTTGCCCATCCAGTTGGCGGGGTCCTCATCGTTGGTGCCGGTCACGCCCTCAAAGTCCTTGATGGCCTCCTGGTAGCGCTCCTGGCTCATCAAGGCGGCCACATCCTTGTCCTCCACGGCCAGCTCACACATGGCCTTGTAGGAGGGCAGGCGGTTGGTGGGGGTGCCCGGCTGGGCCTCATCGTCCTTGTCCCCAAAGCGGTGGAGGCGGACCATATCAAAGGCATTGACCAGGCGGTTGCTGCACGGGTCGGTGGCGTGGTGGGAATAGAGGAATTTGCCGTTGTCGTAGATGACAGCGCCGCCGGTGGTGGAGCCGCCCAGGTAGGTGTAGCGGCCCGGCATGTTGTCCACCGGCTCATAGATGCCGGGGATGAGCTCATCCATGGCCCGGTAGATGTCATAGGTGCGGCAGAAAGCGCCCACCACGCCGGTCTTGCCCTCCGGGTCCCCCTGCTTGACGGCCAGCTTGGGCAGGCTCAGAGCGCCCGGCACCTGGGGCCAGGCGGTGCAGTCGGTCCAGTCATCGTATTTGGCCAGCAGGCCGTTGGCAGAGAGCAGGGGCTTGTCTTTCCACACATAGATGTATTGGCTGTCAGCGCAGCAGGACGGCCAATACATGAGGCGGGACACCTCAAAGGTTGTGGGGTCCATGAGCTCCAGGCCTATGTACTCCGCCATTTTGCGGGCACAGGGCTCATACTCATCCGCCGTCATGGTCCTGTCCGTGGGGAGCAGAACACGCAGGCGGGGAGCCGCTGGGCTGTGCTTACGGGTGGAATAGATGCAATAGCCGCAGCCCAGGGCCTCCACCCGGCGCAGGACATCCTCCGTGCCCCCGGAGGGGATGTTGTCCAGGTCCAGGGTGATGACATCACGCCCGGTCACATTGTTGGCTTTGCGCCGGGGCCCGGACAGTGTGCCGGCCATAAAGCCGCCCACATCCTTGAGGTCATCCTGCTGGGCCTTTTTCATATTCAGATATGCAGCCAGGGTTTCCGTGCCTCTGGCGGGGGCCTGGAGCCGGGCCCACAGCTCGGAGATGAGCATGGTCTGGGCTTGCCAGGTCATGGCCCGCCGGTTGCTCCCGGCGGATATTGTGATTTTGCGGTCATATTGCATGGGGCGGCACCTCTTACTCTGGTTTTTCTCGTTCCGGGGTCAATCGGTCCAGCCAGCGCCGGAGCTTTTCCGCCTCCACGGCGGTGGTGTTATCTCCGCCCACGGCGACATCCAGGACCTTGAGGCACAGGCGGACATCTCCCAGCTCCTCATGCAGATGCTCCGCCGCTTGGGCGTGTGTCATCGGCGTGGGATTTTCACCCCGGAGCTTTCTGGCCATTTTGAGCGCCGCCTGGGTCAGTTCAGCCAGCTCCTCGGCGCATTGCTCCAGCACGGCGGGCAGGCCGATGGCCTCAATGACTTGGTTGACCTCCTGCTCTCCGCCCATGGGCACCGCCCGGTCATCCCAATACTCACTGGCCCCCACCTTGCGGGGAGCGTTGTTAAAGGCTGCAATCCAGGATGGCAGGCTCTCATTGATGGCGTCAAAGTGAAGCCCCCAGCTTTCGCAGGCGGCCACGGCCTCCTGGAGCAGTTGGCCCTCCCGGCAGGTCCAGAGGATGAGGCCAGCACCGGCCTCCTGTTCCATCTTGGCCCTGGCGATGACGCCCCAATGGGGAGCGCCGATCGCCGGGTATGCGTTATCACACAGGCAGCCGTCAAAGTCGATGGCAATGGCTTTCATCTAAAACACCTCCCGGTCTTTTTGTCCTTGATTTCGATGCGGGCCAGCAGCTCAAAGCCACTTTCCGCAATGATAAACTTGAGCACCTTGATGAGAAAATTGACCTTTCCCTCCAGGGCGGCGTCCTCCTGCATGATAGGCCGCAGGGCGTTGTATGCGGTGGGGTCAGGGTAGCCCTCACCGTTTTCCCAGGGTTTAGGGGTCATCTCGCAGCACCTCCTCTTGCCATTTTTCAACGTCAATGCCTTTTTCCTTGAGCTTGTAGCGCTCCGGGTAGAGGTCATCCATCTGGTAATACTCCCTCATCCGGCGGTGTTCCCTGGCCATTGCCAGGTAGAAGTCATGGAGCCGCTTTTCCCTCCAGCCATAGTGCTGGAACAGGGTCCAGAGCACCATGGTGTCCAGGTCAAGGGAAAAGCGGGCGTCCGCCTCAAGGCATTGTTGGTTTATTTCGTGCATCATGGCGCTCTCCATGGCCGGGGTCATAATGCCCCGGCCCAGATCAGAGAGCTTGATGTTGATGCTGGGGTCCTTGGGCACCTGGACGCCCTGCTTTTTCAGCTTGCGCCGTTCCTGCCTATTCATGGCGGGCCTCACGGCGGCACTGGAGGAAATGCTCAGTCGGCTCCCAATCCTCCATCACAAAGACAGTTTCCTCCGGCCCCAGGCCGTGGAGGTCACACACAAAGTCACCCTCTCCCAGATACATGCAATGGTCACACACGTTGGGGTCACAGGTCTTGGGCAGCGGGCGGCGGCGTTTCTTGTTCTTGGCCATGGTCAAAGCCTCCTATCTCTTTTCGATTTCCTCAAACACAATGCGCTCCGGGAGCATGTTGTGGCACACATACACGCTGCTAAAGGGCGGGTTGAGTGAGGGTTTCTGTTCGGCGTAGTCTTTGAAAT
This sequence comes from Provencibacterium massiliense, assembly GCF_900169495.1. Classification (NCBI taxonomy): domain Bacteria; kingdom Bacillati; phylum Bacillota; class Clostridia; order Eubacteriales; family Oscillospiraceae; genus Provencibacterium; species Provencibacterium massiliense. The sequence goes on from NZ_FWCH01000012.1 coordinate 544,210, forward strand.
AGGCTACACGGCGGTTTAAGTACATGATTTCAAAGGGGTTGTCCCGGAACATCTCAAAGCGTTCTTGGCTTTCAAAGAGGCCCACCACGCCCACCAGCATGGCAAAAGGCTTGTCAATCTGGAAAAGCCGCTGGAGCACAGGGCCCTTTACGGAATAGGGTGGGTTGCTTATGATGTAGTCACATCGGGGGGGGGTCTATACTGAAAAAGTCCCCGCCTGTTTCAATGTGGGTGTGGACCACCGACACGCCGCAGGCAGCATAGCGCTGGAGCATCTTGACAAAGTTGCTTTCCGCAGTATCAAAGGGGCACCACACCACGCAGGGCATTTTGAGATATTTGAGAATGGGCTTGATGGCATATTCCGGGGTGTAAAACTCATCGTTTTGAGATGAGGCCACCTGGTCCATTTTCATGGTGTCTACACCTCCTTGGTGGCAATCTCACCGGCACAGGCCGCATAACCGGCCAGGTCCACAAAGCTGTCCGGGCTGGAGCCGGTAGCAATCCGGGCCACCTTGAGCAGCCCCATCATGGCGGCCACATCCTTGGGGGTGATGTGGTTGACGGCCATGACCTTGGTCAGCTCCGGGTGGGCCGCCCGGAGGTAGACACCCCACAGCAGGCCGATGGTTTCAAAGTTGTTCTCCGGGGTGCCATAGTCCCGCTCACGCTCTCCGCAGACACAGACACGGGCGGCCTCCAGTATTTCAGCTCTTTTCATGGTGCACCTCCAGGTCATCAAACACCACGGGGACAAGCTCCTGCATCTGGTGGAGCAGCGGGACGGCCAGCTCTCTCATCTGGGGGTGGGCCGCCGGAGCCGTGCGGAGCTTGAAAAAATGCCGCCATTCCCGGAGGTTGGCGGTCATCACCACCTCCGTCTTGAGGCTGTTGGGCAGTACGGACCGGGCCTCCTGGGGCGTGCAGCCAAAGTTGAGCATATCAAAATAGGCATCCTCAGCGCAGCGGCAGGCGTCCCTCCAGATGTCCCAGCCCGGCGTCCCCTCCACCAAAAAGATGGGCTTGATGATGGTGATTTCCCCGCCAAAGCCGTCCTTGGAGTAGTTGCAGTAGCGGGTGCTCTCCTGGCAGTAGGATGCCAGACGGTGCCGGACCAGCTCATGGGACACGCCCCGGTCACAGATAAACTTGACGGTGATGTCATAGTGCTCCAGCACGGCCTCATGGCCTCGCTTGATGATGCTGGCCACAAAGGTGGCGGCGCTGGTGTCGGTGATTTTGTCCTCCGACTTGTAGCACACCCGCCCGCACAGCTCAATGTGTTTGAGGATAGCCTGGCCGTCCAGCGGGGTGAGAATTTCAAAGCTGGGAGAGATGATTTTCATTGTGTTTCTCCTTTATATTTTTTCCGCCGGAAAAAACGGCGGTCAATCGGCCCGGAAACCATGCCGGGCAAGGTAGCGCTCCGCCTGCTGCTCCTGGGTAAAATGGCGGCTCTTGCGGCGCTCCCGGTCCCGTCCGTAGACAACGGTGGAGCCGATGCCCTGCACCAGCCAGTAGTCCTTGTTGTTCTTGCGGACCAGGTTGTAATAGACGGCCTCGCCTTTATCGTTTACCATGTGCATGGTCCGTGCCTCCTTGCTGGTAAATAAAATAGCTTTTCGGTGACGGTGAATTGATTGCCCTTGTTACGGTCCAGGGTGCGGGTAAACGGCTTTTCCCAGATGCACTCAATCCCAGGCGGGGCCTCCTGTTCACTCACAAATACGGTGTGGCCGGTGTCTGCCAGGAGCCGCATGGCCCGCCAAAATTCAGAGCTGTCAAAGCGTTCCCCGCTGTACCCCGTGGTGTTGTTGTAGGGCGGGTCTGCATAAATCACGGCCCCAGGCGGGATGCACACCCGGCGGTAGTCCTCACATACAAAGTGGGCGTCTTGCAGGGTGGCCATGTCCTTGAGCAGTGAGCGTTTGCTTTGCAGGGCATAGTTGGTGCCGGAGGCGTTTCTGGCGTAGCCTCCAAACCATTTGCCGCCAAAGCTGCACCCAAAGCCCACAAAACCGGCCAGAGCTGGGTCCTCATCCTTGTGGTCCCGTATGTAGCGGTACTCCTCCGGGGTGATGCTTTCCGGCAGGTTGTAGCCGTTTTGGACGCCCTGGAGCATGGCAATGAGGTATTTATGGCGGTCATTGAGTATCTTGCGGGAAAAGCCCTGCACCTTACTTTCCACGGCACAACTGCCGCAAAAGAGGCTAACAAAGCAGTCAGTCCCCCCCCCGCCGTAGTCGTGATTATCTGGGCCAGGGGCTTGGCAATTCTGGACTTTCCTCCTTGGTATCTCATTGATAAACTCCGCAATCTGCCGGGCAATCCGGCTTTTTCCGCCCATATACTGCACTGGCAATCAATCCTTTCCTCAGTCTTTGGTGAAGTAGTAGCCCACCCACCCGGCGGCTTTGAGGGGCAGGTCCGGGGCCCAGGGCACCGGCTCCCCCATGATGGAGCAGACGGTGGAGAGCATGGTGTCCTCCGTGTCCCAGGGAGCCACATCAATGACCACCTCATCATGCACATGGAACACCACCGGGAGCCCGGCAGCCTCCAGCCGGTCAATGGATGCGGCCAGGCAGTCACGGGCAATGGCCTGCACGCAGTTCTCCACCAGCTTGCCGCCGTAGGTTTCAATGCGTTTCCACCGCTTGGTTTTCTGGTCCATGCCCATGTAGGAGATGGAGGGCCGCCCCCACTCGTTCTGGCCAATGCTGGGGCTGATATAGTAGAGCTTGCGGTTAGAGGGGAGCCGGATGGTCAGGCAGTCCACGCCGTTGTCATAGTCATACTCACGGGTCAGCAGCAGGCCGTTGACGCCCACGCTGCCGCCCTCGGTGATGACCTGGACGGCGGCATTGTCCATGGAATACCACAGGTCACGGATGCGCTTGTTGGCCTCCCGCCAGCGGCTCACGATGTCCGGCAGCTCCTCCTCGGTGAGCCCCATGTCCAGGGCTCCCATGGTGATGAGGGCCCCGGTGCTGCCCTGGTAGCCCAGGGCCAGCTCTGCCACCTTGCCCTTTTGGCGGAGGGCGTACTCCGGGCGGCCTTTCTTGATGAGCTCCAGGGGGACGCCGAACATTTGAGAGGCGGATGCCTCATAGATTTTGCCGTGGGTGCGGAACACCTCCAGCCGCCATTGCTCCTTGGCCAGCCATGAGATGACACGGGCCTCAATGGCGGAAAAGTCGGCGTCAATCAGCACATGCCCCTCCGGGGCCACAAAGGCCGTGCGGATGAGCTGGCTGAGGGTGTCTGGCACGCTCCCATAGATGAGCCGGAGGGCATCCAGCTTGCGGCCCTTGACCAGCTCACGGGCCAGGTCCAGCGGCTCCGTGTAGGTCCGGGGCAGGTTTTGCACCTGCACCAGCCTCCCGGCCCACCGCCCGGTCCTGTTCGCCCCGTAGAATTGGAGCAGGCCCCGGACCCGTCCGTCCTCGCAGACGGCGGCCTCAATGGCGTCATACTTCTTGGTGGAGGTCTTGCCCAGCTCTTGCCGGATTTCCAGCATCCGGCTCACCTGGGGGCTGTTATCGTCCCGGCCCAGCAGGCGGGCCACCGTGTCCTTTCTCAGATCGGCCAGCTCCTCACCAATCTCCTCCTGGAGCCAGGTGGTGAGCTGGGCCACGCTGTTGGGGTTAGACAGGCCGGAGAGCTGCATGGCCTCCGCCATGAGGGTCTGGCGCACGGTGTCCCCCAGAGAGAGGGCCCCAGTGACCAGCTCCAGGTCCACGGCCACGCCCCTGGCGTTGATGATGAGGTCCGTTTCCCATTGCTTTTGCACCCAATCCGGGACGGGGAAAGCGGACAACCGCTTTTCAATCTCCATCTCGGTGACCACATCCTGCTTGCAGTATTCTTTGAAAAGCTCCCATTTGGCGGGGTCATGCTGGGGCAGGTTGCGGCTCCGCTGGCCGTTGGCCTTGGAGGGCTTGCAGGGGACGCAGAAATAACGGATGAGGGCCTTGCCGGTGTTGAGCTTTTGCTTGTCCTGGGGGAGCCCCAGGGCCTTGCCGGTGGCGTCCAGGCCTGCCGTGTAGCCACAATAGAGGCCGTGGAACATGGTGCAGCGCCATTGGTCCGGCGGCAGGGTGCCCATGTACTTGGACAGACAGCCCCACTCAAAGGGGGCGTTGTAGGCGTGCTTGATGTATTCCGGGCTGGTGATGGCCTGGACCAGCCACGGGGGGAGCCGCTCCCCCCGTGCCAGGTCAATGATTTGAACAGGCGCACCATCCACGCTGAACGCAAAGAGCAGGATTTCAAAGTCCGGGCTCTGGATGTACTTCTGGGCACCGGCCTTTGCCAGCGGCACGCTGGAGTAGGTTTCAAGGTCAATGCTGAGATGGTGCATGACGGGGCCTCCTTACATGGGCTGGCCAGTGATGGGGTTGATGCCGTTGTTGCCGTTCCAGGGCGGGGTGTTGGCGGGAGTGGGGGCGGCACCATAGCCGGGGACCGCCGGAGCTACACCATAAGCGCCAGGAGTAGCGGGCATTGCCGCCCCATAGTTGGGAGTGGCCGGAGCGGCGGGAGCGCCGCCAATCCCGGCAAAGTCGGAGGCGGCGGAGGCCTGGCCGCTCAAGGGCTCCCCGTCACGGGTCTTGAGGACATTGCCCAGGCCGCAGCCGATGCCCTTATTGCCGCTGTTGGAGTAGCCGAAAAAGCGGATGGTGACCCGGCCATACATCCCGCTGTAAATATCAGAGGGGGCCAGCTCACAGTTGATGTTGTCGATGCCCACCACCTGGGGCTTGTTCTTGGTGGAGGCGGTCAGCACCCAATGGCCCTTGCACTCATCGCCAAAGGGGACGCCGGAGGGCCGGACACCATCACCGTCATGGATGGGCACCTTGAGCACCGGGGGGCGGGCACCATTCCACACCTTGGTCAAGGCCTCCTGGGCGGCGGCCTGGATGGCGGCGTCAATGTCGGCCTTGGTGGCGTTGTCCGTCTTGGGGATGAGGATGGTGACGGAAAACTTGGGCTCGCCGCCCTGCTTGGCGGCTCTGGGGGCGGTCAGATTGCAGTAGGACAGGCGGACCTCGCCGGTCAGCACTTTCATGGGGTCATTCTGATACATAGTCTTTGTTCTCCTTTTTGATAGATTGCCTTGTGTGTTGCGTATCAAAGGGCGGTGTCCGCCCATAGCGCCTTGATTTTCACCCAGCGCTCATGCCGGGCTTTGGCGGCCTTGACCTTGCGGGTCAGCCGGTTGTTGTTTTTGAGGGTTTCCACCACGGCGGGGTGGCGGCTCTTGGGGTTGCTCACCTTGCGCCAGCCGTCTGTAAACTCCCTGGAGGCCAGTTTCCAGGCGTCCTCACTCTCCTGGATGGCTTGCTCCAGGTGGGCGGTCAGCCGGTCAATGGCCTGCCGGTTGTCGAAGTCCCAGCGGTGCATCAGCTTGAATAGCTTGCGGGTGTTGGGGATGGTCATGTCACAGAGCCGGTCCAGGTAGATGTCCGCCCGGAAAGTGTCCGCCTGGACGTGGACCAGGGTGTCCGGGTCAGTGAACATGGGGCAGCTCTCACAGCGGTCCCGATCTGGCAGGGCGGAAATGTAGCTCCTGGGCTCCGCCACCTTGTACTGCACGGACCGGGTGCAGCACAGGGCCACAGGGAAAACCGGGTCATGGTCTTTGCAGTCCAGCGGGACAAACGGGCGGAGGCCGGGCCGGGCGTGGGCACAGGCGTTGTATTTAAGCATCTTTTTCTCGCCCCAATTCTTTGTCTAAACGGAAAAGTTCAAATGTGAGTTGACAGGAAAGAATACCGGCCACATAGCCGTCAACTTTACTGGTGTGGACCACGCCCTCAATCACATACTCAGCGCCCACCCAGCAGAGCGTGACGATGATGAGCATGAGCACATACACCAGAATGAAGATAGTGAGCTTTGCTAAAAGCCGTTTCATTTAGGCCCCCACTCTGGCGAAGTCCGCAGCGGCGGGGCTGTATGCCTCCCGCTTGTCGGAGGCAGGGGCAAGGGTGGGCTTGCCCAGGGGCTTGGTCACATAGCCGCCAATCTTCTCCGCAAATTCGGCCTTGCCCATGAGTTTCTCCAGCTCGGAGAGGGTCTTGGGCTTGCGGTCATACACCAGGGCCTCATCATAACCGGCGGCAATGACGGCCTGGATGGCGGCGTCCTGGTCGGTAAAGGTGCGGATGCTCCGGCCCGCCACCAGTTTCCAGCCGGGGATTTCCTTGCCCGCCAGCAGGGCCTCCGTGGCGTAGGCCTCCAGGTCCTTGTACCATTGGACCAGGTGGGCCCCACGCTCCAGCAGGTCACCAATCTCAGCATCCGTGAGGAGCGGGGGCGGTGCGCCGTTCACCACGCCGCCAGCGGAAACAAAGGCCTCCGCCTTTTCGTTCCAGGCTCCGGCAGGCACGCAGTCCTTGAAGTCCTCCAGGGCGGTGTTGATGTTGGCACGGGCCCGGCATTGGGCCTTGCCACGGCAAAAGCGGCAATGGTCGCCGGGGACAAACTCCCCCAGGCCGGAAAAGGCTTTCTGGGCAATGGGCTTGATGCTCTCGCCCCAGGCCCGCAGCTCCTCAACGGTGATTTCATCCGTGGTGTAGCTGTCAAGCTGGGGTTGGTCAATGGTCATGCGGACCCGCTTGATGGTGTCCCCGAACACGGGGGCATAGCGGTGGAGAGCGCCCAGGGCGTAAAGCCGCATTTGGGGATTGCCCACGGCGGACACGGGGACGCCCTTGCCGTGCTTGTAGTCCACGATGCTGAGGAGGTCACCGCCGATGATGCAGCAGTCACAGGTACCAAAGCCCTCCGGCACATAGTCCGAAAAGTCCACCTGGACCTCCACGGCCACGGTGGGGGCGGTGTCATAAGCCATGACCTGCTCCGTGATATGTTCCAGGTAGAGGTCCGTGGTCTTGTCCATCTCCGGGGTGTAGAGGGGGTCCTTTTTGAGCTTGTTGAGCCGGGTGTTGTAGGTCCGGGTGCTCATGGGGGTGCATTTCTTGGTGACCTTGAGCTCACCAATGGCGTGGGCCAGGCGGCCCTCCTCCGCATACTCGCTGGTGCTCTCCGGCAGGCCCTCCTCAAAGCGAGGGGCCGCCGTGCATACCAGCCAGCGGGAGGCGGAGGACGCCGAAAGCAAGGCATGTTTGACAGGGGGCATGGTAGTACCTTCTTAAATCTGAGCGCCCAGGGCCCGGAGCTCGGTGGCGAAAGCGCCGTACTGCTCCGGCTGGAGCTGGGTGACGGCCTGCACACCGTAGCGGCCCAGCAGCTCCAAAAGCTGCTGCATCTTCCCGGCATCCACCAGGGAGGCCCCGGCACGGGAGATTTGGTCCAGGGTGTAGGTGGGGGCTCCCGCCACGGGCACGGTGGGGGCCGGGGTGTTACCAGGGACGGCAGATGTCTGGCCAGCAGCCGGCGCAGGAGCGGGGTTGGGGGCCGCCACAGGGGCCGCAGGGGTAGGGGTCTGGGTAGGGGTGACCGGCGCAGGGCTCACAGGGGCCGCAGGAGCGGGCGCAGGGGCCGGTGCCGGGGCGGTGGGATAGCTGGCCACCGGCAGGGGCTCATCCGGGGTCAAGATGCTGGGGTCCGGGCCGGAGGCAATGGCCTCCGCCAGCTTGAGGATAGAGGCGGCCAGATCGGGAGCCTCAACGGTGATTTTCATTTCCATCATGGATGTCATCCTCCTTTTCGTTGTCTTTGCAGTCACATTTTTCTCCGGGGTCCAGGTTGGCCCCGCAATAGGGGCAGGTCCAGTAGTAGGGCATGGCTCAGTCCTCCAAAACGCTTGTCCAGTAGTCAAAGCGGTCCATGACCTTGCGGGAGTGGTCGGTGGAGTATGTCCCGGCGGCCCACAGGTTTTGAGCGCCGGAGGGGCCGCAGTTGTAGGCCATGACAGCCAGCTCCGGGTCCCCGTAGGCGGTGAGGTAGTCGGACAGGAACAGGACACCGGCCTCAATGTTTCCGGCGGGCGTCATGGGGTCAATCCCTTGCTCCAGGAGCCACCCATGGTTGACCTGGTTGATTTGCATGAGGCCATAGTCATTGGTGCTGCTGGCGGCATCCGGGTCAAAGCGGCTTTCCACATCGGCCACGGCCAGCGCCAGGGCGTATGGGACGCCGTACTCCTCACAGCAGGCCTGCATGGTCACCTGGAGGTCATAGTCCAGGAGGTTGCCGTCCGTCACGATGTCATCCCGCCAGAGCACCGCCTCCGGGGTGGGGCTGGGCGTGGGGGCCACGCTGGGCTCTGCTGAGGGCTCCGGGGTGGCGGTGCTCTCCAGGACCGGCTCCGGGAGGGTGGGCACCGCTTTGTCAGCGGCGCTCACCCCCACGCAGTAACCGGCGGCGAAAATGGCGGCGCACACCAGCGCCAGGATGATGACCGGGCCATAGTTGCGGCGGCGCTTGCGCCGGGCATGGCGGCTTGGGGCTCTCTGGCCAATCTCATGGGTGGTCACGGAGCTCACCCCTTAGTTGCCGATGCGGCGGAAAAGCTCCTCCGCCAGCTCTCGGACGGTGTACTGCTCCAGGGGGTTGGTGTCCTCAGCCTCCACGGTGAGGGAGGAGGAAATGAGGAAAGCGGGGCGGGACCCGCCGGAGCTGCTGCAGTAGCCGTTGCTGACACTGCCGTCGGAGTTCAGCCCCATGACCCATGTGTCATCCTCATTGACCTTGGGGGTGCTCCAGGGCGTCACGGACCACTCAAAGCGCTCCGGCAGGGGCAGGATGTCATGGTACTTGCGGAGCTCGTCCAGGGTCAGCGGGGCCACCTTGCAGTCACAGGTGCCATACTCCGTGGAGCCGTTGAGGGCGGTGAGGTCCACGGTGCGGGTGATGACCTCATCGGGGTTGCCGTCCGTGAGGCTCCGCAGGTAGGGGCCATTGAGGTGGGCCCGCAGGGAGCTGGCGGCAAAGTTGTTGGTGCTGCCAAAGGCGTGGGTCATCTGCTCCAGGTGGAGCAGCAGGGTGCCGTCCTTGCGGTGCTCCAGCACCAGGCAGGGCTCCCCGTGGTAATCAATGACCTTGCCGGGGGCGATGTTCTGAACAGCGGTTTTCATTGGTGATGTCCTCCTCAGTCTTTCTTTTCACGGCGGATGAGCTGGTTGTTTTCGTAGATGGGGCCGGAGCCGGTCCAGATGTACTCACATTCCGGGCCAATGAGGGTGCCGGTCAGCTTGTGGGTGGCGGCGTCCACATCCTCAGCCCAAACCTCAAGTTTGAGCTTTTCGCCGGTGGATTTGTGCCGCACGCCGATGCTATACTTGTACTCGTACATGCTGGCCCTCCTTACTGGTCGGTTTCGTCCTCATCATCGTCCCCGGAGATGTCGATGAGGTTTTCCGCCTGGACGATGATTTCAGACACAATTTGACGGATGGGCAGGCCGGTCTTGAAACGGAGCCGCCGGACCACTTTCTCCGCCTCCGGGGTGAGCCGGACGGTGCCGATGCACTCATCGGTGCTGGTCCGGGTCCTCAAAATAATGGGTTTCATGTTGTGCCTCCTTTGATTTGTGAAAAGCGGTGACAGGTATGGCCTCAGCGGCTCTGCTTTCCCCTCCGCTCAAGTTCCTGCTGCATCCTGAGCTGGGCAAGGGAAGCATCATACTGCAATCGCTGGTCCGGGAGGCGGACCCCAGAACGGCCCCGGCGCAGTTCCGTGTAGAGCGTGGACAGCGGCACATCAAGGGCCTCCGCCATGTCTTTGACCGTTTTGCCTTGCTCCCAAAGCTCCTGGAGCGCCTGCCGGGCCTGGAGCGTTGCGAAAGCGTAGCTCGCCATGTTCTCACCTCTTTTCTGCTTGCGGGCATAAAAAAAACTTAGCTTGCCGGGTGCCAGATTTTACAATCTGGACCCTGCAAACTAAGTGTAGTGGGTGCCAAAAAAATTCTTGACAAACCGACGGGTGAGGAATAAAATATACAACAATATGAAAATGCGACGATAGGGACGCCGCAGGGGCATACACCCGTTTTCAGAGAGCCGCCGGTTGGTGCGAGGCGGCGACGGGAGCCGCTGTGAAATCACCCTGGAGCAGACAGCTGAAACAGGCTTTGGAGTAAGCAGATCCGGTACCCCGCCGTTATCTGGGGAGCGCATTGTTGGATGCGCGACTAAGAGATCGTTCTCCCTTTCGGGAGGACGGTGAATTAGAGTGGTACCACGGAGGATCAGCCTTCGTCTCTAAATGAGACGAAGGCTTTTTATATTGCATCAAATAAGGAGGCTTATTCATATGAAGCTCACCGGCGCAGAAATCTTGCTGGAATGCCTGCTTGAGCAGCAGGTCGACACGGTGTTTGGGTACCCGGGCGGTGCGGTGCTCAACATCTACGACGCGCTCTACCAGTACGCCGACCGGATTCGCCACATCCGCACCGCGCATGAACAGGGCGCGGCCCACGCCGCGGACGGTTACGCGCGTTCGAGCGGGAAGACGGGGGTATGTATCGCCACCTCCGGCCCCGGCGCTACCAACCTGGTCACCGGCCTTGCCACCGCCTATATGGATTCGGTGCCGATGGTCGCCATCACCGGGAACGTAGCGCGGCCCCTGCTGGGGCTGGACAGCTTCCAGGAGGTGGACATCACCGGGATCACCATGCCCGTCACCAAGCACAATTTCCTGGTGCGCGAGGTCGGGGATCTGGCGGACACCGTGCGCGAGGCCTTTGCCATCGCCCAGAGCGGGCGCAAGGGCCCGGTGCTGATCGACATCCCCAAGGACGTCACCGCCGCCGAGTGCGAATACACGGGGCGGGAGCCCCTCCCGCCCGAGGATACCCCCATGCCGAGCGAGCGGCGCATGAAAGCGGCGCTCGAGCTGCTCATGCATAGCGAGCGCCCCTTCATCTACGCGGGGGGTGGGGTGATCCTGTCCGAGGCGGCCGGGGAGCTTCACCGCCTGGCGGCGGCGCTCGACGCGCCGGTGGCCTGCTCGCTGATGTGCCAGGGAGGGTATGACCAATACGACGGGCGCTACGTCGGGATGCTCGGCATGCACGGCACCAAGACGGCGGCGCTGGCGCTGCACGAGTGCGACCTGCTCGTGGCCATCGGCACCCGCTTTTCCGACCGGGTGACCTGCAACGCGGGGCTGTTCGCCAAAAACTGCAAGGTTTTGCATATCGACATCGACACGGCCGAATTCGGCAAGAATGTGGACGCCGCTTTGCGCCTGCGGGGGAACGCCAGGGAAATCCTCGCCGCGCTGCTCCCGGCGCTCCCGCAGCGGGAGCATGGGGACTGGATGGCACGGATCACCCGGTGGCAGCGGGAATATCCCCTCGTCCAGAGCGCGCCGCACCCGGACGCCGTCACCCCCAAGGAGCTGCTTGAGACGCTGGATGCGCTGACCGGTTCGGAGGCCATCCTGACCACCGAGGTGGGACAGCATCAAATGTGGGCGGCGCAGTTTTACCGCTTTCGCCGGCCCCGGCAGTTCATCACCTCGGGAGGGCTCGGCACCATGGGCTTTGGCCTGGGCGCCGCGATGGGCGCGCAGCTCGCAAATCCCCATAAGCAAGTGGTCAACATCGCGGGGGACGGCAGCTTTTTGATGAACGCCAACGAGCTTTCCACCGCCGCGCGGTACAACATTCCGCTTATCGAGCTGATCCTCAACAACGGCGTGCTGGGGATGGTGCGCCAGTGGCAGAAGCTCTTTTATGAAAACCGCTTCTCCCACACCACCCTGGAAAAGCCGGTGGATTACGAGCTGCTCGCCAAGGCCTACGGCGTGCCTGCCTATACCATCGCAGAGCGCGCACAGATCGAACCGGTGCTGCGCCAGGCGCTCGGGGAGAAGGGTCCGGTGCTGGTCAACTGCCTGATCGACATGGACCAGAACGTCCTGCCCATGGTCCCCGCCGGCGCGCCGGTCGAGGACATCATCCTGGAAATGTAGGAGGTCAGCATATGGAAACCAATGAAAAGGAATACGTTGTCTCGGTGCTCGCGCGCAACCATACCGGGGTGCTGCTGCGCATTTCGGGGCTCTTCAGCCGCCGCTGCTACAACATTATGAGCATCGTCGCCGCCCAGACCGAGGATCCCGGCGTCTCGCAGATCATCATCGTGGTGCGCGGGGACGAGCGGATCATCCGCCAGGTGGACAAGCAGCTGGGCAAGCTCTACGACGTCATCGGCGTCAGGGTGCTGGAGAAAGAGGATTCGGTCATCCGGGAGTACCTGCTCTTGAAAGTGGGCGGCAACGCCGGGGAGATCGACGCGATCGTCAACATCGCGAACATGTTCAAAGCCAGCATCCTGGATGTTTCGCAGAATACCCTGATCCTCGAGCTCGCCGGGGATACCCATACCCTCAACTCGTTCATCGAGCTGTTGCGCCCCCACGGCATCCTCAAAATTATCCGCACCGGGCGCACCGCGATGGAGCGCGGCGCGGCAAGTGAGGAAACATTATAAGAAGGAGACCACGATCATGCTGACGCTCGACAGAATCTACCAGGCTTCCTATGTCCTCAAAAACGTGGTGCGCACCACCGACCTCATTCCGGCGCCGAACATCAATCCGCTCTCCAATGTCTACCTCAAACGGAGAATTTGCAGCTGACCGGCTCGTTCAAGGTGCGCGGGGCCTATTATAAGATATCCCAGCTCACCGAGGAGGAGCGTAAAAACGGCGTGATCGCCTGCTCGGCGGGCAACCATGCCCAGGGGGTCGCGCTGGCCGCCAGCCGCAACGGGATCAAATCGCTCATCTGCGTGCCGGACGGCGCGCCGATCTCCAAGGTGGAGGCCTCCAAGCGCTACGGCGCCGAGGTGGTGCTGGTGCCCGGAGTCTACGACGACGCCTACAACCGCGCCCGGGAGCTGCAGAAGGAGACCGGGAGCACCTTTATCCACCCCTTCGACGACCTGGATGTGATCGCCGGGCAGGGGACCATCGGCCTGGAGCTGCTCGACCAGCTGCCGGAGATCGACTGCGTGATTGTCCCGATCGGGGGCGGCGGGCTGATCAGCGGGATAGCCTTCGCCATCAAATCCCTCAATCCGCGCTGCAAGGTCTACGGCGTGCAGGCCGCCGGCGCGCCCTCGATGTACCGCTCCCACCAGGAGCATGGGCCGCTGGCGCTGGATTCGGTCTCCACCGTCGCGGACGGGATCGCGGTCAAGCGGCCGGGGGAGCTGACCTATGAGCTGTGCGAGCAGTACGTCGACGAGATCGTCACCGTCACCGACGATGAGATTTCCACCGCCATCCTGGCTCTGATCGAGCAGCAGAAGCTGATCGCCGAGGGGGCGGGCGCGGTCTCGGTCGCCGCGGCGATGTTTGATAAGGTGGACATCAAGGGCAAGAACGCCGTCTGCCTGGTGTCGGGGGGCAATATCGACGTGACCATCCTTTCAAGGGTGATCAGCCGGGGCCTGCTCAAAACCGGGCGCAGCGCCGAGCTGACCATCGAGCTGGTGGACAAGCCCGGCCAGCTCAAGGGCGTGTCGGACATCATCGCCTCCCTGGGCGGCAACGTGGTCGCCGTGCACCATGACCGGGCGGACGAAAATATGGACATCAACTCCTGCTTTTTACATATCGTCATGGAGACGCGGGACCAGAACCATATCGCGGAGATTTGCAGCGCCCTGAAAAACGCCGGCTACCGCTTCAAGCTGCGCTGAAAGCCGCGTTTCGCCCCGGCGCCCCATCATGTAAAAACATCCTGTCGAAAAAGAAAAAACCGGCCCGTCGGACAAGTTTCGACGGGCCGGTTCCTGTATCCTTATTTTAAGCTGGTGGTAATAATGGTCTTTTGCGGGTTGATTAAGGAGACGGTGTACTCCACCACCCGGTCGCTCTGATCCATCGTCTGGCAGGTCACCCGGTAGACCGGGTAATCGTCCTCCAAATCGAGCAGGCGCGCCTTGAAGTCGTGGATCAGATAGGAGGAAAGGACCTGCCGGAACTCCTTGAGGGTGATCCCGTTGGCCTGGAATACGTCGTAGAGCGAGGTCACCGAATAGTCGATCGATTCGATCCCGGGGAAGAGGTCGTAGGGCACGTAGGTGTCTTCCAGCCTGAGCGGCTCGTCGTCGCCCAGGCGCAGGCGCACGATGCGAAACAGCGGGGTGCGCCGCTCGACGCCGAAGATTTTGGAAAGCTGGTAGTTGGCCTCCTCCACGCCGGAGAAGATCAGCTTGTCCTTGTGCTCGATCCCCCGCTCGCGCAGCAGGGAGGTGAAGCCCCACCCCTCGACAAAGCTCTGTTTGAACTTGGGGCTGGAGACGAAGTTGCCCTTGCCGTGCACTTTGACGATGTACCCCTGGTTTTCCAGGTTGTTGATCGCACTGCGCACCGTCATGCGGTTGATGCCATAGGTTTCGGCCAGCTTGCGCTCCGAGGGGATGGCCTCCCCAAACTTGTATTCGCCCGAAAGGATCTTATCCTTGATCAGCTTTTCCAGCTGGCTGTAAATCGGCGTATTGTTCTGCATGTCGTTCCACCCCCTCGCTATTCAATGACGGAGATACTCTCGAACTCGAACCGTGAGCCGAGCGTCTTGGAAACCGAGTATTCGATGATCACGCCGTTCTGGTCCGCCGTGCGCCCGAGCTGGACGATCAGCGGCTCCTTGGCGTCGATCCCCAGCAGCTGCATGTCGGCGGGGTTCGGGAAGTCGATCAAAAACTCCTGCTCCTGGGTCAGCGGGATGGTGCCGTATTCCTCCTCGAGCACGCTGTAGAGCGAGGCTCTGGAGAAATCGTGCTCCAGCAGCCTGGGGAAGAGCTTGGCCGGCAAGGCGGCTACCTCGATGACCATCGGCGTGCCGTCCAGGCAGCGCAGCCGGTGCAGCCGGAAAACCGGCGAGCCGAGCGTCAGGTTGAGCGCCGAAGCCTCCTCCTTGGTCGCCTCGGTCATCCCCGCGTAGATCACCTTGTTCTTCGGAGTGAGGCCGAGGGCCCGCATAGTCTTGGTAAAGGAGCGCATCTTCCACATGTTGCGCAGCACTTTGGGCTCAGCGATGATGATTTCGTCGCTGGGGGTCTGCGCGAGCACCCCGAGGTTGATCAGCTCGAAGATCGCCTGATGCAGCGCGGGGCGGCTGACGCCCAGCAGCTCGCTGAGCTTGCGCTCGGAGGGCAGCCGCTCGCGGGGGGGCAGATGATGGATGTCGATGTACTCCATTAGCTTGTCGATCGAATTCTCACTCGTCAGAGTATATTTGTTTTTCAATATTCTCACCAACGGTTTCCAGTATGTAATCCCGCAATTTATGCGGGTTTCGGAACAGTCCAATATGCATTATAGCATATATATTGCACGAAAGCAAAACGATTCTTTGGATATTTTCACTTCTCCAAAAAACTGGTAGAGAGAAAATTAACAAAAAAGATATGGGACATTTATGAAAAATGTCTTAATTAGCCAAAACTCCTGTGCTATAATAAACGAGCACTGGTATGGAAATATACCACAATCCATTGGCGCATGCCGATGAGGAGGTATGGCAAAAATGCTGAAAATTGTTGGGATCGGCGACAACGTGGTCGACCGGTATCTTTACAAGAAAAAGATGTATCCGGGCGGCAATGCGGTGAACGTTCCGGTGCTGGCCCACAAGACCGGGCGGGCCGAAGCGGCTTACATAGGGACGGTGGGCACCGATTACGCGGGCAGCCACATCGTGGATTCCCTCAAAAGGGAAGGGCTGGACGTCTCCCACGTCAAAATCAAGGAAGGGGAGACCGCCTACGCGGACGTCACCCTGGTCGATTCGGACCGGGTGTTCATCGGCGGGATCGACGGGGTTTCCCATGACATCGAGATCACCGAGGAGCTTAAGAAGTACATGGCGGGCTTCAACCTGATCCACACCAGCTGCTACAGCGGGTTGGACGAAAAGCTCCCCGAGCTGCATAAGATCGGCGTGCCCATCGCTTACGACTATTCGGACAAGCCGCATTGGAACAACCTCAAGCGAACCCTGCCGTATGTGACCTATGCGATCTTTTCGGGCGGCAGCGCCAAGGAGGAGGAGCTCAAGGTCCTCATGGAGGGCGTCGGCACCCACGGCCCCAAGCAGGTTCTGATGACCATGGGCTCGCGCGGCTCGATGCTCTACGACGTGGAGAGCAGGAAGTTTTATCAGCAGGGGATCTATCCGGTCGAGAACATCGTGGACACCATGGGGGCGGGGGACAGCTTCATCGCCCGGTATTTCGTGGGGATCTATGACGGCGAGGCGATCGGGGAGAGCATGGAGAACGCGGCCGAGTTCGCCGCGAAGAACTGCCTGGTGAGCGGCACCTTCGGGTATGAGACAGATATCAAATAAGACGCTCGCCAATTTCAATCGTTTTTGTCCAATCCGGCCATAGGGACCGGGGAGGTCAAAATATACAAAATGGAGGTAAAAAAATGAGTAAGTCTCGCAAAATCGTCAGCCTGCTGCTCGCCAGCGCGCTGGCACTTAGCTTCGTAGGCTGCGGCAGCGGCTCCAACACCACCAGCTCTGCGGCTCCCGAGGGTGGCGACAGCGCCCCCGCCAGCAGCGACGCCGGCGAAGCGACCCCGACCGGGGACAAGGTTCAGCTCAAGCTCCTGCACAAGTGGCCGGATCCTGAGACCAAGGGCCCGTTCTTTGATGTTGTGATCGCCAACTATGAGGAAGCGAACCCGAACATCGATATCGTTGACGAGGCTGTCGGCGACGAGCCG
The DNA here is from genome assembly GCF_900169495.1 of Provencibacterium massiliense. Lineage (NCBI taxonomy): Bacteria > Bacillati > Bacillota > Clostridia > Eubacteriales > Oscillospiraceae > Provencibacterium > Provencibacterium massiliense. Next base: position 560,884 of record NZ_FWCH01000012.1, read on the forward strand.
ATCAAGGATAAGCTGCGTGTTCTGATGGGCTCCAACGACCGCCCGGACATCTTCTTCTCCTGGTCCGGCGAGTTCGCCAACAAGTTCATCGCCGCCAACGCCGCGTATGATCTGACCCCCGCTCTGGAAGAGAACGACAGCGAGTGGAAAAACTCCTTCATGTCCGCTGGTCTTGAGCCCTTCGCGAAGGACGGCAAGAACTACGGTATCCCGCTGCGTATCGACCCGAAGTACATGATCTACCACAAGTCCATCTTTGATCAGTACGGGCTGACCGCCCCGACCACCTGGGACGAGTTCATGAACGTCTGCAAGACCCTCAAGGACAACGGCGTCACCCCGATCTCCTTCGGCGACCAGTATCCGTGGGCGGCCTGCCACTACATCACCGGCCTGAACCAGCAGTGCGTTCCGCAGGACGTCCGTATGAAGGACTACACCGCGGAGACCGGCGAGTTCACCGATCCCGGTTATGTGACGGCTCTCCAGCTGTTTGCTGACCTTGGCCCCTATTTCAACGAGTTCCCGAACTCCAAGTCCCATGACCAGGCCCGTCAGACCTGGGCTGCCGGCACCGAGGCGATGTTCTACGCCGAGATCGAGGAGTTCAAACAGTGCGATGAGGCCAACCAGACCGGTCTGAACGACGAGTGGGGCTTCTTCCCGCTGCCGACCGTCACCGACCTGAAGGGCGAGGCGAACTACATCACCGGCGCTCCGGACGGCTTCATGGTTTCCTCCACCTCCACCATTCCGGAAGAGGCCATCAAGTTCCTCAAGTACATCACCAACATGGAGAACCAGGAGTTCATGGTCAAGACCCTTGCCTGGCCGAGCCCGGTGATTGGTGCTACCAATGAGAGCGTTGCCCCGACCTACATCATGGAAGGTATGAAGAGACTGGAAGAGGCCGACGGTATGGCCCTCTGGCTCGACACCGACATCAATGCCAAGATTTCCGACGTGTGGCTGCCTGGCCTGCAGGAGATCCTCAACGGCACCATCACTCCTGAAGAGCTCATGAAGAAGGTTCAGGAGATGGCCGCCGAGGTCAAGGGCCTTGCGGAAGCTGGCCAGCTGTAAGCTTTAAGCACTAGTTCCTACGCAAGCAAGTGGGCGGAGAGGGGTCCTGCGCGGCCCCTCTCCGATCCCCCTGATTTCACTAACCGATAAGGATTATGCGGTTTGAAAGGATTGAGTATGGGTGTATAAAGATAAGCGGGGGATGCTACTTTACATATTGCCGGCATTCATATTGATGACCGTGTTTGTCTTCTTTCCGATTATTCTGAACTTTGTCTACAGCCTGTATCGTTGGAGTGCGTTTTCCGATGGGAAAGTCTTCATCGGTCTGGAAAACTATGTAAAAATGTTCTCGGATGAGAACATCCTGATTTCTCTCAAGAACAATACCTGGTATGCAATCGTGTCCGTTATTTGTCAGTGCGGTCTGGGCCTGGTCCTTGCGGCGGTGTTTGAGAGCACCAAGATGCGCAAATTCCAGCCGTTCTTCCGCACCCTCTATTTTATTCCGTCAGTAATTTCCATCACCGTCATCGGCCTTCTGTGGCAGTTCCTCTACAGCCCGACCATGGGTGTCGTCAACCCCTTCTTAAAGGCCATCGGGCTGGGCAGCCTCGCCCGCGATTGGCTGGGCGGCGCCAGTACGGCGATGGGTTCCGTCATATTTGTTTCCCAGTGGCAGAACATCGGTTATATCATGCTGTTGTTCATCATTGCCATCCAGAAGATTCCGGAGGACATCTTTGAGTCCGCCAGAATCGACGGCGTCAATCCCTTTACCAACTTCTTCTACATCATCGTTCCGCAGGTCACCGACACCGTGCTGGTGACGGTGGTCACCACCATCATCGGCGCGTTCAAGGTCTTCGGCGAGGTCTATGTTATGACCGGCGGCGGCCCTGGCCATGCGACCGAGGTTCTGGCGGCCTACCTGTACAAGGCGGGCTTCCGTAACGATGAAATGGGCTATGCGGCTGCCATTGCAACGCTAACCTTCCTGATTCTGCTGGTTCTCACCTTGGTTCAGATGAAGATCAACCAGGGGCCCAAGGAACCGAAGGCACCCAAGGTAAAAAAAGTAAAGGAGGCGGCATAACATGAAGGACGTCAAGGGAAAAGTTATTCGCTTTCTGATCCTGATCCCGATCACTCTTTATGGCCTCACGGTTTTATATCCTCTGATCTGGATGATTCTCAGCGGCTTCAAGGACAACCAGCAGCTCATGCTCAGTCCTTTCAAGATGCCTCAGAACCCCAGCTGGGATAACTACTACAAGGCGTGGGAAGTGGGCGTCGGCACCTACTTTATGAACAGTGTCATCGTCACGGTGGTCGCCACCTTCCTGACCGTGCTGTGCTCGGCGCTGCTCGCGTTCGTGCTGGCCCGGTACAAGTTCAAGCTGCACACCCTGCTCTTCACCTGCGTGCTGGGCGGCATGATGCTCTCCCCTGAGGTCAGCATCATCTCGCTGTATAAGCTGCTCCAGATCCTGGGCCTCTACAACACCCGCTGGGCGCTGATCATTCCCTATGCGGCCTTCCACATTCCGTTTACCACCTTCCTGCTTTGGTCCTATTTCCAGAGCCTGCCGCTCGAGGTGGAGGAATCGGCCTACATCGACGGGTGCAACTCCTTCCAGATCTTCTATAAGATGATCCTGCCGATGAGCAAGCCGATCATTGCGACCGGCGCCCTGCTCACCGCGATGGGCGACTGGAACGAGTTCATGTTCGGTCTCGTTTTCATCGAGAGCTCCGCGCTCAAGACCATCCCGGTCGGACTGATGAACCTGCGCGCCGCGCTGACCACCAACTGGGGCGTGTTGATCTCCGGTCTGACGGTCGCCTCGCTGCCGATGATCATCGTTTACCTGATCTTCCAGAAGCAGCTGGTACGCGGTATGACCGCCGGAAGCGTCAAGGGTTAATCTCTGTTTTCCTGCAGCCGCGGTGTGCCTTCGGGCACGCCGCCCGCTTGCAGGTAGGGGAGAGGCGAATGTGCAAAATTTTTAACCGCAACCCCTTGCATAACCCGGAGGGGTGTGGTATGATAATGACAGAACTGGTATAGCACTATACCAGTTGTTCCCCGGGCAAAGGATTTTGCCCGCCTGAGTTTGGCAGTTCGGCCCGAGGGCCGAGAAATAAGCAACAAATGACTAGGAGGAAAAGGTATGTTCAAATTCGACGAAGCGAAGTTTCTTGCGAACGAGAAGAAAGCCATTGAGTTCATTCCGAAGGTCGAGAAGATCGTAGACGAGGTCTGCGAGAAGGGTTACTCCAACATCTTCTTTGTCGGCATCGGCGGCACCATTACATATGAGTGGCAGGTTGAGTCCATCATCAAGTCCATGTCCACCCTGGACCTGTACGTTGAGAATGCGGCTGAGTTCCTGACCGTCGGCAACAAGAAGTTCACCAAGGATTCCATCGTTGTGATCCAGTCCGCTTCCGGCGACACCAAAGAGGTTGTGCAGGCTGTTGATTACGCTCACGAAGTCGGCGCCAAGGTCATCGGCTTTGTTGAGAAAGAGGGTTCTCCGCTTGCGAAGAGCGTTGATTACCTGATCCTCGAAGAGGCGGGCGGCACCTGGTACTTCTGGTACACCCTGGCCGGCCGTTTCATGAAGAACCATGGCGACTTCGCTGACTATGACAAGTTCATGGCCGAGCTCAAGACCATGCCTGAGCTGCTGGTTGATGTCAAGAAGAAGGCTGACGCTCCGGCCGACGCTTATGCCAAGAAGCATCGTGACGACGCGATCCAGTACCTCGTCGGTTCCGGTAACCTCTGGGGCGAGGCTTACTGCTACGCCATGTGCATCATGGAAGAGATGCAGTGGATGAGAACCAAGTCCATTTCCGGCGCTGACTTCTTCCACGGCACCCTCGAAGTCATCGGCAGAGACGACAGTGTCATCCTCTTCAAGGGCGAGGATGCTGCCCGCAAGCTGATGGACCGTGTTGAGAACTTCGTCAACACCATCTGCGCGAACGTCACCGTGTTCGACACCGCCGACTACGAGCTCAAGGGCATCAGCAAGGAGTTCAGAGGCATGATGAGCCCGATCGTGATGGCCAACGTGACCGAGAGAATCTCCAAGTACCTCGAGGAGTACGGCAAACATCCTCTGGCGATCCGCAGATACTACAGAAGACTGGACTACTAAGATCCGGTTGCTGAAGTAGAAATTAAATAGTACACCACGGTGTATCGCGGCTGGGCAGAATGGCGTGTCGCATACGCCGTGGTGTTTTATTTTGTGGTATCAAAGAGGAAGGGGTGGTCAAATTGGGGATGCTGCGCAGGGTCCAGAACCTGCCCCTCATAGAAAATTTCCGCAAGCTCGAGGGAAACACCCGCATCAGTGTTATCTTCGAGTTCTTTTTCAGCGTTGCCAACACCCTGTATACATTTTATCTCAGCCTCTATATGAAAGGCTGCGGCGTAACCGACCGGGAAATCGGGCTGGTCGTGGCGGTCAGCTACTTCTTCGGCATCCTTTTCGCCCTCTCCGCCGGGGAGATCGTCAACCGCCTCGGGCGCAAGAAGACGACCACCATCTTCGAGCTCCTGGCCTGGCCCGGCTCCTGCCTGATTTTTCTGTTCGCCAACAACTTTTGGATGTTTGCGCTGGGGAAGATCGTCAACTCCCTGAGCCAAATTTCCAATATGTCCTGGAACTTCATGGTGGTCGAGGACGCGGACGACGACCAGCGGGTCGCCGCCCTCAACATCCTCACCATGCTGCACACCGCCATCGGCGTGATCACCCCAATTGGCGGTCTGCTGGTGACCCGGATCGGGATCATCTCGGCGCAGAAGGTTTTTTTGATTTTTGCGATCGTCGTCTTCGCCACCGAAATGATCATCCGCAACCGGTTTTATACCGAAACCAAGGTGGGGCAGGAAATTTTGGCGGCGGGCCATCCGCCGCTGCGCCTTGGGAACATCAATCCGCTGGGCGGCTTCAAGATCTTTTGGGGCAAGAAGATGATCCTTTCGGCAATCCTGCTCAACGTGATCTATAATGCGATGTATCCTTTGAGCACCCATTTCAGCCTTTATCTCAACGTCTATCTCACCGACGTGATCGGGATCGACCCCGCCGCCGTCTCCCTGGTCGGGGGCTGTAACTCGATCGGGTTGCTGCTGACCTGCCTGCTCGTCATCCCGGTCATCAACCACTTTATCCGCACCCGCGTGGGGATGGGCGGGGCTCTGGTCGCCGGCTTCTTCATCCAGATCCCCTATATGTTTTTGATGATCTTCCTGCCGCACGGCTCGCTGACGTTGGCCTGTGTGGCGGCGCTGGTCTATTCCTCGGGCTATGCGATGTGCAAGACCTTCCTTGATTCGCTGGTCGCGAGCGTGACCGAGGAGGAGGCCAAGAACCGCGGGAAGATTTACGCGGTGATGAACGTGATGATCTCGGCCGGGAGCACCCTGATGAGCAGCCTTTCGGGCGTGATCTACGCGCTGCGCCCGAGTTCGATCTTTTCTCTGTCGGCAGTCATGCTCACCGTCAACCTGCTTATCCTCACCGGCTTTATTATCCGGCAGCGCGCGCTGCAAAAACGGGAAGCAAAGCGGGAAGAGGAAGCCTGCGCCGCGCTTTAGAGGGAAAATAGAGCGCCGATCCGCGGGGGCTTTCCTCATGGACAGACAGAGTGAGCCGGGGGACAGCCGGTACGGGTTTTTCCCAAAGCTACAAGCGAGGCGGGCGGATTCGAGTTACAAAAAGAGAGCCATCCAGGCAAAGCCTGGATGGCTCTCTTTATATGTCTTCATGGCCACCCTTCAGTCCGCCATGATTTCTTTTGGGGTGAGGACTTTCCGGTCCTCGAGGATCTCGGAAACGATGGTGTAGTTCAGCATATCCTTGTAGTTGACATTGTGATAGACGCTGTTGCCGCCCCAGTAACCGCAGCCGAGGGACACGGTCTGCCCGAGTCCGTTGTTCTGCCTGCCGCTGCCGTTGGTGGCGGGCTGGTTCACCATGACGCGCCCGGCGGGAATCCGGGAAGCGGCAAAGGCGACGTGCTCCGGATTGTTGCTCCAGATGCAGGACGAATGGCCGGCGCCCTCCATCAGCATATTGGTCCTTGCCCGCTCGACCGCCTCTTCAAACGAATCATAGGGGAAGATGCGGGTAATGGGCGCCAGAATCTCCTTGGCCAGGACTTCCTCTTTGCCACATTTGCCGACTTTCAGGAGCAGCAGGGTCGTATCCTCTGGGATGTCGATTCCGGCCATCTTGGCAATTCTATAAGACGGCTGGCCGACGATCTCCCGGTTGATCGCCCCGTCGACGAACAAGGTCTCGCGCAGCTTCTGAATCTGCGCTTCGTCATCGATGTAGTGGCATTTCATGGAGGCGTAGGCCTTAATCAGCGCATCGAGTTTTGAAACGGGGCAGTGGACCGTCTGCTCGCCGGTACAGGGCATGCCATAGTCGACCATGCGGCTGGGCACGATTGCCGAGACCAGCTTCTCTAGGTCGTCATAATCCTCGTCCAGGATGCACTGCACGTTGCCCTGGCCGACCCCGAGGGCGGGCTTTCCGCTGGAATAGGCGGCCTTGACCATGCCCGGGCCCCCGGTCGCCAGAATGAGGTCGACCGCCGCCATCAGGTCCGCCGCATCCTGCATGGTGCTTTCGGGAACGACCTGGACCAGGTCCTCCGGATGCCCGTTCTCCCGAAGCGCCGTGCGCATCAGCTCGACCGTATCTCCGGTCGCTATTCTGGCGCCGGGATGCGGGCAGACGATCATCGCATTCCTGGTTTTCAGAACGTTCAGGCCGTTGCCGATGGGGGTGGCGGCCGGGTTGGTGACCGGCGTGATGCAGGCGAGCACCCCGACCGGCTTTGCGTATTTCCAGAGCTTCTTCTTTTCGTCGTGCTCCACCAGGCCGACCGATTTTCTCCCTTTCAGATACATGTAAACCGAGGCCGTCGTGTTCTCCATCTTGCCCAGCTTGAATTCATAGGTCCCCTTGCCGGTGTCGTCCACGCAAAGCTGCGCAATGCGCTCCCGCTCGGCCCAGCATCTCTTTGCGACAACGCGGACCATGTCGTCGGCCTGTTCCTGGGTGTAATCGGCAACCTGTGCCTGTGCGGTCCTGGCCTTCTGCATCAGGCCTTCAATTTTTTCGTTCGCCATCTTCATTTGCCCCTTTCTTATTACAACTTAAGTTAATCAATCGTTTTGCGCTTTACAGGAGGATGGGCTCTTCCGCGCCGGTGAGCACGCGGTAGGCCCCCAGCGCCAGTGCTTCCTGCTCCTTTTCCCCGGGGTAGAGGACAAACGGCGCGAAACCGCCCACATAGGATTCGATGGCGCCGATCAGCTTTTTGCTGTTGGACATGCCGCCGGTGAAAATGATTGCATCCACCTTTCCGCGCAGCGCGGCGTAGCAGGAGCCGATCTCCTTGGCAATCTGATAGGCGAGGGCGTTAAACACCAGCTTGGCCTTTTGGTCGCCCTCAGCGATGCGCCGTTCCACTTCGCGCAGGTCGTCGGTGCCCAGATGCCCTTTCAGCCCGGCCTTTCCGCGCAGCAGCCCATGGACTTCCTGACGGGTAAGCCCTTTGTCGAAGCAGAGTTCGAGCATGATGCTCGTCGCCACCGTTCCCGCGCGGTCGGTTGAGAACGGCCCCCAGCCTTCGCTGCCTTCGTTGCTGTCGATCGCCACGCCGTATTCATGCGCGCCTATGCTGATCCCTCCGCCCAGGTGGCAGATGATCAGCCGCAGCTCGGAATAGGCCCTCCCCACGTCCTGCGCATATTTCCTGGCAATGGCCTTCTGGTTCAGGTAGTGGATGCTGGGCTTGCGCGCATAGCCGGGGAGGCCGGACACATGCGCGACTTCGGAGAATTCGTCCACCATGTCGGGGTCCACCAGATAGACGGGCACGTTGCGCGCGCCGCGCAGCTCGTCGATCAGGGGCAGAACGAAGCGGTTGCCGTGGATGGGCTTCTCATCCGGGTGGTAGTAGGACAAGACAAGCTCCCGGCATCTGCCCTCCACCAGATAGGTGCCGCCCCGGGGTGCGGGGAACGGGGGCGCGCGCAGGACAAAGGTGTCGAAATCGTCCACCTGGTAGTGGTTTTCCCGCAGGAAACCGAGCACGATCTCCTTGCGGTAGGCAACCTGGTCTTTGGACAGGGGGTGGGCGGCCATGTCCTCGGCGCAGTGGGATATGGATTTGGTTACGATATGCCGCGCATCCTCGTAAATCGAAAATTTTGAAGACGTCCCGCCCAGGTTCAGGACAAGAATTTTAAATGCCATCTCGGCGCTCCTTCCTGTGTTTCATCCGCGCCCCAGAACCACGGCGGCGGCCAGGATGATTGACATAAATTTTTCCTCGGGCTCAGAGCCCCGGCTGGACATCACAATGGGACATTTCGCACCGACAATGAAGCCCGCAGTGGCCGCGCCGCCGGTGACGTGCAGCGCCTTGGTGAGGATGTTGCCGGCGTGGATGTCCGGGGCGATGAGGGCGTCGCAGTCGCCGGCACACGGACTATCAAAGCCTTTCAGCCCGGCGATCTCGCGGCTCATGGCGCAGTCGTAGGATACCGGACCTTCCACAATACAGTTTTGGATTTCGCCGGCCCGGTTCATCTGCTTGAGGGCGTCGGCCTCGACGGTCTCCGGCATCTTGGGGTTGACCTTTTCGATGCAGGCCAGCACGCCGACCTTGGGGGATTCATAGCCCAGGTCGCGCAGCGCCCCCACTGTATTTTCGATGATCCCCTTTTTCTGTTCCAGCGTCGGATAGGGGACCATACCGCCGTCCACCACGGCCACCAGCTTGTGGTAGTTGGGCAGCTGCGCCAGCAGAAAAATGCTCATCAAGTTCCCGGTGCCAAGGCCGGTTTCCTTGTTGACGACGGCTTTCAGCAGCACGCCGGTGTCCATTTTGCCCTTCATCAGAAAGTCCGCTTTTCCTTCCCGCACCAGCTCCACGGCTTTTGCCGCCGCCTCGGGAGCCCCGGCCGCATCCACGATGTCCTCTGCGGGAAAGTCTGCGCTTTGCTCTTTGCAGATGCGCAGGATCTCGGCCCTGTCGCCCACCAGGATGGGGGAGACGACCCCTTCCCTGCAGGCGAGGAGGACCGCTTCGAGCGTGTGAGCGTCGCCCGCATTGGCGACGGCCACGCGAAACTGCCTGCGGGAACTTTTCACACGGGCAATCAACTGGTCAAACGTTTGAATTTCCATAAGTACCCTCTTCCTTTATATTGCGCTGTAAAGGGGCTCAGCCCTCTGCGGAAGCGGCCAGCTTTGCGGCCTTTTCCCGCTTCCAGGTCTGCGTGGCTTCAAAAATCGCCTTGCCCCAGCCTTTCCAGTAGATCACGAAAAGGACCATTGCGATGATCGGCAGGAACAGCGCGACAAAGTAGACCTTCGCATAACCGACCGCTGCGATAACGATTCCCCACAGGGTGGGCCCAATGCCGTATCCGACGTCGATGCCGAACAGGTACATGGCCGAGGCGAAGCCCTTGCGGTCCTGCGGGACCGAAGCGACGATCAGCGTGTTGCAGACCGGCGGGAAGGTGCCCCACACGCAGCCATAGAACGGCGCGATGATGAGCAGCGGCACGACAGAGGTGGCTATACTGAAAACAAAATAGGATACGATCGCGACCGCCACCGCGAAGGAGACGACCTTCATGGCGCCGATCTTTTCGATCTTCGGTGCAATGAAGCCCTTGCAGATGAACATGCCGATGGTCTGGAGCAGGAAGTAGGAACCGAGGGCCGTGATGCCCCGCTCCTTACCGGAGAGCAGCAAAAACGAGCCGACGCTCTGCTGTGCCATCGCGACGAGCGCCAAGGAGATGATCAGCAGCCATGCGGGCACGGTCATACCCAAAAACGGCTTCATCGGGGGCAGCACGGGACCGTCTTCAAGGACGGCCTGTTTATTTTTGCGGGCCTCGGCCGCGGCGGCCATCTTCGCTTTCCACTCCGGCTTATTCTCATAGCGGATGAAGAAGTTCAGCACGAGGGAATAGACGGCGGTCAAAAGCGTGACGACGTAGAATGCGCTCCAGGAGCCGGTGGCGAGGTAACGGTTTAAGCCCCAGACGCCCACGGCCGGCCCGATGTAGGAGGCAAAGGTCGCCATGTTCTGGAACCAGCCGATGCCAAGCGCCTTGTTGTCCTCCGGCGCAAGATCGGAGGCGGCGGCATAGTTTGCCGCGGAGGTGACCGAGAAGGATATCCCCGCGAGGACACGGGCGATGAACAGCACCATCAGGTCCTTGGCGATGATCATCAGAAGAATGGAAAGGATGGTGCCGTAAAGGCCCCACTCGTTCGAGCGCCGGCGGCCGAACTTTTCGTTCATAAAGCCGGCGACCGGGCGGCAGAACATGGCGACCAGGCTGTAGGTGGAGGCCAGCATGCCGGCCAGGATCACGTTGCCGTCCATGGTGCTGGCGATCGTGGTCAGGGTGGCGTTGTAATAATAGGTTCCTGTTGTACAGCCGCAGTACATCAGGCAGTGCAGAACAAAAAGCTTGCTAAATGGGAATTTTTTATTGCTCATCTTTATACTCCCTTCAAAAATATGGCAGAACAGATTGTTTCAGCGTGCACCTAAACAAAGAGCTTTGTGCGCGTCCTTCCATCCGGCGATGCCGGGAAAGGGCGGTCAGATTTTGGCATCCTCCTTTCCCAAACCGATCCGGTAGAGATGCGCCAAATCCTCCCGTGTCAGCCTGGAGTATCCGCCGACGAGCCCTTCGGGCGTGAGACGGGTTGTAGAGATAAGCGTGGGGACGTCCGCCTCCCGCACGCCCAGCTCGGCAAAATCGCTGGGAATCCCGATGGAGGTATAGAAATCAACCATGCGCCGGATTCCCTCCCGCAGCATATTTTCGGGGTCCAGCATATCCATCTCAACGCCCCAGACCCGATGGAAATAGGTGGTGAATTTTGGGATATCCCGCCTGCACATGAATTTGGCCCAGGCCATCGTGACGCAGCCGCAGCCGATCCCGTGGACGGAGTGGTACATCCCGCCGATCTCAGACTCGATGCAGTGCACGGCGCGGTCGGTTTCCCGTCCGACCTCAAACTGCCCGTTATGGGCGAGCAGACCGGCCCAAAGCATCTGCGCGCGGGCGTTGTAGTTGCAGGGCTCCCGCATGGCGACGGGGGTGAATTTGATGATGGTGCGAAGGACCGCTTCGTTGAGCTCGTCGGTAAAATAGTTGTCCGGAGTCGGTGAAAAATAGCGCTCGTGCGCGTGCGCCATGATGTCCGCCGCCCCTGCGGCAGTGAGCTTCGGGGGCAGCGTATAGGTCAGCTCGGGATTGATGATGGCGAACAGCGGACGGATCTTCAGATCGCTCATCGTGCGCTTCAAGGTTCCTTTCCCAATGACGGATTCAGGGGAGTTCTCGCTTCCGCTGGCGACGACAGTGGAGATGGCGCCCAGCATGACCGGGTCCGGCAGGGGCTTTTTCTGGTTGATGTAAAAATCCTCCCAGACGTCGCCCCCGTAGTTGGCGGCGACCGACACATATTTTGCAACGTCGATCACGGCGCCCCCGCCGACCGGCAGCAGGAAATCGACCTGTTCCTGCCGCGCAAGCTCGGCCGCCCTGTCCGCGATTTCGATCTGGGCGCGCTCGATTCCCGTGAAGTCGACGTATGAAAGACCGGCCTGTGAAAGCGACGCCAGAACGCGGCCGTGCAGAGCATTTTCAAATTCCAGCCCCGTCCCGTAATGCAGGACCATGACCTTTTTCGCGCCGTATTCCTTGATGTACTGGCCGGCCAGACATTCCTGCCCCTTTCCGAAAATGAATCGTGTGGCATTGTGATACTGAAAATCTAGCATGTTTTATTGGCTCCTTAAACTCGGTGTGATACTGGAAAAATTGTGTGTAGTCAGGCGGTTTCCCGCGAAACGGGAGGACGGTAGCCGTTGGCGGAAAAGAGCAGTGGGAGCTGCTGGACGAGGTTTCTCAGGAGAGAGCTCCTGCCGGTGATGCTGCAGTAGTTCATCGCCCCGAGCGACATGGACAGGACCGTGGAGGCAACCTGGCAGGTGAGCTCCTCCGAGAAGCCGCACTGTTCGATCTCGCGATAAAAATAGGCGTTGAGGGAATCGGTGATTTCACAGGCGAGCTTGTGAAGGCGCGGGCTCACTTCGGCCGTCTCCATGATCAGCATATTGACGGACACGCGGTTGTCGCCCCGGTCGATCTCATCCGCCTTTGCCAGGAAATAGCTGCAGATTTCCTGCACGGGGTCCCGCCCCTGAAAGAAGAAGGATTCGAGCCTGCTGATGGATTCCTGATGGATATTGTGAAGGACCGCCTGGGCAAGCTCCTCCTTTCCGCCGGGGAAAAAGTGATACAGGCTGCTGCGGGAAACGCCGCTCTCCGCCAGAATTTCTCCAATGCCAACAGCGGAGTAGCCGTGGGAGCGGAACTTTTTCTTGGCCACGTTCAGGATATTGACATAGGTCTTTGAGAATTTCATGCGGTTGCTCCTTCCTTTTGCAGCGGTAAAACTTGCGTCAGCCCACACTTTCCGCTACGGCCTTATTGTGCAGGAAGATCGCCTTGCCGACCCGTTTCCAGAAGATAATGACCACGAAAATTGCAATGATCGGGCAGATGGCGGCGACGGCAAACACCCCTGCATAGCCGACCGCTTCGATGACCGTCCCCCAGACGATGGACGAGAAGCCGAAAGCCAGGTCCATCGCGAGCAGGTACATGGCGGAAGCATAAGCGCGGCGGGAGGGAGCAACCGCGTTGACCATCAGCGCCTGGGAGGTGGAGGCCATGGTGCCGAACATCGTGCCATAGGGCAGGCCCAGGAGCACGACGGCAAGGCCGCTTTGGGCCGTGCCGATCCCCACGAGGGCGGCCGCGCTCAGCGCATAGATCGGCACCGCGACCTTGAGCACGCCATATTTATCGGCGAGACGGGAGAAAACGGCGCGCCCAAGGATCAGGCCGATTGCCACCGTCAGGAAGAACTGCGAAGTGTAACTCTCGATGCCGCGCTTCTGCATGGCCAGCAGGGCAAAGGTGTTGGTGCAGGAATGCGCGGCGGTGATGATGAGCACGATCAGAGCCACGGCCCATGCGGTGGTCTCCATGCCGAAGACGACCTTGCCGGTGGAGCCCCAGGGCGTATCCGTATTCTGCGCGTTTGCCGCGGCTTGTGTGGCTTGTGCTTTTGCCGCCTCCATGCGGGCGATATACTTCGGGTCCTTTTCATACCGCACAAACAGGCTGAACACAAACGCCCACACGCAGGAGAGCAGCGCGCCCATATGCAGGCCTACGAAGCTGCCGGGAGTCCAGGTCACGCAGATCAGCGCGAGGGTGGGACCGATATACTCGGAAAGCGAGGCTGCATTCTGGAACCAGCCCAGCCCTTCCGCCTTCCGGTTGGCGGAAACCACGTCGGACGCCGAGGCGTAGTTGGCGATGGAGGTGAAGCAAAAGCCGATTCCCATGACCGCGCGCGTGATAAACAGCGCCAGGATGTTGAAGCAGAAGCAGTATGCTACGCAGCATGCCGCATTGATGAGGATGCCGATCAGGTTGGTTTTCCAGCGGCCGTATTTGTCGCAGAAGGTGCCGACCAGGTTTCTGAAGAAAATCGGCGAAATGGAATATACGCTGGAGGTGAGCCCAGCCAAAACCACGCTGCCGCCCAGCCCGTTGGCAATGCTTGTAATCATGCCGCCGTAATAGTAAAGGCTGAACACATTGCCCAGATACATCAAAATGACGAATAGGTACTCTTTTGTCCAGAGTCTGTCCTTGCTCACGCTTTGTTCCTCCTCAAGATTTTTCTGACTGATGAAGCCGCAGGATGAAAACTGTTATTTTAACTCGCCCTTCACCGTGCGGTAGTAGGCGACCAGCGTATCCAGCCACAGCTGCGGGAAATTGTAGGGGCGCGGGATTGGCGCCGTGTAGTCCGCAAGAATCGGGATTTCTTTCGCGATGTTGTCCATGGCGGGGACGATCAGCTCGGTGAACGGTACGTCTCCCTTGGCGGCTACCGCATCGGCCACGCCGTTCAGCATGATTTCATGCAGCTCCAGATTCTCCTTTAGGAAATGGTCGATCTCCTTCTGGAATTTGACGTTGTTGGCCGTGACGGCATGGGTGCCGCGGTTTTGGAACATATGCCCGGTGAGCATCACCTGGAGATCCATCCCCAAAAGTTTTTTTAAGGTGCGTGCAAAGGCGGGCGGGTTCTGGATGATGGGCAGCGCTCCGACGCACTGGCCATAGCCCTGGACCGCGTCGCCGGTAAACATTGCGCCGGCCTCCTCCCAGTAATAACCGACGCTGTGGTCCGTGTGGCCCGGGATGGGGACGACGCGGATATGGACGTCCCGGGCCAGCGCAAAGACCTCATCGTCCTTCACCGGCCGGTCCACCCTGCAAGGCCCGGTGATGTAACCGAGCTTTTCCCGCATACGGATTTCGGGGATCAAATCCGCCTGCCCCAGGGCGCGAAAACTTGGTGCGAAGAAATGGTCGAAGGCGGCGGGCATGTCCTCCAGGTATGGGACCTCGGCCTCCGGCAGCATCAGCGGGATGCCCATTTCATGCAGCTCGATGGCGCCTCCGGCGTGGTCGCCGTGGGCGTGGGTGACAAACACGCCGCCCAGATCCTGCAGCGCAATGCCGTGAAATTGCAGTTCCGGCGCGTACTGGTTCGTCGCATCTCCCGGATTGCCGGCGTCGAAGAGGTAGGGCTTATCCGCCGTCAGGCAATAAGCACAGGTGTGCATGTTCCCGCCTTCCAGGGAGATGAAGTTGCTGACCAGGGGAATAATCCGGTTTAAAACTCTCATGGTTATTTGCTCCTTTCAGCCTATTTATCTATCTTGATTGCCAGCGGCAATGAGACGATGTGTACCTGAAAAACGCACTTTGCCACATGTCCAAATTGATCACTTTAGAGAAAAATATGACAAAATTGTTCATGTATGAAAATGACATAGTTGGCCGATATGAAGATTACCGCCGGCACGAAAAAGAGATCTGCCGATAAAGAAGGCTCATTTCGATCCTTGTAAATGATCAATAAAAAACGCGGTATATGTGAAAAATATTAGCTGTTTATAAAGAAATCGATCGAATTTTGTGAGAAATATCGCTTGAAAATTCCTTGCTTTTCGCTCATAGAATAGCACGCCGCAGGTATAAAGAAAATGTCAATCAGCACACAAATGTGAACTTTTTTAACAAAATTGAACCGACTGTTACATCTATTTTTAGGAATCTGGTCAAAAAAGGACATGTTTCAACGGAAAAAGGCATTGTGAAAAAAGCGGCCGCGGTGTATTGATTAGACACAGAGATTTTCTTGGACCGTTCGCTTTCGCAAGGGATCCCACACGGCCGATGAACCGTGCAAAAGCGACCTATGAAAGGAGCTGAGTGAATCGTGAATAAACTTCGAAACAGGGACAACCGGATGACCATCAGCGTCTTTGAAAAACTTTCCTATGCGAGCGGCGGCGTCGGCACCTGCATCTGTTTCATGTCCATCGGCGGCTACCTTCTCTATGTGTACACGGATGTGTTTGGCCTTAGCGCCACGACCGCCGCGAACATTTTTCTGCTCACCCGGTTCTGGGACGCGATAAACGACCCCATCATGGGGGCGGTCGTGGACCTGCGCCTCTTCGCAAAAAAATCCAGAGGCGTGTACCGCCCCTGGATTTTGCTCGGACTGCCGTTCCTTGTTTTGTTTTTCATCCTGTGCTTTACCTTGCCCTCCTTCGTCACAACGGAATTTGAAAAAACGATCTGGTGCACCGCGTTCTACGTGCTCTACACCATGGCGCAGACGGTCGTCCAGGTCCCATATGGGGCCATCACAAACTCCATTACGACCAATACGGAGGAGCGGGGCATTTTGGGCTCCTACCGGAATTTCGGTGAAAACATCGGGAACCTGCTGGTTTCCATAAGCATCCTGCCCATGGTGAACCTCTTCGGCAAAAACGGCGCCGATATGGCCGGCGGCTATACCAAATCCATCGCAGTGCTGGCGGTTGTGGCCGCCGTCTTTATCCTGATCTGCTGGAAGACCGTCCGCGAACGCGGCGTCGAAACCGGGCGGGAGGAGCGAAAGAAATTTGAGCTCGCCGGTTCCCTGAAGATGCTTGCGGCGAACCGCCCGGCGCTTTGCATGGTGTTCGCGCTGTTTTTGGCGGCGATCGTCATCAACTTCCGCTTTGCCTACCAGATGTTCTATGTACAGGTCTATGTCGGGGCCGGGCACAATGTAGTGACCATGCTGAACACCGTCCAGACCGCGGTCGCCATCGTCTCCTTCTGGATCGTGAACTGGATGTTCAAACGCATGGAAAAACGCTCGATGCTGCTTATCACCGCCGCCTTGTTTGTGGTGGACGGCGCCATCTTCCTGATCGGCGGCGTGAACATTGCCGCCAACATCGCCGGCAGCGCCCTGTTCGGGTTCCTGATGTCCTGCTCCTTCTCCACCGTCTGGGGCACGATCCCGGACAGTGTGGAATACGGCCTTTGGAAAACCGGCGTCTGCGCGCCCGCGTTTATTTTTGCAGCGGTCACATTCGCCCAGAAATGCGGCATCGGTTTGGCCTCGTGGCTGGCCGCAATGTCCCTGCGGCAGATCGGCTATGTGAAGGGGATGGAAATCACCGAATCGATCCGCATGGGCTTCTATTGGTGGCATGGCGGCGTGCTGGTCCTCGGCGGGATTCTTTTCCTGCTGGTGGCGCTTCCCTACAATCTGAACAAGGAAAAATATTGCGAAATCCTTCAGGCGCTGGACCGGAAAAAACAATAACGCAAAAAAGGACAGAAGGGGCTGCTCACGCAGCCGCCTCTGTCCGGCTCATACGTTTATTCCATCAGTGCATTTTTGCGCATCTCAGAGCAGGTGACGCCGAAATGCTTGGCAAACATCTTGTAGAATCCCCGCATGTCGCTGTACCCGACCGCGGGCCCGATGTCCTTGATCGGGATGTTGGTCTCGAGGAGAAGCTCCTGGGCGTGCTTCATCCGGATGCTGTTGAGCCACCATTTGATGGTGAAATTGGTTTCCTTTTTAAAGATCCGGCTGACATAGGCGGGGGACATGTGGATGCTTTTCGCAATATCCTCCACCTTGATATTGTGCTGATAGTTTTTTTCCAAAAATTCCACAACGGAGATGGCCACCGGACTTTGGCTGATCGCCTGCGGGTCCACCACGCAGTAATACGACATGCTGTCGAAGGCGTCGTCCATCGCCTGCTTGATCCCATCGGCGCTGTCCGCTTCAAACAGCTTCTGCATGGTCTCATAGGTCAGCCGGTAGAAGCGGATGTCATAATTGTCCTTGTTGTAACGGGTCAGCGTGATGATATGGTACAGTGTCTCGGCGCTGGTGCGCATCAGTACAAGGTTCGGCTCACAGTACGCCATGCTCATCACCTCGTCGTACAGGATGTGCGCCTCCAGAATCCGTTTGGACATGATGTTTGCGAAGATGCTGTTCGCCTTGACCTCAATGCTTTTCCAGAAAATCTCCATCGCACGACTGGTAAAGGAATTGCTGTACACGCGCTGCGAGAGGGGATGGTCCCTTGGGAACTCCTCCAAAAGCTCCTCCTCCTCGAAAAACACCGTCTTGCTCGGGTCCCATTTCAGGTCGGAGGGGCGCTCTTTGCCGGCCGGGATGTGAATCCGGCAAAGGTCAAAAAGCAGGCGGGCAAAAAAGCGGACCTGATCCTTCTGGACGACCTGGACCAGTTCGCAGGCCGCTTCAAAGTCCTCTGGCGAGACCGAATAAAAGGTGGAAAACAGGTTCACCTGCGCTTCGAGTTCCTTTTTGCTCTCATCGCTGTTGCATATGGAGCCGGATATAAAATAACCGATCGGGTTCCCGCCGTAAAAGACCGGGACGATCCAGTCCAGAAGCCCTGTGCGGCAGACCACCACCTTCCAGCAGTCATCGGCGATTGCCGCCATCACTGCCGAGGAAATCTGCGTCTGGCAGCTGGAGCTGCCCTGCTTCGTGGAGCGAAACAGCTGGCAGACCCTGCAGCACAGGTCCGGTTGCGCAATTTCGCTTCCGGAGATTTCCAGGCTTTGATAATGGCATTCCAGATGCGTTATTTCCTGATAGACCGAGGCGACGTAGTCGATTTTCTGTTTCAGCTGGGAATCCATCGCGCCCATCCTTTCGTTTTGAAATTCGCGTACGCCTGTTTTACTTAGCGTAACAGAATACGGGAGTAAGATCAATTGCAAATAACGGCTCTTTGAGCAATATGATAAGATTTTTATGGCCGTCCTACGGTCATGGCCATTTTTATTGCCTGAAAATTTTTGATTCCGTGCCGCAGAACGTGCCGGCCAGAAAGGTAGGGGAACCGTCATGCTGAACGTATTTGAGATTTCAAGGATGACCAACCACAACGGTCCCGGCATCCGCACGCTGGTCCATTTTAAAGGCTGCCCACTGCGCTGCGTCTGGTGCTCGACGCCCGAATCCCAAAGCCGGGAAGCGGAATTGGGCTATAAGGTGCAGCGCTGTATCGGGGACGGGGCCTGTCTGCAGGCCTGCCCTGCGCACGCCATCCGTCCGGCGGCTGCGGGTGAAAAGGGTCTGCTGATCGACCGTGCAAAATGTACAGGGTGCTTCGCGTGCGTCAGGGAGTGCTACGCCCATGCGTTCACGCGCATTGGAAGGGCGTGGAGCGTGGAGGAGCTGCTCAAAGAAATTCGCAAAGACGAGCTGTTTTTCCAAAATTCCGGCGGCGGCGTCACCTTCTCGGGCGGAGAGCCGCTGATGTTCGTGGACGGCGACATGATCGAACTGTACCGCGGGGTGAAGGAGGCCGGCATCTCGATCGGCGTGGACACCACCGGCTTCGTGCCGTGGGAATCCATTGCGGGGGTGCTGCCCTTTGTGGACTTTTTCCTCTGGGATCTGAAGGTGATGGATCGCGAAAAGCATAAGGCGCTCACCGGCGCGGACAACCGGCTGATCCTTGAAAACCTGCAAAGGGTGGAGGGGCTTTTTGCACAGTACGGGACCCGCGTATACGTCCGGTGCATACAGGTCCCGGGCATGACCGACAGCGATGAAAACCTCCTGCAGACCTGTGCATTCCTAAGAGGTATGCGCTGCATCGAGGAAATCGATCTCATCAATTTCCACCACATGGGCAAGAAACGCTATGAATACATCCAGCGCGACTATGCGATGGATGAAGTGGAGCCGATGGAAAAGGCGCGCCTGGAGGAGAAGAAAAAGCTGGTTGAAGCACAGGGGTTCCGCTGCAGGATCAGCTCCTGACGAAAGACAGCCCTGTATAAATCCGTAGAAAAAGTGATAAAGGAGAATCTGTATGAACACCAAGTTTGTCGAAAACACCGCCGAGGTAGGAAGCTGGCAGGAATATTTTGAACGCACCTGCTCCGACCGCGTCAAGGCCGCGGTCGCGCGCGCGGTCCGCACGCCGGAGGTCTGTCTGGAGCACGCCCTCACGGAAATCGAAGTCATGGACGAGGTGCACGGCAAGGTGCCGCATATCATCGAGCGGGCCATGATCTTTAAGCGCTTTCAGGAGACCCGCACCCTGCAAATCCACGAGGGCGAGCTCATCGTGGGCAACGTGAACAGCAAGATCCGCGCTTCCCTCATTTTTGGGTTCCTGCTGGGCAACCAGCTGGATGCCGAGCTGGACCATCCGGTTTATGATTACGAGATCCGCTCGAACGACCGGCATCATATTTCGCAAGAGGAACGAAAAATTATCCGCGAGAAGATCGTCCCATATTTTAAGAACAAATGCATGGAGGACGACATCTATGCCGCCGCCGACGGCGATGTGCGCGACAAGGCGTTTGGCGGCACCGCGAAATGCTCCCACCTGCCCAATTTTGCCGACCTGCTGACCCGCGCGGATGCCGGCCACTCCCTTGCGAACTATCAGAAGGTCCTGGAGATTGGGCTCTCGGGAATCCGCAGGGAGGTGGAGTTCTACCAAAAGAACAACGACGCCGGGTATAACCACTTTTACAAGGCGCGCAAGGCGGACTTTTATAAAGCCTGCCTGATCAGCCTGGAAGGCGCGGAAATCCTCTGCAACCGCTACTCCAAGCTGGCGGCAAAGATGGCGGGGGAGACCGCGGACCCCGTGCGCAAACAGGAGCTGCTGGAAATTTCCCGCATCACCAAAAAGGTTCCGATGCATCCCGCCGAAACCTGGCAGGAGGCGCTGCAGTCGGTGTGGATGACCCAGATCCTGATCCTGGGCGAGCAGATGAACTATGCGGATTCCTTCGGGCGCTTCGACCAGTACCTGTATCCCTTTTATAAATATTCGGTGGAGGAAAAGAAGGAGATCACCCGCGAACAAGCGCTGGAAATGCTGCAGTGCTTCTTTGTCAAGACCGCCGAGTGGACGCAGATTTACGACTACAACTCCGCTTCGGTCCAGGTGGCGTTCCCGATCACCCAGAACCTCTTGATCGGCGGCCAGACCAAGGACGGCCGGGACGCCTGCAACGAGGTGACCATGCTCTGCCTGGAGGCGGAGGAGCAGGTCGGCCTGATCCAGCCCGAGATCGCCATGCGCGTTTGGGAGGGGACCCCCACCAAGTATCTGCGCAAGGCTGCGGAGGTTGTGCGGCTCGGCCGCGGCAAGCCCAAATTCTATGGCGACCGGAAGGCCATTCAGATGATGCACCACGCCTACCCGGACATGTCGATCGAGGACCTGCGGGACTATGCCGTGATCGGCTGTGTCGAGATCAGCATGCCGCACATCACCCAGCAGCATTCGGCCGCCGGGATTTTCAACATCGGGAAGATTCTGGACCTGGCCTTACATAACGGCAAATGCTCCATCTGCGGGGAGCAGATCGGCCCCGAAACCGGCGACCCCCGGACCTTCACCTGCATGGAGGAGCTGATAAAGGCCTACCGTGCGCAGCAGGACTATTTCATGGATATCCTCTGCCGGGCCATCACGGTGGAAATGACAGTGCAGTCCAAATGGACCGAGGCTCCGTTCACTTCCTGCCTGCTGGAGGGCCCCCTTCAGAAGGGGACGGACCTGATCCAGGGCGGCTGCTGGAACACCTCGTTTGGCCTGATGCTGGCCGGATCGGCCAACACCGGGGACTCGTTGGGGGTGATCGACACGCTGGTGTTCCGCGAAAAACGGGTCACCTGGGACGAATTGATGGACGCCATTGATCACGATTGGGCCGGATATGACCGGCTGCACCAGATGGTGATCAACGAAGTGCCCAAGTACGGCAACGACGACGATTACGCGGACGGCTGGGTGGCCCTTGTGCAGAACGCCTGGTATGACGCGATCGACCGCTGCAACAAGAACCGCGACAATTTCCCGCAGTACGGCGGATATTTCCGCGGCGCCTCCTGCCTGGGCAATTCGGCTGTCACCGCCGGTATGGCGGTGGGCGCGCTGCCCGACGGCTTTAGGAAGGGGACTCCCATGGCCGACGCCATGTCTCCCACGCAGGGACGGGATATCAACGGGACCACCGCCGTCTTAAAATCCATGAGCAAGCTGCCTTCCGAACGGTTTGAGATGGGCACCCTGCTCAACCAGCGCCTGACCCCGCAGCTTCTGGCGACGGAGGAGGATGTTGACCGGTTCGTGGACTACCTGCGCACCTTTGAGGCGCTGGGCGACTACCATGTGCAGTTCAATATCATCGACGGCAAGACCCTGCGGGCCGCGATGGCGGAACCTCAAAAATATCAGGACCTGCTGGTGCGCGTGGCCAGCTACGTTTCCTACTTTGTCGAAATTGACCCGGTGGGCCAGATGGACATCATCCACAGGAGCGAGCAGAACATCTGGTGACGCAGGGTCCAATGAACCGCCACAGGAGCCGGGCCTTCCAGCTATAAATAAAATCTTAAAATGTGGCGGCGGCCGCGGGACATATCTCCCGCGGCCGCCGCTTTTGAAAGCTACCGCACCGATCAAGGAGCAGAAGTGGCTGAGCGGTGTTTTCTGTCCGGCGGCAAAAAAATTCAAGTTGCAAAAAGTTAACAATTGCCCTCTTGTATTGCCGGAGGGGAAGTGATATGATTGCCTATAAAGTTAACCGATTAATTATTAATCGGTTTATCTTGTCCGGAATAGCCAATCATAAAAGAACATTATTATTAAGGAGTGAGCAAGTGGAACGCACGAACCCCAATTTTAACAAATTGGTGCATAGGATGAACCGCCTGCACGTCCTGCACCGGCTGTATATCAACCAGGCTGCGATCGGGAACGGCCTCTATTTCGGCCAGCTTCCGATCCTGGAGCTGGTGGACGAGCACGACGGCTGCACCCAGAAGGAGCTCGCCGACCTGCTGCAGGTGACCGCGCCGGCGGTGGCGACCTCGGTCAAGCGCTTACAGCGGCACGGGCTGCTGCAGAAGATCGCGGACGAGGAGGATCTGCGCTGCAACCGCATCTCGATCACCGAGAAGGGGAGGCAGCAGGCCCGCCGGGTACGGGAGGCCTTCGACGCCGTGGACGCGCGGATGTTTAAGGGCTTTAGCGAGGAGGATTGCGCCGATTTTTGCGCCTATTTTGATCGGGCCATCGGCAACCTGGCGGTCGGGGAATACCAGGGCCGTAGCTTCTTCTCCCTGCTGGAGCAATCCAAGCAGGAGCAGGCACATCATCACAGAACAAGGGAGGAAAGCCTTAGTGATTAAAAAACTGACGCCGTTTTTAAAGAAATATTGGATTTTTTCGATCCTCTGTCCGCTGGCGGTGATCGGGGAGGTGATCCTGGAAATCCAGGTTCCCTTCCTGATGGCCAAGATCGTGGATGTGGGGATTCCCGCCAAGGACATGTCCTACGTCCTGCTGACCGGCGGCAAGATGGTCGCCATGGCGCTGCTGTCCTTGGTCTGCGGGGCGCTGGCCTCCCGCTGCGCCTCGGTGGCCAGCATGGGGATGGGCAGCGAGATACGCAAGGGGCTGTTTGGGAAGATCCAGGAGTTTTCCTTCTCGAACATTGATAAATTCAGCACCCCCTCGCTGGTCACCCGCCTGACCACCGATATCAACAACACCCAGAATGCCTTCATGATGATCATCCGCACCCTGGTACGCGCGCCGGTCATGCTGGTGAGCGCCACCTTGATGGCCTATACCATCAATTCCCGGCTGGTCACCGTCTTCCTGGTCGCCATCCCGATTCTGGCGGTCGCCGTTGGAATCCTGATCTCGATGTCTTTTCCGCGCTTCACCGCCATGCTCAAAAAATACGACAGCATGAACGGTTCGGTGCAGGAGAACCTGATCGCCATCCGGGTGGTCAAGGCGTTCGTGCGCTCGAAGTATGAAAAGGAAAAGTTCCGGGACGCGAACCAGGAGCTGATGGACGCCTCCATCAAGGCGGAAAAGATCATCGTGACCAACGTGCCGGTCATGCAGCTGACCATGTACAGCTGCATCATCGCCATCCTTTGGTTCGGCGGCAACATGATTATCGGCGGGAGCATGCAGACCGGGGAGCTCATCAGCTTCATCAGCTATGTGACCCAGATTTTGATGTCCCTGATGATGATTTCGATGGCCTTCGTCAACCTGGTGCTTTCCCGCGCCTCGGTCGGCCGTATCGTCGAGGTGCTCGATGAGGAGATCGACATCACCGATTCGCACTCACAGGGCGTGCAGGCGCGGGACGGCTCGGTGGTCTTTGAGAACGTCTCGTTCAAGTACAACAAGGATTCAGACGCCAACACGCTGGAGAACATCAACCTTTCGATTTCCTCGGGCGAAACGGTGGGGATCATCGGCGGCACCGGGTCGGCCAAGACGACCCTGGTCCAGCTCATCCCGCGCCTTTACGATGTGTCCGAGGGCCGGGTCCTCGTCGGAGGGCACGACGTACGGGACTATAAGCTCGAGGAGCTGCGGGGGGCGGTCGGCATGGTCCTCCAGAAGAACGTCCTCTTCTCGGGTACCATCAAGGACAATCTGCGCTGGGGCGACGAAAACGCCAGCGACGAGGAAATCAGTGAAATGTGTAAGGCGGCGCAGGCCGATGACTTTGTCCGCTCCTTCCCGGGCGGCTACGACACCGACCTTGGGCAGGGCGGCGTGAACGTCTCGGGCGGGCAGAAGCAGAGGCTGTGCATTGCGCGCGCGCTGATCAAGAAGCCGAAGATCGTCATCCTCGACGACAGCACCAGTGCGGTGGATACCGCCACCGATTCCAAGATCCGCACCGCGCTGCGCGATGGGCTGCGCGGGACCACGACCATCATCATTGCCCAGCGGATCACCTCGGTCTGCGACGCCGACAAGATCATCGTCATGGACGACGGGAAGATCGACGCCATCGGCACCCACGAGGAGCTGCTGGCAAGCAATGAAATCTACCGCGACGTCTATGAATCCCAGCAGAAGGGGGTGGCCTGACATGCCCAGAAAGATGAATTACCAAAAACCGAAGAATGCGGGCCGCACCCTCGGCAGGATCTTTGGCTATATGCTGCATGAAAAATGGCGGCTGATCCTGGTGGCGGTCTTCGTGTGTATCAGCGCCGCGGCCAACGTGACCGGCACCTACCTGCTCAAGCCCCTGCTCAACGTCGGCGTTGTTCCGCTCATCGGGAAAAGCCCCGCCGCGGCCGATTTTGCGCCCTTCATCAAGATGGTGTCGGTCATGGCGGTCGTTTACATGTGCGGCGCGGTGGCGGCGTACACCTACAGCAAGCTGATGGTGAAGCTCTCCAACCATACCCTCAACCGGGTGCGCAACGACCTCTTTGGCAGCATGGAGGACCTGCCGATCCGCTATTTCGACACCCACACCCACGGCGAGCTGATGAGCCGCTATACCAGCGACGTGGATACCTTCCGCGATGCGATCAGCCAGGGCGTGACCCAGCTGCTTTCTTCTTCGATCACCGTGGTCGGCACCTTCATCATGATGCTGATCATTTCGCCGATTCTCACCGCGTTGATCGTGGTGATGCTGATGATCATGCTGCTGGTGGTGCGGAGGATCGGCGGCAAGAGTGCGCGGTACTTCAAGGCGCAGCAAAAGGCGGTCGGCGCGGCCAACGGCTATATCGAGGAGATGATCGAGGGGCAGAAGGTTGTCAAGGTCTTCTGCCACGAGGACAAGGTCAAGGAGGAATTCGCCGTCCTCAATGAGGATTTACGCAAGGCAGCGACCAACGCGAACACCTACGCCAACATCATCATGCCGGTGATGAACAACCTTTCTTACGTCAACTATGCCCTCACCGCGGCGGCGGGCGCGCTGCTGGTGATCGTCGGCAGGATGGACATCGGCTCGATCGCATCCTTCCTGCAGTACACTCGCTCCTTTGCCCAGCCTATCACCCAGATTTCCCAGCAGTTCAACTCCATCCTGGCGGCGTTGGCGGGTGCCGAACGGATCTTCGAGATCATCGACGAGCCGCGCGAGGAGGACGACGGCTACGTGACGCTGTGCAACGTCACCGAGGGGCCGGACGGCACGCTGCAAGAGAGCGAGCACTACACCGGCATGTGGGCCTGGAAGCACCCGCACAAGGCGGATGAGACGGTGACCTACACGAGGCTCTGCGGGGACGTGCAGTTCGAGGACGTGACCTTCAGCTACGACGGAGAAAAGACGGTGCTGCACGACGTCTCCCTCTACGCGAAGCCCGGCCAGAAGATCGCCTTTGTCGGCTCGACCGGGGCGGGGAAGACCACCATCACCAACCTGATCAACCGCTTCTACGAGCTGCAGGACGGCAAGATCCGCTACGACGGGATCAACATCGAAAAGATCAAGAAGGACGATCTGCGCCGCTCGCTGGCGATGGTGCTGCAGGACACCCATCTCTTCACCGGCACCGTCAAGGAGAACATCCGCTACGGCAAGCTGGACGCGACCGACGAGGAGATCGTCGCCGCAGCGAAGCTGGCCAACGCCCACTCCTTCATCCGGCACCTGCCGCAGGGATACGACACCATGCTGGTGGCCGACGGCTCGAACCTCAGCCAAGGCCAGCGCCAGCTGCTCGCCATCGCCCGCGCGGCGGTGGCCAATCCCCCGGTGCTCATTCTGGATGAGGCCACCAGCTCGATCGACACGCGCACCGAGGCGCTCATCGAGCGGGGAATGGACCGCCTCATGCACGGGCGCACCGTCTTCGTGATCGCCCACCGGCTCTCCACCGTGCGCAACTCCGACGCCATCATGGTGCTGGAGAACGGGCGGATCATCGAGCGGGGCAACCACGACGAATTGATCGCCCAGAAGGGGAAGTATTACCAGCTCTATACCGGGCAGTTTGAGCTGTCCTGATCCGGTTATAAAAGCCGGGAGGGCGAAGCGACCGCTTCGCCCTCCCGGCTTTTTGGGATGAGAGTATGGATAGAAAGTGGGAAATCAGAAGGGACCCCACTGGATCGCCTGCGCCACGATGAGGGCGACGGCGGCCAGGGCACTCCAGATGGCAAAGAGCGGGAGGATGAACTTGACCCACTTTTCCCACGGAACCTTGGCCAGGGCCAGGGTCGCCATGAAGTAGCCGGAAACGGGGTAGAGGATGTTCGAGAAGCCGTCGCCGAACTGCAGCGCCAGGATGGCGGTCTGCCGGGTGACGCCCACCAGGTCGGCGAGCGGGGCCATGATCGGCATGGTGACGACGGTCTGGCCGCTGCCGGAGGGGATGAGGAAGTTCATCAGGGTCTGTACAATCAGCATACCGACCGAGGTGATCATCGGGGGCAGCCCCTGCACCAGGTGCGCCAGGCCGTTGATGACGGTGTCGATCAGCTTGGCGTCGGTCATGACGACGCCCACGCCGCGCGCGACGCCCACGATCAGTGCGCCGAGCAGCACGTCCTTACACCCCTCGTAGAAGGCTTCGCAGATTTCGTCGCCCTTCATGCCCGAGATGAGGCCGGCGACCACGCCGATGGCGATGAATATCCCGCCGATCTGCGGCATATCCCAGCCCCATTTGAAGACGCCGACAATCATCAGCGCGAAGAGCAGCACGGCGGAGACACCGGCGAGCTTCTGGCGTGTATTGAGGATCACATGCTCGCGGTTGTCGGTATCCAGGTCCTTACGCGCCTCAAGGTCCTGCTCGTACATCGAGCTGGACTGCGGGTTCTTCTTGACCTTGGCGGCGTAGCGCATGACGTAGGCACAGCCGACGGTGACCATTACGATCAGCACGACCAGCCGGAACTGCCAACCGGAATAGAGCGGCAGCCCCGCGATTTTCTGGCCGATCCCGACGGTGAAGGGGTTGGCCAGCGCGGCGGTGAAGCCGGCGGCCGAGCCGCACAGCGCGACGGCCGCGGCCGTCATCGAGTCGAAGCCCAGCGCCAGCATGAGAGGCAAGATGATCGGTACATAGACCATGGTCAGCTCGCACATGCCGATGAAGCAGTCGATGGTCGCGAAGGTGACCATCAGGATCGGGATAATGATGATGCCGCGCTTGGAGAGCTTATTGGAGAGCACGTCGATCGCGCCGTGGATGGCCATGGTCTTCTTGACGACCACGAAGCCGCCGCCGACGCAGAAGGTCAGCACGACCACCCAGCCGGCCTCGACGAAGCCCTGCGGGATGGCGACGAACAGGTCGAGCAGGGAGGTCGGGTTGCTCTCGACGACGTGGTAGGAGGTCGGGTCGATGATCTCCCGGCCGTCCGGCCCCTCGACCCGGACGAACTCGCCCGCCGGGAGGATATAGGTCAGGATCGAGACGATGAGCAGGATGCCGGTCAGGATGATAAAAATATGCGGTACCTTGAATTTCTTCTTGGCTTTGGTGGATTCAGCAGCTGCTGTACTCATGATGATACTCATTCCTTTCTCGAGAACCGGTGCCTCGTCGGCCAGGCCGCATGGGCGCCGGTTTTGTCACCTCTTATTTTGTGCCGCCGTATTACTTCGCGTATTTTTCCACATAGATGGAGGGGATCGCCGCGTACATGGCGCAGGCGCGCACCAGCTCCTTCTTCCAGGTCTTCTCGTTGGGGAAGTGTGCTTCCTCCTCATGACCCGGCCCGAAGCCGATACAGGGGATTTTGTGCCGGCCCATGATGGCCACGCCGTTGGTGGAGAAGATCCAGGGGGCGACCACCGGCTCGCTTTCAAACAGGCCGCGGTAGGCGTCCACCGCCGTCTTGCAGGCGGGCTCTTCCTTGTCGATCACCCAGGCCGGATAGAACTTCTCGGTCGGATAGACGAGCCCGGTATAGGAGGCTTCCTCATAGGTGTACAGCTCGACGTCGGCCCCGGCCTCCTTGACCTCGGGCAGGTCCTTGATCTGCTGCATGGCGAGCTCGGGCGGCTCGGCCGAATTGAGCCGGCGGTCCAGGGAAATCCAGCAGCTGTCCGCCACCGCGCAGCGGGAGGGGGAGGTTGAGGAGATTTCCGAGATGGTGACCGAGCCCTTGCCCAGGACCCCGTCGTCGGTCATTTCGGTGTTGAGCCGCTCGATCGCCTTGATGATGGGGGCCATCTTGTAGACGGCGTTCACCCCGCGTTCGGGCGCGGAGCCGTGGCAGCTGATGCCGTGGGTGGTGACCTTGATCTCCATCCGCCCGCGCTGGCCCTGGCGGATGTTGCCGTTGCAGGGCTCGGTGATGACCGCGAACTCGGGGGTCAGGTGGTCCTGCTCGATGATGTACTGCCAGCACAGCCCGTCGCAGTCCTCCTCCTGTACGCTGCCGACGACCACCAGGGTGTAGTCGCCCTCGAGCCCCAGGTCCTTGATGATCTTGGCCGCGTAGACCATGGCCGCCATGCCGCCCTTCTGATCGCTGCTGCCGAGGCCCCCTATGCACTCGTCGTCCTCGTAGCCTTTAAAGGGATCGAACTTCCAGTTTTTGATGTCGCCGTAGGTCACGGTGTCGATGTGCGCATCCATGGCGATGACGTGCTTGCCGTGCCCGACGTAGCCCAGGATGTTCCCCATCGGGTCGATCTGGACCTTGTCGAAGCCGACATGCTCCATCTCTTCCTTGATCCGCAGGATCACGTCGCCCTCGTGCCCGTCGAAGCTCTGGATGGCCACGATGTCCCGCAGGAATTTTGAAATCTCGGGCTGGTATTTCTCCGCCATGCCCATAATTTCTTTGAAGTCTACCATGCTTGTTCCTCCTTATTTAAGTTAAATTAGGCTCTGTGATCAATGGAAGCTGGGATATTTCCCGTCCCAGACAATCTGGCGGTAGTTCTCTTTGTCGGTGTCGCCCTCGGTGCTGAAGCAGAGCACCCGGGAGCTTTCATCGAGCTTTAGCTTTTCCTTGAGCCACCGAAGCTCGGGGTCGCCCATCAGGGCGGCCACCAGTCCGGTGGTGACCGCGCCGCTCTCGCCCGAGACTACCCGGCTGTCTTCCCCCACCGGGTTGCCCAGGGTGCGCATCCCCTTGGCGGCGACATAATCGGGGCAGGAGACGAAGTTGTCCGCCCAGTCGCGCAGCACATTCCAGCCGATGGTGCAGGGCTCGCCGCAGGCCAACCCCGCCATGATGGTGTCCATGTCCCCGGTGACGAAGCGCAGCTTCCCGTCGCCGGCTTCGGCCGTGCGGTAGAGGCAGTCGGCCTGGTTTGGCTCCACGATGGTGATGATCGGCCGCTCCTCGCCGTATAGGGAGGAGAAGAACCCGCACACCGCGCCCGCCAAAGACCCGACGCCCGCCTGCAGGAAGATGTGGGTGGGTTTTTCGCCAATGAGTTCCAGCTGTTGGTGCGCCTCGTAGGCCATGGTGGTATAGCCCTGCATGATCCAGGTCGGGATGTCGGTATAGCCCTCCCAGGCGGTATCCTGCACCATCACCCAGCCGTTTTCTTCGGCCATTTGGTTGGCCAGGCGGACCGCCTCGTCGTAGTTGAGGTCGGTGATCGAGGCGTCGGCCCCTTCAGCCCGGATATTATGCAGGCGCTCGGGCGCCGAGCCCTTGGGCATGAGCACCACCGAGCGCTGGTGAAGCTGGTTCGCCGTCCAGGCGACGCCCCGGCCGTGGTTGCCGTCGGTGGCGGTGACGAAGGTGATTTCGCCGAGCCTGGCGCGCACCTCGTCCGAAATCATCCGCCGGTAGGGAAGGGCAAAAATATCCTCGCCCAGGCGGTTTGCGATATATTGGCCGATGGCGTAGGAGCCGCCGAGCACCTTGAAGGCGTTGAGCCCGAAGCGGTAGCTCTCGTCCTTGAGGTAGAAGCTCTTGAGCCCCAGCTGCCCGGCCAGGCCTTGCAGCTCCCGCAGCGGGGTGGGGGAGTAGGCGTCGAAGCTCTTGTGAAAGCTGTGGACCCGCTCGGCGGAGGCCTCGCCCAGGAAGTCGAGCGGATATTTTTCCCCCGGCTTTCGTTGCAGGCTCACGCATTTGAAGTTTTCGGTCATATCGATCGTATCCTTTCATGAATGATAAATCGTCGGTCCCGGCCCAAAGGGCGCGCCTGCTTTCTTCAGGCCGGGGATTGATTCTGCGCCCTTATGAATGCTCTCGGAAAGGGCCTCACCCTTTTATATTGCAAATATCGTGCCAGGTGAAAGAAAACAAAAAAAGATTGTGGAGAACCGCCAAGCCGTACGCGGCGGCTTTGACGATTCTCCACAAAGAAAGTTGCATTTTTAATCCGGGACAAAAATAAATACCCAATTTTTATTTTCTCAATCTTAGAAACTTTCTAATTTTGAGAAAAAATAGTTCAACTGGCTTGATTGAGCCTCGGGATACGGGGAAACTGAAATAACAGACAAAAAACGATTCTCAATCTGAGAAAAATAGAATATCCACACAAAAGCTAAAGGTTCTCCTCCTGCTCCAGCTTGCGATAAAGGGTCGCCACACTGATCCCCAGCTCCTTCGCCGCCTTCCGCTTCCCTTCGGTTGTCGCCGGGTGGCGCTGCAAGGCCTTGGCGATCTCCCGCCGCTCAAGCTCGCGCAGGGTCATGACGTCCGGGGAGCGGTTCTGCCCGGAACCGACCGCCTCGCGGATTTCCTTGGGCAGGGTGGAGACGGTGAGTCTGCCGTCCTCCTCCATCATGTTGACCATGAACTCGACGGCGTTTTCCAGCTCCCGGATGTTCCCGGCCCAGCGGTGCTCGCGCAGATACCACATGGTCTGCTCGTCGATCCCCGCGTAGTATTTGTCGAACAGCCGGACGTACCGCTCGATGAAGAACTGCACCAGGGAGCCGATGTCCTCCTTGCGCTCCCGCAGCGGAGGGATATGCAGGGGGATGACGTTGAGGCGGTAGTATAGGTCCTCGCGGAACTTCCTTTCCTCGATCATCTGGCGCAGGTCCTTGTTGGTGGCGGCGATGATCCGTACGTTGACCGGGATGACCTGGTTGGAGCCGATCCGCATGAGCTTGCGCTCCTGGATCACCCGCAGCAGCTTTACCTGGAGATGGAGCGGCATGTCGCCGATCTCGTCGAGGAAGATCACCCCGCCCTGGGCCAGCTCGAACTTGCCGATCTTCCCGTTCGGATCCGCCCCGGTAAAGGCTCCCTTGACGTAGCCGAAAAGCTCGCTCTCCAAGAGGCTCTCGGGGATGGCGGCGCAGTTGATGGCAACGAAGCGCTGGTTTTTGCGCTCCGAATCCTGCCAGATGGCGGTGGCGACCAGCTCCTTGCCGGTGCCGCTCTCGCCGGTGATCAGCACGGTGGAGCTCGAGCGGGCGACCTTGTGGATGTCCAGCTTGAGCTGGACGATCTGTTCGCTGGTGCCGATGATGTGCTGGCAGCCGAGTGAAGAGACGGTGGAGGTCATCTCATACAGCTGGGAGTGCAGCTTTTTGCTGTCGGTGAAGAGCAGCACGGTCGCATAATGCGGGTCGCTGCCGCCGATCGAGAAGATTTCTCCCATGACCGTGCGGCTGGTCCCGTCGATGGCGAGCTTGTATTCCTTGGCGTTGCCCAGCGTGTCGCCGGTGAAGGCGATCCCCACCGGACGCCCGAGCAGCCCGCCTCCCAGATGGAGCTGCTGGCGGGCGCTCTCATTGAAGGTGGTAATCTCGCCCTCCTCGCCGAGGATCAGCACCCCCTGGTCCACCTTGTTGATCACGCTGTCGAGCATGCTGATCATCGCCCGGTTGTGGGCGGCCTCGAGCTGCTCGTGCGCCTTGATCCCGATGAAGTCGGAGATTTGGTCGAGGAAGTCGAGATAGTCGTCAAGCTTCCTTTCCAGGCGCAGCTTCTCCTCTTCGTTCTGGCAGGCGAGCCCGATGATCCCGATCACCTGCCCATCGCAGAGGATGGGGGTGGAAATCTCAAATTTTTCGAGGCAGTGGTTTTGGTGCTGGCAGTGCGTGCAGAGCGGGTCGTTTCCCGGGTCCGAGATGACCTGGCGCTTGCGCGTCTGCAGCACATGCCGGTAGACGAAGCCCTCCGAGGACATGTCCCGGTTGACGCCGGGCGCGAACATCCCCGTCCCCGCCAAGCGGAACAGGTTTCCATCCACGATTTCGACGCTCACATCCAGCACCCTGGAGATGATGGCGGCGTACCGCGCCACGGTATCCTGGATATTGCGCAGAAGCTCGGCCAACCCGAATCCCTCCCATAATCGACGATTTTCATTAGTATAACACAAAAAATGCCGCGAAGCGAGCGGCAGCTAGTAACTATTGCCAAGTGGCGAAAAGCTGAATGACCCCCAAAACCGGCGGCCATACTCCTAGCGTAAAAGAAAAGGGGATGGTTGCGGTGTACACAAACAAGGTGGAGATCTGCGGGGTCAATACCTCCAAGCTCAAGGTGCTCAAGGAGAAGGAAAAGATCGAGCTTTTAAAGCGTGTACGCGAGGGGGACAACCAGGCGAGGGAGGAGCTGATCGCCGGGAACCTGCGCCTGGTGCTCAGCGTGGTGCAGAAGTTCACCAACCGCGGGGAAAACCTGGACGACCTGTTCCAGGTCGGATGCGTGGGGCTGATCAAGGCGATCGACAACTTCGACCCCAACCAGATGGTCAAATTTTCCACCTACGGCGTGCCGATGATTCTGGGTGAAATTCGGCGGTATCTGCGGGACAACAATCCCATCCGGGTGAGCCGCTCGATGCGGGACACCGCCTACCGGGCGATGATCGTCAAGGAGCAGTTCATTGCTGAGCACAGCCGGGAGCCGACCATCGAGGAGATTGCAAAGGAGATGGGCTGCCCCAAGTGCGACGTGGTGCTGGCGCTGGAATCCATCGTGGACCCGGTCTCCCTCTATGAGCCGGTCTTTTCAGACGGCGGGGACACCATCTATGTGATGGACCAGGTGGGAGACCAAGGGGATCAGACCGACTGGCTGGACGAGATTTCGCTCAAAGAGGCGATCACGGGGCTGGGCGAGCGGGAGAAGAAAATCCTCTACTGCCGCTTCTTCCAGGGCAAGACCCAGATGGACGTGGCTCAGGAGATCGGCATTTCCCAGGCGCAGGTCTCAAGACTGGAGAAGGGCGCGCTGGACAGGATCAAGAACCAGCTTTGATATCAGCTACAAAAATGCCCGGGCCGCGTATGGCGGCCCGGGCGTTTGCTTTTCCGATTATCCTCTGACGTACCGCAGCTCGGTCAGCTGTTTGCCTCCCGCCTCGCTGTGGCAGCGCTCTCCGTTTTGGGCGAACCCATTTTTGCGGTAGAAGCGACGGGCGCGCCGGTTTTCCCGCAACACCCAAAGGGTAATTTTTTGATACCCAATTTTTTCCATATCCTGCAACACAGCCTGCAACAGGGCCTGTCCATAGCCGCGGCCGATATAGCCGGGCAGCAGGTAGAGGGAGACGATCTCGCCCCAGCCGGCAAAGCGTTCCTCCCTGGCGGCGCCATAGGTACAGCAGCCGACAGGGAGCCCGTCTTCCAACAGCATCAGCGCGTGGTTGCCCGCCGCGAGCCAGGCGCGCAGCATGGGCTCCCAGCGGTCGTCCGAGAGGCTGTCGAGGTATTCCTGCGGCACCATCCCGCGGTAAGCCTCCTTCCAGCTGCGCGCGTGGATCAGGCTGAGCGCGGGGATGTCAACAATCCCCGCCGGGCGGATGGTCATCCCGCCATCACCCGCTCCTCCTGCGGCGCGGCGGGAGAGGGGGTAGGCCCGCTCTTTTCCTCTTCGGCTTGCTGGTGGGCGATGGCGAGCATCAGCTTGATCCGGTTTTCCTGGTTGATCCGGCTGGCGCCCGGGTCGTAGTCCACCGCGACGATGTTCGCCTGCGGATGGTGCTCCTTGATCTTGCGGATCATCCCCTTGGCCACGATGTGGTTGGGCAGGCAGCCGAAGGGCTGGGTGCAGACGATGTTGTTGACCCCGCTGTGGATCAGCTCGAGCATCTCGCTGGTGAGCAGCCACCCCTCGCCCATCTTGGCGCCGGTGCCGATGTAGCCCTCGACCAGTTTTTCGAGCTCGGTAAAGGCGGTGGGGGCGCGAAAGGCTCCATGCTCCTTGATGGCGGCGATCATCTGCTTTTGGCGGCTGAGGAGATATCCGCCCGCCACCCGCCAGATCAGCTTCCCGCGCGGGTTGGTGCCGTAGAGGCGGTTGTCGAAGACCCCGTTGCGCAGGCAGTAGAGCATGAAGTCGCTCACCCCCGAGACGACGGGCTCGGCCCCCTGGGAGACGAGAAAGTCCTCGAGAGAATTGTTGCCGAGCGCCGCGTATTTCATATAGATTTCACCGACGATCCCGACCCGGATCGGCTCGCGCTTCACCTGCTCGATGGCGGCGAAGTCGCGCAGGATGCGCCTATAATTGCGTTTGACGAAGAAGAAGCGGGGGGAGCGAAACTGCCCCGTCAGCTCGCGGGTCCATTCCTCCACCACCCGCTGGGTCTCGTCGGGATGGCGCTCGTAGGGGCGCACCTGGTTGCGCACCCACATGATCATGTCGCCATAGGTCAGCGCGAAGGCGCATTTGACCAGCGCGCGCAGGCTGATTTTAAAACCGCTGTTCTCCTCGAGCCCCGTAAAGTTGATCGAAATGACCGGGACGTGCGAAAGCCCGGCGTTGGCGAGCGCCTTGCGCAGCAAGCTCAAATAGTTGGAGGCGCGGCAGCCGCCGCCGGTCTGGGTGATGAGCAGAGCCACTTTATTGAGATCGTACTTCCCGCTCTTGAGCGCGTCCATCATCTGCCCGATGACCAGCAGCGCCGGGTAGCAGGTGTCGTTGTGCACGCTCTTTAATCCCTCGTCCACGATCTGGCGATGGTTGGTGCGCAGCAGCTCGACCTTGTAGCCCTCCTGGCGCAGCACCTCGCAGAGCATCTCGAAGTGGATGGGAAGCATCATCGGCACCAGGATGGTGTGGGTGGCCTTCATTTCAGGGGTAAATTCCGGCTTTGGTACGGTGTATTCGGTATATTCGTTGTTCATGCGTTTCATGCCTTTCCGGTGGGGAGCCTGGATTCCTCCGCCCGCCCGTTCATCGCCGCTTGCAGGCTGCGCAGGCGGATCTTGACGGCGCCGAGATTGTTGATTTCATCGATCTTGATCTGGGTATAGAGCTTGCCGCCGTGGCGCAGCAGCTCGCGCACCTCGTCGGTGGTGATGGCGTCCAGCCCGCAGCCGAAGGAGACCAGCTGGACCATCTCGGTGTCCGGCATGCCTACACACTGCCTGGCGGCGTTGTACATCCTGGCGTGGTAGGTCCACTGGTTGAGCACGTTGACCCGGTGGTATTCGGGCAGGGCGGGCACGCTGTCCTCCGAGAGGATGACGAAGCCGAGCGAGGCGATCAGGTTGTCGATCCCGTGGTTGATCAGCGGGTCGATGTGGTAGGGCCGCCCCGAGAGGATGATGGTCTTGCGGCGGTGGTCCTTAGCGTACTGGATGGCCCGCAGCCCCTCCTCGCGGATGGCGTTGTGGTGGGCTTCCAGCGCGTCATAGGCAGCTGTGGCCGCGTCTGCGACAGCGCGTTTGCCGATGTCCGGCCAGTATTCGCGCAGCACTCCGGTGATCCGTTTTACAAAGAAATCCCGGTCGTTGAGGCTGATATAAGGATAGAGGAAGCGGATGTTGGGCGGTACCGACATGTTGGCGAAGATGACCTCGGGGTAATAGGCGACCACCGGGCAATTGTAGCAGTTGTCGCTCATCCCCTCGTCGAAGTTGTAGGACATGCAGGGATAGAAGATCGAGTCGACCCCCTTGCCGATCAGGTTCTGGATGTGCCCGTGGGTCACCTTGGCCGGGAAGCAGACGGTGTCCGAGGGGATGGTGTGCTGCCCGCTGGAATAGAGCTTGCGGGTGGAGGAATCCGAAACGACCACCTCAAAGCCGAGGCGCCCGAAAAAGGTGTTCCAGAACGGCAGGTTTTCGTACATATTGAGCGCCAGGGGAATCCCCATGGTGCCCCGTTTATTCGGGAACCTGGGCAGGGAGGTGAGCAGCCCGTACTTGAACTGATAGAGGTTGGGCAGGTCGGCGCCCTTCTCACCCGTGACCGGGCGCTCGCACTTGTTGCCGGAGATGAACTTGCGCCCGCCGGGAAAGGTGTTGATGGTCAGGCGGCAATGGTTGGTGCAGCGCTTGCAGGTGACCGGGACGCTTGTGTGGGTGAACTGTTCGAGCTCCTCCCGGGTGCTGATGGTGCTCTGTCCCTTCGAGCGTTCCTTGGCGATCAGGGCCGCGCCATAGGCGCCCATCAGCCCGGCAATCTGGGGGCGCACGACATCGTGGCCCAGCTCCTTTTCAAAGCTGCGCAGCACCGAGTCGTTTAAGAAGGTGCCGCCCTGTACCACGATATTCTCGCCCAGCTCGTCGGCGCTGTGCACCCGGATGACCTTATAAAGCGCGTTCTTGACCACGCTGATACTCAGCCCCGCCGAGATGTCCTCGACCGGCGCGCCGTCCTTCTGGGCCTGCTTGACCGAGGAGTTCATAAAGACGGTGCAGCGCGTCCCCAAATCCACCGGGGCCTTGGCGAACAGCCCGAGCCGGGCGAATTCCTCGATGGGGTAGCCCATCGAATTCGCAAAGGTCTCAATAAAGGAGCCGCAGCCCGAGGAGCAGGCCTCGTTGAGCAATATGCTGTCGATGGCCCCGTCCTTGATATGGAAGCACTTCATGTCCTGCCCGCCGATGTCGATGATAAAGCTGACGTCGGGGTTAAAGTGCCGCGCGGCGGTGTAGTGCGCCACCGTCTCGACCACGCCCTCGTCCACGTCGAAGGCGCCGAGCATCAGCTCCTCGCCGTAGCCGGTGACCGCACTGCCGAGTACCTTGATCCGGTCCTTTCCCAGGAAATAGATGGTACCCAGCTCCTGCAGCACCACCTCGAGCGGGTTGCCGTTGTTGCGGCAATAGTGGCTGTAGAGCAGGTTGTCCCGCTCATCGATCACCGCCAGCTTGGTGGTGGTGGACCCGGCGTCGATCCCGATATAGACCCCGCCGCAGTACTCGGCGAGGTCAACGCTGTCGACCTTCGCGCTCTGGTGCCGTTTTTGGAAGGCCTCGTATTCCGCATCGCTTTCAAAGAGGGGAGGCAGCCCGCGCGACTCGCTGGGAGCCTTCAGCGCGCGCTCCATGGCGGCGATCAGGTCCCCGTAGCAAAAGCTCTGGGGGAGCCCGCCGGCGTAGATGGCAGCGCCGAGCGCCACGAAGTACTGCGCGAGGGGCGTGAAGATCGCGGAGCGCTCGTCCAGCTTCAAGGTCTCGACGAAGCGCTGGCGCAGCCCCTGCAAAAAGGCGAGCGGCCCGCCCAGAAAGAGCACGTTCCCCACGATCGGCCGCCCCTGGGCAAGTCCCGCGATGGTCTGATCCACCACCGCCTGGAAGATGGAGGCCGCTAGGTCCTCCTTCTGGGCCCCCTGGTTGATCAGCGGCTGGATGTCGGTCTTGGCGAACACCCCGCAGCGCGAGGCGATAGGGTAGAGGCAGGTGTGCCGCAGGCTCAGCCGGTCGAGCTCCCCAACGTCCACCGCCAGCAGCGCGGCCATCTGGTCGATGAAGGAGCCGGTGCCGCCCGCGCAGGTGCTGTTCATACGCTCCTCGGGCGTACCTTGCAAAAAGAGGATTTTGGCGTCCTCGCCCCCGAGCTCGATCACCACGTCGGTCTGCGGATAGTAGACCTTGGCCGCCTGCGAGGTGGCGAACACCTCCTGCACGAAGGGCAGCCCGCTCTTGTCCGAGACGCCCAGCCCCGCCGAGCCGGTGATGGAAACCTTGAGCTCGTTCCCCCGCAGCAGCTCCTCAAGTTCGACAAATTTTTCCAGCGTCAGCTGCCGCACGCGGGACATATGCCGCTCATAGCTCTTGTAAAGAATGTTGTCGCTCTCGTCGAGCACGACGCACTTGAGCGTGGTGGAACCAATATCGATACCAATTTTGTAGTGCATGTGAAACCTCCCGGGACCCGGATTCGGCAAAGCGGAAAACCGCTTGGGAATGGGGATTGTCCATTTGTGTAAAGTGAAGTGGCATCACAGATATTTCAGGCCCGGCGGCAGGAAAACCGACTGGTGCAAGAGGGAAATTCCAACGCGGAAAAGGCCGAAAATTGAATCTGGAATAAAACAGTATACATTAGTAACTATAATACAAAATCCGCCGCCAGTCAATCGCCGCCGACAGAATGTTTACAATTCGCTGCCCGATTCTCCAAAAAGCGGCGGGAATCCAAAATATTGTGTTTGATTCGCCCTCAAATTATGGTATAATGAGCACAATGGCTGTGCCAAATGGCGCTCCCATCTTTTAAATGGCCGGTATCCCATGCGCTTCGCGTTGGCATAACGGTTCCTTGCCCTATCATATCATGAAGGTACAGTGTTTAGGAGGTATCGTTTTGGAATTTAAAACAGCCGCATTCGGCGGATTCGACAAGCAGTCCGTTTTGACCTATATCGACGAGCTGATCTCTAAGTCCCAGGAGCGCGAGGCCGAGCTGCAAAGGCAGGCGGACGAGGCGTCCTCCTCCCGCGATCTGATGAGCAGCCAGCTGGCCGAGTTGCAGGTGAAGGTCACCTCGCTCGAGGAGCAGCTCTCCAAGAAGGACGAGGCCGTGAACGAGCGCGAGGAGGCCCTTCAAAAGCGCGAGGAGCAGCTCAGCGCCTCCCAGGCGGGCAAGGATGCGCGCATTGCCGAGCTTGAAAGCCAGCTCGCGCAGGCCTGCGAGCGGGTCAACCAGCTGCAGGGGGCTTTGCATCAGGGAGAGGAGAAGAGCCGCCGCTACGACGAGGTCACCGCCCAGGTGGGCGCGGTCATGCTCGAAGCGCAGAAGCAGGCCGACGACATCGTTTCCCGCGCGCGCAGCCAGGCCGAGCAGATCGCCAAGGAATCGATCGATAATATCTATGACATCAACAAGCGGGTTGATGAATTTAAAAATGATATTTACCGGCTGCGCTCCTTCGCGGCCGAGACGCTGCAGGGGCTGGACGACAAGATGTCGGCCATCGACCTGGCGATCAAGGAGGCCGAGGGGCATCTTTATATCAGCGCCGGGAATACCGATTCCGGCGAGCCGGCCTATGAAGAGCCCTATCAGGCGCCTTCCCAGCAGGCGCCGGCGGGCGCTGGATATGAGCCCAGAAGGATGGAGAATCCCGATTTTTTTACGCAAC
Organism: Provencibacterium massiliense; assembly: GCF_900169495.1. NCBI lineage: Bacteria > Bacillati > Bacillota > Clostridia > Eubacteriales > Oscillospiraceae > Provencibacterium > Provencibacterium massiliense. Next base: position 600,470 of record NZ_FWCH01000012.1, read on the forward strand.
CCTATCAAGGCTGAACCGCGGCATAACAGAAACAAAGCGGCTTTGTAAAAAGGGGTTCACTTCGCTGACACAGCAGGTTTCTAAAAGGTGGGCAAACAGTGATTCAAAGCATATCGGTGGACAACCTGCGCGCGGCGGCAAAGGAGCTGCGCGCAGGCGATAGGATCCTCCTGTCCGGGACGATCTACACGGCGCGGGACGCCGCGCACAAAAGGATTATGGAACTTCTCGAGGGGGGCGAGCGCTCCCCCTTCCCGCTGCGGGATGCGGTGATCTACTTCGCGGGGCCGACCGCCGCGCGGGAGGGGAGCCCTATCGGCTCCTGCGGGCCGACGACCTCCTCGCGCATGGACCCGTTTACCCCGCGGTTGATGGATCTCGGGCTGCTCGCCACCATCGGCAAGGGGGAGCGCTCGCCGGCAGTCTACGAGGCGGTGCGAAAAAATGGCGGGCTCTACCTGTGCGCCATGGGCGGCGCCGGGGCGCTGGCGGCCAAATGCGTGCGCTCCTGTGAGGTAATCGCCTTCGAGGACCTGGGCTGTGAGTCCATCAAACGGCTGGAAGTGGAAGATTTCCCTCTGATCGTCGCGGCGGACAGCTTCGGCGGGCAGATTTTTAACACCGGCGGGGACTATGAGCTCGCCGTCTTCGATCTGGATGGGACGCTGGCCGACACGTTACAGGACCTCGCCGACGCCTGCAACCGGGCGCTGGGGGACCTGGGATACCCGCAGCATTCGCTCGGGGAGTACCGCTATTTCGTCGGCAGCGGGGTCAAGAAGCTGATGGAGCGCATCCTGCCCGAGGGGCACAGGGACGAGGAGACGCTGGTCCGTCTCAACGGTCTGTTCGACCGCTATTATGAGGAGTGCTATCTCCGCCATTCCGCGCCCTATGAGGGTGTGCGGCGGATGCTCGCCGCCCTCAGGGGGGCCGGAATCAAGCTTGCGGTGCTCTCCAACAAGCCCCATCCCTTTACGGAAAAAATGGTGGAGCAGCTTTTTCCCGATACCTTTTTTGCCGCCTTCGGCAAGCGGGAGGGGGTCCCGCGCAAGCCTGACCCCACCGCGGTGCATGAGGTGCTGCGCTTGGCGGGGACCGGGCCGGAGCGCGCCGTCTACATCGGGGACAGCGACGTGGACGTGCAGACCGGGCATAATGCGGGGCTCTATGTCATCGGGGTCGACTGGGGCTTCCGGGGCGCGCGGGAGCTTCGGCAAGCGGGCGCGGACAGGATTGTCTTCGCGCCAAACGAAATCCGGGACTTTCTGCTGCCGCGCCAATAATTTCTCCTTTCCCCTTGACAGCGGCTGCCAAGTGCGTTATGATAATCACAATTTAACAGCATAAAGGCGAGGAAAAGGATGGCCGCGGACAGAGGCCCGCCACAGAGAGCCGGCGGTTGGTGCAAGCCGGCGCGGAGCGGTCCGCCATGCCGATCACCTTGGAGCCGGGCGCTGAACACAGGCAGTAGGCGTCCCCGCAAAGACAGCGTTACAAGTCTGGAGTTTGTTGGAACTCGAAAAGAGCGGCCGCGTCCGGCATGGCGCGGCAAACCGGGTGGTACCACGGGCAGGATAGACCGGCTCGTCCCTGTAGAAAACAGGGATGGGCCGTTTTTGTATTTTCAAAATCAATTCAAGGAGGAACCGTCATGGAAGATAAAATTGCGGCCATTGCTCAGCGAATTCGCACGCTGCGGGATATTCTGGAGATTCCGGTCGCCGAGATGGCGCAGACCACCGGGGTCAGCGAGCAGGAGTACCAAGACCTGGAGGACGGCAAGGGGGATTTCTCCTTCACCTTTTTGTACCAGTGCGCCGAGCGCTTCGGGGTGGACCTCGTCGAAATCCTCACCGGGGACAGCCCCAAGCTGAGCTTCTACTCGGTGGTGCGCAACGGGCAGGGTCTGCCCATCGAGAGACGGCGGGGCTTTACCTATAACCACCTGGCCTATCTCTTTGAAAACAAGCTCTGCGAGCCCTTTTTGGTGCGAGCGCCTTATCTGCCCGAGGAGCAGGATCAGCCGATCCATCTCTCCTTCCATGAGGGGCAGGAGTTCGACTATATCCTCAAGGGCAGCTTAAAGGTCGCCATGGAGGACAAGATCGAAGTGCTCGGCGAGGGCGACGCCATCTACTATGACTCGGGCCACGGGCACGGCATGATCGCCACCGGGGGCGAGGAGTGCGTATTTCTCGCGGTGGTGCTCAAGAATCCTCATAAGAAGAAGGAGGACTAAGGGAAATGTCGGATATCGGAAAATTCTATCAGCGCTTCTGCAAGGAGGGCTTTGACAAAAATGGGGTGCTCAATTACTTTGAGCCGATCGTCCCCGAGACTTTCAACTTTGCCTACGACGTGACGGACGAGATCGCCCGCCTGGAGCCGAACCGCCGGGCGATGGTCTGGTGCAACACCCTTGGGGAGGAGCGCATTTTCACCTTCGGGGACCTCAAGCGCGAGAGCGACAAGGCGGCCAACGTCCTGCGGGAGCTCGGCATTGTCAAGGGCGACAAGGTGATGCTCATCTTAAAGCGGCATTACCAGTTCTGGACGGCGATCCTGGCGCTGCACAAGCTCGGCGCCGTGGCCATCCCCGCCACCCACCTGCTGACCGAGAAGGACATCCTCTACCGCTTCCAGCTCGCCGAGGTGGCCGGGATCATCTGCACCGCCGAGGGGGAGACCACCCGCTTTGTGGACGAAGCCTGCCAAGAGTATGGCGGCCTCAAGTGCAAGCTGACTGCGAGAGGGAAAAAGGAGGGCTGGAGCGATTACGACGCGCTTGTTGAGGCGGCGGACGAGCACTTCGAGCGGGTGCCCACCACCTATGACATCGGGATGCTCGCCTACTTCACCTCCGGCACCACCGGCTATCCCAAGATGGTGGTGCACGACCACAGCTACGCCATCGGGCATATCATCACCGCCCGCTACTGGCACAACGTCGATCCCGACGGGCTGCACCTGACGATCTCGGACACCGGCTGGGGCAAGGCGGCCTGGGGCAAACTCTACGGCCAGTGGCTCTGCGCGGCGGGGATTTTCGTCTATGACTTTGAGAAATTTAACAGCCACGAAATCCTCTCGATGATCGAAAAATATAAGATCACCACCTTCTGCGCCCCGCCGACCATGTACCGCTTCTTCATCAAGGAGGGGATGGACGGGTACGATCTGAGCTCCCTGCAGTACGCCACCACAGCGGGCGAAGCGCTCAACCCCGAGGTTTATAACCGCTTCAAGGAGTTTACCGGACTTGAGCTGATGGAGGGCTTCGGCCAGACCGAAACCACCCTGACGCTGTGCAACCTCGTGGGCAGCAAGCCGAAGCCCGGCTCGATGGGCAAGCCCTCTCCGCTCTATCCCACCATGGCGCTGGTGGACGAGGACGGCAACGACGTGCCCAACGGCGTGGTGGGCGAGATCGTGCTGCGCACCGGCGCCGGCCGCCCGGTCGGGATGTTCAAGGGCTACTACCGCAATGAGGAGCTGACCCGTGAAGCCTGGCACGACGACATCTATCATACCGGCGACACTGCCTGGCGGGATGAAAACGGCTACTACTGGTATGTCGGTCGCACCGACGACGTGATCAAATCCAGCGGTTACCGGATCGGGCCCTTCGAGATCGAAAGCGTGCTGATGGAGCATCCGGCGGTGCTGGAGTGCGCCATCACCGGCGCGCCCGACCCGGTGCGCGGGACGGTGGTCAAGGCGACCATCGTGCTGACCAAGAAGTATCAGCCGAGCGACGAGCTCAAAAAGGAGCTGCAAAACTACGTCAAGAAGCAGACGGCCCCTTATAAGTATCCGCGGATCGTCGAATTTGTGGAGGAGCTGCCCAAGACCATCAGCGGGAAGATCCGACGCACCGAGATCCGGCAAAAGGACGGGCAGAAATAAAGAGAGGGACCACCGGATGGTGGTCCCTTCTTTTCATGTATTCAGCGGATGATGAACAGATAGACGGCCAAAAAGTGCAGCAGGCTGCCCAGCAGCACGAAGACATGGAAAAGCTCATGGAAGCCGAAGCGCTGGAAAAGGTTCGGCTTCTTGAACGCATAGATCACGGCGCCCAGGGTGTAGCACAGCCCCCCCAGCGCGATCAGCCAGAGGCACCCGGACGGCATGCGCAGGATGGCCGCCGGGTCGAGGACGATCGCCCAGCCCATCGCGATATAGAGCACGGTGGACAGCCAGCGCGGCGCGCCCATCCAGACCACCTTCATCGCGATGCCGCAAAGCGCGACCGCCCAGATTCCCAGGGTGAGGTAGAACCCCTCGCGCCCCTCGGAAAAGGCGAGCAGCAAAGGAGTATAGGTCCCCGCGATCAGTACGTAGATCATCGCATGGTCCAGCTTGCGCAGGCGCAGCAGAGCCGGCGCCGAGCAGTGGACATAGTGGTAGAGCGAGCTTGCGCAGTACAGCGCGGTCAGCGAGAGCCCGAAGACAAGCCCGGCGATCAGCAGGGAGCGGGGCGTTTCGCTGCGAAGTGCGGAAAACACCAGCAGCACTGTGCCCACCACCGAAAGGACCGCCCCGAAAAAATGAGTCGCACTGTTGACAGGCTCGCGGGCGCCGGAAAAAAGTGTTTTCAAAAATCGCACCTCCAAGTATGGATAATGTAAAATATAGTTTTTAAAACTATTTTATATTTATAGTATAACATATTTCGGCGGGATTACAAGAGCAGAAATTGATAAGCATTGCAAAATATGGTACAATAGCCACAATATAGCCGTTATGCAACTCTACGATCGCAAGAATTTTACCTGGGAGGTAGAAACCATGCCGGATATGAAGGAAGAAATGATGGACCTGGTGCGCCGCAGCTTTGACGACGACGATATCCCGCCGCAAAGCATCCCGGACATCGACCTGTATATGGACCAGATCATCACCATTTTCGATCAGAACCTTGGCGGGAATAAGCGGTACGAGGACGACAAGCTGCTGACCAAGACGATGATCAACAATTACAGCAAGGAGGGCGTCCTCAAGCCGATCAAGGGAAAGAAGTACACCAAGGAACACATCATCCAGATGCTGCTCATTTACAACATGAAAAACACCCTTACCATCCAGGAGATAAAAAGGGTGCTCTCGGGCGTCTACGAGGAGGAGGACTTCGACGAGAAGGCGCTCGAGGAGTGTTACCGGCAGTTTCTGACCTTCAAGCAGATCGAGCGGGACACCATGCCGGAGGTCATCCGTTCGATGTTCCGCAAGTCGCCGATCGAGCTGCGGGGCAAGAGCGATCTGATGGTGCTGCTGCTCTCGATGTCCGCGATGTCGCTTTATATGAAACGGATGGCTGAAACGGTGATCGATGAATATTTTGGGCCGAAGGAATAATGGATTATACCGTTTTCAAACAGAAAGGGGAGGGAACCATGGTTTATTTTGATAAGCCGGGCAAACAGAATACCGAACGGACCTTGCAGCTTGCGGTGCAGGCGGCGAAGGAGGAAGGGATCGGCGCGCTGGTGGTGGCCACCGGTTCGGGATATACGCCGCTGCTGCTGAAAGGCGCGGCAAAGGAGCTTGACATCGTCGTGGTGACCCACGCCAACGGCTACAGGGAGCCGGGGGAGCAGGAGCTGCCCGCACAGGTGCGCCGGGAGCTCCAGGACTGCGGGATGGCGATCGTCACCGCCACCCATGTGCTCAGCGGGGCGGAGCGGGGGATCTCGAAGAAGTTCAGCGGCGCCTATCCGGTCGAGATCATGGCCCATACCCTGCGCATGTTCGGGCAGGGCACCAAGGTCTGCGTCGAGTGCGCCGTGATGGCGCTGGACTGCGGCGCGATAAGGCCGGGTCCGGTGGTCTGTGTGGGCGGGACCGGCAGGGGAGCGGACACGGCCTGGATCCTGCGCCCGGCCCACGCGGCCAATATCCTGGACACCAAGCTGGACCGCCTGATCTGCAAGCCGCTGCTTCCATAGCAAAGAAAAACCGGGGCCTGCCGCAAATGACTGCGGCAGGCCCCGGTTTTTTTAAGGGAATCGGTTAATTCATCATTTTGTTGACGGCGCTCACCAGGGCATAGACCGAGGCGGTCATGATGTCGTTGTGCCGCCCGGCGCCCCAGCTGGTCTTCCCGTCGGGGCCGGTGATCCCGACATAGGCCATCGCGCGGGAGGTCGAGCCGATCTCCAAAGCGTGCTCCTTGTAGACCAGGTTGGAATAGCTGATCCGCAGGCCCCGCTGCAGCGCGTTGCTGACGGCATCCAGACGTCCGTTGCCCGAGGCGGTGAACTCCTGCTCCTCGCCGCTGACCTTCACCCAGACGGTGGCGTGGGTCTCGCCGTTGGCGGCAATCTTGTAGTTGACGAATTTGACCGGCGCGTCGATGTTGACATATTCCTTCTGGAAGATGTCATGGATCTCGTCGGGCAGCAGCTCCTTATGCAGATGGTCGGAAACGCTCTTGACCTTGTAGCCGAAATCCTCGCGCATCTTGGGCGGCAGGTCGAGGCCGTACTTCTGCTCGAGCAGGTAGCCGATCCCGCCCTTGCCGGACTGGGAATTGATCCGGATGACGTCGCCCTCGTATTCCCGGCCGATGTCCTTCGGGTCGATCGGCAGGTAGGGGACGGTCCAGTGCTCGCAGTTCTTCTCGTCCCGCCAGTGCATCCCCTTGGCGATGGCGTCCTGATGGGAGCCGGAGAAGGCGGCGAAGACCAGCGCGCCGGAATAGGGCTGGCGCTCGTAGACGTGCATGCGGGTCAGCCGCTCGTAGAGGGCGGTGGTTTCGGGTAGATTGGAGAAGTCCAGTCCCGGGTCCACCCCGTGGGAATACATGTTGAGCGCCAGGGTCACGATGTCCACGTTGCCGGTGCGCTCGCCGTTTCCGAAGAGGGTGCCCTCGATCCGGTCGGCACCGGCCAGCAGCCCGAGCTCGCTGTCCGCGATGGCGCAGCCGCGGTCATTGTGCGGGTGGAGCGAGATGATCACGCTCTCGCGGTATTTGAGGTTGTCGTTCATGAACTCGACCTGGTTGGCGTAGACGTGGGGCATGGACATCGAGACAGTGACCGGCAGGTTGATGATAACCTTGCGCTGGGGCGTGGGCTTCCAGATGTCCAGCACCGCGTTACAGATTTCCAGGGCGAATTCCATCTCGGTGCCGGTGAAGCTCTCGGGGGAGTACTCGAAGCGGAAATCCCCATCCGCCTCGGCGGCGCGCTTTTGCAGCAGCTTTGCGCCCATCACGGCGATGTCGATGATCTCTTCCTTGCTCTTCTTAAAGACCTGCTCGCGCTGGGCGACCGAGGTGGAGTTGTAAAGGTGGACCACCGCCTTCTTGCAGCCCTTGAGCGCCTCGAAGGTCTTTTCGATGATGTGCTCGCGGGACTGGGTGAGCACCTGGATGGTCACGTCGTCCGGGATCAGGTCCTGCTCGATGAGGGTGCGCAGGAACTCATATTCCGTTTCGCTGGCGGCTGGGAAACCGATCTCGATCTCCTTGAAGCCGACTTTCAGCAGGTGCTGATAGAATTCCAGCTTCTCCTCGAGGCTCATCGGGACGATCAGCGACTGGTTGCCGTCGCGCAGGTCGACGCTGCACCAGACCGGCGGGTGGTCGATGTATTCCTTTTGGGCCCATCTCATCTCGCAGTGGGGTGGAAGAAAATAGCCCCTCTTGTACTTTTCTACGTTTTTCATCTGCCAAACACCCTTTCCTGATTTGTTATCAAATGAAGTATTTACATATAACAAAAAAGCCCTTCACCTCTTCGTTAGAGGCGAAAGACTTTCAGTCTCACGCGGTACCACTCTAATTCCATATTCCCCAGCGGGCAATATGCTCATTCACGGATACGGACCCACAGGGGCCTTATATCCTCCCGGGGTAACGGCCGGGTTCCGGCGGCGCCTACTACGAAGTACGGTTCAGCGGGCTGCTCCGAGGCGAGTTCAGGGCTCTGCTCCAGCTGCTTTTCACCTGCCAGCAGCTCTCTGGATGGAGAAGGAGGCCTTACTGTTCCTCATCTGCGCATTTGAGAGATATTGTTAATACTATAAGCTCTTTTCGGCGAGTTGTCAAGGGGGACTTTTTCTCAACGCCGCCGCATCTTGTAAGATAGCGCCGGATGTGTTAAAATAAAGCACGGCAAATTTTTATTATACTTTAAGGAGAAATGATTTTTGTTTAGATTTGGTACTACGGAGATTGTCACGAACCGGGAGGTTTGTGTGGACTGATCTCCGCAAAGCCTCCCAAAGTTATGAACTATACGGATAACTTCAGGAGGATTTAAATTGAATAGATTAAAAAAAGACGATCCCTGCTTTGTCTGCAAGGTTTGCGGCAGTACGGTCGCTTTGGAGGGTGCCGGCACCCGGCATCGCAACCATTGTCCGAATTGCCTTTCCAGCGTCCATCTCGACGAGGAGCCGGGGGACCGGAAATCCATCTGCCAGGGGGTCATGGACCCGGTCGGGGTCTGGGTGCGCGCCGATGGGGAGTGGGCCATTCTGCACCGCTGCCGAAGCTGCGGCGTGTTCCACTCCAACCGGATCGCGGCGGACGACAACCCTGTGAAGCTGATGTCGCTGGCGGTGAAGCCTTTGGCGTCCCCGCCTTTTCCGCTGGAGTTTTTGGAAAAGATGATTGCGCTGATGGGACAGGGCGGCACTGCAGGGAAGGGTATGGAATAGAAATTGGGCGGCCTGCCGGGATGACCGGCAGGCCGCTTCCTTGTACGCGGCAGACGGACAAGGAGATTGAAATTTCTGATGGAAAAGATCATAATGGCAGAAAAGTCTGGTTTACAGCGCGGGGCGCAGGTAGTATAATAAAAGATAGCTCTTTGAGCTGTATTTCAAGACCCCTATGGCTGCTATGCCAAAAAAGCGAGAAAGCGCCAATGGGGCAATTTAATCATTAAAGGGGTGAACACGGTGGACGCAGGTCCGAGTCGACAAAGTCGGAAACAAACAGAGAAACAGCGGGCGGCGTTCAAGCCGGGGCCCTAGCCTTTTGCCGCCCGCAAAGAGGGAGGCAGAATAGGATGAATGAAACGATTCGCGAGCTGCTCGCACAGCGCCATTACGGCCGGCTGCGCGCATATCTGAGTGAGCTCAACGTGGTGGACATCGCGGCGCTCTTTTTGGGCCTTTCCCAGGAGGACATGGTGCTGCTGTTTCGGCTCCTGCCCAAGGAGACGGCGGCGGATACCTTCTCCTACATGGAGAGCGAGACCCAGCAGAGCCTTTGTGAGGCGATGAACGACGTCGAGCTGCGCGCCGTGCTCGACGAACTGGCGATGGACGACACCGTGGACATGCTCGAGGAAATGCCCGCAAACGTCGTCAAGAAGGTGCTGCAAAGCTGCGACATGCAGTACCGCAAATCCATCAACCAATTTTTGAGCTACCCCGAGGACAGTGCGGGCAGCCTGATGACCATCGAGCTGGTGGACCTTAAAAGCTCGATGACGGTGGGACAGGCGTTCGACCACATCCGGCGCACCGGGGTAAACAAGGAGACCATCTATACCTGCTATGTCATCGGCGACAACCGGGTGCTCGAGGGGGTGGTCACCGTCAAGACCCTGCTGCTGGCCGACAAGGAAACCCTCATCGGGGAGATCATGGAGACCAACATTATCTATGTCCACACCCTGGACGATCAGGAGCAGATCGCCTACCTGTTCGGTAAATATGACTTCCTGGCGCTGCCGGTGGTGGATACGGAGAACCGTTTGGTCGGGATCATCACCATCGACGACGCGTTGGACGTCATCCAGGAGGAGAACACCGAGGACTTTGAGAAGATGGCGGCCATCAGCCCGACGGACGACAGCTACCTGCGCACCTCGGTTTTTACCCACGCCAAGAAGCGGATCGTCTGGCTCTTGATCCTCATGCTCTCGGCCACGGTGACCGGCACGATCATCACCAAATATGAGGACGCCTTCGCGGCCATCCCGCTGCTGGTGGCCTTTATCCCGATGATCATGGACACCGGCGGGAACTGCGGCTCGCAGAGCTCGACGCTGGTCATCCGCGGCATGGCCTTAAACGAGATCGCGCCGCGGGATGCGCTGCGCGTCTGGTTTAAGGAAATCCGGGTGGCGCTCTTGGTGGGCGTGGCGCTGGCCCTGGTCAACGGGCTGCGCATCTTCTTTCAATACGGATCTTTTTTGATGGCGGCCACCGTCGGGTTCACGCTGATCCTGACCGTCTGCCTGTCAAAGTCGCTGGGGTGCATCCTGCCCATCGTGGCCAAGCGCCTCAAGGTAGACCCGGCGATCATGGCGGCGCCCATCATCACCACGGTGGTGGACGCCTGTTCGATTTTTATCTATTTCAATGTGGCCCTGCTTGTCCTGCATGTCTGAGGCGGCGGGCATACGACTTCGAGGTGACCTATGGTACAGATTGGCAACGACTGGGACGAGCTGCTCGCCGGCGAGTTCCAGAAGGATTATTACCGGCGGCTGCGGGAAACATTAAAGGAGGAGTACCGCCGCTACACCGTCTACCCGCCGATGGAGGACATCTTTAACGCCCTGCGCTTTACCCCGTACCGCAGCGTCAAGGCGGTGATCCTCGGCCAGGACCCCTACCACGGACGGGGGCAGGCGCAGGGACTCTCCTTCTCGGTGCGGCGCGGGGTGCCGGTTCCTCCCAGCCTGCAGAATATTTACCAGGAGCTGCACGACGACGTCGGCTTCATCCCGCCGGGGCACGGCTGTCTCGAGGCGTGGGCCGAGGACGGGGTGCTGCTGCTCAACGCCACTTTGACGGTGCGCGCCGGGCAGGCGAACTCCCATAGGGATATCGGCTGGGGGATTTTCACCGACCGGATCATCGAGCTGCTGAACGCGCGCGAGGAGCCGATCGTCTTCCTGCTCTGGGGCTCGTTTGCTAAGGCCAAGGCGCAGTATATCACGAACCTCAACCACCTGGTGCTCAGCGCCGCCCACCCCAGCCCCTTTTCGGCGCAAAGCGGCTTCTTCGGCTGCCGCCACTTTTCCAAGACCAATGCGTTTTTGAGCCAGTTCGGCCGTTCGGTCGACTGGCAGCTGCCGCAGTGAGGGGATAGGGAAGTGGAAATTCAGTTCGGGCTGCTTAACATCTTTGAATACATCGGGGTGGTCAGCTTCGCGATCCTGGGGGCCTATGTCGCCATGCAAAAGCGCATGGATATCCTCGGGATCTGCGTGCTGGCCTTCGTCACGGCCTGCGGGGGCGGGATCCTGCGCGATATGGTGATGAACACCGGCGTGCCGGTCCATCTGCCCGAGCAGGGGATGACCGTGCTGGTGCCCGTGTTCTTTTCCAGCTACCTGACCATCCTGCTGGTGCTGCTCTCGGTGGCCTTCGTCATTGCGATCCGCAACCTGTTTAAGATCCACTTCATCATCGTGATCTTTGATGCGGTGGGACTGAGCATCTTCGCCATCGACACCGGGCTCAAGGCCATCCACATGCACTATAACTTCGTGCAGTTCCTCTTCGTGTCGGTCATCACGGCGGTCGGGGGAGGGGTGATCCGCGACGTGCTCGCGCAGCGGGTCCCCGCCATCTTCCGCAGCGACATCTATGCGCTGGCAGCCGCGCTGGGCGCCGTCTATCTCTGGTTTGCCTACCCCCATTTGGGGGAACAGGCCAGCCTCTATTCGGCGCTCGCGGTGGTCTTTTTCACCCGTATGCTCTGTGTGTATTTTCATGTCAACCTGCCGGTGCCGAGGCTGCGCGCCCACGCCTGAGGAAAATGGAAAAACATGCTTGCATTCTTAAACCGCGTATGATATAATATTACGGAAAACGCACGTCCTGTTATTGTGTGGTCCAGGTGTCCGCGCGAGCGGATCGGCCGCACGAAATTTTTAAGGCAGGACGGAGGTTTAACCTGAAGGAGGATTTTACCATGGGCGTAGTATCAATGAAGCAACTTCTCGAAGCGGGTGTTCACTTTGGTCACCAGACCAGGAGATGGAACCCCAAGATGGCGCGTTACATCTTTACCGAGCGTAACGGCATCTACATCATCGACCTGCAGAAGACCGTCAAAAAGCTGGACGAGGCGTACATGTTCGTGCGCGATCTGTCCATGAACGGCGGCGAGGTCCTGTTCGTCGGCACCAAGAAGCAGGCCGGCGAGTCGATCCGCGAGGAGGCAACCCGCGCCGGCGCGCACTTTGTCAACGCCAGATGGCTGGGCGGCATGCTGACCAACTTTAAGACCATCCGCCGCAGAATCGACCGTCTCGCGCAGCTGCGCAAGATGGAGGAGGACGGCACCTTCGAGCGCCTGCCCAAGAAGGAAGTCATCAAGCTGCGTCTCGAGATCGAGAAGCTTGAGAAATTCATGGGCGGTATCAAAAACATGAAGAAGCTCCCGGCGGCCCTCTTTATCGTCGACCCGAGAAAAGAGCGGATCGCCGTCTCCGAGGCGAAGAACCTCGGCATTCCGATCGTCGCGATTGTCGATACCAACTGCGACCCGGACGAGATCGATTACGTTATCCCCGGCAACGACGACGCCATCCGTGCCGTCAAGCTGATCTCCGCGACCATGGCCGATGCGATCCTCGAGGGCAAGCAGGGCCAGCAGGGCGCCGCCGCCGAAGAGGCCGAGGCGAAGGAGAACGAGGCCGACGAGCCTGTCAAAGCGAAATAATTCTGTATTATTGATAAAGAATCAGGGAGGAAATACCAATGGCATTTACTGCTAAGGACGTTGCCGCTCTGCGTGAGAGAACCGGCTGCGGCATGATGGACTGCAAAAAAGCGCTGACCGAAGCGAATGGCGATATGGACAAGGCGATCGAATTCCTCAGAGAGAAGGGCCTTGCCGCCGCCGCCAAGAAGGCCGGCCGTATCGCGGCCGAGGGCCTGGTATACGCCTATGAGAACGGGAACGTCGGCGTGGTGATCGAGGTCAACGCCGAGACCGACTTCGTGGCGAAGAACGATTCCTTCGTCGCCTTTGTCGAGACCTGCGCCAAGACGGTGGCCGAGCAGAAGCCGGCCGACGTCGCCGCGCTGCTCGAGTGCAAGGCTTCGGGCGCGGATGAGACGGTGGCCGATCTGCTCAGAGAGAAGATCCTGACCATCGGCGAGAACATGAACATCCGCCGCTTCGCCCGCTACGAGGGCCACCTCGTGACCTATATCCACGGCGGCGGCCGGATCGGCGTCATGGTCAACTTCGACACCGACGATGCGACCGCTTCCAAGGACGGCTTCAAGGCCTATGCCAAGGACATTGCCATGCAGATCGCGGCGGCCACCCCGACCTATGTACGCAAGGAAGAGGTCCCCTCCGAGATCATCGACAAGGAGAAGGAAATCCTCACCGCCCAAGCGATCAACGAGGGCAAGCCCGCCAACATCGCCGAGAAGATGGTCAACGGCAGAATCCAGAAGTACTACAAGGAAGTCTGCCTTGTCGACCAGGCTTTCATCAAGGACGGCGATCTGTCTGTTGCACAGTACACCGACAAGATCGGCGAGGAGCTGGGCGGCAAGATCGCGATCGTCAGCTTTGTGCGCTTCGAGAAGGGCGAGGGCCTCGAGAAGAGAGAGGACAACTTTGCCGACGAAGTCGCTTCGATGATGAAATAAGGAACAATCGCTGAAAAAGGCTGGAACCAATCGGTTCCAGCCTTTTTTTGTCGTTGGGAAGGGGCTTCCCGCCGAAGGGAGCTCAGTCTTGCCGCTCCTGGCGCTTTTGGTAGAGAAGCTGTGCCGCCCGCCCGAGGATCAGGCCCTGTTCCACCGCGTCGAGCTGCCGGAACAGGTCGAGCAGCTGTTCTTCATTCTTTTCCCGGGCAATCGGGGCGGGGGAGGCTTCCTGCTCACCCGTCAGCAGAAAATGTTCGGAGCAGGAAAGAAAATCTGCAATTGCAGATATATACCGGGCCGGCGGATCGGTCCCGCGCCGCTTCCAGGCGCTGAGCGTCTTTTCTGATATTTTGGTATGCTGAGAGAGTTCTTTCTGGGTATATTGGGACTCCTCCAGCAGATGAAAAAAGCGTTCGTTGATGGTCAATTCGTTCACCTCATATAAAAGAACCCACCGGTTCTCTCTTCCTTATTCTTTGCAGAAAAGATCATTACAGTAAAAAATGTCGAAAATAACTACAAATGCAGTTGACAAATCAACAAATGAAGATTATAATAAAAATGCACGAAAATCCGGAATGATAAAGGGGAAAAGGGGATAGATTGACCTTTCCGCATTCTCCTGTGATTCCGGGAAAAAGCAGAAATAAAAATAAACCCCGGTTCTGATCCAAGATACCATCCCAAAGGGGGAACCGCGGCCGGGAATATGTTGTATGAAACCTCCCTCCGTATAGGGGGAGATAAAAACGGAATAAACGCCGGGACCGGAGGAGGCGCCTTCGTGTCCTCTGGTTTGTTATACCATTCTTTTTCCACCGAAAAGGTTATGCGCGGCCGTACGCGGCGCATCCCCCTGCCGGCGGAGGATGTTATTTTTTTACCCAAAATGCGTTTAACCCCGGCGGAGGGACCGGCTTTCAGGATTTTTCCAGCCGCCCGGATACGCCGGGTTGGCGATAAGGAACAAAAAAGATATTGAATAAACGGGATTTTATTCCAATATATATATTCTAGCATCAACTGGTGTATTGCGCAAGGATTGTGTACAAACATTCTTTCGACATGGGTTCCTGCTTGTCACCTTATCTGGGTGTTAACGTCCGTTAACATATATTTCAGTAAAGACATGAGGAGGTTTACTACATGAAGAAGACCCTATCACTCTTGCTGGCTGCGTCCATGCTCGCTTCGATGGTGGCTGGCTGCGGCGGCTCTCCCGCGGCTTCGTCTTCCGAGGCTCCCGCGAGCAGCGCGGCCCCGGCTGCGTCCGAGGCTTCCAGCGAAGCGCCCGAGAGCCAGGCGGCTCCGACGGGCGAGAAGAAGGAGCTCACTCTCTGGCACTACCATGACGGCGACCTGAGCACCCTGGCCAAGGAGTACTGCGACGAGTACTCGGCGCAAAGTGATGTGGCAAACGTCACCTCGGTGCAGTTGCCCTTCGGCGATTTCAAGAAGCAGCTTTCGGTCGGCTCGGCTGCCGGCAGCCTGCCCAACATGGTGTTTATCGACAACTGCGACTGTGTTGCCTACTCCGCGATGGGGATGTTCAAGGACATCACCGAGCAGATGAAGGACAACGAGGACATCCACGACTATTATGAGCAGATCCTCAATACCTGCTACTACGAGGGCAAGATGTACGCGGTCCCGGCGAACTCGAACAACATGCAGATCTACTACAACAAGGATATGTTCGACGCGGCCGGCATCACCAAAACCCCCGAGACCTGGGATGAGCTCAAGGCGGACGCCAAAACCCTGACCAAGGACGGTGTCTACGGCTTCGGCATGTGCGCGGTGGGCAATGAGGAAGGCACCTTCCAGTACCTGCCCTTCCAGTACACCGCCGGCGGCGACAGCTACCAGCTCGACAGCGAATCCGGCATCAAGGCCATGACCCTGCTCGCCGACATGGTGCAGGACGGCTCGATGCCCAAGGACGTTGTCATGTGGTCCCAGTCCGATGTGCAGACCCAGTTCAAGGCCGGCCGCCTCGCCATGATGTTCATGGGCTGCTGGGCGATCGGCGGGCTCGAGAAGGGCCAGGAGGACGGCTCGGTCGCCTTCGAGTGGGATAACTTTGCCATTCCGAAGGACGCCACCTACGGCTCGGTCTACGGCGGCGAGAACCTTGCGATCGTCAAGGGCGACGGCGAGGAAGAGTCGGTCGATTTCCTCAAATGGTTCATGGAGTACGACCGCAACAAGAAGTGGAACATCGATTCCGGCCACTTCATCCCGCGTGAGAAGACCCTGAGCGATCCCGACTTCACCGACCGTCCGCACTGGAAGGTCGTCATCGACCTGATCCCGTATACCAACGCCCGTCCGGCGGATCCAAAGTGGCCTGAAATTTCGCTGGGCTACCAGCAGGCCCTCCAGGAGGCCCTGACCCTGCAAAGCACTCCCGACCAGGCGTGCAAGAACGGCCAGGCGGTCATCGACGCGGCCAGAGCATAAACTGAAAATCTCATAGGGGTGCGGGGGATAGATCGGCCCGTTTGCGAGGCGCGCCCCATTTCCAATTGAGGTAGGAGGTAGAGGGTACATTTTATACCGTTTTCATTTTGTCCCCGGTATGATCTGTACCCTCTGCTTTATTTTTGCCAAAATTCGGCCAAGCATGCGAAAAACCGCCCCGCCGGGGCGCTTCATGGCGGATCATTACGGGAAGGGAGCGCATGTGCTTTTGACGGATGAAAGATTTTAGGAAATTGAGGTGATAACCGTGAGAAAGAAAAAACATTACCTGAATACCGACCGGGTGGGCTATGGCTTTGTGTTACCCGCGCTGCTGTTCATGGGGGTATTCATCGTCTTCCCAATCGTCTACAACTTTATCCTTTCCTTCCAGCAGGTCGACGTGATGACCCTGATGTCCCCCCACAAGGAGTGGATCGGGTTTCAAAACTATAAGAATGTGATCGGGAGCCAGTATCTGCTCAAGTCCTTAAAGAACACCCTGATTTTCACGGTGGGGTGTATCTTCTTCCAGTTTACCATCGGCTTTGCGCTGGCCATCCTCTTTAACGGCCCGGCCAAATGCCTCAAGCCGATCAGCGGGCTGACTATGATCAGCTACATCATGCCCGCGACGGTCACCGCGATTCTTTTTAAATTCATGTTCGCCACCAGCGGCGGCATCTTCAACGAGCTGGGGCTCAGCCTCGGGCTGATCCAGGAGCCGATCGAGTGGCTCCTCAAACCGGATACCGCCATGTGGTCGGTCATCATTACCAACACCTGGTCGGGCATCCCCTTCAACATGATTTTGCTGCTTTCAGGTCTGACCACCATCCCGACCGAGATTTACGAAAGCGCGGTCATCGACGGAGCCAACAGCATCCAGAAGTTCTTCAAGATCACCCTGCCGATGATGAAATCCTCCATCGAGGCGGTGCTGGTGCTCGGCTTCGTCTACACCTTCAAATGCTTCGAGCTGATCTACGTCATGACCACCGGCGGCCCGGTCTATTCCACCGAGCTGATGAGCATCTACTCCTACCGGCGGTCCTTCATGGAGTTTAATTTCAGCGAGGGCGGTGCGATCGCCAACATCCTGTTTTTGATCCTCTTCGTCATCGGCCTGTTCTATACCAAGACCATTGGAAAGGAGGAGCTGATGTAATGTTCAGTTACCGTTTTAAAAGAAGAGCGGGCAGGGTGATCCCCATCATTATCGCGGTGATCCTTTTCATCATCATGCTCTTCCCGCTGTATTGGATGTTTACCTGTTCGCTCAAGACCGAGACTGAGATTTTTGCGCGGCCGCCCTACATGCTGCCGCCGCATCCGACGCTGAACGCCTATATCTCCCAGCTGACCATGGTGGAGAGCTTCCCGATCATCCCGTCGTTTAAGAACAGCATGGTGATCTCCCTGGCGACCATGGCCATCTCGGTGGTGCTCTCCACCCTGGCATCCTATGGGCTTGCGCGGTATGACATCAAATTTAAAAAATCGATTATTTTCCTGTTCCTGGTTTCCCAGATGCTGCCGCAGGTCTTCACCCTGGTGCCCAACTTTATCATTTTCAAGCACATCGGGATTTACAACACCTACTGGGCGCCCATCTTCGCCAATTGCACCACCGCCATTCCGTTTTCCATTTTAATGCTGCGCACCTACTTCCTCAACATCCCCAAGGAGGTGGACGACGCGGCCCTGATCGACGGGTGCAACCCGCTGACCTCCTTTTTCAGGGTCATGCTGCCCATCGCCTCGACCGGCGTGGTGGTGTCCTTCGTGTTCTCGTTCCTGTTCGGTTACGCGGACATGATGTACAGCCTGACCTTCGTCAACGACGCTTCCAAGTGGCCGGTGACCACCGGTATTTATAACGTGGTGGGCCGCTACGGGATCGAATGGAGCCGGGCGATGGCCTTCGGGTGCCTTGCCGTGGCCCCGGTCGTCATCATCTTTTTGCTGATGCAGCGCTACATTGTCGAGGGTCTGGCCTCGGGCGCCGTCAAGGGCTAAAAAACGTCTGGAAAATTTCTTCAAAATATTCTTCAAAATTACCGAATAAAGTACAATCCTGAATCGTCGGTTTTTCCTATTCTTTTTATAAGGAGAGATTCGGACAAATCTGAGTTACAAAGAACCCAAACAACAGGAGAGGAGCAAGAATAAATGGTAATCGACGTACATACGCATGCGGAATTCATGGAGCCAATGTACAAGGGGGACGAGGTGACCCGGCAGCGCAAGGAGATCATGGGGCGGGAGTTCCTGGGATACAGCGACATCTCGATGGCGCTGTTCCAGATGGACCATGCGGGGATCGACAAGCGGGTGCTGCTGCCGCTGGATTTGACCACGCAGTACGGCTGCACCATCGTCTCGAACGATGAGATGAAGAAACTGGTGGAGGAGGCGCCGGAGCGCTTCATCGGCTTTGCCAGCGTGGACCCCTACCGGGAGGACGCCATCAAGGAGCTGGACCACGCCTTCGGGGAGCTGGGGCTCTCGGGGCTCAAGCTCAACCCCTCGAAGCAGAAGTTCTACCCCACCGATTCGATCATGAAGCCGGTCTACGAGAAATGCATCGAGTACGGCAAGCCCATCCTGTTCCATTGCGGGACCTCCTGGGAGCCGAACACCCCGGCGAAGTACTCGAAGCCCCTGTGCTTCGAGGAGGTGGCCATCGAGTATCCGGAACTCCGGATCGGCCTGGCGCATTTCGGCTGGCCCTGGGTGCAGGACACCGCGATGATATTGCTCAAGTACCCGAACGTCTACGCCGACACCTCCATGCTCTACTGCGACCGGGCGAAGGACTTCTTCCACCAGATCTTCAAGGTGGACCTCAGCCCGCTGTGGATTGAAAACATGTTCTCGGATAAGGTGATGTTCGGCTCGAACTCGCCGCGCTTCGGGGAAGAGGACATGAAGTACGGGCTCGAGAAGCTGGGGCTGCGTGAAAGAACGCTTGCGAAGGTCCTGGGCGGCAACGCGATGAAATTCTTAGGGATGGAGGACTAAAGGCCATGAAAATGAAACTGGACTCGTTTGAGCTGCGCACCAAGAACGAATTCGATATGATCAACATCACCGAGCGGGTGCATAAGTTTGTGGAGGAGAGCGGGATCGAAGAGGGGATGGTCTATGTGATGACCGCCCACACGACGACGAGCATTATCGTCAACGAGAGCTTGCCCTGCCTCGAGACGGACATCGAGGAGAAGCTCGAGGAGATGGTTCCGAAGGACGCGCAGTATGCGCACAACCACTTCCTGCCGAGCTACGGTGCGACGGGCGGGAACTGCCCGGGGCATCTGAAGAGCATGCTCTGCAACTACTTTGCCTACTTCCCGGTCAAGGAGGGGAAGGTGGTGCGCGGCCGGGCGCAGGAGATCTATTTCGCCGAGTTCGATGGAATCCAGGACCGCACGGTCTACATGCAGGTGGTAGGGGAATAACCCCTTCACCATTAGACGGCGTCCGGCTCCAAAAGAGCCGGACTTTGCCGGACAGCTGCCTAGAAAGGGAGGATTCACGATGAGAGTAGCCGCAGTAGGCGACAACTGCATCGATATTTACAAGGAACAAAACCGGTATTACCCGACGGGGAACTGTGTGGATTTCGCGGTGAATATCCGTAAGCTCGGCGTGGAGGTCACAGTCGTCAGCCTGACGGGCACCGACCACTATGGCGACGAGCTGATCGAAATGCTCAAAAAGTACGACGTGGACGTCAGCCACCTGCACCGCAAGGAGGGGAAGACGGGCACGGTGCTCATGCAGCTGGTGGGGAACGACAGGCTGCACACCATCAGCGATCCGGGCGTCTTCGCGGACTTCGACCTGACGAAAGAGGACCTCGAGTTCATCAAGGGGTACGACGTGATCCACAGCGTGATCTGGGGGAACGTCAATCAGTATATGAAGACCTTCAAGGAGTGGGGGAAGACGATCGTCTACGACTTCGCCACCGACCTTGACGATCCCGAGATCCAGAAGCTGCTGCCCTATGTGGACTATGGCTTCTTCTCCTACAAGCAGGATGATGATTTCATCCGGGAGTATCTGAAGGATTGCTGCGAAAAGGGCTTAAAAGTCGCGATCGCAACCTTGGGCGAGCACGGGAGCATAGCCTATGACGGGAAGAAGTACTACCTGCAGGAGGCGCTGCCGGTGACGGTGGTGAACACCGTGGGGGCCGGGGACAGCTTCATTTCGGGCTACACCTACGGGGTGATTGGGGGACAGGACGTGCCCGGCTGCCTGCGCAGCGGAGCCGAGATGTCCGCCAAAATCATCCAGCTCTTCGATCCCTATTGATTGAACGGAAAGGGGCAAAAACTTGAACAAGCTTAAAAAGAACAAGATCGCCGGCATGAATATCTGCTATAAATTCTTCTCCCTGAAGTATTTCCTGGACTCGATGGTCCGGGTTGGGACCGAGAGCATAGAATTCTGGGGCGGCTTCCCGCATCAGTATATCGACGACATCTCCCACCCGCCCATCGGGGAGGTCAAAAAAATGATCGAGGAGCGGGGCCTTCGCCTCAACTGCTACACCCCGGAGCAGCTGCTCTACACCTACAATATCGCATCGCCCGAGAGGGACATCCGGGAGAAGAGCGTCGAGTTTTTCCGCAAGAACATCTACGCCGCCTACAAGCTCGGCACGCGCAAGGTGCTGATGACCAGCGGCTGGGCCTACGAGGACTACGATAAGGAGGAGGCCTGGAAGTACTCAAGGGAATCCCTCTTCGAGCTCGGGGAGTATGCCCAGCACCTGGGGATGACCATCGCGCTGGAGAATTTGCAGCATGTGGAGAGCAACCTGGTCTATTCCCTCCCGGCGCTCAAAAAAATGCTGAGCGAGCTTCGGCACCCGAACATCAAGGCGATGGTGGACACCGTACCCATGCATCTGATGGGGGAGACGATGGCGGACTATCTCGACGCGTTCGGCCAGGACCTGGTCCATGTGCACCTGGTGGACGGCGCGCCCACCGGGCATATGGCCTGGGGGGACGGCGAGCTGCCGCTCGACGAGGACATGAAGACGCTCTGCGAGTGGGATTACCAGTACACCGTGACCTTCGAGCTGGCCCACGACAGCTACCTCTTCGACCCCGAGCCTGCGATGAAGCGCAGCTTCGAGCGGGTCAAACCCTATATTGAGTAAACGGTTCCGGGAGGGCGGCAATTTCGCGCAGCGATACCGGCACGAAACATCCGGAAAGGAATGGTCATTCAAATGAAAATTGCAGCCGTCGGATTTTGCTGTATCGACGAGTACAAGGAGCTCGGCCGCCGTTATCCCACCGGCAACGGGGTGGACTGCGTGATCAACCTGGCCAAGAAGGGGATATCCGCTTCGGTGGTCAGCGCGGTGGGGAACGACGAGTATGGCAAGGAGATGTTCGAGGTACTAAAGCGCTACGGGATCGACGCCTCCCACCTGCATGTGCGGGAGGGGAAGACCTCGCTGATGGAGATGGGGTTAAACGGGAACGACCGGGTTCATCTGTATAACCACCGCGGCGTGATGGCGGACTTTGCCCTGACGCCGGAAGACGTCGCTTTCATCAAACAGCATGAATACCTGCACACCGACTATGACGGAAGGATCGCTCCCCAGCTCCAGGAATTTCGCAAGGCCGGGGTGAAGGTGGTCTTCGACTTCTCGGTGCACTACCAAAAGCGGGAAAACACCGATGCAATTATGAAGGAGACCGATTACGCGTTCCTGTCCTACGAGCGCCGGGACTCCTTCATCGAGGACTATCTGCGCCGCGCCAAGGCTTTGGGCGCGGGGATTGTGACCGCAACCCTGGGGGAAAACGGGAGCCTTTGCTACGACGGGGAACGCTTTTATGAGCAGCCCGCCATCCCGGCCGAGGTGGTCAACACCGTCGGGGCGGGGGACAGCTTTGTGGCCGGCTTCATGTATGGGGTCATGCGGGGCTGGGACATCCCGCGCTGCCTTTACAGCGGCACCGAGACCGCCAACGCGATCGTGCAGAAATTTGAGCCCTATTAATAATCATGGAGGTAGACGACAATGGAGAAACTTGGGAAAAAGCAGCTGAGCGGGATGAATATCCACTATAAGTTTTACACCCTCGAGTATTTCCTCGACTCGATGGTGCGTCTCGGAGTGGAGAGCGTAGAGCTCTGGGGAGCCTATCCCCACCAGCTCAACAAGCTGATCGACGATAAATCCTATCCGCCGGTCAAGGATGTGAAGCGGATGATCGAGGAGCGCGGCCTCAACCTCGTCTGCTACACCCCCGAGCAGGTGATCTATCCGATCAACATCGCGGCCAAGGAATCCTTCATGCGCGACTTCAGCATCCGCTACTTTAGGGACTGCCTGGAGACCGCCGCCGAGCTCGGGACCGACCGCATGCTCGTCACCCCGGGCTGGGGCTACTTCGACGAGCCGGTCGAAGAGGCGTGGGCGCGCTGCCGGGAATCGCTGCAGATTTTGGGCGAGCACGCAGAGAAATGCGGGATCATGATCGCCCTGGAAAACCTGCGCACCGACGAGAGCAACCTCGTCTATAACCTGCCCACCCTGAAACGGATGCTTGAGGAGGTGGGCCACCCCTACGTCAAGGGGATGGTGGACACCATCCCGATGGCGATTAACGGCGAGACTGTGGGGGATTACCTCAAGGGACTGGGTGACGATCTGATCCATATCCACTTCCTGGACGGCGCCCCGCGCGGGCACCTGGCCTGGGGGGATGGAATCCTGCCGCTGGACAAGTACATGAAGGAGATTTTCGAGGCCGGCTATCAGGGCGCGCTTTCACTGGAGATCACCGACAACCGGTACGTCTTCGAGCCCGACGAGGCCGTGCGCAAATGCGCCGAGGCGATCGGGGCTTATATGTAAACCGCTTGGAAATTTTTGATACCACGGCTGTTCATTTTAGTGTCTGCCGGGGGCGATCCCGGCAAGAAATGGAGGGTAACAAATGGTAATCGACGTACACGTACATCCCGGTTTCTACGGCACCATCAGCAAGGATCCCGGGGAGGTCGAGCTGCGCAAGAAGGCGGCCGGATGGGATTTGATGTCCCCCCATCCGGAAAAGGTGACCTTCACCCAGATGGATGCCTTCGGCGTGGATAAGCTGGTGCTTCTGCCGCTGGACCTCACCACCACCATGGGCGGCTGGGTCTGCACCAACGAGGAGATCAAGACGCTCGTGGACCTGGCGCCGGAGCGCTTCATCGGCTTTGCCAGCGTGGACCCGCGGCGCAAGGATGCTCCTGAAGTGCTCGAGCATGCCTTTAAAAACCTCGGGCTTTGCGGACTGAAGCTCAATCCTTGCAAGCAGGCCTTTTTCCCGGCCGATCCGATGATGGACCCGATTTATAAGCTGTGTCAAAAATATAACAAGCCCATCATGTTCCATGCGGGCATGTCCTGGGAGCCGAACTGCCTGATGAAATACGGCCATCCCTTAAACTTCGAGGAAGTTGCACAGCGCTACCCCGAGGTGCGCATGTGTATGGCGCACTTCGGCTGGCCCTGGGCGGTGGAGACGGCGGCGCTGATCTTAAAGTACCCCAATCTCTACACCGATACCGCGGCGCTCTATATGGATTCGCCCGAGGCGTTTATGGACCAGATCTTCAACAGGACCTGGGGACCGCTGTGGTTTGAGCACAACTTCGCGGACAAAGTGATGTTCGGCTCGAACAACCCGCGCTTCCGCAGCGCGCGGATCAAGCGGGGGCTGGACAGCATAGAGATGCGCGAAGAGACGCGCGAGAAGCTGCTCGGCGGCAACGCGCTGCGCTTCCTGGGAATGGAGGGCTAAACTTGAAAGATGAATCTTTCAAGATTGGAAAGGAATGGTCATTTCAATGGTAAAGACAACGACAATCGAGCTGCTCAGCAAAAAGGAATTCGAGCTGATCAAGATCACCGGGGATGTGCGCCGCCTGGTGGAGGAGAGCGGGATCCAAAACGGCGTGGTCTATGTCATTACGGCGCACACCACCACCGGTATTATCGTCAACGAGAGCCTCTCCTGTTTGGAAATCGACATCGAGGAGATGCTCGAGCGGATGGTCCCCACCGTCTACCCCTACGCGCACTCCCACTTTCTACCCAGCTACGGGGCGACCGGCGGGAACGCACCCGGCCACCTCAAGAGCCTGCTGGCGGGGAACCATGCGGTCCTGCCCGTGATGGACGGCAAGCTTTACTGCGGGCGGGCACAGGACATTTACTTCGCCGAATTCGACGGCGTGCAAAGCCGTAAGGTGTTCATCACCGTGATGGGCGAATAGTTTTAGATAGCCTCCAGTTTAAAGGGGGCCCGCAAACGGCAATCGCCGTTTGCGGGCCCCCTCTTTGTATGGGCGTTTTAGTTCAGCGCCGCGATATAATCCACAGCGGCCTGGCTGATCGCCTTGCCGATTTTCAGCATGTTGGCTTCGTTGCAGATCTGCTCGTACTCCTCCGGATTGGGCATGAACCCGAGCTCACAGAGGATGGCCGGTGCGAGGGTGGTGCGGCAGACCACATAGTAGCCCTCTTCCGTACCGCGGTCGTCCCGACCCGAAGCGTCCAGGATATGCTCGAGAAAGACACCGGCCATCTTCTCGGAAATGTCGTTGTAGTGAAAGACCATGCTGCCCTTCGCCTTTCCGGGGTCGATGTTTTCATTCAGGGAATTGTGGTGCAGAGAAATGAAGAGATCGGCATCGTGCCGCTCGGTGAAGCCGACGCGCTCGGTCAACTCCAGGAAGTCCTCGTCGCTCTCCCGGGTGAGGAAGACGTTCGCGCCCAGTCCCTCGAGGTATCTTGCCACGATGTGGGCGATGTACATATTGGCGTTCTTCTCCATCGGCCCGGTCACCCCGGCCAGTCCCAGGGCGCCCACGTCTAAAGCCCCATGCCCGGGATCGACGACGATGTTGAGTCCCAGCAGCGGCCGCCCCTTGACGGAAGAAATCTGCGGCTTACCGGTGAAGCGGATGACGGTGGTGTTTTCGTCCTCATACTCGACGTTGTATCCGAAGTAGGATTCCGCCCCTTTTTTGCAGGTGAAGGTCAGCGTCCCGGCGCCGTCGTTCTTGGCGGTGATGGAATCAAAGAACCGGCTCTCGGCGGGGAGGACCCCGTTTGCGACGCCGTAGGTGTCGAACAGGCGGATGGTAAAGTTCCCGTCCTGCTTATCATCCACGACGAAGGAGGCGGCGGCGCTCCCGTGCAGAACAATCGCTTCATCCCCGCCATCCTGTTCTGCCGCGCGGTACTGGGCCGAGGTGACGGTGTTCTCTGCGCTCTCAAGCCCGGTGTCGAGGGTCACCTCGCTCTTCTTGATGAAGCCCCCAAAGGAGGTCTTATAGTAGGTGTCGGTCTGGCCGGTGATCTCGCCGACGCTGCCCGCCTTGAGGCTGGTCATAAAGTTTCCGTTGGTCAAAGACTCGTCGAGCACCGTCCCCAGGTCCACCGAGACCTTGTAGACCGGGGTGCGTCCGGCCCCGTAGAGGTAGACGTCCCCCTGCGACTCGACCTCGGAGGTCTCGCCGTCGTATTCCAGCGTGTAGGTCACCCGGCCGAGGTTCTCAATTTCCCCTGCCGTCCCGGCGGGGAGCTTTACCTCCTTGCGGTAGACGACGGGGGTCCCGTCCTCGGCGCTGGAGGCGGCCTTCAGCTCGTAGCTTTCACCGTCCAGTGTGGCGCTCACGCTGCCGCCCGCGGGCGCGGTGCAGCGGAAGATCATCGCGAGACCCTCGCCCACCGCCTGGTTCGAGTCCGGCAGGGGCGGGGTATAGGTACTGATCTTGCTGATCTTGGTGGTTTCGTTCGCGTAGGGCCGGTAGATTTTCGCGGTGAGGGTCACGCCATCCTGCTCGAAGTCGTAGGTGTTGAGCCCCTCATCGACGTCCACCAGCACGCCGAAGGTGCCGTTTGAGCTTTGGCGCTCGAGCTCCTCCCCTTCGAAATAGACCGGCTTGCCGGGGTCGGAGGTACCGGTGATGTAGTAGCTGTCCCAGCTACGGTCGGGGATGGTCAGGCGGTCGCCGTCCAAGGGGCGGGTAAGCCGAAATTCGGTCGGGATTTCCAGGGAGGTGTCCGGCAGGATCTTTTTGTCGATATAGAGCATGGGGATGACGGCTTCCATCACGCTGTCGTTGCCCTTTAGCATGGAGTACCCGTCGAGCACGCCGCCCTGCAGCCCCTCGCAGTTGTTGACGAAGAGCATATCGCTAAGCGCCTCGGCGGTGGCCCCTTCGGCTTGCAGCGCGGTATAGACCGGGGTCTGGTATTTCTTTGCCGGGGTGAGGAAGGTCTCGAGCGCCGTGGCGTAGGGGGAGGCGAGGGCCCCGCCGGCCGAATCGCTCAGCGTTGGGGCGATGAAGTCCACGCTGACCCGGCAGGTATTGTCGAGGAATTTTTCCCGGTTCTGGGTACGTTCGGCCTTGTCCGAGAGCAGGAGCCCAAGCTGCTTGCCTTCGGCCTCCGTCACGTCCGACAGGTCGGACATCAGCGCCGCCAGATAGGTGTAAAACCCGTCGTAGTCGTTGACCTCGCTGTCGTCCGCGTCGCCGACCACGATCCCGGCCAGGGGATAGCTTTGCAGCAACTCCTGCGCGACTAAGAGCGCCTGCTTATGTACCTCGGGGTTGTCCGGGCGGTAATAGAGCTTCTCCCCGAAGGCGATGGTGCTCTCGGGGAACTCGCGCGCGGCGTTGCCCTTGGGGAGCTTGTCTGAGCTCATTCCCGCCGCGTAAGGGTTCACGACGGCGTAAACCGCGATCCCCTCGGCCGCGGCGCGCTCGGTGAGGATTTTCAGCGGGTCGAGCTTGCGCAAAAAGCCGGCGGAGAAGTTAAAATGCCCGCTTCTCGGCAGCAGCTCGGAGAGGTACATTGCCTGCCCACCCGGCGCGCTCTCGTAAAATATGGCGTTGAGGCTGCTCTCCTTGGCAAAGCCGACGATCTCGTCGGCCAGCGCCTCCAGCTCCTCGCGGTCCTGCTTTTGGGCGCTGGGATATTCCGCATTGGCGCCCGAGTGGACGATCAGGGCGCGCAGTACGTCGGGCGCCGCGGCAGCAGCCGAGACCGGCAGGGCGGATTCGCCGTCCTCCTGCGTCTCCCTACAGCCGGAAAAGGAAAGCAGCAGCGCGCCGCTCAGCAGAATGGCCAGGGTCTTATGAAAGAGTCGTTTCATCGTGATTTGGACCTCCGTATGGTTTGGGAGCCTAAAGCTCGAAATCTTCTTTGGTATAGCTCGGCAGCTTGGGCGCACGGGTGGGGATCCGCTTGAGCGGACAGTAAAGGAACCTGCGGCAGCTGCCATGCGGCGGGACGGGGCCGCGCTTCTCGCAGAGGTACTGGTTTTTATCCCGTGTGGGAAAGCCGAAGCGGCAATATTGGCAGGCGGGGGGGATTTCCTGGGAAAAGAAACTCTGGCGGAACATAAGCCCGGCCTCCTTCCTGATAGGCTGAGCTTTTATTCTACCAGATTTTCCGAAAGATTTCTACCGTTTTCCCGCTTTTGCGCTTTCCTTTTTGCTCTCTTTGGGGTCGAGCCGGGAGCCGAACAGGTAAAGCGGCGCACAGACCAACAGGAGCACCGCCCCGCTCACCAGCAGCAGGAGGATGGTGGCGATCGGCGTGTTGGGGTTATAATACCCCACCGGCGGATAGGGGTAATAGATTGGGTAGAAGGTCTGCTGCGCCAGATGCAGCGAGCGGTAGAGCGGCCAGAAGCCGCCCAGCGTAAGCAGGGCGTGCAGGAAGCGGCAGAGGGTAAAACGGCGAAAGGAGAGGCCCCGGCTACTCAAACAGGAACGCACCTGAAAATGGATCGAGAGCCCGGCGAAGGAGATCATCGGCGGAATCAGCACGGCCGGCAGCACCCCGGGCAGGGCAGCCGCCTGCAGGCAGCCGGTGGTCACCTCCATCATCCCGACGACGATGGCGCGCAGGGCGTCGCCCCCCAGCGCCGCGCCGGGCAGCAATGCGCTGAGGCGGTCCATCACCCCGCTGTAATCGAGCAGCTCGCCGCAGGCGGAGAAGAGAACCACGAAGGCACAGATCATGAGGATCCCGCTGGTGGCGTTGTTCACCGCAAGCACGAAGGCCTGCCCGGCCGGCAGCGCGGCCCCTTTGGAGCCGCCCTTTGGCGGAACGGGCGCGCGGCGTGAGAGGAATATCCCGATGAGCAGGGCGGACAAGATGTGCACCCCCAGCAGAGCGGCGCCGAAGGCGGGGGAGTGGAGCATGCGCGCCCCGATGGCCGTCACCACGAAGGAGGGTCCGGCATTGCAGCAAAAGCAGATCGCCCGTTCGGCCTGTTCCTTGTTGATCCTTCCGCTTTCGAGCATGCAGTCGATCGTCTTGGCCCCGACCGGGTATCCGCCGAGGAAGCTGAGCAGCACCACCGGGCCCATACATTCGGGGAGGCGCAGCAGGTGGCGGGTGAACAGTGACAGGGGGCGTGAGAGGAGCTCCCCCGCCGGGCTGAGCGCGATAAAACCGGAGACGGCCATAAAGAGATAGAGGGAAGGAATGATCACCTCGGCACAGGTGCGCAGCCCCCGCTTCACCCCCGCGGCGGCGGGCTCGCCCCAGGCCAGCAGCAGTATGCACAGCACGGCGCACCCGAGTGCCAGTGGCAGGTGGCGCAGCCGAAATTTCTCTTTCATCCGATCCTTCCTTTCTCTTAGCCGCAGACGTTACCTCACATTCATATGAGGGCAAGGCCGAAATTAAAACCGTCTAAGCGGGGAGGCGCGCTCATATAAATGGATATGAGGCGCCCGCGTAAAAAGGCGCAGAACGAGCAGGAAAGGAAGAGTGGGATGAGCGCGAAGCAGGGCATACGAAACCGCAGGCAACGCGAAGCGGAGCAGATGCAGCCCCCGAAGGAGAAAAAAACGCTGATCGGTTCCATTTTGCAGATGCCGGAGGCTTCTTTAAATAATATGTGCCAGATCGAGCTGATGTCCAACCGGGAGGCGCTGGTGGACGGCTGCAAGGGCGTGGTGGAATATAACGAGGACTTTATCCGCTTAAATCTCGGCAATATGACGGTGCGCTTTTGCGGCCGGGCGCTGCAGCTGCGCAGCATGAGCGAGGAGAGCGTGGTCATCGAGGGGTACATCCAGTCGGTGGACTTCATCAATTAGCCGGTCGGGGGAATGAACATTGTTTATCAGACTGTTAAGATATATCAAAGGGGTCGTGCGTTTTTCGCTCAGCGGGGGATTTATCGAACGGTTTTTGAACCTGTGTACCCGCGCAGGGGTCCCGGTTTGGGATACGGTGCGCAGTAAAACGGGGGTCACAGCCTGCACCACGGCGGCGGGCTACAAGCGGCTGCGCCCCATCGCCAAGAAGACCGGGGTGCGCATGCGCCTGATCGAAAAGGGCGGTATGCCCTTTACCCGCTTCCGCTACCGCAAGAGGATCGGCCTGCTGGTGGGGGCGCTGCTCTTCGCACTCTTCCTCGGCGGGATGAGCCGGTTTATCTGGAATGTCGAGATCG
The DNA here is from genome assembly GCF_900169495.1 of Provencibacterium massiliense. NCBI lineage: Bacteria > Bacillati > Bacillota > Clostridia > Eubacteriales > Oscillospiraceae > Provencibacterium > Provencibacterium massiliense. The sequence continues at coordinate 630,043 of NZ_FWCH01000012.1, forward strand.
AGGGGGCCGAGACGATTAAGGAGGAGTACCTGCTGGACAACCTGCGCAAGGTCGGGGTTTACGAGGGAGCCTATATCGGGTCGATCGACACCCTCAACGCAGAGAACCAGATGATGCTCCTCACCCCGCAGCTGAGCTGGATCGCGATCAACCTGCACGCCTCGAGCGCCACGGTGGAGATCAAGGAGCGCCAGATGGCCCCTGAGCTAATCGACAAAAAGTCGCCCTGCAACGTGGTGGCTGCGCGCACTGGGCAGATCAAGTATATGGAGGTCTACGAGGGGCAGCCCATGCTCAAGGTCGGGGACACGGTGCAGGAGGGCGAGATCATCGTCAGCAGCTACATCGAGGGAACTCAGATTAAGGAGCGGGGATACTTTACCCATGCGCGCGCCAAGGTGATCGCCGAATTCCAGGAGGACGTGCGCATAGCGGTCCCGCTGCGCGAGGAGCTGCGCACCCCCACCGGCGAGGTGGTCAGGAAGCGCAGCCTCCACCTCTTCGGGCTGGATATCCCGCTGCACCTGACCGGAGCGCCCAAATCGCCCAGCGAACGGGAGACCGAGACGGGGAGCCCCAAGCTCTTTGGGGTTAAAATCCCCTTGCAGATCACAACCGACACCTACCGGCTGGTGGAGGTCCATACCGCCACCCTGAGCGAGGCGCAGGCCAGGGAACAGGCGCTGGAGCAGCTTAACCAATATGAAAGCGATTTTTCGTCGATCGGGACCATCGCTTCCAAGACGGCCAGCGGCCGGCTTGAAGGGGAGGAATATGTGGTGGACGCCCAGTTCCTGTTACAGCAGGACATCGCCCGCCAGAAGGAAATCGACGTCGTGGAGGAACCCAGTGCACAGCCACCGGCGCAGAGCGGGGAAGCAAAACAGTAGGAAAGGAAAAAATTCTTAAAAAAACTGGCGGAAGTTCATAGAAAATCCTGAATTTTTTGTGAATTACTAAAAAGAATCAACACCCTGTGGCAAAGTGTGCTATAATAATGTGAGTAGTTTTATCACACGATGAAAAATGACATGGAAGAAAACGATACAGGGAGTCTTACACCAGATGGCGGAAAGAACGGTAGAAATCCAGAAGATCGAGCAGGCGCTGGCCCTGTTCGGCAACTTTGACTGCAACATCCGGCTGCTGGAGCGGGAGTTTGGGGTCGGCATGGTAAACCGGGCCGACCAGCTTAAAATCACCGGGGATGAACATTCGGTGCTGCTCTGCGAAAAGGCAGTGCACGCCCTGCTCGAAAGCCTGGAGCGTGGGGAGACGATCACCGAGCAGTCGGTGCGTTATTGTATCCAGATGGTGCGCGAGGGCAGCGAGGAGGAGCTCTCCTCCCTGGCGCAGGACTGTATCTGCATCACGGCCAAGGGGCGGCCGCTCAAGCCCCGCACCCTGGGCCAGAAGCAGTATAACGACATGATCTCCCAGAACACGGTGGTCTTCGGCGTCGGTCCCGCGGGTACCGGCAAGACCTATCTCGCGGTGGCCAGAGCAGTGCGAGCCTTCAAGGACCACCAGGTCAGCCGGATCATCCTGACCCGTCCCGCGGTGGAGGCGGGCGAGAAGCTCGGCTTCCTGCCGGGGGACTTGCAGAACAAGGTCGACCCCTATCTGCGCCCGCTTTACGACGCGCTCTTCGACATGCTGGGGGCCGAGGGCTTCACCCGTCTGCAGGAGCGCGGGAGCATCGAGGTCGCCCCTTTGGCTTATATGCGCGGCCGCACACTGGAGGACAGCTTCATCATCCTGGACGAGGCGCAGAACACCACCCCCGAGCAGATGAAGATGTTCCTCACCCGTCTGGGCACCAATTCCAAGGCGGTGGTCACCGGGGACATCACCCAGATCGACCTGCCCGACCACAAGGTCAGCGGCCTGGTCCAGGCATGCAGGATACTCAAAAATGTGGACGATATTGCGATCGTCTACTTTACCGAAAAAGACGTGGTACGCCACCGGCTGGTGCAGGACATCATCAAGGCGTATGAGAAGTATGAGGAGGGCAAAAGAAACAGGTCATGAGTGTTGTAAAAGTGATGATTTCGGACAGGCAGAAAGAGGTCAAGATTCCCACCGGCATCCGCCTTCTGATCCGGCGCAGCTGCCACGCGGTGCTGGAGATGGAGGGCTTTCATGAGCCCTGTGAGGTGAGCGTCAGCTTCATCGGAAACGACGAGATCCGCCAGCTTAACAAGGAATACCGCGACAAGGATGCGGTGACCGACGTGCTCTCCTTCCCGAATTCGGACAACGGGCAGTACGACCTCAATCCCGACACCGGCTGCTACATGCTGGGAGATATCGTGATCTCGGTGGCGCGCGCGGCCGAGCAGGCCGAGCAGTTCGGCCATTCGCTGCAGCGGGAGATTTCCTTTTTGACCGTCCACTCCATGCTCCATCTTTTGGGATACGACCACGAGCAGGGCGGGATCGAGCAGGTGCGCATGCGTGAGAAGGAAGAGGCCGTGCTCGCCAAGCTCGGGCTCGAGCGCAACGCAAGCTACGTGCTCGACGAAGATGAGTAGGCCGATCCGCAGCCTGCTCGGCAGCTTCAAGGTCGCCTTTTACGGGATTCGCTACTGTATCGCCAACGAGCGCAACATGCGCATTCACCTTTCGATCGCGCTGGGCGTGGTCTTTCTCTGCGCCTTTTATTCCTTTTCGGCGGCGCAGTATGCGCTGATCGTACTGCTGTTTTGCATGGTGATCGCGGCGGAGATGCTCAACACCGCCATCGAGACGGTGGTCAACCTCCTCTCGCCCGGCTATAACCACCTCGCCAAGCTGGCGAAGGACATCGCGGCCGGCGCGGTGCTGATCTGTGCCGTCGGCGCGGCGGTGATCGGGTTGATTCTTTTTTGCGATCCCGGCGGGATCGGACGGCTTCTGGCGGTCATGAGGGCGCATCCGGTCCTCTTCTTCGGCGGCGCGATCGGGTACCTTCTGCTGGCGGCGGCCTTTATTTTTGTACCGGAACAAAAACAAAACCCCAGGCAGGGGAAAAAAGATGAATAGGGAATGGGTCCCGCAGTTTGGGCCCGGAGGAATATAAATGGAAACAAAATCCGCATTTGTCGCGATTGTCGGCCGGCCGAACGTGGGGAAGAGCTCGCTGATGAACCGGCTGCTGGGCGAAAAGGTCGCGATTGTGACAAATAAGCCCCAGACCACCCGTACCAGGATCACCGGGGTGTTGACCGTCGGGGAGACCCAGCTTGTCTTCACCGATACGCCGGGACTGCACCGCCCGCGCACCAAGCTCTCGCAGTACATGGTGCGCCAGATCGACGAGTCGGTCGCGGACGTGGATGTGGCGGTGCTGGTCTGCGAGCCGACCGGGGAGCCGGTGAAGGCCGAGCTCGACTTAATCGAGTCCTTCCGCAAGGGGCGCATGCCCGCGATTCTGGCCATCAACAAGATCGACACGCTGAGCGACAAATCTTTGCTGCTGCCCAAAATCCAGGCGATGAGCGAGCTCTATGAGTTTGAGGACGTCATTCCGCTGAGTGCTGTGACTGGGGACGGGACCGACATCCTTCTCGATAAGCTCTGCGCGATGGCGCAGCCCTCGCCCCACTTTTTCGAGGACGATACCCTGACCGACCAGCCCGAGCGGGTGATCGTGGCGGAGATCATCAGGGAGAAGCTGCTGCAAAACCTCAGCGAGGAGATCCCGCACGGCACCGCCGTGGTGGTGGAGAGCATGAAGGAGCGCGAGGGCGGCGGCATGATCGACATCCAGGCGACCATCACCTGTGAGAAGAAGAGCCACAAGGGGATCGTCATCGGCAAGGGCGGGCAGATGCTCAAAAAGATCGCCACCCAGGCGCGCGAGGACATCGAACGGTTTTTGGATTGCCGGGTGAACCTGCAATGCTGGGTCAAGGTCAAGGACGACTGGCGGCAGGATGAAAACATTATGCGCAACCTTGGCTTCAAATAAAGACGACAAAAACGAAACGGCAGCTCTGGTCCTCTTTCCCAAGGGATACAAAAGTTTCATCTGATAAAAGCTGGCCCATCGGAAACACTAAAATCTGCGGACAAAAGAAAGATTGTGCGCGATCATGTTTCTTAAGATGGGGAGGTTTTTCGGTGGACAGGCAAAACGCATGGAATATCTTTTTACACACCGGCAGGGTGGAGGACTACTTAAACTATGTCAAGCTGCAAAACCAGAAGACCACGGACTTTAGGGAGGACCTGATTCCCGATGCGGATGACGACCGATGGGATCGTGATCGCTACAACCAATATCGATGAGTGCGACAGGCTGGTGACTCTGTTATCCGCCGAGATCGGCGTGGTTCGCGCTTATGCGAGAGGAGCAAAAAGGCCCGGGAGCAAGCTGAGCGGCTCTACCGAGCTGCTTGGCTACTCTCGCTTTGTGCTGTTTAAGCACAAGGACCGCTTCACCATCGACAGCGCGGACAGCAACGCCCTTTTTTTTGGGGTGCGCCAGGACCTTACAAAACTATCCCTCGCCGCCTATCTGTGCGAGTTGTGCGCCGACACCGCCCCGGCGGGGGAGCCAGCGAAGGAACAGCAAAGACTATTGCTCAACTGCCTGCACCTGCTCGAAACGGGCAAGCGTTCGGCGGAGTTTATCAAGCCTCTTTACGAGCTGCGTCAGATATCGCTGAGCGGCTATATGCCGGACTTGGTCGCCTGCCGGGAATGCGGGCAGTATGAGCGGCCCCTCTTCCATTTTTACCCTGTCAGCGGGGAGCTGGTCTGTGCCGGGTGCGACACGGCGCCGAAAGCCGGGCAGTATGTCGAACTGAGCCCCTCGGTGCTGGCGGCCATGCGGCATATCCTTTATTCCGACGCTGGAAAGCTCTATAGCTTTACACTATCTCAACAGGCCCTTTTACAGCTGACGGCGGTCTGCGAGCGGTATGTCAAGACACAGCTCTCCCGCTCCTTTAAAACATTGGATTTTTATAATGCCATGCTGCCCAACTGACGGGAAATTTTTGAAGTACCGAAAACACGGATCTTGTACATAATGAGCCGATCGGGTACAATGGTGGCGGCGGGTGGTACATTTACCGGAAAGGAAAACCTATGATCGATCCAACAAAATATTATCATACACTGGAACTGGACAAAATTCTCGAGCGGCTCTGCTCCTTCGCCGGATGCGAGGTGAGCCGTGAGCGCCTGCTCGCGACCAAGCCGCAGAGCGACTACCGCGAGGTCTGCGGGGAGATGGAGCGCACCAACGCCGCCTATACGCTCTGCGTGCGGTACGGCGCGCCGGCCATCTACAATGTGCAGGACTGCGCCGCTGCGCTCAAACGGGCGCAGGTGGGCGCCAGCCTTTCGCTGCGCGAGCTGCTGGCCATCGCGCGGGTGCTCTATAACGTGCGCACCCTGAAGGCCTACCGCGAGCGCTGCGAGGAGGAGCACACCGCGCTTGACGAACTCTTCTGGGCGCTGGGGGAAAACAAATACCTCGAGGATATGATCGGCTCGGCCATCGTCTCGGAGGAGGAGCTCGCCGACGATGCCAGCGGCGAGCTGATGGACATCCGCCGCAAGATCCGCGCGGCGCAGGCCTCGGTGCGTGAGCAGCTGGACCGGATGATCCGCTCGCCGCACTACCAGACCTACTTGCAGGAATCAATCGTTACCATCCGGGACGGACGGTTTGTGGTCCCGGTCAAGATCGAGCACAAAAATGAGATCAAGGGCATGGTGCACGATACCTCCTCCTCGGGCGCGACCGTCTTCATCGAGCCGGCCGGGGTGGTGGAGCAGAACAACAAGATCAGGCTCCTCGAAGGGGAGGAGCAAAAGGAGATCGCGCGGATCATCGCCGCCCTCTCGGCCGAGTGCGGGAGCTATGCCGACAGCATCATGCTCAGCTTTGAAAAGCTCGTCGAGCTGGACGTTTGCTTTGCCAAGGCGCGCTACGGGCAGGAGACCCGCTCCGTCGTGCCCAAGCTGCGCGAGGACGGGGGGATCGACATCAAGGGCGGGCGGCATCCGCTGATCGATCCCGCGAAGATCGTCCCGATCGACATCCGCCTCGGCACGGATTTTGACACCATCGTCATCACCGGCCCGAATACCGGCGGCAAGACGGTGGCCCTCAAAACCCTGGGGCTGCTGACCTTGATGGCGATGTGCGGGATGATGATCCCCGCCGGCGAGGGCAGCGAGGTGTCGGTTTTTGAGTACATCCTCGCGGACATCGGGGATGAGCAGAGCATCGAGCAGAGCCTCTCCACCTTCTCGGCGCATATGACCAATATCGTGTCCATTTTAGAGGTTGCCAACGAGCGCAGCCTGGTGCTGATGGACGAGCTTGGCGCCGGGACCGACCCGGTCGAGGGCGCGGCGCTGGCGGTGGCGATCCTCGAGCGGCTGCGCCTCTTTGGCTGCAAGATCGCCGCGACCACCCACTATGCCGAAATCAAGATGTTCGCTTTGCAGACGCCCGGGGTGGAGAACGCCTGCTGCGAGTTTGACCTTGCCACCCTGCGCCCGACCTACCGGCTGCTGATCGGTGTGCCCGGGCGCTCCAACGCCTTTGCCATCAGCCAGCGGCTGGGGTTGGACGAGGGCGTGATCGAGGCGGCCAAGGGGCATGTGGCCAGCGACAACGCCCGCTTTGAGGATGTCGTCACCCAGCTTGAGCAGGCCAGGCAGTCCCTGGAGGAGGAACGCCGGAAGGTGGATACCCTGGTGGCGAGCGCCGAGCGGGAGCGCCGCGAGGCCGAGGCCTTCCGGGAGAACCTCGAAAAGCAGAAGGAATTTGAAATTAATAAGGCGCGTTCCCAGGCGGGCCGGATCGTCAGCGACGTGCGCGCGCAGAGCGAGAAGCTCCTCTGTGAGCTCGACGAAATCCGCAAGCAGAAGGACAATCCCGCCTTCTCTTCTCTGGCGCAGGGGGCAAAGGCCGGCTACCGTTCGGCCATGCGCGCACTGGAGGACAGGGCCAACCCGGTCAGCGGCGAGCGGCAGGAGGACTATGTGCTGCCCCGCCCGCTGCGGGAGGGGGACAGCGTTAAGATTAGTTCGTTTGGAACAAACGGGGTGGTGCTGCGCGAGCCGGACAAGTCCGGCAACGTCTTTGTGCGTTCGGGGTCGATCAAGACCAAGGTGCCTCTGAGCGAGCTGCGTCTGATCGATACGCCGAAAAATAAAAGCCAGCCCAGCGCCGGGAGGGTGAGCCGCACCTTACAGTCCAAGGCGACCCGCGAGGGCTCCACCGAATTCGACATGCGCGGGATGAACGCCGAGGAGGGGATCATGGAGCTCGAGCGCTTCATCGACGGATGCGTGCTCAGCGGGATCAAGAACGTCACCGTCATCCACGGCAAGGGGACCGGCGTACTGCGAAAGGCGGTACATGAGGCGCTGCGGCGCAACAAGTCGGTGCGCACCTTCCGCCTGGGCGTCTTCGGAGAGGGCGAGGCGGGGGTCACCATCGCCGAGCTGAAATAGCTATATTTTCTGCCCGAAAAACGGGCGGTTTGAGAGGAAAGAAGGATACATGAGAAAAACCAAAATCGTCTGTACACTGGGACCTGCCACCGATTCTCCGGAGATCATGCGGGAGCTGATCCTTGCGGGAATGAACATCGCGCGCTTCAATTTCTCTCACGGCACCCACGAGGAGCATAAAAAGAGGCTTCAGCTGCTGCGCGACACCAGCGCCCAGCTGGGGATCCCGGTCGCCACCCTGATGGACACCAAGGGGCCGGAAATCCGGCTGGGGAACTTCAAAAACCACCGGGCGACACTCGAGCGGGGGAACCTTTTCATCCTGACCAGCGACGAGGTGGAGGGGGATGAGAACCGCGTTTCAATCACCTTCAAGGAGCTGGCGGGAGACCTAAAACCCGGGGACAAGGTCCTCCTGGACGACGGGCTCATCGAGCTGCGGGTGCAGGCGATCGAGGGGACGAACATCATCTGCCGGGTGCAAAACGGCGGGGATGTCTCGGACAAGAAAGGGGTCAACGTCCCGGACATCGCGCTCTCCATGCCCTATATATCGGAACGCGACAGGGAGGATTTGATCTTTGCCGTGGGGCAGGATTTCGATTTTATTGCCGCCTCCTTCGTGCGCACCGCGCAGGACATCGCGGAAATCCGTAAAATCCTGGACGAGCAGGGCTGCGACAACATCCATATCATCGCCAAGATCGAGAACGCCCAGGGCGTCGCCAATATCGACGAAATCCTGCGGCTATCCAGCGGGGTGATGGTCGCGCGGGGCGATATGGGGGTGGAGATACCCTTTGAGGATGTGCCCGTGATCCAGAAAAAGCTGATCAAGAGGGCCTACAACGCGGGGAAATTCGTCATCACCGCCACCCAGATGCTCGACAGCATGATGAAGAATCCCCGGCCCACCAGGGCCGAGGCGACCGACGTGGCCAACGCCATCTATGACGGCACCTCCGCCATCATGCTTTCGGGCGAGACGGCGGCGGGCAAATACCCGGTCGAATCGGTCAAGACGATGGCCACCATCGCCCGGCGCGCCGAGGATGACATCGACTACGAAAAGCGCTTCTATGGGCAGGAGTACCCGGCCAGGGAGGACATCACCAACGCCATCTCCCACGCCACCTGCACCACCGCCTATGACCTGGGCGCCGCGGCGATCATCACCGTGACCAGTTCGGGGCGTACCGCGCGGATGATCAGCCGTTACCGGCCGCTGATGCCGATCATCGGCTGTACCTACGACGAGAAGGTCTACCGCCAGATGAACATGTCCTGGGGGGTTATCCCGCTGATGTGCCAGGTCAAGGAGAACACCGACGAGCTCTTCGAGCACGCGGTGCAGCAGGCCCAGAAGGCGGGCCTTGTGCGCAGCGGGGACATCGTGGTGATCACCGCCGGGGTACCGCTTGGCGTGTCGGGCACCACCAACCTGCTCAAGGTGCATGCGGTGGGCAATGTGCTGGTCACCGGGCAAGGGGTCAACAAGCTCTCCTGCACCGGGAACGCCTGCGTCGCCCACAGCGAGGAGGAGGCACGTCAAAATTTTAACGAGGGGGATATCCTGGTGATCCGGGAGACCTCCAACGGGATTCTTGACCTGCTCAAAAAGGCGAGCGGCATCGTTTGCGAAACACAGGGGCTCAATTCCCATGCGGCCATCGTGGGGATGACACTGGATATTCCGGTGATTGTGGGCGCGAAGAACGCTTCTTCGCTGATCAAGAACTCCACGGTGGTCACGGTGGATGCCGACAAGGGGATTGTCTGCAACGCAGGAAGATAGTTTTTTTGCTGTTTTAAATTTTTACGGCCGAGGGGGAGTATTATGCGGGATAAACAGCCCTGGATCGACTATTGCCTCACCCTGCCGGGGGCCTATGAGGATTATCCCTTCGACGACCCGGACTGGACCATCCTGCGCCGGCAGGGGAACCGGAAAATTTTCGCCATGCTCTTTCATCTGCAGGGGAGGCTCTGCCTCAATCTCAAATGCGACCCCATGCAGGCGGACTTCTGGCGGCGGGTCTACCAGGGGCGGGTGGTCCCGGGGTACCATATGAACAAGGTGCACTGGAACACCGTTTACCTCGACGCGGGCCTGGAGGTGGAGACCGTTCATGAAATGATCGCCCACTCCTACGAGCTGATCTGCCCGAAACGGAAAACTCATATAAAGTAAAAAAGCACCGGGGAGATAAACCTCCCCGGTGCTTTGATTTTTTATTTGCCGTTTTTGGGCAGGACGACAGTGAAGGTCGTGCCCTCGCCCTCTTTGCTTGTGAGGGAGATGGTGCCGTGGTGGTACTCCACGATATGCTTGACGATGGACAGTCCCAGCCCGGTGCCCCCGGTCTGCTTGCTGCGGCTCTTGTCCACCCGGTAGAAGCGCTCAAAAATCCGTTCCAGGTGCTCGGGCGGGACGCCGATCCCGGTGTCGGATACTTGCAGCAGGGCACGCTCCTCCTCCTGCGAGAGCGATAGGGTGACCGAGCCCTTCGGGACATTATATTTGATCGCGTTGTCCAGCAGGTTATACACCAGCTCGTAGAGCATGGGCCGGCGTCCATACAGCATGACGTCCTCGCCGCTGACCGAAATCTTGATCCCCTTTTCGCGGGCCGGGCTTTCCGTGCTGGCGATGGCCTCGTCCACGATCTCGCGTAAAGAGCAGGGGGCCACCTGTTCCTCGGCGGAACCGGACTCGATTTCCGAAAGGCGGATGATGTCGTCGATCAGCCGGATCAGCCGGCTGCCCTCGCGGTGGATTCGCGCGCAGGAGGCGCGGATATCGTCGCTGCTTTGGAGCATCCCGGTTTCGATCATTTCGGCAAAGCCGTTGATCGAGGTCAGCGGGGTCTTGAGCTCATGCGAGACGTTGGCCGCAAAGTCCCGGCGCACCTGCTCGGCCTTCTTCTCGCTGGTGATGTCCACGATAAAGACCATGATCCCGTCGAGCTGGCCGCTTTCATCCTGTGCGGGACTGACGAAGAAGCGGTGGCAGCCGCCCAAAATATCCTCCTCGTCGAAGGAGAGGCCGCGGTTCTCGCTCAGCACCTTTTGCAGCGCCTCCTGCAGCTGTAAGCTGCGGGTAAGATGCAGGATATTCTGCCCAGTGTAATCCATCCCGCCGGGGGTTTCGAGCATCTCCTGTGCGCTGCGGTTGATGGCCAGGATATTTTTCTCCCGGTCCATCAGGATCAGCCCTTCGCGCATGTTGCGGGTGATGGTGCCTACGGTGTCCTTCTGCGCTTTGAGCTTTCGGACATATTCCTCGAGCTGCCGCTGTAAGGCGCGTATCTTGCCGATGAAGGGCTCAAGCTCCCGGTAGGTTTTGATTTCTGTATATTCACCGGGGGTCAGCATCCCCTCGAGCTGCCGCGCGGCCTCGTTGACGGGACGCAGGATCATCTTGGTGAGCAGGGAAGCCAGCAGCAGCGAGAGCGCCAGGGAGAGCACCAGCACCAGCAGGATCAGCGGAACGGTGCCAAAAAACACATCCAGGATGCTGTTCATGGTGCGCGAGAGGCGCAGCAGGTTCCCGTTTTCCAGCGCCACGGCGTAATAGTAGGTGTCGGCGTTGAGGGTATCCGAATGCCGGGTCGCCTCGCCGAAGCCCTGCTCCCTGGCCTGCATGAATTCTTCCCGGTCGCCGTGGTTGGGCAGGGTGGAGGCGGCCAGCCCCGAGTCGAAGAGGAGCGCCCCGTCTGTGCCGACAAGGGTCATGCGGGTGTTCCTGCCAAGGGCATATCCCACCTGGCGCAGCAGCTCCGGTACGTCCTGCGATTCCTCCACGCTGCGCGCGAGGGCATAACATTCGTCCTGCAACCCGCTTTTGACCGTTTCCCGGTAAAAGCCGTAGTACAGCACGCAGACCGACAGGGTGGTGGCGATGGTCACCAGCGCCGTCAGCAGCGCAAAGACTGAGAATATCCGTCGTTTCATAGTATGATGGTTCCTTTCTCGGGAAGGCTGCTCCGGCGGCATGGGGCCGCAAAGGAACAATCAGCCCTCGATTTTGTAGCCGACGCTGCGCACCGTTTTGATCAGGTCGTGCGCGCCCGCGCGCTCCAGCTTCTGGCGCAGGGTCTTGATGTGCATATCCACCGTGCGGCTCTCGCCCTCGAAATCGAATCCCCAGACCGCATCCATGATCTTGTCGCGCGAGAGGACCACGCCGCGATTACAGATCATGTAATACAGGAGCTCGAACTCCTTATAGGTCAGCTCGCAGCCGTTTTCTCCCACCGCGACGGTGCGCCTCTCATAGTCGACGGTAACCTCCCGGCAGGAGACGACCTTCTCCCGCCCGCCGCCGCAGCGGCGCAGCACCGCGCGGATGCGCGAAAGGAGCTCCATCACCCCGAAGGGCTTGGTGACATAGTCGTCCGCCCCGGCGTCCAGCCCCTTGACCTTGTCGTATTCCGAGGTCTTGGCGGTGAGCATGATGACCGGGATGCCGCTGGTCTTGGCCGTGGATTTCAGCCGCCCCAGGATTTCGGTCCCGTCCTCCTCCGGCAGCATGATGTCCAGCAGGATGAGCGCGGGAGTCTCCTTTGCGAGGGAGGAGAAAAGCTGCCTGCCGCTCTCGAATCCTTCGGACTCGAAGCCGCCGCTGTGCAGGGCATAGAGGATCAGCTCGCGAATGCTCTCGTCGTCCTCCACACAAAAAATCTTCGCCATACTGTCTCTCGCCTTTCCAATAGACCGCGCCCCGGCAGGGAGCGGCCCGATATAGTCTAGATGATCCGCCGGTCCTTGTGCAGCCCGGTGATCGAGAAGATGACCCATTCGGCGATATTCACCGCGTGGTCGCCGATCCGCTCGAAATATTTGGCCACCAGCAGCAGGTCGATCGAAAGCTCGCCTTCGCCGGTGTTCTGGCGCAGGGTGTCGATCAGCTCAAATTTTACCCTGTCGAAGAGGTCGTCCACCACGTCGTCGTAGGCGATCACCGCCTCGGCGAGCCGCTGGTTCTTCTGCACATAGGCGTCCACGCTCTCCTTGACCATCTTGATGGTGGCCTCGGCCATCTGGGGGATATGCCGCAGCGCCGGGGTATAGTCCTGCCCGAGCAGGCGCATGGTCAGCTCGCTGATGTCCGCCGCGTGATCCCCGATCCGCTCCATGTCGGTGATCATCTTGAGCGCGGAGGAGATCATGCGCAGGTCGTTCGCCACTGGCTGCTGGGAAAGCAGCAGGCGAAGGCAGCGCCTCTCGATGTCCCGTTCCTTCTCGTCGATCTGTGCGTCAAATTCGATGGCGCGCTGCGCCAGGGCGGCGTCCTGTTGGCAGAGGGCCCTTACGGCGTCGCCGATGGCCGTCTCGATCAGGGCGCCCATTTCGATCATTTCGTTGCCGAGCAAATCAAGCTCGTGGTCAAACCGGTTGCGCATATCTGTTCCTCCTTCTATCCGAACCTGCCGGTGATGTAGTCCTCGGTGCGCTTGTCTTGGGGCATCGAGAAGAGGTTTTCGGTGCTGTCATACTCCACCACCTCGCCCAGCAGGAAGAAGGCGGTTTTGTCCGAGATGCGCGTGGCCTGCTGCATGTTGTGGGTGACGATCACGATGGTGTAGTCCTTTTTGAGCTCCTGGACCAGGTCCTCGATCTTGGAGGTCGAGATCGGGTCCAGCGCCGAGGTGGGCTCGTCCATCAGCAGTACCTGGGGGGAGACCGCCAGGGCCCTGGCGATACAAAGCCGCTGCTGCTGCCCGCCCGAAAGGCCGAGCGCGCTCTTTTTGAGCCGGTCCTTGACCTCGTCGAAGATCGCCGCCTGGCGCAGCGAGCGCTCGACGATCTCGTCGAGCTTCGCCTTGGAATGGATGCCGTGGGTGCGCGGGCCGTAGGCGATGTTGTCATAGACGCTCATCGGGAAGGGGTTCGGCTTCTGGAAGACCATGCCGACGTTCTTGCGCAGAAGGTTGACATCATAATTATAATATATATCCTCCCCATCCAACAACACCTTACCGGTAATTTTGCATCCTTCGACCAAATCGTTCATCCGGTTGAGGGTTTTGAGCAGGGTGCTCTTCCCGCAGCCCGAGGGGCCGATGAAGGCGGTGATGCAGGTCTCGTCGATGTCGAGGTTCACATTTTTGAGCGCGTGGAAGGCTCCGTAGTAGAGGTCAAGATTCTCGATCGAAAACTTTTTCATATCGCTTCTCCTATACCTTGGCGATCTTTTTCGCGATCACCGAGGCGAACGTATTGATCAGCAGCACCGTCAGCAGCAGCACCACCGCGGTGGCGTAGGCTTCGCCCACATGGAGCCCCTCGTTCGAGAGGGCGTACATATGGATGGCAAGGGTGCGCCCGGACTGAAAGACGTCCTTTGGTATCTGCGCCACCGTCCCGGCGGTGTAGATCAGCGCCGCTGTCTCGCCGATGATCCGCCCGATGGCGAGGATCATCCCGGCCAGGATCCCGGGCACCGCCGAGGGGAGCACCACCTTGAGGATGGTGTGCAGCCTCCCGGCGCCCAGGCCGAAGCTGGCCTCGCGGTAGGCGTTGGGCACCGAGAGCAGCGCCTCCTCGGTCGAGCGCATGACGACCGGCAGCACCATGATAGACAGGGTGCAGACCCCCGCCAACAGGGAGAAGCCCCAGTGCAGCGCCGTGACAAAGAAGAGCATGCCGAAGAGTCCGTAGACGATCGAGGGGATCCCCGAGAGCGTCTCGGCGGTGAGGCGGATGATGGGAACGAGGCGGTTGCTTTTCTTGGCGTACTCGGTCAGGTAGATGGCGCAGCCGATCCCCAGAGGGGCCGCGATCAGCAGCGAGAGGACCACCGTCTGCACGGTGGTGATGATGGCCGGGAACATCGACACGTTGTCGGAATCATATTTGAAGGCGAAAAGCTCGGGCGTGAGGTGGGGGATGCCCATGATTAGGATATAGACGACGAGAAAGAGCAGGATGAATACGCTGAACAGCGCCGCGAGGGTGACGAGCAGAAATATGAGGAAGGAGAGGGGAGAGTGCAGATAGTTCCTTAGCCTCTGGCGCAGGGTCATGCGGTTGATCGGAATGATTTTTTTCATAGATGGGATACTCCTTTCCTCAAGTCTTCTTCTTCCGGTTTAAAACCGAGAAGCAGAGGTTGAGCAGCAGGATAAAGACGAAGAGCACCACGCCGGTGGCGATCAGCGCCTCCCGGTGCAGGCCGGTGGCGTAGCCCATTTCGAGCACGATGTTGCCCGTCAGGGTGCGCACCCCTTTGAGCAGGCTGTCCGGGATGCGCGCGTTGTTGCCAACCACCAGGATGACCGCCATCGTCTCGCCGATCGCCCGGCCGATCCCCAGGATCACCCCGGCGAGGAGCCCCGACTTAGCAGCGGGCAGAACGGTGAAAACCACGCTGCGCTCGTGGGTGGCCCCAAGCGCCAGCGCCCCCTCATAAATCTCCTCGGGCACCGCGCGCAATGCGGATTCACTGATCCCGATGATGGTCGGCAGAATCATGATGCCGAGTAAGATCGAGGCGGTGAGTATGCTGTTCCCGGTCCCGCCGAAGGTACCGCGCACGAAGGGGACGAGCACCACCATCCCAAAGAAGCCGTAGACGATGGAGGGAATCCCTGCGAGCAGCTCGAGCGCGGGCTTTAAAAACCGGTACAGCCCCCTGGGGCAGAAGCGCGCCATGAAGATGGCGGTCAGCAGCCCGATGGGCACCCCGATGAGGATCGCCCCGGCCGTGACGTAGAGGCTGCCGACGATCATCGGCAGGATCCCATAGGAGGGAGGCACGTCCATCGGGGCCCATTTTTCGCCGCCGAGGAAGTTTAAGACCCCGATCTTCCCAAAGGCGGGCAGCCCGCCCGCGAACATAAAGACACAGATCAGCAGCACCGCGACGATCGAGGCGCAGGCGGTGATCAGGAAAAGGATTTCCATCCCCTTTTCCAGCACTTTTTTCTTCATCAGGAGCTTCTCCTTTTGTATCCGGATAGGACAATAAGCCGCCAAAGGCGGCCCATTGTCGTTTGTGGGAGGGCTATTTCACGTCGGACCAGTCGGTGATCCCGCCGGTGTAGATTCCCTTGACATTCTCGCTGCTCAGGGCGGTGAGGGGGTTCTCGGTGTTGACCACCACCGCAATGCCGTCCAGGGCGATCTGGATACCACTCAGCTCTGCGGTTTCGGTGTCCTTGAGCTCGCGGGAAGCCATGCCGATGTCGCAGGTCCCGTCCAGAGCCGCCTGCATGCCGGAGGTGGAATCGCTCTGCTGAATCTCGATGGTGGCGGCGGAATTGATCGCAAGATATGCCTCCTTGAGCTTTTCCATCACCGGGGTGACCGAGGAGGAACCGGCGATGACCAGCTTGCCCTCGGGCTTGCTGCCGGCAAAGGGGGCGGGCTCGCCGACCTTGATGTAACCGCTCTCCTCGACGACCGCCTGTCCCTCGGCGCTGAGAATAAAGTCGATGAAATCCTTGGCAAGGCCGCTCGCCTCACCCTTGGTGGCGATGTTGAAGGGTCTGGCCACCTTGTATGTACCGGAGGCGACGTTCTCGGCGCTGGCTTTCGCGCCGTCGATGTCCAGGGCCTTCACCGTGTCGCCCAGGGATCCCAGGGAGACGTAGCCGATCGCGTTCTTATCCGCCGCGACGCCGGTGAGCACCGCGTTGGTGGAGTTGACCTCGATCGCCTCGGGAGTGGTGGTGTCGCTCTTGTTGCCCGCGTCGTCCTTGACCTCGACGCCGAAAAGCTCGATGAAAGCGCCGCGGGTGCCGGAACCGGATTCACGGGAGATGACGGTGATCGCGCCGGACATCGCCCCGGCGTCCTCAGGGGAGGTCTCCTCACTAGAAGGATCGCCCGGCGTCTCGCTGGAGACCGGAGCCGTGGACGCGGGCGCGCCGCTCTCGGAAGCGGAGGAGGTTTCGCCGCTCCCGGAGCAGGCGGCCAGCATGGAACAAAGCAGGGAAAGGGCCAATAAGCCGGAAATCGTCTTTTTCAATTGTTTTTCCACCTTTCTTTTCATTGCAGGTCCAGTATAAGGCAGCAATGTAAAAGAGTAAGGGAACGTTTGTAAAATTGGGGTAAAAAGAATGGGAACCTTAAAAACTCCGAAACTCCCGTACACAAAAAGAAGCCCCTTCACCTGCGTTTTACAAAGGTGAAGGGGCTTCTTACAAATTCAGTTTTCCATTGTCTGGCGGGACTGTTCGACCATCATATCCTTGATCTTCATCAGTCTCGAAAGGTTTCCGCGCTCGTTTTCGTCCAGCTTCATCGAGATGTGCTTGATCGTCTCCTGCAGCATCGGGATCTGCACATACTCCAGGGCGTTGACCCGCCGGCGGGTCTTTTCGATCTCCTCGGCCAGCAGCTGGGCGCTCTTCTCCATCTGTGCGAGCTGCAGCAGATAGGGCAGCACGTCCTGCAGCGCCGCCACCGAGCTGTCGAGCTCGCCCGAGGTGAAGGCGAAGCCGTAGGAGTAAATGTCCGAGAGATTCTCGACGTCGGTCGAGAACTCGAAAACCGGCACGTTGACGCTCATCACGTTCCTGGTCTCGACGTTGAGCTCCACGCTTTCCTTGGGGAGCATGAGCGCCTCCTCGAGCATCTCGGGGGACATGACCGCCGAAGCGACCGCGAAGCCGGAATACATCCGCATGATCTTCTGCTCGACGATCTCGCGGAATTCCTTGTTTTTGCGCACCAGCTCGAGAAACTTTTTCATCAAATCGTCCCGCTTGTCCTTGAGCAGCTTATGCCCGCGGGTGGCGGTCTTGAGGCGTTTCTTGAGGCGGGTAAGCTCCATACGGGTCGGGCTGACATTCATGGTAGCCATTGTGTGACCAATCCTCCCTTCCCGCTATTTCTCGCTCGGAAGATATTTTTCAATAAACTCCGGTTTGATCCTCTTGAGCTCGCTCCTGGGCAGGATGGAGAGCAGCTTCCAGCCGATTTCCAAGGTCTCGCCGATGTCGCGGTTGGTGTTAAAGCCCTGGGAGACGTACTGCTTTTCAAACTCGTCCGCGAACTTGGCGTACAGCTTGTCGATGTCCGAAAGCGCCGCCTCGCCCAGGATGGTCATCAGCTCCTTGGCGTCCTTGCCGCGGGCATAGGCCGAGAAGAGCTGGTTCATGGTGTTGGCGTGGTCCTCACGGGTCTTTCCGGCGCCGATGCCCTTGTCCTTGAGTCGGGACAGGGAGGGGAGCACGTCGATCGGCGGCAGCACGTTCTTGCGGTAGAGCTCGCGCGAAAGGATGATCTGCCCCTCGGTGATGTAGCCGGTCAGGTCGGGGATCGGATGGGTCTTGTCGTCCTCCGGCATGGTCAAAATCGGGATCATGGTGATCGACCCCTTCGAGTCGGTCTTGCGCCCGGCGCGCTCATAGATGGACGCCAGGTCGGTGTAGAGGTAGCCGGGGTAGCCGCGCCGTCCCGGGACCTCCTTGCGCGCGGCGGAAACCTCGCGCAGCGCCTCGGCGTAGTTGGTGATGTCGGTCAGGATGACCAGCACGTGCATGTCCTTCTCAAACGCCAGGTACTCCGCGGCGGTCAGCGCCATACGCGGGGTGGAGATGCGCTCGATGGCCGGGTCGTTGGCCAGGTTTACGAACAGCACGGTGCGGTCGATCGCCCCGGTGCGCTTGAAGTCGGAGATAAAGAAGTCCGCCTCCTCGAAGGTGATGCCGATGGCGGCGAAGACGACGGCGAACTTGCTCCCGCTGCCGAGCACCTTGGCTTGTCTGGCGATCTGCGCGGCCAGCTTGGCGTGCGGCAATCCGGAGCCGGAGAAGATCGGCAGCTTCTGCCCGCGCACCAGGGTATTGAGCCCGTCGATGGCGGTGATCCCCGTCTGGATGAACTCGTCCGGGTAGTCGCGCGCGGCCGGGTTCATCGGCACGCCGTTGATGTCGAGGCGCTTGTCCGGAATGATTTCGGGGCCGCCGTCGATCGGCTCGCCCATGCCGGAGAAGACCCGGCCGAGCATATCCTCGCTGACGGCCAGCTCCATGCTGTGCCCGAGGAAGCGCACCTTGCTGTGCTCGAGGTTGATCCCGGCCGAGGACTCGAAGAGCTGGACCAGGCAGTTGTTGCCGTTGACCTCCAGCACCTTGCAGTGGCGGATCTCGCCGCCGGGCAGCTCGATCTCGGCAAGCTCGTTGTAGGTGACGTCCTCGACGTCCTTGACCAGCATAAGGGGGCCGGCGACTTCCTGTATGGTGCGGTATTCCTTGATCATTCTGCGCTCGCCTCCTCTTTGCTCATCAGCTCGCCAAAGGAGCTGTCCATCTCGGCGACGGTGTCGCTGTAGTACTGCTCGAATTCGCCCTCATGGATGTACTTGGCTCTTGCGATCCGCTCGCGCACCTCCATGGTGAAGATGTCGTTGATACCGGCGCCGCCCTCCAGCGCCTCCTTGCTCTTTTGATAGAAGAGCAGCACGAGCTTCAACATCAGGAAGCCCTTGCGCAGCGAGGTGTAGGTATCCACCTCGTCGAAGGCGTTCTGCTGCAGGTAGTCCTCGCGGATCGAGCGGGACGCCTCCAGCGTCAGGCGGTCGGGGGCGGAGAGGGAATCGTAGCCGACCAGCTTGACGATCTCCTCGAGCTCGGCCTCCTCCTGTAAGAGCTTCATGGTTTCCTCGTGGAAGTTTGTCCAGCTCTCGTCCACGTTCTTGTTCATCCACTCGCCCACCACGTCGAGGTAGAGCGAATAGCTGTCCAGCCAGCTGATGGCCGGGAAGTGCCGCTTATACGCAAGGTCGGAGTTGAGCCCCCAGAACACCTTGACGATCCGCAGCGTCGCCTGCACGACCGGGTCGGAGTTGTCGCCGCCGGCCGGGGAGACCGCGCCGATGGCGGTGAGCGTCCCCTGGCGGTCGTCCTGCCCGAGGCAGACGACCTTGCCCGCGCGCTCATAGAACTGCGCCAGGCGGCTGGTCAGATAGGCGGGGTAGCCCTCTTCGCCGGGCATCTCCTCGAGCCGCCCGGACATTTCGCGCAGCGCCTCGGCCCACCGGGATGTCGAGTCGGCCATGATGGCCACCGAGTAGCCCATGTCGCGGAAGTATTCCGCGATGGTGATCCCCGTATAGATGGACGCCTCGCGCGCCGCCACCGGCATGTCCGAGGTGTTGGCGATCAGCACGGTGCGGCACATCAGGGACTGGCCGCTCTTGGGGTCCTTGAGCTCGGGGAACTCGAGCAGCACGTCGGTCATTTCGTTGCCGCGCTCGCCGCAGCCGATGTAGACCACGATGTCGACGTCCGACCACTTGGCCAGCTGGTGCTGCACCACCGTCTTGCCGCTGCCGAAGGGGCCGGGCACCGCCGCGGTGCCGCCGCGGGCGATGGGGAAGATGGTGTCGATGACCCGCTGCCCGGTAATCATCGGAGCGTCGGGCGCGAGCTTCTCCTTGGTCGGGCGCTGGCGGCGCACCGGCCAGCGCTGGAGCATCTGGACCTCGACTTCGCTGCCGTCCGCCTTTTTGATTTTTGCGACCGGCTCGACGATGGTGTGCTCGCCCGCTTCAATCGAGACGAGTTCGCCCTCCACGCCGAAGGGGACCATGATCTTCTGGCTGATGAGCACCGTCTCCTGCACCGTGCCCAGGATGTCGCCCGCCACCAGATGGTCGCCCACCTTGGCGGTGGGGACGAACTCCCACTTCTTTTCGTGGTCCAGCGATGTGACGTCCACACCGCGGGTAATATTGGAACCGGTTTTTGCCTTGAGCACCTCCAGCGGGCGCTGGATGCCGTCGAATATATTCTGCAGCAGGCCGGGTGCCAGCTCGACCGAAAGGGGAGCGCCGGTGGAGACCACCTCGTCGCCCTTGCCTATCCCCGAAGTCTCCTCATAGACCTGGATGGAGGCCTTGTCGCCGCGCATTTCAATGATTTCTCCGATCAGCTTTTCGCGGCCGACGCGCACGACGTCGAACATGTTCGCATCGCGCATGCCTTCGGCGACGATCAGCGGACCCGAAACCTTGACTATTTTGCCTTGGCTCAATATTTTCACCTACTTTTCTGTTTGTTCATAAGCGCCGGGGGGTTATTCGTCCTTAAAGAGGATATCCGCGCCGACGGCCCGCTCGACGCTGGACTTGACATTTTTGATCCCGAGCCCCAGGGTCCCGTCCTTCGAGGGGATGGGGATGATGGCGGGGATCTTCTCGTCCTTATACTTGTCCAGCACGTCGATGATGGGGGAGAGCGCCTGCTCGGTGATGAAGATCACCCCGTATTCGTCCTTGGCCAGGCGGTCGATCAGCTGCCGGTCCGGGGCGGGCCCTTCGCTCTCATAGGTATGAAAGCCGACCGCGCGGTAACCCAGTACGCTTTCCTTGTCGCCGATGACGGCAATCTTTTTACGCATAGGTATCCCTCAACCTTTCGCTGATATTTTTGCTTTCCACCCCGGCCTCCTTGGAGGCGAGCACGATCCGGATATCCTTGGCCTCGTTCTCCTTGCCCAGCAGGTAGCTGATGACCGGCTCGAGCCCGAAGGCGACGAGCTTTGCACCCTTGAGCAGGGAAATGATATAGTTTTCCGCTCCCTTCTCGAAGGCGGTCAGCGAACTGCCCCGTCCGGAGAGGGTATCGAAGAGGGGCGCGAAATGGGAGTAATACCTGGTGATGTAGAGCATGTCCCGCATGGCGTCGAACCCCTCGGCCTCGAAGGCCTCGTAGAGCCGTGCCGCGTCCAGGGTGCCCCCGTCGAGGAAAAGCCGCTGCAGCGCGGGCAGCTCCTGCTTCATCCGTTTGAGGCGCACGGCGGTGCGGATGTTTTCGATGTCGATTTGGGATTGCACCAGCTCGGTGAGGAAGGGGAAGCCGATCTCTTCTGCTTTCGCCAGCATACATTCGAGCACCGCGCGGTCGATCAGAATATCCACCGTCTGAGGATTTCCGCTCTTGGCGAGCGCCTCGCTCGCCTCGAAGGCGGCATTTGCCAGACGCTCGGGCAGCATGTCGAGCCGACGCTCCCGGAAGGCGCGCAGCAGCTCTTCCTTCGGCGCCGTGCCGAGCGGGGACATCGACCTTAGCGGATCGCTGCCGAGGGATTGGGATTTGATGATCACCTTAAGGTTGTGCCCGTCGTACTTGTAGCGGAAAACCGAGAGCACCTCGCTCTCGCCGGTCAGCTCGCCCACCAGGTCGTAGGCGCCGGAAAGCATGTCGCCGATGGCCTGTTCATATTCGGCCGCCTCAAGCCGGGAGTGCAGGGAGATGTCGTTTGCGATCTTGTAGCTTTCCTCGAGGGTGGAGGCGTCCACCATCTTCTCGAGGTCGCGGCCGGTGAGCATGTTCTTTTCCAGCGCGCGCAGCCGGGCGGTGGCGTAGAGGTAATCCACGTCATGGATCTTGTTCAAATTATATCCCTCCCGCCTTAAAATCCGAGCAGCTTGATCACTTCGGGTTCAAGCTGATGGCGGCTGCCCTCACAGAGCACCTCGGCGGTGCAGTTGGTGTCGATATCCCCCTGGCGCAGGATGAGCCCGCCCTTGAAATTGCCATGGGTTTTGGAAATCTTGATTAAGGAAATGTCGATATTTTTGATCTTATTGACCACGATCTTTTTAAGCAGGTCGGCGCCGATCTCTTCGGCGTCCCGCTCATTGAGGATGATTTCGGCGGGGCCGGTCTGGTACTTGGCGACCAATTTGGCGAGCAGCTCGACATAGTCCTCCTTGGGGAGGCCTACGAGCTCGTCTGCCGCGGTGGCAAAGACGTCGTCGATGACCGCGCGCCGCGCGCGCAGCAGCTCGTTGCGCTCACCGAGCGCCGCCTGGGACTGCGCGCGGCTGAGGATATTCTTGGCTTCCTCTTTGGCCGTGGCCGCCAGGTCCGCCTTAAGGGCGTCCGCCTGGGCATTGTAGTCGAGCAGGAGCTCTTCGACCTTTTCGTCGCTCGCCTGCTTGACCTCGCCGGCGTATCCCTTGGCATCGCTTAGGATCTTTTGAGTCAGGTTATCTAAACCGTTCAACCGGGAACACCACCTTTCTGTTTGTGTAATCTGTTTTCATTTAGAAAGGCATGTTGAAGATGAGCAGCATGGAGATCAGGAAGGCGAGGATCGCATAAGTCTCGACCAGAGCGGCCGAAACGATCGCCTTGGCGACCTGGTCGGGGCGCTTGGCGACGATCGAAACGCCGGCCGCAGCGACCTTGCCCTGATGGATACCGGAAACGAGTCCCACGATGCCGACCGGCAGGCAGGCGGCGAAGACCGCGGTGCCGAGCCCCAGGTCAAGGCTGACCGCACCGCCGAGCATGCCGGAATTGAGCATGACGATGAAGCCGATCAGGAAGCCGTAAATGCCCTGGGTTCCGGGCAGCGCCTGGAGCACGAGCAGCTGGCCGAACTTGTCGGGGTCTTCGGTGATGACGCCGGCGGAAGCCTGGCCGACCAGCCCAACGCCCTTGGCCGAGCCCATGCCGGAGAAGATGACCGCGACCGCGATCCCGAGATATGCCCAGAAGTTACCGTTCTGCAGAAAATCAAACATTTAATTGTCCTCCTTCGAATGAACCAGATTGTATTTTGTATTGGGTCTGAGGGGGAGAAACGGCTTGCCGCCGCCTTCATAGAACTTGCCGAAGAACTCCACATACTGGAGCCGTGAGGTATGCACGTAGGAGCCCAGCGCGTTGATCGCCAGATTCAAAAGGTGGCCGAACGCGAACACCACCACGAACACCAGGAATCCGATGATCCCGCTGCCGGTCATGGTCGCCAGGATATTGACCACCATGGCGATGACGCCGGTCGCAAGGCCCAAGGCCAGGATGCGGGAGTAGGAGAGGATGTCCGAAAAATAGCTGGTGATGTTGTAAAGGCTCCCCAGCCCCCCGGTAATCTTGCCGAAGATCGAGGGCTTTTCCCGCCCGCCGGTGAGCAGCAGCCCCACGGCGCCGAGGATGGCCATCCACTTGCCGATTTCCGAGACGATCCCGCCGCCGGTGACCATACCGACCAGGAGCAGCCCCAGCCCGATGAGCACCAGGTACCAGAAGCCGATGTCGAAGATCGCGTCCAGCACCTTGCCGCGCTTGATGAGCAGGTAGGCGTTGACCCCCATGCCGACGAAGATATGGATGACGCCGAAAACCATCGACATGATCAGGATGGTCATCGGTTCCTCCAGGGGATTGATCAGGGCGGGCACCACGATCTCCTTGCCAAAGAAGGTTTTGGCAAAGACGGTGATCACGTCGCCGAACCAGCCGCCATAGATGGCGCCCCAGACGACGGTCGATATACCGCAAAGCCCGATCAGGCGGAACATCTTGTAGCCCAGCCCCTCCTTGTTGGGCATGAGGTGGGCGACGATGAACCCGGCGAGCACCAGCAGCAGTCCGTAGCCCGCGTCGGAGAGCATCATCCCGAAGAAGATGAAGAAGAAGGGCGCGATCAAGGGGTTAGGATCCACCGAGTCGGGCGCGGGCAGGCCGTACATCTCGGTGATGGCCTCGAAGGGCTCGACGAGGGGGTTGTTCTTGAAACGCACCGGGGGCATTTCATCCGGCCCGGGTTCCTGGAATTCGTAGTAACAGGTGTAGCACTCCAGTGCGCTCTCCACCTTTTGCTTGTCCGCCTCGGTCACCCAGCCGCTCACCAGGAAAGCCTCTGCGGTCAGCAGCAGGTTTTGCTTTGCGCGCTGCTGCGTGATGGCGGTGCCGAGCTGGTCGTAGGCCCTCTTGAGCAGTGAAGTGTCCTTCGCCTCCTCCTTGAGGGATTCGATCAGGGCGTCGTGGTTGGTCTGATAGCTTTCCAGGCGTTTGTCGATGTCCGCGATCGCCTTTTTCACCGTGCCCGTGAGCGCCGGCAGCGTGACGGCCAGGCCGTTTTTCTCTTTAAAGAGCTGCTGCACCTCGTCGAGGCCGCCCTTCTGTGCGAGCGCCGAAACATAGTGCAGATCGGCGTCGCTCGAAACGAGCTCCACCACGCAGGAGAGGGAAGCGGCCTCGCTTTTGAGCATATCGAGGTCGGTCTCCCGGGGAAGGGTGAAGAGCAGAACCTTGCACCAGCGGGTGGACAGCTTGTCCATCGGCACATCCAGGTCCGCCCAGGGCTCCAGCGCCTGCCGGGTGAAGAGGTCCTGCGACTGGAAGGACTTGACCTCCGCGATGTTGTCGACGATGCCGCGAATTCCCGAGGCGCGGGTGAGCGCCTCCCCGAGCCCTTCGAGATCGAGCAGCTCGTGCAGCGCAAGCTCATTTTTGCGGGTGAAGAGCCCCGCCTTGGGCTCGTATTCGAGCAGCACCGACAATGCGGAGGAAATCTCTGAGAGCTTGGTCTCATACTCATAGACCGACGGGTCGTCCCGTTTGGAAAGGGAATTGAGCGCCTCGTAATCCTCGATCTGCTCCGGCGAGATCATCTGCACGCAGCCCAGTCCCATCAGCCGGTCCAGGATTTCCTTTTTGTCCTCGGAAAGCGCATAGAGTATGAGCTTTTCCATTTTTAAAATCATACGCTATCTACAATCCTTTCCATCACGAACCGTGCCGCGGCGCGCATCTTTTCCTCACTGTCCCCGCGCAGCCGGCGCGCCTTTTCGGCCGCCTGCTGCTCGCTTTTTGCAAGGAGCGCTTGCGCCTCGGCTTCGGCCTGCGAGATGAGCTTTGCCGCCTCCTCGTTTCCGGCCTTGCGCGCATGCTCCAGCAGTTCCTTGCCCTGCCGCAGCGCCTCGGCCTGCGCGGCCTTCGCCTCGTTTTGCGCCGCCGTGCGCATGGACTGCGCCTGCTGCTCGGTCTCCACGATTTTATTCATGACCTCTTGCAAGAGTATCACCACCTTTACCCGAAACTGTAAATCCACAAAAAAAGGCAGAACCCAGAGAAAAGCCCACTATATCTTGTAGATTCACGCATGTTTCTATAATATAAAAAATTACCTGAATAGTCAACAAAATCTGGTAATTGTCTGTAATTTGTCAAAGAAAAATGCTCCCATCCTGTCTGGCGGGGGAAACGGGCTCAAAAAACGGGGGGCACGCACCCATATCCGGGCTGATTCATAGGATATACCAGCAGATTCCCGCGAGCGGGCCGGCGGCCCCGAAGGGGGATTCTGCACTGCCCGCGTCGACGCGCCAAGACTTTAGCGGGATGGATCACTAGATACGATAGGGGTTACTAATATGAGGAAGGATCTTTGCTTCGCGCTCGTCGGCGGGGACCTGCGACAGAGCTGCCTGGCCAATTTGCTGGCGGGAGAGGGATATGAGGTTTATGCGCTCGGATTCGACGACTGCGTGGAGCTGACCGATGAGGTTTGCTGCACCGCCGACCTGGCGGGTACGCTGGCAAAATGCGACGTCGCGATCTTCCCGCTGCCGCTGACGGTGGACGGCACGGCGGTCAACGCGCCTTTCGCCAAGGAGCCTCCGGCGCTTAAGGCCTGCCTGCGCGCTTTAAACAAGAAGGCGCTGCTGCTGGGCGGCATGGCAAGCGAAGATGTGTGTGCGCTCGCACGGGAATACGGTTTTGCGGTGCTGGACTATTACCAGCGCGAGGAGATGATCGTGCGCAACTGCGTGCCGACCGCCGAGGGGGCGCTTTGCATCGCCATGCAGGAGACGGCCAAGACCATCTTCGGCTCGAAGTGCCTCGTCACCGGCTTCGGTAGGGTATCCAGGGCGATGACGGCTCTGCTGCTAGCCTGCGGGGCAAAGGTGAGCGTCGCCGCCAGAAAGCAGGGGGACCTGGCCTGGATCAAGCTGATGGGCGCCGAACCGGTGCCGATGGCGAAG
Source organism: Provencibacterium massiliense (assembly GCF_900169495.1). Taxonomy (NCBI): domain Bacteria; kingdom Bacillati; phylum Bacillota; class Clostridia; order Eubacteriales; family Oscillospiraceae; genus Provencibacterium; species Provencibacterium massiliense. The sequence goes on from NZ_FWCH01000012.1 coordinate 656,246, forward strand.
CTCAAAGAAGCCGCAGCCAGCCAGGAGATCATCTTCAACACCGTCCCCGTCAAGCTCTTTAACGAGGAAGTGCTGTGTGCTCTACATAAGGATTGCCTGCTGATCGACCTGGCCTCCAAGCCGGGCGGGGTGGACCTGGATGCGGCGCGGCATCTCGGGATTCGGGTAATCTGGGCGCTCTCCCTCCCGGGCAAGGTCGCGCCGATCAGCGCGGCACAGATCATCAAGGATACGGTATTTAATATTTTGGAGGAAAGAGGTGCCTGAATTTCATGGATCGCATAAGGCTCGGCTTCGCAATGACCGGGTCGTTTTGCACGTTTGGCAAAACGGTCCCCCAGATCGAGGCGATCAAAGACCTCGGCTACGACGTGTTTCCCATCATGTCGGCGATGTCCTATGAAACGGATACGCGCTTTGGCAAGGCGCAGGATTTTATCGACAGGATCGAGGAAATCTGCGGACATAAGATCATCCATACCATCAAGGAAGCGGAGCCCATCGGCCCCAAGGCCCTGCTCGACATTCTGGTGGTCGCCCCCTGCACCGGCAATACGCTGGGCAAGCTCGCGAACGGGATCACCGACAGCTCGGTGACCATGGCGGTCAAGGCCCATTTGCGCAACCAGCGTCCGGTGGTGCTGGCGGTGTCGACCAACGACGCCCTCGGCGCGTCCGCCAAGAACATCGGCGTGCTGCTCAATCAGAAGAACATCTACTTTGTGCCCATGCGCCAGGACGACCCGCTCAAGAAGCCGCAGTCCATCGTCGCGGATTTCGGCCAGATTCCCCAGGCGCTGGAGTGCGCGCTCAAGGGACTGCAGCTGCAGCCCGTTATTTTTTAACCCCCTTTTTGCTATCTTGCACAAAAGGGAAGCAGGTCAAACACAAAACCCTTAAGAATGGGCCCGCCGCGGAGTATCCGCGGCGGGCCCATTTTTATGTAATTTTAAATCACCATGGTCAAGACCAGGTAGTAGCCCACCATCAGTACGCTGAACAGCAGCACCATTGGAAGCGTCTTGCGCACCAGCTCCCCCAAGGTAATGTGGAAGTATTCCGCCGCGACCACCAGACAGACGTGGGTGGGGGAGATCAGGTTTGCCGCGTGGCACATGCACATCAGCAGCACCATCAGCGGCATGCCGCCGGGGATCGCGGCGAAGGCCAGCGGCGTGCCCAGCGCGATGATCCCATTGGTGCCGCTGATGATCCCGCCCAGGAAGAAGAGTAGCGCGAAGACCAGATAAGGCGGGATCGGCAGGCGGGACAGCGTGTCGGGGAGCATTTGCAGCACTCCGCTGTAGGCGATGTATTCCTTGAGCACCAGCACCAGGAAGGTATTGAGCAGCAGATTCTTTTCGATCGCGCTGCGAAACATAGGCAGCAGCTCCCTCATGCGGAAGCGGTAGACGAGGGCGCAGGCAGCGATCACGATCAACACGGAGAGGACGACGGTGAGCTTAAAAGCCAGGATCAGGACGAGGATCAGCAACAGCGACCACAGGTGCCGCACGAGGTTCAGCGCATCCCGCAGCCGGTTTTCGCTGCGGGGGGTTCCGGGGTCACGGGGCAGCCGGCGCAGGCAATAGAAGTATCCGAGCAACGCCAGCACCGAGACCGGGACGATCATGCCGAGCATGAACGTCGGCAGCGAGACCCCGGAGAGATTGGCCATCAGCAGCACGCCGGAATAGGTCGGCAGGGTGCTCTCCGGGATATGGCGGAACCAGCTGGCCGTGAACGCCTGCTCTTTGGGGCTCAGGTAGTCATCGGTGGAGTCCTTGACGATGTCCCCGCACAGGATCATGGCGGCCGAGGAGGGCAGAAGCCCGATGAACAGCGGCGCGCCCGCCGCGTTGGCCCGGCGGTTGTGGAGCAGGCCATTGAGGTCCTGCTGAGCCAGCTTGATCTGGCTGCGCGCCTCCAGCATGCGCTGCAGGTAGGTGATCAGGTAGAGCGAGACCAGGACCGAGAGGGAATCCCAGTCGGCGAATACCTTCGCCGTCTGCCGCAGCAAGGCGGCCGGGGGAATCCGGTAGAGCAGCGCGGCGGCCAGTAGCCCACCCAGGATCGCCTGGTAAAGCGGACGGCGAAAGCCGAGCAGCAGGACGATCACAAGAAAAACGATCCCCAGGTAGACGATTTCTATCGGCATAAGTTTCCCCGCTCCATTCTTACATGCGTTCTTGATAGAAAAGCATAGAGAAGAAAACGCCCGCTGTCAATACTTATAAATTTGATAGCCCGCCGGGAAGGGGTCAGGAAAGGATTTTCAGCGTGGATCCCTGTGGGGAGGGGATGACCGAGATCTTTTGGGCAATCATGGTCTGCAGCTCGGGAACGTGGGAGATGATCCCCACCAGCCGCCCGCCCTCGCGCAGGGAGAGCAGGACCTCCATCGCGCTTTCCAGCGACTGCGCATCGAGGGTGCCGAACCCTTCGTCAATAAAGATGGTGCTGATGTTCACCCGCCCGTTGTAGTGGGAGACCACGTCCGCAAGCCCCAGCGCCAGCGCCAGCGAGGCCTTGAAGCTCTCGCCACCCGAGAGGGTACCCACCGCCCGCAGCTTGCCGGTGTAGGCGTCGAGGATGTCGATCTGAAGCCCGGTGTTCGAAATATAGCTCGAGCGGCCCTCCCGCCGCCGGAAGGCATACCGGTCGGCGGTCATCTGCCGCAGGCGCAGGTTTGCCACCGACAGGATGTCATCGAAGTACCGCCCAAGGACATACCGCTCGAAGGTCAGCTTTTGAGGGTTGTTGCCGCTGGCCAGGGCGCCCAGCGCGCCCGCATCGAGATACTGCGCATCCAGCCTGCCGCTGCTGCCGGCGATCCGGACAACTTCCTCGCGTCCTGCCCGGTTGAGCGAGAGGCAGGAGAGGAGCCGGTCCCGCTCGCCGGCTTGCTCCTGCTGCTGGGCGCGCAGCGCTCCCGCCGCCTCCTGCAGCGCGGCAAGGTCGGGCGGCGTTTTCCCCTCCAGCTGGTCGCAGAGCAGCCGGTATTGCGCCGCCGTCTCGTCGCGCTGGCGCTGGCTGGATTGCAGGGAGGCGCGCAGCGCATCGAGCTCGCCCTGCCGCGCAAGGCAGCGGGCGTGCTCCTCCTCGCCTGAGAAGCCGTTCTGCTCCAGCGCCGAGTGATACCGCTCCCGGCAGGCGGCCTCCTCCTTCTGCAGCGTTTCGAGCTGGGCCGAAAGCGAATCCAGCAGCTCCCCGAGGCTCTTCTTCTGGCTTCCAAGCTCGAGATACCGCTTGGTAATGGCCTGTGCCTCCTCGCGCAGCGCAACCGCTTTTGCCGTGAGCGCGGCGATCTGCCGCTGCGCCTCCTCCTTCGAAAGGGGAACGGAGAGCCGGGCTTCGAGCTCCTGCACCTCCCCGCGTGCTGTTTCGAGTCGGGCGGCGAGCCCGGAGTGCTCTTTTGTGAGCTCTTCGCGGCGGCGGGACAGGGCTTCCCGGTCGCGGCAGGCGGGGCCGTCCAGCTTGCCGGGATCGAAGAGGGCCGCGATGGAAGCAGCCAGAACCTCCTGCTCGCGCTGTAACGCGGCGGCGGATTCCTCAAGGGATTGTTCTTTCTGCTCGAGCGGCAGGAGGCTCGTCGGATCCTGTGCTTCTTCTCCACCAAGGCCCGCCAGCCCCGCCTGCAGCGCGACCTGCGCCTCCTTGGCGGCGGAGAGGGATTCCTCCCGTCGCAGGCGCAGCAGCTCCAGGGCCTCCTGGCTCACGTCCGTCTGCGCCGCCGGGGCGGGGGCGGGATGTGAGAGCGAACCGCAGACCGGGCAGGGAGAACCGGGGAGAAGGGTGGCGGCGAGCAGCCCGGCCTGGGAATCGAGGAAAGCCTCATAACCCATTTTATATTCCCGGTCCGCATGGGCGAAGCGCTCCTTCGCGGACTGGTATTTCTTCTGCGCCTCCCGCAGACTGAGGCATAGCTCCTGCCCACGGGCGATGGCCGCCTTTGCCTCGTCCAGCTCGCACCGGCGCAGCAGGAGCTCCAGCAGCTCCTGGCGCCGGCCGGCCTCTTTTAACCGGCCCTCCAGCTGCGCGCAGGAGAGGCGCAAGGCATCGAGGCGCTCCAGCCCGAAGAGCTGCTCTTGCAGCGTGAGGCGACGCTCTTCACATTCCTGCTGCCGTGCGCGCAGCGTTTCGAGCTGCCCGTATTGCAGCTCTGCTTCCTGAAAGGCGGGGGAGAGCCCTTGCAGCTGCCCGGCATACTCTTCCCTGGAGCGGCGCGCCTTTTCCAGCTGCACCGCCGTCTGCTCACAGGCCACCCGCTCCCCGGCGATGGACACGGCCCGCTGCAGCTGGGAAAGCTCTTGGTGCGCCTTCTTTAGCCGGGGCTCCTCAGACAAAAACTCCTGCATTTTTTGCTCCAGTTCGCCACGCCGCGAAAACCGCTCGCAGAGCTCCCGGGCGCCCGGCAGGTCGAGCGCCGCCAGTTGGGCCGCGAGGGAGCCGAGCCTTTCATCGCACCCGGCGAGGAGCCCTTCGTCCGCTTCGATCTGACGTTCCAGCAGCTCTAAAAGCCGCCCCGCATCGGGTAATTCCTGTGCGCATGCCTCCTGCAAGGCGGGGTTGTTTTCGCAGGAAAGGGAGCGCGCCACGCTTTGCAGCAGGCGCAGGTTGTCCTCCTGCCGGCGGCGGATGTCCAGCGCATACTCGCGCAGCCGCTCGGTGAAGCGGTAGAGGCGCTCGGTGGAGAAGACCCGGCGCAGGATTTTTTCCTTGTCCTTGCTGTCCGAAGAAAGCAGCCGCATAAAATCGCCCTGCGCGAGCATGACGATCTGGCGGAACTGCTCCCGGTCGATCCCCAGCACCTCGACGAGGCGCTCGTTGACGCTTTGGTTGCCGGTGAGCACTTCCTTCTGGTCGATTGTCAGCTCGGCGCTCTCCGGCACCAGGCGCAGCCCCTTGATCCGCTTGGAGTAGCGGCTTTGCTTGGGCGCGCGGTGGACCTCGTACTCGTGGCCGCCGGCCTCGAAGCGGTAGCGCACGTAGCAGGTCTCCTCGTCCGGGCTGTATTGGCTTTTGAGCGAAAGGCTCTCACGCCCGTCGCCGCTGGGCACGCCGTAGAGCGCGAAGGAGATCGCGTCAAAGATGGTGGTCTTGCCCGCGCCGGTCGGGCCGCTCAGCAGGAAAACGCCGTCCTGCTCGAAGCGGGAAAAGTCGATTTCCTCCTTTTGGGCGAAGGGGCCGAAGGCGTTTAACTCGAGATATTTCGGCTTCACGGCTGCACCTTGCTTTCCTTTAAGAGCTTTTCAATGAGCCCGGCGCGCCCGGGGGAAAGCTCCTCCCCGGTGATCTGCCGGTAAAACTCCCCGAAAAGCTCCTCCACCGGACGCTGCGAGAGGTCCTCGCCCAGGTGCACGGGCTGCCCGTTTTCCTGGCCCGGGGTAATAAAGCTCAGCCCCAGAATATTCGGGAAGACGGCGCGCAGCTTCTGCATGGCGAAGAGGATCGCCCCGTCCCCCAAAATGTTGGCGTAGACGTAGTCCCCGCAGCTGCTGTCCATTTGATTTGCGGGGTTTGCCAGCTCCTCGAAGGGGCCGGCGATGGTGCGCACATCCCGCAGCGGCTCGAAGGCATGGGTGGAAATATCGACTTTGCCGTTTTCAATCTCCAGCAGTGTGACGGACTTCCTATGCAGGCTTTCCGAGAGGGAATACTTGAGCGGCGAGCCGCTGTAGCGCGCATTTTCTCCGACCTTCTGCGGCGCGTGCAGATGGCCCAGCGCGGCGTAGTCGAAGCCGGAGGCCAGCGTGATATCCATGATGTCCGCCATGCCAATCGAGAGCTCGGAGCTCGAAAAGACCATGTCCTCCCGTTCCCGCCCGAGGGAGGAAAAGAAGCCGTGCGCCATCAGGATGTTGGTGCGGCCCCGATCGAGCAGCGGGAGGTTTCGCTCCATCAGCGCGGCGAAGGCGTCGTTGAAGGTGGAGATACCGTCGTCCTCGAGCAGAAGCCGCACCTGGGCGGGATAAAAATAGGGGAGCAGGTAGATGTCCACGCCGCCGGGCAGCTCGGCGCGCTCCAGCCGCGCGGCGGGAGTCCCGGCGATGGTCAGCCCCGCGCCCTTTAAGAGCCGGCTGCCGAAGGAGAGGCGCTGCGGGCTGTCGTGGTTCCCGGCGATCATGATGACCGGGATGCCGTGGCGAAGCACCATCCGCTCGAGCACGCCGTCCAGCAGCTCGACGGCCTGGGCGCTGGGCACCGCGCGGTTGTAAATATCCCCGGCGACCAGGATGGCGTCCGCCTTTATTTCGAGGGCATAGTCGGCCAGTTGTTTCAAAAAATGTGCTTGGTCCTCGAGCAGGCTGTAGTCGAACAGCGTGCGCCCGATGTGCCAGTCCGAGGTGTGAATCAGTTTCATAGGTACGCTCCGTTTCATTTACTATCCTTATCATACCGCACTTGCCCCCCTGCGTAAAGCGGGAATGAATAGCTGCCGCCATGCGCTCCCATACTAAACGTTAGAAATTTTGGGAGGCGGGAGCTTGAAACTGAAAACACCGGTGATGATGAAGACGCTGGGCCTGACCTTGCATATGGCCCTGTTTTTATATCTCTGCGCCCCGGCTGTCGGCGGGGTGCTTTCAAAGGCGCTGCTGCCCGCCATTCTGCTGCTGGGGGGCGCGGTGGTGCTGAGCTTCGCCACCCGCTTCAACCATGATCTGCGCCGGATCAAGGGCTTCCTGCTCGACCGGCTCTCGGGCGCCGGGGTGCTCGCGGCGCTGCTGCTTCTTTATATCTTCTGGGACTTCTGCAACCTGAGCTATTCCCCCATCAAGGCGCAGACCCTATCCGGCGTGCAAACGGTGCTCTATGCGCTCGTACTTTGGGCGGGCATTTTGCTCTACGCCGTCAATCTGGAGCGGCTGGACAATCTGCTGATGAACATCACCCTCTGCGGGCTTCTCCTCGCCGGCTGCGCGCTTAGCGGGGTGGCGCTGCCCGATTACAAAGTGGCCTACCAGGTGATCGTCGCGGGTTTTGCGACCGGCAGCTTTTTCTTTCTCAGCGCGCAGTATAACAACCTTTTCAAGGGCACCGTGCTCACCGGGCTATGCGCGCTGACCGCCCCCGCGCTCTACCAAACGCTCGAACGGCTGCTGCCCTCGGCCCTGGTCTTCGGGGTGCTGGGCGAGCAGCGTCAGGGCCTCATTTCGGGCGCCGCCGGGCAGCTGCGCCAGTTCGCCCCGGCCGAGATGCTCCTCGGGCGGGGGAGCGGCTACGACATCACTTTGAGCCACTCGGCCGGCGTCTGCAACTTTTTGCTTGCCGACCTGCTCAACGGGGGCGTGGTGCGTTTCGCGCTGGCGCTGGCCGTTTGGCTCTGCGTGGGCTACTGCGCGCTCATGCTGCTGACCTTCCAGCGGACCCTGCCGCTGCTCTACCTGGTGGTGCTGGGGATGGTGCTGATCGATGCGCTCTTCTTCTCCAAGACCGGCTTTCTTTACAATCCTCTCTTTTTGCTGTTCTGCGCTTTGATCATCACCGAGCACACCCTCATCAAAAAGGGACAGCTCCGCTTTCAGGCGCAGTTTTAAGATTGACGGGCAGGGTGAAATGGACTACAATAGAGGAAACTTTCGCCAAAGGAGCTTCCATTATGCTGCTCGCCATCGACATCGGAAACACCAACATCGAGTTCGGCGTCTATGAAGAGACGGGGATCCGCGCGCGCTTCCGGCTGGGGACCAACCGGGAGATCACCTCGGACGAGATCGGACTGTTCATGATGCAGTTCTTCTCGATCAACGGGATCGACAAGGCGCAGATCGAGGACATCATCATCACCACGGTGGTGCCGCAGGTGATGTATTCGCTGAGCAACGCGATGAAAAAGTACATCGGCCTGACCCCGCTGGTGATCGGGGAGAATATCCGCTGTGAGATCGAAAACCGTTACGACAATCCCAAGGAGGTCGGGGCCGACCGGCTGGTCAACTCTCTGGCCGCCTTCGAGCGCTACGGCGGGCCGTTGATCATTGTGGATTTCGGCACCGCGACCACCTTCGACGTGGTCTCAAAGGACGGGGCCTATCTCGGCGGGTCGATCTATCCGGGCGTGAAAATCTCGGTGGAGGCGCTCTTTGAAAAGACCGCCAAGCTCCCGCGGGTGGAGCTGGTGAAGCGGGAGAGCGCCATTGGGAAGAATACCATCGGCAGCGTGCAGTCCGGCGTGATGTTCGGCTACGTCGGCGCGGTATTGCATATCGTCGCCCAGATTGAGCGCGAGCTGGGGGAGAAGGCAAGGGTGATCGGTACCGGAGGACTGGCCAACATGATCGGGGAGCAGCAGCCGGGGATTTTTTACGCCATCGACCGCACCTTGACCCTCGACGGGCTCAAGCTGATCTACGACCGGTACAAAAAGAGCTGTAAAGGCAAATAGCTTTATAGGATAAAAGCGGTGAAACCAGAGGGAACACTCATCTTTCTTCGGAGAGTTCCCGGAAATGGCTTCACCGCTTTTTTAGTGATAGAATTGTACCTTCCCGCTGTCGTTGAGATACTTGATCAGGATGACCGTCAGGGGTGCGAGAATCAGCCCGAGGAAGCCGAAGAGCCGCAATCCGCAGTACATGGCCGCGATGGTGACGATGGGGTGCAGCCCGATCTGGTTGCCCACGATCTTGGGCTCGATAAACTGCCGCACCAGAGTCACCACCGCCAGCAGCACCAGAAGCCCGGCACCCAGGAAGTAGTTTCCCCGCGAGAGCTCGATGATGGCCCAGGGGATCAAAATCCCCCCCGTGCCGATCAAAGGCAGAATGTCCAGCAGCGCGATAATCCCGGCGATGGCGATGTACAGCTCCACCCCCAAAGCCCACAGCCCGATCGCCAGCTCCACCATGGTGATGGCCATGATGATGACATAGGCCTTGAGCATGCGCAGCAGCGACCCGAAGAGGAAGTCCTTCGCATCCAGCACCATATGCCGGTAGCGCATGGGAAGCTGGCGCAGCAGGAAGCTGGAGACCTTGTTATAGTCCGCCGAGATCAGGATGGAGGAGATCACGGTGAAGATCAGGGTGGTCAGGAACATCGGCAGCCCCTTGATGGCCGAGGTGACCCAGCCGACAGCCGCGGCAGACAGGTCGGCCACCGTATTTTTGAGGGTGTCCATCAGCATGCCGGACAGGGATTCGAGGTGGGTGGCGGCACTCGGCGTGAGCCAGCCCAAAAGGTCGTAGACCAGGGCGTTGAGCTGGTCCAGCGCCGGCTCCAGCCCTTCGGAATAGAGCTCGGGCAGACTGCCCAGGAGGCGGCCCAGCTGGGAGAAGAGCACCGCGAAGAGGGTCAGCGCGATGGTGGTGATCGCCAGGTAGAAAAGGGTGATCACCAGCAACGCGACCGGCTTTCGCCGGAAGGTGGTGTTGCGGGTGATGAAGGTGGTGATCGGCTTGAGCAAAAAGGCGATCAGAAACCCGATCACGAAGGGGAGGGTGCAGGGCACCACAAAGCGCAGCACCACCAGGACCACCGCGACGATCAGTCCAACGAACAGAACGTTGACGATGAATGCTACCCGTTTTTCAAATTCCGGCATCCGGTTCCCTCCCCGCCAAGATAATCTAATAGAGGATACCCAAAATTTTTGCCGGATATTCCAAAAATGGGATTCACAAGGGCCAAAGGCGCCGTCGGCGCCATAGCCCTCTGTGTAGAGGTTTGGAGGCAAAGCCCCAAGGTCTTTTAGCGTCCATAATGGGGGAAACCGCGCGCAGCGCGGCGGGAATCGCACGCAGCGCGAAGGGAAAACCCCCGAGATGGGTTTTCCCCGCCTTTTATGAGGGGTTTCATAATATCACTATTTTGTTATAAAACGGCTCCCGTGCCCTTTTGGGCACGGGAGCCGTTTCGTTTACTCCGCTGTTTCGATGAATCCGCCGCCGCAGACGACGTCTCCCTGGTAGAGCACGCAGGATTGTCCCGGCGCGGGAGCGCGCTGCGGTTCGCGCAGAAGCACCTCGGCGCGCCCGTTTCCGAGCGGGGAGACCGCCGCAGCAGCAGGCCGCGCCTGGGAGCGGATCTTTGCTTCAAGCTCCATTGCCCTTGGCAGCTCGTCAAAGGGCTGCCAGACGCAGTCGCGCAGGACCAGGCGGGAGAAAAATTCCTGTCCCGCCTCGGCTAAGTAGATGTTGCCGGTTTGCGGATCGATTTGCCGGATGAAGACCGGGCGGCCAAGCGCGATTCCAAGGCCCTTGCGCTGGCCGACGGTGTAGTGGATGATCCCTTTATGTTTTCCGCAGGGCGTCCCTTCGGGGGAGATGAAGTCCCCCTGTACGCTTTGACCGTAGTGCTCCTCGATATACCGGGGATAATCTCCATCTGGGATAAAACAGATTTCCTGGCTGTCCGGCGCGTCGGCGCAGGGGAGCGCGAGCTCCCGCGCGAGGGCGCGCACCTCGTCTTTGCTCATCTGTGCGAGGGGGAGCAACAGATGCTGCAGCTGCCGTTGGTCCAGCCGGTAAAGCATGTAGGACTGGTCCCGCGGGAGGAATTTTGCCTTCTTGACCATGTAGCGTCCATCCTGCTCCACGACATCGGCATAGTGCCCGGTCGCGGTGTAGCGAAGCCCGAGCTCGTCCGCCTTCTCGGTGATGGCTCGGAATTTCACCAGCGGGTTGCAGACCACGCAGGGATTGGGGGTCTCGCCGCCAAGGTAGCTCTTTGCAAAATAGGAGATGACCTGCTGGGTGAACGCCTGGTGGCACTCGATCACATGCAGCGGGATGTCGAGCAGCTTTGCCGTCTGCCGCGCCGCCTCGACGGCCGGGCGGTGGGCGGGGGAAAACTCGCAGACCACCGCTTCTACATGGAGTCCTTGTTCTTTCAGCAGATGGGCGCATACCGAGGAATCCACCCCGCCCGAGAGGGCGAGCAGGACACCTTCTCCGCTTTTAGAGGTCATGGCAGGCTTCGCACTCACCGATGTTGCCGACAATCGGCTCGGGGTCGATGCCCTGTTTTTTATAATAGTCGCTGAGCGCCGCCTTGATGGCCTGCTCAGCGAGGACCGAGCAGTGGATCTTGGAGGTGGGCAGCCCGTCGAGCGCCTCGACCACAGCCTTGTTGGTCAGCGAGAGCGCATCCTCAATGGTGTGACCCTTGACCATTTCGGTCGCCATTGAGCTGGTCGCGATCGCCGCGCCGCAGCCGAAGGTCTTGAATTTGACGTCCTCGATGATGCCGCCGTTAATCTTGAGATACATTTTCATGATGTCGCCGCACTTGGCGTTGCCGACCTCGCCCACACCGTCCGCATCGGGGATTTCGCCGACATTGCGGGGATTGGAGAAGTGATCCAGAACCTTATCAGAATATAACATGGAATATCAAACCTTTCTATTTCAGTGATACTGTATCTTTATTTTTCCGCCGCCTTGATCCGCTCCCAGAGGGGGGACATGGCCCGCAGCCGGCTGATAACCGGCGGGATCTTCTCGAGGATGTAATCGATATCCTCCCCGCTGGTGTCCTCCGAGATGGACAGGCGCAGCGAGCCGTGCGCGACCTCGTGGGTGAGCCCGATCGAGAGGAGCACGTGGCTCGGGTCGAGCGAGCCGGAGGTGCAGGCCGAGCCGGAGGAAGCACAGATTCCCTCGTTGTCCAGCGAGAGGAGCAGGCTTTCGCCCTCGACCCCCTCGAAGGAGATGTTCACATTGCCGCAAAGCCGCTGCACAGGGTCGCCGTTGAGGCGGGTGTGCTCGATTTTCAGGATGTTCCCGATCAGCTTGTCGCGCAGCTTCGATACCCTGGCCACCTTCTTCGGGATGTCGGCGGTGGCAAGCTCGATCGCCCGCCCGAGGGCCACAATGCCGGCCACGTTCTCAGTGCCGGCGCGGTGAGCGCCCTCCTGACCGCCGCCGTCGATCAGGTTTTTGGGGATCATGCTCCGCCGGCAAAAGAGCGCACCCACGCCCTTGGGGGCGTGGATCTTGTGCCCCGAGAGGGAGAGCATGTCGATGTTCATCTCGTTTACGTCGATTTCGACGTTGCCGATCGCCTGTACCGCGTCGGTGTGGAAGATGACCCCCGCCTCATGGCAGATTTTCCCGATCTCGGCGATCGGCTGGATGGTGCCGATCTCGTTGTTGGCGAACATGATCGAAACGATCGCGGTGTCCTCCCGAATGGCCGCTTTGACCTTCTGCGGGTCGATCAGGCCCTGTTCGTCCACCTCGACGAGGGTATAGTCGTAGCCGCAGTTTTGGACGGTGTGCAGCAGGGCATGGTGCTCAAAGACCGAGGTGACGACGTGGCGCTTGCCCTTGGGGGCGAGGCGCGCCAGCGTCCCTTTAATGGCCCAGTTGTCCGATTCGGAGCCGCAGGAGGTGAAGAAAATTTCACCCGGCTTCGCGCCGATCGCCTTGGCGACCTTGGCGCGCGCCTCCTCGATGGCAAAGCCGGAATTCCGCCCGAGGGCATAGATGCTCGACGGGTTCCCGTATTCGGTGGTCAGGTAGGGCATCATCGCGTCGAGCACATCCGCGCTGATCCGGGTGGTCGCCGCGTTATCCGCGTAGATGAATCGTTTTTCAGAAGAACTCATATTGATAACCATTCCTTTCAGCGTTTGGAATTGTGGCTTCCAAACCTATGACCTCCATCGTCGCCCCGGGGAATCCCCCGGGACAGCGTGATCTTTTATTTTCCTCTTTATTATATACTTATTTGGTCTAATTTCAATAGTTTGTGAAAATATTTACGGTTTTGCCATATTTGCCGCGCGCACCGCCAGCTCGTCGCACCGCTCGTTTTGCGGATGCCCGGCGTGGCCCTTGATCCAGACATATTTCATTTCGTGCCGCGCGGTGAGATTGAGCAGCTCCTCCCACAGGTCGGGGTTGAGGGCGGGGTCCTTCTTGTTGCGCATCCAGCCGTTCGTCCTCCAGCGTTTGGCCCAGCCCAGCGAGAGGGCGTCGAGCACATATTTGCTGTCGCTGATGAGCGTCACCTGGCAGGGCTCCTTGAGCGCGCGCAGCCCCATAATCACCGCCGTCATCTCCATGCGGTTGTTGGTGGTCTCGCGCTCGCCGCCGCTCAGCTCCTTTTGCTGGCCCTTATATTCCAATATGGCCCCCCAGCCGCCCGCGCCGGGATTGCCCGAGCAGGCGCCGTCGGTGTAAAGCGTGACTTCCTTTTGCATGCTGTCTCCTTTGCCGGGTGCGGCCCGGTCAACGAATCGAATATAAATATGAACAGATATTGTCTATTATATATCGAATGCCCTCTTTTAACAATAGTCTTGACGGCAAATCGGGAGAATCTGCATATTTCCCTTGGATTTGCCCACCAGCGCTTAAACCATTCTTTGGAGAGGCATACTAGCAATATCAACCAAAAGGATGGTAGGCAAATACTATGAAGGCAATCATCATGGCCGGCGGGGAGGGCAGCCGACTGCGCCCGCTGACCCTGGACACCCCCAAACCCCTGGTCCCCCTGTGCGGGCGGCCGGTGCTGGGATATATCCTCGCGCTGCTGCGCGCGCATGGGATCATGGACTGCGCCGTCACGGTGCGCTACCTGCAAAGCCGGATCGAAGAATACCTGCGCGAAAACATTCCTGAAGGCATGCAAGCGGTCCTCGTCAGCGAAGCGGTCCCGCTCGGGACGGCGGGTGGGGTCAAGAATGCCTGCGCCGATACGGACAAGGAGGTGCTGGTCCTCAGCGGGGATGCGCTCTGCGACGTCGATCTCGGCGCGGCGATTGACCGCCATCACGAGAGCGGCGCGGCTGTGACAATCGTTGGGAAAAGGGTGGAGGACCCGCGGGAATACGGGTTGGTGCTCAGCGATGAAAACGGCTTTGTCAAGGGGTTTGTCGAAAAACCACCCTATTCCCAGGCGGTCACCGACCTTGCCAATACCGGCATATACATCCTTGGGAAGCGGGCGTTGGATATGATCCCGAAGGGACAGCCCTACGATTTTGCCTGCGACCTGTTCGGTCAGCTCCTCTCGCAGGGAGAGCGGCTGGCTGTTTATGAAACGGATGGCTACTGGTGCGACATCGGGGACACCGACAGCTATATGCAGTGCCAATATGACATCCTGCTGGGGAGGGTGCGCCTGGAGGAGGGCATGAAGCCGCGCTCCATTCGCCCACAAGGGCGTTATGAAGCGGCGGGAGAAATCTATTTCGGCGCGGGCGCCGCCGTCGGGGAAGGCGCCGTCATCAGTGGCCCCTGCGTGGTTGGGGAGGGCGCCGTAATCGGTGCCGGGGCCGTGGTCGAAGGCGGCGTCCTGCTAAAGAACGCCAGGATCGGCGAACGCGCGAAGCTCGAAGGGGCGCTGCTCTGCCGGGGCGCCGCGATCAAAGCCGGGGGCCATGCCACCCCGGGCAGCGTGGTCGGCCCGGACGGGGTGATCGGCCGGGATGCCCGGCTGCTGCCCGGGCGCCGGGTCTGGCCCGGCCGGCGGGTGGCCGACGGGGTCATCCAGGCGGGCGACCTCATCGGCCAGAGCGGGAAGGAGACCTTTTTCGACGACGAAGGACTGACCGGGGAGATCGGGGTCGAGCTGACCCCCGAACTGCTGGCGCGCCTGGGCTGCGCCGTGGGCACCCTCGCGAAGCGCGGTGCCGTCGCCGTGGCCTGCTGCGAGGGGAAGGGAATGGCGGCGCTCAAGGGCGCGCTGGCTGCGGGGATCCTCTCCACCGGGTCGCGGGTGCTCGACTTTGGCTGCGTCTGGCGCTCCCTCTTTGACTTTTCGGCTTCCTTCACAGCCTGCCCGCTCGGGGTTTACCTCGCGCCGGGAACGGTTCAAGTGGTGGAGGACGGCGCGCTCGGCTGCTGCCGCTCGACCGAGCGTAAGCTCGAAACGCTCCTTTCGCGCGGGGAGTTCCTGCGCGCCCCGGCCGAGGGCTACGGCGAGGCGATGGAGATGCAGGGGATACAGGCCCTCTACTGCTGCGAACTGCTGCGCCATGCGCCGCTGGGGCTCCATGGGTTCTGCGCCCGGGTCAAGAGCGCCAACCGCCAACTCGAAACACTTTTGCGCGGCACGCTGGAAAGGCTCGGCTGCGACACCGGCAGCGGGCCGCTGCTGACTGTGGACCCGTCCGGACGGTCGCTGAAAATCGAGGACGGCGAAGCCGGGGAGCTCGGGGAAGAACATCTGCTCGCGCTGACGGCCCTCACCGAATTCCTCGACCAACATGATATTGCGGTTTCCTCCGATGCGCCGTATATCCTAGAGGAAATGGCCAAAGAATATCATTGTAAGGTTTACCGCTATTACGCCTGCCCGGTGGGACAGGCGGACGGGGAAGCCAGAACGCTGGCCGCTTCCCAGCCCTATTTGCGGGATGCGCTGATGATGGCGGTGCGGCTGCTTGGCTGCTGCAAGCGCAGCGGCCGCACGCTCATCGAGCTCGTCCGGCAGCTGCCCCCCTTCGAGACGGTGCGCTCGGAGCTGCAGACAGAATATTCCCCCGCGCGGTTGATGGGCAGCTTTTTGAAGGAATGCGGGGGAGAGGCCGCCGAGGGGATCCGGGTGGCGCATCCGTTGGGGACGGCGCTGGTACGCCCGAGCAAGCGGGGAGACCGCATCCGGGTCTTCGCCCAGAGTGTCAGCGCCGAAGCGAGCCGGGAGCTTTGCGAGGACATCCTCGAGCGCCTGCGCCGCCTGCAGGAGACACAAGGGTTGACAGAAAAATGAAACAGAGATACAATAATAAATTAGTAGTATTTTCCTGATTATACTATTCGGTTCAGAATATATAATAGAGCTCCATTTCCCGGTGCGGAAATAATACAGTCTGTAGACCATCATACGACTACAATCTTCCACAATCCTGCGGACTGACAGCATGAAACGGCAGAAAAGAAAACAGTGATTCACGCTTTGCGCTCACTCCATCCGGTATACGGACGGGGCGGGTCCGGTTATTGGCGTGAAAAAACATGGGAGGAATCATCGAGTGGCAGAAAATGAAAAGAATCAATCCGCGCGCGCCCCGGCGGCAAAGGGCGGGCAGGGCCGCGCTGCGCGCCCGGCCGAGAATACAAATGGTATAAAACAAAAGGCGCCCGCCGCGCAAAAGCGTCCCTCCGGCACTGCGCAAAAGCAGAACGGCAATAAATCCCAGCCCCAGGCCGGGAAGAAGAAGCCGCAGGAAGCGGCGCAGAAGACCGCGCAGGCTCAGAAAACTGAGCATACGCAGAAGGCTTCGCAAAAGAACCAACAGCCGAAGCAGTCCCGGGGACGCCAGAAGCAGCCCAGCCCGGTCGCCGCGCAGGAGCTTGCGCTCAAGCAGCGCCGCGCCCAGAAGCCGCAAAAGCAGCAGCAAAACCTGGTGCGCAAGACCCCGGTGAGAATCATTTCGCTGGGCGGGCTTAATGAAATCGGCAAGAACATGACGGTGATCGAGTGCGCAAACGACATGTTCCTCATCGATTGCGGGCTCGCCTTCCCGGACGACGACATGCTGGGCGTGGACATCGTCATTCCTGATTTTACTTACATCGAGCGCAACATCGACAAGCTGCGCGGGGTGGTGCTCACCCACGGGCATGAGGATCACATCGGCGCGCTGCCCTATTTCCTGGCGCAGTTCAAGGTGCCGGTCTACGGCACCCGCCTGACGCTGGGCCTGGTCGAGGGCAAGCTCAAGGAGCACAACTTGGTCGGCAAGGTGCAGCTCAACGTGGTCAAGCCCCGGCAGACGGTCAAGATGGGCTGCATGTCGGTGGAGTTCATCCACGTCAACCATTCGATCCCCGACGCCTGCGCGCTGGCGGTGCACACCCCGGCGGGGGTGCTCATCCACACCGGGGACTTCAAGGTGGATTATACGCCGATCGAAAACGACATCATCGACCTGCCCCGCTTCGGCGAGCTCGGGAACAAGGGCGTCCTGTTGCTGCTGGGCGAGTCTACCAACGCCGAGCGCCCGGGCAGCACCAAGAGCGAGCGCAGCGTCGGCAATTCGTTCGACACCCTGTTCCAGCAGGCGGCCAACCACAGGATCATCATTGCGACCTTCGCCTCCAACGTGCACCGGGTCCAGCAGATCATGGACGCGGCGCAGAAGTACGGCAAGAAGGTGGCGGTCTCGGGGCGCAGCATGGTAAACGTTGTGACCAAGGCCATCGAGCTCGGATACCTCACCGTGCCGAAGGGGCTGCTCGTGGAGATCGAGAACATCCGCAGCTATGCGGACGGCCAGCTGGTCATCGTGACCACCGGCTCGCAGGGCGAGCCGATGAGCGCTCTGACCCGCATGGCGATGGGGGATCACCGGCAGGTGACCGTCACCCCGAACGACTTTATCATCATTTCGGCCAACCCCATCCCCGGCAATGAAAAGCTGGTGGGGCGGGTGGTCAACGAGCTGATGAAGCTCGGCGCCAAGGTGATCTATGAAAAGATGTACGAGGTGCACGTCTCGGGGCACGCCTGCCAGGATGAGCTGAGGCTGATCCACTCCCTGACCCGGCCGCGCTTTTTCATGCCGGTGCACGGCGAGTATAAGCACCTCTCCAAGCACGCCGACCTGGCGGTGGACATGGGGATGGACCGCAAGAACATCATCATTTCGGACATCGGAAAGATCGTGGAGACCGACGGGGTGGACTTTAAAATTGTCGGCACCGTGCCCGCGGGCGCGGTGATGGTGGACGGGCTGGGCGTCGGGGACGTTGGGAGCATCGTGCTGCGGGACCGCAAGCATCTGGCCCAGGACGGACTCATCGTGGTGGTGACCACCATCGATTCGGCCACCGGCACGGTGGTGGCCGGCCCGGATATCGTCTCGCGCGGGTTCGTCTATGTGCGGGAGGCCGAGGACCTGATGAACGAGGCCAACAAGGTGGTCAAGAAGACGCTGGAGAGCTGCACCTCGGGCGGGGTGCGCGAGTGGGGGAACATCAAGCAGATGGTGCGCGACGACCTGAGCCGCTTCCTCTTCAACAGAACCAAGCGCAGCCCGATGATCCTGCCGATCATCCAGGAGATATAAAAACAGGAAATGGCAAGCCCGCCGCCGGGCGTATCTCCCGGCGGCGGGCTTTTCTTTGCCGGGAAGAAAAACTGTAGAAATTGGGGCTGTTCTCGGGGGCGGAAATATGGTATACTCTACTATATGATTGGACATATGTGTTTTGTCTTATGCGCCGGATATACGGCTTGCAAAGGGGGGCAAAAATGAAAACTTATTCCAGACTGTTTCGGCCTCTGATTCTGATCCTTCTGGCGGCGCTGATCGTCTTCTTCGCTATGGGCGCCTTCGCCAGCCGGACGCTGCTCGTCACCGGGGGCGCGCTGCTCGTGGCCTGCGTGGTATTCACGATCGGCTATTCCATCTATATCAACTACCGGCTGCGCTCCTTTTCTCTGAATGTGAGCAGCATCCTTTCCACCGCCCAGTCCGAGGCGCTGATCAATTTTCCCATGCCGGTCATCGTCACGCTGGACAACGGCGAGATCCTTTGGTGCAACAAGCTCTGCCAGAAGACGATTTTCACCGATGCCGAGGTCTATGGCAGGAATATCTCCGAGGTCTTCGGCGGGATGAGCTTCCACGGAGAGACCCAGGCGGACATCCCGCTGACCTATAAGGACAAGAAATACAGCGGCTTCATCGCCCGCGCCGAGCACGGCGAGACGGCGGTCAACGTCCTCTATCTGGTGGACGACACCGACTTGAAGTTTTATAAGGAGCGCTACTTGCAAAAGCGCGCCACCATCATGCTGATCATGATCGACAACTATGAGGAAATTTTGCAGAACGCCCGCGAGCATGACCGCTCGCAGGTGCTCCCGGCGATCGAGTACGCGATCGAGGATTATATGAAGCAGTACCACGCGGTGCTCTGCCGGATCGAGCGGGATAAATTCCTCGCGGTGGTGGAGGAGAACTATATGCAGGAGATCATCTCCTCGCGCTTCTCCCTGCTCGACGAGGTGCGCAAGATCGAGATTGCCGACCGTGTGCCCGCCACCCTTTCGATCGGCGCCGGGCTGCATGCCGGCTCGCTCGAGGACGGGGAAAACATGGCCCAGCAGGCATTGGATATGTCCCTCGGGCGCGGGGGCGACCAAGCCGCCATCAAGACCCAGAACGGCTATGAGTTTTACGGCGGCGTCTCCAAGGGGATCGAGAAGCGTACCAAGGTCAAGACCCGGATCGTCGCCAACGCCCTGGCTGAGCTGATCCAGAGCAGCAGCGACGTGATCGTGATGGGCCACCGCTTCGCCGACCTGGACTGCGTCGGTTCGGCGGTCGGGATGTGCCGGGCCGTCCAGCTGCTGGGCAAGCAGGCGTGCGTGGCGATCAACCAGGAGCGCAACCTCGCAAAGCCGCTGGTCGCAAAACTTACGGCCGACGGGCTGGGCGAGCTGTTCCGCGACCCCGACGAGCTGCTCGAGAAGGTCACCAAGGAGACCCTGCTCATCGTGGTGGACGTGCACAGCAAGCATTTTCTCGAGTCGGGCGAGCTCTACCGCAAGTGCAAGTCGGTGGTGGTGATCGACCATCACCGCAAGATGGTGGACTACATCGACAACGCGGTGATCTTCTATCACGAGCCCTACGCCTCCTCGGCCTCCGAGATGGTGACCGAGCTGGTACAGTACTTCGATATGAACAAGAAGCTCGGGCGCAGCGAGGCGGAGGCGCTCCTGTCGGGGATCATGCTGGACACCAAGAACTTCGTGATGAAGGCCGGGGTGCGCACCTTCGAGGCGGCGGCCTATCTCAAGCGCCTGGGCGCGGACACGGTGGAGGTGCGCAAGCTCTTTTCCTCCCCGATGGAGGACTATCAGCGCAAGGCGCGGCTGGTCTCCTCGGCGACCGTCTACCGCCGCTGCGCGATCGCCATGTCGGTCGGTTTCGTGGAGGACATCAAGCTGGTCGCCCCGCAGGCGGCGGACGAACTGCTGTCGATCAGCGACGTGGACGCCTCGTTCGTTATTTTTGAAAATGGCTCCACCGTGGAGATTTCCGCCCGCTCGATGGGGGCGCTCAACGTCCAGGTGGTGATGGAGGCCCTCGGCGGGGGCGGGCATCTCAACATGGCGGCCTGCCAGCTGCCGGAGGTGGACATCGAGGACGCCCACCAGAGGCTGCTCGCGGCGATCGACGATTATTTTGACAACCTCAATCAGAAATAAGTTCAAAACACGAGAAAGGATGACTCCAATGAAGGTAGTACTCAAAGCGGATGTGCACGGCTCGGGCAAGAAGGGCGACGTTGTAAACGTGGCGGACGGCTACGCCAGGAATTTCCTGATCAAGAAGGGCCTCGCGGTGGAAGCAAGCGCCCAGGCGCTCAACGATATTAAAAACGCCAAGCTCGCGCAGGAGCACCACCAGCAGGAGCTGCACGACGCGGCCGAGGCGACGGCCAAGAAGCTGAATGAAAAGACCGTCAAGCTCACCGCCAAGGCGGGCGCGGGCGGCAAGCTCTTCGGCTCGATCACCGCCAAGGAGATCGCCGCCGAGATCGAAAAGGTCTACGGCGAGAAGGTGGACAAGAAGAAAATTTCGCTGGAAAGCGAGATCAAGGGCTTCGGCACCTTTACCGCCGAAATCAAGCTCCACCCCGGGATCAGCGCGAAGGTCTATGTGGTGGTCAGCGAGGAATAATCAAAAAAACGGGCAGGACGGTGAAAGCAATTGGAAACAGCGGTATTCGATAGTGATCTGATCTCCTCCGAGCTTCCCTATTCGGCGGAGGCGGAGCAGTCGGTGCTGGGCGCCATGCTCATCGAACCGAGCTGCATCTCCACCGTGCTGCAGTACATCACCTCGCCCGAATGCTTCTACCGCCCGCAGCACAGGGAGCTCTTCTCCATCATGCTGCAGATGTTCACGGTGGGGGAGAACATCGACTTCATCACGGTGCTGGAGAAGGCGCGCGCCCAGAGCGTGTTCGCCTCGGAGGAGGATGCCAAGGTCTATCTCACCCAGCTCGTGCAGATCGTGCCCTCCATCTCGAACGTGGAGAGCTACGCGGTGATTGTGCAGGAAAAATACTATGTGCGCAGCCTGATGTACGCCGCCAAGGACGTCATCGGGATGGCCCGCGACCCGCAGGTGGATGCCAAGACCCTGCTGGACAACGCCGAGCATAAGATTTTCAGCATCCGCCAGGGGCGCGAGGCCTCGGGATTGGTGCCGATCGAGGAGGTCATCCTGGCGACCTACGACCAGCTGCAGCGGCTGTCGGGGGACGAGAAGGACGAATATACCGGCACCCCCAGCGGCTATTCCCAGCTGGACGCGATCACCACCGGGCTCAACAAGTCCGACCTGATCCTGCTGGCGGCCCGCCCGGCGATGGGCAAGACCGCCTTTGCGCTGAACATCGCCACCAACGTGGCGGCGCGCGCCAAGAAGCCGGTGGCCATCTTCTCGCTGGAAATGAGCCGCGAGCAGCTGGTGATGCGCGTCCTCTCGAGCGAGGCGAGCATCCAGTCGCAGCTGCTGCGCACCGGCTCGCTCTCCTCCTCGGACTGGGAGCGGCTGGCCCTCTCGGCGCAGATGCTCTCCTCCTCGCCGATCTATATCGACGATACGCCGGGCATCACGGTGGCCGAGATGAAGGCCAAGCTGCGCCGGGTGCGGGACCTCGGGCTGGTGGTCATCGACTATTTGCAGCTGATGTCCTCGGGGCGGCGGATCGACAACCGCGTGCAGGAGGTTTCGGAGATCACCCGCTCGCTCAAGATCATGGCCAAGGAGCTCAATGTGCCGATCATCACCCTGTCCCAGCTCTCCCGCGGACCGGACTCCCGTTCGGATCACAGGCCCATGCTTTCCGACCTGCGCGAATCCGGGTCGATCGAGCAGGACGCGGATATTGTGATGTTCCTCTACCGCGACGCCTACTATGACCGGGACAGCACGGAGCAGAACGTGGCCGAGTGTATCGTGGCCAAGAACCGCCACGGCGAGACGGATACCGTCCAACTCGGCTGGGAGGGGCAGTTCACCCGATTCACGACCCTGGAGCGTTTTCGCAATGAACCATGACCTGACCCTTTGCCGCAAGGCATTTAAGACGATAAAATCCTATGATATGTTAAAACGGGGCGACAACGTGGTGCTCGGATTGTCGGGCGGCGCGGATTCTGTCGCCCTGCTCGATTTTCTCTGCTCCTTGCGCCAGGAGTGGGGACTCGTGGTCCATGCCTGCCATATCAATCATGGAATCCGCGGGCAGGAAGCGGACCGGGACCAGGCCTTCTGTGAGGAATTGTGTCAAAAATATACTGTTAAGCTATATTGCTTTACAGAGGATATCCCCGCTCTGGCGGCCGCTTGCGGCCGCTCGCAGGAGGAAGTGGCGCGGGAGTGCCGTTACCGGCATTTTGAGGCGCTGTCCAAAGAGTTCGGTGCGAAGGTCGCGACCGCGCACACCCTTTCGGACAGCGTGGAGACGGTGATCCTGAACCTTGCGCGGGGGAGCGCGCTTGGGGGACTCTGCGGGATTCCGCCGGTGCGGGGCGCGGTTGTGCGTCCTCTGATCGCGGTCACCCGCGAAGAGGTCGAGGATTACTGCGCACGCCGGGGGCTGTCCTATGTGACCGACTCGACCAACGAAACCGACGACTACACCCGCAATTTTATCCGCCACCATCTGGTACCCGGACTGCTAAGGGTCAATCCCGGGGCGCAGCGGGCCGTCGGCTCGATGAGCGAGGTGCTGCGCGAGCAGCGGGATTACCTCGAGGGACAGGCGGCGCTGGCGCTGCAAAGAGCGGAGCGGGGAGAGGGATACGACGTCGCCTCCCTTTCAAGCGAGCATATCGCGCTGCAAAGGCTGGCCGTCAGCGCGCTGCTGCGCGGGCAGGGCGTACAGGTGGACCGGGCGCTGGTGGAGCGGGTCCTCGCGGCGTTCGGGGTAGAGAGAGCGGTGCTGCAGCTGCGCCGTGGCCTGTATCTTTGCCTGGAGCGGGGGCTGCTTTTTTTCAGGGAGGGTCGGCCCGCTAAGGAAGAGGAATCCTTTTGCCAACCTTTTGAGGCAGAAAAAGTAATAGTATTTCAGGGGAAAACCTACCGCTTTTTATGTTACGATTATGAACAATTTAAAAATATTGAAAATAATGACAAAAGCCTCTTAAAAAACTGCATTGATTATGATAGAATAAAAGTCAATGCAGTTTTGAGGACGCGCAGGGCCGGGGACCGTTTTTCCCATCCCGGCCGGGGTTGGACCAAAACGCTCAAGAAGCTCTTTAACGAATACCATGTCCCGCCGCCTGAGCGCGGCCGGCGCCTGGTTTTGGCCGACGAAGAGGGCGTGCTGTGGGTCGAGGGCTTCGGAGTGAACCGCCGGGGGGCCGTAACCGGACTGACCGGCCGGGTTTTGCAGGTTGTGATCACCCCCTGCGAGGGCGCAGGAACGATAGAGAAAAAAGGCGGGGAATGCGATGAGGGAAGATATTTTAAAGGTACTGATCACCGAGCAGGAGCTGAAAAATAAGATTGCGCAGCTCGGTGCGCAGATTTCCAGGGACTACGCGGACAAAAACCTCCTGATGGTCAGCGTGCTCAAAGGCTCGGTCATTTTTATGGCTGACCTCATGCGGGCCATCACCATCCATGCGCGGGTCGATTTCATGGCCGTTTCGAGCTACGGCTCGGGGGTAAAAACCAGTGGCGTGGTTAAAATAGTCAAGGATTTGGACCTCCCGCTCGACGGGTATGACATCCTGATTGTCGAGGACATTCTCGACAGCGGCAAGACCCTCGATTACCTGATCGATATTCTCAACCAGCGCAATCCGAAGAGCATCAAGATTGCGACGCTGCTCGACAAGCCCGAGCGGCGCGAAGTGAATATCAAGCCGGATTATTCGGGCTTTGTGGTGCCGGACGAGTTCGTGGTCGGCTATGGGCTGGACTACGCCGAAAAGTACCGCAACCTACCCTTCGTGGGGGTGCTTAAGCCCGAAGTTTATAGTCATTGACAAAGCATTCGTCTCATTTTCAGAATTAGCAGGACAGGAGTGAACCCTATTGGCAAATAAGCGACCGAAGGGGATTAGCGTTTACCTCATCATGCTGGCATCCCTCATGCTGATTGCAATGTTCATGTTCTCGATGAACAACAGCAGCGTGAGTATCCAGTATCCGCAGGTGCTGCGCCTTTTCGACGAGCACCGCGTTTCGCGCTATTCCCTGGACTTCACCAACGGAGAGATGGAGCTGGCGGTGAAGATCAAGCCCTCTGAAATGCAATCCATGCTGGGCCAAAACGCCGCCGGCCTCACGGTCGGGAATTCCAATGAGCAGGCCCTTGCGGGCGGCCTGTTCGGAATGTTCGGCAGCGGCGGCACAAACAACCCGCAGCGCCCCGGCGGCAGCGCGCCGGACGCCGAACAGGAGATGACCCTGTCCTACCGTTTGCCGAGCATCACGCTCTTTTTGGAGCATGTCGACCCTGTCCAGTATGAAAAGGAATATAACGAGCTCAATCCGGACAATCCGCTGGTGTGGAACTGGACCCCGCCCAAGGGCGAATCCCTCTTCACCCTGCTGCTGCCGACCCTTCTCATCATCGGTGTGATGATGGTCTTCTACTGGCTGATGATGCGTCAGGCGGGCGGCGGCGGAAAGATGATGAGCTTCAGCAAGGCAAAGGTCAAGTCCCCGGACGACAGCCGCAAGGTCACCTTCGACGATGTGGCGGGCGCGGACGAGGAGAAGGCCGAGCTGGTCGAAATCGTGGAATTCCTCAAGAACCCGAGCAAGTTCAATATGCTCGGCGCGCGCATCCCGAAAGGCGTTCTGCTCATGGGCCCGCCCGGAACCGGTAAAACGCTGCTCGCCCGCGCGGTCGCGGGGGAGGCGGGGGTGCCCTTCTTCTCGATTTCCGGTTCCGACTTCGTCGAGATGTTCGTCGGCGTGGGCGCGTCCCGTGTGCGCGACCTGTTCGACAATGCCAAGAAAAACGCGCCGAGCATCGTCTTCATCGACGAGATCGATGCCGTTGGGCGGCACCGCGGCGCGGGCCTCGGCGGCGGACACGACGAGCGCGAGCAGACGCTAAACCAACTGCTCGTCGAGATGGACGGCTTCGGCGCCAACAGTGGGGTCATCATCATTGCCGCGACCAACCGCCGCGACATCCTCGACCCGGCGCTGCTGCGCCCCGGGCGGTTCGATCGGCAGATCGTGGTCGGCTATCCGGACGTCAAGGGCCGCGAGGAAATCCTCAGGGTGCACACCCGCGGCAAGCCCATCGGGCCGGATGTGGATTTACGCACCATCGCCAAGACCACCGTCGGCTTCACCGGCGCGGATCTGGAGAACCTGGTCAACGAGGCCGCTTTGATGGCGGCGCGTTCCAGCCGCAAGGCGATCACCATGGAGGACATCGAGATGGCGACCATCAAGGTGGTGGCCGGGCCCGAGAAGCGTTCCCATGTGGTCAGTGAGAAGGATAAGCGCCTGACCGCCTTCCATGAGGCGGGACACGCGGTGACCACCTACTATTGCGAAACCCAGAAGAAGGTGCACGAGGTTTCGATCATCCCGCGCGGGATGGCGGGCGGCTACACCATGTCGCTGCCTGAAGAGGACACCAGCTACAACACCAAGCATGAGATGGAGGAGGAGATCGTCACCCTCCTCGCCGGGCGGATGGCTGAAAAGCTGGTGCTCGACGACATCTCCACCGGCGCATCCAACGACATCGAGCGCGCCACCAAGATCGCCCGCGCGATGGTGACCCGCTACGGCTTCAGCGAGCGGCTCGGCCCGATCGTTTACGGCCAGGACGAGGAAGAGGTCTTCCTGGGGATGGACATCAACCATACCCGCAACTACTCCGAGACGGTGGCCGCCGAGATCGACGAGGAAATCCGTGCCATCATCGACACCGCCTATGACAAGGCCGAGGAGATCCTCACCGAGCACCGCGACCAGCTCGACCGGGTGGCCAACTTCCTCTTCGAATATGAGAAGGTGGACGCCGAGGGCTTCGATAAGCTGATGAAGGGCGATGAGAGCGTCTACGGCGAGTATGAGCAAAAGCTCAAGGAGCGCGAGGAACAGGAGCGCCGCCGCAAGAAGGAGCAGGAGGAACAGGCCCGCCAGCGTGAGCAGCGCCGCCGCGAGGAAGAGGAGCTGCGCCGCCAGCGCGAGAGCATGAATGGCGCGCCTGGCAACGCCTATGTGGAGTATCCTCCTAAGCCCGAGCCGCCGCGTGACCCGAAGAGCCCGCCTCCCGTGGACGAGATGTATCCTCCGGTACGCAAGGAGATGCCCAAGGAAAATCCCTCCCAGGACGAGAGCGTAAAACCCGAGCCGCCCGTGGACGAGAAGCAGGATGATGGGACAGACAATAAATAACAAGCTGGCGGCCACCGCAGTCATTGCGGTGGCCGCCTTTTACGGGACCGCCGCGAAGCCTTCAATACTTTGAAAAGTGCGTAGGATCAATTTCCAGCTTGAAAAAAGGCGCGCCCGGATAATGGGCGCGCCTTTCCATTTTGGTCGGATTGTGATAGAATAGCCAATGAAATGTAGAGAACCGGGAAAGGGGATGAGAGGATGCTGCACCTGCTGCTCGGCCGTTCGGGCACCGGCAAAACGAGCGAAATCTACCGCCGGATTGCGCAGAGCGTTGCAAAGGGAAAACCGGTCGTCCTGCTCGTCCCCGAGCAATTCTCCTTCGAGAGCGAGCGCGCGCTGTGCGCTCTGCTGGGCGAGCGCGAGGCGCTGAGCGTCCAGGTGCTCAGCTTCACCCGGCTCTGCCACAAAATTTTCTACCGCTACGGCAAGGTCGCCGGGAACTACATCGACCGTCCGGCGAAGTACCTGCTGATGAGCCTCGCCGTCGCCCAGGTACAGGAGGAGCTGAGCGTCTACCGCACCCAGGCGGCGCGCACCTCCTTTGTGCCGGTGGCGCTGGATATGGTGGGGGAGTTTAAAAATGCCGGCGCCTCGCCCGACGACGTACTGTGCGCCGGGCGGGAAAGTGAAAACGAGCGGTTGGGGCGGAAGCTCTCCGAGATCGGGCTGATCTACCAGGCCTATCAGGCGATCGTCGAGCGCAGCTTCTGCGACCCGGCGGACGATATTTCCCGGGCAATCGGGCTCTGCCGGGGCAGGGGGTTCTTTGTGGGGAGCGATGTTTATATCGACTCCTTCACCGCCTTCATGGCGCCTGAGTTTCAGATGATCGAGCAGATCATGGCCGAATGCGACGAGCTGACCGTCACCGCCTGCTGTGACACCCTCTACGATGAGACAGGCGGCAGCGGCCTTTTTTCCAGCGCCAACGAGACCCTGCGCCGGCTGATGGCGGCGGCCAGGCGGGCGGGCTGTCCTGTCGCCTCGCCCGAGTACTTGTCGCAGCAGCACAGGGCGCAGTCCGGATCTTTGCGCCATCTCGAGCGGGAATACCTGCGCGGCGGCGCGCGCTTTACGGGCGCGCAGCAGGAGGTGTGCGCAATCGCCTGTGGCGATATTTACGACGAGATCGAAACGGTGGCGCGCCAGATCGCCGACCTCACGCTCGAGCGGGGATACCGCTACCGCGAGATCGCCCTGATCGCGCGGGACCTGTCGTCCTACAGCGACATCATCCTGGACACCTTTGCACGCTACCGCATCCCGGTCTATCTCGACCGGCGCGAGGAGGTCGAGAGCTTTGAGCTGGTCAACCTGATCCTCTCGGCCCTGCTGGCCGTGCGGGGCGGGCTGGACAGCACCGAACTGATTGCGTTGAGCAAGATCCCGCTGCTGGGCTTCCCGGAGGAGGACACCTTCGAGCTGGAAAACTACTGCTTCATCTGGGACGTGCGCGGGCGGCTGTGGCAGAACCCATTCCAGAACAACCCCGACGGGATGGGGGAGACGATGAGCGAGGAGCAGGCGGCGCGCCTGGGGCGGATCGAAGCGGTCCGCCAGGGGCTGATGGGTCCGCTGCTGCAGCTGCGCGAGGCGCTGCGCGAGCCGACCGGGAAGGTCTTTGCACAGGCGGTCTACCAGTACCTGTGCGAAAGCGGCGCGCTTGGGCGGCTGGAGGAAAGCTGTGGTATTGCCAAGGAGGAGGAATACGTCCAGTACCAATCCGAGCTCTACGGGCAGGTGATCGACATCCTCGACCGTTTTTACGAGCTGCTGGGCGATGAGAGGATCTCCAAGCCCCGCCTGATTGAGCTCTTCCGTCTGGCGGTTCAGTCCTGCGACGTGGGCAAGCTGCCCCAGACGCTCGACCAGGTGATCGCCGGTACGGCGGACCGCATCCGCCCGAGCGGGATACGCGCCACCTTCGTCATCGGAGCGGTGGAGGGGGAGTTCCCCATCCGCTTCCAGAGCTCGGGGCTTTTCAGCGACCGCGAGCGCGAGCAGATCAAGCGCAGCGGGGTCGGGATCAACACTGCCAAGAACGAGCTGAACGCCCTCGAGCGCTTTTACAGCTACTTTGCACTGACCACCCCCAGCGAGCGGCTGACCGTCAGCTATCCCACCCGCTCGGTCTCGGGCGAGGAGAAGCGCGAATCGGTGATGGTGCGCGCCATCACTGGGATGTTCGAGGGGAGCCTCCTCTCCTCTGCCGGCCTGGACCCCGTCCGGGGGCTGAGCAGGCGGGAGAACGCCTTCGCGCTGCTCTGCTCCCGGTACGGGCAGGACAGCGTCCTTGCAGCCAGCCTGCAGGAGTTTTTCTCCGGCGGGGAGGAGCTGCCCCGCCTGCGGCGGGCCGTCCAATCTGTAAAGGACAAAAACTTTACAATTGAGGAACGGGCGGTCGCCACCGGCCTGTTCGGCACCACCCAGGCGCTTTCGCCCTCCCGGCTCGAGCGCTACTATGGCTGCGCCTTCGCCTACTTCTGCGACGGGGGGCTGAAGCTGCACCGCCGGCGCAAGGTGGAGTTTTCCCCCTTGGAGTCGGGCTCCCTGATCCACTATGTGCTGGAATATATGGTGAAAAAGTATGCGGCCGGCGGGGAGGCGCTGCCGAAGGAAAAGGAGCTGCGCGCCGAAATCTGCGCCCTGATCGACGACTACCTCAGCGAACGGATCCAGGACACGGGCAGTGTGGATTCCCGTTTCCGCTATCTTTATACCCGGCTGGTCAACACCCTTTGCCGGCTGGTGCGCCGCCTGTGCGAGGAGTTTTCTCAAAGCCGCTTTCGCCCCTACGCCTTCGAGCTGCCGATCTCCGCGGATGCGGCGAACAAGCCGGTCGTGCTGCAGACCCCCGGCGGGAACACCGTTTTCGTGCAGGGGATCGTGGACCGGGTCGACCTGCTCCAGGATCAGAGGGGGAAGTACCTGCGGGTGGTGGACTACAAATCGGGCGCCAAGACCTTTGCGCTCACCGACGTTTATTACGGGCTCAACATGCAGATGCTCATCTACCTCTTCGCCCTCTCGCAGAACGGCGAGCAGCCCCTGCGCGGAGCCTTCCCGGCGGGGGTGCTCTACATGCCCGCGCGGGAGGGGGTGCTCTCGGTCGAGCGGGGGACCCCGCCCGAGCAGATCGCCGCCGAGCGGGCCAAGGGATACAAGATGAACGGCCTGCTTATCGACAACATTTCGGTTCTCTGCGATATGGAGGAGGGCCTTTCCGGGCTGTTCATCCCCGCCAAGCTCAACCGCGACGGGTCGCTTGACAAGGCCTCCAAGGTGGCGGGGCTCGAGGAGTTCGGGCGGCTTTGCCGGCATATCAACCGCCTTGTCTGCCAGATGGCGGACCGCCTGATCGAGGGCAAGGTGGGCGCGCTGCCCGCCAGCGGCCTGGGGTACGACCCCTGCCGGTACTGCGATTATAAGACGATCTGCCGCCGCGAGGCGCAGGGGGCGAAGCGCAACTTGCAGGAGATGAGCCGGCAGGAGCTCATGGAGGAGCTGAAAAGGGAGGAGGAGAGCGCCGTTGGCCAATGTACGCTGGACTGAGCAGCAGCTGCAGGCGATCACGGCCAGGGGCGGGAGCGTGCTGGTCTCGGCCGCCGCGGGCAGCGGGAAGACCGCCGTACTTTCCGAGCGGGTGATCCGCCTGATCGCGAACCGGGAAAACCCGACCCCTGCCGACCGGCTGCTGATCGTCACCTTTTCCAACGCCGCCGCCGCCGAGATGAAGGAGCGGATTGCCAAGAAGCTCGAGGAGCTCGTTGAGCAAAACCCTGCTGACAGCTATCTCACATCACAGCAGTTGGCGCTGCAGAACGCCACCATCGGCACCATCCACGCCTTCTGCCTGCAGCTGATCCGCACCAACTTCCAGCAGCTTTCGCTCTCGGCCAGCCTGCGCATTGCCGATGAGAGGGAGCTCCAGCTTCTGCGCCGTGAGGTGCTTTCCGGGCTCGTGGGGGAGTACTACGAGGAAAATGATCCGCTCTTTTTGCAGACGGTCGAGCTGCTCTCGGCTGCGCGCAGCGACGAGCAGCTCTTTAAAACCGTGCTGCGGCTCTACGATTTCACCCGTTCGCACCCGTTCTGTGAACAGTGGCTGCAAAGCAAGCTGGCCCTTTACCGGGAGGAGCTGCCGATTGAGCGGACTGTCTGGGGCGAGGAGATTTTGCGCTACGCCGAAGGGGCGGTGCGCTTTCTCTGTCAGGAGCTGGGCGGCGCGATCGATTTGATCAAAGAGGACGACAAGCTCTCGTGCGCCTATCTTGAAGCCTATCAAAGCGACCTGAGCTATGCCGGCCCGCTGCTCACAGCGCTGCAAAACCGGGATTGGGACGGCGCTTATTTGGCGCTGCGCGCCTTTACATTC
This sequence comes from Provencibacterium massiliense, assembly GCF_900169495.1. Taxonomy (NCBI): domain Bacteria; kingdom Bacillati; phylum Bacillota; class Clostridia; order Eubacteriales; family Oscillospiraceae; genus Provencibacterium; species Provencibacterium massiliense. Next base: position 686,935 of record NZ_FWCH01000012.1, read on the forward strand.
ATCAAACTGCGCCCGCTGCGCGGCTACGAGGACGAGGAGCGCAAGGCGCGCATCAAGGCCGTGCGCGACGCTGAGAAGGACCTCATCGAGCGGCTGCGAAAGCGCCTGCTCTGCGTCGACAGCGTGCAGGCGCGGGAGGATATCCGCGACCTGCGCCCGAAAATCGCCTTGTTGTTCGGGATGGTGGAGCAGTTTTCCCACCGCTTTGAGGAGCGCAAGCGGGAGCGGCAGATGGTGGATTTCAGCGACCTTGAGCAGTACGCCATCCGGCTGCTCTGCCGGCAGGACGAGGCGGGAGGAGTCACCCCGACCGAGCTCGCGAGGGAGCTGCAGGGGGAGTACGATTATATCCTGCTCGACGAGTATCAGGATACCAACGAGGCGCAGGAGATGATCTTCTCTGCCATCCAGAAAGGGGACAACCTCTTTATGGTGGGGGACGTCAAGCAGAGCATCTACGGCTTTCGCCAGGCGGACCCGAAAATTTTCATGCGCAAAAAGGATGGCTACGGCTACTACGACGGGGAGCACTATCCCGCCAAGATCATACTCGGGGCGAACTTCCGCTCCCGGAGTGAAATCTGCGAGGGGATCAATGACCTGTTTTTTGCGCTCATGAGCCGCCGGGTCGGGCAGATCGACTACGACGAGGACGAGCGGCTGGTCCCGCTGGGCGGCTTCCCGCAAAGCCCCCGGGCCGGTATTTCGCTGGAGCTGCTGGACATGAGCGAGAGCGAGGAGCAGGCCGCCGAGAGTGAGGCGCGCTACGTCGCCGCCCGGATCGCCGGGATGCTTCGGGACCGCGAGCAGGTCAGCGACCACGGCGCCATGCGCCCGGTTCGCCCGGGAGACATCGGGATCCTGCTGCGCTCGCCGAGGGGGAAGGCCGAGCTCTACCTGCGCGAGCTGGCGGCCCTCGGGATCCCCGCCTTCTGTGGCGCGCAGAGCACCTATCTGCAGACGCTGGAGGTCGGGACCGTCCTCTCGATCCTGCGCGCTACCAACAATCCTTTGAACGACATCCCCCTGGTCGCGGCGATGATGTCTCCGGTCTATGCCTTCAGTGCCGGCGAGGTGGCGAAAATCCGCCTCTACCAAAAGGGCAAGCCCTATTACCTCGCGCTGTTGGAGGGACAGCGCCAGGGGGATGAGAGATGCAAGGGCTTCCTCAACGATCTGCGCGATTTTCGCCGGATGGCCGCCGGGCACAGCACGGCGCGCCTGCTGCGCTATATCTACCAGCGCACCGCCCTGCCCGAGCTCGTCGGGGCGCTGGACAATCCCGAGGGGCGGCTTGCCAACCTCAATCTGCTGATCGGATATGCCAGGACCTATGAGAATGCGGGTTACCGCACCCTCTCGCAGTTCCTGCGCTTTTTGGAGGAGGTGGAGAGCGCGGGGGACGATCTCTCGCCCGCCAACCTCAGCGCGGGGAGGGGCGATGCGGTACAGATCATGAGCATCCACCGCTCCAAGGGGCTGGAATTCCCGGTGGTCTTCCTCTGCGACTGCGCCAAGCGTTTCAATAAGGAGGACCTGCGTCAAAACGTGCTGCTGCACAGCGAATTGGGCTTCGCCTGCGTGCGCCGGGACTATGAGACCATGAGCCAGTACACCACGGTCCCCCTCGAAGCGGTGAGGCTCGCGGTGGAGCGGGAGCTGGCGAGCGAGGAGATGCGCGTGCTCTACGTCGCGCTCACCCGCGCCAAGGAGCGCCTGATCCTCACCGGCGCTCTGGACCGCCTGCAAAGGAAGCTCGGAGGGCTCTACGTTTCGCCCAAGGAGGACGGGCGGCTGCCCGAGCATGCCGTCGCCGCCGGACAGAGTTACCTGGAGTGGATTTTGATGGTCGTGCTCAGCCACCCGGACGGCGCGCCGCTGCGGGAGTACGCTTCGCTCCCCGCCGGCCGGCTGCTGCCCGCTAAAGGGCGCTTCTCCTGCCGGATCACCTCGACCCCCGAGGCGGCGGCGCAGGAGGAAGCCGCCTATCGGGAACCGGTGCTCACCGCCGAGCCGGACCGGCGGCTGGTGGAGCAAATTCGCAAAAACGTTGCGCGAAGCTACCGCTATCAGGGAGCCACCCTCGTTCCGACCAAGGTTGCGGTGACCGCCATCACCGAGGGGGTCGAAAAGGGGGAGGCGGGGAAGAGCTACCTGTTCTCGAAGCAGCCGCGCTTCATCACCCACGAGCGGCTCACCGCCGCCATGAAGGGCGACGCCTTCCACAAATACATGCTCTTTGCCGACCACGCGGCGGCGAGCGTCGATCCCGAGGCCGAGATCAAGAGGCTGGTGGACGAGGGCTTCCTCTCGTGCGACGAGGGCGCGGCGCTCGAGCGGCGGCAGGTGGCAGCATTTTACCGCTCCTCGCTCTATGGGCGCATGGAGCGCGCGCAGAGGGTGGAGCGGGAATTCCGCTTCATGACCCAGCTCGGCGCCGAAAAGCTCGCCCCGCTGATCCCGCAGATCGGGGAGGAGCGGGTGACGGTGCAGGGCATCTGCGACCTGGTGCTCTTCGAGGAGGATGGCGCGCTGATCGTGGACTATAAGACCGACCGCGTCAGGGAGCCGCAGGCGCTGCTGGAGCGCTACCGGGGGCAGATTTTGCTCTACGCAGAAATTTTGGAAAAGATTTTGCGCCAGAGCGTGAAGGGGTGCATCCTCTACTCGACCGTACTCTCCCAGGAGATCGAGGTGCCGATGGCGGGATCACAGAAAAATGAGGCTTGACAAACTGTCATGCGGCTGATATGATATTTAGGAACAATAAAGAAGAACGGGTTTCTGTTCTCACCTGTGCGTTTATTCTGCGCACACGGTCAATACTTGTTTTCGCTCCGAAGCTGCGGGGCGGAATATGGATTGCCGTAAAGCGTGAGCGAAATTTCGTTCACGCTTTATTTGATGTACGGCCCGTCTCGGGCCGCCTGGGCAGAGCAGGGAGGGAATCCCTCCCGCAACACAGTGGCTTTGGAGGTGTTTTACCATTAGCAAAAAAGAGATGCAGATCAATGAAGAGATCAGGGAAAAGGAAGTTAGGCTCCTGGGGCCAGACAGCGAACCGATCGGTTTTATGTCCTCGAAGGAGGCGTTGGAGCTGGCCATTCAGAAGAACCTTGATCTGGTCATGATCGCGCCCGCGGCGACGCCGCCTGTCTGCCGGATCATGGATTACGGCAAGTACCGTTTTGAGCAGGCGAAGCGTGACAAAGAGGCAAAGAAGAAACAGAAGGTCATCGAGATCAAAGAGGTTCGGATGTCTCTGAATATCGACGTGCACGACTTCGACGTCAAGGTGAACCAGGCGAAGAAATTCATGCAGGGCGGCGACAGGGTCAAGGTATCGATCCGGTTCCGCGGCCGCGAGCTCGCCCACACCAACCTTGGCAACGGCGTCATGGAACGTTTCGCGCAGGCATGCAGCGAATTTGGTAATGTGGAAAAGCCGCCGAAGATGGAAGGCCGGAGCATGGTCATGTTCATGACCTCGAAGCCCCCGGCAAAACCCGTCAAGTAAACAATGAAATGGAGGATTATAGATCATGCCGAAACTGAAAACCCACACCGGAGCGAAAAAGCGCTTTAAGGTCACCAAAAACGGAAAGATCAAACGTGCCCACGCCTATAAGTCCCACCTTCTCAACGGCCACGGCAAGGACACCAAGCGCAAGAGAGGCCTGAGAAAAGCGGCCTATGCCGACAAGACCAACGTTGGCGCGATCAAGCTGCTGATCCCTTATAAGTAAACTTTAAAACAACCACGTTAACGGAGGTATAGATTTATGGCACGTGTAAAGGGCGCGTTGATGACCCGTAAAAGAAGAAAGAAAGTTTTAAAGCTCGCGAAGGGCTATTACGGCGGCAAGAGCAGACTGTTTAAGACCGCCAAGGAAGCCGTCATGAAGTCCGGCCAGTACGCTTACATCGGCCGCAGGCAGAAGAAGCGCGACTTCCGCCGCCTGTGGATCACCCGCATTTCCGCCGGGTGCAAGATGAACGGCATGAACTATTCCACCTTCATGAACGGCCTCAAAAAGGCTGGGATCACCCTCAACCGCAAGATGCTCTCTGAGATCGCGATCCACGACGAGGCTGCCTTCACCGCCCTCGTTGAGAAGGCAAAGGCCGCTCTCTAATAGACAAAAACGCCCGTGTCTGATCTGGAGCACGGGCGCTTTTCCATATTTTGCCGATTCCGAAAATGACACGAAAGGGGAGGGCCGCCACGCTGCGCGAAATCACCTCGTCGTCCAACGAAATTTGCAAGCAGGTAAAAAAGCTGCTCTCCTCCCGCGGCTATCGCCGTGACAGCGGGCGCTTCGTCACCGAGGGGAAGCGGCTCTTTTCCGATGCGCTCGCGAGCGGGCTGCAGCCTTTGGAGCTGCTGCTCTCTTCCGGGCTTTCGCCCGATGAGCGGCTGGAGTACGCTTCCTGCTGCGAGCGGGCCTATCTGCTGCCGCAATCGCTGATGACCTCCCTTTCGGACACCCGCACTCCCCAGGGGGTGATGGCCGTCTTCCCGCTGCCGAAGCCCTCCGCCGCCCCTGTGCTGGAGGGGGACAAGCTGCTGATCCTCGTCTCGCTGCAGGATCCCGGCAACGTGGGCACCATCCTGCGCACTGCCGAGGCGTTCGGGATCGGGCGGGTCATCCTCTCGGCGGACTGCCCGGACCTGTATTCCCCCAAGCTCCTGCGCGCCACCATGGGCGGGGTTTTCCGGCTGCCGATCACGGTCACGCCGGATATCCCCGGGGTGATCGGCGCGCTGCGCGCGCAGGGGGTGCGGGTCCTGGCCGCCGCGCTGCGGGAGGGCGCGTTGCCCCTGGATGAACTCGATCTGCGCGGACGGGTCTGCGCCGTTGTGGGCAACGAGGGAAACGGGCTGCCGGATGAGATCATCGGGCTTTGCTCCGGCGCCGCCATCATCCCGATGAAGGGGGCCGCTGAGTCCCTCAACGCCGCCATGGCGGCGGGGATATTCCTCTGGGAAATGACAAAAAACGACTGACTTTTCTTTGACATCTGAGGTTGATCATGACAGAATACGAGCACGAGGTCTACTGGATCTGGCTGCAGAGCGTGCTGGGCTGCGGAAGCCACCGCACCAATATGCTGCTGCGGCGCTATAGCGGCGCCCGCGAAATCTATGAGCTGGATGAGGCAGAGCGCAGGGAGAGCCGCAACTTTACTCCCGATGAGATCGAAAAGCTGCGCGCCGCGCCCATCGGGAAGGCGCAGGCGGTTTATGAACGCTGCCATGCCCTCGGCTGCCGGGTGGTTACCCCTGAGGACGAGCTGTATCCCGAGCGGCTGCGCGATATCTACGCCATGCCCATCGTCCTCTATGTCAGGGGCGATATCGCGGGGCTCAGTAAACAGTTCGCCATCTCGATGGTGGGCACCCGGAATTGTACCGGCTATGGTCTCAGCGCGGCGAGGATGCTCGCCGGCCAGCTCGCGCGCTTCGGAGTGGTGGTCGTCAGCGGCATGGCCCTGGGGATCGACACCGCCTGCCACCAGAGCGTGATGGACCATAAGGGGAAGACCGTCGCAATCCTCGGCAGCGGGATCGACGTGCCCTATCCGCGGGACAATGAGAAGATGATGGCCCGCCTTTGCCGGGAACACGCGGTGCTCACCGAGTATCCGCCCGGGACCGCGCCTGTCGGCGCACACTTCCCGGTGCGCAACCGGCTGATCGCGGGGCTGTCCCTCGGCACGGTGGTGGTCGAGGGGGACGAGCGCAGCGGCGCCATGATCACCGCCTCCCATGCGCTCGACCAGGGCAAGGACGTCTTCGCCGTGCCGGGAAGGATCGACGACAGACAATCCGCCGGCCCGCTGAAACTCATCAAACAGGGCGCGAAGCCGGTCACCTGCGTGGGGGACATCCTGTGCGAATACGAGCATCTCTACCCCGAACAGCTGCGCAGGCTCTATCAGATCGAGATGGAGAAGTACGAGGATAAAAAGTCCAAGGGGAAGGTGCAAGTGGAGGAAAACCCGGAGCCTGCCCGTCCGCGTCCCGAGCCGCCCGGGGAGCTCGACGAAACCCAGCGCATGGTCTATGAGCGGCTGGGGAGCGCGGCCCAAAGCGTACAGGAGCTCTCGGCGGCCACCGGCCTGTCGGTGCCAAAGCTCCTGCCCATACTCACCGAGATGGAGCTCATGGGCGCGATCGAGAACCGCTCGATGAACCGCTACGCCCTCCCCGAAGGGAAATGGCCAAATTGTAAAAAAACGTAAATAATCCGTCCGCCTCTTGCATAAAGAGCGGCGGCGGCATACAATAAATACAAAATGCCCGGACGGGGGCGCTTTGGTCCCCGCATCCGTCAGCAAATATTAAATACAGGTGATGTGCATGTCCAAATTGGTGATCGTCGAGTCGCCCGCAAAGGCCAAGACGATTCAGAAATACTTAGGAAAAGATTATAACGTGATCGCCTCGATGGGGCATATCCGCGACCTGCCCAAGAGCACCATCGGCGTGGATATCGAAAATCACTTCAAGCCCAAATACATCAACATCAAGGGGAAGGAGGCGCTCATCAAGGAGCTCAAGAGCGCCGCCAAGAAGAGCGACACCATCTATCTGGCCACCGACCCGGACCGTGAGGGCGAGGCGATCAGCTGGCATTTGGCGAACCTTCTGTCCCTGGATACCCAGGAGCCCAACCGGGTGACCTTCAACGAGATCACCAAGACCGGGGTCAAGAGCGGGATGGAGCATCCCCGCCAGATTGATCAGAACCTGGTCGACGCGCAGCAGGCGCGGCGGATTCTGGACCGGATCGTGGGCTACAAGATCAGCCCCTTCCTCTGGAAAAAGGTCAAAAGCGGCCTTTCCGCCGGGCGGGTGCAGTCGGTCGCGGTGCGCCTGATTGTTGACCGGGAGGAGGAAATTCGCGCCTTCAAGGTGGAGGAATACTGGTCGATCGACGCGAAGCTCCTGCCCAAGGGCAGCCGCAAGGCGTTCGACTCAAAGCTCCACTCCTATCAGGGCAAGAAGGTCGACATCAAGACCGAGGAGCAGGCAAAGGGGATCGTGGGGGACCTGTCCGCCTGCGACTTTGCGGTGGAATCGGTCAAAAAAGGGGTGCGCAAGAAGTCGCCCGCCCCGCCGTTCACCACCTCCACCTTGCAGCAGGATGCCTCGCGCAAGCTGGGCTTCCAGGCGCGGCGCACCATGAAGGCCGCGCAGGAGCTCTACGAGGGCGTCGAGGTCGAGGGGCAGGGCGCGATCGGTCTGATCACCTACATGCGTACCGACTCGCTGCGCGTCTCCCAGGAGGCCCAGGACGCCGCCGAGGCGTTCATCCGCGGGCGGTATGGGGAAAACTATCTGCCCGGCTCCCGCCGGGTCTACAAGTCCAAGAAGGGCGCGCAGGACGGGCATGAGGCGATCCGCCCGTCGGTGCCCTCGATCACCCCCGAGCAGGTCAAGTCCTCGCTGACGGGGGACCAGTATAAGCTTTATAAGCTGGTCTGGGAGCGCTTCATCGCCAGCCAGATGGCCACCTGCCTGCTGGACACCGTTTCGGTGGACATCTCGGCGGGGGATTACCTCTTCAAGTCCTCCGGCTATACCGTGAAGTTCGCGGGCTACACCGTGCTTTACGAGGAGAGCCGCGACGAGGAGGAGGAGAAGAGCGGCGGCATGCTGCCCGAGCTCAAGGCGCACGACCCGCTGGGAGTCAAGGAAATCACCCCCAACCAGCACTTCACCCAGCCGCCCGCGCGCTTCACCGAGGCGTCGCTGATCAAGACGCTGGAGGAAAACGGGATCGGCCGCCCGAGCACCTACGCCCCGACCATCACCACCATCCTCTCGCGCAATTATGTCGAGCGCGAGCAGAAGAGCCTTCGGCCCACCGCGCTCGGAGAGATCATCACCAAGGTGATGTGCGAGCAGTTCGAGGACATCGTGGACGCCGACTTCACCGCCAAGATGGAGCAGCAGCTCGACGACGTGGAGGAGGGGAAGACCGACTGGGTCAATACGCTGGAGAAATTCTACGGAGGCTTCAGCAAGACGCTGGAGCGCGCCGAAAAGAATATGGACGGCACCCGGATCAAGGTGCCGGACGAGGAAACCGACGTGGTGTGCGAGAAGTGCGGGCGCAAGATGGTCATCAAGACCGGGCGCTTCGGCAAGTTCCTCGCCTGCCCGGGCTATCCCGAATGCAAGAACACCAAGAAGATCGTCAAGGAGACCGGCGGGGTCTGCCCGCTGTGCGGCGGCCGGGTGCTGGAAAAGAAGAGCAAGAACGGCAAGGTCTATTTCGGCTGCGAGCATAACCCGAAGTGCGGCTTCATGACCTGGGACACCCCCCTGACCGAGACCTGCCCCAAGTGCGGCAGCACCCTCTACCGCAAGAAGGGCAAGGCGGGCAAGATTTACTGCCAGAAACCGGAATGCGGCTACGAGAGGGAGGTCAAAAAGAGTGACGACTGAGGTCCATGTCGTCGGAGCGGGGCTGGCGGGCAGCGAGGCTGCCTGGCGGCTCGCCCAGGACGGGGTGAGGCTGCGCCTGCATGAGATGAAGCCGCAGAAATTTTCTCCCGCCCACTCCTATCCCGGCTTCGCCGAGCTGGTGTGCTCAAACTCCCTCAAGGCCAGCCGGCTGGGGTCGGCGGCCGGGCTGCTCAAGGAGGAGATGCGCGTCCTCGGCTCGCTGACCATGGAGGCGGCGCAAAGCTGCGCCGTCTCGGCCGGCGGGGCGCTCGCGGTGGACCGTACCCAGTTTTCCGATTATATCACCGCCAAGCTGCGCGCCCACCCGAACATTGAAATCTGCGAGGGGGAGGTGCGGGAGATCCCGCAGGGCTTCGCCGTCATCGCCAGCGGGCCGCTGACCAGCGACGCGCTCGCCGCGCAGATCGGAAAGCTCTGCGGGAAGGAATACCTCTCCTTTTACGACGCGGCGGCGCCGATCGTCGCCTTTGATTCGATCGATCTTGATAAGGTCTTCTTCGCCGCGCGGTACGACCGGGGCGAGGCGGACTACATCAACTGCCCGATGGATAAGGAGCAGTACCTGCGCTTTCATCATGAGCTGGTAAACGCCGAAAGCGCGCCGCTGCACGACTTCGACGACGCGGGCAGGCGGGTCTACGAGGGCTGCATGCCCATCGAGGTGCTCGCGAAGAGGGGGGAGGACGCCATCCGCTTCGGACCCTTAAAGCCGGTCGGGCTGCGCGACCCGCGCACCGGCCACCGCCCCTGGGCGGTGGTGCAGCTGCGCAAGGAGAACGCCGGCGGGACGATGTATAACCTGGTGGGCTTTCAGACCAACCTGAAATTCCCCGAGCAAAAACGGGTCTTTTCATTGATCCCGGGGCTACAGAATGCAAGCTTCCTGCGCTATGGGGTGATGCACCGCAACACCTTCCTCGACTCCCCGAAGCTTTTGGACAGCACCTTCTGCCTGAAAAGCGACAACCGGATCTACTTCGCCGGGCAGATGACCGGGGTGGAGGGGTATATCGAATCGGCCATGTCGGGGCTGCTGTGCGGGATAAACCTGTCGCGCAGGCTGCGCGGGCAACAGCCCGTCATCCTGCCGCCCGACACCATGATGGGGGCGCTGAGCCGCTATGTCGCCGCCCCGAACGACGACTTCCAGCCGATGGGCTGCAACATGGGGCTGCTGCCGCCCTGGCCCGAGCGCATCCGGGACAAGCAGGCGCGCTACACCGCCGTCGCCGAGCGGGCGATGGAGAGCCTGCGCCGCTTTATGGCGGAGAATCAGATTTAAGTTATCCCTTTCTCCTTCCCGCTGCATAGGCGGCGAGGAAAGAAGGCAATACTTCCGGTATCCGGAAAGAGAGCTTTTGATTTCCGAAGAAAGGACGGTCCTATTCTTGAGAATTGTAGTAGACGCCTTTGGCGGCGACAATGCGCCGCTGGAGGTACTGCGCGGCTGCGCCATGGCGGTGAGCGAGTACCAAGACATTGAGATCACGCTCACCGGGGACGAGGAAAAGATTCGCTCCTGTGCGGCCCAAAACCAAATCCCGCTTGAAAAAATCACGGTTCGGCACGCGCCCACCGTCATCCCGGTGGAGGAGGAGCCCAGCGAGATCCGCCGCAAATATGCCGACTGCTCGATGGCCGTGGGGCTCGGCCTGCTCGCCTCCGGCGAGGGCGACGCCTTCGTTTCGGCCGGCAGCACCGGCGCGCTGGTGATGGGCGCCTCGCTCTTCGTCAAAAGGATCAAGGGGATCAAGCGCGCGGCAATCGGCACCATCATGCCCACCATGCAGGGGCTTTACCTGCTGCTCGACGGCGGGGCGAACGCCGAGTGCCGGCCCGAGATGCTCCTGCAGTTCGCCATCATGGGCAGCGCTTACATGGAATCGGTGCAGGGGGTCAAGAACCCGAAGGTGGGGCTGGTCAATATCGGGGCCGAGCCCAACAAGGGGACCGACCTGCAATATGAGGCGTACCACCTGCTGCAGAACGCGCCGATCAACTTCACCGGCAACGTCGAGCCGCGGGACATCCCGGCGGGCGTGTGCGACGTGGTGGTCGCCGACGGCTTCACCGGCAACGTGGTGTTAAAGCTCACCGAAGGGGTGGCCCTCAGCTTTGCCAGGGAGATCAAGCGGATGTTTTATAAGAATCTCAAGACGAAGATTGCCGGCCTGCTCATGAGCAGCGAGGTCGCGGCCTTCAAGGGGAAGATGGACTATGCCGAGCACGGCGGCGCCCCGCTGATGGGGATTGCGAAGCCGGTGATCAAGGCACACGGCAGCTCGAATGCCAAGGCCTTTAAGAACGCCATCCGCCAGGCGCGTGACTACGCGCAAAACGACGTCATCCATAAAATTGAGCGTTCGGTCGCGCAGATCCGGCAGCGGGAAAAGCAGTCGGTATAAGGGGGAGGGGAATCGTCCATGGCACAGATCGAAGCACTGGAAAAGCAGATCGGATATACCTTTCAGAATAAGTCCCTGATCGAAACGGCGCTGACCCATTCCTCCTATGCCAACGAGATGAAGCACGGGACCAAGTACAACGAGCGGCTGGAATTTTTGGGGGACGCGGTCCTCTCGATCATCGTGTCCGACTATCTCTTCAACAAGTTCCATCTGCCGGAGGGGGAGCTGACCAAGCTGCGCGCCTCCCTGGTCTGCGAAAAGACGCTGCACCTCTTCGCGCAGCACATTGCGCTGGGGGACTACCTGCGATTGGGGCGCGGCGAAGAGATGACCGGCGGTCGGGAGCGCCCCTCGATCTGCGCGGACGCCTTTGAAGCGGTGATCGCCGCGATCTATCTCGACGGCGGGATCGAGGCGGCGCGCTCGTTCGTGCTGCCCTTCGCGGTCGGAATGCTCGAGGAGCACGCCACTCCCTTTAAGGACTATAAGACCCTCTTGCAGGAGATCATCCAGCAGAACCCGGAGGAGAAGCTGCAATATGTGTTGGTCGAGGAGAGCGGCCCGGACCACGACAAGCGCTTCGTGGTGGAGGTACACCTCAACAGCAACGTCATCGGCCAGGGAGTCGGCCGCAGCAAAAAGGAAGCGGAGCAGCAGGCCGCCCAGAAGGCGCTGGAGCTCATGGGCGAATGAGGCACCGAAACATCGCATTCTTCGTGCCGCACCTGGGCTGCAAGCACCAATGCAGCTTTTGCGACCAGCGCGCCATCTCGGGACAGCAGGCGGGGATAGAGCCCCTCGAGGTGGAGCGCACGCTACATAGGGCGTTTACTGAGATCAGCGAGCGCCAGGAGACCGAGATCGCCTTTTTCGGCGGCAGCTTTACCGCCATCGAGCGCGGGGATATGCTGGCGCTGCTGGAGGCGGCGCAGCCCTTTTTGAGCGAGGGCGGCTTTGCCGGAATCCGCATTTCCACCCGCCCGGACGCGATAGACCGCTCTGTGCTGGAGCTGCTGCGGGAATACGGCGTCAGCGCCATTGAGCTCGGGGCGCAGAGCATGGACGAGCGGGTGCTTTCCCTCAACGGACGGGGGCACACCGCGGGGGCGGTGCGGGAGGCTTCGGCGCTCATCCGGGAATACGGTTTTTCCCTGGGGCTGCAGATGATGACCGGCCTCTACGGGGACTCTGACGAGGGCGCATGGCGCACCGCGAGGGAGCTCGCGGCCCTGGGCCCTGACACGGTGCGCATCTACCCTACGGTGGTGCTCGAGGGCACCCGCCTGGCCGGGCTTTACCGGCAGGGGGCCTACCATCCGCCGGGGGTGGAGGAGACCATCCCCCTCTGCGCCGGGCTGCTCGAGTTCTTTGAACGGCAGGATATCCGGGTGATCCGCCTCGGGCTGCACGCGGGCCGGGACGTGGAGGAGCGCCTTGTCGCCGGGGCCTATCATCCGGCGCTGCGCGAGCTGTGCGAGGGAGAGCTTTGCTTTGGAAGGCTTTGGGATACACTGAAAGGTGATCCGCCGGGCCGGTATGAGGTATGGGTCCACCCTGGCATGCACTCCAAAATGACCGGGCAAAAGAGATGCAATCTTGTACGCCTTGGCGCGCTTGGATATGATATAATGATAAGGTCGGACCGGCGGCTTTCGCCAGGGGAATTTCAGGTAAGGCCCGCCGAAGAATCCAGATAGAAAGGAGAGACGCTGTGTGCAGCTAAAGGCTTTGGACATCAACGGTTTCAAGTCCTTCCCCGACCGGGTACAGCTTCAGTTCGACTGCGGGATCACCGCCGTGGTGGGCCCCAACGGGAGCGGGAAAAGCAACATTGCGGACGCCGTGCGTTGGGTGCTCGGCGAGCAGTCCGGCAAGACGCTGCGTTCGGGAAAGATGGAAGACGTCATCTTTTCGGGCACCCAGCAGCGCAAGCCGATGGGCTATGCCAGCGTCTCGCTGATCATCGACAATATCGACCGCAGCCTTGCATTCGACTGTGACGAGGTCACCATCAACCGCAAGCTCTACCGCTCGGGAGAGAGCGAGTACCGGATCAACGGCGCCTCGGTGCGCCTCAAGGATGTGCACGAGCTCTTTATGGACACCGGGCTCGGGCGTGACGGCTATTCGATCATCGGGCAGGGCAGGATCGCCGAAATCGTCAGCGCCAAGAGCACCCAGCGGCGGGAAATCTTCGAGGAGGCCGCGGGGATCAGCAAATACCGCTACCGCAAGGAACAGGCGCAGAAGCGGCTGGAAGCCGCGCAGGAGAACCTTTTAAGGCTCAAGGACATCATTTTGGAGCTGGAGGGCCGGGTGGAGCCCCTGCGGCAGCAGTCCCAGAAGGCGCAGGAGTATCTGGGCCTGGCCGAACGCAAGCGGGCCTTGGAAATCTCGGTATGGATGATGACGATTGAGCGTTCAAAGGAGCTGCTGCGCGCCCAGGAGGACAAGCTCATCCTGGCGCAAGGCGACCATGAGGACCTGCAGCGCCGTCTTTCTGAGCTCGAGCAGGGGATCCAGGATACCTACGACGAGATCGCGAAATGCAACATTGAAACCGAGCAAAAGCGCGACGAGATCACGGCGCTCAGCGCCCGGATCGGGGAGCTTGGCTCCCAGATCGCGGTCAGCAGCAACGACATCGAGCACAATAAGGAGAATATCCTGCGCCTGCGCACCACCATCGAGGCGCAGAGCCGCAGCCACGCCCAGATCGAGGAGCAGCTGCAGATGATCGGCGGGGAGGAGCGCAAAAAGCAGGAAGAGCTGGGGACAATCGAGGCGCAGGATGCCGCCCTTCGCGAGCAGCTGCTCACGCTCGAGCGAAAAAACGGCGAGCTGCTGCGCGAGCAAAACGACCTGTCCTCCCAGCGTGCAGAGGTGCAGCGCAGCCTGTCGGCTGAACAGCTGAAAATCGCCACCTCCAACACCATGCTCGAACAGCTGCGCCAAAACGCCGAGGGGATCGACGAGCGCGCACAGCAAAACGAGGCGCAGATTGCCGAGCTGCGCGACCAGCTGGCCCAGGTTGGGGGCCTGCTCGAAGGGATCGACGAGCAGCTCGTTTCCAGCCAGAACATGAAAAAGGGCTATCTCATCAAACATAAGTCCGCTTCTGAGCGGCTCCAGTCGCTGCAGCAGGAGCAGCAGGCCCTGCAGGCCGAGCAACGGGGCCATCTGCAAAAGGCCAAGCTGATCGAGGACATGGAACACAATATGGAGGGGTTCCAGAGCAGCGTCAAGTACATTATGAACCAGGCCCGCAGCGGGAATCTTGGGGGGATCGAGGGGCCGGTGAGCAAGCTGATCTCGGTCGAGAGCCGGTATGCCGCTGCCGTCGAGGTCGCCCTGGCGGGGGCCATGCAGAATATCGTGGTCGTTTCGGACGCGGCGGCCAAGTACGCCATCGCGGCGCTGAAAAACGCGCGCGCCGGACGGGCCACCTTCCTGCCGATGTCCACCATCCGTCCGCGTTCGCTGGAGGAGCGGGGGCTGGAGCGCTGCGAGGGCTTTGTCGCGCTGGCCTGCGACCTGGTCAAAAGCGAGGAAAAGTACGAGGGGATCGTCAAAAACCTGCTCGGGCGGATCGCGGTGGCCGAGGACTTGGACAGTGCCATCGCCATTGCCAAGAGCTACCGGTACCGCTTCAAGATCGTCACTCTGGACGGGCAGGTGGTCAATCCCGGCGGCTCGATGACCGGCGGCTCAATGGTGCAAAACGCCGGGCTGCTCAGCCGGGCCGGGGAGATCGCGCGGCTGCGCGAGCTGGCCGGCAAGGTCGGCGCACAGCTCGAGGAGAAGGACCATCAGATCAAGGCCGCCGGCGAGGAAGCGGCAAAGCTGAGCGCCCAGCTCGTGGGGATCGACGCGGACATCAAGACCATGAGCGAGGACAAGATCCGCTACGAGGGCGAGCAAAAACGGCTGGATATGGCGCTGCAGTCTTCCCTCGCTCAGCAGGAGGACGCCAGGAAGAGGACCCTGGAAATCCGCCAGAAGCTCGAGGCGCTCACCAAGGAGAGCACCTCGAGCGAGGATGTGGTCCAAAAGCTGCGTGAGCTGGAGCGTTCGCTTGAGGAAAAGCTGTCCGGTGTGCAGGGCCGTGCGGCGGACGCCGCGCAGGAGATTGCGAAGGTCGGCGCCGAGAGCTCGGCGTGCGGGCTGCAGGCGCTGACGGTGCGCAAGGACCTCGAAGCCCTGCAAAGCCAGAAGGAGCAGCTGCAAAGCCAGCAAAGCGAGCGGGCCGGACAGGCGCAGGATTTAAAAGAGCAGATCGCGGCGCTGGAGCAGAAAAACGAGGAGATCAAACAGTCCATCCTGCAGCGGCAGTCCCAGAGCGAGGCGTTGGGCTCGCAGGTCGAAGGCTGCAACGGGGAGATCGCAAAGCTTTCGCAGCGCAAGACCGAGCTCGAGCAGAAGGCCGCCCAGAGCCGCCAGGCCGAGCGGGAGCTGCACGCGCGAGGGGAGACGCTCGCGCGGGAGCTCGCCAAGCTCGAGGAGCGAAAGATCGCCATCCAGTCGGAGTACGATTCGATTATCACCAAGCTCTACGACGAATATGAGCTCACGCTGAGCATGGCGCAGGAGCTGGCCGCCCCCATCGAGGATATGAACGCCGCGAACCGGGAGCTCGCCTCCCTGCGCTCCAGGATCAAAGCGCTGGGCAGTATAAACGTCGCGGCCATCGAGGAATATAAAGAGGTCAGCGAGCGCTATACCTTCATGAAGGGCCAGGTGGACGACATCGAGCGCTCCAAGGAGGAGCTGCACCGGCTCATTCGCGACCTGACGCGGGACATGAAGGAAATCTTCATCGACAACTTCCAGAAGATCGACCACCACTTCGGCAAGATTTTCGTCGAGCTCTTCGGCGGCGGCAACGCCAAGCTGATCCTGACCGACCCCGAGGATGTGCTCGAGTCGGGGATCGAAATCTATGTGCAGCCGCCGGGCAAGATCATCAAGAGCCTGCAATCCCTTTCGGGCGGCGAGCAGGCGTTCGTGGCCATCGCGATCTACTTCGCGATTTTGAAGGTGCATCCGTCGCCGTTCTGTCTGCTCGATGAGATCGAGGCGGCGCTCGACGACGTCAACGTGGTGAAATACGCCAGCTACCTGCGCCGCTTGGTCGGCAAGACGCAGTTTATCGCCATCACCCACCGGCGGGGCACCATGGAGGAGGCGGACGTCCTCTACGGGGTCACCATGCAGGAGGAGGGCGTTTCCAAGCTCCTGCGCCTCGGGGTGTCCGAGCTGGAGAGCAAGCTGGGGATGAAGCAGTAATCGGGAAAAGGAGCAAGGCCAATTGGGACTGTTTAAAAAGATCAGTGAGGGACTGAAAAAGACCCGCGACTCGATGATGAACGCCATCGACCAGGTCGCCAATTCCTTCACCAAAATTGACGAGGAGCTCATTGAGGAGCTCGAGGAAATCCTCATCATGGGCGACGTCGGCATGGCCACCGCCGGTGAAATCTGCCAGAAGCTGCGCGCACGGATCAAAGAGAGTGGCACCACCGACCCGCAGCAGGTCAAGGGGCTCTTAAAGGAGATCATCTCCGAGATGCTCGCCGGGGACTATTCGCTGAATATTGAAAACACCCCGGCGGTGATCCTGGTGATCGGGGTCAATGGGGTGGGAAAGACCACCACCATCGGCAAGCTGGCCGCCAGCCTCAAGGCGCAGGGCAAAAAGGTCCTGCTCGCGGCGGCCGACACCTTCCGCGCGGCGGCCATCCAGCAGCTTGAGGTCTGGGCCGGGCGCGCCGGGGTGGAGATCGTCAAGCACAGCGAGGGGGCGGACCCCGCCGCGGTGATCTTCGACGCGATCTCGGCCGGGAAGGCGCGCGGGGTGGATGTGATCCTCTGCGATACGGCGGGCCGGCTGCACAACAAAAAGCATTTGATGGACGAGCTGAGCAAAATTTCGCGGGTCATCGAGCGGGAGCTGCCCGGCTCCTCCAAGGAGGAGCTGCTGGTGCTCGACGCCACCACCGGCCAGAACGCCATCAGCCAGGCGCGCAACTTCAAGGAGGCCACGGGGCTGAGCGGGATCGTGCTCACCAAGCTCGACGGCACCGCCAAGGGCGGGGTGGTCATCGGGATCAAGCAGGAGCTGGGCATCCCGGTCAAATACATCGGGGTCGGGGAGCAGCTGGACGATCTGCGCCCCTTCGATCCCGTCCAGTTTACCGCCGCCCTGTTCGGCGAGGAAGAAATCGCCTGAACGTAAACTTTTAGACAAGGAGTCGTTGTTCCTATGATGAAGCTCGTTGCGGCCACCAACAATCAAAAGAAGCTGCGGGAGATTTCCCGCATCCTCGCCCCCATGGGCTTTGGGGTGCTCTCGCTAAAAGACATCGGCCTCGAGATCGTGGTGGAAGAGGACGCCGATTCCTTCGCGGGAAACGCTCGGCTCAAGGCGCAGGCGGTCTTCGAGCGCTGCAATCTGCCCACCGTGGCGGACGATTCGGGGCTCTGCGTCGAGGCGCTCGGCGGCGCGCCGGGGGTCTATTCGGCGCGATATGGCGGCCCGGGGCTAAACGATCAGGAGCGCACGTCGAGGCTGCTCGATGAGATGAAGGACGTTCCCGAGGATAAGCGGGGCGCAAAGTTCGTCAGCGCTATCTGCTGCATTCTGGACCGCAGCACCATGCTGGAATGCTCGGGCGAGTGCTGCGGCTCGATCGGCTTTGCCCCTGCCGGGGAGGGCGGCTTTGGCTATGATCCCGTCTTTCTGGTGGACGGCAAGAGCTATTCCGAGCTCAGCGCCGAGGAAAAGGACGCCATCAGCCACCGCGGAAGGGCGCTGCGCAATCTGCGCGAGCTGCTGCGCGGGTACCTGAACGACTGAGACACATTCAACATTTACAGGAGGCAAGCAACGTGCTCAATTCAAAACAACGCGCCAAGCTGCGCGCGGCGGCAAACGATATCGAAACGATCCTGCAGATCGGCAAGGGCGGGGTAAACGAAATGGTGGTCCGCCAAGCGGACACTGCCCTAAGCGCCCGTGAGCTGATCAAGCTGAAGGTCCTGGAAAACGCCCCCGTCTCCTCCCGTGAGGCGGCCGACGAGCTCGCCGGCCGGATAGGCGCGGACGTGGTACAGGTCATCGGCACCAAGGCTGTCTTGTTCCGCCAGAACAAAAAAGATTCAAAATTTGACATCTAGGGCCACTGTTTTTATAATAGATATCATTCCATAGTCTTTGCTTTCGACCTAAAATGGGGGATAATTTTGAAAAAAATCGCAATCTTCGGCGGGGCGTTCAATCCCATCCACAATGGGCATATCCACCTCGCAATGACCTTTCAGGTGCGGGTGAAGTTCGACGAGCTGCTCCTTATCCCGTCGCGCATCTCGCCGCACAAGGACTCGGGCGCCCTGATCGGCGGCGAGCACCGGCTGCGCATGTGCCAGCTGGTAGCATCGCATTATGAGGGCTTTACCGCCAGCGATATGGAGCTGCGCCGGGACGGGAAGAGCTTCACCATCGATACGGTGCAGCAGCTTCGGGAGGCCTATCCCGGGGACAAGCTCTATATGATCGTCGGCAGCGACATGTTCCTCTCGCTGGACAGCTGGCACTGCTCGAACGAGCTGATGAAGAAGGTCACCGTCTGCGCCGCCGCGCGGGAGGAAGGGGAGTACGAGAGGCTGATCAAAAAGCAGCTAGAGCTCGATACGATGGGGATGAAGTCGATCATCTGCGAGATCGACGCGCTCCCCGTTTCCTCGACCATGCTGCGCGAGCGGCTGCAGCGCGGGCTGCCGGTATCGGACTACCTGCCCGACTATATCGAGCGGTACATTGAGGAGAACCATCTCTATGCCGGATAAGATCGCGCCGGGTGAGGCTGCTGGCCGCTTCGCGCCCGGACAGGACGAGCATTCCCTGGAAAGCCTGCTGCGCGGCAGGCTTTCCAAGGGCCGGTACCGGCATTCCCTCAACGTCGCCGGGCGGGCGGCGGAGCTGGCGCGGCTGCACGGGGCCGACGTCGAAAAGGCCCGTTTCGCGGGGCTTATGCACGACGTCTGCAAGGATATGCCTAAAAAAGAGCAGCTTGTGCTGATCGAAAGGGGCGGGATCGTTCTCTCATCCGAGGTGCTCGCTTCGCCCCAGCTTTATCACGCCATTGCGGGAAGCGTTTACCTGCGCGACGCATTAAAGGTGCAGGATCAAGAGATACTAGATGCAGTTCGTTATCACACGACCGGCCGGGCGGGGATGAGCCTGCTCGAAGAGGTGGTCTATCTGGCGGATCTGACCAGCGCGGAGCGGGACTACCCGGATGCACAGTACACCCGCGAACTCGCCGATAGGGACGTCGCTAAGGCTATGCTCTATTCCTTTCAGTTTATCATCCGGGAGCTGGCCGAGGGGCAAAAGCCGCTGTGCCGGGAGACCATCGACGGCTACAACTACTATGTAAGGCGTTTACGTGCGCAAAGTGCGGGGGAGGCACGTTCTTGAAAAATACGTTTGCTAAAATTGCAGTAACCCTGGCGCTCATCCTGCTGACCGTGGCGGTTGGCATAGTGGCGCTGGAGAATCAGAATAAGATAAGCCGTAGTACCAAAAAGGTCACCTCCTCCCAGCAGGAGCTGCTGGACAACGTCAAGCAGGAGACCGAGGTGATCAACGTCCTCGCCGTTGGGGTGGACTACTCCCAGAAGCTGACCGACGTGATCATGTACGTGCGCTACGACCCGAACGCCTCGAAGGCGTGGGTCCTTTCGATCCCGCGGGACACCTATCTTGGGGACGAGTATCCGACGGGGAAGATCAACAACGTCTATAAGACCAAAGGGGAGATCCAGGACCTCTGCGACGAGGTGGAGGAGCGCTTCTTGCTGCCCGTAGATTACTATGCCACCATCACGCTCGAGTCGCTCGGGAAGATCGTGGACCAGATCGGCGGCGTGCCGATCAACATCCCCAAGGACCTCTATGAAAACGGGCAGCTGGTGCTGCCGGGCGGCGAGCAGGTCCTGGACGGGGATGCGGCGCAGAAGTTCGTGCGCGCGCGCAAGGCCTATGTGGACTCCGATCTCGGCCGGATCAACGCCCAGCATGACTTTTTGATCGCGGCGATGAAGCAGCTGCAATCCCTGGGGAAGATGGAGATGCTCGAGCTGGTGCTCGATAATTTCGACGCCGTGCAGACCAACATCCCCATCTCCAAGATGATCTCGATCGCTTCGAGCGCCTTCACCATCCAGGAGGAGGACATCGAGATGTTCACCGTGCCGGGAGTGGGAAAGATGAATTACTCCTACGCGGTCTATGAGGTGGACACCACCGCCCTGGCTGATATTCTCAATGAAAACTTCTTCACCAATCCGGTGGAGCCGCAGGAGCTCGACTTCCCACCCATCCCGCCGCAGCCCGAGCCGGTCTCGAGCAGCGAGGAGGAAGAAGACGAGGACGGTGAGAGCGGGGAGAACGAGGAGGAGGAATACGTCCTCGGCGACCCGATCTATCCCGACCCGCGGGACTACAGCGCATTTTCGGACGGGGATTATGACAAGTGGTTCGAACGCAATACCATCTATCCCAAGATCCCCAAGAGCTCGAAAAAAAGCAGCTCGAATGAGGAAGAGGAATTCGAGGGCGGCTCGTCCAAAAAGGGCAATGTGAAATCCTCCTCCGAAGAGGAGGAGGGCGTCGTCGGAAATGTTTTCGGCGAGTAATTCTGGTCCATGCTGACTATATACACCCGCTTGCAGGCGCGGCAGGCGGGAGGGAATCAAAGCGCCATGGAAAGGGGAATGACTGCGTGACTTCTTTGGAGCTGGGCCGCGAGGCGGCAAGACTGCTCGATCAAAAAAAGGCAAGGGACATCCGCATGCTGGAAATCAAGAACATTTCCACGCTGGGGGATTATTTCGTGGTGGCCTCGGGTACTTCGACCACGCAGGTCAAGGCGATGGCCGACGAGGTGGAATTCCAGCTCAAGGAGAAGGGGATCTACCCGAAAAGGGTGGAGGGTTACCAGTCCGCCGCCTGGATCGTGCTGGACTACTATGACGTGATCGTCCATGTGTTCTGCGAGGAGACGCGGCAGTTTTACTCCCTCGAGCGGCTGTGGACCGATGCGCCCCAGGTGGATCTTTCCGACATATTGGATCCCGAGCAAGAGGATGACAAATAATCACGAAGAGGTGTCAGGATTGAAATACGATTTTTCGCAGATCGAAAAGAAGTGGCAGGATATTTGGGCGAAAAACCATACCTTTGCGGCGACCAATGATTTTTCAAAGCCCAAATACTACGCTCTGGTGGAGTTCCCGTACCCCTCCGGGCAGGGGCTGCACGTGGGGCATCCCCGCTCCTATACGGCGATGGACATCGTGGCCCGCAAGCGCCGTATGCAGGGGTACAACGTGCTCTACCCGATGGGGTGGGACGCCTTCGGCCTGCCAACCGAAAACTTCGCGATCAAGAACCACATCCATCCCGAGGTGGTGACCAAGAATAACGTCGCCCGCTTCAAGGCGCAGCTGCAGGGGCTGGGGCTCTCCTTTGACTGGGACAGAGAGATCAACACGACCGATCCGGACTATTACAAGTGGACCCAGTGGATTTTCCTGCAGCTCTTTAAAAAGGGGCTGGCCTATAAGAAGGAAATGAGCGTCAACTGGTGCACCGGGTGCAAGGTGGTGCTGGCCAACGAGGAGGTCGTGGGCGGCGTCTGCGAGCGCTGCGGCAGCGAGGTGGTGCACAAGGTCAAGAGCCAGTGGATGTTAAAAATCACCGAATATGCCCAGCGCCTGATCGACGACCTTGATCTTGTCGACTACATAGACAGGGTTAAAGTTTCGCAGAAGAACTGGATCGGCCGCTCCACAGGCGCCGAGGTGCTCTTCGACACCACCGCAGGAGACGTGCTCAAGATCTATACCACCCGGCCCGACACCCTCTTTGGCGCGACCTATATGGTCATCTCGCCCGAGCACCCCTATCTCGAGCGCTGGAAGGACAAGATCAAAAACTACGACGCCGTGCGCGCATACTGTTCCGATGCGGCCAAGAAGTCTGACTTCGAGCGCACCGAGCTCGTCAAGGACAAGACCGGCGTCAAGCTCGAGGGCGTGATGGGCCTGAACCCGGTGAACGATACCGAGATTCCGATCTTCGTCTCGGACTACGTGCTGATGTCCTACGGCACCGGCGCGATCATGGCGGTGCCCGCCCACGACGAGCGCGACTGGGACTTTGCCAAGAAGTTTAGTCTCCCGATCATCGAGGTGGTCAAGGGCGGCGACGTGCAGCAGGCGGCCTATACCGACTGTGACAGCGGGGTGATGGTCAATTCCGGCATCCTCGACGGGCTGTCGGTGGACGAGGCCAAAAAGAAGATCACCGCCTGGCTCGAGGAGCATAAAAAGGGCTATCCCAAGGTAAACTATAAGCTGCGCGACTGGGTCTTCTCACGCCAGCGCTATTGGGGCGAGCCGATCCCGGTGGTCTATTGCGAGCACTGCGGCGGCTATGTCCCGCTGCCCGAGAGCGAGCTGCCGCTGCGCCTGCCCGAGGTGGCCTCCTACGAGCCCACCGACAACGGGGAATCCCCGCTCGCCGCGATGGACGAGTGGGTCAATGTGAAATGCCCGCACTGCGGGGGACCCGCCAAGCGCGAGACCGACACCATGCCCCAGTGGGCGGGGTCGAGCTGGTATTTCCTGCGCTACTGCGACCCGCACAACGATAAAGAGCTCGCCAGCCGCGAGGCGCTGGAGTACTGGCTGCCGGTGGACTGGTACAACGGCGGGATGGAGCACACCACCCTGCATCTGCTCTATTCGCGCTTCTGGCACAAGTTCCTCTATGACATCGGGGTGGTTTCCACGCCCGAGCCGTATCAGAAGCGGACCAGCCATGGGATGATCCTGGGTGAAAACGGGGAGAAGATGTCCAAGAGCCGGGGGAATGTCGTTAACCCGGACGACATCGTGCGCGAATACGGCGCGGACACCCTGCGGCTCTATGAGATGTTCATCGGCGACTTTGAAAAGAGCGCTCCCTGGTCCTCGGCCTCCATCAAGGGCTGTAAGCGCTTTTTGGAGCGGATCTGGAACCTGCAGGACGTGCTCGTCGAGGGGGAGGGGTATTCCCCCGAGCTCGAGAGCAGCATGCACAAGACCATCAAAAAGGTGACCGAGGACATCGAGAGCCTGAAGTTCAACACCGCGATTGCGGCGATGATGGGCCTGCTCAACGAGATTTCCGAGCGCCGGCAGGTCACAAGGGGGGAATATAAGTCCCTGCTGATCCTGCTCAACCCCTTCGCCCCGCACATCACCGAGGAAATCTGGGAACAGCAGAAGTTCGGCGGCATGTTAAACATGCAGGACTGGCCGGAGTTTGACGAGGAAAAATGCAAGGACGAGACGGTGGAGATCGTCGTGCAGGTCAACGGCAAGATCAAATGCCGCCTCGGCGTCCCGGTGGACATCTCGAATGAGGAGGCCATCGCCCTGGCGAAGGCCGAGCCGGCGGTGCAGGCCGCCTGCGCGGGGAAGAGCTTTGTCAAGGAAATTTACGTCAAGGGGAAGCTCGTCAACCTGGTGGTAAAATAAGAGTAAGCGGATACCTCTTGACAGTGGTCTGTGATCTATTGTATAATATGTTTTGTTACTAATGCGCGATTGCGCCAATGGTACCATATCTCCTGCTTTAGGGCGTAGAGGAGGGAAGTGTAGAAATGGCAGAAATACGTGTGAAGGACAATGAGTCTCTCGACAGCGCTCTTCGCAGATTTAAGAAGCAGTGCGCGCGTTCCGGCGTTCTGGCCGAGGTCCGTAAGAGAGAGCATTACGAAAAGCCTTCTGTTCGTCGTAAGAAGAAGAGCGAGGCTGCTCGTAAGCGTAAATTCAAATAATCGGATTTTGAAGGTCCATTGAATTTATTGTGACAGGAAAGCAGGCGTTTGCCTGCTTTTTTGTTTTGCCGGATGTTAACAGACCGTTTCTGGTTTTTTCACAGGCAGTATGCTATAATGGCCACAGACTGGCAGGAATGGTTTTATGGCATGGGTCATAAAAACAAAAAATAATGAAAGGGGGCCGGAGCGTGTTCTATCCCGATTACCGATTCAAAAAAATCAGCGACATCCGCCCGGACTTCCTGCTCGGGCGCGGCCTGCGCTTCCTGGTGCTGGATGTGGACAACACTTTGACCACCCACGGCCACCCCGTCCCCGCAAAGGGAGTGCTGGAATGGCTGCGGGAAATGAGCCAGGCGGGAATCCAGTCCGTGATCCTTTCAAACAACAATGCAAAACGGGTGGAGCCGTTTGCCGGGAAGCTGGGCCTGCCCTATATCGCGGATGGGCGAAAGCCGCTGTGCAGCGGCTATGAGCGCTGCCTCAACCTGCTTCACTGCCGCAAGGAGGAGATGGCCGCCATTGGGGACCAGCTCTTTACCGATATTCTGGGGGCCCGGCGCTTCGGGATCGCTTCGATCCTGGTGGACCCGATCCAGGCGGAGGATTTCTGGCTTTTTAAGTGCAAGCGCACGTTGGAAAACGGCCTGTTATGCTATTATAAAAAACAGGGGAGGTCGGGCTATGACGGCTAAATTCGGACCGGCTGGGAATTCCCAGAGCTTCCAGTCGATGGGCTACAAGCACACCATCCAGGTGCCGGAGTACATCCTAAAAATGGGGCTGGACGCCTACGAATACCAGTGTGGACACGGGGTGCGCATTGGGGAAGAAAAGGCAGCCGAATTCGGCGAAAAATGCCGCGGGGCGGGGATTACCCTCTCTTTGCATTCGCCCTATTATATCTCTCTTTCCAGCGTGGAGGAGAGCACCCGGCAAAGAAGCGTCGGGTACATCCTCGAGGCCGCCGTCGCCGCCAGTGCGATGGGCGCCGAAAGGGTGGTGGTCCACTCGGGCTCCTGCTCCAAGATCAGCCGCGGGGAAGCGCTGATCCTGGCGAAGGATACGCTGCAAAAGGCCCTGCTTGCGATGGACGAGCAAGGGCTCGGCCATGTGCGGCTCTGCCCCGAGACGATGGGCAAGATCAATCAGCTGGGCACCCTCGAAGAGGTGCTCGAGCTCTGCTCGCTCGACGAGCGGCTGCTGCCCACGGTGGATTTCGGGCACCTCAATGCCCGCACCCTGGGGTCGATCAAGGGAGAAGCACAGTACGCGGCCATCCTGGACGCGATCGGCGACCGGCTTGGGGAAGAGCGGCAGAAGAGCTTTCACGCACACTTCTCGAAGATCGAATACACCGAGCGGGGCGGGGAGAAGCAGCACCTCACCTTTGCCGACACTCTGTTCGGCCCGCAGTATGAGCCGCTGATGGAGCTGATCGCAAAGCGTTCGCTCGCCCCGACCTTTATCTGCGAGTCCGCCGGGACGCAGGCGGAGGACGCCAAAGCCATGAAGGACTGCTATCACGCCCTTCTATCCTAAATGAAGGAATGATCATATTTATGAAGAAAATTTTGGTGATTCACGGGCCGAATATCAACCTGACCGGCGTGCGGCAGACCGACATCTACGGCCGGGAGGGGATCGAGAGCATCAACCGCCAGATCGTATCCCGTGCGCAGGAATGCTCGTTCGAGTGCGAGGTGTTCCAGTCGAACCACGAGGGGGCCATCATCGACAAGCTGCACGAGGCGCGGGAGACCTGCGACGGGGTGGTGATCAACGCCGGGGCCTACACCCATTACAGCTATGCCATCCGGGATGCGATCGCGCTGTTGACCATCCCCTGCGTGGAGGTCCACCTTTCGAACGTCTACGCGCGCGACGAGTTCCGTGCAAAGTCGGTGATCGCGCCGGTCTGTGCCGGGTCGATCGCGGGCTTTGGAAAATACAGCTATCTTCTGGCGGTGTCCGCTTTGCAAAGTTTAATCCAGTAATGATTGCCCAATTATAGACAGGGGCATGATTTTCCCGAGAAAGGAATGGTCATCATGATGAGCAAACTTGAAACGTTAATGAGCCGTCTGCCACAGGACGTCGATGCGGTGATCCTTAACAGCGAGCACAACCGCCTGTATTACACCGGACTCGCTTCGAGTGCGGGGACGCTGCTGGTTCTGCGGGAGAAGGCGTATTTCATCATCGACTTCCGCTACATCGAGATCGCCAAAAAGAAGGCGCAGGGGTGCGAGGTCCTGCTGCAGCAAAAGCTCGGCGAGCAGCTGCGGCAGCTGACAGGGAAGCACGGGGTCAAGCGGATCGCACTGGAGAGTGAAAACTGCTCGGTAAAGGAGTACACCTCCTTTTGCCGCATGCTGCCGGGGTGCGAGATCCTGACCGACGATAGGGTCAATGCAGTCATCACCGAGCAGCGGATGATCAAGGACGAGCACGAGCTCTCCCTGATCCGTCAGGCGCAGGAGTTGACCGACCGCAGCTTCGAGTATATCCTCGACTATATTAGTCCCGGCAAGACCGAGCGGGAGATCGCCCTTGAGTTAGAATTTTATTCCCGCAAAATCGGCTCGGAGGGCCCGTCCTTCGAGTTTATCGTGGTATCGGGGCCCAATTCCTCCCTGCCGCACGGCGTGCCCGGCGAGCGGGTGGTGCAAAACGGAGATTTCATCACCATGGATTACGGCTGCCTCATCGAAGGCTACCACTCCGACATGACCCGCACCATAGCGGTGGGGGAGCCTTCGGACGACATGAAGGCGGTCTATGACAAGGTGCTCGAGGCCAATTTGAAGGCGATCGATGCGATCAAGGCGGGCGAGCCCTGCAACAAGATCGACGCGGTGGCCCGCGACCTGATCGCGGCGGCCGGCTACGGCGGCTGCTTCGGGCACGGGCTCGGGCACAGCTTGGGTGTGCAGATCCATGAGGACCCGCGCTTTAACCCGACCGACGAGACCGTTTGCGTGCCTGGGATGATGATGACGGTGGAGCCGGGGATTTACCTCGAAGGGCGGTTCGGCTGCCGGATTGAGGACACGGTCTATATCACCGAAAACGGCTGTATCGATATTACCAAATCTCCCAAGGAACTGATTGTCCTGTAAAAATGTATAAAACCCTTGCAAAAATTAGAAAATTAAGATAAACTATTAATGTTTACAGGGTATTACAATTTGAATACGCATGGAGGTTTAATTCTATGGTATCAGCAGGCGATTTCAGAAACGGCGTTACGTTTGAGATGGACGGAAACGTTGTTCAGATTATCGAGTTCCAGCACGTCAAGCCCGGCAAGGGCGCCGCGTTCGTGCGCACCAAAATCCGCAATGTGATCACCGGGGCGGTGACGGAAAGGACCTTTAACCCCACCGATAAGTTCCCGACCGCTTTTGTTGAGCGCAAGGAGATGCAGTACCTCTACAACGACAGCGGGCTGTACTACTTCATGGACAACGAGACCTACGAGAACATCCCGATCAACGAGTCGGTCTTGGGCGACAACTTCAAGTTCGTCAAGGAGAACACCGATGTCAAAATCCTTTCCTATAAGGGCAACGTGTTCGGCGTGGAGCCGCCCTTCTTTGTGGAACTCGAGGTCACCGAGACCGAGCCCGGCGTGAGAGGGGATACCGCCACCAACGTCACCAAGCCCGCTACCCTGGAAACCGGGGCGGAAATCCGGGTGCCCATCTTCATCAACGAGGGCGATGTGATCCGGATCGACACCCGTACCGGCGAGTATATGGAGCGCGCATAACCCAATTTTGGTTTGGTTTGGATAAAAATGAATAAGGAGGTTGGATCATGACCATTACCGAAAAGGTCGCATACCTGCGCGGGCTGAGCGAGGGGATGTCGATCGACGAGAAGAGCAACGAGGGCAGACTTTTAAAGGCGATCATCGACGTGCTCGATGATATGGCATTCAGCATAGCGGACGTCGAGGACGGTCTCGACGAGGTCTGTGAGCAGCTTGAGGCTGTGGACGAGGACCTGGATACCCTGGAGCAGGACTTCTACGGCGACGAGGATTACGACGACGAGGACGAGGAGCTCTACGAGGTCACCTGTCCGAGCTGCGGCGAAGAGATCTGCATGGACTACGACATGCTCTGCGAGGGCGAGATCGAGTGCCCGAGCTGTGGGCAGCACCTCGAGTTCGACATCGAAGACTGCGAGTCCTGCGACTGTGGCTGCGAAGGCTGTGCCGAAGAGAAAGAGTAATTGATAGTATTTTCACAAAAAACAGTGAGCAATCTGCTCACTGTTTTTTGCTGGCAGGTGTTCTTTCCCCGCCTTGACACCGGTGGATCAGACCCGTTATAATCGGTATTGGTATTGCCGGCCGATTTTGCTGGAGGAAGGAAGGGGACGCTTTGCCCAGAGGACGCAAAATCATCACGGCGGCAGCCGCTGTGATGGCTGCGGCGCTGGTGATCGGCGCCTCGGTCATCTCCTGGCGACGCGGCCGTTCCTATCAGACCACCGCCTTTTTGATGGATACCTTTGTGAGTATCAAGTTTTACGGCGATAGGGCCCAGGAGGCGGCGGAAGCCTTGGTCACCCGCTTACAGCAGTACGAGGAGAACATCTCCCTCTACCGGGAGCAGAGCCCCATAGCCCGGCTGAACGCCGCGGCGGGGAAGGAGCCGGTCGAGATGGACGAGGAGACCTTCGGGCTGCTGCAGCGGGCGAAGGAATACAGCCTTCTTTCACAGCACACCTTTGACATCACCGTTGCGCCGCTCTCGCTGCTCTGGGGGGTGACCTCACAGCATCCGCGGGTGCCGGGGCAGGAGGAGATCGAAAGCGCCCTGCCGCTGGTCGATGCGGGCGACCTGGTCCTGGACGGGCAGGCGAAAACGGCCATGCTGCGCCGGGAGGGCCAGGCGGTGGACCTGGGCGGGATCGCGAAGGGCGCCGCCTGCGAGCTGGTCTTTTCGGTGATGGACGAATATGGGATCGAAAACGGCTACGCCTCCCTGGGCGGGAACATGGCGGTGCGCGGGCGTTATCCGGACAGCGGGAAGGACTTCCTCTTCGGGATACGCGACCCGCGGGGGGAGGGCAGCGAGTATATCGCCACCTTGCCGCTGCGGGGATTGACCATGGCCACCACCGGGGATTACGAGCGGTATTTCGAGGGGGACGGCGTGCGCTACCACCATGTGCTGGACCCCCGCACCGGGTATCCGGCGCGGGGCGGGTTGATCTCGGTTTCGGTCGTTTCCGAGGATGGGGCGCTGGCGGACTTCCTCTCCACCGCGCTCTTCGTCGCGGGGAAGGAAGAGACGCTGCGTCAGATGGACAGCGAGGACTATTCGGTGATCGCCGTGGACGAGGCGCTTAATGTCTACGTCTCCGAGAGGCTGTACGGGTCTCTCACGCCCAACAGCGGGAAGGACCAGTACCAATTTCACTATATCGGGGAAGGGACGAGGGAATGAAGCGGGATCAAAGCCGGGTGCGAACCGTCGCGCTGATGGGGATGCTTTTCTCGCTGGCGATGACGCTGAGCTTCTTCGAGTCCTTCCTGGCGGGGCTGATGACCCTGCCGCCCGGGATCAAGCCGGGGCTGTCCAACATCGTGGTGATCTTCGCCATGCTTTCCCTCAGCCGCCGGGAGGCGTTCCTGCTGGCGCTGCTCAAGGCGGGATTCGTCCTGCTGACCAGGGGCGCTATCGCCTCGCTGCTCAGCCTCAGCGGCGGGCTGCTCTCGGTCGCCGTGATGGCGCTGCTTGCCGGCAGTGCCCGTGTAACCGTCGGCTGCCGGCTTCTAAGCGTGCTGGGCGGCGTTTCCCACAACACAGCGCAGCTCGCCGTGGCGGCGCTGCTGATTGGCAATCACTATCTGCTTTACTATCTGCCGGTGCTTCTCTTGGCCGGTATTCTGACAGGGCTTCTGACCGGAAGTATCTATCTTTCTTTGGAGCCCTATCTCAAGCGTTTGTTCGATCGGCCGCAGCGGCGGCCCATCCGATAAATAACAGGGAGGTTTCAGCGAAGTGGCTTTGTTCCAAAGTAAGCACCTGAGCGGCGTACATGCGCCGCATTACAAGAATACGGCAGAGCTGCCGCCCGTGCGCATGCCGGTTCCGGGGAAGGTCTACATCTCAATGCAGCAGCACATGGGCGCGCCCTGCCAGCCCCTGGTCAAGAAGGGCGACTCGGTAAAGGTCGGCCAGCTGATTGGGGAGAGCACCGCCTTCATGAGCGCGCCGGTCCATTCCAGCGTCTCGGGGCAGGTGGTGGAGCTCGGGGAGATCATCAACGTCAACTCGTCCCGCGCGACCTGCGTGGTGGTCGAGACCGACGGCGAGCAGACGGTACACGAGTCGGTCCGTCCGCCCGAGGTAAACGACACCGCCTCCTTCCTGGAAGCGGTCAAGGCTTCGGGGTTGGTGGGCCTCGGCGGCGCCGGCTTCCCGACCTTCATCAAGCTCAATCCCAAGAACGTCGACGAGGTCGACACCCTGGTGGTCAACGGCGCGGAGTGCGAGCCCTACATCACCACCGACTTCCGCACCATGATGGACGACACCGACAATCTTTTTACGGGGATCGCCCTGATCAAGAAATACCTCACCATCCAGAACGTCTACATCGGGGTGGAGAAGAACAAGCCCCAGGCGATCGAGCTGCTGCAAAAGCGCTGCGAAACGCTGGAAGGGTACCATGTGGTGGCCTTGGACGACAAGTACCCCAAGGGGGCCGAGAAGGTCATCGCCTATGAGACCTGCGGGCGGGTCATCCCGGAAGGGAAGCTGCCCAGCGACGTGGGGATCATCGTCTCGAACGTCACGTCGGTCGCCTTCATCGCCAAGTACATAAAGACCGGCATGCCCCTGATTGAAAAGAACCTGACGGTGGACGGCTCGGCCGTGGCCGAGCCCAAGAACGTCACCGCCCTGATCGGCACGACCTATGAGGATGTGATCGGCTTCTGCGGCGGCTACAAGAGCGAACCGAAGCTTTTGATCATGGGCGGGCCGATGATGGGGCTGAGCGTCTACAGCGACCAATACCCGGTGGTCAAGAACAATAACGCCGTGCTCGCGTTCGACAGCGTGGACGCTGAAAACCTCAAGGAGACCGCCTGCATCCGCTGCGGGAGGTGTATCCGCGCCTGCCCGTATCACCTCATGCCCGCCAGCTTCGAGGCGGCTTATAAGGCGCACGACCTGGAAACACTGAAAAAGCTCAAGGTCAACCTCTGCATGGAGTGCGGCTGCTGCTCCTATATTTGCCCGGCGCGCAGGCCGCTGGTGATGGTCAACCGGCTGAGCAAAAAGCTGCTGCTCGCCGAACAGAAAAAGACGGGAGGGAAGTAAGGAATGGCTGAAAAACTGATTGTCAAATCGTCCCCTCATATCAAGTCCCCCGTGAACACGCAGCGGATCATGCTCGACGTGATCATCGCCATGGTCCCGGCGCTGCTCTGCTCCGTCTTCATCTTCGGCTTTCGCGCGTTGCTGCTGACGGTGGTCTGCGTCTTCTCCTGCGTGGTCTTCGAGTATGCCTCCCGGGCGCTGATGAAGCGGGAGAATACCATTTCCGATCTCAGCGCGGTGGTGACCGGCATGCTGCTGGCCTTCAACCTCCCGGTGACCTTTCCCTTCTGGATCGCGGTGATCGGCTCCTTCTTCGCCATCGTGATCGTCAAGCAGCTTTTCGGCGGGATCGGGCAGAACTTCGTCAACCCCGCCATCGCGGCGCGCGTCTTTCTGCTGATCTCGTTCGCCACGCCGATGACCGATTGGGTCATCCCCAAGCTCACCAACGATGGGATCGCGCTGGTTTCGGGCGCAACCCCGCTGCCCCTGCTCGCCCAGGGGAAAATGCTCATGATGCCGCCCTACCATTACATGCTCTTCGGCCTGCGGGGCGGATGCCTGGGCGAGACCGCCATTCTGGCGCTGTTGCTCGGCGGCCTCTACCTGATCGTGCGCGGGGTCATCACCCCCACCATCCCGGTGGTCTACCTGGGCACGGTGGCCGTGCTCTCCCTCCTCTTCGGGGTGGACCCCATCTTCCATCTGCTCTCGGGCGGCGTGGTGCTCGGCGCCTTCTTCATGGCGACCGACTATACCACCTCCCCGGCGACCGAGCGGGGGAAGGTCATCTTCGCCTTCGGCTGCGGGCTGATCACCATGCTCATCCGGGTGTTCGGCAGTTATCCTGAGGGCGCGTCCTTCTCCATTCTCTTCATGAACATCCTGGTCCCGCACATCAACAACCTCACCCGCCTCACCCCCTTCGCCGCGGTGAAGGCGCAAAAGAAAAACAAAGCAAAGGAGGGGCAGGCATGAAGCTCGTGAAGGATTTTGTTCTGCCCACCGCGGTGCTGACCATCATCTGCCTGGTGGTCTCCGCCGCCCTGAGCGTGACCTATGGGATCACCAATCCCATCATCGAGGAAAACAGCCGCCGCCAGGCGCAGGAGGCCCTGATGGAGGTCCTGCCCGAGGCCGACTCCTTTACGGAGACCACCGACGCGCTGCCCGAAGGGGTCTTAAAGCTCTACACCGCCCAGAACGGGGTGGGGAAGGTGGTCCAGACCTCGGTGAGCGGCTACGGCGGCGCGGTGGTCGTGATGACCGGCGTCAAGACCGACGGCACCGTTTCCGGGGTCAAGGTGCTCCAGAACAGCGAGACCCAGGGGCTCGGAAGCCGGGTCATGGGTTCGGAGTACACCGCCCAGTTCTTTGGGGTCAGCGACCCCGAGCAGGTGGAGTCCATCTCCGGCTCGACCGTTTCTTCCAATGCGCTGAAGAATTCCATCCGTCTCGCCATCGAGACCAGCCAGTCGGGAAAGGAGTGAGGGAAGAATGGCAACGATGAAAAACTTTACTAAGGGAATCATCAAGGAGAACCCCGTTCTGGTCCTGCTGCTCGGCACCTGCCCGACGCTGGCGGTCACCACCATGGCGCAAAACGGGATCGGCATGGGCGTCGCCGCGACGCTGGTGCTGCTTGGCTCCAACGTGGTGATCTCCCTGCTCAAAAAGGTGATCCCCGACAAGGTGCGCATCCCCTGCTATATCGTCATTGTCGCGGGTTTCGTGACCATTGTGCAGTTCCTGGTCAAGGCCTACGCGCCGGCCATCGACAGCGCGCTGGGAATCTTCCTGCCGCTGATCGTGGTCAACTGCATCATCCTCGGGCGCGCCGAGATGTTCGCCAGCAAAAACGGCGTGCTCGATTCCGCGCTGGATGCGCTGGGCATGGGACTGGGCTTCACCATCGCGCTGCTGATGATCGGTTCGATCCGCGAAATCCTGGGCGCGGGCACCTGGTTCGGGCTGCAGGTCCTGCCCGAGTCGGTCAGCCCGATCGCGATGTTCTCCCTGCCGCCGGGAGGCTTTTTGACCTTCGGCTTTGTGGTGGCCCTTGCCAACTGGATTTCCAAGGGTAAAATCCTCAGGCGCAAGGCGGCCGGATGCGCCGGGTGTCCCTCGGCATCCGCCTGCCAGAAGGCTTCGGAAGGGGGCTGCGCACAATGAACGAACTGATTATCATCCTGTTCAGCTCAATCCTGGTCAACAACGTTGTCCTGGTGCAATTCCTCGGCATCTGCCCCTTCCTGGGCGTCTCCAAGAAGCTGGATTCCGCAGTCGGCATGAGCCTGGCGGTCACCTTCGTGCTCTGCCTGGCCACCGCGGTCACCTGGCCGATCTACACCTATCTGCTGGAGCCCAACGGCCTTGCCTACATGCAGACGGTCGCGTTTATCCTAGTCATCGCCGCGCTGGTCCAGCTCGTCGAAATCATCCTCAAGCGCTATATCCCCGCGCTGCATAAGTCGCTGGGCGTCTACCTGCCGCTGATCACCACCAACTGCGCGGTGCTCGGCGTCACCATCCTGAACATCGACAACGGCTATTCCTTTGCCCAGTCGATGGTGCACGCCTTCGGGATCGGCGTCGGCTTCCTGCTCGCGATGGTGCTCTTCTCCGGGGTGCGCCAGCGGGTCGAGAGCGCCAATCTGCCCCACTTCTTCAAGGGGATGCCTTCCGTGTTGATCGCGGCCTCGCTGGTGTCGCTTTCGTTCATGGGATTTTCCGGCGTCGTCGAAGGAATATTCGGTTAAGGAGGATTCACACGAATGGAAGTTTATATCTTACCGGTCGCGATCGTCGCGGGGCTCGGGTTGCTGCTCGGGCTGGTGCTCTCCTTTGCCTCCAAGTTCTTTGCCGTGCAGCAGGATGAGACGGTCGCCAACCTGCGCGAAGCGCTCCCGGGCGTCAATTGCGGTTCCTGCGGCTTTGCGGGATGCGAGGAGTATGCCGCCAAGATGGCCTCTGGGGAGGCGGCGACCAACCTGTGCACCCCCGGCGGCGCCGAGGTGGCCAAGAAGTGCAGCGAAATTCTCGGCGTCGGCTTCACCGACGTCGAGCAGCAGGTCGCCCAGGTGCACTGCTGCGGCACGCTGGAGACCTCCCAGTACGTCATGGAGTACATGGGGCTCAAGACCTGCGCGGCCTGCAACTCCTTCTATCAGGGGCGGCGCAGCTGCTCGCACGGCTGCCTTGGCTTCGGCGACTGCACCAGGGTCTGCCAGTATGACGCCATCCACGTCGAAAACGGGGTGGCGGTGGTCGACCCTGAGAAGTGCACCGGCTGCGGTATGTGCGCGAGAGAATGCCCGGACCATCTGATCCAGATCGTCCCGGCGCGCGCCAAGGTCTACGTCGCCTGCACCAGCACCGACAAGGGCGCCTATACCCGCAAGGTCTGCAAAAACGGCTGTATCGGCTGCATGAAGTGCCAGAAAACTTGTGAGTATGAGGCCATCAAGGTCGAGGACAATCTCGCGCGGATCGACCCGCAGAAATGTACCGGCTGCGGCGCATGTATAGAGGTCTGCCCGGTCGGCGTCATCCGCCGTCAGGGAGAATAAGGGATACATAGGAAAAGCCCCCGGAAGTAACGCTTCCGGGGGCTTTTTAGACGGGTTCTTATCGTTTGCCGATCTTGTCCGCGACATACAGGCCGTTGGCCGCCGCCTGGGAGAGGGAACGGGTGAAGCCCGCGCCATCGCCCACCGCATAGATCTCCTTGCAGCCCTGCAGCTCGAAGTCTTCCGACTGGGGACGGGCGGAGTAGTACTTACATTCGATCCCGTAGAGCAGGGTATCGTAGTTCGAGGTGCCGGGGGAGACAGAATCCAGCGCATGCAGGGTCTCGATGATGTTGTCCAGCTGGCGCTTGGGCATACACAGGCTCAAATCCCCCGGGACGGCGCTGAGCGTCGGGACGGTGGTGGATTGCCGCAGGCGGCTCTCGTCGGTTCTGCGGCCGTTTTCGAGGTCTCCCAGGCGCTGTACCAGCACGCTGCCGCCGCTGATGAGGTTGGCCAGGCTCGCCACATGCCGCGCATATTCGATCGGCCGCTCGAAGGGCTGGGTGAAGCGGATGGTGGAGAGCAGGGCAAAGTTGGAGTTGTGGGTCTTGCGGCTCTCCTCGCGGTAGCTGTGCCCGTTGACGGTGAGCACCCCGCCGGTGTTCTCGGTGACCACGCTGCCCCGGTCGTTGAAGCAGAACATCCGGGTGGTGTCGCCGTACTGCTTGGAGCGGTACCAGATTTTCGGCTCGTATATCTTTTTGGAGAAATCCTCCCAGATCACGCTGGGCAGCTCGACGCGCACCCCCACGTCCACCTGGTTGTTGGTGAGGCTGATCCCGTTCTTTTCACACCAGTCGGAGAAAAAGCGGCTGCCCACCCGTCCGACGGCGAAGATGATGTGCTGCGCCTTGACGGCGCCCTCGCCGTCCCGGCCGGCGTAGCGGATGGTGTGGCTCTCCCGCTCCACGTCGGTCACGGCGGTGTTGGTGGCGATCTCGCAGCGCTCGCCGAGCGCCACGATCAGCCGGCGCATCGTCTCAAAGTTCGAGTCGGTACCCAGGTGCTTGAGCTGTGCCTGGCTCATGTGCAGATCGTTTTGGATACAGAGCTTTTTGAGCTCGTTGTTGGGCTGGAAGCGCTCGGTGGTGGCCCCGAAGGAGACCAAGATCCGATCCGCCTGTTCGATGTAGTCGAGCACCGTGTCGTCCGGCAAAAACTCGGTCAGCCAGCCGCCGTACTCGGTGGAGATGACGTATTTCCCGTCCGAGAAGGCGCCGGCTCCCGCCAGCCCCTCCATGATGGCGCAGGAAGGGCACTTCACGCAGCTGGATACCTTCTTGGTCACGATGGGGCAGGTGCGTTTCTCGATCGGGTTGCCCTTTTCCAGCAGGCAGACGCTCAGGGAAGGATTCGCTTCGCAGAGGCGCCAGGCGGCCATCAGCCCGCCGATTCCGCCCCCGATGATTGCCACGTCATAGCTTTGTTTTTTCAGCATGATATAGACTCCTATTTCGTTTCTTGATCGTCCCGGCTCAAGATCCGGGTATAGATGGTGCACAGGTAGTTGGCCAGGTTCTGCGCGCCCGAATTTTTGACTGACTGGCGCACCGAGGCCTTGAGCAGCTGCAGCTCCTCCTCGCTCATGGCGCGCACCCGCCGCAGCTCGGCGGCCATCTCCTTGGCGTCGTGGAAGACAAAGCCGTTGAGCCCCTCCTTGACCTGGTCTTGGTTCAGCTCGTCGTACCGCTGCAAAACCGGGAGGCCGGCGGCCATTCCCTCGAGCATCGAAATCGAGTTGGTGTCCGAGAGGGAGGCGGTGACGTACACGTCGCCCGAGGCGATATAGGGCGGCAGGTCGGTGTGCTCCACCTTGCCGGTGAAGGTCACCATCCCGGCGATCCCAAGCTCCTGCGCCTGGTTTTCCAGCTCCCCGCGCACCGGACCGTCCCCGATCACCACCAGATGGAGATGATCATCCGGACGGATCTCCTTCGCCCAGAAGTCGAGCAGGACATCCACGCTTTTCTCCCGTCCGAGCCGGCCGACAAAGATGGCGATGGTGTCGTCCATCGGAATCTGGTAACGCTCACGAAAGGCGCGCTTGTCCTCCTCGGTGATCTGCTCGGGGGAGAAGATGTCCAGCTCCACCGGATTCGGGATGACGTTGACCAGCTTGTCGAGCCCCGTCTCCTTGACATAAGCCTGACATTTGGCCGAGGGGCCGGTCACCTCGTTGGCGGTCTTGGCAAAAATTTTAAAGTACTTGTGGGAGATCCGGCGGGTGATCCCGACCAGCGGCCGGGGCGCGACGTAGTAGATATACTCGTCGTACATGGTGTGCAGGGTGTAGACCAGGGGCACATGCAGGATCTTGGCGATGCCGATCCCGGAAAGCCCGATTCCAAATTCGTTGTGGATGTGGATGATATCGGGATCGAAGTCCTCCACAAAGTGCAGCCGGGTGCGGCTGACGGCCGGAGCCAGGTCGAACCCGTAAAAGCGCTTGCTCGCCTTGTGGGCGGGGCAGTAGAGCACGTTGTCCTTGATATAATGCTTCCTGGTTTTGGAGTTGGCGGTCACCACCAGCACGGTATGGCCCATTGCCTCCAGCCCCTCTTTGAGCGCTTTGACGTGGGTGACGACCCCGTTGACGTGCGGCAGATAGGTTTCGGTGAATAAAGCGACTCGCATTTCGTTCCTCCCTCTGGCGCCAAGGGCGCCAATTTCTGCCCATACACCAAAAATGATGAGCATTCAAAACTCATCACCATAGGTTTGTTCAGCTTTCGATGTTTCCTTACTTATTATACCATGGTTTTTTCATTTTTCAATTGAATAAGCCGGTGTTCTACGGTATAATTATATAGATAGTTTGCCCCCGCTTTCATGGGCATAGGGGGCTGGGACATCATAGGAAAGAGGCCCGTTTGCCGGGCGGTGGTTCCCGGCAGGGAATGGAGGTACAAATGAGCATTACCTATTCGGTCTCTCTGGAAAAGCTGATGAAGGAATTCGGCCTTCAGGTATTCTATATTCCATGCGAGCCCAAGGACATTGCGATCACCTCGGCCGACGTCAACCGGCCGGGACTGCAGCTGAGCGGCTTCTTCGACTTCTTCGACCGCAGCCGGATCCAGATCATCGGCAAAAGCGAGATCGCCTATCTCGAGCAGATCGGCAAGGAACGGCTGCGGGAGAGCTGCGACAAGTTTTTCTCCTACAAGCCTCCGGTGGTGATCGTTTCGCGCGCGCTCGACGCGTTTCCTGAAATGATTGAGGCGGCGAAGAAGTACGAGGTGCCGCTGCTCGGGGTCAACGAGGGGACCTCCGCCTTTATGTCGGGGCTGATTTCGATCCTCAACGTCGAGCTGGCACCCCGGCAAACCTGCCACGGGGTGCTTGTCGAGGTCTATGGCGAGGGGATCCTGCTGCTCGGCGAGAGCGGGGTCGGCAAGAGCGAGACCGCCATCGAGCTGGTCAAGCGCGGGCACCGGCTGATCGCCGACGACGCGGTGGAGATCCGCCGGGTCTCCAACCGCACCCTGGTGGGCACCTCGCCGGAAAACATCCGGCACTTTGTCGAGCTGCGCGGCGTCGGGATCATCAACGCGCGGCGCATCTTCGGTATGGGCGCGGTCAAGATGACCGAAAAGATCGACATGATCATCCAGCTCGAGCCTTGGGACAAGAAAAAGGTCTACGACAGGATGGGCATGGAGAGCGAATACACCGAAATCCTGGGCATCTCGGTCACCTCCACCACCATACCCGTCAAGCCGGGGCGCAACCTGGCCATCATCATCGAGGTGGCGGCGATGAACAACCGCCAGAAGAAGATGGGCTACAACGCGGCGCAGGAGCTGCTGGAAAAGGTCGGGATGGCCGACCCGGAGGACAGCACCGACGTCAGCATGTGGGACGCCTTTTAAGTGGGACAATCTATAGAAAGCGGGATACGATTTTGATTCATACCATTGCGGATACGCATACCCATACCGTGGTTTCAGGGCATGCCTACAGCACCCTGACGGAAAACCTCAAGGCGGCGAGCGAGCGGGGGCTGCGTTTTTTGGGCAGCACCGAGCACACCGGCCTCATGCCACACGCGGCGCACGAATATTATTTCACCAACATGGGCGTCGTACCGGACGAGTTGTTTGGCGTTCACCTGCTGCGCGGCTGCGAGGTGAATATCATTGGGAACGATGGAGAGCTCGATGTCAGCGATAAAATCCTCTCCAAGCTGGAGTGGGTGATCGCCTCCATGCATATCCCGGTCTACCAGCCGAGCGATTTTGACGGACACACCAGCGCCTGGATGGGGGTGCTCAAGAACCCGCAGGTCGATGTGCTGGGCCATCCCGGTGACGGGCGGTACGTCTTCGACTATGAGACGGTTATCAAGGCCTGCGGGGAGTACGGCAAGATTGTGGAAATCAACTCCCACTCCTTCGGCAACCGGCCGGGGAGCACGGAAAACTGTAGGACCATCGCGCTGCTTTGCAAAAAATACGGCATCCCGGTGGTGGTCAACTCGGACGCGCACTTCTGGGCCTCGATCGGGGAGCACACCAATGCGCTGCGCATGCTCGAAGAGATCGACTTCCCCGAGGAGCTGATCGTCAACGCCGATTACCGGCGGTTCGCCGACCTGATCACCGAAAAGACCGGCCGCATCTTTGAATAAGCAAAAGGGAGAACGACCACATGAAAACATATCTGGGCGTGGACCTGGGCGGGACCAACATAGCGGTCGGTGTGGTGACTGAAGACTATAAGATCATCGGGCGGGGAAAGCTGCCGACCAAGGCGCCCCGCGACCCCGGGGCGATTATGGACGACATCCGGCGCGCCTGCGCTCTGGCGCTGGACGACGCAGGGCTGACGTTTTCCGACGTAGAATGGGTCGGCGTCGGCTGCCCGGGGATCATCAATAGGCAGAAGGATGCCATCATCCTCTCGAACAACCTCGACTTCCACAACACCCCGGTGCTGCGGCTGCTCAAGGAGCGCTTCCCGGAGAAGGTATTCCTCGAGGGGGACCTCAACTGTGCGGCCTTCGGGGAGGTCCTCTGCGGCGGGGCGAAGGGCTACCGGGACGTGGTGTTGGTCACCATCGGGACCGGGATCGGCGGCTCGATCATCCTGGACGGCAAGATCCGCGGGATGGAGCATGTCGGGATCGAGCCGGGGCACATCGGGATGGCCTACGACGGGCTGCCCTGCGGCTGCGGACGCCGTGGATGCATCGAAATGTACTGCTCCGCCACCGCCCTGATCCGCCAGACGAGGGAGCAGATGGAGCGCCACCCGGAGTCGGTGATGTGGCGGCTCTGCGGCGGCGACCCCGCCAAGGCAACCGGACGCACCTCCTTCGATGGGATGCGTGCCGGGGACCCGGCCGCGGCCGAGGTGGTGCGGCAGTATTGCGACTACCTAGGCTATGCCGTCACCACCTACATCAGCATGCTTCAGCCCGAGCTGGTGCTCATCGGCGGCGGGCTCTGCAAGGAGGGGGACACCCTGCTCGAGCCGGTGCGCGAATACTGCCGTACCCATTCGCTGATCGGCGATAAGGCCAAGGAGGCCGATATCAAGGCGGCTACCCTCGGCAACGACGCGGGGATCATCGGCGCCGCATTTTTGGGTACCCTATAAGCATATACTGCTAAAAAACGGCTTTTGGCCCGACCGGGCCAAAAGCCGTATATGCCGGGCGTTGGGCCCGGCCTGATATGGAGGTAATCATGCCGAGCCAATACGCCGATATTATCGCGCTCTGCGAGCGGGAAGGCTGCGCCTTCCGGGAAAACGAGCCCATGTTAAACCACACCAGCTTTAAAATCGGAGGGCCCGCGGACCTGTTTTTGATCCCCAGCTCCCTGGCGCAGATCGAACGGCTGCTTCCCGTCATCCGGCAGGAGGGCTGTCCGCTGTCCATCATCGGGCGGGGGAGCAACCTGCTGGTTTCTGATAACGGGGTGCGCGGTGTGGTGCTGGCGCTGACCGGCAGCTTGGGTGAGATGGAGCAAACAGAGGACGGCGTCATCCTCTGCCAGGCGGGTGCGAGCCTCGACAGGCTGTGCCGCTTCGCTCTCGAAAAGAGGCTGACCGGCCTGGAGTTCGCCTTCGGCATCCCCGGGAGCGTGGGCGGAGCGGTCTATATGAACGCCGGGGCCTACGGCGGGGAGATCAAGGATGTCATCCGCTCGGCGAGCCACATTGATAAAGATGGAAAGCTATCTGCCTTTACAGCAGATGAGCTTGATTTATCCTACCGCCACAGCCGGTATACTGGTGAGGAGGCCTGCATCGTCAGTGCGGCCTTTGCCCTCATGCCCGGCGATCCTGAAGCGATCGGGGCGCGCATGGAGGAGCTCAAGGCGCGCCGGCGGCAAAAGCAGCCGCTGGAGTACCCGAGCGCGGGAAGTACCTTCAAGCGCCCGCAGGGGAGCTATGCCTCCGCGCTGATCGACCAATGCGGCCTCAAGGGCTACCGGGTCGGCGGGGCGATGGTCAGCGAAAAGCACGCGGGGTTTCTGATCAACTACGACCACGCCAGCTGCGCCGAAATGCTGGCCCTGATTGAAGACGTCAAGCGGATCGTAAAGGAAAGAACCGGCTACTCCCTCGAATGCGAGGTCAAAATGCTGGGAATTTAAAGCCAAAGGAAGGAATGGGGGAGCCTTGTCTTTTTCGTCCTCGCTGAAAAAAGAAATTTGTCAAAACCGTCCTTTTATCTACCCAAAGAAACGGGCGGTCTGTTTTGGAATGCTGCTCTTCGGACGTAATTTTGAAGAGGGGACCATCTGCCTGCATACCGAAAACCGGCAGGTGGCAAAGCTGTATTCCAGCCTGATCTACCAGCTGGTGGAGATCCGCACCTCCATTACCGTCACCGAGCAGATCACCCGGGACGAGCGCAAGCTTTTCATCGTTACGGTGGACTCGCTCGAGGACCGCAGGGCGGTGCAGCAGTATTTTGCCCCGCTCTACCAGAAGTTTTTGGAGTGCGACCCCGGGCAGGAACGGGACCTCGAGTTTCTGCATGGGGTGCTCTGCGGGGCGTTTTTGAGTTGCGCAAACATCTCCGACCCGCAAAAGAGCTATCATCTGGAATTCGTCGCCCACCATGCGTTGGCAGACCAATCACTGGGCGTGCTGCTGCAAAAGCTCTCCATCCGCTACAACCACACCACCCGCAAGGGTGCGCGGCTGCTCTACGTCAAGTCCAGCGAGGCGATCGAGGACGTCCTCACCATGCTGGGTGCGGGGAACACCGCATTGGAAGTGATGAATGTCAAAATCTATAAGGACATGCGCAACAAGGTTAACCGGATCACCAACTGCGAAACGGCCAACATCGACAAGACGGTGACGGCTGCCGCGGCCCAGATCGGGAAAATCCGGCTGATCGAGCGGCAGGTCGGGATCGAATCCCTCCCGCCGGGGCTGCGGGAGGTGGCGCGGCTGCGTCTGCAAAACCCGGACATGCCCCTCTCCGAGCTGGCGCAGGCGCTCCATCCGCCGCTCTCCCGCTCAGGGGTCAACTACCGGCTGCGGCAGCTGTGCGCCATGGCGGACGAGCTGCAAAACAAGAAATAGAAAGGAAGGCGCCCATGAAGGATTTCGTCCATCTGCATCTACATACCGAATACAGCCTGCTCGACGGCGCCTGCCGGATCGAGAGGCTGATCGACCGGGTGGCCGGCCTCGGCCAGAAGGCGGTCGCCATCACCGACCACGGCGTGATGTACGGCGTGATCGATTTTTATAGGGCCGCCAAGAAACGGGGGATCAAACCGATCATCGGGTGCGAGGTCTACGTTGCGCCCCGCACCCGGCATGACAAGGTACATAAGCTCGATAGTTCCCCCTATCATTTGGTCCTGCTGTGCGAGAACAACACCGGGTACCAAAACCTGATCGAGATCGTCTCCCGCGGCTTTACCGAGGGCTTTTATTCCAAGCCCCGGGTGGACCGCGAGCTGCTGAGCGCCCACCATGAGGGGCTGATCTGCCTGTCGGCCTGTCTGGCCGGGGAGATTCCCCGCCGGCTGACCGAGGGGGATTACCAGGCGGCGCTGGAGGCTGGGACCTTTTACCGGGATACCTTCGGGAAGGACAACTACTTCATCGAAATCCAGGACCATGGCATCCGGGAGCAGAAGATGATCCTCCCGCAGCTGGGCCGCCTCGCAAAGGAGCTCGGCGTGGGTCTCGTCGCGACCAACGACTGCCACTATATCGAAAAAGAGGATGCGCGCATGCAGAAGATCCTCATCTGCATCCAGACCAACCACACGGTGGATGAGGACAACGAGATGGCCTTCGAGACCGAGGAATTCTACGTCAAGAGCGGGGAGGAGATGGACGAGCTCTTTTCCTCCTTCGGGGGGGCGCTGGAGAACACCGTCAGGATCGCCGAGCGCTGCGAGGTGGAGTTCGAGTTCGGCAAGCATAAGCTGCCCTACTTCAAGGCTCCGGAGGGGGAGACCAACCGGGAGTATTTCCGGCGGCTCTGCTTCGAGGGGCTGCACCGGCACTACGGCGAGCAGCCCGACCCGGCGGTGCAGGAGCGGCTGGAATACGAGCTTTCGGTGATCGAGGGGATGGGGTACATCGACTATTACCTCATCGTCTTCGACTTCATCAACTTTGCGCGGCAGAATGGGATACCGGTGGGCCCGGGCCGCGGCTCGGGCGCCGGGAGCCTGGCGGCCTATTGTATCGGCATCACCGGGATCGACCCGATCCAGTACAACCTCCTCTTCGAGCGCTTTCTCAATCCCGAGCGGGTGAGCATGCCCGACTTTGACATCGACTTTTGCTACGAGCGGCGGCAGGAGGTCATCGACTATGTGGTGCGCCGCTATTCGAGCGACAACGTCGCCCAGATCATCACCTTCGGAACTATGGCCGCCAAGGCGGCGGTGCGGGACGTCGGCCGGGTGCTGGGGATGAGCTATCAGGCGGTGGACGAGGTGGCCAAGGCCATCCCGGGGGAGCTCAACATCACGCTGGACAAGGCCCTGCGCAGCTCTTCCACCCTGCGGGGGATGTACGAGCAGGACAGCGCGGTGCACGAGCTGATTGACGTCGCCCGCAAGATCGAGGGGATGCCCCGCCATGCCTCGACCCACGCGGCCGGGGTGGTCATCA
The DNA here is from genome assembly GCF_900169495.1 of Provencibacterium massiliense. Classification (NCBI taxonomy): domain Bacteria; kingdom Bacillati; phylum Bacillota; class Clostridia; order Eubacteriales; family Oscillospiraceae; genus Provencibacterium; species Provencibacterium massiliense. Next base: position 730,741 of record NZ_FWCH01000012.1, read on the forward strand.
CCCGCGACCCGGTGATGAGCTATGTGCCGCTGGCCAAGAACGACGAGGCGGTGGTCACCCAGTTCACCATGACCACCCTCGAGGAGCTCGGGCTGCTCAAGATGGATTTCCTCGGGCTGCGCAACCTCACGGTCATCAGCAAGGCGCAGGAGATGATCCGCCGGTACACCCCGGATTTCGACATGGAAAAGATCGACTTGCAGGACAAGGGCGTCTTTGAAATGCTCTCCACCGGGGATGCGGTGGGGGTGTTTCAGTTTGAATCGGCGGGCATGCGCCAGGTGATGGCGCAGCTCAAGCCCACCGCCATCGAGGATTTGATCGCGGTCATTTCCCTCTACCGCCCGGGGCCGATGGAGTCGATCCCGCGCTACATCGAAAACCGCCATCATCCGGAAAAGGTCACCTACGACACCCCGCTGCTCGAGCCCATCCTCAACGTAACCTATGGATGCATCGTCTACCAGGAGCAGGTCATGCAGATCTGCCGGGCGCTCGCGGGCTATTCCTATGGGCGCGCCGATCTGGTGCGCCGGGCGATGAGCAAAAAGAAGCACGATGTAATGGTCAAGGAGCGCCAGGCCTTTGTCTACGGCGCCAAGCGGGAGGACGGCACCGTAGAATGCGTGGGCGCCATCGGCAACGGGGTGGACGAAAGGATCGCCAACAAAATCTTCGATGAGATGGTCTCCTTCGCCTCCTACGCCTTCAACAAGTCCCATGCGGCCGCCTACGCCATGGTCGCCTATCAGACGGCCTACCTCAAATACCACTATCCGAAGGAGTATTTCGCGGCGCTGCTGACGAGCATCCTCGACAACACCGACAAGGTGGTGGAGTACATCCACCAAATCCAGAAGATGGGGATACGCCTGCTGCCGCCCCACGTCAACGAGAGTATGGAGGGCTTCACCGCGACCGACGAGGGGATCCGCTTCGGTCTGCTGGCGATCAAGAACGTCGGCAGGGGGCTGATCGGCGCCATGCTGCAAAGCCGGGAGGAAAACGGGCCTTTTAAGGATTTCATCGATTTTTGCGAGCGGATGTTCGGGCGGGAGCTCAACCGGCGCACGCTGGAAAACCTCATCAAGAGCGGGGCGCTGGACCGTCTCGGCTACAACCGCAACGAGATGCTCTCCGCACTGGAAAACGTGCTGGCCAACATCGAGCTGATCCAGAAGAACAACATCTCCGGGCAGCTCAACATGTTCGAGGACCTGGGGATGGAGACCACCTCCCGCTACCAGCTGCCGAAACGGGAGGAGTTCGATCCGTCGGTGCTGCTCAACATGGAGAAGGAGACCACCGGCCTCTTCATTTCGGGGCACCCCCTCTCGAAGTACGAGGACCTCGCGCGCGCCGCCGGGGCGGTGCAGATCAGGGACATCATCCAGTCGGACGAGCACACGGTGCCGCCCGAACTGCTGCAAGGGGCCGTGACCATCCTGTGCGTCATCTCGTCGCGCAAGCTCAAGACCACCAAGAACAGCCAGACCATGGCCTTTGTGGGGATCGAGGACATGACAGGGCGGATCGAGATGATCGTCTTTCCCAAGGCGTTTGCCCAGTGTATGCCGCTGCTGCGGGAGGGGGCGATCGTCGCGGTGCGCGGGAAGGTTTCGCTGCGCGAGGACGAGGACAGCAAGCTGATGTGCGACGAGGTGCTGCTGCCCGACCAGCTGAAGCCCGCCGCACCGGCCAAACGGCCCGCTCCGCCCCGCGAGGAAGGGAAAATGCCCGCTTCCGAAAAGGGCGGGCTCTACTTACGCGTACCCTCCAAGCTGGACAGCCGCTTCGAGGAGGTCTGCAAGGTCCTCTCACAAAGCGGCGGGAGCTGTCCGGTTTACATCTATTTTAACGACGTTAAAAAACTTACCCTGGTGCCCAAGGGGATGTACGTCAGCTGCACCCCGGCGCTCCAGCAGCGGATCGCCGGGATTATCGGGGAAGAGAACACGAAATTTGTTAATTAACGAATTTCGTTAATAAATCGGCAAAGTAACGGTTGATTTAACCGGTGACTTTGTTATATAATGGGTGGTAGCGAATTTTAGCCTATTTTCAAATGAGTTCAATACATAGGAGGTACTTATGGAAAAGACAGGTGCTAAGAAAATTGGCGTTCTCACCAGCGGCGGCGATGCGCCGGGTATGAACGCGGGAATCCGCGCGGTTGTGCGCTGCGCGATTGCCAAGGGGATGGAAGTCGTAGGCGTTCACCACGGCTACAACGGCCTGATCAACGGCGACATCGAGCAGATGGACGTGCGCAGCGTGTCCGAGATCCTCCACCGCGGCGGCACAATGCTCTACACCGCCAGATGCCTCGAGTTCAAGGAGCAGGCCGGCATCCTGAAGGGCAAGGAAACCTGCGAGAAGATGGGGATCGACGGCCTGGTCGTCATCGGCGGCGACGGTTCCTTCCGCGGCGCGCGCGACCTGTCCCTGGCGGGGATCCCGACGGTGGGCATCCCGGGCACCATCGACAACGATATTTCCTGCTCGGACTTCAGCATCGGCTTTGACACCGCGCTGAACACCGCGGTCGAGGCGGTGGACCGTCTGAGAGATACCTCTCAATCCCACGACCGCTGCTCGGTGGTCGAGATCATGGGCCACGGCGCCGGCCACCTCACCCTGGATACCGGTATCGCCTGCGGCGCCTGCGCGATCTGGGTCAACGAGGTCGACTTCGACGTGGACCGCGACATCATCCAGAAGATCAAATCCACCGCCTCCAACGGCAAGCACCATTTCATCGTTGCGGTGGGCGAGGGGATCACCGACGTGCACGCGCTGGCCAAGGAGATCGAGACGAAAACCGGCGTTGAGACCCGCGCGACCGTGCTCGGGCATATTCAGCGCGGCGGCACCCCGACGGCCCGCGACCGCGTGCTCGCCACCAAGCTGGGCGTTCATGCCGTGGAGCTGCTGGAGAAGGGGATCGGCAACCGCGTCGTCGTCATCAAGGGCAACACCGTCGTGGACTACGACATTCTGGAGGCCCTGCAGATGAAGAAGGGGATCGACAAGAAGCTCTTTGAGGATGCCAAGCTCATCAACATCTAAGCGATTTAACACCTTTTTGATAGGCGGCTGGCTTCAGCCGCCTATCGTTTATCCCGGGACCGTTTATTAAGGAGGAAATCTAGTCCATGAAAAAGCAGAAGTACACCGTCCCCAGGGTAGCGCTGTCCACCATCGGCTCGGTCCTCATCGCCATGATCTTTTGCGGGATCGTCACCTTTTCGATCGGCATGATCTTCAAGAGCACGCTCTGGAAGATCGTCATGCAGCTGCTTAATCTCTTGATCTTCGTACCCATCGTCTATTCTCCCAGCTGGTACTGCGGGGACCGGGACAGCAACTCGGCCGCCTTTGGGCACGGGCAGATCGATCCGCTCAAGGGCCTCAAAATCGGCCTTTTCGCCATGATCCCCTTTGCGCTCATGCCGGTGGTGCTGGTGCTTATCAAGCTCGCCATCCTGCCGGGAGACGTCGGAGTGCTCGCCGGGTCGATCTTCAGGATCCTCAACATCCATATGCTCTTTACCATCAACGCACTGCTGGAGCCCGGCATTGCGCCCGAGCAGATGTCGTGGCTGTCGATCGTCGCCATCTGGCTGCTGCCGCTGGTGATTCCGGCCGTGACCTCCTTTGCCTATCACCTGGGGATCAAGCACATTTCGATCAGCGACAAGATCATCTTTGTCAAAAAGGACCAGAAGAAGAAACACTGAAAGTCATATCCAAAACCCCCGGCCGCATAACATAAAGGGAGACTCGTTATGTTGGGAGGGTGTTTATGCGCCGGTTTCGGTTTCGTGCCGTGTTTCTGCTGCTGGCCTGCTATGTTGCGGTGATCTCCTTTGCCATCTCCCGTATGGGGGATTCCCTGATGGTGGGCGGGGCGCTCGAGGTGGATCCGCTGGTCATCATCGACGCCGGGCACGGCGGCTTTGACGGGGGAGCGGAAGGGCTTGGCGGTATTGTGGAAAAGGACGTCAACCTTCCCATCGCGCTCAAGCTGCGCGACCTGCTGCGGGCGGAGGGCTTTCGGGTGATCATGACGCGGGAGAGCGACGTGTCCACCTGCGATGAGGGCCTCGGCAGCATTTCGGAGAAGAAGACCAGCGACATCATGAACCGGTACGAAATCCTCAAAGAGAATCCGGACGCCATTTATATTGGGATCCATCAGAACAAATTTCCTGAAAGCTCCTCCTTCGGCGCGCAGATGTTCTACGGCCCGCGCTCCGAGCAGAGCGAAATCCTGGCGGGGATTTTGCAGCAGAACTTTCGCGAACTGCTCCAGCCGGAAAACAAGCGGGAGCCCAAGAAGGCGGAGAACAACATTTTCCTGCTCTACCACGCCCCCATCCCGGCGGTGCTCATCGAGTGCGGGTTCGTCTCGAACCCCGGGGATGCGGCGAAGCTGGTCGACGAGAGCTATCAGAACAAGCTGGCCTATGTAATTTCCGGCTCCCTGCTGCAGTACATTGAGCAGGGGTATTATCCCCAGGTGGAGCCCGAGCTTTAAACCCAGATAAGGACGTGAAAACATGGCGAAGCCCAAGACGGTATATGTGTGCAGCCAGTGCGGCAACGAGACCGCCAAATGGTATGGAAAATGTCCCGACTGTGGGGCGTGGAACAGCATGGAGGAGACCGTGCGCCAGCCCGAGATCGAGGTCGCCAAGAAGCACAGCCAGGTGCATACCGACTACTCCGGCGCCACCGAGGTGGTCACCATCCAGGACATCGTGGCGGACGAGGAGTCCCGCCATAAGACCTCGATTAAGGAGTTGGACCGGGTGATGGGCGGCGGGATCGTGCGCGGCTCGGTCACCCTGCTCAGCGGCGATCCGGGGATCGGGAAATCGACCCTGCTGCTGCAGATGTGCCAGCCGCTGTGTCAGTCGCTGCGGGTGCTGTATGTATCGGGCGAGGAGAGCGCCAAGCAGATCAAGCTGCGCGCCCGCCGCCTGGGCGTCGATTCGCCCAACCTGCTTGTGGCGGCGGTCACCCAGGTGGGGGCGATCCTGGGAATTATCGAAAAGCACAACCCCGACGTGGTGATGATCGACTCGATCCAGACCATCTACCTGCCCACGCTCAATTCCTCGGCCGGCACCGTGACCCAGATCCGGGAGTGCACCCAGCTGCTGATGACCTGTGCCAAGAGCCGGGAATTCCCGCTCTTTCTGGTGGGGCACGTCAATAAGGACGGGGCGATCGCCGGGCCGAAGGTGATGGAGCATATGGTGGATACCGTGCTCTATTTCGAGGGGGAGCGGCATCTGGCGTTTCGCATCCTGCGCGCGGTGAAGAACCGCTTCGGCTCGACCAACGAGATCGGGGTCTTCAAGATGGGCACCATGGGGCTTGAAGAGGTGGGGAACCCCTCGTTCGAGATGATCTCCGGCCGCCCGCAGGACGTTTCGGGGAGCTGTATCGCCTGCGTAATGGAGGGCTCCCGTCCCATCCTGGCCGAGGTGCAGGCGCTGGTCTGCAAAAGCGGCTTCGGCACGCCGCGGCGGATGTCCACCGGCTTCGATTTCGGGCGCAGCGCGCTGATCATCGCGGTGCTGGAGAAGCGCTGCGGCTACTTTTTCGGCAACCTCGACGCCTATATCAACGTGGTGGGCGGCCTGCGGCTGGACGAGCCCGCCGCCGACCTGCCGGTAGCGATGGCGCTGATCTCCAATCTGATCGACAAACCGATCCCCTACGACTTTGCCGCCTTCGGCGAGATCGGCCTGACCGGCGAGCTGCGTTCGGTTTCCCATGTCGACCTGCGGGTGAACGAGGCCTACCGGCTGGGCTTTCGGCGCTTCGTCATCCCACGCACCGCCATGGGCCAGCTCGGCGAGCTGCCCTCAGACATCCGGCTGATCCCCGCTTCGAATCTGCGCAGCGCCTTTTCCAGCGTCTTTGAGGGGTAGGGGCGAAAAGAAGCTGCATTCCTTTTCCTGAACGCTCACCGGCTCGGAAATACCCTCCAGGGCGCAGTAGCCCTCCCGCTGATGCCGGCAGTGCTTGCTGCATGGGACAAGGTTCATATTTGGCCATTCCTTTCCAACCTGCATTCGTGCGTCATTTCTATAGTGTGTTTTCTTATGACGCGGTTATGCACAACAATTTGTTTTCCTCTGGAACATAAATACCTTCTGTTTTGACACAATAATCAGAGAGTTTCTCGCGGATTAACGGGTCAATGCAGGAGGTTTTCGTTTGAAAGGTTACTTTCAAACACAGAGTTTTGTGGCAATTTCGCGCAGCGTAACCGGCACAAAACGTCCAGAAAGGAATGGTTTTTTAAATGCGACTGAAGGTACTTACACTGACAGGTGCCCTATTGCTGCTGTTTGCGACGGCGTTCCTCCCCGGCGCCGTCCTGTCAGGCGTCAAACAGGCCGACTATCTGCGCGCCGGGATACAGGTCTGGGCGCAGGAGACCAGCTGCACCGGCGTGGTGGAGCAGCCGGTTAGGAAGCAGGTCTTTTTGAGCACGCCGGTGATTGCGGACAGCGTACTGGTTTCGGTCGGGGACCAGGTGGAGGAAGGGGAGGTACTCGCCACCATCGACACCGGAATGACCAAGGACGTCCTCGCCCAGTCGGTGATGGTCAAGAAGGAAGCCTCCGCCCAGCAGGAGACGCCCGACCTCGGCGAAGTGGAGAAGGTGGCCTCCCTCTACGGGATTTCCGTCTCCCAGCTCATCCCGCTGCTGGGCGGCGGGGAGGCCTCCCAGGCGATCGAAGCGGTCTATGAAGCGCCTCAAACGGTGGCGGTGCCGCAGATGCTCCTCTCGCCCATGAACGGTACGGTGACCGACGTCGCCATGCAGAGCGATGTGCTTACCCAGGCGACGGGACCGGTCTTCACCATCGCGGACAGCTCCCGCTTTACCGTGCGCGCGCAGGTCAGCGAAAACCAGATCGGGGGGATCGAACCGGGGGACGAGGCACTGATCAGCGGGCCCGCCTTCGGCGGGCAGGAATACCATGGGGTGGTGGAATCGGTCGCTCCCACCGCCAAGCGTACTCAAACCGCACTCAGCGAGCAGGCCACGGTGGACGTCGTCATCTCGGTGCTCGATCCGGACGAGCGGCTCAAAAGCGGCTGCTCCGCCACCGCCGAGATCATCTCCCAGCACGCCCAGGAACTGCTCACCCTGCCCTATGAGGCGATCAACCAAGATGAGGAGAACCATGAATATGTGCTGGTGTATCAGGGGGGACGGGCCGAAAAGCGGGTGGTAACCACCGGACAGGAGCTCAGCGACAGTGTGCAGATCACCGCCGGGCTGGGGGAGCAGGAGGTTGTCCTCCTGCCGCAGGAGCCCCTTTCGGAGGGCCGCGCCGTGCGGCTGGGGGAGGAAGTAGTGCGTGATTGATTACATCAGGTGCAGCCTTCGCTCCCTCGGGCGCAAGAAGCTGCGCACCCTGCTCACCATCGTTTCCATTGCTATCGGCGTTGCCTCGGTGGTGCTCATCTCCTCGATCGGCAACATCGGCCGGCAGACCATCAACCAAGAGCTGAGCAGCTTAGGGCTGGATGGCATCACCATCGGCAAGGCGCGCAAGGACGCCGTCTCCCCCCTGCGCGGGGAGGAGCTTGCGGCCATCCGAGACTCCAAGGGGGTCCTCAAGGCGACCGGCCTCAACTTTTCCTATACCGATCTTTATATGCGCTCCCTGGTGGCGCAGGGGGTGGTCTTCGGGATCGATGAGGACACCGACAGCTTTATCTCTCTCGAACCGCTCTATGGGCGCACCATCGGGCGGTGGGACCTGCGCGCGGCGGCGCGGGTCTGCGTGGTGGATCAGAACGTCGCCACCGCCTTCTATAAGCGGGAAAATATCGTGGGCAAGACGATCTGCCTGTCTCTGGGCGGGGTCAAGGAGAATTTCACCGTCGTCGGGGTGGTGCGCTCGGGCGGGAACATCCTGCAGGGGCTGATGAGCAGCTACATCCCCTCCTTCGTCTACATTCCGGGCAGCACCATGCAGCAGATCACCGGGCAGACGGATTACGACCAGGTCGCCGTCAAGCTTGAACCGGGCCGCTCGGCACAGCAGACGGGGGAGCAGATCGTCCGCTCCCTCGAGGCGCGCAGTCATATCAAAAACGGCTACCGGGCTCAAAATATCGCGCAGCAGAAGGATACCCTCAATAACCTTTTGGAAATTGTCACCCTGATCCTTTCCCTGATCGCGGGGGTATCGCTGGTGGTGGCGGGGTTGGGGATCATGACGGTGATGCTCGTCTCGGTCAACGAGCGCACCCACGAAATCGGGATCAAAAAGGCCATCGGCGCCCGGCGGCCGATCATTCTGCTGGAATTCTTAGTCGAGGCATTTACCATTACCCTGCTCGGGAGTATAATAGGAGCGGCCCTCGGAATCGGGATGGTGACGGCAGGCTGCGCCCTGCTGCAGGTGGAGACCACCATCAGCCTGCCGCTCGTGTTCTGCTGCATTCTCTTTTCCGTCCTGGTGGGGGTGATTTTCGGCGTCTATCCGGCCTCGATCGCGGCGAAGCTGCGCCCGGTGGATGCACTGAGGAGTATATGAGCCCTTATGACGACAGAGTTTCCGGCACGGCCGCACCTGCCCGGAGGGCGGGTTACTCTCGCGGCCGTGTCGGGGGAATACCCGCAGGTAATCCGGGCGCTGCACACCCTTGGAATCGAGACGGTCGCTCTTGGACGCAGCCCGCGGCTGTCCGGTCCGGTGGCATATCATGCCGACATGCGGCTCTTCCATCTGGGCGGGGACGAAATCATCGCCGAGCGGGGAGATGGGCCTCTTTGCGACCGGCTGAGGGAGCATGGCTTCCAGGTCTATCCGTCTTTCCGGGAACCCGGCGGCAGCTACCCGCACGATGTCCCGCTCAACTGCCTGATGCTCGGCGGCCGCCTGTTTGGGCGGCTTGACGCTGCGGAACCAAGAATCCTCGATTTTTGCCGGCGGGAAGGCCGAAAACTTATTGATGTGCGGCAGGGATACGCCAAGTGCTCGGTCGCGCCGCTCACCGCCTCGGCCGCCATAACGGCGGACCGGGGTCTTTGGCACGCGCTGCAAGGGGAGGGGATCGAAACGCTGCTCCTGTCTCCCGGCGGGGTTCAGCTCGCAGGCTATGATTGCGGTTTCATCGGCGGATGCTGCTTCCTGGCTGAGCCGGACCTCCTCTGTTTTTTCGGCGACCTCGGCCGCCATCCCGAGGGGAAGGAAATTCGGGATTTTTGTAAAATATATGGCATTTCCGTTCGCTCGCTCTTTTCAGGGCCATTGTTGGATGTTGGTTCGGTAATTCCACTAAAATGCGAATTGTGATTGTGAAAATTTGTTGTATTTTGTCGAATTTATTGCTATAATGATTCCGACATAATTTATGGGGGATCACTATGACAAAATGCTTCTTCCAACTTCTTTTTACTTTCTTATTGCTGTTTGTAACCTTCTTTACAGCTTCCGCCCAGCAAACTGTCGTCGATCATCCGGCCGACAGCCAGCTAAGCCCTGTACTGGATTTTATAACGATTGAAAACGGCCCGCCTGTTAGCGGGCTGGACTTTGACAGCTATTATCAACTGAACACGCCGGGTCTTTATCGTGGCACCGTCACCTATCATATCGAAGACGTCAGCAAAGTGTCCGTCCTGGCGCTCTCCCGCAACGGCAGCTTCGCATCCATCTATCAAAGCGGGCTGATCCGCGGCTACAATTCCTCCAACCTGGGCAGCGACCCTTTCCGCCTGAGCTTGCAACCCGATAATGACCTGCTGCTCGCGATCGGCAATTTCGGGACTTTCTGCTGCTATCTCAATCAATACAGCTTCGCCTTCGGCCGGGTGGAGCTCGACGCTTCCAAGGAGGTTTTTCCTTACGGGGTGAACATCCTGTATTCGTCGGACGGAAGCCGCTTTACCTCCACCCAAGGGAAGTTTTCAATCAAGGAAACGGTCGGCTCCGGGCGGTACGTTTACCTGGAGGAATACTCCGCTCCCGTTCCAAAAAGCGCGCAGTTTATCCGGCTTGAGGTGATGAATGCGCCCTACCTCACCGCGCCGGACGGAAGCAAGTCGAGGAATACCGAATCGCTGCTCGCTGTGCTGCAAACTACCTTTTTGATCGAACCGGACGAACCCTCCAGCTCCTCGTCGGATTCGTCCGAGGAAAGCAGTTCCTCAAGCTCATCCAGCAGTTCTTCGAGCCCGTCGGGCGACGACAGCTCGTCAACCTCATCGAGTTCTTCCGAAAGTCCCGGGTCTGATGTAAGTTCTTCGTCCTCCGAACCAGGCGGCTCAAGTGGGGAGGATGGGCCCAACATTATTTATCCCTCCGGTTCGTCCGGCGGCAGAGAGAGTTCGTCCAGAACGCGCTCCTACAACAACAAAGTGCATCTTGCGCCAAATGTTCCGAAATCAGAAGAGAGTGCGGGCCGCACCGGTACGGGAGGCGGGAGCGTAAGGCGCAGCTCTTCCGCGGCGGGCGCCGCTGCGCCGGCCGCAGGGGACTCCTATGTGATGTCCAATTCCTCCTCCGATTCCTCGTCCGAGGTTACGCTCGGGGAATCCACCCCGTCCGCTTCCTCCTCCAGCGAGGAGGAAAGGGAGGAACTGGACATCACGAAAGGGGTCAAAGATTCCAACGACATCATCGAAAATCCCGGCGCAATGGAGATATTCTTTGTCACGATTTACGCTGTCGGCTCTGTCGCCCTCTTCGGAGGCTTCGTCGTCCCGAAGCTGCTGCAGCAAATCCGTTTGAAGGGGCAGGGCAGAAAAAAGAAATGATTTTTACGGGCCATAGATAAATGATCTATGGCCCGTAAGTTTTCATTTTATAGGGGTCTGCCTTTTTTGATAAAAATGAGCTTGCACTTTTGTGCAAATTAATATATATTATAATAGTAGTCTTATGGGTTTGAAAGGCCCAGGTTCGGGAGGATTGTAGATGACGGTTGCTCAGAAAAACCTCTGCATGGGCTGTATGTCCCAGAAGGATTATGACGGCCCCTGTAAAAAATGTGGATACCAGGATAAATCCACCTACAACGTCGACTATCTACCGCCGGAGACGGTGCTGAGCGGGCGTTACCTTGTGGGCAAACTCCTCTCCTCCAACGGGGAGAGCGCGGTTTATATCGGCTATGACCTGGAAACGGACGGCAAGGTCTGGGTGCGGGAACTCATGCCTTATGACCTGGTATCGCGCAACCACTCCACGCTCCAGCTGCGTCCGATCAAGGGATGCGAAACCAAATACAAGGGGATCGTCGCCGAGTTCGAGGATCTCTTTAAAACCCTGCAAAACCTGAATATCAAGGGTACCAGCCAGGTGCTGGACGTCTTTAGCGAACACAGCACCATCTATGTGGCTTTCCGTTACATCAACAGCATGACCCTCGGCGAAATTCTTAACCGCTGCGGCGGCGAAATCAAATGGGCCAACTGCAAAAAGACCTTCATGCATCTGCTCAACACCGTTTCGTTGGTGCACAAGAAGGGGCTGATCCACGCTGGGATCAGCCCGCAGACCATCCTGATCGACGAAAAGGGGACGCCCTATCTCACCTGCTTTGCCATCAACGAGGCGCGCAGCGACAACAGCGACATCAGCTGCGAGCTCTTTGACGGCTACAGCGCGCCCGAGCAGTACGACAGCAAGCACTGGTACGGGGAGTGGACCGATGTCTACGCGCTGGCAGCTGTGCTGTACCGCACCATCACCGGGACCATGCCGCCCAATTCCCAGGGGCGCAAGCTCAACGACAATTTGGTCGACGCCATTGAGCTGGATGAAAACATCCCGGAAAATGTCTCCGAGGCCATCCACGACGCCATGCGGCTGTCCACCGACAAGCGGACCAAAACGGTGGACGGTTTTACCTCGCGCCTGCTCGATTGCACCTCCTCCAATACCGCCATCTATAACGCGGATATGGTGGACGATGTGCAAAAGCGGCTGCTCAACTTTTCGGAAGAGCCGGAAGGGGAGCCGCAAGTCCCGATAAAAGCCGAGGATGCCCCCCTCAGCCGCAAGGAGCGCAAGGCCCTCAAAAAGGCGGAGAGGCAGGAGGGTCATAAGAAACGCCACCGGCGCAACACCTTTCTGACCGTCTTTATCCCGATGGTGCTGACCACCATTGTACTCGGCGTGGTTATCTGGCTATTCATCTCCTACAAATATGAGGAGATCCACCAAGGTGTTGCAAACTATGTTTCAAACGGAGACACCTCCAGTGATTCCTCCAGCGCCTCGGCCAGTTCCGCGGTGGAAGAGGCCGGCGGCGTGCCCAATTTTGTCGGGCAGTACATCGACATCATTACCTCGAACACCGATTATAACGCCCGGTTCGAGTTTTCCATCGTCCACGAATACAACGACCTTTTTCCGGAGGGAGTGGTCTATGACCAGTCCCCGGCAGCAAACACCCCAATGCTCAATAAAGGCACCATCATCCTGTCGGTCAGCAAGGGTTCCAAGACTGTAAAGCTTCCGAACCTTACAGGGAGCACCGTCGATTTGGCCATCCAGACCCTGACCGATATGGAGCTGAAATACAAGGTGATCTACGTCATCAAGGACGAGTATGTGGAAGGGCAGGTCGCTTATACCGAACCGGCGGCGGATACGGTGGTCAATATTGGCGACGAGGTTTTGATCTTTACCAAGCAGACCGCTGGCGTGAGCTCCTCGGGGGACGAAGACGAGGAAAAGGGATCTTCTTCCAGTGGTAAATCGAGCAGCAGCTCCAAGGCTTCCTCCAAATCTAAAAAATCAAGCTCTCAGGAATCGAGCCAGGTAGAGCCGCATTTTGCATCCAAAGACTAAAATAAACCCCCGGCACGGGAATCCGTGCCGGGGGTTTTTAATGTCTGACGGCGTCTCTGTTTCTATAGGGCCGCCGCCTTATCTTTTTTGGGTTTCGCTTTCTTCTGAGCCTTTTGCAGCTCGGCAAAATGGTCGCAGCAGACGTTGAGCACGCATCGATCGCACTGCGGCCGGTTGGCCACGCAGACCGCCCGTCCATGGAGGACCAGCCGGTGGCAGAAATCGCCCGAACGGTCCAGCGGCAGAATCTCCCGCAGCTGCATCTCCACCTTATATGGGTCCTTGCCCTTGGAGAGCCCGAGCAGGTTGGTGATCCGGATACAGTGGGTATCGCAGACCACCGAATCCTTGCCGTAAATGTCGCCAACCACCAGATTGGCCGTCTTGCGGCCCACGCCGGGGAGCTTGACCAGCTCCTCGATGGTGTCCGGTACCTGGCTCTGGTAGACGTCGCGCAGCATGACCGCCATATTTTTGAGGTCCCGTGCCTTGGTCTTATACAGCCCGCAGGGATGGACAATCCGCTCGAGCTCCTCAAGATCCGCCTCGGCAAAGTCGTCGATGGTCTTATATTTTTGGAATAATTCCTTGGTCACGATATTGACCCTCGCATCGGTGCACTGCGCCGACAGCCGGGTGGACATCAAAAGCTCGTGCGGCTTTTCCATATCGTGCTCCAGCGAGCAGATGGCATCCGGATACGCCTGTTCCAGCAAATCCACCGCCATCAACGCTTTCTTTTGCAGCTTATTCATCCTCATGCTCCTTTTTCTTATTCTGTTCCAGCGCCTGCAGAGCCCTCTGGCGCTCGGTTTTGATCTTCACGTTGGCCAGCGGGGACAGGGAAGCAGCCCGTTCGATCTGCTTGTCCGAAACATGGGTGTATATCTCCGTGGTGGACAGATTGGAATGCCCCAGAATCTCCTTGAGCGCCCGGATGTCAACCCCGCCGTGCTGGTACATCAGGGTGGCCGCCGTATGCCGCAGCTTATGCGGCGAGTAACCCTTGCCGTCCAGGTCCGAGACGGCGAGGCCGCTTTGCACGATTTGCTCGACCCGGCGCGGCGTAATCCGCCGCCCCTGGCCCGAGACGAACAGGGCATTCGGCTCCTTTTTGGAGGGCTTGCGTACCTTGATGTACTGTTTTAAGGCGTTCAGGCAGGCATCGTTCAGATAGACCACCCGCTCCTTGTTGCCCTTGCCCAGCAGCCGCAGCGAATTGTCCCGGATGTCCTGCACGTCAATCCCGCACAGCTCGCTCAGGCGCATACCGCAGTTTAAGAACAGAGTAATGATGCAATAATCCCGCTCATAGTTTTTCCCCTCCGGAAGATTGACCAAAAGCTCCAAACTTTCCTCAAGGGTCAGATACCGCGGCATCGCCCGTCTGGTGGAAGGCATTTCCAAATCCTTCATGGGATTTTCTTCCAAAAACTGTGTTTTTGTTGTGATGTACTTATAGAACGAGCGCAGTGCCGAAACCTTGCGCGCACGGGTATTGGCGTTGTTTTTTCGTTCGGAGAGGGTATAGTTGAGATAAGCGTAAACATCCGAGAGCGTCACCGAACAGATCACATTGTTGGAAAGCCCTGTGATGTCAATCTCATCGATCGAAAGCCCGGGGTCACTGTGAAGAATCTTTACAAACATAATATAACGCAAAAAGAGCCGCAGGTCAACGTGATAAGCCTCGACCGTTTTTGGGGATCGTCCGCGGATGGTCTGCATATAAAAGAGAAAGTCCCGCAACAACTGCGGACAGTCCGCAAATGCCTGATTGGACATCATGTCGCCTCCTTGCCGTTTTTGATTCCCTCTATTTCGCTAAATTTTTCTTTAGCGAAATTATATCATATTTTTTTCCTCCTGTCAAACCTCTCTTCCCCCAAACAACCACAATATTGCCGGGCACAGGCGAAGCCATGAAAAAAGCGCGGAGCTGCATTTGCAGCCCGCGCGCTACTGAATCTTACGCAAAATCTTTGGCCTAAACCAACTGGTATAAACATAGGTCAGGTTGGTAATGGCGAAATCATATATAATAAACATAATATTGCCGAGCAAAATCAAAACCAGCAACGAATACTGCCCAAACATCCCGGTTTCCTCAAGTACCTCGTCAATGCCCATAATATAAATCAGGATGGCATAACAGCCGATCACCGAGGCGTTAAAGATCAAAAACTTGACCAGATATTCAATCAGCCGCGGCCGAAGCTGCTCCAGCTTTGACTTGATAATCGGATAATACCCGAAAAAACCGACAAAGAGAAAGGCCGCCTCTTTTACCGGCACGATGATCAGCGACAGGATTGAGACTGCCACATAGACCAGCGTGGCCGTCGGGCGCCCGTTTTCAAATACCACCGCGATCAGCACGATCCCCGCCAGCGCCGGAAAGGCAAATTGCGTAAAAGGGAACATGCAGGTCATGAACATCAAAAACAGGCAGAGCGAGGCGCAGATGCCGCCCATGGCGACCTGGGTGCTCTTTTTCACCTGTGTCCCCTCCCCTGTCTTCCACCGTCAGCAGCAGCGGATCAAATCGCCGCCCATGCACTCGCAGCAGCAGTCCGCACAGATCAGCCCGGAACACATGTCGCAGGCGCTGCAGCCGCCCGCCATGTTTCCCGGTTGGCGGTAGGGCCCCTGCTCGGTGCCGGGACGTCCGGTCTGACGCTGCCACATCAGGTTGTTATAGGCCGCAGTGTACTCCGGGTTGTTCGGATTCATCCGACAGGCCTGCGCGAAGTGGTTAAACGCCTCGTCCAGCCAGCCGCGGGAATAGAAAACGCTGCCCTTGAGAAAATACCATTCGGCGTCCCGATTGGCCGACGGTACGCCGCCCAGCAGCTCCTCCGCCTCCACCAGGCGGTTCTGATTGATCAGCCTGCGCACATCCGAAAAGGCGCCGGACGTGCCGCCGGAGCGGGCAGAACCGCTGTTACGACGCATTTTCATAATGCTGTCGTACGCTTCATTGACCTCTTTCATCTTTTCCGACGCCAGGTCGGCCAGCGGATTATTCTGGTAGCTGTCCGGATGATATTTTCTCGCCAGCTCCCGGTAAGCCTCCTTGATCTGCTCGTCGGTCGCATTGGGCGAAACTCCTAATACCTTGTATGGATCGGTCATTGATTCTTCCCCTTCTGCCAGATTTACACACCTGTATCTTTTTCTGTCTCGGGGCCGCTGGCCAGCGTCTGCACGGTGGCCTTGAGCCCCAGATTGATCACATTGGATAATATCCCCTCATAGCGGCGCAGCCGCAAAAGATCGAAGGATTTGACAATCTCCCCCATCGTGAGGTTGAGCGAGAAGACGGCTTCCTCCCTGAGTCTGTCCAACGGCAGGCCGTTTGGCGCGCCGCTGCGCAGCACAAAGGGATTGTAGCGTTTTTTCGCGATGTCCTCCCCGATGTCGTCGAGCGCATCGCACAGGTACACCCAACGCCCGAGCAGATACCCTAGGCGGGAAAGCACGCGGCGCTCCCCTTCCTCCTGTGAGAGTTCTTCAAAAAGAAAGGCCAGGCAATTGGCAGTCGGCTCGCTTGCCCGGTCGACACTATCACAATTATTTTGCTCAAGAGCGGCCTGATCTTTCATCTGCTCCCCAATTCGCCGATCAAGCTTTGGATATTCGGCCGCCGCCTTTTTTCGTGCACGGCGTGCAAAGGGCAGCGCCAGGCGGTAGAGCAGCTTTTGGGGATACCTCTCATCCTGGATATTATCCAGAATTTTATAGTAGTAGATGAGCATCGCCACCGAAGCGCTGTAATGCAGGCTTTGGCAGCTGACGCAGCAGGGCTTCTTTTTGAGCGGGTTATACAGGCAATTTTCGGTCTTGAACTGCGGGCTTTCGTCTTTTAACGCCATATCCAGCAGCGCCAAAAAGGTGAAGTCATAGCTGAGCGTCAGCCTCGCAAAGGGGCCGTAGGAATGCGAGAGCTGCTTGCAAAGCCCACAATAGATCGCCTTGTAGGTATCGAATTCACAGATACGAAGCTGCGGCTTCCACGGTTTGATATATCCGAACACCCGGCAAACACACCCTTGCATTGATCGACCGACCGCGGTCTAAACAAATATTATTTTACATCACTCTTCACACTTTTTGATTAACAAAGTGTAAATATCAGGATTATGACGCCCGCAAGCGGGCGCCTCCCGCCTATTCCACGGTAATTTTGATCCGGTCGCTCAGCTCGCTCCCGTCGGTGGTGCTCACCGTGATGACGGCGGTGCCCTCCCCGCGCGCCCGGACCTTCCCGCTTGAGGAGACGGTCGCCACCTCCTCGTCGTCCGACTCATATTCCAGCTCGGCATCGTCCTCCAGGGAGGATGGCGTGATCTCCACCTCGATCTGGTAGGTGTCCCCTTCCTCGAGGGTCACGCGCGACTCGGTGATCTCGATGTCCTCGATCTCCTCATCATTGTCATCGTCCTCGTCGTCGGAAACCACCTCGACCTTGCACTTCTTGGTGTAATCCCCATCCCGGGTGGTCACCGTGACGGTGGCGCTGCCCTCGCTGACAGCCTTCAGCTTCCCGCTCGAAGAGACGTTGACGACATCCTCATCGTCCGATTCCCACTCCACCCGGGTATCTTCGGCGTCCGAAGGCTTCACCTGCGCCTCGAGGCGGTAAGTCTCGCCTACCTTGAGCTTGACGCTGGATTTACTCAGAGACACTCCGCTCACCGAACCGTCGCCCGAGCCGCTGCTCTCATCTTCTTCCTCGTCTTCGTCGATCGGGTCGTCGTTCCCGCCCGATATCCCGGTGCTGATGGTTTTGACATAGGAAGCGACCGAATCCGCAATTGCCTCGGCCACCTTGTCCTGGTAAGAGGATTTGGTCAGCTTTTTGTATTCGCTCTTGTTGCTCAAAAAGCCGCACTCGATGAGGACCGAAGCGAACCGGCTGTCGGTGGTCACCCAATAGCGCGCCTGTTTGGCGCCGCGGTTGTCGGTATCCAGCGCATTGGATACCTGTTTGGACGAGATGCTTGCGAGCGTCTGCCCGAAGGGATAGAAGTAATAGACCTCGCTGCCGGTGGCCGAGGTGTTCACCGAGGAATTGGAATGGATGCTGATATAGATGTTCGCATCGTAGGCCCTGGCCGCCTCCAGGCGCTGATTGAGGGTGAGATAGGGGTCGGTCTTGATCAGCTTGACCTCGGCCCCCTTATCCGCCAGCGCCTCGGCGGTCTTCTCGGCGATGACCGCGTTGATCTCCGCCTCGCTCACGTCCGGATAGTAGCCGGCAGTCCCCTTGTCCTTGCCGCCGTGCCCCGGGTCGATGGCGATCCGCACGTTCGAGATCGAGGTCGGCGGGTTGGTCAGGCGCAGCACCAGCTTGTCCCCCTTGTAATAGGAGTGGTATCCCAGGAAGGAGCCCGACTGGGTGAAGCCCAGGGAAAGGGTGCCCTCCGACCAGTCGGCCGAACGGATGACCGGGTTGTCCGAGACCTTCTGCGACTTGGGGGTCGAGGAGGTGTATTTGAAGTCAAATTTGATCCCGCTGCTGGAATAACTGACCGTATAGGGCACCGGCTGCTGGGTATCCAGCGTGACATAGGTGTACCGCTTGTCGCTGGTAATCTTCATCGACTCGATCACATTTCCAGTAGACAGCTCGCCGGAGGTTTTGTTGATGTCGTCGGCATAGACACGCACCCCGGATTGGAGCTTATAATATTTATAGGTGTCGTCCCCGTTTTTATAGGTGATCATCTCGCCCACCGTATAGTCCTTGGTCCCCTTGGGCAGCGGGAAATAGGCCGGATCGGTCTCGTTGCCCAGCTTGTCCGGCGGGAAGGTCTTGGCCGCCTCGGCGGTCACAACGATCAGATCCCCATCCCCGGCGGCGACCACCGGGTTGATCGAGATCGAGGCCCCCTCCTTGCTGTCCGAAATCCCCTGCCACTGGCCGGAAATTTTGAGCGTCCCGAGATTCTGCTTCTTCCCGGTGGCGGCGGGCACGGTGTACTCCCCAACGAATTTGACGTAGGAGCTGTCCTCGTCGGTGCTGTCGTCGATCGAGGTGTCCTTGCTCATCGGGATCGAGGCTCCGCCCAGCGATGCCGACACCGCCGCATCCTCGTAGGCCAATGCGGTGATCTGCAGCTTCATCCCGCCTTCGAGCGCCACGCTGCCTGTGGGGGATACCTCCTTGATGATCTGCACATTGCGGGTGATTTTAAAGACCTGGCTCTTGCCCTTGTGCTCGAAGGTGAAGGTGTTGAGCCCCGGCTCGAGGTCCTGGGTGGTGGTGAAGTATCCGTTTTCATCGGTGTCCAGCACCTCGCCATTGACGCTGACCTCGAAGTTCGGGTCGGATGCGCCGCGGAAGACCATTACCGGCTCGAAGGTGGAAAACTCCATCTGGTCCGGCTTGGTGACGGCCAGCTCGGTCAGGACATGGTCGACGTTGACCTCGTGCTTGAAGAGCTTGATGAGCAGGTCGGTACTGGTCTGGGGGTTCTCAATGAGACGGAAGAGGCTGTTGAAGATCCCGCCCTCGTAGGCCTCGCACTCCTGGGCATAGATCACCTGCTGGGCGATCTCGTCAGGCGAGGAGAAGCCCGGTGCGTCGGTGCAGACCTTGTCCTCGGGATAAATGACATAGAGCGGCAGGCCGCTCGCCTGCGCCACCTTGGACCACCACTGCGCGACCTCCTGGAAGGGCTCGGTCCCGCTGTCGGTATAGCCGCCCGGGCGCAGGGCAACAAAATCGGCCAGCTTTTCGGTGACGAATTTTTTGGTGTCGGCGTTCCCGCCGCTGAGTGCGGTAAACTGGGCCGCAGTCTGGGTGCCCTCCGGCTCGGCGGCGGCGTTCTCCCACACCCCGTCCACCACGATCCCGACCTGGGTGCCCTTGGCGCTCTCCCGGATCGCGCCGCTGACCGCCGTAAAGAGCGCCTCGCTGTAGGAACGCATATATTCCCGGTAGCCGATCCCGGCCCCGGATTTTATGTAACCGGCATAAGAATCCGGCAGCGTCTCGTTGTAATAGCTGTCGACCAGGATCCCGTCGAGCTGATACTTGTCAGCAAATTTGGCGGCGTTTTCGGCGGCGAAGTCGATCACCCCGGTGTCCACGCTCTCCTGCCGCACAGCGTTTCCGCCCTGGTCGACGGTGCTCGCCTCGTAGACGGCGTAGACGTACATATCCTGCTCGCGCGCCTTGTCCACGATGGTCTGCAGAATGTCGATCTCGTTGGTGGCCGGCTGCATCTCCCCGGTCTGGTAGATGGCCTTCCCATCACCATAGGGCAGCGCCACCACCGCGTTCATGGTCAGGGCTTTCGCCGACTCGAGCGCTTTGGCGATCCCCTCTTCGATTGCCTGCGCGCCGCCGCTGGTGGGATAATCCACCCCCGGCGTGAGATAGACCGCGCGCATCTCGTCCGGGACGTTATAATGGATGTTCTCCTCTTTATTTTCGTCTTTTTCCTCTTCCTCCCCGAGCGCGGGGTCGAAGGACTCCCCGTTGGAGCTCGAGCTTTCCTCTTCCTCGGAGGAGCTGCCCTCCCCGGCGCTTTCGTCTTCGGAGTCGGATTCCTCCTGGGAGGGCTCGTCCGATTCTTCCTTAGAAGAGGGCGCAGCAAACTGCGGCCCCTGCACGGCGGAGCCGCCCTCCTCCCGCGGGCTTTCTGCCTGCGAGGAGGAAGAGGAAGCGCCTACGGGGGCCGCAAAGGGAAAAAGGTCCCGCGCAAAGAGCGACAATGCGCCGATGAGACCGGTCATGACGAGAAATATAAGTACGATGATGACGGTGAACAGGGTCTTATTTCTGAAAAAGCGCTCCAAGCCGTTCTCTCACCCTTTCCTGCATTTGATTCGGTCAAAGAACCTTACTGCATGAGCGCCTTCAAATTGGAAAGCTCCTGCGCCACCTGCCCGCTCACCGCCGCATCCGGGGCGAACAGGGAGGCGTAGCGGTACATGGCGAAACCCCCGTAGCTCTCCTGTTCCCGGCTGGCTTCTACCATCTTGCACAGCAGATCACGAGTGCCGATCCATTCGTTCGAGCCGCTGCCCGCCCACTGGTCCTGGAGCCCCAGCTTATACGGGGCGATCCCGATATACAGCTTGACGGAATCGGATTTCACCATCCGGTCCCACTCTTCCACCGTACGCTGGAAGGGGGCGGATTCGTTTTCAAAGCCAAAGTAGACCTGCGGGCAGATATAGTCCACATAGCCCTCGTTGGCCAGCCACTTGGCCACGTCGATGAATTGCTTGTTGTAATTGTTCTCGTTGTTGCCCTGGGGCGATATGCCAAAAACGGCGCTGCTCTTCGTTTCCTTGACCGCCCGGTAGACCTGCTGCACCAGCGTATTGACGTTCTCCCGCCGCCAGTTGCTCAGCGAGAGCTCCCCTCCTTCTGCCTTGTAGCGGTCATAGGAATCCTGGTCGAAAGCAGCCTCGGTGGTGGGATAGAAATAGTCGTCGAAGTGGATACCCTCCACTTCATAATTGAGCAGGATTTCCCGCACCCCGTTTACGATCAGCTCACGCGCCTTCTCACTCGCGGGATTGTAATAGAGGCCGCCCGAGAAGGACACGACGTCGTCGCTGCCCTCGCTTTGCCACTTCTGCGCCTGGTTCTCCGAGCTCAGCGGCTTGTCGTTGCCGCTCGCGCGCACCCGGTAGGGGTTGATCCAGGCTTCGATGCGAAGCGCGCGCGCGCGGGCCTCCTCGATCATCACCTGCAGCGGATCGAAGCCGGGGTCCTGCCCTTCGGCGCCGCTGGCGACATAGGACCAGGGGAAATAGTCGGAATCATAGAGCGCATCGCCGTTCGGGCGCACCTGCACAAAGACGGTGTTGAAGCCGGCGTCCGCAACCTCGCCGAAGGCGCCGGAGATATTCTGGCGGAACTGCTCTTCACCGAGGCCCTTCAGCATGGTTTCAAATTCGAGATAGGAGAACCAGACGGCGCGCACCTCGTCCGGGCTCTGCACGGCGGGTTTTGTCTGAGTGGCGGCCGTCTCGGTCACACCACTCTCCTCTTCTTCCCCGCCCTCATCGGCCTGCTGCGAGCTGGAGGATTCCTCCCTGCTCTCGTCTCCGAGGCCGGGGTCCTCGTCCGCCGGCGGGTTTTCCGCCGGATATTCGGTCTCGGCCAGTGCCGGGCTGACTATGGTAACGGTTTCGCTGGCCGTCTGATAAGGCGTCTCGTCAGCGGGCTTCGTCGCACAAGATGTCATGACCAGGATCAGCCCGGCCGAAAGAAGAGTGGTGAGAAGTCTGCGCATGGGTTACCTCCGATTACAATTTACAATTACAATATCTGATACGGCTTGTCTTTTTTCGCGTGATGTCCTGTCAAATCCGCATAAAAATACAGCATAATTTTACACCATAGCGCCCGCCAGGTCAATCTTTTTGTCATTCCAATGCTGCCCTCCTGTTATTTTATGATGCACCGCTTGGCGCTTAGAACCCCGCACAAACAAAAGGGGCGTCCGGTGTGACGGGGATTCCCATCACACCGGACGCCCGGGGGCACCGATATTCCCTATGTAATATTAGTGCCCGTCGCCCGAAAAATTGAGCCCGAAGCTGACGCCCAACGCTTGGTTCACCTTGGTCATCGAGCCGTCGTCCAGCCTGCCCATTTTTTCTTTGAGCCTTCTTTTGTCGATCGTCCTCACCTGTTCGAGCAGGACAACGGAATCCCGGGAGAGGCCGCAGTCCGGCGAATTGAGCTCGATGTGGGTCGGCAGCTTGGACTTCTCCTTCTGGGAAGTGATGGCCGCCGCAATCACGGTGGGGCTGAATTTATTACCAACGTCGTTTTGAACTATCAATACAGGCCTGACGCCACCCTGTTCGGAACCCACTACCGGGCTGAGGTCCGCATAGTAGATTTCTCCTCTTTTGACAGTCACGTCTATCACGCTCCGCCTTTCGTGTTATTTTGAACTATCTATAGCATGGTCGCAAATCAAAAAGATTATTCAAGCCGGTCAAATTGATTGACCGCCCGGAAGGGCGCAGCGCCTGCCCTCCCACTTTCATCATATTACCGGCAAAGCGGATTTGACAGCAAAGCGCCCGGCCGAGGATAGCTCTCGGCCGGGCGCTTTGCTTCTTTATGTAGTGGGGGCGCTGTCAAACACCGCCTGAAACTCCAGATTATCGATGGTTATTTGGATGGGTAAAAATTTTCCCTGACCGTCCCGGTCGACCACCAATTCCATCTTGCCATAGTCGGTCTGCAGGTCGATTTGATAGGGGGCCTTCCCGGAGGGGATTTTAAACGAGAGGCCATTGGCGGTGTCCAGGGCGAATTTCAGCAGCCCCGGCACCGAGGTCTTCGGCAGCACCTGGCGGTCCACCGCAAAGCGGATCCCTTCATATTCGGTGCGGTACTCCTCCGGCGCGGTCTCCAGCGTCAGGCCCGACAGGTTCCCCGGCTGTTCCAGCGTGAGGGCCAGCTCCCCGTCCAGCGTGCGGGTCATCCTCCCCTTTAGCTCCAGTCCGGAATAATGCAGCTGCAGTGCACACTCCATCTGCTCGGGCAGCCCGACAGTCCCGCTTTTTTCCAAAGCGCCCCTTTGCGCGCACCCCGCAAAGAGTATGGCCAGAGCGCCCAGCAGAATCAGTCCCCTCGTTTTCAGTTTGCGCATAGAGTACTCCCCTCACGGAACAGGCCCTCAGCGGCCGTTTCTGATGAAAATTTCGGGAAGATCGTCCAGCAGGTCGGGCGGCTGCATACAGTAGCGGGACATCCGGCGGGCAGTCAGGTCCGCCGCGGCCCCATGCAGATAGACCCCGCAAGCCGCGGCCCAGAGCGGATCGAGCCCCTGAGCGAGCAGAGAACCGATCATCCCGCTGAGGATGTCGCCGCTGCCGCCCTTGGCAAGGCCGCTGTTCCCGCTGGTGTTTTCCAGCAGCTGCCCGTCGGGCGAGGCGATCAGGGTGTGCGGGCCTTTGAGCACCACCCAGACGCCGTAATCCTTTGCCAGCGTGCGCGCGGCCCCTTCGCGGTCCCGGTGGACCGCCTCGATCGTACTGCGGCACAGCCGGGCCATCTCGCCCTCGTGCGGGGTCAAAATCACCTTTGCCGGTGCTTCCCGTAGTATATCTATGCCGTGCGCCAGTGCATTTATGCCATCGGCGTCCAGCACCAACGGGCCCTCAAAATGCGGAAGCACCCCGCGCACCAGGGCTTCGGTGTCCGCGTCCAGCCCCAATCCGCAGCCGAGCACCATCGCGCCGTATCCGGCGGCCTCGCGCAGGACGGTCTGCGCCGCCGAGCGGGAGATGCGCCCCTCGGCGTTTTCGGGCAGTACGCTCAGGGTCGGGGTGATCAGGTGGTGGGATATGTTGTTGCACACCTCGGGCGTGGAGGCGAGGGAGACATAGCCGCAGCCGCTGCGCAGCGCACCCATAGTCGCCAGTACCGCCGCGCCGCGAAAGCTGCGGCTCCCGGCGACGAGGTAGAGCTTCCCGGCGCTCCCCTTGTGCAGATCGTCCGCTTTCGGCGGAATATGCGAATAGACGGTTTTTTCATCCAGCAGCGTGCGCATTTCGATCCTCCTCCATCACCACCACGGCGGTGGCATACCGCCGGCAATGGCTGATACTTACCGAAAAAGAGCGCCCGGCCGCTTTTTCCCTGGCTCTTCCCTCCAGCAGCAGGTAAGGCTTCCCACATTCGTCCCGCAGCACCGAGACCTCGCTGAGAGAGAAGCCCCGCACCCCGGTGCCCAGGGCCTTGGAGAAGGCTTCCTTGGCACAGTAATTCCCGGCGGCGGACTGGGCCGGGAAATTCTTTTCCCTGAGCCACTCGATTTCCGCATGAGAAAAGACCCTCGTTAAAAAACGAGGGTTCTTTAAGGATTTTTCCATCCTTTCGATCTCTAAAATGTCGGTGCCGACCGCGATCATTGCGCCGTCCTCTTGACAAAGACCTCGAAGGCAAGCTGGCGGGGAAGGTACTTCTTCATGTTTTCGAGCATGGCCTCGCTCGCATTGAAGACCAGCAGGGTACGCCCGAGCTTGGCGTGGTTGAAGACCGCGTACCATACTTCGGGGTCTTCGGGATTGCTGCAAACCATCAGCTTGGTCTGATAGGTCTTGTTCTGGTGCTCGGCCGCCTTATACTTGCCCAGCTCCTCGAAGGAGGAGCATTTGACAGAGACCAGGCGCTTGCGCTTGCGCTGGGCGATGATCTTGTCCACATCGATGTCGCCGTTGGTCAGCACATACTCGAACTCCACGTTCATCGCGGTGACGAGATACCACATCCCATAGACCGCTCCTGCGATGGCCAGGTACCCGAACATCGAGAAGAAGCCGAGTAGGGGCGAGAGGAAGAAGAGCGCGAACACCAGTGCGATCCCGGTCAGGATAATCAAAACTTTCAGCAGAAGGTCCCGCGGGGTAGAACGTTTTTTGATTAAATACTCCATAAATGTATCGGACATAGCAAATAACCTCCACTTGTCTGTTAAGGTTTAGTATAACATAGAAAAAGAGCCCGTTCAATTACTTTTCTTCTTGCACCCGCCCAAATTTTGTGCTAAAATATTGTCCAACAGCGATAAACACGTTGACTGGGAGAGTAGGACACCCCTCCCCTTTTCAGAGAGGCGCGGCAGTGCTGAAAGCCGCCCAGGGGGATCTGTCTCGAAGTTCACCCACGAGTGGCGCGGCTCAACGGACAATGGTTTCAGTAGGCCGCGACGGTTCGCCCCGTTACAGGACGGCGGGAGTGTCGGCTCCCGGCAAAGTGTTTGCCTTTTTGGGCAAAAAAGCGGGTGGTACCGCGGAAGACGCTTATATGCGGTCTTTCGTCCCTCTATAAGGGATGAAGGGCCGTTTTTTCGTATATTCCCAATTTTAAATATCCGGCTAAATAAAACACAGAAAGGAAGAATTGTCCTCATGAAACAGGCAATTGAAAACATCCGCAACCTTGCACACGAGGCGTTGGAAAGCTCGCAGAGCCTCAAGGAGATCGACGAGATCCGGGTGCGCTTTCTCGGGAAAAAGGGGGAGCTGACTAACATCCTGAAACAGATGGGCTCCCTCTCGGCCGAGGAGCGGCCGGTGATCGGCCAGCTGGCCAACGAAATCCGCGCCAAGATCGAAACCGAGATCACCTCCCGCATCTCCCAGCTTAAGGAACAGGAGCTGGAGCGCCGTCTGCGCGAGGAGCGCCTGGACGTCACCCTGCCCAGCACCCGCCATCCGCTGGGCAAGCAGCACCCCATCAACCAGGTGCTCGACGAGGTGAAGGACATCTTCCTCGGAATGGGCTTCTCGATCACCGAGGGCCCCGAGGTGGAGACCGACTACTACAACTTCGAGGCGCTCAACCTCCCGAAGGACCACCCGGCGCGGGACACCCAGGACACCTTCTATATTTCTGACAATATCCTGCTGCGCACCCAGACCTCCCCGGTGCAGATTCGGGTGATGGAGCAGCAAAAGCCCCCCGTGCGGGTGATCGCGCCCGGCCGGGTCTTCCGCTCGGACGCGGTGGACGCCACCCACTCCCCCATCTTTCACCAGATCGAGGGCCTGGTGGTGGACAAAGGGGTCACCATGGCCGACCTCAAGGGGACCTTGGAAATCTTCGTCAAGGAGCTTTACGGCCCCGAGACGGTGGTGCGCTTTCGGCCCCACCACTTCCCGTTCACCGAGCCCTCCGCCGAGATGGACATCATGTGCTTCGAGTGCCAGGGCAA
Source organism: Provencibacterium massiliense (assembly GCF_900169495.1). Taxonomy (NCBI): domain Bacteria; kingdom Bacillati; phylum Bacillota; class Clostridia; order Eubacteriales; family Oscillospiraceae; genus Provencibacterium; species Provencibacterium massiliense. The sequence continues at coordinate 757,292 of NZ_FWCH01000012.1, forward strand.
GGGGTGCAGCCTGTGCAAGGGCGAGGGCTGGATCGAAATCCTCGGCTGCGGCATGGTCCATCCGAAGGTGCTGCAAAACGTCGGGATCGACCCGGACGAGTACAGCGGCTTCGCCTTCGGGATGGGGCTCGAACGGATCGTGATGCGCCGTTACAACATCAAGGACCTGCGCCTGTTCTATGAAAACGACGTGCGGTTCCTCGGGCAGTTCTAGTCTAAAGATAAGGAAAGGAAGAACGAACATGAATTTATCGATGAAGTGGCTTTCCGATTATGTGAAAATAGACGCGCCGATCCACGATTTCTGCGAAGCGATGACCATGTCCGGCTCCAAGGTCGAGGGCTATACCGTCGAAGGCAGCGAGATTTCCAGGGTCGTCGTGGGCAAGGTCCTCTCGGTCGAAAAGCATCCGAATGCCGATTCGCTGGTGGTCTGTATGCTCGACGTGGCCCAGGAGCAGCCCATCCAGATCGTGACGGGCGCCGACAATGTCGTGCCCGGCGCCCTGGTGCCGGTCGCGCTCGACGGCTCCACCCTGCCCCACGGTGTCAAAATCCGCAAGGGCAAGCTGCGCGGCGAGCTCTCCAACGGCATGATGTGCTCGCTGCCCGAGCTGGCGCTGACCCTGCACGACTTCCCCTACGGCACAGAAGAGGGCATTTTCCTGCTGGGCGAGGACTGCGAGGGCAAGCCGGGGGACGACATCCGTCCGGTGATCGGCCTCGACGACACCTGCGTCGAGTTCGAGATCACCTCCAACCGTCCGGACTGCCTGTCGGTGCTGGGACTTGCCAGAGAGGCCGCCGCGACCTACAAGGTGCCCTTCGTGGCCCCGCAGCCGAAGGTGCAGAAGGAAACGGACGACATCAAAAACCTTCTCAGCGTCGAAGTGCAAAGCCCGGAGCTCTGCCCCCGCTACGTGGCGCGCATGGTCAAGAATGTCAAGATCGGGCCCTCCCCGCGCTGGATGCGCGAGCGGCTGCGCGCAAGCGGCGTGCGTCCGATCAACAACATCGTGGACATCACCAACTACGTCATGCTCGAATACGGCCAGCCGATGCATGCCTTCGATTACAAGTACGTCAAGGACGGCAAGATCATCGCGCGTAACGCCCGCCCCGGCGAGACGCTGACCACCCTGGACGGGATCGAACGCAAGCTGGACGAGCAGATGCTGGTCATCGCCGACAGCGAAAAGCCCTCGGCCGTCGCCGGCGTGATGGGCGGCGAGTACAGCGGGATCGCAGACGACACCGAGATGATCGTCTTCGAGTCCGCCTGCTTCAAGGGCAGCTCGATCCGCACCACCTCCAAAAAGCTGGGGCTGCGCACCGAAAGCTCCTCCCGGTTCGAGAAGGGGCTCGACCCCGAGACCTGTATCCCGGCCGTACAGCGCGCCTGCGAGCTGGTCGAGCTGCTGGGCGCCGGAGAGGTCGTCGGGGGAATGATCGACGTGGACAACGCCGACCACACGCCGCGCACTCTGCCGCTGACCCCCGAGTGGATCAACGAGTTCCTCGGAATCGAGATTCCCACCGGCGAGATGGAAAACATCCTGCGCGCCATCGACTTCAAGGTGGAAAACGGTGTCATCACCGTCCCCTCCTTCCGGGCCGACATCGAGACCAAAGCGGACGTGGCCGAGGAAATCGCGCGTTTTTATGGGTATAATAATATTCCGACCACCACGCTGCGCGGCAGCGCGCAGGGCCACCTCACCGAGCGTCAGAAGTTTGAGGGCGTCGTCTCCCGCACCCTGCTCGCCCAGGGGCTCAGCGAAATCATCACCTATTCCTTCATCAGCCCGAAGTATTACGACAAGATCTGCCTGCCGGCACAGTGCAAAGAGCGCGATTCTTTGAAGATCCTCAACCCCCTGGGCGAGGACACCAGTGTCATGCGCACCACCACCCTGCCCTCGATGCTCGAGACCCTCTCGCGCAACTACAACAATCGCAACCAGTCCGCGCTCCTCTTCGAGATCGGCACCGAGTACACCCCCACCGGCGACGATCAGCTTCCGGTCGAAAAGAAGCAGATCACCCTGGGGTGCTACCAGGACGGCTACGACTTCTTCGCCATCAAGGGCGCCGTCGAAACGTTGCTGGAGGCGCTGGACGTCAAGGATTACGATTTCGTCCAGAAGGAGGACGATCCCTCCTTCCATCCCGGGCGCTGCGCCGAAATCCTGGTCGGCGGGCAGGTCTGCGGCGTGATCGGCGAGGTGCATCCCCGCGTCTGCCTCAACTATGAGATCGGCACCCGGGTCTATGCGGCCAAGCTGGACGTGGACCTGCTGTACGAAAACCGCGACCACGAAAAAACCTTCGTGCCGCTGCCCAAGTTCCCCGCCTCCAGCCGCGACCTCGCGCTGATCTGTGACGAGGGCATGCCGGTGGCGACGCTGGAAAAGACGATCCGCGCCTCGGTCGGAGGCGTTTTGGAGAGTGTGAAGCTCTTCGACGTCTACCAGGGCGCCCAGATCGAAAAGGGCAAGAAGAGCGTGGCCTACTCCATCTCGATGCGCGCGCAGGACCGCACCCTCACCGACGAGGAAGCCGACGCTGCCGTCAAGCGCACCCTCAAGGCGCTCTCCCAGCTGGGCGTCACTTTACGCGCATAAGCTCCCAGGGCTTGTTCACAGAACGTTTACTTGAAAAAAACGCTGATTTGATGTATCCTAACACTGTGAGGTGATGGTCATGCATGAGCCAACCATATCGTTTTCCATCCATGAGGACAAGGAAAAACAGGTCAAGGAAATCCTGACCACCGTATACGATGCCCTGCGGCAAAAGGGATACAATCCGATCAACCAGATTGTGGGATACATCCTCTCCGAGGATCCGACCTATATCACGACCTATAATAATGCGCGCAGCCTGATCCGGCGGATCGACCGGGACGAGCTGCTGCAGCTTCTGGTCAAATCCTATCTCGACGATTAACAGACAGAAGGGCTCTCCGTTCAGGAGAGCCCTTCTTTTGAGCCGGATAAGTGGTTGTAATATTTCCCATACTATGATATAATAATAACTTAGGCATACACCTATCCGCAATCACGGATCGTTTGGAATAACAGGAGGTCGGTATCAATGGCACAAACCAAAGAGAAATCGCAGATGATGACGTATAAAGGCAAGCCGCTGGTGCGCTGCGGGAACACCATCTACTATGGCAGCATGGCGGACCGGTACGTGGCGCTGCTTCAAGTCCTCTCCACCACCGAATTGGACGGCGTGCAGATGGCGGGCAGCGTTTCGGTGCAGCTCCTCTCCACCAACCCCAACCACGGCCCGAAGGAGCGGATCGTCAAAAAGACCGAAAAAAACGGGCTCTATAACGCGCTCAATATCGCCTCCATCTGGCTGGCCCGGTATCTCGAAGAGAAATAATGGATATTTAAAGAGGACCGCAGGGAATTCCCCGCGGTCCTCTTTTTTTGTATTTCCTATTGCGGCTGCGCTTCACCGGACTGCGGCTCTTCCGGATCCCCCGCCGCTTCGTCCGGGGCGCAGTCGAACTCCTTGGTCGGCTGCGGCTGCGGTGCCGCCTGCTGGTAACGGTGTCCATACTCGATCAAATACCGCGCGTAGAGCGCGCAGGAGCTCATATAATAGGGCGCGACATAAAAGAACGGCACGATCAACACACAGGCGAGAAACCATCCCAAAAAGGTCAGATCGAAGAAGAACAGCTCGGTCTTGCGTCCCCGCATAAAATATACAGATTGTTTAATGGCCTGCCGTGCCGTACACTCCCCACCGCTGTAAAGATACCGCGCCAGGAAATAGCGCTTGAGGAAAATCCAGGAAAAGATCGCGCTGACGATCAGGAGTACCACCCCGGCGATCAGGAGCATCGATCCCACCAGGGTAGCGGCCGGACCGCCCATGGCTTTCCCAAATTCCCCGGTGACCAGGAAGGACCCCAACCCCACGATCACGACGGGGACCAGCGTAAAGAGGAAGGTATAAAGAAAGGAGCGGAGCGTAAGATTGAGCTCCAGCCAGAAGGAACCAAAATACTGCCGGAAGCTGGAGAAGAACTCGAACAGGTCGAACACGTCGCTCCCCTCCTGCCCCATCAGCCGATAGAACCAGCGGGCCGCGCCGACCATCAGGGGGGAAAAGAGGATCAGCTGAAGCAGCAGCGAAGCGCCCACCACCGCGGGCGAGGAGACGTAGCCCCAACCCCGCAGAATACCCGGCAGCGCCAGCGTGGAGGAGAGCAGCTCGATTACCGTGTTGGCCATCATCACGAGGACGATGTAGAGCAGCACAATGCAAAAGAGGATAATTGTGACGGTCAGCGTCTTGACAAAATTCTGGGAGACCGCTTTCTTGGCGTTGGACTTAATCTTGCTACGGACACTCATTGTGAATCACTTCCTATGTTTGTTCGGAAAACGGTACCGTGTTTATTTTTCGAGCGCGCGGCGCACTTCGTTGGCGACAAAGTCGCCCAGCTCCCCGGTGGTGGCGGTTTCCAACCCGGTGCGGGTGCCGAACACCTCGGTAATGTAACCGCCCAGGCTGTGTGCGGGCTCCTCCTCGGCCGGCATCAGGTCGGGAGTGCGCAGGACGCTGAGCGATTCCTCGACCGCCGCCTCGATCACCTTGGCGTGCATGGTCATCTGGAAGGTGTGCTTGAGCATCATGGCCACCGACAGAATGGTCGCCAAGGGGTTTGCGATCCCCTTGCCCGCGATATCCGGCGCCGAGCCGTGGATCGGCTCATAGAGCCCGAAGCCCGAGCCGCCCAGGCTCGCGGAGGGCAGCATACCGATCGAGCCGGTCAGCATGGCCGCCTCGTCCGAGAGGATGTCACCGAAGAGGTTTCCAGTGACGATAACGTCGAACTGGCCGGGATTGTTGACCAACTGCATCGAAGCGTTGTCCACATAAAGGTTACTCAATTCGATGTCCGGATATTCCTTTGCACCGATCCGGGCGACCACCGAACGGAAGAGCTGCGAGGTCTCAAGCACGTTCGCCTTGTCCACACAGGTCACCTTGCGGTGGCGCTTGGCCGCCGCGTCGAAGGCCGCGCGGGCGATCCGCTCGATCTCGTGCTCGCTGTAGCGCATTTCATCATAGGAGGACTGCTCACCGTTAATCTGCTCGCTGCCCTTCTTGCCGAAGTAGATCCCTCCCGTAAGCTCGCGCACCACCAGCAGGTCCACGCCCGACTGGACGATACTGTCCTTTAAGGGAGAATTGGAGCAGAGCTCGGGGAATATGCGCGCCGGGCGCAGGTTTGCGAAGAGCCCCAGCTCGGAACGGATCCGCAGAAGCCCCTTTTCCGGGCGCTTGTCGGTCGGCAGGGCATCCCATTTCGGGCCGCCCACCGCGCCCAGGAGCACCGCGTCCGAAGATTTGCAGCTGTCGATGGTCTCCTGCGGCAGCGGGTCGCCGGTCTTGTCGATCGCGACACCGCCGATGAGCTGCTCGTCGAGCGTCAGGTTGATGTTTTCGCATTCGCAGACCACCTTGAGGACCTTGATTGCCTCATCGACAATTTCCGGCCCGATCCCGTCGCCCTTGAGCACTGTGATTTTCATATCCATTTTCTCTTCCTCCTACTATGTATCCTTCACTATAATGCCATCTTCACATTGCCGGTTGGTGATGAAAATGAGACCAACCTGTGAATATTTTCTAACAATCTAATATTCGATTCCCGCGCGGGCCGTGATCCCCTTTTGATAGGGGTGCTTGACAGCCTGCATATCGCTGATGTAGTCGGCAAGCTCGCAGAGTTTTTGCCCGGGGTTCCGGCCGGTGAGCACCGCTTCGGTGGTGGGGGAACGGCTTTCCAGCGCCCGCAAGAGCTCCTCCTCGCCGATGATCCCGTGCCCCACCGCGTCGAGCACCTCGTCGAGCGCCACCAGCCCGTATTCCCCGCTCTGCAGCGCACGCTCCGCGCGCTCGAACAGGGCGCGGCAGGAACGGCAGCACTCGCTGTACTCCTCCTCATTCATCGACTTGATGAACTTCTTGACCGGGTCGGTGCGCTCCACCTGGATCCCGAGCCGGCGCAGCGGCTCCACCTCGGCGGAGGGCTGTCCCTTTAGGAACTGGGCGAAGAGCACCTGCCGTCCGGTGCCGCGCATGCGTACGCACAGCCCGACCGCGGCCGTGGTCTTCCCCTTCCCGCTTCCGATATAAAGATGAATCAGGCCCTTTTTTTCGTTCATGCCTTCTCCCCCGGCTTTGTAAAGCGCAGCGTATCCATCTGCACCTCGTCCTGGCTGAGCCCGTAGGGCAGCGGCGCATAGACCTCAAAGGCGCGGTCGCGCATCCAGAACTGCGGCGTCATCAGGATGGTGTAGCCCTTGCCGTTGTCCACCGCCCATTGGGAGATCTCGCACTTGGGCAGCCCCATGCCGTAAAGCAGGTTCATAATGACGCCGCCGTGGGTGATTAGCGCCACCGAGCCGAGCTGCTCGTCCATCATCTTTTTGAAGAGCCGGCTGATTCCCACGCTGATCCGCTTGGTCAGATCCAGGCCGCTCTCGCCGCCGGGCGGAGGATTTTGCATCCCGCTTTCCAGCCATTTGGAAAAATGCTCGTCGTGCTGCAGCTCTTCGATCCCCTTCCCCTCAAACGCGCCAAAGTCCAGCTCGACGAAATCCTCCCATTTCTCGGTGTAGAGATCGGGATAAAGGATGTCCGCCGTCTGCAAACAGCGCTTCAGGGGGCTGCTCACCACCATCTGGGCAGAGGGATACTCATATTTGTTTTTGAGTTTTTTGAGCTCTTCTATGCCCTCTTCACAGAGTGGAAGATCGGTGCGCCCGATGTATTTTCCCCCGACATTTCCCTTTGTCAGGCCGTGACGGATCAAATGTATCTTATAAGTTAACAAAAAATCACCTATCTATTAACATATTTCGACCAAAATTCTTGAGATTCCCAAAGAAGCACTTTACAAACCGTCCGCCCTGTAATATAATCGGATATACGCAGAGTAAATTTTTATTGCTGAGCACGGTGAAGCAATAAAATGGCCTTGGCCGTAGACCGGCCATCAGGATTGTAAGAAACAGCCTGCGGCTGTTTCTTACAGCGGCAGACCGCCCTCAGGGAATGAGGGCTTCTTTTCGCCATAAAGACACCCGGGCTCCGGGCGGCGGCATTTCGTTGGATGGGGGTAGCGTTTCGCTATGAACACCGATTTCCCGAGGGTATTGACTCTGATCCGCAAGGAACGGGGCATTTCCCAAAAACAGGCGGCGGCAGATCTGGGGATTTCCCAGGCGCTGCTCTCGCACTATGAAAAAGGAATACGGGAGTGCGGGCTTCTTTTCCTCTCCCGCTGCGCCGACTATTACCAGGTGTCCTGCGACTACCTGCTCGGGCGCTCCCCCGACCGGACTGGAACCCAGCTCACCGTCGAGGACATCCCCGAGCCGGACAGCGCCGGAAAGGAGAATACCTGGGGCTCGTCCAAGGCGGGAATCCTGCCGGTGCTCAATAAAAAGCTGATCGCCAACTCCCTCAATATCCTCTTTGACCTGCTGGACAAGTCAAAGAACAAGCAGCTCATCACCGAGGTTTCATCCTTTTTGATGTTGGCCGTTTACCGGATGTTTAGGGTGGTCCATTCCGCCAACCCGAAAAACCAATCGGCCATGTTCTCGATCCCCAAGCCCCTGGCCACCCACTTTGCAGACGCCTCGATGCAGATGTGCGAGGCGCGGGCCTCGGCCATCGCCAGCGGGGACACGGTGGACAGCCTCGAAGCGATCAGGGATACCGAGCCGCTCTACATGACCACCGAGAACATCGCCAAGGAATACCCGCTCTTCTCCTCTTCCCTGCTCAACCTGATCCAGAACTCGGAAAAGAAGATCGGCTACAAGGCTTCCAAGCGATAAACTACTGTTAACCATCATACCATTTTTAAGGGAAAAAATAAAGATCATCTTGTGATTTTTCTGAAAGCGCGCACGGTATAGATCGTGCGCGCTTTTCTCAACCTGTAATTATACGGCGGAGCAGGGTTTTCATTTGACATTGGGAGGCTGTTGTTATAAGATAGAAACTGTATGATTATGGCCTGAAAAAGGCTGGAAAGGAGAAGGCAGATGAGACGTATAACCGCTTTGGCCCTATCCCTTCTCATACTTCTGCTCTCCTCCTGCTCCTTCATCCAGCCGACCATCGAAGAGCTGATGAAGCCGCCCAAGCTCTCACAGCAGCAGATGGAGGTGGACGCCGCCCTCAAGGCGGCGCTGGGCACCAATTCGATCAAGCTCAAATATCCCCTTTCGGGCGATTACCGCTCGGCCTACGTCTTTTATGACATTGACTCGGACGGCGTGGAAGAGGCGATCGTTTTCTACCAGCCCTCGCTGGACGAGTCCGGCACGCGGATCAACATCCTGGATTATCAGGAGGGCGCCTGGACCTCGGTCTATGACGTGCCGGGCGAGGACAGCGCAGAGGTGGATTACATCTCCTTTGAGAACATCGTCTCCAAGGTTTATAAAAACATCATCATCGGCTGGCAGCCGCAAAACTCCAAGGACAAGCTGATTTCGATCTACGCCTATGAGGATCAGGAGCTGCGGGATGTCTTCGATGACAAATACAACCTTTCGGTGGTCCAGGACTACAACGGCGATGGCCTGATGGACCTGCTGCTGATCTCCTTGCGGCGCAGCACCGTCTCCCTGGTTACCAGACGGGAGGATGCCATCCGCTCGGTGGACCGCATCGACATCAGCCAGGACATCCGGGAGGTGGTCCAGGTGCTCAGCGGCAGGCTCGCCGACGGCAGGCAAGCCGTTTACCTGGACGTCTATCTCGACGGGGCGAACTACGCCACCGAAATCATCGCGGTGGAGGACGACGCCCTCGTCCCGCTCATCGACATCTCCAAGGTTTACAGCTCGGTGGAGGACGAGGCGAGCGAGGAGGAGCTGCTCAACTTCGAGCGCACCCAGCGGTATGAGCGGATTTTAAGCCAGGACGTCAACGGCGACGGGATTATCGACGTGCCCTCCAGCGCCCCCATGCTCGGCTATGAGGAGCTGGATGAGAGCGAGCAAATGTTCCTGACCACCTACAGCGACCTGCGCGGCGGGGTCTTGGAGCCGGTCATACAGGCCAGCGTCAACGTCGAGGCCGGGTACCTGCTGCGCTTCCCCGATGAGTGGCTGGACAGCGTGAGTGTGGTGGCCGAAACCGAGGTCAACCAGTGGCGCTACATCAAATTTTTGGGTACGCTCAACGACCGTTCGTCCGAGCTGCTGCGGATCAGTCGGGTGTCTAAGAACGACTATCAGGACCGGTTCGAGACCGACCCGGTTTCCCTGGCCCAGAAGGGCATCTATCAATACCTCGGGTATCTCCCGCTGGCGGGAGACCGGGAGCTTTCCATCACCAGAACAGAGCTGCAGCAGATGTTCTCGCTGCTATGAAAGGTAGGTAGCTAGCGCTATGAAAAAGATTTTGGTAGTAGAAGACGAGGATACCATCCGCGAGTTTGTGGTCATCAACCTGCAGCGCGCCGGCTATGAGGTGACCGACGTGCCCAACGGCGAAGAGGCGCTGAAAGTTTTCGAGGAGCGCAGCGGCGATTTCGATGTGGCGCTGCTGGACATCATGATGCCCGGGATCAACGGCTTCGAGGTCTGCAAGGAAATCCGCAAGAAGAGCAGCTCGATCGGGATCATCCTCCTCTCGGCCAAGAGTCAGGAGATGGACAAGGTCAGCGGCCTGATGATGGGGGCGGACGACTATGTCACCAAGCCCTTCAGCCCCTCCGAACTGGTCGCGCGCGTGGACGCCATCCACCGCCGGGTGACCATGTCCAAGGACCGCGAGGAGGACAGCGAGGTGCTCTCCTCCGGGCCGTTCGTCTTGAACCTCAAGAGCCGCAGCCTCAAGAAGAGCGGCAGGGACATCGACCTGACCCAGGTGGAATTCCAGATCATGGAATTTTTCCTCAGAAACCCCGAGGTCGCCCTCGAGCGACAGGAGATCCTCAACAAGGTCTGGGGCGAGAACTATTTCGGAGACATCAAGATTGTGGATGTCAACATCCGCCGGCTGCGCATGAAGATTGAGGATCAGCCCTCCGACCCCAAGCACCTGGTCACCGTCTGGGGGCTGGGCTATAAGTGGCTGCCCTGACCCTTTCCCCCGTTCCCCATTGTATGATCCGACTTGGAGGTGAACCGCCTTGGCTGTCAACCGAATTACCAAACGCTGGCTGCTCAACAGCTTCGGCATCATCCTCTTTATCCTGATCGCCATTGTGATTGTCTCCTCGTTCGCGATCCGCACCTACTTTTATAACAGTGTGCAGCAGGAGATCAATTCACGCTCGAACGTTATCTCCACCCTGCTCGAGAACGCCTCGATCGATTCCTCCTCCGATTTTTCGACCGAGGTGCGCAGCATTGTCGAAGACTTCGAGTATAAGAATATCATGGAGCTGATGGCCATCAGCCCGGAGGGCAAGGTGATCATCACCTCGAGCGGTTTTGCGCCTTCGGATGAGCTGTACATGCCCGACTTTAACCTCGCGATGGAATCCAGCGACAGCTACGGCTATTACCGCGGGGTGATCAATTCGGAAAATGTGCTGGCGGTCACCGTCCTTTCCAGTATCGCCTCGGACGAGATCGCGGCCATGCGCTACGTCGTCTCCCTCGAGCTGGTGGACGCGCAGATCGTGATTTATATCGCGGTCATCACCCTCATCTGTGTGGGAATCCTGCTCTTCGTCATCACCACCAGCTCCTACTTCATCAATTCGATCGTGCGCCCGGTGGGCAAGGTGGGCGAGACAGCCCGCAAGATCGCCCAAGGCGACTTCAACGTGCGGCTGAAAAAGCAAAACGACGACGAAATCGGCGATTTGTGCGTGGCCATCAACGACATGGCCGAGGAGCTCAGCCAGTCCGAAAAGATGAAAAACGACTTCATTTCCTCGGTTTCCCATGAGCTGCGCACCCCTCTGACCGCCATCAAGGGCTGGGCGGAGACCCTTTCCACCGATATGGCCCCCGACCCCGGGCTCACCCAGAAGGGGATGCACGTCATCATCAGCGAAACCGAGCGCCTCTCTCAGATGGTGGAGGAGCTGCTTGACTTCTCGAGGATCCAGAGCGGACGCTTCAAGATGGTGATGGCCAAGCTCGACATCATCGCCGAGCTCTCGGATGCGGTGCTGATGTTCACCGAACGGATCAAGCGGGAAAACATGACCCTGCTCTACGACGAACCGGATTACATCGTCATGGTCGAGGGCGACCGCAACCGTCTGCGCCAGGTATTCGTCAATATCATCGACAATGCCATCAAGTATTCCAACGCCGGAGATTCCATCACCATCACGGTGCGCCGCGCGCCCGGGAAGGTGGTTATCGCCGTGGCGGATACCGGCTGCGGGATCAGCGAGCAGGACCTGCCAAAGGTGAAATCAAAGTTTTACAAGGCCAACTCCACCCGGCGCGGGTCCGGGATCGGGCTGGCGGTGGCGGACGAGATCATCGCCCAGCATGGCGGCACGCTGGAGCTGGACAGCGAGGAGTCGGTGGGGACCACCGTTACAATTACGATACCGACCGTTGATAGTCTGTAAATAATTATCGTATATAATAAGAATTTGTCTGAAACGATAGATTCGGGAAGGTTTGGTGCAATTTTGGAAGAAAAGAGCTGTTTTAGAACCTCGATCGGCGGGCAGGCCGTGATTGAGGGGGTCATGATGCGCAACGACTCCGCAACCACCGGCATCGACAAGTTTTCTCTCGCCGTGCGTAAGTCCGATGGGGAGATCGAGCTCGAGGTATGGGAGAATAGCAAACCGAAACGCTGGTACCGCCGCACCCCCTTTGTGCGGGGTATTTTCAATTTTATCAGCATGCTCCGGGTGGGCTACAAAACGCTGATGCGTTCGGCCGATCTGGCGGGCTTTGAGGAGGAGCCCTCGGCCTTTGAAAAAAGATTGCAGGAGAAGCTCGGGGACAAGTTCTCCACCCTCTTCAACGCTGTCGTGCTGGTACTGGGGCTTCTGCTGGCCGTCGGGCTGTTCATGGTGCTTCCGGCGAGTGTGAGCTACCTGCTCAAAGGGGTGATTCACTCCACCATGCTGCTGACCATCCTCGAAGGGGTGCTCAAGATTGCCATCTTTATCTGCTACCTCGCGGCGGTCTCCCACATGCAGGAGATCAAACGGGTCTTTCAGTACCACGGCGCCGAGCATAAAACGATCTTTTGCTATGAGCACGGCGAGGAGCTGACGGTGGAGAACGTCAAAAAGTATCCCCGTTTCCATCCTCGGTGCGGTACCAGCTTTCTCCTCATCGTGCTGGTCCTCTCGATCATCGTCTTCTCGGTGATTACCTGGAACAGCCTTCCGGTACGCATCGCGCTCAAGCTCCTGCTGCTGCCGGTGGTGGTGGGCATCTCCTATGAGGTGATCAAATTTGCCGGCCGGCATGACAACCTCTTTACCCGGATTATTTCAAAGCCCGGCCTCTGGCTGCAGCGCTTCACCACCAACGAGCCGGACGACAGCCAGATCGAGGTGGGGATCGCCGCCATGAAGGCGGTCATCCCCGAAAGCCGCGCCGATGCCGAGTATTAAAGAGCTGATCGACGAGGGCTCCGCGCTTTTGGCGCAAAGCGGCGTGGACTCCCCCCGCTTTGACGCGACTCAGCTTCTGCTGCATTGTCTTGGGGTCGACTCCCCCGCTGAGCTGTTCCTCGCTCCCCCGCCCTCGCCGGAACAGCAGGCGCGCTACTGCGCGCTGTTGCGCCGGCGCGCCGGGCGCGAGCCGCTGCAGTATCTGCTGGGCTTCTGGGAGTTCTATGGGCGGCGCTTCCATGTCCGGGAGGGAGTGCTCATCCCCCGCCCGGATACCGAGCTGCTCATCGACCTTTCACTGCAATTTTTCCCGCCAGGCGCCGCGCCGCAAATCCTCGATTTGTGCAGCGGCAGCGGCGCGATTGCCGTCACCCTCGCACTGGAGCGCCCGGACGCCACGGTGGACGCGCTCGAACTCTCAACCGACGCGCTGGAGGTGCTTCGGGAGAACATCGCCCTGTACGGCGCGCCGGTGGGGGTGATCGGGGACGACGTCATTACCTATCATCCCTCCCATCCCTACGATATGATCGTCTCGAACCCCCCTTATATCTCCGGGCAGGAATATGCGCTTCTCCAGCCCGAGGTGCTCTGCGAGCCCAGGATGGCCTTGCTCGCGCCGCAGGACGGGATGTACTTTTATGAGGCGATTATCCGCCGCTACCGGGAATGCCTAAAGCCGGGCGGCCGGCTGTTGCTGGAAGCCGGAAGCACGCAGGCGCAAAGGATCGCCGCCCTGCTCTGGCAAAACGGCTATGAAGAAATTGAAATCCACCGGGACCTCGCTAAAATCGAACGAGCCGTCTGTGCAATATGGAATTCTTAAGAAAGGCAGACCCTGTTAAGTGGTTTCACTTAACAAGGTCTGCCTTTGGCCTTATGATACCATTTTCAGCGGGAAATACAGGTGATCGTGCCGATAAAACTGCCGTCCGTCTTTTGATAGCTCTCCAGCGAAATGTCCCGAAAGCGGCTGACGCTGTCCAGCGCCTGGGAGAACTGTACGAGCTGCTCTTCTTTTTGGGCGGTACAGTGAACCAGCAGGTTGCGCCCGGAAAACTCAAATTGGGTGATCTCCACCTTGGGCGGCAGAATGGAGATGATCTCGAAGAAGGTGGAGGCGTCGTCCTCCCGGGGGAAGAACTCAAAGCGGATCACCGCATCCGCCAGCGCGGATACATAATGCGAGGCGATGGCGTGCGTCTCTTCGTCCGAAATCATCTTGACCACCAGGCCCCGGTCCTCCACAGCGCGGTTGAAGAGCTCGATCCGGTAGTTCTTCTGCAGCTGCAAGCACCAATTCCCGAGCCCTGTGCCGCAGAGATAAAAGGCCAGCGCCAATGTCAGCGCCAACAACGTCGAAGCGGCGGCGCGCAGGACCGAATCCGGTTGCAGTTTACTCAGCTTTTGCATATCGCGCTCCCCTTTTTCCTAAAATCCGAGGTACTCCTCCAAAGTAATTCCCCGCTCCATGATCTCCTTTGCGTGCTCCCTCCCGACATACCGGTAGTGCCAGGGCTCGTAGGTGATCCCGGTCACAGCCTCCTTGTCCTCGGGATAGCGCAGGATGAAGCCAAAATCCGCCGCATTTTCGATCAGCCAGCGGTAGGCGGGATAACGGCTGAAGGACGTGTTGAGGTACCCGCCGTAATCCTCGTAGTATTCGTTGTCCACCACATCCAGCGCGAGGCCGGTGTTATGCTCGCTGGTACCGGGCGGCGCGATCCAGCGCTGCGCCTCGCGCACCGCCTCCTCGTATTCCAGACCGCTTTCTAGCAGCGCCTCCACCTTTCCCGTAAAGAGCTCCTCGCTGCGCGCGAAGGAGCGGTAGGTCGAGATCAGCCGCAGCTCGATTCCATCCTGCCAGGCGGCGCCGAGCATATCCTCCAAATCCTTGGCGGCGCGCTCGTCAAAGAGGAAGTCTTCCTCCACTTCCTGCAGCTGTACCGGATACTCCTCACTGAGCGGATGCTCCCGGCTGACCAACACCAGACGCCAGTCCTCCTCTTGGGGCGTGACGGCCGCCTCCGAAGATGACAAGGGCGGCTCTTCCTCCAGAGGCTCCTCTTTTGAGGAAGGCTGCGCCTCCTGCGACGATTCGTTCGCTTCCTCTGGATTCCCCTGCCAAATCTTAGAAAAAGTGGGGCTCATCAGCAGCAAAGCCGCCGCAATCAGGAGCACCACCAGCCCGACAAGCCAGATTTTTTTCATACATGCATTCCCAACTGTAACATAAGCTATCCGCTGTCACAATCAAAAGCTGTCGGAAGTATGTAAAAAAATCCAGCTGGGAGACTTAGAGCTCCCCGCTCAGGCAGAGGATGGCGGCCAGGGCCGCCAGAGGCGCCGTCTCGCAGCGCAGAATCCGGCTGCCGAGCGAGAGTTCCTGCGCGCCCGCCTGCTTTAAAAGCTCGGCCTCCCCGGGATCAAAGCCCCCCTCGCTCCCCACAATGACGGCGAGCTTCTTTACCCCGTCGAGCTTCATGGAGCCGAGGAGCCGCTGGGCCTGCTCGTAAAACAGGAAGGTTTGTGAAAAGCCCTCCATCCGTACCAAAAGATTGTCGAGGGTGATAAGCTCCCCCACCTGCGGGACGATCCCCCGCCCGCACTGCTTGGCCGCTTCAAGGGCAATTTTCGCATAGCGCTGCCGCTTTTTTTCAAACCCCTTCTGATCCGGCCGGGCCACGCAGCGCCGGGTGAGCAGCGGCACGATCTCCGTAGTGCCGAGCTCGACCGCCTTTTGCACGATGGTGTCCATCTTCTCTCCCTTGCACAGCGCCTGGAAGAGGGTTATCTTAATTTTAGGCTCCCCCGGCGATGGTAAGCTGCCGGACAGGCGCACCGTCACCAATTCGGGCGTGATCTGCTCAAGCGTTCCGGGGTAGTCGGTGCCCTCCCCGTCGCAGACCGTCAGCTCCTCGCCGCGGCGCATGCGCAGTGAGAGAGCAATATGCGAGGCGTCCGGCCCCTCGATCTGAGCCAAATCCCCGGTGATAGTATGGGTAAAAAATCTGGGCATAAATCCTCCCAAAAGAAAATTACAAATTAGAGGCGCACCAGCAGCGCGATCCAGTCGCTGTCCTCCAGCCGCCGCTGCACGTGTAGCCCCTCGCGCGCCAGCGCCTGCTGCACGTCCTCCTCGCGCGGGGCAATGATCCCCGACAAAAGCAGCGCGCCATGGGGTTTCATGCACGCCTTCAAGGTTCCGAGCATGGCGATGATCACGTCCGCCACGATATTGGCGCACACGATCTCATACTGCCGCGCACAGACCTTTTCACGCAGGGAGCCGCTCCGGTTGACGTCGCCGCAGAAGGTCTGCACCCGGTCTAAAACCCGGTTCTGGGCAAAGTTTTCCCGGGCAATGCGCACCGAATTCTCATCAATATCCACCGCCGTGACCCCCTTTGCCCCCAGCAGCGCCGCCGCGATCCCCAGTATCCCACTGCCGCAGCCCATGTCCAGGACCTCTTCCCCGCCGCGCACCACCTCCTCGAGCAGCTCGAGGCAAAGGCGGGTGGTGTAGTGCGTCCCGGTGCCGAAGCTGGCGGAGGGGTCGATCTCCAGGACTTTGCGCCCCTCTGCCAGCTGCAGGGGAAGCTCCTCCCAGGTCGGTTTGATCACAAGGCCTTTCCCGACCGGGATGGGCTTAAAGTACTGTTTCCAGTTGTTGGCCCAGTCCTCCTCGTTGACGTTCTGCGTGCTCACCGCCAAACGTCCGTAGGCACCGGGCGCATCCTCACGGCGCATCCGGTCCATTTCCTGGGAAATCAGGGTATACATCTCGCTGCCCTGTGCGTTATCGGGCAGATAGACGGTAAGGTTTGTTTCACATTCGCGCAGGTAGTCGAGGCTCTCGTCCACATAATCCCAATAGGGGGTCTCGGCCTCCAAAAAGTCGCTGAAATCCTGCGAATCTTCAACCACAATCCCGCTCACCCCGATCCCGAGCAGGACTCCGGTCACCGGCTCGATCCCCTCATGGGTGGTGTATATCTTCGTTTCAATCCAGTCCATATCCGCTCCCCTGCCGCAGAATCTGCGGCCTGCGCGCTTTTGGCGGCGCGCGGCGCCAAATTTTCAGTTGCTGAATAGTAAAAAATAGCTTTTTTAATAGAGCCCGACCCGCGCAGGCGTGTCGGAATGCATAAAAGTATCGGTGGAATAGGCAAAGAGCACCTCGTCGTAGCTGCCAAAATCCTGCTCGCTGAGCTGCTGCGGCGTGATCTGCCCCAGATCGATCAGGGTGACCTGCTGATAGCCGCAGGCGAGAAAAGGCAGGACGGAGAGCATCTGCTTATCCCCAAAGACCAACAGGCTTTTCTGGGCACGCTGCTTCTGGCGGATGTCCACCACCGGGGACAACCCGCCGAGAAAGACGTCCATCGGCCGGCCAAGCGCCAACAGATGCTCGGGGTACAGGGTCTCATACCGCCGCGTTTTTTCAGAGTAATGGGTGACGGTGAACTCCTTTCCCCCGCCCGAATAGGGGTAGATGCTCAGCACATCGGGATCGACGTTTTTACATTCCACCCGGTCGTAAAGCTCCCCGTAGTATTCGCCGAGATACTTGATCTCGAAGCGGTCCAGGCTCAGCGGCGCGTTGCCCATCCGTCTGGTCAGCATATCGTAGACCAGGTACCCGCCCTGCGGGGTGAGCAGGGATTCGGTGTTGTAATAGATATACTGGTCACTGTGCTCGAACAGGGTGGAATAGACATCCACACAGGAGAGCTTCCCGGCAAAATTGTTGTAGACATTTTCAATGAACCGCTTCTGATTATAGATGTCCGCAAATTTGGGAATCTCACTTTGCAGCACCGCGCTGGCGGTTGGGATCAGCATGGCATAGGACGGACGGCCCAGCCGGTCGGTAAAATCGAGGATGGCGTCCATATTCTTCTGCACGGTCTTGCTGTTGGGCGGCTGGACGTTTTCGATCAGACGGCTGCCGGTGATGAAGACGTTGTCCTGCTCGCGTTCCCCGAGCAGGTAGCGCAGGTTGATCTTGGCCGCCTTGAGGGTGCGCGCGAGCGGCACCGCCTTTTTGAGATACCCCTCGGTCGTGGCGAGCAACCCGTCGATCGAAGAGGGCGCCGCCTCCCCCTGCGGGAGAAAGGCAATCCCCAGAAGGTTGCCGCGCACCACACAGGAGACAGAAAGCGTGATCAGGATCAAAAGCATCATAACGGCGGATATTCGCTTGGAGACCATAGGCGTCACCCCCTATCTAAAAAACTGTAATCAGATGATAAACATGACCGAGACCACCAGCAGCCCGACGTTAAAGAATACGGACAGGATGTTGGCGGCCGCAGGCGCTCTTCTTTTGAGCAGGGCGCTCAGCTTGGGCAGCAGCGCGAAACTGAGCACCAGCCCGAGCAACAACACCCAATAGCTTTGCGAGAGGATATAGACGATCTTGTCATTCACCAGGCGCTCCTGGTGAAAGCTGAATAGGTTTTTCAGCAGCTGCCAGCTCCCGGCCGGGGTCCCCTTGGCAGGCAGGCAAAAGGAAACAAGCAGCGCCGCATAGGTGTAAACACGCCCGAAAACGGCGGGCAGACGGCGCAGCAGGCGGCCGTAGAGATACCGCTCCCCCAGCATGAATAAAGCCAGCACGCCGCCGAAGAGCAGCAGATTGGGCGAAAAGGAAAACCATACGCCGAAGAGCAGCATGTAAAGCAGGGTGTTGAAGCAATCGGACACCACACCGTACCGCCCGCCCCCCAGCGGCCGGTAGACATACCGCCGCAGGTACTCCACCAGGGTGGTATTAAAATGATTGACGAATTCCCGCACCGAACTGCTGTGCAGGGGGTAAGAAAAATTGCGCGGCAGCTTAAAGCAAAAAATCTGCCCCAGTCCCCTGGCCACATCGCAGTAGGCGCTCAGGGTAAAATAGATTCCCAGCACGAGGGAGAGCAGCAAAAGCCAGGAGGACAGGGTGGTCGCGCTCGCGCGCGAGGCGTCCACCTGCGCGACCTTGCGGTAGGTTAGCAGCAGATTATCCGCCAGAACGACCTTCTTGGCGATCCCCTGGATGAGCAGCACCAGCCCGGTCGAAATGGAGGAGAGGGAGAGCTGCTTTTTCCTCAGCTGCGGGCGGATGAGGGAATACTTGACATACGGCCCGACGAAGATCTTGCCGAAAAAGCAGTTGTAGAGCAGGAAATTGCACAGGCTGCGCTCATAGGGCACCTCGCCCCGGTATAAATCCACCACATACCCGGTCGCCGAAAGGGTATAAACCAATATCCCCACCGGCATGGAATAGCCCTCCAGCTGGCTGCGCACCATGCAGAACAAAATCAGTGAAACCGATTTGAGGACCGATAAAAACAGGGCCGTGCGCGTGACCCTGCTATTTCCCTGGTGGTAACGGATCAGCGAGGCCATCATGTAATCGAAGACCACCGAGGCCGCCATCACCAGAAGCTCCAGCGGGCCCAGTGCCGCATAGAACAGCAGGGACAGCCCCAGCAGGGTATAATTTTTGAAGCGGTTCGGGGTGCCGTAATAGAGCAGCAGACCCGCCGGCAGAAAGACCAGCAGGAACGTCATGCTGAAAAATGTCACGGCCTTCCCTCCTCAATCCAGTTCCTTCAAAATTTCTTTCAGTTCCCCGGCAGTGTACTGCGCCCCCAGCACCCCAACCATCGAGTTTGGCGCCATATTTTCCGGCAGCCCGAGCCGGTGCAGCAGCTTTCTGCGTTTTGCCGCGCTGTCCATCCCGCCGGAGAGCCCGAGCTCATACAGGTCGAGCTTGGTGAGCCTCTCCCCTTCCTGCACCGCCTGCTCTTCGTCCTCGAAGAGCACACCCGCGCGGCGCAGCACGTCGATCAGCACGCCGGCGTCGATCCCCTCCACCCCGAGCTTGCCCTCCTTGGAGGGAACGGCCTTGCGCTTCTCCTTGCCATAGACGTCGGGGATATAGGCGTTGATGATCCGCTCCTGCGGGATTGCTCCCTTGAGATAACTGCGGATCCGGAAGCCCGCCACGTCTGAGTCGGTCAGGATAATGATCCCCTTTTCCTTCGCCAGGGTGCGGATCATTTCAAGGCGCTTGTGGTCACGGAAGATGTCGAACCCCCCGGTCGTGATGATCACCCCGTCCAGGAAGGAGGCGAGCTTGCTCTTGTCGTATCTCCCCTCCACGATCAGCGGGCGGTCGAGTTTGAGGCGTTTCACCGGCCCGCCTCCTTCGGCGGATTTTTTAAAAATAGGGCCGTCACCGTCTGCTCGAGCACCGTACGCCCGTCGCATTGGGAGGATTTAAGGCGGATATCCGCCCTGGACAGGGTCTCGAGCGCATGATCAAGGTACCAGTCGGAGAGCTTCCTTTGGTCCCGCAGAGCGTTGTCAATCGCGAAGGTGCGCTTGCCGTAGCCAAAGTCGGCGGCGATCTCGGAGGAGCGTTTGCCCTCCTGTGTGGCGATCCGCGCCCGGTAGAGGTCGACAAAATTTTGCGACAGGGTGCCCAGGATGCTTTCGGTCGGATAGCGCAGATAACATAGGTCGCCCAAGATTTTCATCGCCAGGTCGTAGTCATCCCGCAGGATGGCCCGCGAGAGCCCGTAGATGTTGTCCTCCGCCTTCTGGACCGTCAGCAGCCCGACGTCCTCCGGGGTGATCTCGCCCTCCCAATTCTTATAAGCGCAGAGCTTTTGTACCTCGCTTTTGAGCGCCATGATATCCCGGCCGCAGGAGGCGAGCAGCTGCTTTGCCGCCGCCGGGACGATCGTACATCCGCCCTGCTGCGCCTCGCTTTTAATCAGCTTCTGCAAATCCCCCTCGGTGCGCTCCTTGAGATGGAGCACGCTGCCCAGCTTGTCAAAAAGTTTAATCACCTTTTTGGATTTTTCGTCCCGTTTGTCGTCAAAGCAGCCGCTCTTCTCCAAAAATACGACCCGGCAGTCCTCATAAACCTGACCCAGCAGCCCCTCGAGCTGTTTATAAAGCTCGGCGCCAAAGCCCTTGGGGTCCACGTTGTATACCAATACGGTGCGCCAATCGGCCATCATGGGCGGGGCCGACAGCACATCCGAAAGGCCCTGCAAATCCAGCTGCTCAAAATCAAAGCGGAAGTCGTTGAAGGAGGAAAACGCCTCGTTCGCACTCTTGGTCAGCCTAGAACAAACCTGCTGCTTGAGATATTCCTCGCTGCCGTAGATCAGCGCCGGACAGCGCAGGCTCTTATCCTTGATCGCCTGTGCGATGGCCCGCTCCTCCTGATAAATCACGCCTGCTTCCCCTCCTGCTTCTTTCTCATCGTATAGGTGGTAACGCTGTCGCCGTCGTAGGCGATCTTCATCTTGGGATTGACCACCCGTTCCTTGACGAGCGTCCAGCCCCGGATAATGCCCTGCGTACCGTAATCGTTATTCATTATAACACAGTTTTGGTTGGTTTTTAAGAGTTTTGCACCGTTGACATCGATTTCGCACGCACAGCCGCAGGAACAGGGGATCAGATTGAGCTTGACCCCGCCGAGCAAACGGATGGTCCCCTCCCCGTTGACCATGAGCGTTTCGGCTCCACGCGCGTACTTTAACAGGTGCTCGGTAAACTGCCCCGAGGTGGGCATCGCCACCAGCCGCGCCGGCGTCTCCTGCAGGACGCCGATTGCCCCAATGGCGGCGTCGTTATCCATACTGGTGCTGACCGCCGCTTCCAGCTCATTGATCCCCCTCGCACGCAGATAGGAGCTGATGGCCCGGCCGCCATAGGCCGACTGGGGAAAGCCGACCATCGCTGCCTTCCCGTCGCTGATCACCAGAACGCTGTCCACATCGGCGAAGGAAACGATATCCACCGTACCCCGGCGCAGCAGCCAGGCCGAGGTGACCCCAAAGACGAGTACTGCCGCCGCAAGCACGGTGCAAAGCCGCTTGGTGCGCTTCGAGGCGCCGAGGGCCACCAGCAGGATCGCCACAATATAGAAAATCACCAGCAAAAATTGCAGGAAGTCGTACCGCACCGGCATGGTCGAAAATGGGAGCGAGGCGAAGAAATGGGTCAGCAGCAGGATCATGCGCACCAGCAGCGCAGTGAAGGCCGAGATGGTTTGGGCGATGAAGCCGAGCAGCGGCAGCGCGCCGAACAGCAGTGCGAGGGCCTGGCACCAGAGCAGCAGCATCGCTAGCGGCATAACGAGGGTGGAAGCGATTGGCGCGATCAGCGAAAAGGAATCGAAGTAGTAGAGCATGACCGGCAGCGTAAAGACGTAGGCAGCGAGCGATACGCAAAACGCGTGGACGACCAGCCGGGTGAAGCGGGACTCCACATCCGCTTTTTCCTTTTTGCCCTCCCCTTCCTCCGCATATCCGAGCCTTTTCAGGAAGAATCCACTCAGGCGCGGGGCAAGCAGGATGATCCCCACCGTGGCGGCAAAGGAGAGCAAAAAGCTGATGTTGAGCGCACTGTAGGGATTGATGAAGCAGATGAGCAGCATGGCAAATCCCAGGGCATTGAGCGCGTCGTACCGTTTGCTGAAAATCTGGGCGAACAGGCAGAGGAACATCATCAGCCCGGCGCGCAGCACCGAAGAGCTGAAACCGCAGACCGCCATAAAGAGCAGCAAAAATGGCATGCAAAGGAAGCTGGCAAGCTTGCGGCGCAGCTTCATCGCCCGGAATATCCCGCCCAGCAGCGCGCAGAACAGGGAAACGTGGAAGCCGGAGACGGCCATCAGATGGACCAGGCCGGAATCTTTAAAATCCAGCTCGACCGTCCGGTCCAGATAGCTCTTGTCCCCAATCATCATGGCGTTGACGACGCTCGCCTCCTGGGAGGGCAGCAGCTTGCGGTTCTGGGCGGTCAGGTATTCCCGCAGCGCACTGACATAGTATCCCACCGTCCTGGGCGCCTGATCCCGGTCGACCGCTTCGATTTTCCCGTGGAAGGTGCCGAAGAGCAGAAGGCGGTCCGCCAGATAGCGGTAGCGGTATTTCCCCTCCAGCTTTGGGTTGTAAAGCGAGACGTAGCCCCTGAGGACGTCGTTCACATCGGCCGAAAGAGATATAAAGCTATATACCATTACATTTGCCTTGACCGGTTTCGCGCTGTCCTGGAGCGGGATCACCGCTTCCAGGCGGTAACGCGAATTGCCCGAACCATGCTCAATTTCGGTCACCCGGCCCTCGAGATAGACGGTCTTATCCGCCAAATCCGAAACCGGACGCAGCCACATGTTATTCTGCAACAAAACGACAGCCGCCGCCACGGCCCCCGTAAAGAGGACCGCAGCGACGGCGGCTCTGTGCTTTTTGACCACCAGCAGGGAGAGGCCGCCCGCGAGAAGCAGCACGATCCCCACCGAGAAGGCAAAGTTATCTCCGAAGACGAGGGCGGCCGCACTGGACAAAAAGAAGGATAGCCCAATTACAAACAGCGGTCGCTTCATATGTTGTCACTCCTATTTGTCGTCGGTAAACAGAGGGAGCGGAGCCAGGAAAAGGATATCCTCGCGCTCGCTGGCCTCCCCTTCGGCCAGGACGGCGGCCTTGCCGGCCACGGTGCCTCCGGCGATCTCGACCAGCCCCTCGAGCGATTCGAGCGAACGGCCGGTGCTGATCACGTCGTCCACGATCAGAACCTGTTTGCCCTTGAGGTAGCCCAGCGCGTCCGCGTCCAGATACATCTTCTGGGGAGCGGCGGTGGTGATGGACTTGACGTTGACTTCAATGGGGTCGCGCATATAGAGCTTGACGCTTTTGCGCGCGAGGATGTATTGCTTCCCCGACTGGCGGGACATTTCATAGGCCAGCGGGATCCCCTTGCTTTCGGCGGTGAGCAGCACGTCGAACGCGGGAGCCTTCTTTAAGAGCTCCTCAGCGCAGCGCACCGTCATCTCCACATCCGAAAACATGATGAACGCCGCGATATAGAGCCCGTCGTTCACCTTGCAGATCGGAAGCTCCCTTGTCAGTCCCGCAACTTGCAGAGTATATGTTTTTGGCATAGCCCATTCTCCTTTAACGTTAGTTTGAAGCCCTCAGCAATCAGCCTGGCGGCCAGGCAAGGCGCCGTTTGGCCAGCACATGGAAGTGCAGATGCCCCACCGTCTGCCCGCCGTCGTCCCCGCAGTTGTTGACGATCCTATAGCCGTTGTCGAGGTCGAGGTGCTTGGCGATCTTGACGATCACCTCGAAGATGTGGGAGACGATCGAGCTGTTCGAGTTATCAAGCTCGTTGGTGCTGCCGATGTGCTCCTTGGGGATCACCAAAAAGTGCACCGGCGCCTGGGGGGCCGCGTCGTAGAAGGCGAGCACCCGCTCATCCTCATAGATGCGGTTGGAAGGGATCTCCCCCGCAGCTATCTTGCAGAAAATGCAGTCGTCCATATTGTCCTCCTAGTCACTGGAGCATACGTCCAATTATTTTTTCATCATGCCGCGGATCATGTCCGGAATCTTGGCTACCGCCTCGTCGATCTCGAATATCTTGGTGGCGCCGCCCATCGCGCAATCGGGGCGTCCGCCGCCCGAGCCGCCGACCAGGGAGGTGATCTCCTTGACCAGCTTGCCGGCGTGCAGGCCCTTCTTGATCGCCTCCTGGGAGACGCCGACGGCCACGCTCGCCTTTTTGTCGTCGTTGACCGAATAGAGGACCGCGACCAGGTCGCTCTCCTGCTCCTTGGCCTTGTCGATCATGCTGCGCAGGATGTCGGGCGCAACGCCCACCATCCCCGCGACGACCAGGCTGGTCCCTTCGACCTTGACCGCTCCCTCAAGCAGCTCCTTGATCTTGCCTGAGGCGAGCTTACCTTCCAGCTCGGCGATCTTCCGGTCCTTTTCTTTGCCCTCGCTGACAAGCGCCTGGAGCTTTTGCGGCAGCTCGGAGATATTCCCCAATTTGAGGGCCGCGGCGCACTGCAAAAGCTCGGCCTGCGCCTCGCGCAGCAGCTCGAACACCCCGAAGCCGGTTGTCGCCTCGATCCGGCGCACCCCGGCCGCGACCGAGGATTCGCTGATGATCTTGAACATCCCGATCATCGCCGTATTGCCCACATGGGTGCCGCCGCACAGCTCGATCGAGGTGTCGCCCATGTTGACCACCCGCACAACGTCGGCATATTTCTCGCCGAAGAGGGCCATCGCGCCACACTTTTTGGCCTCGTCGATAGGCATCTCGCGTACTGCGACCGGCAGCGAGGAGAGGATCAGGGTATTGACGATTTCCTCAACCTCGTCCAGCTGCTCGCGGCTCATCGCCTCGAAGTGGGAGAAGTCGAACCGGCAGCGGGTGTCGCTGACCATCGAGCCGGCCTGATGGACGTGATCGCCCAGCACGCGGCGCAGGGCGAACTGCAGCAGATGGCAGGCGGAATGGTTCTTGCGGATGGCGTCCCGGCGGGCGGTGTCGATTTGGGCCGTGACGGCGTCGCCCAGCGAGAGGGAGCCGGACTTCATCCTGCCGATGTGCATAAAGTACTTGGTAGCCGATTTTTTGCAGTCAAAAACCTCGAACACGCTGTCCCCCAGCGTGATGGTCCCGGTGTCCCCGATCTGGCCGCCGCTCTCGGCATAGAAGGGAGTACGATCCAGCACCAGCACGGCCTCCTGGCCCTCGAGCACCTTGTCGGCCTTCTGGTCCCCGGCGACGATCGCCATGATCTTCGCCTCGGTTGTCTCTTCTTCATAGCCGGTGAATTCCTGCGGGAAGCTCAGGTCGGCCAGCAGGTCCCCGCTCCAGGCCGAGCCCTCCATGCTCTCCCGTGCCCGGCGGGCACGCTCGCGCTGCTGCTGCATGAGGCGCTCGAACTGCTCCTCGTCGATCTCGATCCCCTTCTCCTGGATGATCTCACGGGTCAAATCGATCGGGAAACCAAAGGTGTCATAGAGCTTGAAAGCCTCCTCGCCCGAAAGGATGCGCGCCTTGGGGTCCTCCATGCCGCTGTCAATTTTGTCGATCATCTCGAACAGCAGGTCCATTCCCTGGTCGAGCGTCTTCATGAAGCGCTCCTCCTCCGCCGCGATTACCTTGGTGATGTACTCGGCGTGCTCGCGCAGCTCGGGGTAGGCGTTCTCGTTTTCTTTGATCACCGTGCGGGCCACCTCGTGCAGGAAGGGATGATCGATCCCCAGCAGCTTCCCGTGGCGGGCGGCGCGGCGCAGCAGGCGGCGCAGCACATAGCCGCGCCCCTCGTTTTCGGGCAGGATTCCGTCGCCCACCATGAAGGTGGTGCTGCGGATGTGGTCGGTGATGACCCGCAGCGACACGTCGGTCTTTTGATCCCTGCCGTACTCGACACCGGCAATTTTGGAGATGTGCTTCATGATATTCTGCACGGTGTCCACCTCAAAGAGGTTTTCCACCCCCTGCATGACGCAGGCGAGGCGCTCGAGTCCCATGCCGGTGTCGATGTTCGGATGGTCCAGCGGGGTATAGTTGCCCTGCCCATCCGAATCGAACTGGCTGAAGACGATGTTCCAGATTTCCACGTACCGGTCGCAGTCGCAGCCGACCGCACACTCGGGGCGCCCGCACCCCTTGCCGGGGCCGCGGTCAAAATATATTTCGGAGCAGGGGCCGCAGGGACCGGTACCGTGCTCCCAGAAGTTGTCCTCCTTGCCCAGGTGGACCATGTGGTCAGCCGGGACGCCGATCTCCTTGGTCCAGATATTATAGGCCTCATCGTCGTCCTCATAGACCGAAACGTGCAGCTTGTCCTTGGGAATCCCCAGCACCTCGGTGAAGAACTCCCACGCCCAGGCGATCGCCTCGCGCTTGAAGTAGTCCCCGAAGGAAAAGTTGCCCAGCATTTCAAAATAGGTGCCGTGGCGCGCGGTCTTGCCGACCCGCTCGATGTCCGGGGTGCGAATGCACTTCTGGCAGGTGGTGACCCGCTTGTTGGGCGGGGTCTCCAGCCCCAGGAAAAACTTTTTCATCGGCGCCATGCCGGAATTGATGAGCAGCAGAGAGGCGTCGTCCTTCGGCACGAGCGGGAAGCTCGGCAGGCGGGTATGCCCCTTGCTCTCAAAAAAGGAGAGAAACTTTTCTCTCAGGTCGTTGACTCCTGTCCATTCCATGTTTTATGCTCCTCCCAAAATTGCTCTCAAGACAGAATAAAAGGCTATCATCCCTCAAAAACAGGGACGATAGCCTGATTAGACAAGCTTACCGTGGTACCACCCGGATTGCGGCACAGCCTCCCATGCCGCCGCTCAAAAGCTCCTTAACGCGGAGCGCACGCCACGGCTCGTCGCCGCGAGGCTCTGGAGATGGCCCGCAGGCTTTGTGCACAGACACCTTTCAGCCGAGGGTGCCCTCTCTTTCTTGCGGCAAAGCGGCCTGCTTCTTCCCGTCACAGCCTTTTCCTTATCAGATAAGCGCATCATCACTTACCTTAAGGAATTATAGACCCAAAACGCGCCGCTGTCAAGCCGACAATTCCCGATTCTTTTTGAGCCCTTCCAGGATTTCGAGAATTTTGAAGCGGGGCTCATATTGCGGATTGCCCGAGGCCACCGGATCGCTTTCCAGCTGCGCGAGGTCCTCGATGTCCGCCGCCGCGGGAACACAGATGGGCGGATAGAGCACGCACCACCAGTTGTGCCCCTGCGCTTCCCCAATGGTGATCCGCACCGCGTCGTAGTCCCCGGCGGGCATGGTAATGGTGCCGTAGCTGCGCGTTTCAAAATGCATGTTGATCAGCTTCGCCTGCACCGGATAGTCGTAGCCATTCCCCTGGATCACCCGCCGCGCGATCTCCTCGGCCCTGGGCAGCAGCATCTGGGCCGTATGCTCCGCCTCGTCGCGATCCCCGCTCTGGGAAAGCTCTTCGCCGAGCTCGCGCAGGATCGCGTCCCGCACCTCGAGCTTGATCTGCTGGTCGAACGCTTCGTCGGAATTGGCCAGGATGTGCAGGCGCAGCACCTGCCCTTGGAGCCTGTCGCTCTGCGCGGCAAAGGCCGCGATGGAGCTCAGCAAAAGCGCCAGCAGCAGTCCGCCCAGAAGTGAAATCTCAATCTTTTTAAGCCCAAACATATGTAAAAACCGTCCTTTTTCCTTGATACCACAAGGTTGGACGGTTTTTATGCCTCTTATACGAAATATTCTATTTTTTTCCATCCACGGCCCGCGCGCCGTAAGGCACCGGCCGGGTGATAAAGACCGCATCGGCATGGGTCAACAGCTTGCGGTGGGCGTGGCGCACGGCGCGCTTGTTGTCAAAAAGCCCGATCACCGCGCTGCCGCTGCCGGTCATCACAGCGCCCAGGGCGCCGCATTGGAGCATAATGCTCTTATACAGTCCGACCTGGGGCAGCTCGCAGACCTCCTCGAGGACGTTATACATTTCATGCCCGAGATCGGGCAGGTTCCCGGAGAGGATGGTCGCCATCATCTGCTCGGTGTTCGGATGGAGCCTCTTCCCCGCCCGGTCGTACCGCCTGAAGCTGTCGGGCGTGGAAATCCCGGTATCCGGCTTGGCGATCAGGATAAAGCACCCGGGCAGGGCCGGCAGGTCGGTGAAGATATCGCCCACCCCCTCGCAGAGCATGGTGCCCCCGCGCAGGCAAAACGGCACGTCCGCCCCGACGCGCACCCCCAGCGCGCAAAGCTCGCTTTGCGAAAGACCGGCCTGGTACAGGTCGTTGAGCCCCACCAGCGCCGCAGCTGCGTCCGAGCTGCCGCCGCCCAATCCCGCCTGCATGGGAATGTTTTTGATGATCTCGATATGGACCGCGGGGTTCTTTATTCCCGTGTGCTCGAAAAAGAGCTGAGCCGCGCGGTAGGCGGTGTTGGTGGTGTCGCAGATCAGCTGCTCCCGGTCGCAGTCAATGAAAATTCCCGGAAACTCGCCGGGGCCCAGAATCAGATAATCGAACAGATCCACCGTCTGCATAACCGAGCGCAGCAGGTGATAGCCGTCCTCCCGCACCCCGGTAATGTCCAGCGAAAGGTTGACCTTGCAGGGCGCGCCCACAATGACTGTCTTTTTCATCCGCTCTCGTTCCCTCCACCTCTTTTGTCTGTCTATATATCGAACAGTTTCAGCCTCTTGATCCCGATCGCCCTGGGCGGGCACATCTCGTGGCAGCAGTAGCAGCGAATACAGTTTTTGTAGTCGATGACCGCCTTGCCATGATCAATTTTTATCGTGTGCGCCGGACAGGACTGCGCACAGCGCCCACAGCCGATGCACCGCTTCATTTCGACCTTCGGGCTGGGCTTGGCAAAACGCCCGGCGAGGCTGCGCACCACGGGGCGCAGCGGGGCCGGAACCGAACCGAGGAAGTCCAGCGACTTGGAGCGCGGGCGGCGAAAGTCCTTGATCACCGCGGGCGGCTCCCCCGCCCTTTCAATCAAATCCTCCGGCGGCGCAAGGGAGCGGACGGCGGCCAGGGAGAGCATCTTGACCTCCCCGAGATTCAGCACCCGTGCAAGCTCCACATCCAGCGCGAAGAGGTCCCTGCTCCCGGCGAGGAAGCCGGTCCCTCGCGGCGTGCCGCCCGAGGGGCCGTCTCCCTCCATCGCGACGATCCCGTCCACCAGGGTGATGGCGGGACTGACGGTCTGCGCAAGGTCGAGGAGCATCTGGCAGAAGCGCTCCTCCTCCACAAAGCGGTAGTGCAGCTCCGGCTTTTGCAGCCCCGGCACGCAGCCAAACAGGTTCTTGATCCCGCCCGAAAGGGTGGTCATACAGTGCGTTTTGAGCTTGGGCAGGTTCACCACCAGATCGGCCCCTGCCACGGGGTCAATGATATTGAAACCCGAGCAGACCCGGTAATCCTCGCATTTGACCTCCCGCCAGCCGGTGTCGAAATTGAGCTTCGCCCCGGTGAGGGAAGCCGCCTCTTTCATCCCGCTGGCCGAATAAATGCCCTCGAGCGCGCCCTTGGTATAAGGTCCGCCCGGGCTGTCGGCAATGGTGATCTCCCCGGCCCCCAGCTCCTGCAGCGCCTCTATCACGCAGCGCACCACCATCGGGTGGGTGGTGGTGTGCTGCTGCGGCTCCCGCTTCATCAAAAGATTCGGCTTGACGGTGACCCTTATGCCGGGCTTCACCAGTTCGGCCGCGCCGAGCAGCCGGAACTGGCGGCGCACCGCGTGGAGCACCGCCTGGTATTCATAATCCTCCACCCGGGTGAAGGCGACCAGGTTCTTCACTGACATGGGCTATCCTTTTCTCTCCTGCAAAAATTCTTCGATCCGCTTGATGGCGTTGACCAAATAGCTCACCGAATAGGAATAGGATACCCGCACATATCCCTCGCCCGCCGCACCGAAGGCGGTACCGGGCACCACTGCCACCCGCTTGGAATAGAGCAGCTCCTGGCAGAACTCGTCGCTGCTCATCCCGGTGGATTTGATCGAGGGGAAGACGTAAAACGCCCCCTCGGCCGGGAAGCAGTGCAGGCCGATCCGGTTAAACTCCCCCACGCAGAGCCGGCGGCGCACGTCGTACTCGTCCGCCATTTTGCGGATTTCGTCGTCGCAGCTGCGCATGGCCGTGACGGCGGCGTATTGGCTGGTGGTGGGCGAGCACATGATGGCGTACTGGTGGACCTTGAGCATCTGGGCGGTGATCGGCGCGGGGGCACAGACATAGCCGATCCGCCAGCCGGTCATGGCATAGGCCTTGGAAAACCCGCTGACCAGGATGGTCCGCTCGCGCATCCCCTCGATCGAGGCGATCGAGACATGCCGCCGCTCGCCATAGGTCAGCTCGGCGTAGATCTCGTCCGAAAGCACGATGATGTTGGTGTCCCGCAGTACCCCGGCGATCTCCTCGAGCTCCTTTTGACGCATGACAGCGCCGGTCGGGTTGTTGGGGTACGGGAAGATCAGCAGCTTGCTCTTATCGGTGATCCGCTCCTTGAGCGCGGCGGCGCACAGCTTGAAGTCGTCCTCCTCCCGGGTTGGGATCGGGACCACCTTGGCGCCGGTGAGCGCGGCGATCGGCGCATAGGCGACGAAGCAGGGCTCGGGTACGAGCACCTCGTCGCCGGGATTGATCAGGGAACGGATGGCAAGGTCGATGGCTTCCGACCCGCCGACGGTGACGATGACCTCATCGGCCGGGTTATAATCGAGCTCGAAGCGGCGGCGCAGGTAGTTTGTGATCTCCACCTTGAGCTCTTTGAGTCCGGCGTTGGCGGTGTACCAGGTGCGGCCCTTTTCCAGGGATTCGATCCCCGCGCGCCGGATGGAATAAGGGGTCTTGAAATCCGGTTCCCCCACCCCGAGGGAGATCACACCCTCCATCTCGCTGGCGAGGTCAAAAAATTTTCTTATCCCCGAGGGGCTCAGCTCCTGAACCCGTTCGGAGAGGACAGACGAGTAATCGATCACAGCACCGTTACCTCCCTCTCGTCCCCTTCCTCCCCGCAGAGAACCACGCCCCGTTCCTTATAGCGGCGCAGGACGAAGTGTGTCGCGGTGGAGAGCACCGAATCCAGAGGAGAGAGGCGGTAGGCGACAAACATGGCGATGTCCTTAAAGGATTCGCCCGAAACGGTCACCGCCAGATCATAGCCCCCGCTCATCAAATAGACCGACTCCACCTCGGGAAATTCCATGATGGTCTTGGCAATCTCCTCAAAGCCGCAGTCCCTTTTCGGGGAAACCCGAAGCTCGATAAGCGCGCTGACATAATGCCTCTCGGTCTTGTCCCAGTCGATGATTGCCCCGTAAGAGCGGATAATCCCCTCCCGCTCATAGCGCTCCAGCTCGGCCGCCACTTCCTCGGCCTTCATCCCGGTCATGGTCGCCAGCTGTTCGAGAGAGAGTCTGGAATTCTCCTCCAAGAGACGTAAAAGCTTCATCGAGCACAGCTCCTTTTCATTTTGATTTCTCTCATTATAGCCCATCCGTTTTGGGAAGTAAACCGTTAATTTCCCGATGCGCCTTTTGACCTTTTATGATATAATATATTTTTAAAGCAACTATTTACATCATCTTGGAGGTTCTTCCATGGCCTATAAGCTGGATTTCGGCATCTGGGGAAATATTTTCGCGGTCCCCACCCAGATCGTGGACAAGCATATCAAGACCTGCGGCTCCGCCTCGCTCAAGGTTCTGCTGGTGCTGCTGCGCCACAATGAACAGTCCCTGTCCCTGGCAGAGCTCGCCGCCCTCGTCGGCCTCTCCACGGCGGACGCACAGGACGCTCTCAACTACTGGATCGCTTCGGGCGTTCTCATGGAGGAGACGCTTGGAGGGGACAGCCTGCTGCAGCCCGCGAGAGCGGGCCAGGAGCCGCAGACGCCCGCTCCCGCGCCTGATACCGTCCCCCTCAAGACCGGAGAGCCGCAAACGCCGGAGCAGAAGATCGTAAAACCCCCAGTCCGCGGACGGCTGGCACCCGAGGAAATTTCCTCGTTGGCGGCCAAAGACCAGCAGGTCTCCACCCTGCTGCAGGAGGCGCAGGAAATTCTGGGCAAGACCATCTCCCCCTCTGGGATGGAAGCGCTCGTTTCGCTCTACAGCTACGGCGGGATGGAGGTCGAGCTGATCCTGATGGTGATCCAGTACTGCGTTTCGATCGGCAAAAGCAGCCTGCGCTACATCGAAAAGACCGCCTACGACTGGATCGACCGGGGGATCGACACCTTCGACAAGGCGGAACAGCACATCCTCTCCCTCACCCGCAAAAACGACTATGAGGGCAAGATCAAATCGGCCTTTGGGATCTTTTCGCGCAACCTGACCGCCAAGGAAATGGACTATGTGACCAAATGGTTCGACCAGTACGGCTTTGAGCTGCCGCTCATCCAGCTGGCCTACGAGCGCACGGTGGACAACACCGGCAAGCTCTCCTTCCCCTACTGCGACTCGATCCTCTCCCGCTGGCACGAAAAGGGGATCAAGACCCCCCGCCAGGCGGTGGACGAAATGAACGCGCCCCAAAGGGCGGCGCAGAGCGAATACCAGCCAAAGGCGCGCACCTTTGGGAGCGGCCCCCTCGCCCCGCCCACCAGCCAAAGGCGCGCACCTTTGGGAGCGGCCCCCTCGCCCCGCCCTCCCCGCAAAAGGAGCGGTACGACAAGGCCCACGCCGAGCTTCAGCAGCGGCGCAACGCCGCGCGGGAGATCGCGGCCAAGCGTAAGGAGGAGGTCTATGGGAAGCTGCCGCGCCTCAAACAGATCGACACGGCGCTGGCCAAGACCGGGTTCGAGGTCTCCAAGGCGGTGCTGCTGGGCGGAAACACCGGCGACCTGATCGCCCGCCTGCGGGAAGAGAATCTTACACTGCAGCAGGAAAAGGAAGCGCTGCTGGTACATAACGGCTATGCGCCCGATTATCTGGAAATACCCTATCGCTGCAAGAAATGCGAGGACAAGGGCTACCGGCCCGACGGAGAAGCCTGCGACTGCCTCAAGGAATTGGTGAGATAAATTGAACCTGCTGACTGCACAACAGATTACGAAAAGCTACGGCGTGACCCCGCTGCTCGATGGGGTTACGCTGGGGATCGGCGACAATGAAAAGATCGGAGTGATCGGGCAAAACGGCGCGGGCAAGAGCACCCTGCTCAAAATCATTGCCGGGGTGGAGGAGCCCGACGCGGGCGAGATCACCAAAATGAACGGCCTGCATATAGGGTACCTGCCGCAAAACCCTGACTTTCGCGGGGAGCGAAGCGTCCTTTTGCAGGCCATGGCCGGGATCGAACAGCAAAACCGGGAGGCCGCCGAATATGAATGCAAGGCCATCCTCACCCGGTTGGGGGTAAACGATCTCGACCAAAAGGTCGGCGAGCTTTCGGGCGGGCAGAAAAAGCGGGTGGCGCTGGCCGCCGCGCTGGTCACGCAGGTGGACCTGCTGATCCTCGACGAGCCGACCAACCATATCGACAACGAGATGATCGAGTGGCTGGAGGACTACCTGCGGCGCTACAAGGGAGCGCTGCTGATGATTACCCATGACCGGTACTTTCTGGACCGGGTGACAAACAGGATCGTGGAGGTCGCGGGCGGCAGCCTTTACTCCTACGAGGCCAATTACTCCGGCTTTCTCTCGCTCAAGGCACAGCGGGAGGAGAGCCTTGCCGCCAGCGCGCGCAAGCGCCAGGCCCTGCTGCGCAAGGAGCTCGCCTGGATCCAGCAGGGCGCAAAAGCCCGCGGTACCAAGGCGCGCTTTCGGGTTGAGCGCTTCGAGGAGCTCAGCGCCCAGCCTGCCCAAAAGAAAGCACAAGGGTTGGAGCTTCGCTCCCTCTCCTCGAGACTGGGGAAAAAGATCATTGAAATCGAAGGCATCTTTAAAAGCTACGGGGAACGAACCCTGATCAAGGATTTTTCCTATAACTTGCTGCGGGACGACCGGCTCGGCCTTATCGGTCCGAACGGCTGCGGGAAGAGCACCCTGCTGAAAATCATCCTCGGGCTGGTATCCCCCGACAGCGGCCAGGTGGAAAAAGGGGCCACGGTGAAGATCGGATACTTCTCACAGGAGTGCGGGGAGATGGATCCCTCCCAGCGCGTGATCGATTACATCAAGGACACCGCGCTCAACATCCAGACCCCGGACGGGGTGTTGAGCGCCTCGCAGATGCTCGAAACCTTTCTCTTCACCCCCGATATGCAGTATACCGCCGTCGGCAAGCTGTCGGGCGGTGAGCGCCGGCGGCTCTATCTGCTGCGCATCCTGATGGACGCGCCGAACGTGCTGCTGCTCGACGAGCCCACCAACGACCTGGACATCGAAACACTGACGGTGCTGGAGGACTATCTGGACACCTTCCCCGGCGCCGTGATTGCCGTCTCCCATGACCGGTACTTCCTGGACCGGGTGGCGAGGCAGGTCTTCGTCTTCGAGGACGGCGGCGTCCTCACCGGCTATGTCGGCGGTTACAGCGACTACCTGAGCTGCCGCAAGGAAGAGGAACCCGAGCGCGGCGCGCCTGCGAGAAAGGTCCCCGCCGCCGGGCGCCAGCGCGAGAGGAAGCTGCGCCTGAGCTTTAAGGAGCAGCGGGAGCTGGAAACGATCGACGGAGAGATTGCGGCACTCGAAGAGGCGCTGCAAGAAAACGAACGGCAGCTGGCCGAGCAGGCGAGCAACTATGCCGCGCTGCAGGAGCTGACCGCTGAAAAGGAGGGTCTGCAAGCGCAGCTCGATGAAAAAATGGAGCGGTGGGTCTATCTAAACGACCTGGCGCAGCAGATCGCCGAGCAGGACTCCTAGCATTAAAGCGGCCGGATGATTACAATCATCCGGCCGCTCTTCTTTTAATGAGCAGGACCATGGCAAGGGAGGAGAGCAGTGCGCCACCGGCCGCCTTCCCCCATTCCTTCCAGTAGAGCAGGTCGGGGATCAGCTTTTCACTGCGCAAAAGCTCCACAAGGCTCTCCCCCCAAGAGGAAAAGAGCCGCTGCCAAAACTCGAAGTCCGACCAGCGGGTGGGCACCATGCTCTGGGGAAAGCTGATCCGCACCCCGGAAAGCCAGAAGGCCAGAACCAGGATCAGGACCAGGGCGCCAAGATCGAGCGCAAAGAGGAAGGGCATGTGGCGCAACCGCCAGAGGGCTTGCAGCAGCAGCCAGAGCAGCACGCACGCCAGGATCAAAAACGGCAGAAAGAGCAAAAGCCGGCCCAGGGAGTTAAAACCGCCCAGCAGCAGGATTGCGTCCGCCTCTTCGAGGGCATGGCGCACCCGAAATTCCTCGGCCGCCGCGCGCCGGTCCTTCCCGGGCGGCGGCTCCAGCGCCAGGGTGGAGAGTACCCGCTGCTCCGCCGCGGCCGGGAGGAGCACCACCCCGCCCGCCGCCTCGCTCACCCCACGTACGGTATAGTCCTTTCCATCGTAGCGAAGGGTTTCCCCCGTCACCTGGCGGCTGCCCCAAAGTCGGTAAGCCGCGCTCTCATCCACCACGCACCCGTCGCCCCCGGCGGCCGGGTAATACCCTGACAGCAGGGGGGCGGACATCGCCCGGTCCATCCGGCCCCAGGTCCAAAGCAATGTCAGCTGCGCCTCCCGCGCGGGCGCCTCTGTGGACACCTTCTTTTGCTCCTGCTGCCCAAAGGCCGTCAGGGGCAGGGCACCGCTCCCCTGTTGCGCCTCGCTCCCGGCGATCTCGTCAAGCTCCCGGGGAGAAAAGGCCTCCTCCCGATAACGCAGCTGTACGGTGGCGGGCACGCGTTCCAGCCGCCCGACGCTTTGCAGGGTGATGAGCCAGCCCGCCGCCAAGGATAGAAGCAGCAGCGTGCCAAGGCAGAGCTCTTTTATCCGCCCGCTCATGGCTGCGGCTCCTCTAAGCGCACACGGTCCCCGTCATAGATGCTCTTGCTGGAGGAGACGATGATCTCGTCCTGGCCGCTCAGCGCGCCGCTGACGGCTGCGCGGGTATCATTGCTGTCCTCCAGCGTGACGCTCACCCGTTCGGCCGTCTTGACCCGGCCAAGCACGGTTTCGCTTTCCGTGAGGCGCAGCACGTATTGGTCGCCCTCGGCGCCGTGCAGCGCCCCGATGGGCACGCAGACCGGGTAATTGTCCCCCTTCTTGCTGATCTGCATGGTTGCCGACTGCCCAAGCTCCCCCTCGGGCACCAGGGCGACCACCTCCACCGCGCCCGGCTCCTGCGAGGAGGGGGCAATGGTCTCGATGACGCTCTGTATCTCCTTTTGCTTGCCGGGCAGGAAAACCGACACCCGGTCCCCGCGCGCGGCGTATTTGGCTTCGTCGCTGTCCAGCGTCACGCCCAGTCGCCAGCCCTGTGAACTCTCGGCGATGACGACGCTCGCTTCCCCGGTGGTCTTTTTCCCGGTGCTGATCCCGAGCTCGGTCACCACCCCGTCGAGCTCGCTGAGCACCTGCCCTTCCTGGGCAAGTACGGTCTGCAAATCGGCGATCTGTAAATCCAGCAGCTGGATGTCCAGCGCGAGCACCTGCGCCTCAGCCCCCTCCGGGTCGGTGAGCGCGGCGTCCTCGATGGCCCGCTTGGCCGCCAGGACCGCCTCGTCCCGCGCGCGCAGGGCGTCGTTATAAGCGCGCTTCTTTTCCTTGGCGCGCTCCTCGAGGGTGTCCAGCTCGCTGCGGGAGGAGCCGATGGACCAGTCGTCGTCATCGTCCCTGTCGTGGTCGTCCCAGAATTCATCGACCCGGTCCTCAGCGTCTTTCCAGTCGCTTTTCGCTCGGCGCATCTCGGACTGCGCCTTTTCCAGGGCGTATTCATAGTCCTCCTCGGCGCGCTCCTGCGCGCGCTCGGCGGCCGTTTCCTCCTTCTGCTGCGCACGCTGAGCCGCCGCCAGCTGAAGCTGGTATTTCTGCCGCTCCAGCCGTTTTTCGGCCAGCTGGCGCTGCACGTCGGCGGTGTCCAGGGTAAAGAGCAGGTCCCCTTCCTTGACCAGGCTCCCAAGGTGTACCTCCACGCTTCGTACCAGGATTCCTCCCACTGCCACCGCGGCCGACTCATGGTTGGCGCCTAAGATTCCGTCCTTGCGCACCTGG
Organism: Provencibacterium massiliense; assembly: GCF_900169495.1. Classification (NCBI taxonomy): domain Bacteria; kingdom Bacillati; phylum Bacillota; class Clostridia; order Eubacteriales; family Oscillospiraceae; genus Provencibacterium; species Provencibacterium massiliense. The sequence goes on from NZ_FWCH01000012.1 coordinate 794,296, forward strand.
TGCTCAATGGCGGCGTTTTTGGGTCGCTCGGTCGTCACCCGCGCCACCGTCAGGGAATCCGCCGCCCGGGACAGGAGGGTCAGCAGCAGCATAAGCAGGAGAAAGCCGAGCAGCAGCCGCACCAGTTTTTGCTGGCGGGAGAGCGGCTTCCCCGTATCCAATTGATACTTTATCAGTTCCCGAAATTTCATCTTGCTCCTACTCCTTTAGCCCCGCGGCCTTAATCCCGGCCTCCAGATAGCGCTGGCCGAGCATGAATATGAGGATGGCCGGCAGCAGGGTGATCACCGAGGCCGCCAGGGACAGCCCCGCCTTGTCCGCCACGATGGTGGGCAGGAAAAGGGAGAGCGGCCAGAGGGTACGCTCATGCAGGAAGGTCAGCGGCTGCTCGATCATGTTCCAGTACTCCAGAAAGCCGAGCACCATCGCTGACATGATCCCCGCCCCGCCCAAAGGGACCCCGATGTATAGGAATACCTGCAGCTCGTTGGCCCCGTCGAGCGATGCCGACTCGAGCACCGCGCCCGGTATCCCGCAGAAAAAGCGGTACATGATAAAAACCGGAAAGGTGGAAAAGGCCGCCGGCAGGATGATCCCCAGATGAGTATCCAGGAGGCTCAGGCCGTCCAGTACCAGGTAATTTGAAACCATCGTCACCTGGAAGGGCATGAGCATGAGCACGATGTAGACGGTGAAGAGCAGGTTTTGCAGCTTCCCCTTCCACCTCGCAAAGCCCCAGGCGGCGGGCGCGCCCACCAGCAGTTGTCCGAGCAGGATGCCGCCCGCCAGCTTGACCGAATTCCAGAACATCACGAAAAATTGGGGCGAATCGAGCAGCAGCTCGACATAGGGCCGCAGGGTCGGGTACTGGGGCAGCAGGCTCCAGCGGGCGAACCCCTCTTCTCCGGCGAGCACCGGCCCCAAATCCTCGAGCAGCTCGGCCACCCCCATGAAGGAGCCGCCCACGATCAGCAGGATCGGCAGCCAGACCGTGAGGGAAAGCAGGGTGGGAAAAAGCAGCGCCAGCGCCTTTCTGAGCGTTTTCACAGCTCGCCTTCCCCCTCCCAGGCGCGGCGCAGCAGCAGGATCAGCCCAAAGATGATCAGTCCCACCAGCACCGCCGCCGCACACAGCTTATCCATGTCCAGGTCGGCGAACCAGTTGTTGAAGAGATGCTGCAGCAGATACATGCTGCTGTGCGGGTAGTCCCCCGCCACCAGGTAGGCCTCGCGGAATACCTTAAAGGAATTGAGAAAGGAAAGCACCGTGATGGTGTAAAGGGTCGGCAGCAGATTGGGCAAGGTTATTGCTGTAAAGCATTTTAGCTTTCCAGCCCCATCCACCGCCGCAGCCTCATAAAGGCTGGGGGAAATCCCCGACAGCCCGGCCAGCCAGAGGATCATGTCGTAGCCGAGGTTTTTCCAGATATAGCTGACCACCAGCACCCAGAAGGAAAACCCGGTCTTCATCCAGTCCATCCCCTGCAGCCCCAGCCCGTCGAGGAAGGCGCTGAGCAGGCCGTTTTGATGGAACAATACCTTCCAGAGCAGCACCACCGAGGCGACCGGGATCGCCATCGGGATCAAAAAGGTGGTCTTAAAGACCCCCGCCTGCTGCGGGTGGCCGTAAAGCGCCAGCGCGACGAGCAGCGAGAGGACGATCAGGGCGGGGATACAGATCAGCACAAAGCGCACTGTGTTGCCGCCCGCCTGTAAGAACGCCCCGTTGTGCAGTACGGTATCGTAGTTTTGCAGCCCGACGAATACGCCGTTCATCGTCTGTGAAAAGGAACGGCGCACCACGTCCGTGAACGGAAGGAGGACGAACCATGCCACTCCCAAAAGGCTTGGCAGCACGAACCAAAACCAGATCCATTTCCTCCTGCCGCTTCTTTTGATGCCAAGCATGGTGTTCCTCCCTTCCCTGTTTTCGCAAGGTAGCCGCCCGCCCCGATGGACGGACGGCTGCCTCGCTCATAATAAATTTTGCTTTCTTACTCCGCCAGATAAGCCTGGGTGCGCTGCACCAGGGCCGCGGTGGCTTCCCCGGCCGTCTTGGCGCCGGCAAAGAAATCCTTTGTCTCATCCAGGATCATCTGCAGCAGCACCGGATCGGCCGTGGAGGGAGTGGAAAGGCCCTTGATCTTCTCCATGATCCCGGCCATCGTCTCGTCGCTCGGCCAGATGATCTGGAAAATTTTCTCTTCCCCATCGATGTAAAGCGGGGCCTGCATCCCGTCGTCCCCTTCCTCATACGGGGTCAGCGCGCTTTCGTCGAGCGCCTTGATATTCAGGGAATAGCCGTCCTCGAAGTCATTCTTCTGCACTTCGTAGGAAAGGACGGTCTCGATCAGCCCAAGGGCGTTTTCCTGCTGGGTGGAATTCTGGTTGATCCCCAGTACGGTCTGCGGCACATAGACGTTCTGCGCCTGCCCGGGCAGGATGGCAAATTTTCCGTCGCCGCGGTAGGTCGCCGCCGCATCGGGCGAAGCGAGGTCCTCGGTGGTCTGGGAGAGGCCCAGCACGGTGTTGACCAGCCCATTGGCCCAGTAGACCCCTCCCCAAAGGAAGTTGGTGCCCTCGTCGTCAAAGGGATACGGATAATCGGCGGGGATCTCCTGCACGGCGTCGGCGATCCGCTTGATATCGGTCAAAAACTTCTCAAACTCGGCTTCCTTGATGCTCCCGTCCTCGTCCCGCCAGGCCGGCGCGCAGGTATAGTAAAAGTCGGAAATCAGCTGCTCGGGCTTCATGCGGATAAGCGCTCTCGCTTGCGGATTCCTCTCATGCTCGGCGACAACCCAATCGGCAAAGCTGGTCAGATCCTGAGCACTCTCGATTAGTTCGCTCGGGCCCCAGAGCTCGGGCACCCCGAAGCGGGCGGGCACGGCATAGAGCTTTCCGTCCCTGCTATAGGTGTTTGCAATCTTCTCGAGCAGCTCGCCGCTTTGCACCAGCGGCGAGACGGCAGAGGACAGGTCGCTGAGGACCCCCTTCTCGATATAGCTGTCGATCGGCAGAGAGTCGAGCACCAGCAGGTCGGGGCCCTTGCCCGCGAGCAGTTCGGTGTTCAGCGAGCGGATGGCGTCCGAGGCGGTGATGGCGGTGTCCGGATCGAGCGCGACGGTGAAGTTGATCCGAAGCTCCGGGTGCTCACGCTGATAAAGCCCGATGGCCTGGCGCAGGGTGCTGCTGTCGCTGAGGGAATAGACGTTCATCTCCTCGGTGGGCACCGCGGGGGTGTCGGCCGAGAAGGTATAATGGAGCAGCTGGTAGCCGTCGTCCCCGGAGGAGCGCACCAGGAAGTCCCCGTTTTCCATCTCGAAGATACTGCCGATATGGACCGAAGGCATACCCAGCGAGGTGAGGGAGCCTTCGACGATCTGTTCCCAGACGCTGCCGTCGAGCAGATAGCGGTAAATGCCGGTGCTGTCCGCCCGCACGATCGACTTCTGGTCCTCCCCGACACTCAGCGCGCCGCCGCCGGAATACCCTTCCATCGGGATGGTCTCGCCGGTGGCCTCCCCGCTCTCCAGATCGTACAGCACGATCTCATTGCCGCTGACGATATAGACGGTGCCACCGATGAGCAGGTAGTCGTCCACTCCGTTTTGGGGGACAAAGGAATTTTTCTTCTTCCCGCTTGCCAGGTCATAGGATGCGAGGGTGCCGTAATTCTCCACCACCATGTCGCCATTGTCCGCGATCTGATAGCCGGTGAAGGCGTCGCGCCCCATACTGTCCTTGTCCATCTCGATAGAAAGCTCGGTCATCGTGCCGTCGGGCGCGACCTTCATATGGTGGTCCGGCGGATAGGTCAAATCTTCGGGAATCTCGCCGGTGCTCATCGCTTCGTTGAGAATATCCTGGAACTCCTGGGAGTAGACGGTGTAGGTAAAATAGAAATTTCCCTCTCTGTCATAGGTTGCCGCCTGGATAAAGGCGTCGCTGTCAAGGTTGGAAAGCGGGCTTTCCTCCTCCTTCTGCCAGCTCTTCCCGCCGTCCTTCGAGCTGTAGAAATACCAGGGGTGGAAGGTTCCAGGATCGAAAATGCTCCCCAGCACTCTCAGCGAGCCGTCCGAAAGACGGAACATGCCCGCCGAACGGGTGACCTCCTGCGGCCAGGCGTATTCTTCCTCTATGTATCTGCCCATCGCGGTATTCTCGGCCTTCGGGACATCCCCAGAGCTCGACTGCGCCGGCGTATCCGAGCCGGAGCAGGCGCTGAGCAGTCCCAAACTTCCGGCCAGCAGAAACGCAAGCAGACGTTTTCCAAACTTTTTCATGCCGTTTCCTCCAAAAAAATGTTATGATGTACTCTGGAACACATGGTATCATCCCAATCTCTAAATTTTCTCCAAAGGCTCAATCGTCTCGATATTGAAAAGCCGTTCAACGTGTCTTTTTTCAAGGAAGGTTAGAGGAAAGGGTGGTAGAGTAAGGATCAGAACAGACAAAGGAGGATAAGCGCCATGCGAATCCTGATGATCGAGGATGATGAAGCGCTCTGTGAGGCGGTCATCTTTCAGCTCCGGCAGGAGGGCTATACCGTGGACGCTTGCAGCGACGGGGACGACGGGCTGCGCTACATACTCGAAGGGGCGTATGACCTGGTAATTTTAGACCGCATGCTCCCCCGCCTGGGCGGACTCGAAATCCTGCGCCGGGCACGCCGGGCGGGAAACACCACCCCGGTGCTGATGGTGACTGCGCTCGACGGGATCGGGGACCGGGTGGACGGGCTGGATGCGGGAGCGGACGACTATCTGGTCAAGCCCTTCGCCATCGAGGAGCTGCTTGCGCGCATCCGGGCGATGGGCCGCCGGCCCCGCGCCTGGGAGAGCAGCCAAGTTATGAGCTTCGGGGACGTCTCCTTCGACGGGATGGAAAAGAAGCTCATGCGCGGCGGGAAGGAGTGCTCCCTCTCCAAGCGGGAGGCGGACCTTTTTGAAATGTTCTTCAAAAACCCCGGCCAGACCCTCCCGCGGCAGACCCTGCTCTCCCGCGTATGGGGCCCGGACGCCATGGTGGAGGACGGGAACCTCGACAACTACATCCACTTTTTGCGGCGCAGGCTGCGCGCGGTCGGCAGCGCCTTGCAGATCAAGACGGTGCGCGGCACCGGCTACCGGCTGGAGAAGAGCGATGTTTAAAAAGCTGCATCTGCGCCTGACCCTGCTGTGCACCCTGATTACAGCCGTCATTCTGACCTCGATGGCGGCCGGAGTGCTCTATATCGCCCAGCGCCAGCAGGAGGAGAGCGACGCCGTCGCACTGCGCAGCGACCTCAACTCCATCCTGTACCATCTGCAGTTCCAGTCGGTGATCGACCGCTCCTGGCTGGCGCAGACCGAAAACGGAAACCGTCTGCTCATCCATATCGAGGACAAGGGCTCTCCCCTGCGCTTCGAGGGCAGCTACCCCACCTCCACCGACCGCGCGCAGCTGATCGCGCTCGGCAAGGAGGCAGCCGCGGCAAAGGGGTTTCACTGGTCAGAGCCGCCCTCCTCGACCATCGAGGCGGACGTCGTCACCTTCTCGCTGTCAGGAGAGGCGGGCGAGCCCTATCTCGGAGCCGCTGCGGCCACCTCCACCCCGATGGGCTGGCTCAACCTCATCGTGCTCAAAGATATGCGCCTCCCCTATCTCCAAGGGATCTGCCGGCTGGAGCTCTTCGCCGCATTGGTGCTGATGGGAACCTTGCTGCTCGCCCTTTTCAGCTGGTGGTTCACCGGCCGGGCCCTGCGCCCGGTGGAGGAGAGCCGGGTGCGCCAGACCCGCTTCATCGCCGCCGCCTCGCATGAGCTGCGCAGCCCGCTTGCCGTGATCGGCACCAGCGCCTCGGCCATCCCGAAGGCCGCGCCCGAGCAGGCGAAGCGCTTCGCCGCCGCCATCGGGACCGAATGCCGCAGGATGTCCCGGCTGGTGGACGACCTGCTGCTTTTGGCCGGCCGGGATGCCAAGACCTGGAGTGTGAGCTTTCAGCCGCTGGAGGTCGAAACCCTGCTGCTGGACACCTGCGAGCTCTATGAGAGCCTGGCCGCCGAGCGGGGAATCTCGCTGCGGCTGCTCCTGGAGGACGAAGAGCCGCTGCCCAAAATCCAGGGGGACCGGCAGCGCCTGGGGCAGGTGCTCTCGGTGCTGCTGGACAACGCGCTGTGCTATACCCCCAGAGGCGGCAGGATCACTCTATGCGTCAAGGTACCCCACAACGCTTTGCAAATCCTGGTTTCGGACACCGGAAACGGAATCCCGGATGAGCACAAGGCGCATATCTTCGAACGCTTTTACCGGGTCGAAAGCTCCCGCTCGAACAAGGAGCACTACGGTCTGGGACTCTCGATCGCGAAAGAAATCGTCGAGCTGCACAAGGGCCATATCTTTGTGCGGGATACTCCGGGCGGCGGCGCCACCTTCGTGGTGGAGCTGCCTTCTGAACGGCATTAAAAGAGCCCCTCCGGCTTCGTAAAACGAAGCCGGAGGGGCTCTTTTCAGCGGTCTTCTTCATCGAAGTCCCGCTCGAAGCCCCGAATCCAATCCAGCAGGGTGCGCGCCACCGCAACCTGCTGGCCGAGCACCGCGCGGCCCACCAGGGGAATATGCTCACGCTGCGCGGCCATCTCCTCCATAAAATCCCTCGTGCCTGCGATGTTTTCCTTGATCTCCCCGATCAACCGCCGGGACTGCGCGGGCGAAAGCTTATTGAGATTGGCCACCACAGCGTTGAAATCGAAAAGGATGGACACCGACTGCCGGGCGATCCCCTCCATCAGCTCGGCAAAATATTCCCGTCCCAGCGGGGTGATGGAATAGACTGTCTTTGCCGGCTGGCTTTCGCAGGAGAGGAAACCCCGCTGTGAGAGGCTCTGCACCTTCTTATAAATCGAGGGGGTGCTCACCTTGACCCAGCGGTCGAGGTTGCGGTAATTGACCGCCTTCTGGATGTCATAGGCGCTCAGCGGCTGCTCATGCACCAGCCCCAGGATGATGAGATCGACGGTGGACATCAAAGCGGTTCACCCGCCTCGTCAAAGGCCTTCAGCGCCGGGGCGAGCGACCCGGTGATCACCAGCCCGACCGCGGGCAACCCCGCGAGGATGGCGCTTTTCACTTCGTCCCGGGTGGCGCCCAGCGCCTTTGCATGGCGCACATGGAAGTCCATGCCGCTCCTTAGCCCCACCGCTGCGAGCACCGAAAGGTAGCACAGCTCCTGCACCTTCGGCCCGAGCGCGCTGGCGGATGATATCTTCATCACCGACTCCATGTAAGCCTTGCCTACCTCGCCCGATTCATCCATAAAAACCTGAAAATCATTGCTGACATGCTCCATAAAATAACCATTCCTTTCTGGATGTTTCGTGCCGGTTTCGCCGTGCGAAATTGCCGCTACCGGCGGTATAGGCACAAAACTCTGCGTTTGAAATACCCTCTGTATAGTAGTATAAACTATAGTACTATATTTTATAGTCCAAGTCAATTGGGCGTATAAATTTTCAATGCCGGCCAGGAACCGAAACAGAGAAAAAGAATGCCGTGAGAACCTCACGGCATTCTTTTTCAGATACGGGTCACAGCACCTTGGAAAGGAAGTCCCTGAGGCGCGGATTCTTCGGATTGCTGAAGAACTCCTGCGGCGGGGCCTGCTCGACGATCTGCCCCTCGTCCATGAAGAGCACCCGGGTGGCCACCTCGCGGGCGAAGCCCATCTCATGGGTGACCACCACCATGGTCATCCCCTCCAGCGCCAGCTCCTTCATCAGCTCGAGCACCTCCCCCACCATCTCGGGGTCGAGCGCGGAGGTGGGCTCGTCGAAGAGCATGACGTCCGGGTTCACGGCCAGGCTGCGCACGATGGCGATCCGCTGCTTCTGCCCGCCCGAGAGCTGGGGCGGATAGGCCTCTGCCTTATCGCTTAGCCCGATCCGCTCGAGCAGCTTCATCGCGTTTTTGTCGGCCTCTTTCTGGCTTTGCAGCCCGAGCTGGACCGGCGCTAAAGTAATATTGCGCAGAACCGTCAGATGGGGAAAGAGGTTGAAGTGCTGGAAGACCATCCCCATCTTCTGGCGCATCTTGTTGATGTCGCACTTCTTGTCGGTGATGTTGACCCCCTCGAAGGTAATTTCCCCCGAGGTGGGCTCCTCAAGCAGGTTGAGGCAACGAAGGAAGGTGGACTTGCCCGAGCCGGAGGGACCGATCACCACAACCTTTTCCCCCTGTGCGATCTGCTCGTCGATCCCCCTGAGGACCTTGTTGTCGCCGAAGGACTTATGTAGGTTATGAACGGAGATCACCCTTCTTCAGCCTCCTTTCCAGCAGCCCCAGGAGCTTGGTCATGCCCACGACCAGCACCAGGTAGATAATCGCGACCACGAAAAGCGCGGTCCCGTCAAAGGTATTGTTCTTGATCATTTCCCCCGCCTTGGTCAAATCGTGCATGGCGATGTAGCCCGCGACCGAGGTCTCCTTAAGCAGGGCGATGAATTCGTTGGCCAGCGCAGGCAGAATGTTCTTGACCGCCTGCGGCATAACGATCAGGCGCATGGTCTGGATCCGGTTGAGCCCGAGCGAGCGTCCCGCCTCGGTCTGCCCCTTGTCGATCGAGTCGATCCCGGCGCGGATGATCTCGGCGACATAGGCACCCGAATTGATCCCGAAGCCGATGATCGCGATTGGCAGCGCCTCCCGAATTCCGGTCAGGATGACGGTGGACCAGATCAGCAGCTGGACCACCACCGGCGTGCCCCTGATCACAGTGGTATACAGGTCGCACACCCATCCCAGGGGCGCCAGCTTTTTATTCCCCTGTGCGAAGTATTTGATCACCGCCACGATCACGCCGATCAGCGTGCCGATGATGGTGGCGAACACCGCCATGAGCAGCGTGTTCTTGAGACCCGTCAGGATCAGCTTGTACCGGTCCTGTACGAGCAGCGCGGTGTTCAGCTTATCCAGAATATCGCCGAATAGGCTGAGCGTCATTGCGTTCATACTCTTCCCCTTCCCTTGCAAAACAGGGCAGACAGCAGGATATTCTGCTGTCTGCCGAGGATTCGCATTCGGTTTTATCCCGTTTTACTGGTTGGACGTGTGCTTGACGATCATCTCTTCAATCTTGCCCTCGTCGGCCAGCTTCTGCAGGACGCTGTCCACCACCTGCTTGAGGGAATCGTTGCCCTTCATCATGGCGATGGAGTAGCTCTCCTTGTCATAGCCGGGGTCGTAAGCCTGCATCTTGTCAGGGTTGTTGGCGACGATCGCCTTGGCGGGCATCTCGTCGATAATCACGCAGTCCACACGCCCGAGCGCCATGTCGGCGGCGGCGTCAACCGCGCTCTTGTAGCGCTTGACCTCCTTGGGCTGCATGACCTCCGGATCGGAAGCGTAGTAATTGTCGCCCGTGGTGCCCTGCTGCACGCCGATGATCTTCCCGTTCGGGTCGAAGGTGGCGCCGTCCACGCCGGTGGGCAGGATCATGTACTGGGTGGTGGTGATGTAGGAGGTCGAGAAATCGACCGCCTTCTCGCGCTCCTCGTTGGCGGTGATGCCCGCGATCCCGAGGTCGCCCTTCCCGGTCTTGATGTAGTCGATGATCGGGTCGAAGTCCATGTTGGTGACGGTCAGCTTGACGCCCAGCTCGTCGGCGATTGCCTGGGCGATCTCGACGTCCACGCCGGTGATCTCAGAGCCGTCGACATACTCGAACGGCGGGAAGGCGGCGTTGGTCAGCATGACAAGCTCGCCCTTCTCCTTGATCTTCTCAACGGTCGGCATGTTGCCGGTGTCGGCGGGAGCCTCGGATTCTTCGGAAGAAGCCTCCGAGCTTTCGGGAGCTTCGGCCTCGGAGCTCTCGGGCGCCGCCTCAGAGCTTGCGGGCTCGCTCGTCTCGGACGAAGTGGCGCCGCCGCCCGACGAGCAGGCGCCGAACACGGCCGTCATCGAAACGGCCAACAGGACTGCCAGAATCTTTTTCATATAAACTCCTCCAGTAATTGTTCGTTGTTTTATGTACCTCGTTTGAGGCTATGCATTTATTATACACTCAGCGCCAGTAAAATCAAGAGTTTTTTGAAAAAATATTTATATTTATTCATCTTTATACAGTTATATCAGTTTTTTCTCCCCGTCCGGGCGTTATTTTTGTATCAAATGGCCGAGCTTTTCCCATCCTTTTCATATTGATGTATAAGACAAGAGAAAAAGATTGTGTTATAAGCGCGAATGTGGTAGAATAAATAGTTGTAAAAAATGAGTCGGAAAGCCCGCCGGAAGCGGGCAAACATTGGAGGAATCAGTTTTGATGAGAGAGGATTTGCGCAACGTCGCGATCATCGCGCACGTCGACCACGGCAAAACCACCCTAGTGGATGAAATGCTCAAGCAGGGCGGCGTGTTTCGGGAAAACCAGGTGGTCGAGGACCGCGTGATGGACAGCAACGACCTTGAGCGCGAGCGCGGAATCACCATTCTGGCCAAGAACACGTCCACCTATTATAAGGATGTCAAGATCAACATCATCGACACCCCCGGACATGCCGACTTCGGCGGAGAGGTGGAGCGGGTGCTCAAGATGGTCAACGGCGTCATCCTGCTGGTGGACGCCTCGGAGGGCCCCATGCCCCAGACCCGGTTCGTGCTGCAGAAGGCGCTGGAGCTCGGACACCGGGTGATCGTGGTGATCAACAAGATCGACAAGCCGGACGCCCGGCTCAAGGAGGTGCCCGACGAGGTGCTCGAGCTGCTGCTCGATCTGGACGCCTCGGAGGAACAGCTCGATTCCCCCGTCATCTTCTGCTCGGGGCGGGACGGCACCGCCTCCTATTCCCCCGAGTTCCCGGGGAGCGATCTGTGTCCCCTCTTCGACAAGATTCTCGAGCAGATTCCGGCGCCTGAAGGCGATCTGGAAGGGCCGTTTCAGATGCTCGTCTCCTCGATCGACTACAATTCCTTCGTCGGCCGGATCGCCATCGGCCGGATCGAACGCGGGCAGGTCAAGCAGAATCAGGAGATCGTCGTCTGCGACTATCACGACCCGGAGAAGAAATTCAAGAGCAAGGTCGTCAACATCTATCAGTTCGACGGGCTCAAGCGGGTCCCTTGCACCGAAGCCAAGATGGGCGACATCGTGTGCATCTCGGGGATCGAAAATATCAGCATAGGCGACACCCTGTGCGCGACCGACGCGGTGGAAGCACTCCCCTTCGTCAAGATTTCCGAGCCCACCATGGAGATGACCTTCTCGGTCAACGACAGCCCCTTCGCCGGGCGCGAGGGCAAGTTCGTCACCTCCCGCCACCTGCGCGAGCGCCTCTACCGCGAGCTGCTCAAGGACGTGTCGCTGCGGGTGGAGGACACCGAGACCACCGAAAGCTTCAGGGTCTGCGGACGGGGCGAAATGCACCTGTCCATCCTGATCGAGACCATGCGCCGCGAGGGGTACGAGTTCCAGGTCAGCACCCCGAAGGTGCTCACCAAGACCGAAAACGGCCAGCTGATGGAGCCGATGGAGGAGCTGGTGATCGACGTACCCGAGGAATACATGGGCTCGGTTATGGAGAAGATGGGCCAGCGCAAGGGTGAGCTCACCCATATGACCCCCCAGGGCAGCCGGATGCGGATCGAATTCAAAATCCCTTCCCGGGGCCTGTTCGGCTACCGCAGCCAGTTCATGACCGATACCAAGGGCGAGGGGATCCTCAACACCATCTTTGCCGGATATGAGCCCCACAAGGGGGATATCCCCCGGCGCAACTACGGTTCACTGATCGCCTTTGAGACGGGCGAGTCGATCACCTACGGGCTTTACAACGCCCAGGAGCGCGGCGAGCTCTTCATCGGCGCGGGAGTGCCGGTCTACGAGGGGATGGTCGTCGGCCGCTCCCCCAAGGCGGAGGACATCGCGGTGAACGTCTGTAAGAAGAAGCAGTTGACCAACACCCGTGCCTCCGGCTCGGACGACGCGCTGCGCCTGGTTCCGCCCAAGCGCATGAGCCTGGAGGAATCGCTCGAATTTATCGGGGAGGACGAACTGCTCGAGATTACTCCGGAGAACATCCGCATCCGCAAGCGAATTCTCAATAACGCCCTGCGCATGAAGGCAAATTCCAAGAAATAATATAAGTTAAAAAACGGATGGGCCCGTCGGGCCCATCCGTTTTTTTGGTTTCTCCGGCCTATTTTGCCTCTTCGCTTTCAGCCGGTGCGCCGGGGAACCATTTGGCGATCAGCGTCCCGGTAAAGCCGTCGGCCTCCATCTCGTCCATCGCCGCCTCGACCTGCCCGAGCAGCTTGTCGTTTCCCGACTGGAGAGCGATGACATACTGCTCGCCGGAAAACTCCTCGGGCAGTATTAAATATCCCGGCTCCTCCTTTGCAAGGTAGCGGGCCGTGTCCCCGTCCACCAGGACCGCGTCCACCCGGCCTTCCCGCAGCCCCGCAAGCGCGGCGGCGCTGTCGGGATACTGCATGAGCTCTCCGATCTGCGACGCTGCCTCGTCTGCGCCGAGCGCGCCCTCGCCGGCGCTCCCAACGCAGAGACCCAAGCGCTTGCCTGCCAGGTCCTTCTTGCGGGTGATCCCACTGTAATCGGTGGTCATAATTACTTGAGAGCCGGAGCGGTAGGGCTTCGTGAGGAGCAGATCGCCCCCCTGTGAGGCGGTCAGGCCCCCGATGAGCAGCTCCACCTTGCCTTCCCCGAGCGCTTGCGCCTTACCCTGCCAATCCACCGTCTCGATTTTAGCTTCCATCCCCATGCGGGAGGCAAGCTCTCTGACGTATTCCACATCGAAGCCGGTGGCCTCGCCATTTTCCTCGAAGCTCAGCGGCGGCAGTGAGGCGTTCACCCCGACCGTCAGCTTCTTTGGCCCGAAGAGCCCTCCCCCACCGGCCTGCTGCGAGCCTTGGCAGCCTGCCAGCAGCCCTGCGGCGGCGACAGCCGCGAGCAGGAACACCGTCCATTTTTTCATTGAAATCCCCCACTTGTAATTTTTATCCAATCTGGTGGCGAATCCACCTCGCCTGTGTTAAGCTATATTATAACAAAATAATCTGTAATTTGCTACCAATTCGCCGAAAAACCTGATTCGGGGGATATTTGATGTCCTATTCGGTCGAACGCGACAAGCTGGAGCCCCTCCCGGGCCTTCCAAGCTATCCGCACGGGGCCTATCTTGGGCGGATCCTGGTGGTGATCCTGCTGATCTTTAAACGGAAAAAGTGGTTTTAAAAAAACCGGCTGCTACCAAAGAGCGCCCTTCTTTTCTTCCGGACAGGGGTGGCGTTGCGCCCCTCCCAAAGTATGGCAGACTTTGCCTGCCATACTTCCTTATGCGTGCTCGCGTAAAGGGCGCATTTTTTCTTCAGGGCGGAGATTGAAGCTGCGCCCTTTCCAAAGTATTGTAAGCAAAGCTTTCAATACTTCCATACGAGTGGTTCCGGAATGGCTGCAGCCGGTTTCTCAATTTTTGATGAAGCGGTAGTGTAAGGAATCGAATACTCCCTTGTCGGTGATCCGGATTTCCGGAATGACCGGCAGTGCCAAAAAGGACATGGTGATGAAGGGCTCGAATCCCTCGGGGACGCCCATCCGGTGCGCCTCGAGCGTCATATCTGCAATGCGCTCTTTGATCGCCGCGGGCTCCTCATCACTAATCAGCCCGCAGATGGGAAGCGGCAGGGTATCGACTACCCGGCCGTCCTGTACCAGGGTATAGCCGCCCTCGCAGCGGCACAGCTCCCGGATGGCGCAGAGCATGTCACGGTCGTTGTCCCCGATCACGATCAAATTGTGCGAGTCATGGGCCACGGTCGTGGCGATCGCCCCATGCACCGAGAAGCCCTTGACAATCCCGACCCCGACCCGGCCGCTGGCGTGGTGCCGCTCGACGACCGCAATTTTCTGATATACCCGGTCCGCCTGGAAGCAGTCCCCCTCCTGCCCGACCTCTTCAAGCAGACAGGAGGTGCCAATCTGCCCCGGGATCAGCCCGATCACCGGGGTGGGGTTCCGGCCCAGCGGCAGGCGCAGGTCCTGCTCATTCACGGGCGCGACCTTGACCGTGTCCAAAAGGGCGGCGGGGCAGGGTGCGCCGGTGAGGCGCACCGCGCTCCCCCGCTCGCTGACCAGCTTTCCGCCGCAGTAGACCGAGTGGATTTTGACCCGCTCCAGATCATCCAGCACCACCAGGTCGGCCCGGCAGCCCGGGGCGATTGCGCCCAGCTGGCGCAGGCCGTAAATCTGCGCGGGGTTTAAGGTTGCCATCCGGTATGCCTGCACCGCCGGTACCCCGAACCCGATGGCACGGCGGATGTTGTGGCTGATATGCCCCTCGCGGCTGATGTCCTCGAGATGCTTGTCGTCGGTGCAAAACGCGAGGCGGTCGTAGCCCAGGCCGTTCTTCTGCACGGCGCGCAGGATCGCCTCCAGGTTCTTTGCTGCCGACCCCTCCCGCACCAGGAGATAGAACCCTGCGCGCAGCTTTTCGAGGACCTCGTCCTCCCGCGAGCACTCATGGTCGGTGGCTATGCCGCTCAGCCGGTAGGCCTGCACCGCATTGCCCGTCAGCAGCGGAGCGTGCCCGTCGATGATCCCGTCCCGGAAAGCCGCGAGCTTCCTATGGACCCCCTCGTCGCATTGCACCACCCCAACGTAGTCCATCATCTCGCCCAGGCCCAGCACGCCTTCCCGCCCCTTGAGGCGCAGCAGCTCCTCGGCCCCCAGCACGGCCCCGCTGGTTTCAAAGGGGGTGCAGGGCACACAGGAGGGCAGCATGATATAAATATGCAGCGGCAGTCCCTCGGCCTCATCGAGGAAGTATTCGATCCCCGTAAGCCCGCTGACGTTGGCCACCTCGTGCGGGTCGGCGATCACGGTGGTTGTGCCCCAGGGAAGGATCTCTCCTGCCAGGCGGGCGGGAGTGGTCATCGAGGACTCGATATGCATGTGCGCATCGAGGAAGCCGGGCACCAGGTACCTGCCCGAAATATCGACTTCCCGTTCTCCCTGATAGCGGCCAACCCCGAGGATGATCCCATCCCGGATGGCGACGTCCGACTCTAAGAGCTCGCCGGTATAGACGTTAAGCACCGTCGCATTCTTCAAAACGAGCGGCGCCAAGGCCTCCCCCATCGCCGCGGCAATGCTTTCCCGATCAATCGTCACAGGCACACCCCTCCCATTATTTTTAAACACTATTGTAATATACTCCTGCCGGGAAATCAAGTAAAAAGGCAATCGCTCCGTTTAAAATAAATAAAATTCAAAGAAATAATTGATAAAATTTGTCAATGCTGCTATAATATAACAAACGTGTTTTGAAAGGGAGGGTTCTCATGAACGAAAACGGTGTAACCATTTATTACCAGGGGAATACCAATATCTCGATCGATGCGATCCCGGGCCACTTTGTGACCAGCCATTCGCACATCAATTATTACATCGACATCACCAGCATGAAGCATCGCCACATGATGGCGATGGATGCGGCGGCTGAGATGGCCAAGCGGTATGAGATGAATACGCTGGTCAACACCATCGTCTGCATGGACGGAAGCGAAACCATCGGCAGCTATCTTGCGCAGGAGCTCTCCAAACCCAACGTCCACTCGGTCAACAGCAATAAAAACATCTATCTTGTCACGCCAGAGTACAACTCGAACGGACAGATGCTCTTCCGCGATAACCTGCAGCCGATGATCTCCGGCAAGAACGTGCTGATCCTGATCGCTTCGATCACCACCGGTAAGACGATGCACCGCACTCTGGAGTGCGTCCGGTACTACGATGGCAGGGTTGCGGGCATCTCCGCGATCTTCAGCGCCATCCCCGAGATCGAAGGGGTCGAAATCCATCCCCTCTTCACCCGCGAAGATATCCCCGGCTACAGCACCTATTCCTTCCGGGACTGCCCAAAATGCAAGGCGGGTGAAAAAATCGACGCGCTGGCCAACAGCTTTGGCTACTCCAAAATTTGACCTTAACCGGAATATTCTAAACGGCCCGCCGGCAATTGCCTGCGGGCCGTTTCTTTTGGATGGTTCTGATGATTTGATTATTATTCCGCGGCGGAAGTGAGCGCGCCGGCCATCTGCTCCATCATCTCGGCCATACCGCTTACCAAGCCGCCCATGACGGCATCCAGGAGGTTCTCGTCCATTTCGACCTTCCAGACGCCGTTCGCCTTTGTGAGCCTGACGTCCACTTCGGCGGTGACGGGGTTCTCCTTCGCAGTGCCGACCAGCTCGATCACTTTGTCCTCGACAGCCTGGTTGATCTTTGCCTCGTCGGTCTCACCCGTAACGGCCTGCTCCATGGCGAAAGCCATCAGGTCGTTGAAGAGGGTGGACATGTTCGCATTGGTGACCTTGGTCTTGATGACGGCGCTGTCCCCGTCCTCGGTGACCTCGCCCAGCTCATAGCTGAAGTTCTCGACAAACAGCTTGCTCAGTTTTTCCCCATCGGCAACCGGGCTCATATTGCTGAGATTGACGTTCTCGCCACCGATAAAGTACTCGGCAATTTTCTCTTGGTCGAGCGCTTTGAACGCATCAAACGCCGCAGCAGCGGCCTGCTCGGGAGTCGTGTCGCCGGCGGGCGCCTCGGATTTCTCCGAAGAGGTTTCCTCGGAAGAGGCCTCAGAGGAGCTTTCGGAAACGGCGGAGCTCGCCTCGCCCGCCGAGGAGGTCTCCTGCTCGGCCGGTTTGCTGCCCGAGCAGGCGGTCATGGAAAGTGCAGTGGTCAGGGCCAATATCGCGACTAAAATCTTCTTCATATGGATCTCCTTATCATCGAACATAATTTTTGCCGGCCTGCCGGGGCCGGACAGTTGCTTTTCGATTATAACACAGTTTCCGCCGAATCACAGCTATAATTTACAAAATCATCCTATTTTTATAGATATTTCCAGATTTAACTGCCTATCTTAATAATTTCTGGTTGTTTTATTGCGGCATTGGAGCATCTGTCAAAAAAAGAAAGCTGTGGGTAAACCCACAGCTTTCATATGGCGCTTACTGCGCTGTGCATGCCGCGAAAAGTTAGGCAGCGACAGAAGAGGTCTCGGCCTCAGAGGAAGCCTCGCTGCTCTCCTCGGAGGAAGCCTCGCTGGACTCCTCAGAAGAAGCCTCACTGCTCTCCTCGGAGGAAGCCTCGCTGGACTCCTCAGAAGAAGCCTCGCTGCTCTCCTCAGAAGAAGCCTCACTGCTCTCCTCGGAAGAAGCCTCGCTGGACTCCTCAGAGGAAGCCTCGCTGCTCTCCTCAGAAACGGAGCTGGTGGGCTCGCTCGCGGAGGAAGACTCCGAAGCGGTGGAGCCGCAAGCAACCATGGAAAGAGCAACAACTGCAGATAACATGCAAACTAAAATCTTTTTCATTTTGATTTGACACTCCTTGTTTTTGATGGATTGCTCACTCATTATAGCATATTTTACGAGAAACGCTAGTTAAAATTGCAGTTTCTTGCTTGATTTTGCAATCTTCATTGCAACCTCCTGCATTTTTTTCAGAATGTAAAAAAATAATAGTCAAAACGACGAAAGATTTTCAACACTCTTCCTTTATACTTATAGTAATTTTTCCTGTCATTCTTTTTCTACAATTTGGAATAACAATTTGTTCACAAGACGGAAAAATATCGTTCACGAATTCTTTTGTTTTGAACAATGCTTGCAATCATTTTTCATTTGCGCTATCATATATATAACGCGTATCAGCCGCATGCTGCCGATTTTTTCGATCGGCAGCATGTATTTCTTTTGCATTTGAATCTGGAAGGAGACGTTAAAATGGCCGATGTGGCGAAAAAACAAGCTGGTATGACCGACATGACCACCGGAAATCCCGCCAAGCTGATCTTTTTCTTTTCGGTTCCGCTCCTGATCGGGAACATGTTCCAGCAGCTTTACAACATGGTGGACAGCCTGGTCGTGGGACGCTTTGCCGGCGAGATCGCGCTCGCGGCGGTCGGTACCGGTTTCCCGGTCGTTTTCATGATGACCTCATTCTTCATGGGGATCGGCATGGGCGCGTTGGTGATGATCTCCCAATATTACGGCGCCAAGGACTTCGAGCAGGTCTCAAACACGGTGAATACCATGTATACCACCGTGATCGTGGGAGTGGTCCCGCTGACCATCCTCTCCCTGCTGATCGCCGACCCGCTGCTGCGCTTCATCAAGGTGCCGGAAAATACCATGGCGGACGCCAAGACCTACCTGATCATCCTCTTCCTCGGCATGATCGGCACGCTCGGCTTCAACATCAATTCGGGGATTATGCAGGGGCTGGGCGATTCCAAGACCCCGCTGCTCTTCCTGACCATCGCCTGTTTTATCAACATCGTGCTGGACCTGGTCTTCGTCGTCAACTTCCATTGGGGTGTCGCCGGGGTGGCGATCGCCACCGTGATCGCCCAGATCTTCTCATGGGTGTTCGGCATCTTCTATATCAATAGGAAGTACGACTTCATCCACATCTCCCCCTTCAAGCTGCGCTTCGTCAAGCCACTCTTTGTGCAGATTATCCGCCTAGGGATCCCTTCCGGAATCCAGCAGGCACTCTTCTCGGTGGGCAGTATCGCGGTGCAGTCGCTGGTCAATTCCTTCGGTCCCGCTTTCATGGCCGGCTTTAACGTGGCGAACAAGCTGGATACCTTCGCCTTCCTCCCCATCCAGAGCATCACCAACGCCGTCACCACCTATGTGGGGCAGAACATCGGCGCGGGCAAGCTTAAAAGGGTACACCGCGGGACCATCTCGGCTTTGGTGATGTGTGTTTTGGTGAGCATAGTCCTCGGCGGCGGGGTAATCCTTTTCGGCTCCCAGCTGATGGGGCTCTTCACCACCTCGCAGGAGGTTATCGCCTCGGGCTGCGCCTACCTCAACCGGGTCCTTCCCTTCTATGTTCTGCTTGCGCTTCTCTTTGTCTTCAACTCGGTCATGCGCGGCGCGGGCGAGATGGTGGTCCCCATGGCCTCCTCGATCCTTTCCCTCTGGGCGGCGCGCGTGCCCGCCTCCTACCTGATTACCCATTTCTTCGGGCGGGACAACATGTTCTTCAGCTATGCGTTCGGTTGGGCAATCGGCGCGGCTCTCACCATGTTCTTTTACTTCAAGGGCGGCTGGAAGCACAAGGCCATCACCTATTCCCAGTACGATGAGGCCGCCGACATCGACAACTAATATGCGAAAGCGGGCCGTTGAAAGAATCAACGGCCCGCTATTATTTTTCTCTAAAACAAAGCGGCGGAAGGAATATGACCGTAGATCGGCCGTCTAAATCCTTTGGCTGAATTCAATTTGCTCCCCCGAGGGACCGACAAGCGTAAAGTAGCGCACCTTGTGCTCGAACATGTTGAGAGTCCGGATCCGCGGCTCAAGCAGCGGCAGCTTCTTCTCTTTCACCCGCTCGAACGCCTCCTCAATGTCCGCCACGCTGAGCGCAAGGTGATCGATCGCCCCGCTCTTCCCGGCGATCGGGCCTCCCTGATAAACCTCGATCTCCACATTTCTGAGGCGCAGATACGCCATACGGATCAACTTGCCGTCCTCCTGCGGAAGCTCGGTAAAATACTCCAGCCCAAAGCCGATCGCCTCGTAAAACTGGATGGTGTGCTCGATGTCCATCGTCGGGATGCCAATGTGCTCTATCCCGATGATATTCTCTTCCAGCGTCATAACCGGCCCTCCTCTCCCCACATTCCAACTTCATTATAGCACCGCAGGCCAAGGAGAAAAAGTCCTTTTTGGTTGACAGGCCAAAAGAATTGCAGTAAGATATACGCGAGTGACAAAAAAGTGAACATCAGGGGTGCTGAAAGGATTTATTGATAAATCCCGGTTCGGCTGAGAATGGAGGGACGTTCCCCTCCTAAACCCTTTAACCTGATCCGGATAATGCCGGCGTAGGAAGAAATGGTTGCTGTATATCTGCCAATTTCTGCGCAAGGCTTTCCTTGCGCTTTTTTGTTTGCTTAAATTTTCGGGCAAAGCCCGGCAAAAGAAAGGAAGTTTCATCATGCAAAAACCAGAAGCAAGCATTGCCATCCAGGTGGTGCCGAAGGCCCCGAACAACGAGGAGGCCGTGCGGATTATCGATGCTGTGATCGCCCACCTCAAGGGCAGCGGGCTGCCCACCTATGTCGGTCCGTTCGAAACCTCGGTGGAGGGGGACTACGACACCCTCATGCAGCTGGTCAAGGACTGCCAGCTCATCTGTACCCGCGAGGGCGCGCCGAGCGTCGCCGCCTATGTTAAAATCTCCTACAACCCGAACGCCGGGGTGATGACCATTGATGAAAAAGTCACCAAGCATCATCAGTAAGCTCTACCCGCTGAGCTTTCTCGCCCTGCTTTTGCTGCTGTGGTGGCTGGCCTGCGCGCTTGAGCTGATCCCCGCATTCATGCTCCCCTCGCCCGGCAGGGTGCTGGCGGCCTTCATCGGGGATTTTCCCCTGCTCATGCAAAACGCCGCCGTCTCACTGACGGAATCCGCCATCGGGCTGTCGACGAGCATCGCCGCCGCCTTTTTTCTGGCGGTGGCGATGGACCGCTTTGCGTTCCTGCGCCGGGCCGTCTATCCGGTGATTGTACTCACCCAGACGGTGCCCACCATTGCCGTCGCGCCGCTGCTGGTGCTCTGGCTGGGGTATGGGCTGCTGCCCAAGATCACCTTGATTTTCATCACCTGCTTCTTCCCGCTGGTGGTCAGCATCCTCAGCGGCTTCGCCGCAGTGGACCCGGATACCGTCCGCCTCTTTCAGTCGATGGGCGCCTCCCGCCGTCAGATTCTTTGGCAGCTCAAACTTCCCTCGTCGCTGGAAAGCTTCTTTTCCGGGCTGCGGGTGAGCACGGCCTATTCCATCGTCGGAGCGGTGGTGGCCGAATGGCTGGGCGGCAACGGCGGGCTCGGGGTCTATATGACCCGGGTGCGCAAGGCCTATGCCTTCGACAAGATGTTCGCGGTGATCTTCCTGATCAGCGGGATCAGCCTGCTGGCGATGTGGCTGGTCTCCCTGCTCCAGCGCGGGGCCATGCCCTGGAAGCACAGGCAGGACACCCGCGCAATACTGAAATAAAAGGAGAACCTGACATGCCGATAAGAAAACTGCTCAGCCTGGCGCTGGGCCTTTCCCTCTGTATGGGCGCGCTAAGCGCCTGTGCGGGCCCAACCTCAACGGCACAGCCGCAGGAAGCCGGACAGAAGGCCATTACCGTGGTGCTCGACTGGACGCCCAACACCAATCATACCGGGCTCTATGTCGCACTGGAAAACGGCTTTTATCAGGATGCCGGACTGGATGTAACGATCGTCCAGCCGCCCGAGGACGGCTCGATCGCGCTGGTCGCCTCGGGCAAGGCGCAGTTCGGAGTAAGCATCCAGGAAAACCTCGGAACCGCACTGAGCGCCGATCCGCCCCTGCCGGTGACCGCCGTGGCCGGGATCATCCAACACAACACCTCGGGGATCATCTCCTTGAAGAGTGCCGGGATCGACAGCTTCAAGTCCCTGGAAGGGAAAAAATACGCCACCTGGGACGATCCCTTCGAGCAGTCGATGATCCGGGATTCGATGAAGGCGCAGGGCGGCGACTTTGGCAAAGTGGAACTGATCCCCAGCACGGTCTCCGACGCGATCTCCGCCATCCAGACCAATGTGGACGCCGTTTGGGTCTATGAGGCGTGGGACGTTGTGGCCGCGCAGCTCGCCGGAGTGGACTATAACTTCATCAAATTTAGCGACTCCGACCCGACTTTCGACTATTACACCCCCATCCTGATCGCCCAGGATGAATTCCTGGAAAACAACCGCGAGACAGCCAGGCGTTTCCTGGAGGCGACCAGCAAGGGATATGAATTCGCCATTCAAAATCCCAAGGAGGCGGCCGGCCTGCTGCTGAAATCGGTGCCCGAGCTCTCCCCCGATCTGGTCTATGCCAGCCAGGAATTCCTCGCCGGGCAGTACAAGGCCGAGTATCCGCGCTGGGGCGAGATCGATGAAAGCCGCTGGAAGGCCTTCTACGACTGGATGTACCAGGTCGGGGTCATCCAGAAGGAGCTGGGAGTCGGCGGCTTCACCAATGAATACCTCCCCGCAGCACAATCATGAGCGTGCTGCAAGCCGAGGGGCTTTGTAAAAGCTACGACGGGCGGTGCGTGGTGCAGGACATCAGCCTTGCCCTCGAGCGCGGCGAGCTCGTTTCCCTGCTTGGGGTCAGCGGGATCGGCAAGACCACCCTCTTTAACCTCCTCTCCGGGCTCGAATGCCCGGACAGCGGGCGGGTGCTGCTCGAAGGGGAGGACGTGACCGGGCACTCGGGCAGGGTCAGTTACATGCAGCAAAAGGACCTCCTTCTCCCCTTTCGCACCGTGCTGGACAACGTCTGCCTCCCGCTGCGCCTTGCAGGCGCGGCAAGGCGGGAGGCGCACCGGCGCGCCGGGGAGCTGATGGAGGAATTCGGCCTCGGCGGCAGCGAAAGGCGTTATCCCAGCGAGCTTTCCGGCGGGATGCGCCAGCGCGCCGCACTGCTGCGGGCCTATCTCTTTTCTGAGCGGGTGATGCTGCTCGACGAGCCGTTTTCCGCCCTGGACGCCATCACCAAATCCTCGCTGCACCGCTGGTTCCAATCGGTGCGCAAGAAGCACGGCACCTCCTCGATCTTCATCACCCACGACATCGACGAGGCGATCTTCCTCTCGGACCGGGTTTACATCATGTCCGGCGCGCCGGGAAGGATCACCGCCGAGCTTCAAATTGAACTGCCGGGAGAGCGGGACGAGGATATTTCGATGAGCGACGCGTTCATCCATTATAAAAAGCAGATCCTGCAAGAAATCCGCAGTTAAAAAACAGGGCTCCTATCCCAAGAGCACGTATAAAGGGCGCAGCTTCGACCTCCGTCTTGAAGAAAAGAAATGCGCCCTTCCGGGAGCACCCATATGGAAGTATTGGAAGCGCAGCTTTCAATACTTTGAGAAGGGCGCAGCGTCAACCCCCGCCCTGAAGAAAAAAGGCGCGCCCTTAAGCGCGTTGTTTTAAGAAAACACAGAGGGACGGCTGCCGCCGTCCCTCTGAAATATTTCTTATCTCACCGCCCCATTTGGGGCCCTATTTTTAATACTCGTTTGCCGCTTTGAGCAGCAGGTGCAATGCGTGGGAAGAGGCGATTGTACGGATATATTCCCTTGCATCGTCGTCCTCCCGGGAAATTTGCAGCTCGAGCACTTCCCGGCAGCGCCCGCTGTCCACCGCGACGTAGACGAGCCCCACCGGTTTCTCCTCCGAAGCCTTCGGCCCCGCATTGCCGGTCACCGCAACGCCGATATCTGCCCCCGAGAGGCGGCGCACCCCCGCGGCCATCTCCCGCGCACATTCGCGCGAGACGGCGCCAAAGTGCGCGAGCGTCTCGTGGCGCACCCCCAATAGCTGCTCCTTCATCTCGCAGGAATAGCTGCAAACCCCACATTCAAACACCCTGGACGCGCCGTCCACCTCGGTCAGCCGCTTGGAGACGAGCCCGCCGGTACAGCTCTCGGCCGTCGCGGCGTGCAGTCCCTTCTGCGTCAGGGCCCGGACCGCTGCGGTTTGCAAGTCTCCAACGTCGATCCCGTAGAGGTATTCCCCGGCCAGCTCCTTGATCTGTCCGATCACGGGTTCAATCAGGGCGGACGCGTCCTCCTCCCGCCTGACGCTGGCGGTCACCCGCAGCATGACCTCCCCCGTCTTGGCGTAGGGGGCGACGGTCGGGTTGGTGCTTCCTGTCATCAACCCGTAGAGCCGCGCCTCCAGCGCCGACTCCCCGATCCCGAAGAAATGCAGGTTGCGCGATACCAGCACGGTATCCTGAAAACGGGAGAGATAGGGCAGCACGCAGTGCTCAAACATCGGCCCCATCTCGCGCGGCGGGCCGGGCAGGAGGATGGCGATCTTCCCATCCTGTTCGATGGCACAGCCCGGGGCGGTGCCGTTTTTGTTTTCAAAGATGGTGCAGTCCTTTGGCATATAAGCCTGCTTTTTGTTGTTCTCGGTCATCTGCCGGCCAGAGCGCCGAAAGTACCCCTCGATCTTTTCGAGCGATTCGGGGTCCAGCACCAGCTGGCGGCCGAAGTATCCGGCGATCGTTTCCTTGGACAGGTCGTCGTAGGTCGGCCCGAGCCCACCGGTGGTGATCACGATGTCCGCCCGCGAAAAGGCAAGGCATAGGCTGTCACGCAGCCGCTCGGGGTTGTCCCCCACCACCGATTGGTGATAGACGTTGATCCCCAAATTCGCCAGCCCGCGCGCGATGTAGGTCGCATTGGTGTTGACGATGTTCCCCATCAGGATTTCGGTCCCAATGCAGAGAATTTCAGCACTTTTGTTTGCCAAACTGTTTGCCCCCTTTGATATGGCCTAGCCTAAAATTTCCCGGGCAATGTCCACCGACTGCTTGGCGTCCCGGGCGTAGAAGTCGGCCCCGATCTTCCCGGCATAATCCGCGGTGAGCACCGCGCCGCCCACAAACACCTTGCAGCCGGGCAGCCTCTCGTGCAGCGCCTTTATGGTCGCCTCCATGCTCGGCAAAGTGGTGGTCATCAGGGCGCTGAGCCCCACCAGGCGCACCTCCTGGCGCACGGCTTCGTCCACCACCCGCGCGACCGGGACATCCCGCCCCAGGTCGATAATCTGATAGCCATAGTTTTCCAAAATCACCTTGACGATGTTTTTCCCGATATCGTGGATGTCCCCCTTCACGGTGGCGAGCAGGATCTTCCCCTTGCTCACCGAGGGTTTCCCGGCGGCGGCAATCCTCTCCTTGACCACCTCGAAGGCGGCCTGCGCCGCCCCCGCAGCCTGCAACAGCTGCGGCAGGAAGAGCTTGCCCTGCTCAAACCGGGAGCCGACCTCGTCGAGTGCAGGAATCAGCCGATCATTGACCAGCTCCATCTCGCCCATATCCGCGAGCAGCGCTTTCGCCAGCTCGCGGCTCTCCTTTGCAAGTCCGCGCAGGATCGCGTGCTCAATGGTCATTCCCTGCACAGGGACGACAGGCGCCGCCCCCTTCTCCTGCGCATATTTTGCGATAAAGTCCTTGGCCCCCTCATCCTGGTTATACAGCACCCTGAAAGCGGCCACGGCCCCCATCATCGAGGGGATGTTCGGGTTGATGATCGGCAGGTCCAGCCCGTGCGCCAGCGCCAGGGTGAGAAAACTCTGGTTGATCAGCTCCCGCCCCGGCAGGCCGAACGAGATATTCGACACCCCCAACACCGTTTTGAGCCCCAGGCGCTCCTTGACCATCTGTACCGCTTTGAGGGTTTCCATCACTTCTTTTTGCTGCACCGAGGCGGTCAGCGTCAGGCAGTCGATGTAGACGTCCTCCCGGCGTATCCCATGCCGAAGGGCGGCATCCAGAATACGCTGCGCGATGGCAAAGCGCTCCCCGGCCTTTGGCGGGATCCCGTTTTCATCCAGCGTCAGCCCCACCACGGCGGCCCCATATTTTTTGACCAACGGCAGGATCCTCTCAAGCACCGCCGCCTCGCCGTTGACCGAATTGACCACCGGCTTGCCGTTATAAAGGCGCAGCGCGTTTTCCAAAGCCTTTGCATTCGAGGAATCGAGCTGCAACGGCGCGTCGATTACTGCCTGCAGCCGGCAGACCACCTCGGGGAGCATGGCCGCCTCGTCGATCTCGGGCAGGCCGACGTTAACATCCAGAATGTCCGCATCCGCTTCGATCTGGGCAATGGCTTGGGAGAGGATATAATCCATGTTGTGCTCGATCAAGGCCTGTTTAAAGAGCTTCTTCCCCGTCGGATTGATCCGCTCGCCGATGACGGCCACCCCGTCGATGGCCACCGTTTTGGTCGGGGTGCAGATGGCCGCGCGCGCCGGATATTCCCGCTTGGCTGGGCACTTGCCGGAGAGCGTCTCGCGCATGCGGGCGATGTATTCGGGGGTGGTGCCGCAGCAGCCGCCTATGGCCGAAACCCCGATTTCCATAAACTGCAAGGCGCTCCCGGCGAACGCCTCGGGCGTAACGTCATATTTCCCGGTCTGCGGGTCGGGCAGCCCCGCGTTTGCCTTGACGATCAATGGCAGCCGGGTCCAGGCGGAGAGCTCCTTCGCGATCGGATAAATCTCTTTGGGGCCGAGCGAGCAGTTGATCCCGATCGCGTCGGCACCCAACCCCTCCAACGTCAGAGCCATCGCGCTGACGCTGCACCCGGTGAAGGTGCGCCCGCCCCGCTCAAAGGTCATGGTCACGAAGACCGGCAGCTCGCTGTTTTCTTTGGCCGCGAGCAGCGCCGCCTTGACCTCATAAAGATCGGTCATGGTTTCGATCACGATCAGGTCGGCCCCGCAACGCACCCCGGCATCGATCTGCTCCTTGAAAAGCGCATAGGCCTCGTCAAAGCCAAGGCTTCCGGCCGGGGCGAGCAGCTCCCCGATCGGCCCGACATCAAGCGCCACTTTAGTGGCGTTCGTCCCGGCGCAGGCCGCCTTTGCCGCGCGCACCGATGCTTCGATCACTTCGGCGGGCGTATGGCCGGTCCCCGCCAACTTATGGGCGTTCGCCCCGAAGGTATTGGCATAGACTACCTGGGCCCCCGCCTCGATATATTCACGATGGATCCCTTCCACCACCTGCGGGTGGGTAATCGAAAAGAGCTCCGGGCGCTCCCCCAGCCGCAGGCCGCGGCTTTGCAGCATGGTTCCCATCGCCCCGTCGAGGAGAAGCAGGCCATCATGCAGCGCTTCAAGAATCTCCACAGTGTCTTCCTCCCCGTCTGTAATTGCAGCTTTGACGCAGGCCGCAACTCTCGCAGCTGCGCCGCCGCGCCGGCAAAGGTCTTTTTGAAATTCCAATGATGGCGGTCACCGATTTGCGCGGGGTGAGGATATTTTCCCGCGTCGCACACAGCCCGATCTTGCGGGAGGTATCCAGCAGGGCCGTCAGCTCCCGCTGGCAGGTGATGGGCAGATCCCCGTACCCCGGGCTGTACCGGGTGGTGGCGTACCGGCCTTCCGCTTGCAGCGTTTCCTCCAGCTCCCGTTGGAGCTTGTCGCAAACCTCCTCGATCGCCGCGGTGGCGCAGCAGTCGAGCACCAGGGCTTTGGCCATCTGCCGCACCTGCAGCGCGGCGACGGCGCGGTCCACCCCGCCGCCCAGGGTCGCCGCCAGCAAAAAGCAGGCCGCGCAGCCATCGAGGTGCCGTCTAATATCCTCTCCCGGCAGCAGAAGCCCGCTCCCTCCCAGCCGCACGCCCCCTTCTTCAAAGCGCACATCCAGCTCGCGATAAACTGTGCGCGGCCGCGCCAGGGAGGCCATCTCCTCCCGGCACTCCCCGATCAGCGCGCGGGTGCCCTCGTCGGGCGGCGCTGAGCGAAGCCCGAGGTAGCGCAGCACCTCATCGGGATCAATAAAGAGTCTGCCCTCATCCATTCTCGCACTCCAGGATCGAGGCGATACTCCCGCTGACCTTGCGGGCAACGTAGGGATTGTTCATGGTGTAAAGGTGTATCCCTTCCACCGAATTCGAGAGCAGATTGATGATCTGGCTGATGGCGTAATTGATCCCCGCGTCGCGCAGCGCCTCGGGGCTTGCGCCGTAACGGTTCATGATCTTGGACAAGGAAGCCGGGATGCTTGCGCCGCACATCGAGACCATGCGCTCGATCTGTTTTTTGTTGACCACCGGCATAATCCCGGCCTGGATGGGGACACTGATCCCCTTCTTGCGCACCAGCTCCAGAAAACGGTAGAAATCCGCGTTGTCAAAAAAGAGCTGGGTGATCAAATGGGTCGCGCCCATCTCCACCTTTTGACGCAGATGCTCCACATCCTGCTCGAGGCTGTCACATTCGGGGTGTCCCTCGGGATAGCAGGCGGCGGCAATGTCGAAACCACCGTGCGCGCGGATGGTGCCGATCAACTCGCTGGCATAGTGGAATTCGAGCCTTGGAGGCAGTTCAGGATTCATATCACCGCGCAAGGCGAGGATATTCTCGATCCCGGCTTTTTCAAGCCTGTCGAGGGACTTTTGCACCTGCTCACGGCTGGAGTTGACGCAGGTCAGATGGGCCAGCGGCTCAATATGATAACGGTTTTTGATCTTTTGAGCGATTTCCAGCGTCGAGTTGTCCGCCAGGTTCCCGCCCGCGCCGTAGGTCACGCTGATGTAATCGGGACGCAATCCCTCGAGCGCCTCGAGAGTGTCATAAATCGTCTCGATAGAGCCGCTCTTCTTGGGCGGAAACACCTCCAGCGAAAAGACGGCCTTTCGTTTTGTAAATAGGTCCGCGAGCTTCATATACGTTCTTCCTTTCGGCAGGGAAATCGCAAGTATGTTTTAATCAGATGCCTATAGTCATGAGGGCCGGCTGCAAAAACAGCAAGCCAGCTTTTATTATAATCAGTTTTTGGAGGAATGTAAAGCGACTGGAACGGGACAGGCTTGACAATTCGCCGCCTTCCTTTTATACTGATTGGGTAACTCGGAGGGTATCCCGAAACGGGCAATGCTGGATAAGAGAATTAACATTGGTTAATTTTCTTATCCTTTTTTCATGGAATGAGGAGGATTAAACTTGCAGATTGCCGCCAGAGACCTGACCAAAGGAAGCATCTATCAAAGCCTGCTGCTCTTTGCCGCGCCCTTTTTGCTGGCCAACTTCATCCAGGCGCTGTACGGGACGGTGGATATGATCGTGGTGGGCTGGTTCACCGATGCCGCCGGCATCACCGCCGTCTCGATCGGCAGCCAGATCATGGTGCTGGTCAACAGCATGGTCACCGGGATCACCATGGGCGGCACCATCCTGATCGCCCAGTACATGGGCGCCGGGCAGGAGCACGAAATCAGCCGCACCATCGGCACGATGTTCACCCTGTTTTTCTTAATCGGACTGGCGCTCACAGTTCTGCTTTTCGGCGGAGCTTCCCCGCTGCTGATCGCCCTGCAGACCCCGGCCGAAGCCTTCCCGGACACCATGGCCTACACCAGGATCGCCGCCTGCGGCGTGATCTTCACCCTGCTCTACAACGGGGTCAGCGCCATCCTGCGCGGGATGGGCGACTCGGTGCGCCCGCTGCTATTCATCTCGGTGGCCTGTGTCTGCAACGTCCTGCTCGATTTGCTGTTTGTCGGCGTGTTCCATTGGGGTCCGGGCGGTG
Source organism: Provencibacterium massiliense (assembly GCF_900169495.1). Lineage (NCBI taxonomy): Bacteria > Bacillati > Bacillota > Clostridia > Eubacteriales > Oscillospiraceae > Provencibacterium > Provencibacterium massiliense. The sequence goes on from NZ_FWCH01000012.1 coordinate 823,445, forward strand.
CGGCAGCGGCCACCATCCTCTCCCAGGCGCTGAGCATGGTGCTCTCCATCCTCTATCTCAGGCGCAGGGATTTCGTTTTCGACTTTAAACTGCAGAGCTTCCGCCTCTCGGGTTCCAAGGCCCGCAAAATCATCCGTCTGGGGCTGCCGATCTCGCTGCAGTCTACCATGGTGGACATCTCGTTTCTCATCATCGCGGCGGTGGTCAACACCTTTGGCGTCACTGCGGCGGCCGCAGTGGGGATCGCGGAAAAGTTCAACAGCTTCGCCATGCTGCCGGCAAGCGCATTGTCCGGGGCCATCGCCTCGATGGTGGGACAGAACATCGGCTCCGGCCAGCCCGAGCGGGCGCGCAAGGTGCTGCGCATCGGGATTGTCTTTTCGCTCATCGGGGCGCTCGGCTTCTTTTTGTGGGTCCAGCTCTCCCCTGAATCGGTCATGCTCCTCTTCAAGGCCGACCGGGAGGTCATCGAGGCGGGGCTGGATTATATCCGGGCGTTCAGCTTCGACTTTTTGCTGGTGGCCTTCGTCTTCTGCATGAACGGCTTTTATAACGGCTGCGGCTGCACCGTCTTTTCAATGGTCAACGGCCTGCTCGCCACCTTCCTGGTGCGCATCCCGCTGGTATTCTTGCTGGGGAACATGCTCGGCATGTTCGGCGTGGGGCTGGCGGCCCCCCTGGCCTCCTTTGCCTCGATCGTTTTGGGGTACTGGTATCTCTTTACCGGGCGCTGGAAGCAGCAGGGGCTGGTTTCCCCCGAGGCCGCTCCCGCAGCATAACAGGGTAACAAAAGGCCGCCGGCGGTAGCCGGCGGCCTTTCGTTCTCACTCCCCTTGCAGAGGGGTATCCTTCATAAAGTTTTCCACTGTGGCAAGGTCGGGCATGGCGGGGATTGCCCCCTTGCGGGTGGTCACATACGAACCGACACCGTTGCCGAAGCGCACAACCTCCTCGAATGCCTCCCGGGAATAACCGCAGACGTTTTCAAACCCGGTTGCGGAAATCTTTGAGAGCACCCCGCCGAAGAAGGCGTCTCCCGCACCGGTGGTGTCCACCGCCTTGACCGCAAAGGTCGGCAGTGTGCCGCACCCGCCGGGATACCGGTAAAAGCACCCCTGCGCCCCCAGTGTAACGAAAACGATCTTCGGCCCCCAGCCGCTGAGCAGCTGCGAGCCCGCCTCGAAATCGCTGGTCCCAGTGAGGAACAAAAGCTCCTCCTCCGAGATTTTCAGGATGTCCGCAAGCCCCATGGCTGAGAGGATGACCTCCTTCGCCTCGTCCAGCCCCTTCCAGAGCAGCGGGCGCAGGTTGGGGTCGTAGGATACGGTGATCCCGTGCTCCTTGGCCCAACGCGCGGCGTAGAGGGTCGCCCCCCGCGCCGGCCCGCCGGTCAACGAGACCGAACCAAAATGGAAGATCTTCGCCTGCCCGATCAGCGAAAGATCGACATCCTCTTCGCGCAGCAGCAAATCCGCTCCGGGATTGCGGATGAAGGTAAAGGAACGGTCCCCCCGCTCATCCAGGTTTACAAAGGCCAGGGTCGTTGGCGCCTCCCGGGTTGCCTTGAGGCCCCGCGCGTCGATCCCGGCGCGCTCGATGTCCGCGCGCAGCATGGCGCCGAAGTCGTCCTCACCTACCATCCCGATGAAGGCGGTCCTGCCGCCCAGGCGGGAGAGCGCGGCCAGGACGTTGGCCGGCGCGCCGCCCGCATTGGCCTGATAGCTGCGCTCCCCCACCGGGGCAAAGTCGATCAGCAGCTCGCCCAGTGCAACCAGATCATACATTTTTAGCCATCCCTCTCTCAGCGGTCGAATTCCTGCTCGCAGTAGATGCACCGGTAAAGATGCCGCTCCCGGTCAGCCAGCCGGAAGATGTGCTCGACATCGGTCTCCACGGCCGTGATGCACCGCGGATTCTTGCACCGGATCACCCCGCGCACCTGCTCGGGCAGGGTCAGCTTCTTTTTCTCCACGATCCGGCCGCTTTCGATGATGTTGACGGTAATGTTGTTGTCGATGAAGCCGAGCACATCCAGGTTGATGTCGGTCAGCTCCTCGATCTTGATGATGTCCTTGCGCCCCATCTTGGCGCTCTTGGCGTTCTTGATGATCGCCACGCTGCAGTCCAGCTCGTCCAGGCGCAGGTAGTGATAAATATCCATACTGCTGCCCGCCTTGATATGGTCGATCACCACGCCTTTTTGCAGGCTGTCCACGTTCAGCATTCGCCCACCTCCAACAGTTTCATGATCAGCGCCATGCGCACATAGACTCCGTTTTGCGCCTGGGTAAAATAGGCGGCGCGCGGGTCGTCGTCCACCTCGACGGCGATCTCGTTGACGCGCGGCAGCGGGTGGAGCACCGCCATGTCGGGCTTTGCGCCCTGCATCTTGTGGGCGGTCAGGATGTAGCTGCCCTTGAGGCGGATGTAGTCCTCCTCGTTGAAGAAGCGCTCCCGCTGCACCCGGGTCATATAGAGGATATCCAGCTTGCCGATCACCGTTTCGAGGTCCTCGACCTCCTCATAGGGAATTCCCTTCGCCCGCAGCACCTCTCCCACAATGTAATCCGGCACCCGCAGCTCGCCTGGGGAGATCAGTACAAAACGAATCCCCTCGTACCGCGAAAGGGATTTGATCAGCGAATGGACCGTCCTCCCAAACTTGAGGTCGCCGCAAAGCCCGATGGTCAGCCCGCCGAGCCGCCCCTTGATTGAACGGATGGTCATCAGGTCGGTGAGCGTCTGGGTCGGGTGCTGGTGTCCTCCGTCCCCAGCGTTGATGACCGGGATTTTGGAGAAGCGGGACGCCACCATCGGCGCGCCCTCCTTGGGGTGGCGCATGGCGCAGATGTCCGCATAGCAGGAAATGACCCGGATGGTATCCGCCACGCTCTCGCCCTTGGCCGCCGAGGAGCTGTCTGCCGAGGCGAAGCCCAGCACGCTGCCGCCCAGGTTGAGCATGGCCGCCTCAAAGCTCAGGCGGGTGCGGGTGCTCGGCTCATAAAAAAGTGTGGCAAGCTTCTTTCCTTTACAGACTTCCGAATAGCGTTTGGGGTCCTTTGCAATCCGGTCCGCGAGGTTTAAAAGCTCGTCCACTTCCTGCACCGACAGGTCGGACGGGTCGATCAAATGCCTCATGTTCTAACCTCCCGAAATCTTCTTTTTCTACTTATTTATTATAGCAGGACGGCGGCTTTTTGCCGAGAGTAATCTTAAAATTCATAGTTTATTCATACTTTCTGTATGCAGAAAGCCGCAGCGATTGCTGCGGCTTTCCTCTGCGGTTTCCCGCGATTTATTTGCTCTCCACCAGCGAGAGGCCCATGAGCTTCTCAAGCGACTCCATGCTGATGTTTTCAGCCAGGGTCCCGGCCTTCTGCCCGTCACGAATGCAGACGGCGCAAGGGGTCTCGCTGATGCCCAGCCGATTGGCGATACCCTCGGATTTATAGACATCCACCCGGGTGACCTTGACGCGTCCGGCATGGGTCTCCTCGAACTGCTCGATCACCGGCATGAGCGCGCGCGCCTTGGGATCGACCGCATTGTAGACGAAGACCAGCCCCGGCAGATCACCCGCCATGATCTGGTTCTCGAACTGCTCGCTCTCGGCGATGTACTTCTCACACGCATACCCCGCGATCGCACCGTCGCCCACCGCGGTGGAAACCTGCTTGAGCCACTTGTCCCGCACATCGCCCGCGGCGTAAACGCCGGGGATGTTGGTCTCCATCTTCTCGTTGGTGATCAGGTAGCCCGCGCGGTTCATGTCGACGATCCCCTTGAAGATCTCGGTGTTCGGCAGATAGCCGATAAAGATGAAGCAGGTGTCCACCTTCACATCATCCAGCTCACCGGTCTTGAGGTTCTTGAGCACCACGCTTTCCAGCCGCTCGCCGCCCTTAAACTCCTCGGTGACGGTATTCCACTTGAATTCCATCTTGGGGTTCTGCAGCGCCTCTTCCCGAGCGATCTCGTTGCAGTCCATCTTCCCCTCTTCGTGCATCACCGAGACGATGACCTTGCTGGCAAACTTGGTCAGGAACATCCCTTCCTCGATCGCCGCGTCGCCACTGCCGATGACCATGACGGTCTTGCCGGTGTTGGCCGCCGCATCGCAGGTGGCGCAGAAGGAAATCCCCTTGTCATACAGGTACTTGTCCTCGCCCTTCGAGCCGGTGAGCCGGGGCTTGCCGCCCGAGGCGAGCACCACAGCCTTGCACTCATAGTTGGTGCGGAAGGTCTCCACGACCTTGACGTCCCCCTCGAGCTGCACGCCGCGCACGTCGGTGAGCTTAAACTTGACTCCGAACTTTTTAGCCTGCTTATGGAAGAGCTCCATCAGCCCCAAACCGGTCTCCCCCTCGGGGAAGCCGGGATAGTTTTCGATTTCATTGGTATAGGTCGCCAAGCCCCCGACCAGCGCTTTTTCGATAATCAGGGTCTTCAGGCGGGCCCGCCCGCAATAGATTCCGGCGGTCAGGCCCGCTGCCCCGCCGCCGATGATCACGACGTCATATTGTTCCGTCTTCTTTTCCATATCGAAAGGGTTCCTCCTTCATCTCATTTCAGACCGCAGCGGTCTGTCCCAAAAGTGAGCCATAACAGTTGGAGGCCTTTTTCTGCAAAAGACCTCCAACCCGTATGACCCTATCTCTCTCGCAAAGAGATTTCACATAAAGAATTTTGCAAGCAGCTTGCTTCCGAAGAACGCCCCTACGAAGAGGAAGAGCGCGAAGACCCAGCCCGACAGGGACAGGGATGCAATTCCGCTAAAGAGCGCGCCGATGTTGCAGCCGCCCGCCAGTCTCGCACCGTAACCCATCAGCAATCCGCCCAGCACCGCCGCGACGACCTGCTTGAGGTTTTTGATCTTCTTGAATTTCCACTGGGAAGCCAGCAGCGCCGCCAGCAGGGCACCGAAGATGATGCCGATGTCGAGCATACTGCCCGTATGACTTAAAAATCCGCTTTCCAGGGTTGCCTGCGCGCCGGAGGAGGAGAAGTAATACCACTTATCCACATTGCCGCCGACGAGCTCATACAGCCACGCGCCCCAGTTGGCGAAGGTCCCCGAAACGCCCCACGGGTTGCCGGAGTAGGCGAAGATCGCAATCTGGAAAATCGCCAGCAGCACCGCGCCCGTCACATATGTAAAGGGGTTCTTAAAGACCATTTTATAATATCTGTTTTTGGTGATTTTCGTCCAAAACTCGTTCAAACGAACCGACACCTGCCTTTCCGTATCACCTTTCAAAGCTCAGAAAGTAAAGGTTATTTCGTTTTTTCGATCACGATTTCCCACTCGCCGTCGTCGACCTCTTCGATCTCGACGTTGTGGCCCTGATTGCGCGCCCACTCAGGGATGTTCTTCATCGCGCAGCTGTGGTCGATCTGGGCAACCAGAACGTCGCCCACGGCCATGGTCTCCATCTTCTTCTGTACCTTCATCAGCGGTACGGGGCAAGCCTCGCCTAAGCAATCAACAGTGTATTCAGCCATTGTCATTTCCTCCTGTAAAATAATATTATTTTGGTTTATGTACTGACTCTTCTTGGATTAATCCTCGTCGGTGATTCCCATTTTCTTACGCTCAAACTTGTCCGCCGCAACATACAGCAGGGCAATGATGAGCAACTGGATCACCACTGCGCCGAACCAGCCGAAGACATCCGGCAGGAAGACGCGCGGGCCGTTTGCCACAAAGTTGACGGTCCACCAGCCCATATCGTGCGCTCCCCAGAGGGAACCGACCACGAAAAATAAAAGGGAGAGCATCTGCATGCCAAAGCCTTCACCGACACGCATGAGCGTCCCGGAGGCACACCCGCCCGCGATGACCATGCCGACGCCGAACATGATGCCTCCCACGACGGTGGCGAGACTGATCGGCTGGACATAGCTCTGTCCCGGGATGGGCAGGCCGTTGGCAAAGGCATTGTACTTGATCGCCGCGAAGCCGATGGTCGAAATCGCGAAGGCAATCAGCACCGCCCGGGTGATCGAGGTGCTTCCGGTGATACAGGGGTCGCGCAGTGAGGCGGTAAAACAGAAGCGCGACTTCTGCAAAACAAACCCGAAACATCCGCCGAAAACCCAAAACATGGCAAGATCGCTAGAACGAAAACTGAGCAGCACGCCGATGACGATCATCACGGCAAAAACCAGCAGCGCAAAGGGGAGCTGGCTCTTCTTGGGCTTCCTGGGCGCCCGCGAAGAAGCCCGGCGAATGGTCGAAGCGCCTGCCGCCGGCGTGGTGTTGTTGTTTTCCTCTGACATTCCTGCACCTCCTACGTTTGAAATTTTAGATTAACGGTTTACTACGTCTTTCATTATAGCATATTGTTAATAATTTCACTACTCGATGTCGTTATGCTGCATAAAATCTTATTATAATATGGTGGGATTTTATTGGGTGCGCTGCAATCGAAAATTCTTTTGCACCATGCAATATTTAGGCGGCGCTCTCCCCCTTCTTTCCCTATTTTATGCCCTTTTCTCCCCTGCCTTTCCATCCCTTTTATAGCCGTTTTTCCCTGCCGGCCTCCCTTTGGCCTACCATAATGTACCTTTATGGCAAAGGGCTTGCCAATTGAATTATTTATGAAAGCTGGTATAATAACATTCAATAGCAGTGAGGAGGTCTTTGTGTGCATCTGGAGCATATCATTCTATTCAGCAAGATCGCCAACGAGAAGAGCATCTCCCGCGTGGCTGCCCAAAACCACATTTCGCAGCCCGCGCTCAGCCAGCAGATGCAGCGCCTCGAGGACGAGGTGGGCTTCAAGCTTTTCGAGCGCAGCAACCGCGGGATCGAGCTGACCGAGGCGGGCAAGATCATGCAAAAATATGCCGTGCAGTTCATGCGGGTCTACGAAAACTTCCGCGAGGACATCGAGAGCCTGCAGAACAACAGCGGCATCGTGCGCATCTGCGCCACCCCGGTGGCGGGAAACTATGCCATCCCCTGCACCCTTTTTAAGCTGAAAACCCAATATCCGCAGTACAATTTCCTGCTTTCCTCCATGCCCTCGAGCGAGGTGCTGCACCAGGTGCTGGACGACGAAGCCGATATCGGCTTTATCGTGGGCAGCACCGGCGAGAGCGGGCTGGTCTGCAAGAAGAGCTTTTCGGACAAGATCTGCCTGGTCGCCGCGGAGGATTACCACGTCGGCGAACACATCTCGCTTCGGGAGCTTCAAAAGTTCCCGCTGATCATGCTCAATGAAAACTTCAGTTCCTACCGGCTGCTGCTCGAGCAGATCAAAACGCTGGGCTACGATTTCGGCGATTTCAATATCATGTGCCACCTCGACTCCACCGAGTCGGTCAAGGCCTCGGTGATCGCAAGGCACGGCCTCGCCTTCCTCCCCTATATGGCAATCAAAAAAGAGGTCTATCTCAAGCAGCTCAAAATCCTTGATGCCGATGGGATCAACCTCAGTTATGACGTCTATATCATTTATAAGCACAAAAAGCAGATTTCCAACCTCGGCATCACCGAGGTCACCCGCTACGTCGAGCACATTGTGAGCACTTCTATTTGCTGAGCGCACAGACGGTGATCTCCCACACGCCGTTGATCGGTTCGAGGATGCTCATCTTCAGCCTGCGCTGCCTGCAGTAGTTGGTGATCGACTCGCAGACGCAACTGTGGTCGGTGATCAGCCTCAGCTGACTGTGGGTTTTGAGCTCCTTTTGCAGCTTCATCAGCGGAACCGGACACATGTCCCCCAGGCAATTGATTTCGTACATATACGCTCCCTCCTCTCGCTTCTTTATTATAACACATTGCGAGAGATAATTCTTCATCCTTTGATGAAAGGACTTCGTACTATGCCCATCTCCTTTTACAGCCGTTTTCGCTCCCCCCATGAACGGGAGCTGATCGAGGACTGCCTTATGGGGCCCATGGCCTCGGACGGCGACTGTGCCGCCCGGGTACAGGGCCTCTTTCAAAGCCGTCTCCACACAAACTTACCCTTTCTGACCCCCTCGTGCACCCATGCGCTCGAGCTGGCGCTGGGCGTGCTCCATCTGAAATCCGGAGACGAGGTGATCCTCCCCTCCTATAATTTCCCCTCCGCGGGGAATGCGGTCCTCCTCGCCGGGGGGACCCCGGTGCTCTGCGACGTGGACCCGGATACCCAAAACCTGGACATCGACGATATGCAGCGGCGGATCACCCCCCGCACCAGGGCGGTGATCACCGTGCACTACGGCGCGGTCTCCTGCGACATGGACCGCCTGGTCCGTTTGGCAAACGAGGCGGGGCTGATCCTGATCGAGGATGCCGCCCAAGCGGTGGGAGCCTTCTACAAAGGGCGGCACCTCGGGACCATCGGGGATTTTGGCGCTTACAGCTTTCACAGCACCAAGAACATCTCCTGCGGCGAGGGCGGGGCGCTCACCTGCGCCGAAAAGTACCGTCAGCAGGCCGAGCTTTACCGCGAATGCGGCACCAACCGCAGCGTCTACCTGCGCGGGGAGAGCGGGCGGTACGCCTGGACTTCGCGCGGATCGAGCCTGATTTTAAGCGAATGGTGCGCCTGCCTGCTCTACGCCCAGCTCCTTTCCCTCGAAGAGATTACCTCCCGAAGGCTCGAGCTCTGCGAAGCCTACCGTCAGGCCCTTCTGCCGCTGGAGGAAAGCGGGCGCCTGCGGCTGATGTCGGTGCCGCCGGACTGCTCGTCCAACGGGCATTTGTTCTATGTCCGGTTCGACGGGCCAGGTACCCTCGGGCGGGTGCAAAATCGGCTGCATTCCCAGGGGATCGACGCGCGCACCCACTACGTCCCCTTACATATGTCCCCGATGGGCCACGCGCTGGGCTACCGGGACGACGACCTGCCGGCGAGCAGGCGCGCCTACGAGACGCTGCTGCGCCTGCCGGTCCATCCCAACCTGAGCGTCGGGGAGGCGCAGCAGGTGGCACAGGTGCTGGCCCATGCGCTCTGACTTAAGGCCGGCGGGCGAGCTCGCCGTGGTGGTGGCGGTCTACAACAGCGCCCCCTCTTTGCAGGAGCTGGCAGAGCGCCTGCTCGCCTACTGGCAAGGACGCGATATATCGGTGCATCTCGTCCTGGTGGACGACGGGAGCACCGACAACAGCTGGCAGGTGCTTTGCCGTCTGGCAGAGGATAACTCCGCCATTCTTGCCGTGCGGCTGCGGCGCAACTTCGGGCAGCAAAATGCCCTGCTGTGCGGGCTGCAGCTCGCCGGGGGGCACCGCTATCTGATCACCATGGACGACGATCTGCAGCACCCGCCCGAGCTCGGCGGCTCGCTCTATGACCGGGCGAAAGAGGGATACGACCTGGTCTACGCCATCCCGAATATCCGGCACCGGCCCCTTTACCGCCGGCTCGGGGCTGCGCTGCGCGACGGGCTGTTCGCCCTTTGCACTCACAAGCCGAAAGGGATCAAGGTGAGCGCCTACCGGATCATGACCGGTGAGCTGGCGAAGAAAATCTGCGCCGGCGCGCGGGAGTTCGTCTATCTCTCCGCCGCTTCCTTTCTACATAGCCCCAGGGTGGACAACCTCCCCTTTTCCCAGCCGCCCCGCCGGTACGGCCGTTCGGGCTATACCCTGCGCCGGCTGACGGAGCTTTACTGGAAGCTGTTTGTCTATTATACCGCGCCCGGCTCCCTCTTTCGCCCCAGGGAGCGGGGCGTCCCCTACGAAATCGATAGCAGGATGGGAGGCTGGGAGGACGATGAGTAAGATTCTGATCCTCGGTGGGGGCAACTGCCAGCTGAGCGCTGTGAAGCTGGCAAAACGCCTCGGGCATACCGTGGTGCTGGCCGACTACTACGAGTGTCCGCCCGCCGCCGCATATGCCGACCTCCATAGGCGGGTGAGCACCTTTGACATTCCCGGCTGCATTGCCCTCGCCCGCCGGGAGCAAGTGGACGGGGTGATGACCATCGGCACCGACCAGCCGGTTTATACCGCCGCCGCGGTGGCGAAGGCCTGCTCCCTGCCGAGCCCTATTGATGCAGAGACTGCCCTGGCCGTCACCAACAAGCGGGTGATGAAGCAAATCCTCACCGATCACCATATCCCCACCGTGCGCTGGAAACTCTTCGACGAGGACATAGGTGAGCGGGAGCTCTCCGAACTTTGCCCGCCGCTGGTCATCAAGCCGCTCGACTCCCAGGGGCAGCGGGGAGTCTATAAGATGGACTCCCCCGCCGAAATTTTATGCGCCCTGCCGCAGACCCTCTCCTTTTCCCGCGAGCGGCAGGCACTGGTGGAGGAATACTATCCCAGCGACGAGGTCACCCTCTCGGGCTGGATACAAAACGGCAGGCTCTACATCCTGGCGCTGACCGACCGGCAGTGCCACCCCGACCCGGTGCACATCGGGGTCTGCGCCGCGCACCGCTTCCCGAGCGTACACATGGACCGCTATCCCGAGATTCGGGAAATGTCGGAGCATATCGTTCATGCCTTCCAGATTCCGGAGGGGCCGCTTTATATCCAGTTCCTGATCGGAGCGCAGGGAGTTTTGGTCAACGAGCTCGCCTGCCGGATCGGCGGGGCCTTCGAGGATGTGTTCATCCCCTACCTCAGCGGGTTCGACATCCTGCACGCCGCCCTCTGCCGCGCGCTGGGCCTCCCGGTGGACTGCTCGGTACTGGAAGGGTACGATCCGCAAAGCTGCAGCCGCCAGGTGTCGGTCCAGCTGCTCTTCTGCCGCAGCGGCCAAATCGCCTCCATCACCCCTTTGTCCGAGCTTCTTATGCTTCCCTTCGTCCTTTCGGCCGGCTATAACTACCAGGAAGGGGAGGCCATCCCCCCGCTTGAAAACGCGACCGCCCGCTTCGGGCACTGCGTGCTGGCAAGCGAGGATGGCCGTATGCCGGAGCACATCGCAGAGCTCTACCGCACGCTGCAGGTGCTGGACCCGCACGGGCAGAACCTCGTCTTGAAACGGGACATATTCTAGATATCACAGGAGATTTACCCACTATGAAAAAAGGATTTATTCTACTTCTTTCCGCCCTCTCTTTGCTCCTGCCGCTGAGCGGCTGCTCCGGTAAGGCGGACACGGGGGTGCTGAACATTGCCGAACAGTTCGGGATCGCCTATGCCCCCTTGCAGATCATGAAGGAACAACACCTTTTGGAAGAGCGCCTGCCCGGCGTACAGGTCAACTGGAAGCAGTTCGGCGGCCCCACCGCAATTCGGGAGGGGATGCTCGCCGGGGAGGTCGATTTCGGCTTCATGGGGCCGGCCCCCGTCCTGATGGGGATCGACAACGGAATGGAGTGGAAATATGCCACCGGGATTTCCTTCAACGAGATGGCCATCGTGGTCAACCGCCCCGAAATCCAGTCTTTGCGGGATTTTACCCCGGAGGACCGGATCGCCGTCCTCTCCCCGGCCTGCACCCAGCATGTGCTGCTTTGCATGGCGGCCGAGCAGGAGTTCGGGGACCCGGGCTACTTCGACAACCAGCTCGTCTCCCTCTCCCACCCCGACGCGATGAACGCCCTCATGTCCGGCACCGAGGTCAGCGCCCATGTGGCGACCCCGCCTTACATCGGAATGGAGCTTGACGAAGGGATGCACGCCATCCTCACCGGGGAGGAGATTATGGGCGGGCCCTTCACCTTCATCACCGGGGTGGCGATGGAGCGCTTTTATGACGAGCGGCCCGAGCAATATAAGGCCTTTATCGCGGCGCTTGACGAGGCAATCGCGTTCATCAACGACAACATGGACGAAGCGGTGCGCCTGCTCGCTCCGGTCTATGGCATCCCGGAAGACGAGCTAAAGGCGCAGATGACCTACAACGGCACCATCTATTCCAACCGGCTCGAGGGGATCGAAAAGCTCTCGGACGCCATGCAGCGTATGGGCTTCACCAAGGAGAGCCCCCGCTTTGAGGACATCGTCTTCCCCAACGTCAACCGCTAAAGGGAGGTTTCTATGAAAGCTGGTAATTGGATGGGCCGCCATCGCTCGCTGGCCCGGGCCTTCTGGATCGGGGCGCTGCTGCTGTGCTGGGAGCTCTCGGTCAAGCTGCTGCATGTTTCCCCCTTGCTCTTCCCGCCCATCGAGGAGGTGCTGCGGGTGATGGGAGAATCCTTCCTGCGCGGGGACCTTTTCTATCAGACCTTCTTTTCCCTGGGCGTCATCCTCTGGGGGCTGCTGATCGGGGTGGTGCTGGCCTTCCTGCTCGCGCTGCTCTCGGTGCGCTCGCAGGTAATGGAGAGCCTGACCGACGCGCTGACCGCTATCGCGCATCCGCTGCCGGGGATCGCCATCCTGCCGCTGATCATCATGTGGTTCGGCACCGGCACCGGGGCGATCGTGGCCATCATCGTGCACTCGGCGCTCTGGCCGGTGCTGCTCAACCTGACCGCCGGCTTCCGCGCGGTTCCGAAAATCTATCTCGATGTGGGGCACAACCTGTCGCTGCGCCCCTTGGCGATCACCTGGGAAATCCGGGTGCGCGCCTCCTTTTCCTATCTGCTCTCCGGGCTCAAGATCGGCTGGGCGCGCGCCTGGCGGGCGCTGATCAGCGCCGAGATGGTCTTCGGGGCGATCGGCTCGAAGGGCGGACTCGGATGGTACATCTTCAAGCAGCGCACCTTTATGAACACCGCCGGGCTGTTCGCCGGGATCATCCTGGTGATCGCAATCGGCATGGCGGTGGAGGAGTTCGTCTTCAATCGTTTGGAGCGGTGCACCATCCGGAAATGGGGGATGAGCGCACAATGAGAAATGATCAGCTGACCCTGCGGGGCGAGCATCTGGATAAAAGCTTTCCGCCCCTGGCGGGGCAAACCGAGGGGCACGTCGTACTTTCCGACCTCTCGCTCGAGGTGCGGCAGGGGGAATTTCTCTCGATCCTGGGCAAATCGGGCTGCGGCAAGAGCACCCTGCTGCGCATCCTCGGCGGGTTCGACCCGCCGGACAGAGGAAAAATCACCCTGGGGGAGCAGCCGGTGCTGCATCCGGACAGCCGGATGATTATGATCTTTCAGGAGCCGGGGCAACTCTTCCCCTGGATGACGCTTTGGGGCAACATCGTCTATGCCATCAAAAAGACCGCCCACCCCTTTCATAAGGAACAGGCGGCCGAACGAGCCGAGGCGTGCCTTGCCGAGGTTGGGCTCGCGGGGTATGAGGAAAGCCATCCGCACGAGCTCTCGGGCGGTATGAAGCAGCGTGCCGCCCTGGCAAGAGCCTTGGCGCTGGAGCCCATGGCGCTGCTGATGGACGAGCCCTTCTCCAGCCTCGATTACCTCACCCGCCGCAGCGCGCAGGATACCCTGCTGCGGCTCTGGCGCGAGCGCGGGGTGACAGTGGTATTCGTCACCCACGACATCGACGAGGCGCTTACCCTCTCACAGCGGATCGCGGTCTTTGACAGCACCGCCCACCGGCTGGGGGAATGCTTTCAAAATGACGGCTCCCCCGCCCTCAAGGGGCGGCTGGAAGCACTCTTGCGATAAACAAAGGAGACCACATGGAACTGATCAGCGGATACTTAAACGATCCCGCCCTGCGCCAAAGTTTTAACCGGCTCGCCATCGAAACCTTCTCGCTGGACTTTGAACCCTGGTACCAAGGCGGCATGCTGCCGCACGGTCGGTATATCCCCCATTCGCTGGTGCAGGACGGCGAGGTGATCGCAAACTGCTCGGCCAACCTGTTCGACCTTATTGTCGAAGGGCGGGAGGTTCCCGCCGTCCAGCTCGGCACGGTGATGACCGCAAAAGAGCACCGCGGCCGCGGGCTGATGTCCGGGCTGATGGAGCGGGTGCTGGCGCATTATAAGGACCGGGAGCTCATCTACCTCTTCGCCAACGACCAGGTGCTGGGCTTCTACCCGAAGTTCGGTTTTCGCCGTATTTCCCAGACCACCTATTTCCTCGACGTGAGTGCGCTAAAACGGCAAGGCGCGTCCCCGCACCAGCTCAATACGGATGATCCGCAGGACCGAGCGCTCCTGCTGCGCCTGTGCGAGCGGCGGGTTCCGGTGTCCCAGGCCCTCGGGGTCCACCGCGACTGCTGGCCGCTGCGCGCCGCCTGCTCCCTGGTACCCCGGCGCCTTTGGCGGCTGGAAGAGCGGATCATTGTAATGGAGCGCACCGATGATACCCTCTACATCGACGACATTTTGAGCGAGCAGCCCTTTGCACTCGACGAGCTGCTCCCCTCCCTGGTGCCGCCCGGCTGCCAAAGGCTGCGCCTGGGCTTCTGTCCCGACCAAAGCGCCCTCCCCTTTTCTCGTGAGCCGCTCTGGGAGGACGACAACGCCCTCTTCGTGCGCGGGGACGCCCTGCCAAAGGAATTCTGCTTCCCCGAGACCTCGCACACCTGAAAACCGGGCTGCCAGTGTATCTGGCAGCCCGGTTCAGCTTTTGACCCGGTAGACTGTGACAGAAAAGTCCTGCCCGGTATGGACCAGCTCGGAGATGCGTACGGCATAGGTGTCGTCGTAAAAGCGGTCCGCCTCCTCACAATGCTCGTCCAGGAAGGCTTTCAGCTCCTCCCAGTAGTCGAGCGGGCCGTAGAGAATGTTCCACTGGGGCCGGCGCCGGTAGATATAATCGAGCTCGCTCGAGAGGAGGATATACTGGATTTTATTCTGTTCGACGTATTCCTCCACACTGAGGCCGCTCTGGCGGATCTTGCTCAGGTTGCGGTAGTCGCGCAGACAGCCGTTTTCAAAGTAGAAATCGGCGTTGAGGTTGGCGATCACCCGTGCGTCGGCCGGAACGCTCTGCGCGATCCTGGCGAGGTAGTCTTCATAGCGCACGTCCAGCCAGGGGCGCACGCAGCTTATACTGACACAAACCGTCGCCGCCGCCAGCAGTAAGCAGAGCGCCCGCCCCAGAATTCTTCCAAAGAGCCCCGCCACAAAGGGACAAAGCAGCCAGCAAAGCGGCATGAAAAAGACGATCCCCGTCTGGTTGTAGCGTCCGATGAGCATCATGCCCCCCAGCACTCCGCAGACGGCCGCCAGCACGCTCAGCAGCCGCTGGCTTGCTTCGGGCTCCTCTTTTCGCTGCACCAGCGCATAGAGCAGCGCCATCCCCAGCAGCATGGGGAACAGGACGAACTGCAGCCTGATGTCCGGCAGGTAATAGGTCCCGCTCACCCGGTGAAAGAGCTTTTGCAGAAAGTATCCGAGCTCCCCCATCCGCCCAGCAACGGAGGGGGCGATCCCGTATTCCATCTGCCCGCTTTGAAAGTAATGGGTCAAAAACTGCGGATCAAAATAAAAGCTCAGCCCGACGAATACCGCCGCGATCGCGCCGGTCACGGCAACATACCAGATCATATCCCGCCCGCTCGCCGTGTGGAAGAGCAGCCAGCGCAAGGCCAGCACCGCCCCGCAGAGCGCCGCCACCAGGAAGCTGTTGGGGTGCAGCCCGACCGAAAGGCCGGTGACAAGGGCGAGCAGGAGCGTCTCCCGGCGGGAAAGACGCTGCGGAGAGCGCAAAAGAAGGTACAGACAAAGAACCATCGCCAGGGTGATCAGGATTTCCTGCCGTGCAAAGTGGGAGGCGGTGACGAACTGCACATCGCACGCCAAGAGCGCCATCGCGCCCAGCGCCGGCAAGGGGTGTCCGGGATAAAAGCGGAGCGCCGCCTTGTAAAATACCCAGAGGGTCAGGCACCCGCCCAGCAGGGACAGCAGGCGCACCGAAAAAATATGATGGCCCAGCAGCCGCAAAAAAGGCATCTGCAGCAGGTGGAACAGGGACTTGACCGCGTGCGGATAACGCGCCTTGAGGTCGAAAAACGGCTCGGTCACCCCGAGGGAACGCTGTTCCATCATGTTGCGGCTCAGCCCCGCCAGCCAGCTTTCATCCGAGTGGACGAAGGGGAAGCGGGTCAAAAAGCAGAGATTGAGGAGGAAAAAAAGCAGGATGAGCAGCAGCGCGGCGAGATCCGCACGCCTGCCAGTATCCAATTTTTTTATGGCACAGTCCTCCCTTCATTGCCTCACAGGCCGCATGATAGTCCCATTGTAGCACAAATTCCACAAAAAGTCTGGCATTAAATAGTCATATATAACATAACAAATCCTTATAGCTCTGCCACGGCAGAATGAAGTATAATAAAATCAGGATCGTTTGTGACGGATTTGAGGCATCCGCCATGAACGGACATTAACGGGTTTACTATCATTCCAGCGGCAAATTCACGAGTTTATCACAAGTAAGGAGGATGCGCATGAGGACGATTGCTAAAAAATTAACGATTCTTTTAGCTCTCATCATGGTGCTCATGTCTTTCACCGCCTGTAACCCCTCCAAGTACGCCGAGAGCGATCAGAAGATCATCAGCGTCAAGGAGCTGGAAGGCTACATAGGCGGCGAGAACGTCGCAATCATCGACATGCAAAGCCCGGAGGACTACGCGTCCGGACATGTCAAGGGCGCAGTCAACATCACGAAGGACGACATCGTGATCAACGTTCCGGTGGACAACATGCTCACGTCCAAGAACAAGATCGACAAGCTGATGAGCGAAAAGGGCATCTCAAATGATACCACCATCCTCATCTATGATTCCGACAAGATGAGCGCCGCCCGCCTGTTCTGGACCCTGCTCGTCTACGGCAATGAGAACGCCAAGGTGGTCAGCGGCGGTATCGGCGCGATCAAGGAGGCCGGGCTTGAAATGAGCACCGAAACCCCTTCCCCGGCGCCCGGAAACTTCACCGCGAGCGAGAAGAACACCCAGTGGATCGCCACCAAGGACGACGTCATGAAGCAGGTGGAGAATCCCGACCCGAACGTGGCGCTGCTCGATGTGCGCACCGATGCGGAGTATGCCGAGGTCGGCAAGGTTCCCGGTTCGATCATGTGGGATTACGCCGACAATTTCTATGCCGACGGCACCTTTAAGGACACCCAGACCACCCGGATCAACTACATCAATAAGGACCTGCGCCCCGAGAAGGAGATCATCACCTACTGCAAAACCTCGATGCGCGCGGCTCCGGTTTTCCTGAGACTGTACGACGCGGGCTACCGCAACATCAAAATCTACGACGGGGCCTATTCGGAGTGGTCCGCCAATCCGAACAACCCGGTCGAGATGCCCGCCGGCGCCGCCCTGGCTCCCAGCCAGAAGGATGCTTCTTAAGTATAGGTTTGCGGGAAACATAAAATGATGACTTTAGGAGAGTAAGAATCAATGAAAAAAACGTTTGCCATTATCCTGTCGTTCGTGCTGGCGGCTTCCGCCTTTGCGGGATGCTCCTCCAGCAGTACGCCTGCCGAGTCCTCCGCCGCCCCGGCAGAGAGCTCTTCCGCCACCGAGTCCTCCGAGGCCTCTTCTTCTGAGGCCGAGAGCACTCCCGAAGCGGAAGCCCCTGCCGCCGATGCGGTCGCCGAAAAGGCGATGGATTACTTCGCCTCCTTCCCGGAGGACAAGAACGTCATCCAGCCTGAGGACCTCTTTGCGAAGATCGACGCGGGCGAGGACATGTTCATCATGGACATCCGCCAGCCCGACGTCTATGCTGAAAGCCACATCAAGGGCGCGGTAAACATCCCGTTTGGCAAGAGCATTGCCGAGAGCCTGTCCATCATCCCGGACGACAAGCCGGTCATGGTTTACTGCTATACCGGCCAGACCTCCTCCCAGACCGCCGCGCTGCTGAACGTCGTCGGCAAGTATGCCAAGACGGTGCAGTCCGGCTTCAACAACGGCATCTCCAAGGTCGAGGGGTATGAAGCCTACATCGACACCGAGGCCGTCGCGCTGCCGACCGACAGCTATCCGGTCGAGGAGGCCTTCCAGGCCGCCGCGGACAAGTACTACTCCGACCTCGAGGCCGCCAAGGGCAGCACCTTCGAGAACTTCAACTTCAAGCCCGAGAGCCTCAAGGAGATCATCGACGCCGAGGACGACAGTTACCTCGTCTACTCGGTGCGCCAGGCCGAGGACTATGCCAAGGGCCACATCCCGGGGGCTGTCAACAACCCGTTCGGCCTGGGCATGCAGGAGAAATTCTCCGAGCTGCCGAATGATAAGACCATCATCGTGCAGTGCTACAGCGGCCAGACCTCCTCGCAGGTCATGGCGATCCTGCGCCTGCTGGGCTACAACGCCTACTCCCTGAGCGGCGGCATGGGCTCGGCGGATGCCGGGACCGGCTGGTTGGGCGCCGGCTATGAGGTCGTCACCGACTAATCCATCCCTACGATAGAAGAAAAAGGCCGCGGACTTTAGTCCACGGCCTTTTTCCTTGCCGTCGGGTTATTTTCGCCCCGCGCCCCTTTCCCGCGCCGTCCCCGGGATGGTCAATGTTTTATAATAGCGCAGCGGATGCAGCCCCGCCATCAGGAAGATGGCGATACAGATCCCGCCGCTGCAGGCGGCCGCCGCCAGGATGGGCAGGAGCTGGCCGCCGAACAGGGGCAGAAAGGTGACGTAGAAGTAGCGCGCGAACATCCCCGTGACCCCCGCCGCCAGCATGGGCAGCAGGAAACTGTCATAAAATGCCGGGGCGCAACCGGTCTTATAGCGGATGGCCTCAAGGCTCAGCAGCAGCACCGCCAGAGGGCTGAGGATCATCCCGATGATGTAGCCGTAGATTCCGAGATTCGGCAGGGCCGCGAGGTAATAGGTGCACAGCAGCTGTATCCCCTCCCCCACGATCATGATCAGCATCCCGGCGCGCTGCATGCCGAGGCCGTTTAGGATGCTCGAGGCGATCACCTCGAAGTAGGTGAAAACGGCCGCGATGGCCAGCAGCAGCACATAGGCGGGTTCGAGCTCCTGGCGGTAGAGGATTTTCGAGAGCGGCCCCGCCAACGGGACCAGGATGGCGGTGGCGGGCAGGACAAAGAGCCCGGTCGCCTGGAAGGACTTCTGCACCTTGCGGCGCACATCCGCGCCGTTGCTCTGCGATATGCTGCGCGAGATGGTGGGCAGCAGCACCGAGGACATCGCGCGGATAAGCACCATCGGCAGGGTGATCAGCGGCAGAGCCATCTCGCTGACCACGCCCAGGGCGCTCAGCGCCTCGCCCGAGCTCAGGCCCGAAGCGATTAACCTCCCCGGCAGGATTACCACGCTCGCCGAGGCGATCAAATTGGTCACCACCGCCGAGACCGAAACCGGAAGCGCCAGGGGCAGGATTTTGAGAGGCTCCTCCCCCACGGCGCTCCGCGCGCGGCCCTGTGAGAGCACCCGGCGCCGGTAGGACACCAGAAGCCAGACGACCGACGGGATTTCGCTGAGGGTCATCCCCAGCATGATGTAAAAGGCGACCTGGCCGTAATCCTCGCTATGCCCCAGCCAGAGCAGCAGGGTCGAGACGAGGACGATCTTGGAAAACTGCTCGAGCAGGTTGGAGACGGCGGTATATTTGGTCTTTCCGATTCCCAGAAAAAGAGCCTCAAAGGTCCACTCGAAGCCGATCAAAAAAACATAGACCGGGATCAGGAGCAGTGCCTTGGCGGTGCGTCCCTCCAGAATGACGTGTTCGGCAATGAAGCGGCCGAAAATCCCCACCGGCACCGCCGCCACCAGGAAGAGGCGGAAGAAGATGAGCATGCTCTTTCTCACCAACGCCCTGAGCCGTCCTGTGTCCCGCCCGGCGCGCAGCCCCGCCGAGAGGCTGGTCACCGCCAGGCGCAGCCCGGACAGAGTCGCGGCGAGCACCACCGTCAGCACCGGGGACACCAGCCGGTAGACCCCCAGTGCCTGCGCGCCCGCCATCCGGCTGAGAATTACCTGGTAAACGAACCCCAGCAGCTGAAAGAGCACCCCCGATACCGTGAGCACCGAAACATTATAAAAAACCGAAGCCCTGCTGATCTTCAAAAAGCGCCACCCCATACCATGTTGTCCTCCTTCATACTTATGAAGGTCGGGGGAGCACTATGCTTTATGAATGAGACTCCCCCGGCTTCCGCCGGGGGCCCATTCATACAAAAAAGCGGTCCCGCGCGAAATCTCGCGCGGGACCGCTTTATAGCCTGGGATCAGGCTTCCGGCTGCGGGCCGGAAACAGCCTGTTCCTCTTTTTTGTGGAACTCCTTGCGCACCACCGAAACCGCGATGGGCAGGAAAACCAGAAGGCAGATGTATTCCGCCGTCGGATAAGCGAACCAGACGCCGTCTAAGCCCCAGAGCTTGCCGAACAGCCAGCCGATCGGCAGGATGAGCACCAGCTGGCGCAGCAGGGACATCAGCAGGGAGTTGAAGCCGTAGCCCATTGCCTGGAACATGGTGGAGATGATGATACCGCCCGCCGCGCCGATGAAGCAGAAGCCGATGGTGCGCAGCGCCACCGTTCCGATGGAGAGCATCTGCTCGCTCGCGTCGAAGAGCAGCAACAGCTTGTCCGGGATCAGGCAGAAGATCGCCGTGCCGATCACCATGATGATGGAGGCCACGATGAGCGACAGGTTCATGGTGCGCATGAAGCGCTTCTTGTTGTTCGCGCCGAAGTTGTAGCCCATGATCGGCATGGCGCCCTGGGTCAGGCCGAAGACCGGCATGAACACGAAGGACTGGAGCTTGAAGTAAATGCCGATGACCGCGACCGCGGTGGAGGAGTAGACCATCAGAATGGCGTTCATCCCGGTGGTGGTCACCGAGCCGATCGCGTTCATGATCATGGTGGGCACGCCGACCTTGAAGATGTCCCGGACAATCTGCCCGTCGGGCCTGAAATGCTTAAAGCTGACATGCACGTCGTGCTCCTTAAAGAGGTACATCACCAGCACGAAGATCATGGCGAAAATCTGGCCGATTACAGTGGCGATCGCGGCGCCCGCCACGCCCATCGCCGGGCAGCCGAGCAGGCCGAAGATCATGATCGGGTCGAGCACGATGTTGGTCACGGCGCCGATGATCTGCGAAACCATCGGGACGATCATATTCCCGGTCGCCTGCAAAATCTTGCTGCCCATCATCTCGATGTGCATGCCGAAGGAGGCCACCATGACGATCGTCAGGTACTGGGTGCCCATCTCGACAATCCCGGCATCCTGCGAAAACAGCACGAGAAAGGGCCTGGAGATAAAAATGCCGGCAACCAGGAAGATCAGGTAGTTCATTCCCGCCAGAAAGAAGCCGTTGGTCGCCGCGGCCGAGGCCTCCTCCCGCTTCCCCTCGCCCAGGCGGCGGGCGATCAGGGAGTTGGCGCCGACCGACGCGCCCAGCGAGAAGGCCAGCACCAGCATCTGCATGGGAAAGACCAGTGAGACCGCCGTCAGGGCGTTTTCCCCGATCCGGGCGACGAAGATGCTGTCCACAACGTTGTACATCGACTGGATCAGCATGGAAAACATGGCCGGTATCGCCATACTCGCCAGCAGCGGCCCGATCGGCATGGTTCCCATCTTTTGCGAAGACGAAATGTTATTTTCCATTTTAGAATCAATTCCCCCTCTGTCACTGCGTAAGAATCACAGGGCGGCCCATAAGGCCGCCCTGTGATCAATCCAATAAGCGAATTCTGTTTTTCATTATACCATTTTTCGCGGGAATTCTCCATAGCTGATCTGTAAATTGATTCCTAAAATTCGCCATACATTTCGTACAATTTCACAGCGTCAGGACAGGAGCATGCGGTCGTTGTCCAGCTCCTTGCGGCTCTTCTCGCGGAAGACCTCCAGGAGCTTCGGGACCGTCATGTTCGCGCGCTCCTCCCCCTTAAGATCGAGGATCAAAGAGCCCTCATCCATCATGATGGTACGGTTGCCGAGCTCCAGGGAGCTGCCGATGTTGTGGGTGATCATCATGGTGGTGATCCCGTGCTCCCTGACGATCCGCTGGGTGAGCTCGAGCACCTTCTGCGCGGTGGAGGGGTCCAGCGCGGCGGTGTGCTCGTCGAGCAGCAGGAGCTTCGGGGTCACGATGGTCGCCATCAAGAGGGTGACCGCCTGGCGCTGCCCGCCCGAGAGCAGGCCCATGCGGGTCTTCATCCGGTCCTCCAGCCCCAGGCCGAGGGCGCGCAGCTTTTCGCAGAACATCTCTGCGTCCCGCTTCGGGATCCCGATCGAGAAGCCCCGCTTGGTCCCCCGCCCGTAGGCGAGCGCGAGGTTCTCCTCAAGCGTCATCGACGGCGCGGTGCCCTTTAAGGGGTCCTGGAAGAGCCGCCCGATGTGCTGCGCGCGCAGATAATCCCGCTGGAAGGTGATGTCCTCCCCATCGAGGAGAATCTTCCCCCCGTCCGGCAGATAGGTCCCGGCGATCAGGTTGAAGAGGGTGCTCTTCCCCGCGCCGTTGCCCCCGATGATGGTGACGAAATCCCCCTTCTGAAGGCTCAGGGAAAAGTCTTTGATGGCCACCCGCTCATTGACGGTGCCGCGTCCGAATACCTTTTGCAGACCCGAAATCTCAAGCACGGCTCTTCTCCCCCTTCCTATCATTGCCTTTACGCAAGGTGCGCATGCGCAGATGGGAGATCAGCACCGGGTATGAGATGGCCAGCGCCACGATGACCGAGCTGATCAGCTTTAAGTCCCCCTGCGGCATTCCGAGCTCGAGCACCTCGGCGATGATGATCCGGTAGATCACCGAGCCGAGCGTCACCGCGATAACGCTGCGCAGCACGCTGCTGTGTCCGAAGATGACCTCGCCGATGATGATCGACGCCAGGCCGATGACCACCATGCCGATCCCCATGCTCGAATCGGCGAACATCTGCATCTGGGCGATCACCGCGCCCGAGAGGGCGACGATGGCGTTGGCCATGCAAAGCCCGATGGTCTTGGTCATGTCCGAATTGATCGAGCTGGAGCGAACCATATCCTCGTTGTCCCCCGTCGCCCGGATGGAAAGCCCCAGCTGGGTGCGGAAGAAGAGGACCACCGCCGCCATGATGATCAGCACGATCAAAAGGCAGGTGAGGAGTTTTGAAAACTTATCCCCCACCACCGAGGCCATCATGGTGAAGATGGTATCCGCCCCCAGCAGCGGTACGTTCGGCTTGCCCATGATCCGCAGGTTGACCGAGTACAGGGCGGTCATGGTAAGGATTCCCGCCAGGATCGGCTGGATTTTCATTTTGGTCTGTAAAAAGGCCGTTGCAAAGCCCGCCAGCGACCCGATCACCATGGCGGCGAGAACCCCGAAAACCGGGTGCCCGGCCGCCGTCAACACGGCGGATACCGCCGCGCCCAGAGTGAAGCTGCCGTCCACCGTCAGGTCCGCCACATTCACGATCCGGTAGGAAATATATAGTCCGATTGCGAGCAGGCCGTATCCCAGCCCCAGCTCGACCGCCCCCTGGAAGGCAAACAAGCTCATCATGGTTATAGCCACCTTAATGTTTAGTCTAAATAATCCTATTCCCCGGCGGTGAGCTCGCCCTGGGTCCCGTCAAAGAGGGTCGCGCTCGAGAGGACGTCCTCGGGGACCTGCACGCCGATGGTCTCGGCGGTCTTGGTGTTGAGGATGGTCGAGAAGTCGCTCATCACTTCGAAGGGGATGTCGGACGGGCTCTTGCCGCCCAAGACCTCAGCCGCCATCTGGGCGGTGCGGGTGCCGAGCACCGAGTAGTCGATCCCGACGGTGGCAAGCCCGCCGTCGCTGACCATCGAGTCCGCGCCCACATAGTAGGGAATCTTGTTCTCATTGCACACCCCGGCGATCACCGCCAAAGCGGAGGCGACGGTATTGTCGATGGGGGTGAACATCGCGTCCACCTTGCCCACCAGGCTGGAGGCCGCCTGCTGCAGCTCGCTGGTGTTGGTGATGGTCGCCTCGGCGAACTCGTAGCCGTTGGCGCTCATGTATTCCTTGGCCTGCTCGATGACCGAGACCGAGTTGACCTCGCTGGTGTTGTAGACCAGGCCGAATTTCTTGGCGTCCGGGGTGAGCTTAGAAGCGAGGGTAAAGATGCTCTCCACCGGGATCGCATCCGAGGTACCGGTGACATTGGGAATCCCGGTCAGCTTGGCGGCCTCGGGGTCGGTGACCGCCGAATAGAGCACCGGGATCTCGCTGGTGGCTGCCGCGGCCGCCTGGGCGGACGGGGTGGCGATGGCGACGATCAGGTCCTTCTCGTCCCCCACGAACTTCTGGACGATGGAGTTTAAATTGCTCTGGTCGTTCTGGGCGTCCTTGCACTCGATGTTCACCCGGTCGCCCAGCTGCGTCTCCATCTCCTTGACGAAGGCATCGCGGATGGTGTTGAGCGAGAGGTGGTCGACGATCTGCACCACGCCGATTTCATAGGTCTCGCCATCCGCCGTACCCTCGGGCGCCTCGGAGGCTTCGGACGTCGCGCTCTCGGGCGCGCTCTCCTGGACGGAGGATGCGGGTTCAGAGGGCGCTTCGCTTTGGGTGGTACCGGCGCCGCTCGAGCAGCCGGCAAAAATCAGGGTGGAGGCAAGGATCGCGGACAGTAAGGTTTTCATGGTTTTTTTCATGATCAACAACTCCTTCAAAATACGGTTATGGTTTTGTTGGTTGTTGTTTTGAGTAAAGGGGCGCGGCTGTCTTCGTTCTCCGGAAAACGAAAAACACCTGTCCTTGAATATTTCAAGGACAGGTGTAATAACCTGCGGTGCCACCTTGATTGACACGAAAAAATCGTATCCTCTCAAACAGAATGCCAACACATTCCTGGCCCGATAACGCCGGCCGCGCGTCGCCGGATACTCGGCTTTCGCCTTTCCCCGCGCCCTCAGGGGTCCATTTGTCCGCTGTGCTGCTGCCGGGTTCCCAGCTACCCCCGGCTCTCTGTGAGCGCCCACGCCGATTTCGATCGGCTCACGGTTTAATCTCCCCGTCAACGGTTTATTTGATTAAATCACAATCGTCTCAATTTGTCAATACCCTTTTTTTGCAATCTATGCCGCACGCTTTATTTTGGTGAAAACATATCGCCTCCCCTTCCCTCATAAACTGGTATCAGGCCGACACAGAAAGGGGGAAACCGTATGCCGATCCTTACGCTGATTTCCGATCTGAGCGTACCGGTGGTGATCGTGCTCATTTTGATACACGGGCTATATAAGGGCGTCCCGGTCTTCGACACCTTCCTGGAGGGGGCGAAGGAAGGGATCGGCGTCACCTTTAAAATCCTCCCGGCCCTGATCGCGCTGTGCACCGCCATCGGGATGTTTTCGGCCTCGGGCGCTTTGGACGTGCTTTCAAACGCGGCCGCCCCCCTGACAGACCTGCTGCACCTGCCAAAGGAGGTGGTGCCGCTGGCCATTCTGCGCCCCATTTCGAGCAGCGGCGCAATGGCCATCTTCCAAAAGCTGCTGGGCGATCTCGGACCGGACAGCTTCGGCGGGCGAGTGGCGAGCGTCATGATGGGCTCGGCCGAAACGACCTTTTACACCATCGCCATCTACTACGGCGCCACCAAGGTCAAGGACACCCGCCACACGGTCGTTGCCGGGCTGACCGCCGACCTGGTCGGCTTTGTGGCCAGCGCCCTAATGGTGCGGATGTTTTTCTATTCCTGATGAAAATTACTTGCGTTTTGGAGTCCAATCGTATATAATAATAAGGCTATGGAATCAAATGGGCAGGGCATGCGTATGTCGTGTCACGCAGAGATACGGGCCCTGTGCGGCGGGGCGCTGTGAATCATGTCAGGCGGGGAACCGAGCAGCATTAAGCAGTCTGTTCCGTGCGCCGCAGGCAAACCTGTATCTCTGCGTGACCGGGCATATGGATCGACTGCCTATTTTGTTATAAGCCCAGAAGGAGGAATGTGGGTTGTATCAGGCGCTTTACCGCAAATACCGTCCCCGCACGTTCGATGACGTTTACGGGCAGAAGGCCATCACCACCACCCTCAAAAACGAGCTGGAAAACGGGAAGCCCTCCCACGCCTATCTCTTCACCGGGCTGCGCGGCAGCGGCAAGACAACCTGCTCAAAGATCATCGCCAAGGCGGTCAATTGCCTCCAACCCAAGGGCGGCAACCCCTGCTGCGAATGTGAAATCTGTGCCGGGATCGACAACGACTCGGTCACCGACGTGATGGAGATCGACGCGGCGAGCAACAGCGGCGTGGACTACATCCGCGAGCTGCGCGAGCAGGCCTTCTACCAGCCGGTACAGTGCAAAAAGCGGGTCTACATCATCGACGAGGTTCATATGCTGAGCACCGAGGCCTTCAACGCCCTGCTCAAGATCATGGAGGAGCCGCCCGAGCATGTGCTCTTTATCCTCGCCACCACCGAGGTGCACAAGGTCCCGGCAACCATCATTTCCCGCTGCCAGCGGTTCGATTTCAAACGGATCGACCCTGAGGATATTGCGGACAGGCTATCCTATATCGCCTCGCAGGAGGGCTTTTCCATCGAGCGCGACGCCGCGCTGATGATCGCGCGGCTGGCCGACGGCGGGATGCGCGACGCGATCTCGCTGCTCGACCAGTGCTGGTCCCACTCGGCTGCGATCGACCTAAAAACGGTGGCCGACTGCGCCGGGCTTTCGAGCAGCGAAATGCTCTTCGCCATCTCGGACGCAATCGCCGGCGGAGACTGCGCCGCCGCGCTGCTGGCACTGAGCGGGGCCGCCGGAGGGAGCGCCGATATCGCGCGGCTGTGCGAGCAGCTGGTGGGGCATTTTCGCAATCTGATGATCGCCCGGTGCACCGACAAGCTCTCTTCCTTAGTGGTCTGCCTGCCTCAGGAGCTGGAACGTTTTAATCAGAGCGCCGCCGCCTTCGCGGTGCCCCGGCTGCTCTTTATCCTGGACTGCTTGCAAGACACCCTCGCACGGATGGGGCGCACCCCGAACAAGCGCCTGGAGCTCGAGATGGCGCTGGTGCGTATCTGCGAGTCCCCCTCCCCGGCTGCTTTGGCGCCGGCGGCTTCTGTACCGCCTGTCGCTGCGGACGGCGCCCTCGCCGCCCGCTTGGCAAAGCTGGAAGCAGCGCTCCAGGGCGGCAGCGCTCCGAGCGCGTCCCCGGCGGCCCCCGAAGCGCAGGACGAGGCTCCGAAAAAGCCCGCCCTTCCGCCCGAGGAGCTGCGCAAGCGGGCCGTCCCCTTCCCCCGGTGGGCGGAGGTGCTGGAAAAGCTCAAGGAAAAAAACCGGGCGCTCTACGGCGCGCTGATCGGCTCGAACGCCTACCTGGCGGACGACTTGATCCTGATCGACTCGAAGAACGAGCTTTTTTTAAAGCTCATTCGGGAAAACGAATACTCCAAGCAGAACATCCACGAATGCATCATTGAAATTACCGGGAAGAAGCACCGCCTCGGTCCCTTCAAGGAAGGGCATTATAAGATCGAGGAGGGCGCAGACCCGCTCGATGAGCTGCTGAAAAATGCAAATGAGCTGGACATCGACCTTAAAGTAAGCGAGTAGCTCCAGTTTCATCATAAGGAAATTTAAAATTGGGGAAGCCAATGGCTCGCATATCACGACCGTGTATCCCCAAGAAAGGAATGTTTATCACAATGAAAGCAAGATTACCGGAAGGCTTCGGCGGCGGGCCGAACAATATGCAGGGCATGATCCGCAAGGCGCAGAAGATGCAGGAGGATATGGAGAAAAAACAGGCCGAGCTGGCTGAGCGCGAATTCACATCAACCTCCGGCGGTGGCGCCGTCACCGTGGTCATCAACGGCAAGAAGGAGCTTCAGTCCTTAAAGCTGAAGCCCGAGGTCGTCGATCCCGAGGACATTGAGATGCTCGAGGACCTGATCCTGGCGGCGGTCAACGAGTCTATCCGCACGGTGGAGGACGTCACCTCCAAGGAGATGGACGCCATCACCAACGGGCTGAATATCCCGGGGATGTAAACGGATGGCCTACAACGTATTGCCACTGACCAAGCTCGTCGAGCAGTTCGAGCGCCTGCCCGGGATCGGCCGCAAGAGTGCCCAGCGCCTGGCTTTCCATATGCTGGGGCTTCCGAAGGAGAAAGCGGAGGAATTCGCCAACACGATCCTGGATGCGCATCGGCTGATCAAGAAATGTGCCGTCTGCCAGAACCTGACCGATCAGGAGCTCTGCCCCGTCTGCGCCGACGGCAAGCGGGACCGCAGCTTAATCTGCGTGGTGGAGGACCCGCGGGACGTGGTCGCCTTTGAGCGCACCCGGGAATATAACGGCCTTTACCATGTGTTGCATGGGCTGATCTCCCCGATGGAAGGGATCGGCCCTGATCAGCTGTATATCAAGGAGCTGCTCGCCCGCCTCTCGGACGGGACGGTCAAGGAGGTCATCATGGCCACCAACCCGACGGTGGAGGGCGAGGCCACGGCGATGTATCTGGCCCGGCTCCTAAAGCCGATGGGCCTCAAAGTTACCCGCCTGGCCTACGGGATCCCGGTGGGCGGCAATCTGGAGTATGCGGACGAGGTGACCCTCTACCGCGCGCTGGAGGGACGCAGCGAAATCTAACACGGCACTTTACACGCAGGCTTTTGCGTATAAAGCTGCTTGTAACCGATCATCATCTTAGTTGACAGGAGGTGCTGCCGCATGGATAAAAAGGGAACCAAGACGATCGCCGTCAACAAGAAGGCCCGCCACGACTATTTTGTGGAGGACGCCTTTGAAGCGGGAATCGAACTGTACGGGACCGAGGTCAAGTCTCTGCGGCAGGGCCAGGTCAATCTTAAAGACGCCTGGTGCGACATCGAAAACGGCGAACTTTTCATCAAGCAGATGCACATCAGCCCCTATGAAAAGGGTAATATCTTCAACCGTGATCCTCTGCGGGTGCGCAGGCTGCTCATGCACCGGCGGGAGATTCTTTCCCTCTTCGGTAAGATGAAGCAGCAAGGCTATACCCTGATCCCCCTCTCCCTCTATTTCCGAAATTCCAAGGTTAAATTGGAACTCGGACTCTGTAAAGGCAAGAAACTTTACGACAAGCGCAACGACATGGCCGAGCGGGATGCCAAGCGGGACATCGACCGGGCGATGAAGCAGAAAAATTTCTAAGCCGCGTTTGGACTGGATTCTTCTCTCAAACTGTGGTATACTAAGTGTTCCATCGAAACATGGGGGCGTACCGGTTTCGACGGGGGCTTTGAAGCATGGACAGCGAGTACAGGTGCGGAACCTGTATAAAATCCGCAACCTAAAATAAACGCTAACAATAACGTTAGAAAAGTAAACTTCAACAACATGGCGGTAGCTGCGTAGTTTGAGTTTACTGCGCCGCAGTATTGCGGCCCATCCTGCTGTGTTTTACCACGGGCATAGATAGGGTGTCATTTTAGTGGTCAACGCTTTTTAGCAGCGCTCCGGGCTGATTAGCGTATTAGGAGCTACCTGGGGCCGCAGTTTGTTTGCCGTCGGCGGCCTTGGGGAAACTTAAACGACAAACTGCACTCGGAGAGGTTCATGTGAATGGGTTTTCGGACAGGGGTTCAACTCCCCTCGCCTCCACCATTCGGACCGTACTCGAACTTTTGAGTGCGGTCCTTTTTCTTGTATGTTGTAGAAGATCATCGCCTGGCCGTTTCTGACCTCGATCCGGGCGATGAACGTGTCAACGAGACGCTGCCGGAAGGCGGCGTCTTTTGTGTCCCCATTTTTGAACGAACGAAGCCAAGCCCCGACCGCCTCACTGGTGAGCCGGGGCTTTTTCATTTCTGCCCGCTCAATCTCCACGAGCAGCTCCTCCTCTTCGGCTTCCAGCTCCGCCAGGCGACCGGCAAGGCCCCGGGCCCCGGTGCCCTCCTCGATGGCGTCCAATATGTTCCGCTGGCGCTTCCGGTTTGAGTCGAGCTGCTTCCGGTATGCTGCGGCCGGATCCAGAGCGTCCTCCTGCTCCTGGATCTCCAGGATCCGGACCGTGAGCTTCTCGATCATGTCCTCGGTCAGCATGTCCTCGACCGTGGCCTCGATGACCCGATCCTCGAAGTGATCCCGGGGGATCGGCTTCAGCTCGCACTTCTCGCCGCGCTTCTTCGCGCCGCACTTGTAATAGTGGTACACCTTCCCCGTTCTACTGGTGCCGGACTCCCCGTTCAGCATCGCCCCACAGTATGAACAAAAACATTTACAGCTCAGCAAATAGTCCACTTTTGCCCTCCCTGCCGCGTTATTGCGCGGCGTCCCGAAGTGTTTGGCTGCCTCCTCGAAGGTGGCCATGTCGATGATGGGATCCGTCAGGATCTCAACTCCCTGGATCTCGAAGCGGCCGAGGTACTTCTCGTTCCGTAACATCCGATAGATCACGGCCTGGGTGATCGGCTTCCCGCGCTGGCCAGTGACGCCGTGCTTTCGGAAGAGCTCGACCAGCTCCTTCGTCTGGGCCCCGGCGTTGTGCATCCGGAAGGCTTCCCGGACAACGGCAGCCTTCTCCTCGTCGACGATGATGTGCTTCTCGTCGTCCACCGTGTAGCCGATCGGCAGCGGCGCCCCACAATACTGTCCCTTTTTCGCGGTCTCCCTCATGCCTCTGACGATCTTCTGCCGGAGGTCTGCGGAGTAATACTCGGCCAGGCCTTCCAGAACGCTCTCCAGGATGATCCCCTCCGGACCCTCCGGGACAGACTCCTCAGCATACAGCAAACGGACGCCCGCCTTTTTCAGCTTCATTTTACTGAGGGCGATGTCCTGCCGGTCACGCCCGAAGCGGTCGATCTTCCAGACGATCACGCACTCGAAGCGGTGCTGCTCCGCGTCGTGCAGCATCCTCTGGAACTCATTCCGGCCGACGATGCTCTTCCCTGAGATGTGCCGGTCGGCATATATTTCAACGATCTGGATCCCGTTTCTCTCTGCATAAGCCTGGCAGTCAGCGACCTGGCCCTCGATGGACTGGTCCGTCTGGTTTGGCCCCGCAGAGTATCTCGCATAAATAGCGCCCAGCATAAGCATCAGCCCCCTATCTTTGCAAGCGCTTCATCATGAAGCTGCTGCACCAATGCAACATTGGCCGCCGACATCTGGTAGTAGTACGGCTCCAGCGCCGTCTGAAACTTCTCAAACTGGGATCGCTTCCCTCTAACAGTTTTGACTTTCTCAGCGTTCAGCAGAGTCTTCTGGAAGTATCTCAGAATGAAATCACGGGTGGCGGCTTCCTCCTGCTCCTGGGCCATTCTCAGCACCTCTGCGGGCTTCGTACCCTTAAACTTGACATACTTCGAGAGCTCGGTCAGCTTTCCGGCCAAGTCTTTCAAACTCGCGTAATCAGTAAAGAACGAGTCTGGATCCGTAGTATTGTTTACTACGTCCCGGGCTTTTCGCATATCGTCCAGCCAGATGGGAGCGAGGAGCTCCGCGTTTTTCTTTTTCTCTTTGTGTCCAAACATCACCGTCACCCTCCTATCTTCCGAGAGTTCTTTGCCAGATCATTCAGCAAGAAGTCCATATATAAAGCCACCCGGCTCTCCAGCTCTTTTATATTTTCCTCAGTGACCTCATACTCAACTCCGTCATGGGTGAGGATCACGTTTCCGTCTGCATCATACAGCACAACCCAGCCCAGGAGCTTCATCTGCTGCTCCAGACAATAAGAGAAGCTGACCGTCTTCCGGTCTTCTGTCCAGCCGGAGAACTCGATGGCGGTCATCCCTAACGCTTTAGCAAAGGCCGGAACTTTTGCCCGTGGAACATCTGCCGCGCCAAGCTCGATCTTATTGATTGAGCTTTTATGCTTATAGCCCAGTATCTTCGCCAGGTCTTCCTGACTGAGGCCAAGCTCTTCCCGTCTTTTCTTAATTTTCTGCCCTAAATTATCCATTGATCACAACCTCCTCGGAGAAACCATTATACCATGAGAGGCAAAAAATTTCTACTTTTTCGGAAAAAATAGTTGACTTTCTTTCTGCCCGGAGGTACACTATCCACGGGTAGAAAAATATTCTACCCAGTAAACGAGAGGAGGACACACCTACATGGCAACATTGAGAGAAACCGCGAGCAGCTACGCCGACGAGATCCGCGAGGGGATCGCCTGGGTCGTGGTATGGAAAACCGGGCGAGGCTGGAACGCCTCAGCGTTCTGGCTGAGCTGTGACACTGACGTCTTTGAGGATGATGACCTTCCAGAAGTCCACAAGATCCTGGAGCAGGACCCCAACGCCGTCATGATAAACGGCTACTACTGCGGACACCTCGGCGAAGACATGAATGTGAACGATCTGGCGGCTGGGATCCGCTGGCACTATGAGAACGGTTACAACCGCCTGAGCGACTCGACTGCTCTTCCGGAAGAAGACAACGCACAAGCCATAAAAGTCATCTACACTTTCGGCTCTGACGAACGCTTTCCCTTCCGCGGCGGCTGGGTGGAAATAGTCGCGCCCAGCATGAGAGACGCACATGCAATATTCCGGAAGCACTATCCTGATAGAACCCCGGGGATCCTGAACTGCTCCGACTACTACACAGAACAGCAATTCAATGAGTCGGACATGCCGATCACTGGCAATCGGGGAGCTTTCTGCCACTGTAAGCTCAGCGCATAGAGAGGAGGGATAACATGAAGAACACACTGCAAGACCTGAACAACCACCTCTTTGAGCAGCTGGAACGGCTGAACGATGAAGACCTGACAGACGAACAGCTTGACAGAGAGCTGAGGCGGGCGGAGGGCATGACAAAGATCGCCACCCAGATCATCGAGAATGGCGAGCTCGCCTTCAAGACCATGGTCCACATGGACGAGTACGGCTACAACAACGGCCACCAGCAGATCCCCGTCATGCTGGAGGCCCACACAAAGGGGGGGGACTGAATGAAGAAGGTGTGGAAGTATCCGGATGAAATAACGGACTTTGTCCGAGAGCATGGGCACGAGGGAAGCGTCCGGGAGATGCAGGAGCGGGTCAACAGCCGCTTCGGGACCTCTTTCACCTACGACCAGATGAAGAGCATGTTCTCCCGCCACAAGGTCCATGCAGCGCCTCGACTGGGGCGCAAATATCCCGACAAGCGGATCGCCACGCCGAAGATGGACGCCTTCATCCGGGAACATCTCGAAGGGACCGGCTACCAGTCAATGGCCGATCTGCTCAATGCCCGCTTTGGCACCAGCTTCACCAAGGACCAGATGAAGAACTACTACAGCCGGAACAAGTTGGACAGCGGCCTCACGGGACGCTTTGAGAAGGGATCCATCCCGGCCAATAAGGGGAAGACCTGGGACGAGTTCATGAGCCCGGAGGGACAAGCTGCCAGCCGGAGGACCACCTTCAAGCCTGGACACCTGCCCCACAATGGAGGCACCCCGGTCGGCACCATCCGACTGAGGCACGGCCACAGAAACCGGCCAGGCTCCCACCCCTATTACTGGCAAAAAGTCGCGGAGCCCAACGTCTGGCGAATGAAGCACGTCATTGAATGGGAGGAGCACAACGGCCCGGTCCCTGAAGGCAGCATGGTGACTTTTGCAAACGGTGACACGCTTGACTGGCGGATCGACAATCTGATCCTGGAGACGAAGGCCCAGCACGCGGTCAAAAATCGGCACCACATCCACGGCTATGATCAGGAGAGTGCTCTGACCGCCAATCAGATCGCCGACATCAAGATCGCCGTGTCACAGAAAAAGAGACGAAGAAAAGGAGGAAAGTCATGACCAATACAAAGCTACTCCGCGAAAAAATTGAAGCCAGCGGGCTGAAGCTCGCATACATCGCCAGTCAGCTCTGGATCTCGCCCAAAGCGCTGACCATGAAGATAGAAAACCAGACCCAGTTCAAAGCTGCCGAGATCAAACGGCTCAGCGAGATCCTCGGAATTGAAACAGCGGAGGAACGGGAACAAATTTTTTTAAGCTGAAAGTAGAAAATTTTTCTACAAGGAGGACACACATGTCACGAAAAAACAACAATCCGGATCTGACAATGCTGGCGCTGGCCGCCTATGACGCGATCCGGAGGAACATGGAGGAAAATGATGGAGAAGAAAAGAAGGCGGCGGAGGTACACGCTGCGGGAGCAGCTGCTCAGCCTGGCGATCGGTATCATGATCGGGCTCCTGGCGGGGCTGGCACACACGAACAGCGTCCAGCAGCACAGGCAGGCTATCGTCTCATTGCCATCTGAGCCCCCGGCCATAACGGCCACCCAGGAAGCCCCAGAGACGCCCACAGCGCCTCCTGAGCCCTACAACGACCCGAACATCCCGGACAACGTGGAAGAGGCTGCACGAGCCGCTGGCGCGGTTTATGACCTATCCCCTGAGCTTCTGGAAGCCGTTGCATTTCATGAGAGCCGTTACAGCCT
Source organism: Provencibacterium massiliense (assembly GCF_900169495.1). NCBI lineage: Bacteria > Bacillati > Bacillota > Clostridia > Eubacteriales > Oscillospiraceae > Provencibacterium > Provencibacterium massiliense. Next base: position 857,555 of record NZ_FWCH01000012.1, read on the forward strand.
GGACGCGGTCAACGGTGACTGCATCGGCCTGATGCAGATCGCGACCTACTGGCACGAAGACCGGATGGAGCGCCTGGGAGTGACCGAGGCAGACCTCTGGAAGGCCGGGCCGAGCATGATGGTCGCGGCGGACTTCCTGGACGAGCTGATCTGGCGCTATGACGATCTGGGCACGGCTCTGATGTACTACAACGGCGGAGGCGACCACATGGCTGCCTATCTGGAGCGCGGCGAGCTGAGCTGGTACGCCAGCAGCGTCATCGAGATGGCCGAGCAGCTCCGGCAGGAACATGACAACGCGGAGGAGGTGAGGCCTTTGGACTCAATAAAATAGGCCCCGGAGAAATTTCCGGAGCCCAGGAAGACACACATCAATTATAGCAAAAAGGAGGACATTTTTCAATGAAAATCACAGTTACTTTTGACACTCTGGAAGAGTTCCAGACCTACATGGGGATCCAGTCCCCGAGTAAACCGGCCCAGGAGGCCGCCCAGGGGGCCCAGGAAGCACCGAAGGGCGCCGGGGCAAAGAAGGACACGAAGAAGGCCGCAAAGGCTCAGGAGGCCGCCCAGGCGCCCGCTGAGGACGATCTGATGGAAGACACTCCCGCACCCGGAACGCCCACGGCTCCCGAAGTGACCGAAGACTTCCGCGTGGAGGTCCGGAAGACCCTGGCGCAGCTGAACAAAAAGGTCGGGAAGAACATCGCCAGCGAGCTGATCAAAGGCTTCGGCGTGGACAAGCTGACCGAGGTCGCTCTGGCTGATCTCCCCGCTCTCATGAGCAAAGCAAAGGAGGCCCTCAATGCCGAGTAAACATGCAAAACTGTCCGCATCAAGCGCTTTCCGGTGGATCAACTGCCCCGGATCCGTTGCACTGGCCGACCAGCTCCCGGCCCCCGGGTCGAGCGCCTACGCGGACGAAGGAACCCTGGCCCACGCACTCGCCGAGCTGAAGCTCCGGAAGTTCCTCGGCGACGCGGGCAACTACGACAAGGAGCTGGCCCAGATCCAGGCCAGTGAATACTACTGCGGCGAGATGGACGAGGCCACCGACTTCTACGCTGAAACCGTCCAGGAGCATCTGGCAGCGGCAGGCGAGGACGCGGAGCTCATGATCGAGCAGCAGTTCAGTCTGGACAACTGGGTGCCGGAAGGCTTCGGGACCTCTGACGCCGTCATCATCGGCGGCAGCACGATCGAGGTCATCGACCTGAAGTACGGCAAGGGGGTCAAAGTGGAAGCCAAGAACAACCCCCAGCTGAGGCTCTACGGCCTGGGCGCTTCTGCCCTCTTCGGGGATCTCTATGACTTTGAGACTGTCCGGACGACCATCATCCAGCCCCAGCTGGACCATGTGAGCGGCGAGGAGATCCCTCTGAAGGAGCTGCTGCTCTGGGCCGAGGAAGAAGTTGCACCGAAAGCCCGGATGGCGATGGATGGCACGGACTACACCGCCTGCGGCGACTGGTGCCGCTGGTGCCCGGCGAAGGCGGTCTGCCGGAAGCGGGCCGAGTACAATCTGGAGCTGGCAAAGGACGAGTTCAAGGCTCCCCCGCTCCTCACGGACGAGGAGATCGGCGAGGTCCTGAGGCGCGCCGAGGAGATCCAGAAATGGACCAGCGACATCCAGGCCTACGCCCTGGAGGATGCTCTGGCGGGCAAACAGTTCGACGGCTGGAAGCTCGTCGAGGGCCGGAGCAACCGGAAGTATGCCGACGACGTCAAGGTGGCCGAGACCCTGGTGGCTGCCGGTTATGACGAGGCCATGCTCTACGAGCGCAAGCTCTACGGCATCACCGCGATGGAGAAGCTCGTCGGCAAGAAAAAGCTCACGACGACCCTGGGCGACCTGATCATCAAACCGGCAGGCAAGCCCGTCCTGGTCCCGGAGAGCGACAAGCGCGAAGCAATCAACACGACCGAAGCAGCAAAGGCTGACTTTGACAACACCGAGGACGCCGAGAACGTCCCGCAATTTTAAGGAGGATAACATCATGAGCACTAAAGTCATTACCGGTAAGGTCCGTTTTTCCTACGTCAACATCTTCAAGAGCCGCGCCTTCCAGAGCGGCCAGGACGCGAAGTACAGCGTCTGCCTTCTGATCCCCAAGGATGACAAGGCCACCGTCAAGAAGATCCGCGCCGCGATCGACGAGGCCATCCAGGAGGGCATCGCTTCCAAGTGGGGCGGCAAGAAGCCCGGCAACCTGAAGCTCCCGCTGCGCGACGGCGACGACGAGCGGGCCGACGAGGCCCCGGAGTACGAGGGCATGTTCTTCCTGAACGCCAACAGCACCCAGAAGCCCGGCATCGTGGACAAGGATCTGAACGAGATCCTCGACCCGGACGAAGTCTACAGCGGCAGCTGGGGCCGGGCCTCGATCAACTTCTACCCGTTCAACACCAACGGCAACAAGGGCGTCGGCGTCGGTCTGAACAACATCCAGAAGCTCAAGGACGACGAGCGGCTGGGCGCTGCCCGTGCTTCTGCCGAGACCGACTTCGGCGACGGCTACGAGGACGACGAGGACGATTTCTAAGAGAGGAGAAAACAGATGCACAGAGTCATGGGTGTGGACATTGAAACCTACAGCTCCGTGGATCTGGCCGGGTCGGGCGTCTACGCCTACACGGAGGCGCCCGACTTCGACATCCTGCTGATCGGCTACAAATTCGACGACGAGGCGGAGGTCCATGTGATCGACACGCTCGCGGTCGACCGGGACTTCGACCCGGAGCTCTACGAGTTCCGCGAAGCTCTCACCGACCCGGGCATCATCAAGACCGCCTTCAATGCGAACTTCGAGCGGACGTGCCTGGCCAAGTGGACCGGCGCGGCAATGCCTCCGGAAGAATGGCGCTGCACGATGATCAAGGCCCTCACCCTGGGCCTGCCAGGCAACCTGGCAGACGTCGGCATCGCTATGGGACTACCGGAGGAAAAGCTGAAGGACCCCCAGGGCAAGGCCCTGATCCAGTTCTTCTCAAAGCCCTGCAAGCCAACACGGACGAATGGGCAGAGGACGCGCAATCTTCCGGCGCACGACCCCGCGAAGTGGAAGCTCTTCATCGAATACAACCGGCAGGACGTCGTCACCGAGCAGGAGATCCTCAGGCAGCTGGACATATACAAGACGCCGGAGTCAGAGCAGCAGCTCTGGGCTCTGGATCAACACATGAACGACAACGGCGTGAAGCTGGACATCCCGATGGTCGAGAAGATCGTCGAGTATGACACCCAGCGGCGCCAAGAGCTACAAGAAGAGGCCAAGGTGCTCACGGGGCTGGCCAATCCGAACAGCCTGGCCCAACTTAAAAAATGGCTGTCCAAGCAGGGCGTCACGATGACCAGCGTCACAAAGGACACTATCGCGGCCACGCTCCAGACAGACATCCCGGACAGTGTCCGGAGGATGCTGGAGATCCGGACCGCCCTCGGCAAGACCTCCGTGGCCAAGTACAGCACAATGCTGACGGCGGTCTGCCAGGATCACCGCCTCCGGGGGATCCTCCAGTTCTACGGGGCCAACCGGTCAGGGCGATGGGCCGGGCGCCTGGTGCAGACGCACAACCTCGCCAAAAACAGCCTGCCAGACCTGGATCTGGCCCGTGAGCTGGCTGCTGCCGGAGATTTTGACACGCTGGCCACGCTCTTCGGAGAGACGGCCTTCGTCTTCTCTGAGCTGATCCGGACGGCTTTCATCCCTTCAGACGGCTGCCGCTTCGTTGTGAGCGACTTCGCGGCCATCGAGGCCCGCGTCCTGGCGTGGATCGCTGGCGAGGAATGGACCCTGGAGGCCTTCCGGCAGGGCAAAGACATCTACTGCGAGACCGCGTCCATGATGTACCGCGTCCCGGTCGAGAAGCACGGACAGAACAGCCACCTCCGTCAGAAGGGCAAGGTCGCCGTGCTGGCCTGCGGCTACCAGGGAGGCGTCGGCGCCATGAAACGCATGGACAAAGGCGGCAGCATCCCGGAGGACGAGCTCCAGAGCGTCGTGGACCAATGGCGCGAAGCCAATCCCAAAGTTGTGAAGCTCTGGAGGACCTGCGAGCTGGCAGCAAAGACGGCGATCCAGGAGCACCGGACCGTCCGCCTGGCCCACGGCATCGCCTTCAGCTACATCAACCGGAACCTCTTCATCCAGCTGCCAAGCGGCCGGAAGCTCTGCTACTGGGACACCAGACTGAAGCAGGACGACTACACCGGCCGGCTCTCCATCACCTACATGGGCGTGAACCAGGAGACAAAGCAGTGGGGAGAGACCGAAACCTATGGCGGGAAGCTGGTCGAGAACATCGTCCAGGCAACCGCGAGGGACTGCCTGGCCGTGGCCATGACCAGGGTCAGCGCCCTGGGCTACAAGATCGTGATGCACGTCCACGACGAGATGATCGTCGACGTGCCAAACACAGACACCGAGGCCCCCGGCAGGATCAATGCCATCATGGCCCAGCCGATTGACTGGGCCGAGGGGCTTCCACTAAAGGGCGACACCTATGAGACGCCCTTCTACAAGAAAGATTAAGGAGGACACACAAATGCCTATCTACAAGAGCAATCAGCCGATCGAAGTCATCAGAAAGACCAACACGAAGGGCCTGGAGATCATGGTCGGGGACCAGATCCATGTCAGCAAGTACACCGCAACCTGCCAAAAAATCACCCAGGTGGGCGCTCTCTTCCTTCTGGACCAGTATCTCGACCAGGCCTACCCGATGAACGCGGAAGACAGCAACCGGGGCGGCTACGAGGCCAGCGACCTCAGGAAGACGCTCCAGAGCGAGGAAGTGCTGAAGATCTTCGCGGAATATCGCGACCGGATGCAGCCCTTCGACAACGGCGACCTGCTGCGGATCCCCTTCTTCGGTGAGATCTTCGGGAAAGAGGTCGCCAACTACTTCGAGCCGGACGGCTGCGAGCAGTGGCCGCTCATGAAGGACCGGAAAAACCGGATCGCCCTCCGGGACAACTCCTGGGAATGGGGATGGCTCCAGAACAAGCGGAAAGGGTCGGCGGCGTTTTTCTGCCCCGTCAGCCACGTTGGCCATGCCGACTCCTGGATCGCCTCGTGCTCCGTCGGCGTCCGCCCGGCTTTCCTTATCGTTTGATCATACAATCCCGGGGCCCCCGCGGCCCCGGACATCTGACAATAAACCAGCAAGGAGGAACCGATGGATCAGAAAATTATCAATATCACTTTCCACCAAGGAATGGGGCACATGACCGTCGTGCTGGACGAGTTCTTCCCGACCGATGCAACCCGACTCCGGAAACTGCTCAGCATCATCGACGAGGACTACGAGCACCGGGACGAGCTTCGGGCCGTCGTCGTCCAGCACTGCGGTCAACGCGCCCAGGCCCTCATGGACGGCCGGAGCGATCTGGCCAACCGGGCCGTAAACTACCACACAAAGGCAACGGAGCTGCAGCCTGAGATCGACAAGATGGCCCGGCAGGTCGACACCCTCCAGAAGTATATAAAGACCTACTGCAAGCGGGGTGGCGGCCAGGGCTACCGCCAGCAGCTCAAAGAGCTGAAGGCTCAGCTGAAAGACATCAAGGAACAGCAGCGGCACGCGCTCACTCTCTACCGCGACTATCAGAGGCGGTTTGTCGGCGCCGAAAAAGAAGCCGAGAAGCTGAAGAAGAACGTGGAGGTCGCAAAGCATGAACGATAAAGACAACACGGCCCGGATCATGAACCTGGCCGATTACAACATCGGAATAAAGCACAACGGCGAGCTCCTGATCTCCCTCGGCAAGAGCCGCTTCGAGACGGCATGGAAGAACAAGAGGATCCTCTGGTCCTCCCTTCTGGCCAGGCTCTCAAAGTCCGTGGAGACACCGGAGACCCACGCCGAGTACATGAAAATGTCAAAGGAGCAGCAGGACCGGATCAAAGACATCGGCGGCTTCGTCGGCGGGCATCTGGAAAACGGCCGGAGAAAGACCGGCAGCGTCCTGGCCCGCCAGATCCTCACCCTCGACCTGGACTTCCCTCCTGCTGACTTCTGGGACACGCTCATGAACAACCTGGAGATCAACAGCGCCCTGGCAGTCTACTCGACGCACAAGCACTCAGCCGGGACACCACGCTTCCGGCTGATCATGCCCCTGGATCGGGAAGTCACGCCGGACGAATACGAAGCCATCGCCAGGAAGATCGCCGAGAAGGTCGGCATTGACCTCTTTGACGACTCCACCTTCCAGCCGACGCGCCTCATGTACTGGCCAAGCAACAGCACCGGCGTCGAGCCCTTCTTCAGCTACTACGACGCGCCGTTTTTATCGGCCGACGCTGTCCTGGCAGAATACCCGGACTGGACTGACACGAGCTACTGGCCGGAGTCCTCCAGGATGACCGGGATCCGGAAGCGCCAGGCAGACAAGCAGGGAGACCCTCTGGAGAAGAAGGGCATCGTCGGCGCGTTCTGCCGGACATACAACATCACCGAGGCGATCGCCAAGTTTCTGCCGGACATCTACACCCAGACAGCGAAGCCCGACCGCTACACCTACGCGGCGGGCTCCACGGCTGCGGGCCTCGTCGTCTATGATGGCGAGCTCTTTGCCTACTCAAACCACAGCACGGATCCGGCAGGCGGACAGCTCTGCAACGCCTTCGACCTCGTCCGGATCCACAAGTTCAGCGACCTGGACGACGGCAAAGAGGACAAGAGCGGCCGGGAGCGGCCAAGCTACAAGGCGATGGCCGCCTTCGCATCAGAAGACCCTGGCACCAGGATCACGCTGGCCAACGATACAAAGGCCAGGGCCGTCCTCGACTTCAGCGAAGAGCTGCCAGAGGTCGACGAAGACTGGGAAGCCAAGCTGGACCGCACCGAGGAGGGCGGCGTTCGGTCAAACATCACCAACGCCGTGCTGATCCTGAAAAATCACCCGGCGCTCCAGGGCATCCGCTTCAATGAGCTGTCTGGAGCGATCGAGGTCAAGGGCAGGCTCCCCTGGAAGCGCCCGAACAAATACTGGCGCGACGCGGACGACGCCCAGCTCTACGGCTGGGTGGCTGACCAGTATGGCGTCCAGTTCCCTGAAAACAAGTTCACGAAGGCCCTGGCCATAGTCACCGACCAGCGCCGCTTCAATCCACTGCGGGACTACATCAGGGGGCTGCCCGACTGGGACGGCGTCCCCAGAGTCGATACGCTGCTGGTGGACTATCTGGGTGCAGAGGACTCACCCTACACCCGGGCCGTCACCAGGAAGACCCTGATCGGGGCCATCCAGCGCGTGCTGGAGCCCGGCTGCAAGTTCGACACGGTCCTGGTCCTGGACGGGAAGCCAGGCATCGGCAAGAGCACCCTGCTCCGGAAGCTGGGCGGGGTGTGGTTTAGTGACTCCCTCAGTCTGGCCGACACCCGGGACAAGACTGCCGCCGAGAAGCTCCAGGGCGTCTGGATCATGGAGATCGGCGAGATGCAGGGCACCCGGAAGGCCGACATCGACGTGATGAAGGGCTTCCTCAGCCGCCAGGTGGATGAATACCGGGCGGCCTATGGCCGGGTGGTGGAACGCCACCCGAGAACCGCGATCATCTGCGGCACCACCAACAGCACCACCGGCTTCCTCCGGGACACCACCGGCAACCGGCGCTTCTGGCCCGTGACCGTGAACGGCGGCGGCCGTCTGAGCGTCTGGGGCATGACTGAGGAGACCCGCGCCCAGATCTGGGCCGAGGCGATGGCCTACACAGCGGAGGGTGAGGACAGCTTCCTGGACGCTGAAATGGAAAAAGAGGCAGCAAAAGCCCAGCAGGCGGCGCTGGAATATGACGACCGCGAAGGTCAGGTGCTTGAATACCTGGAGACCCTGCTGCCGGATGACTGGTACAGCTGGGACACCAACAAGCGCGTGGACTACTTTATGAACCGGGACGCCCTGGCGCCAAAGATTGACGCCACCATGCAGAGGAAGCAGGTGTGCGCCGTGGAGATCTTCTGCGAGTGCTTTGGACGGCCGAGAAACGCCTGGAAAAAGTCAGACGGCTATGAGATCGCGAACATCATGGCGAGGATCCAGGGATGGGAAAGAACCGGCAAGAGGGCCCGGATTGAGGGCTACGGGCAGCAGAGGCCATACTCCAGGAAGTTGTCACAGTGACAAGTCCATAATGGCAGACTTGTCACAAGCGCTAACTCCGGACGAAGTAAGACAAGCGAAGTTGCCCCCGGAGTTGTCCCCGGAGTTGTCACGGGCTGAAACCCGTGAAAAGGCTGGAAAATATGCAGGGTGTGACAAGTGTGACAAGTATTTTTTATATAGATATTCATTTTAACGAAACACACGCAAAAACACGCCCGAATGCACCTATATACACGAGCATATAGAGAGTGACGGCCCTTTTTCTTCGGAGTTGTCACAGTAGGAGGAGAACATGGAACGAGAACGCGATATTGAAAAGCGGCTGCGCTGCCAGATCGAGCGCATGGGCGGCAAGTTTATGAAGTTTGTCAGTCCCGGAAATGATGGGGCGCCCGATAGGATCGCCATCATGCCGGGAGGCCGGATCTGGTTTGTCGAACTAAAGACGCGCAAGGGGCGGCTGTCAGCGCTTCAGGAATGGCAAGGACAGCAGCTTGAAGCTCTGGGCTGTCAGATCAGGCATGTCTGGGGAATGGATGAAGCAAATGCTTTTATCAGGGAGGTGCAAAATGCAGTATCAAGCACATGACTATCAAAAACGAGCGACCCAGCTGGTGATCGACATCCCGAGGATCGGCCTTTTTCTGGACATGGGCCTGGGCAAGACAGTCATCACGATGACCGCGATCCAGGAGCTCATGTTTGACCGCTTCGAGGTCTCCCGCGTCCTGGTCATAGCGCCGAAGCGTGTGGCCGAAAACACCTGGACCAGGGAGCACGCAAAGTGGGATCACCTCAAAGACCTGAGGATCTCGAAGGTTTTGGGAAATGAACAGCAGCGGGTCCGGGCGCTGAAGGCAGAGGCCGACATCTATGTGATCGGCCGCGACAACGTGATCTGGCTGACCGAGTATTATCAGGGACTCCGGAAGGGATGGCCCTTTGACATGATCGTGATCGACGAGCTCTCCAGCTTCAAGAACCCCCAGGCCAAGCGCTTCCGGGCCCTCCGGAAGGTCATCCCGCTGGTGAAGCGGGTCGTCGGGCTGACCGGCACGCCGAGCCCCAACGGCATGATGGACCTATGGGCTGAGGTGTACCTCCTGGATCAGGGCGAGCGCCTGGGGAAGACACTGGGGGCCTATCGGGAAAAGTATTTCCGGCCGGGAGCCCGGAACGGTTACGTCGTTTACAAGTGGGAGCCCTACCGGAACGCACAGAAAGAGATCGAGGACAAGATCAGCGACATCTGCATCAGCATGAGCGCGGCGGACTACCTGAAGCTGCCGGAGCGGATCGACAACATCATCCCGGTGCAGCTCTCTCCCGCCGAGATGCAGGCCTACAAAACGATGGAGTCCGAGCAGCTCCTCCAGATTAAAGACGAGGACATCGCGGCCCTGAACGCGGCGGCGGTCATGACCAAGCTCCTCCAGATAGCCAACGGCAGCGTCTATTCCGTCGACGGCAGCATCGTCCGGATCCATGACGCAAAGCTGGAGGCCCTGGCCGAGATCATCGACACAACGGATGGGCCGGTCCTGGTCTTCTACAGCTACAAACACGACCTCGCGGCCATCCAGGGCAAGATCAAAGACGCCAGGGTCCTGAATACGGCCCAGGACATAGCGGATTGGAACGCCGGGACGGTCCAGGTGCTCCTGGCGCATCCGGCCAGCGTCGGCTATGGGCTGAACCTCCAGGAGGGCGGCCATGTGATCGTCTGGTATGGCCTGACCTGGAGCCTGGAGCTCTACCAGCAGGCCAACGCCCGCCTCTACCGGCAGGGCCAGGAGAAGCCGGTCATCATCCACCACCTGATCGCCGAGGGCACGGTCGACGAAGAGGCCATGCAGGCCCTACAGCATAAAGACACGAGCCAGGCCGCACTCCTGGCGGCACTGAAAGAGAGGCGCCAGAGATGAACAGGGAGGGCTACAGCGACCCGACCGCTGACCTGGCGATCGGGCGAATAATGAGAAAGGAGCGAAGGAATGGAAAGAAGCATGATTTTATATCTAAGCGGCCCGATCACGGGCGTGGACAACTATCAGGAGATCTTCAGAACGGCCAGGGGCAGACTGGCAGCGATGGGCTACAAGGTCATCAATCCCGCTGAGATGATCGGGGTGCTACACGAGGGCGCCAGTTATGAGGACTTCCTGGACATAGATCTGGCGCTGCTGGCCAAGGCTGACGTCCTGGTGCAGCTTCCCGACTGGGAGAGCTCCCGGGGTGCCAACAGAGAGCTGGGCTTCGCCCTGGGGACTGACAAGATCGTCGTTTCCCTGGACAGTCTTCTGGGAGGAGGTGATGGCCGTGGACCTGCAGGCGACTTATGATTATCTTATGCGGATCCGGAAAACGGAATACGCCATCAAGCGGAAGCAGCTCCGGTGTGAAGAGCTGAGGAGCTGCCTGCTGCCGGGCGCGATCCGGTACGACCTCGACAAGGTCCAGACCTCACCGAGGGACAAGATCCCGGAGATCATGGCCAAAGTGGACGAGCTGGAGCACCAGATCGAGGTGCTGATGCAGGAGAAGGCCATGCTGATCATCGAGATCGGCGAGGCGATCGAGCAGCTTCCTGACGATAATGAGAAGACCGTCCTCACGGAGTTCTACATAGGCCGGGTGTCTATGGAGAAGGTGGCGGCGCTGATCAATTACAGCCCACGGAGGGCCTACTACTTCAGGAAGCAGGGCGTCATCCATCTGGGGGAGGTGTTATCGTGATCCAGCTTTTACATGGGGACTGTCTCACGCTTATGAAGGAGGTGGAGCCCGGCAGCGCCGACCTGGTGCTTTGCGACCCTCCCTACTCCAGCGGCGGCACTCATGCAGGCGACCGCAAAGCCAACACTACCGCCAAGTACACCGACCGGGATTTTGATGGCGCTGCAAGGCTGCCAGCGTTCTCCGGTGACAACATGGACCAGCGGAGCTTCACGGCCTTCATGCGATGGGTGTGCAGCGAGCTGAGGCAGAAAACCCGGGAGGGCGGGATCCTGGAGATCTTCGTGGACTGGAGGAACCTCCCGGCAATGACCGACGCCGTCCAGATGGCAGGCTGGGTGTGGCGGGGCGTCATCGTGTGGGACAAAGGCACCAGCAGAAACCAGCCAGGGCGCTTCCGGAACGATTGCGAATATGTGGTTTGGTGCTCCAACGGCGACCTCCCTATCGACTGGAAGGCTGCCAAAGGCATCAAGGCCATGCCGGGCGTCTATCATGTTCCGATGGTGAACCCGAAGCAGCGCTTCCATCAGACGGAGAAGCCGGTCGAGCTCCTGGAGAGGCTTCTGGCCATCTGCTCCCCGGGAGGCACTGTTCTGGACGCCTTCATGGGATCCGGCAGCACCGGCGTCGCGGCTGTCAGGACCGGGAGGTCTTTCATCGGGATGGAGCTGTCTGATCAGTATTTTGAGATCGCCAGCAGCCGGATCCGGGAAGAAAACGAGCGAGCGCTGGAGGACTTTTGAAAAGTCGGCGAACATTGCAAAAATAAATGTGCTATTATGATAGCGTGGAATGATGAGAGCAGGCGAAGGACCGCCTGCTCTTTTTCATGGCCACCAAAACGACGAATAGCGGAGGTGGTGAGGTCGTGCCCAAGGCGAAGAACGCGAAGGCGGACGAAGCCCTGGCGCTCTACCGGCAGGGCCTCAAACTCGTCGACATCGCGAAAAAGCTGGATCTTCCGGAGGGAACCGTCCGCCGCTGGAAGTGTACCTATAAATGGGACGGAGAAAAAAGCGAGCGTTCGGGAAAGAAAAAACCGAACGCTCGGAAACGCGGCGGCCAGCCTGGGAACAAAAACGCCACCGGGCCCCCTGGGAATAAGCACGCGGAGAAGTTCGGCTTCTTCTCCCGCTATCTGCCGGAGGAGACGCTGGAGCTGGTCGGCCTGACCGCTGACTCCTCTCCCCTGGATCTTCTCTGGGCTCAGATACAGCTGGCCTTTGCGGCCATCGTGAGGGCCCAGAAGATCGCCTATGTCAAAGATCAGAACGACAAGACGATCGAGAAGGTCGAGGAGAAAGACGGCAACGTCATCGGCGAGCGCTGGGAGGTCCAGGAGGCATGGGATAAGCAGGCCAACTTCATGAAGGCCCAGGCCCGGGCAATGGACTCCCTCCGGGGGCTGATCAAACAATACGACGATATGCTGAGAGCTGCCGGTGAGGCTGCCACGGAGGAGCAACGGCTTCGCCTGGAGCTGCTGCGGGCAAAACTCGGGAGCGGCTCTGGAGAGGTGAAGAAGGTGACGATCATCAATGACACAAAGCGACAGCCAGATCCGGATCAGTGATCTGATTATTGAGAAGTTCTGGGACGTGTTCAACGATGACGAGCACACTCACAAGATCCTGACATCAGGAAGAGCTGGGACCAAGTCCAGCGAGGCGGCCATCGAGACCGTCTTTAAGATCGTGCAGGACATCGACGGCAGCGCCGTCGTCATCCGGAAGCGCCACAACAAGCTCCGGAAGACGGTCTACAAGGAAATAAAGAGGGCCATCAAGCGGCTGGGCCTGGACGAGCGGCTCTTCAAGATCACCGTGAGCCCGATGGAGATCACGTTTCTGGAGAACGGGAACACGATATACTTCACCGGCTCCGACAACATCGACGACACCAAGGGCATCATCGACGAGAGCAAGCCGATCAAGCTGGTGCTGATCGACGAGGTGAACGAGTTCTTTGAGCAGGGCGAAGGCGAGGACGAGCTTCAGAACATTGAGGCGACCTTCATCAGAGGCAACGACGAGGGCTTCCAGATGCTTTACCTTTACAACCCGCCGAAGAACCCCAACGCTCCCGTCGTCGTATGGACCCGCAAGATGGAGCAGCGCCCCGACTGCGTCCACGTTCATGTGGACTACAGAGACGTGCCTCCTGAGTGGATCGGCCGGAAGCTGCTGGAGTCGGCGGAGATCCTCCGCCAGGTGGACGAACGCCAGTGGCGCTGGCTCTGGCTGGGCCAGTCCATCGGCGTCGACGAGCTGATCTATTACATGTTCAGCGACCGGCACGTCGGGCGGACCAAAGAGGACGCTTTTCAGATCATCGGCGTGGGCGTCGACTATGGCCAGCAGAACGCGACCACCTACCAGGCGGCTGGGCTGAACGTGGCCAAGCACAAGCTGGAGGGTCTGGCCGAGTATTACTACAGCGGCCGGGAAACTGGGGCCCAGAAAAGCCCGAGCGACTACGCTGGGGACTTTGTGGGCTTCCTGGATGACCTTCATGAGCGATACAGCTGCGGCCTCTTCTATGTCTACATTGACCCCTCAGCCAGGGGCCTGATGGAGGAGATCAAGAGAGCCGCCAGAGGGACGTCTTACACGGTCCTGATCCGGGACGCTGAGAACGACGTCGCTCTGGGCATCTCCAGGGTGCAGAAGCTCCTCACCTTTGACATGCTCAGCATAGACCCTGGGCAGAAACACGCCCGGGAAGAGTTCGGTCTGTACGAGTACGACAAAAAGAGTATTGAGCGGGGCCTGGAGAAGCCGGTCAAGCTGTCCGATCATTGCATGGACGCCATCCGCTACCTGGTGATGGGCCTCTGGTCAAAGCTGAAGCACTTCCTCCCCGTGCAGGATAAAGAAGACGAGGAGCCGGAAGGAGTCATTAAATGAACATTTTCGAGTATTTCAAAAAGAAGGGGATCGACACCATCGACAGCTCCTTCTACACAAAGATTGCAGCATGGGACAGCTGGTACAGATCCAACGTGCGGAACTTCCACCAGTACCGGGTCTATCACGGCGCCAGCAACTACGAGCGCTGCCAGCGGAAGAGCCTCAGCATGGCGAAGAAGCTCTGCGAGGACATCAGCGACCTGCTGCTGAATGAGCGCGTCAAAATCACGGTAAAGGACGAGACCACGGCGGCCTTTGTCGAGAGCGTGCTGAACGCTGCCAACTTCACCGTGCAGGGCAACGAATACCAGGAGCGGAAGGCGGCCTGCGGCACCGTGGCCTATGTTCCGTATCTGACCAACATGGAGATCGACGACCAGGGCCGTGTGGTCAATGCTGAGGTAAAACTGGACTATGTCGTGGCGAAGAACATCTTCCCGACTGCCTGGGAGAACTCCCGGATCACGGAGGTCATCTTCGTCTTTGAGAAGACATACAAGCGGAAAAAGTACGCCCAGTTCCAGCACCACAAGCTCGAACCCCGGAAGGATGAAACAACCGGCGAGTCTCTGGGCTTCCAGTACGTCATCGAGAACAGCGTGGTCCTCTGCACGTCTGGGGCCGGGCGTGAGCTGACGCCTGAGGAGTGGAACCAGATCCCCCACTTTGAGGGCCTGGCGGCCCGTGTGGAGACCGGATCCGATCAACCCCAGTTTGTCATCGACAAGCTGAACATCGCCAACAATGTCGACGAGGATGACTCGAACCCGATGGGGATCTCGCTCTTTGCCAACAGCGTCGACGTCCTGGCTAAGCTTGACCTGGAGTATGACAGCTATGCCAATGAGTTCTCCCTGGGCCGGAAGCGGATCTTTGTCTCGCCGGAGATGCTGACCAATGTAGACGGCGCCCCGGTCTTTGATCCTCACGACTCTGTCTTCTACCAACTGCCGGAGGACTACTTCAAAGACACCAAGGAGGCCATGCACGAAGTCAACCCGACCCTCAGGATCCAGGAGCATGAGCAGGCCATCAACAACGACCTGAACCTGCTGAGCTTCAAGTGTGGCTTCGGCACCCAGTATTACCGCTTTGAGCGTGGGTCGGTCGTAACGGCCACCCAGGTCATCAGTGAAAATTCCGACATGTACCGGACGATCCGGAAGCATGAGATCATCCTGGGCGACGCTCTGACGGATCTGATCCGCTGCATCATACGCCTGGGCCAGACGGCAAACGTCCCCGGGCTGGTGCTGGAGACTGACATCACCATCGACTTCGACGACTCGATCATCGAAGACAAGCAGACAGAGAGGCAGGAAGACCGCCAAGACGTCGCGATGGGGGCCATGAGTCTGCAAGAATACCGCGCCAAGTGGTACGGCGAGACCGAAGAGGTCGCCGAGCAGAAGCTCCCGGACCAGTCTGGCGGGATCCTGATGTGATTATTATGGACGAGAGCTACCACAGCCTACTGGCGGCAGGCATAGAAAAGAAATACCGGCAGCTGGAGCAGGACATCATGGACGACATCGTCCGGAGGATCCGGAAAGCTGGGACGATCACAGACTCGGCCGACTGGCAGATCCAGCGCCTTATTATTCTGGGCAACAGCACCCAGGACATCGAGAACCTGATCCGGAAGGCAGTGGACGGAAACGAGGCAGAGGTCCGGAGGCTTTACGCTGAGGTTATTGATCGGGAATACACCCGGGACCGGGGCCTCTACGAGCAAGTGGGCAAGGAGTTCATTCCCTATGAGCAAAACCCCGAGCTCCAGCAGATCACCAACGCCCTCATTGATCAGTCCAGCGAGGAGCTTTACAACATCACGAAGTCGATGGGCTTCATGATAGACAACGGACACGGCGGCAAAGTGTTCACGCCGCTGGCTGACGTTTACAACGGCTATCTCGACCAGGCGATCATGGGTATGGCCAACGGCGCCTATGACTACAACACACTGATCCGGAGGATGGTCGGCCAGATGACGGCCTCCGGGCTGCGGACAGACCACGCCTTCAGCGATGGGGGCAACGACTACGGCATCGACTACGCGAGCGGCTGGCATAACCGGATCGACGTCGCTGCCAGGCGGGCGCTGCTGACCGGCTTCGGCCAGCTGACCGGCCGGGTCACGGACACGAACGCCCAGCGCCTCGGGACTCAATACTTCGAGGTCACATGGCACGCGGGCGCTCGACCGGATCACGCGGTCTGGCAGGGCAAGGTTTACACCAAGGAGCAGCTGACGACCAAGTGCGGCCTGGGCACCGGCCCGGGGCTGCTGGGCTGGAACTGCCGCCACACCTACTACCCCTTCATCCCCGGCATCAGTGAGCAGCTCTATACGGACGAATGGCTTGCAGAGCAGAACGCCCGCGAAGCTACGCCGAAGCGCTTCCGGGGCCGGGAATATACGACCTATGAGGCCACCCAGAAGCAGCGGCAAATGGAGACCGCCATGAGGGCAAGGCGTGAGCAGGTGCTGCTTCTCCGGGACGGAGGGGCCGATCCGGAGGACATCACGACGGCCCAGTGCAAATACCAGGCCCAGCTGGACGAGTACAAGCGCTTCAGCAAAGCGATGGGACTGCCGGAGCAGATGGAGCGGGTCTACACCGGGCGCACCCAGGGACGGATCGCCCCCAGCCCTCAGACCTACGCAAAGTGGCAGGCGGAGCAGATCAACAGAGCGAAGGAGCGCCAGGAGAAAAAGCGCCAGGCCGATATAAGGGCCGCACAAAGAGCGGCTTCACAAAATGCCCCGGCATCTGGTACAATAAAGAGAGACCCGGGCGTGCCCGCGAGCTGGAAGAAGGGCGAGCCGATGACGGCCCAGCAGGCCGTGACCGGGACAAACCCGAACTTCAAGCTCTACACGAAGGAATGGACCCTGAACTGCCAGCGCTGCGTCTCCGCCTTCGAGGCGAGGATGCGCGGCTACAATGTGGAAGCCAAAGCCCGCATACTGACCGGCGTCGACGAGCTCCCCTATATGAACGCGAGGACCGGCTGGCTCTCTGTCTATAACGGCGCCACGGTTACGAGCGTACACAAGAGCACCGGGAAGGCATGTCGGGCCACGATTGAGTCAGAGATGCAAAACTGGGGCGACGGAGCCCGGGCCATCGTCCGGGTGCGCTGGAAGTCTGGTGGCGGTCATGTATTCAACGCGCTGCAAGTGGATGGGCGGACCGTTTTCGTGGATCCACAATCCGGAAGCATGGACTGTTCGGGCTATTTTGCGGCGGGCATGATAAAGCCAGGCATGACGGAACTCGTCCGGATCGACAATCTGGACTTTACTGATCGTATAGAGCTATGTGCTAAGCAAAAGGAGGAATAACATGGTCACAATAGAGCAGGCAAAGAAGGCGGCGCTCGATTTTATGGGCGCCGGGCTTGAAATATCGGAGGCGAGCGAACTCCCGGACAAGTGGGTCTTTAGCTTTCGCAACGCTGAGACAAAAGAAGAGCCGGACGTCGCGCCCGTATCTGTCAGCAAAGAGAACGGCATCGCGGCTGAGTTCTTTCCCCCGGAGCATCTGACGGAGCTGCCGCTTATGAAGCCGATCGAGGTGTGAGCCTATGATCAAAGTACACCTCGATCTTCATCACATAACTGTCCAGGGCCACGCGCCCAGGGCCAACGGCGAAGCGCCGGGCCAGAACATCGTCTGCGCTGCGGTCTCCGCTCTCACCCTCACTCTGATCGAAGGGCTGGAGGCTATTGCAGGCATGACGATCAAGGCCCTCGATGATCCTGGCGACGTCCGGATCGAGTGGGAGGAAGTGAACGCCATCGGCAAGGCCCTGATCGACACCTGGTACATCGGGATCATCCGGATCCGGGACAGCTACGACAACACGATACTGATAATTTGAGCGCCCAGCCAGGGCGCTCTTTTTATGGCCGGACGGCTCTGCCTCAATGAGCTGGAACGTGTTCACGCACACTATAAAAACGGAGGAATAAACCATGAAAAAACGCTTCAACCTTCAGCTCTTTGACGACGGCGGTCAGAGCGGCGCTGGCGGCAGCCAGGGCGGAGCAGCCGGGACTGGTGACGGCGGCCAGGCAGCAAACGCCGGGAACAATGGCAGGGGCGGCTCTTATAGCTTCCAGCAGGCCGAGGAGATTGCAAACGCCAGGGCACAACGCGCCGAGAAGGCCGCTCTCGCGTCCTACTTCAAACAGCAGGGCATGAGCGAGGAAGAAGTGTCCAAGGCCATCGCGACCTATAAGGCCCAGCAGGCGGCAAGCAGGCCCAACGTCGACAGCATCACAAAAGAGCGTGACGACGCGCTCGCTGAGCTGGCGGCCCTGAAGAACAGCAACGCGCTCCGCGCCAAGGGCGTCCGTGAGGAGGATCTTGACTATGTCATGTTCAAGGTCAGCGCCCTCATGCAGGCGGATGACAAACTGGACTTCGAGAAGGCAGTCGCCAAGTACCTGAAAGAAAACCCGCGCTTCACGACCGGGGGCGGCACCTACAAGGTGAAGACCGGAACGGACGGCTCCGGGCAGGGCGGAAGCTCTGGCCAGGGCACCAACGACGCCATCAATGACGCCATCCGTCGAGCAGCGCGACGCTAACATCAACACTTTATGGAGGTAAAACTATGAAAAAGAGATTTTTCAATCTTCAGCTTTTTGACACCGACGCCCAGATCATTGACCGCTCGGGCGCGGAGGCTCTGATCCCCGAGGACAGGGCCAAAGAGATCATCCAGGGAGCCATCGAGCAGTCTGCTGTCCTCTCGGTCGGTCGCCGTCTGGCAGACATGACCACCGCCCAGAACAAGCTCCCCGTCCTGGACTCCCTGCCGATCGCCTACTTTGTGAACGGTGACACCGGCGCGAAGAAGACCACCAAGCAGGCATGGGACAAGAAGGTCATCTACGCCGAGGAGATCGCGGTCATCGTGCCCATCCCCGAGGCGGTCCTGGACGACGCTGACTACGACATCTGGGGCGAGGTGAAGCCCAGGGTGCAGGAGGCCTTCGGCAAGGTCATCGACGCGGCCATCCTCTTCGGAGACGGCAAGCCGACCAACTGGCGCGACGGCCTGGTGCCTTCTGCGAAGACTGCGGGCGCTTCCGTGGTCATGGGCAACGACCTTTTCACCGACCTGCTCGGTGAGGGTGGCGTCATCTCCAAGGTGGAGGAGTCCGGCTTCTTCGTGAACGGCCACGTCGCTGACATCTCCCTGAGGGCCAAGCTGCGTGGACTGAAGGACCAGAACGATCGCCCGCTCTTCCTGAACTCCATGCAGCAGTCCGGCAATTACAGCCTGGACGGCTCTGCCATCTACTTCCCGCGTAACGGGGCCTTCGACAAGACTGAGGCGATGCTGATCTCTGGTGACTTCTCCCAGCTGGTCTACTCTATCCGCAAGGACATCACCTTCAAGCTCTTCACCGAGGGCGTGGTCCAGAACACGGACGGCACCATCGCCTACAACCTGATGCAGAATGACATGGTCGCGCTGCGGGCTGTCATGCGTCTGGGCTGGGAGATCCCGAACCCGATCAACTCCCTGGAACAGGACAAGACCAAACGCTTCCCGTTTGCGGTCCTGGCTCCCGCTACTACGGGCACCACGCTGACCGTTACGTCTGCTGCAGGCACCAACAGCGGTGACACCAAGATCACCGTGAGCCCGGCGCTCTCTGACGGCAACAGCTACAAGTACAAGACCGGCCCCAGCGTCACCAAGCCCGCCATCGGTGCGATCTGCAAGAGCGGCTACACGGCATGGGACGGCTCCGCTGACATCGCCGCAAAGACCGGCGACAAGATCGTGATCGTGGAGGTTGACAGCACCAGCAAGTGCGAGAAGACCGGCGACGCGACCGTCACGGCCAAGGCCTAAGAGGGGGTGATGGCTGATGTACGTTTCTTATGAGTTTTACACTGAGACCTTCGGGGCCCTGATCCCGGAGAAGGACTTCCCCAGGGTCGAGGCTGAGGCTGAGGCGGCCATCAGCTACCTCACCTATGTCAACGGCGACATCTTTGCCAAAGAGGACAGCCGCGTGAAGCTCGCGGTGTGCGCTGCGGCGGAGGTCGTCTACAACGGCAAACAAAGCAACGGCGCCAGCGGGTCCGCTGGTGTAAAGAGCGAGAGCAATGACGGCTACTCTGTCACCTATGTGACTGAGGCCCAGGACGGTCAGACCGCTGAGGCGGCTCTTCGGAAGAAGATCGCCGAGGCGGTCAGGCTTTACCTGCTGCCGACTGGCTGGCTCAGCAGAAAGGTGGGGCGCTGTCATGTATGTGCAGGTTACGATCACAGTCTTCAATAAGCGGCTGAGCGCTGACCGGCGTGAGGTTTATTTTCCGACCTGCATCTCTGGTGCCTCTTACTACGAGTCGAAAAGCTCCGGCCACTCTACGGATGGTGCCCACGCTGAAAGTCTGACCTACAAGCTCCGGATCCCGATTGACGCAAAGGTCCAGAACGACCGGATCCATGCAAACGAGAGGGCCTTCAAGGCCATGACAGAGGAGGAAGCCAGGCAACACTGGACGCTTCAGAAAGGCGACATTGTCCTGGCATGTGAAACCTCTCTAACGGATCCGATCGACGAGGCTGCTGTCAAGCAGCTGGCCGCCACTGAGCTCGTGGACGTCATCACGGTGAAAGAATACGCCGACAACACGATCCGTGGTTCAGCAGCGGTCAAGCACTGGCGGATAGGGGGTGAATAATATGGCATTTAAGCCGATCAGGAGCCCCAGAGGGGCCATCATCCAGGGAAGCAACGGCAGGGTCCAGCTGATCTGGAACAACGGCTGCGCGCCAAAGATGAACGCCGTCCTCAGCAAAAAACAGGAGATCATTGACAGCGAGGTGCTCCGGCGCTGCGCTCCACTGGTCCCGAAACGGACCGGCGCCCTGGAACGCTCCGGCACTCTGGGCACTGTCATCGGTTCCGGCGAGGTGCAGTATATCGCGCCATACGCCAGGGCCCAGTATTACAACACCAGCCAGACCCGGTCTTATGATCCAAGGCGCGGCGGCATGTGGTTTGAGCGCATGAAGACGGCCAACCGGGCGGCGCTCTTGCGATTGATCAACAGCAAATAAAGGAGGCCAAGCATGGTCAAGTCAATTATTGAGGGCGTGACTGCCTTCTTCCTGGACTGCCCTCTGCTGGCTGACGGAGTGTTCCGCGTGGACGCCCTGGGCGACCAGCCGCAAGAGTACACCATCGAGACCGGCATCTTCAACCCCGTGATCGAGACCTACATCGACGGCAGCTCAGACCGGCGCTACCAGTTCAACTTTGGCAGCCGCGAGTATTACGGAATGGACCGCCTCCAGAATATCGCGAACAGTTCCTTCTATGAGGACTTCGCGGCATGGGTGGAGGCCCAGAGCACAGCGGGCAACTTTCCGGGGCTCCCTGAGGGGATGCACCCGGAGCAGCTCGCTGTTTTGTCGTCTGGCTACATGTTCGACGAGTCGATGCAGAACGCCAGATACCAGATACAGATCGAACTCATTTATCACAAGGAGGCATAAGCGCATGAAAAAGAAAATTTTTGATCTTCAGCTCTTTGACGAGAGCCGCGCTGCCCTGCTCCGGAACGCCATCGCGGACTACGCCGAGATCGATGGCACCTACGAGCTCATGGGCACCGGCTTCACTACCCTGGACGAAAGTCCCGGGGCCCAGACCGACAGCGAGACCTATGTCAACGAGGTCACGGCCTCGACTGACATCACCGGCTACGAGACCGAGTTCTCCTACGAGTCCCGCCTGATCCCTTCCCAGAAAGCGATCTACAAGCTCTGGAAGATGGGGCGCGACCACGCCACCGGCGACGAGGCCCAGCTGAAATATGTCCGGGTAGAGCTCTTCAACCCGATCGGGACCCCGAGCGAGACATCGGCCGAATACACTGCCCGCCAGTTTACCGTGGCCAATGAGGTCAGCGATAACTCCGGAGCAGGCGGCGAGAAGATCAGCGTCTCCGGCACGCTTCACGCGGTCGGCGATCCCATTCAGGGCAAATTTGATACCGTGAGCAAAAAGTTCACGGCTGGCACTTTCGCTGGCAAATACGACGCTCCCGTCGTTTCCGGCGACTAAACAAGTAAACACTGGCTCCGTACTACTGGCCCGATGGGGCAGTGAGCGACCAGGCACCAGCAGGCGCAACGGTGCAGCCTGCTGGTGCTCTTTTTATAGCACCGACCAGAGGAGGACAACAGAATAATGGAATTGATTATCAACGACGTGAAACTCGAAGGCGATCTGATGGATGCGGACTTCATGGAGAAGTTTGAGCAGTCCATGATCAAAATGCGCAACACGGCTCAGGCCAAAAAGCGCGAGAACTTCCCGACCGCTGCGGCCAATTACCGCGCCCAGTGTGAAGTGGTCAATGTGTGCTTCGACGAGATCTTCGGATCCGGAACGGCCGACAGGCTCTTCCACGGCAAGATGAACGTCATGGAGCACCTGAAGGCCATCGAGAAGGTCAGCGAGTGGGCTGCCAGCGAGAGGAAGACTCTCAACGACTTCACCAACCGCTACACCCAGCGCCAGCAGGCCGGCACCCGGCAGATGCAGACCGCGCAGTTCGTCTCCCAGCAGCACGGTCACGGCAAGGGTAAAAGGCACTGAACCTTCTGATCGACGGCCTGCCCGAAGAGGTCGAGATCGCGGGCCAGATGGTCCCGATCACTACCGACTTTCGCACGGGGATCCTTTTCGAGGAAGTCCTGCAAGACGGTCAGCTCGACGATCTGGAAAAGCTCCGGACCGCGCTGGACCTCTATTTTCCGGGCACCGTTTTTGATGGCAGCGTACTCGACGAGGCGATCAATCAAATGATCTGGTTTTATCGTTGCGGCGCGGATCCCGCTGAGACGACGGAGACTGACGCCACGGACAGCGACAAAGACCCGCCCTTTTCTTACGAGTATGACGCCGACTATATTTACTCCGCGTTTATGCAGGCCTACGGCCTGGACCTGGCGCGGCACCCCCTCCACTGGTGGCAGTTTCGAGCGCTTTTTCGATCGCTCCCTGAAGAGACTCAGCTGGTCAAGATCATCGGCTACCGCACGATGAAGATCCCGGCAAAAGCGTCCAAGGAGCAACGGCAGCACTATGAGCATCTAAAGCGCGTTTATGCGCTCCCTCAGTCGGCTGACCGGCAGCAGCTCGAAAGTGACCTGAACTCTCTACTCATGAACGGCGGCAACCCTGCCGCCCTTTTAGCAGGAGGAGAAGGTCATGGCATCAGACGGGACTCTGAAATTTGATACAAGCCTGGACACTGGCGGTCTACAGTCAGGTATGGGCAAGGTCGCAAGCGTCGCCCAGCAAGCGCTGGGCGTGTTTACCGGCCAGATGATGACCAGAGCGGTTGATGCTCTGGCCAACCTCGGAAAGTCTGCCCTCGACAGTGTGGGGCAGCTGGAGCAGAACGTCGGAGGCGTGGAGACGCTCTTCGGCGATGCAGCGGACGCGGTCATCGCGTCGGCGGATCGTGCCTACCAAACGGCGGGCATGTCCGCCAACGACTACATGAGCACGGTCACGAGCTTCTCGGCGTCTCTGCTCCAGTCTCTCGGTGGAAACACTGAGGAAGCGGCCAAAGTGGCCGACATGGCCATCATAGACATGGCCGACAATGCGAACAAGATGGGCACGTCCATGGACATGATCCAGAACGCCTATCAGGGCTTCGCAAAGCAAAATTACACGATGCTGGACAACCTGAAGCTCGGCTACGGTGGCACCAAGACAGAGATGGAGCGCCTTCTGGCTGATGCGGAAAAGCTGACCGGCGTCAAGTATGACATCAACAACCTGAACGACGTCTACCAGGCGATCCATGCCGTTCAGGAAGA
This sequence comes from Provencibacterium massiliense, assembly GCF_900169495.1. NCBI lineage: Bacteria > Bacillati > Bacillota > Clostridia > Eubacteriales > Oscillospiraceae > Provencibacterium > Provencibacterium massiliense. Next base: position 881,192 of record NZ_FWCH01000012.1, read on the forward strand.
AATGGGGATCACTGGCACCACAGCAAAAGAGGCCGCGAGCACACTGGAGGGCTCCATGGCTTCGGCCAAGGCCGCCTGGGACAACTTCATGAACGGATCCGGTGACGCGGACCAGCTGGCGGATGCTTTCGCCACAGCGGCGGACAATATCGTCAAAAACCTCGCCGAGATCATCCCGCGCTTTGCCGAGACACTTCCCGCCCTCGGCGGCGCCATTATTGCACAGATCCCTGGGCTGGTGGCTGCCATCGTCCCTGCCGTGCTTTCAGCTGGCCAGAGTGTTCTGAAGCAGCTCCAGGAGACGGTCCTGAGCTTTGACTTTGTCGGAACCGCTGACAAGATCGTCCAGACGATCACGGGCTTCATCGAAGGGGACGGGCTGGGCTCGCTCCTGGACACGCTCACCTCGATCTTTACGGGGATCGTGAGCGGCATCAGCTCCATGCTGCCGTCGCTTCTGCCCGCTCTGGTTGAGCTGATCAGCTATGTCACGACCTCGCTCCTGGACCAGCTGCCCGCGATCCTCGACTGCGCTCTGGATCTGATCCTCGGTCTGGCTCAGGGGATCCTCGACGCCCTGCCGGTTTTGGTCGCTGCTCTGCCTAAGATCATCGACTCGATCGTCAAGTTCCTGGTCTCTTCCATCCCGAAGATCCTGGAGGCTGGGGTCGAGCTTCTGATGGCTCTGGTCGACGCGCTGCCCGTGGTCATCAAGTCGCTGGTCGCTGCTCTGCCCGAGATCGTGACCTCTATCATGACCACGCTGGCCGCTTCCGCCCCGGATATTCTGGCGGCCGGGATCGACCTTCTGATGGCTCTGGTCGAGGCAATTCCTGACATCATCGTCGAGCTGGCTGCGGCCATCCCTGACATCATCGTGGCCATCGTTGACGCGCTCGTCGCGGCGGCTCCTCAGATCCTCGAATGTGCGAAAAACCTCTGGGGGCAGATCACTGCTGCCGTGCCGGAGCTGCTGTCTAAACTCGGCGAGGCCATCCCCCGGATCGTCACCGCGATCGTTGACGGGCTGGCCACGCTGAAGGACAAGGCGGCCGAGATCTTCCAGATGGTCCTCGACAACCTGCTGACATGGGGCAGCAATATGATCGCCCAGGCCCAGCAGGCCATGAGCAACATGCTGAACGCGGTCGTCACCGTCGTGCAGCAGCTTCCGGGGAAGGTGTGGACCTTCCTCGTCAATACTGTCACCCGGCTGATCCAATGGGGTCAGCAGATGCTCAGCAATGCCTCGTCGGCCATGAGCAACATGCTCAGCAAGATCACCAGCATCGTGCAGCAGCTCCCTGGGAAGGTCTGGACGCACCTGGTCAACACGGTGAACAAGCTGATCCAATGGGGTCAGCAGATGCTCAGCAACGCCTCGACGGCCATGAGCAACATGCTCAGCAAGATCAACAGCATCGTGCAGGAGCTTCCGGGAAAAGTCTGGACGCACCTGGTCAATACGGTGAACAAGGTCATCAGCTGGGGCCAGCAGATGGTCTCTAATGCCAGCACGGCCGTGAGCAACATGCTCAGCAAGGTGTCCAGCACGCTCCAGCAGCTCCCTGGGAAGGTATGGACCTATCTCAGCCAGGCGGCTTCAAAAGTCGTTTCCTGGGGCACTGAGCTGGCCAGCAAGGGCGCTGCAGCGGCGAAGCAGCTCTTCGACTCCGTCGTCAATGGGCTGAAGTCTCTGCCCGATAAGATCAAAGAGGTCGGCAGCAACATCGTCAGCGGGCTCTGGAACGGCATCAGCTCCGGCTGGGACTGGCTGAAGAACAAGGTCGCTAACCTGGCTTCGAGCCTTTTGGATGCGGCTAAGGACGCCCTGGGCATCAACTCGCCGTCGACAGAGTTCCGGGACGAGGTCGGCCGCTGGCTCCCTCCTGGCATCGGTGAGGGCTTTGAGAAAGCCATGCCTGACGCTGTCAAAGACATGCAGCTCCAGGCGAAGAAAATGGTCGCAAAGATGCAGACCGCTGTCTCGGCTTCCGCTGGATCTCTGAACCTGAACGCCTCCGGCGCGGCAAGTGCGAGAGCGCTGACCACGACCGGCACCAGCGTTTACTATGACCAGCGCATGGAACAGCAGAACACCTACAACGTGCCCGTGGCAACGCCTTCCGAAGTGAGCAAGGCCCAGCGCGAGGCGCTGCGGAACATAGTGGGAGGTGTGAAATGACACGAAACACAATCACCATAGAGCTGACCTGCAACGGCAAGACGCTCCGCATGGGCCCGAACGAGGACATCGACATCACCAAAGTGACGGGCCTGGAGTCCTCAGAGCTGGAGCTCAGCACGTCGGACAACGCCCTGGTGGACGGGGTGTCGGTGGATGGCAAAAAGATCAAACCGCGCCCGATCCACATCGAGGCCAGCTTCAAAAGCAACAAAAACAACCCCGAGAACCGGGCCCGCGTGATCCAGTTCTTCAATCCAAAGTACACCGGCCGCGCCCTGATCATCAACATGGGCGTGAGCCGGAACATCGAGTACGAGCTGGAGGGCTGGACTTTTGGCACGGCTCAAAACATGGACAACAAGCTCCGGATCCTGGTCGACCTGCTCTGCCCGGATCCGTACATGCTGAACGTCGACAACTTCGGCAAAAACATGGCCAATATCTCCCCGCTCTTCGCCTTCCCCTGGAGGGTGCTGGCGACCAGAGCCACGGGCAAGCTGGACTATCCGCCGAAGGCCCGGGGGCTGATGCTGGGCGGCATGACAATGGGCTACCGGACACTGCACAAGGAGGTCGTTCTTTCCAACGATGGAGACGTCCCGACCGGCGTCCAGATCCAGTTCATCGCTACCCGGGGCAGCGTTACCAACCCGAAGATCACCAACACCGGCACCGGCCAGTTTATGAGGGTCAAGGTGGTCATGCAGCAGGGCGACATCCTGCTGATCGACACAAACGACCGGCACCAGGTCATCACGCTGAACGGCGTCAACTGCTACCAGCGCATTGACCGCCAGAGCGAGCCCTTCCAGCTCGCCGTGGGTGACAACTATCTGGAGTATGACGCGGATGGGAACTACACCAACCTGGACGTCAACCTTTTTTATACTCCGAAGTATCTGGGGGTATAGCCTATGCAGCTGATCATTCTCGACAAAAACATGGACACGCTCGGTGTGGTGAGCGTTTTTAATACTCTGATATGGGACCGGCGTTATTATGACTCCGGCCTCTTTGAGCTCTACACTCCCGCCGAGTTTTTTGAGCTTATGAACACCGGCCGCTACCTCTACCGGAGCGACCGGACTGATCTCGGCGTCATCCGGGAAGTCAACTTTGCCCGGGACGCCAAGGGTGCACGGACGGCCTACTGCAAGGGCTATTTTTCGGAGGAGCTGCTGAACGATCGGGTCCTGAACACCCAGATCAACATCACCGGCACTCCGGAAGCTATCGGCCGCCAGCTGGTCCAGAAGTTCGCCATCAACCCGACCGACGCTGGCCGCAAGATCGCGCACCTACAGCTCGGAGCGCTTTCCGGCGTCGGCAGCAGCATCACCGTCATGGCCACCGGCGACCGGCTGGGCGACAAGCTCTACGAGATCGAAAAGACCCAGGAGCTCAGCCACCGGCTCGCCTATGACTATCAGGCCAACACCCTCTCCTTTGTGGTGTGGCAGGGCAAGGATCGAACCGACGCGCAAGAGGTCAACAGCTGGGCCATCTTCTCCGACAGCTTCTACAATGTCAAAAATGCGGTTTATGACCGGGACGAGTCGGAGTGCAAAAACTTCGCTTATGTGGCCGGGGAAGGTGAAGGGGCCGCCCGGGTCATCGTGGAGGTGGACATCCGGAGCAATCCGAACGAGGAACGCCGGGAGCTCTATGTGGACGCAAGAGACCTGCAGAGCACCTACACGGACGACAACGGCAGCGAGCACACCTACACCCAGGCACAATACCGGCAGCTGCTCCGGCAGCGCGGCCTGGAAAAGCTGGCGGAATACGAAAAAGTGGAGACGGTCAACAGCGACGTGGATCCGGACGCCAATCTGGTCTATATGACAGACTTCGACCTGGGCGACCTCTGCACCTACCGCTACACCGACGTCGGCATTGAGACGACCAAGCGGATCACCGAGATCCAGGAGGTCTACGAGGGCAGCAAGCAGACGCTCAGCGTGGTCTTCGGCAATGACATGGCGACGTCTATCACAAAAATCATAAAGAGGGAGGCATCGTAAATTATGGCTATGAGATACGGATATTTTGACTCAGAGATCACCGGGGTCGACTCCGAGGGTATGCCTATTTTTGACCGAGCAGAAACGTCAGAGCTCTTTCGGCTCTTGTTTGCGAAGCTGCTCACCAACGGGGTGCTGGCTCTGCCCGGGGACTGTTTTCAGGTCGTCGCAGGCAGTTCCGGCCTGACCGTAAAGATCCGCCCAGGCTTCGGCCTGATCAACGGGGCCTTTGCCTATGACGGGGCGGAGGAGACCTACGCGCTCGCGACAGCGCCCACACAATACAGCCGGATCGACCGCGTCGTGCTCCGCTGCAACTACCTGGAGCGCCTCTGCGAGATCATCGTCAAAACCGGCACACCTGCGGCCAACCCCGTCCCGCCTGAGCTTCTCCAGCCGTCCAGCGGCGACTATTATGAGCTGGGCCTGGCTCTGGTCAGCATCGGCACCAATCAGGGCGTCATCACCCAGAGCTCCATCACGGACACCCGGGCGGACAGCTCTGTCTGCGGCTTCATCACCCAGCTGATCGACCACCTCGACACGGAGGTCTTCTATGATCAGTTCAATGCCTTTTATACGGAGTTCGTGGAGAAGTCGGACGCCAGTTACGAGATGTTCCAAAACATGGCCACGCAAGCCTATAACGACTACACGGCGGCGATCGACGAGTACATCGAGCAGCTGGAGGCAAAGGGCAACGCGGATCTCACCGCGACCACCGAGGCCCTGAAAGAGTTCCAGCGGAACAGTCAGAACGCTTTCAACGCCTGGTTTGCAGAAGTGCAGGGGCTCCTCGACGAGGACGTCGCCGGGCGTCTGATCAACATCACGAACGAGCAAGGCGAGCGTCTCAGCCTGCTCGAATACATGAACATCCACAACGACTTCTTCGCGCCGCTGCTGGATGATGATGGCAACGTGATCCTGGACGACGATGACAATGCTGTCATGGTCGACTGGAAATATATGTACGCATAAGAAGGGAGAAAACAACATGCAGATCAACATCGAAAACGGCAAGCGCTTCAATGAGGAGCCCGCGATCGCGGCAGTCTCCAGCGGCAACGACATCGTTCTGGTCCGTCTGGCAGACGGCACCGGCGTCAAGGCCCTGAAGCTGTCCGCGCTGGGCGCCTTCATCACTGGCGACCTGAGCACGCTGGAGACAGCGGACAAGACCAGTCTGGTCGCTGCCCTCAATGAGGTGCTGGGCGACACCAAGACAAACGCCCAGGCGATTGAGGACCTGGAAACGCTGACCGACATCCTCACCAAGCCTGGCGCCTCCAGAGCGAACTCGCTCATTGTGGAGTACGACCTGGGCACCAGCTTCACAGCGGAGCAGTCCCAGGACATCCGCTCGGGGGCTTTCAGCAAGGTCCGCGCCGGGGGCTACTGGACCATCAACGGCCGGAAATACTGGGCGGCCCATGCCGACTACCGGCTCCACTGCGGGGACACTGAGCTCACCCAGCACCACATGCTGGTATTTCCGGACAAGTCGTTTTATAACGGCGTCATGAACGACACCAACGTCACGACCGGCGCCTACTACGGCAGCAAGATGAAGACCTCCGGACTGGCTGCGGCTCTGGCGACTATCAAGCAGGACTTCGGCACGGATCACATCCTGACCCACCGCCAGCTCCTGGCCAATGCTGTCAGCAACGGCATGAGCTCCGGCTGGGCCTGGTATGACACACAGATCGACCTCATGAATGAGCACATGGTCTACGGCTCCCACGCCTGGGGCGGCGGATCGCAGAACGGTTACGACACCGGCATCGACAAGAGTCAGCTGGCTCTGTTCCAGGCGCGTCCGGATCTGATCACGAACAGAGAGAACTGGTGGCTGAGAGACGTCCAGTCCGCGACGTATTTCTGCTATGTCGACCGCCACGGCTTTGCCAACGCCTGGAACGCCTCGTCCTCCGTCGGCGTCCGCCCGGCTTTCCTGATCTACTGATCGACAATCCCCGGGCCCTTGCGGCCCGGGATGATAAGGAGATAACGAAGCATGTCAGACATCCCAAAAAGCGAGCGCTCTGAGTCACCTCTCCGCGCTCAACACATGATCTACAACATCAGGAAGCGGATCACCGCCGAGCTGATGGCGACCTTCGGCTACAGTCAAAAGCGCTTTGAAAAGCACATCAAGGCCGTGACTGCCTATGTGGTCAACGAAGAAGAGCGCGAGGAGCTGGCGGCAAAGATCCGCGAGCAGGAGGAAGATTTCAACCTCTGGTTTATCCAGCAGGAGCGGGCCAGGGTGCTCACGTTCTGCCAGGACATCAGCGTCCACATGCGGGCAGCCAATACCATCTGGCCGGACTACTGGTCGGAATATGAGGAGAGGCGGCTGCAATGGGACAAGGCGATGGAGTGCTGCAATATGCTCCAAGACGAACTCCAATATATCGCGGAAGTCCTTCCGGCAGACAAAAACAAGTACACCGGCATCGTGCTGGAGATTGAGCACCTGTTCAACACGATCAAGAGCCTCCGGCAGTCTGACAACCGTTTCAAAAAACACTTGAAAGGACCAAAGCGCAAAGCAGCGGGTGACTCTTGATATTGTTCGGTCGGCGACGTATTTCTGCACCGTCAACAACGATGGCCATGCCAACTACTGGAACGCCTCGAACTCCATCGGCGTCCGCCCGGATTTCACAACCGTGCATCCTATCGAGCTGGATCCCGCGCACGGCAATGGGAAAGGAAGAGTCATCCCTTCGGCCGCTAAGCCGATAAATGCCAACCGCGACGTGGCCGGTTACGATCGCTGTCACTATTGCGCGGTTTATTTTTATGGATAACAAATTGTATGATGCAAACCGGATCTACGATGCAGGCACCAAGGCAATGACCGGCAGCCGCTTCAAGTACAAGACCCAACTGTATGAGATGACCCAGCTGCTCCAGACTGCAAAACTCCAGGACGAGCTCATGCACGGCGCGTACCGACCAGGACCCGGCCAGAAGTTCCCTATCAATGAACGGGGCCACAGCCGGTACATCACCAGTAACATCATGAGAGACAAAACAGTCAATCACCTCCTCTGCGACGAGGTGATCACTCCGTCGATCCAGAAATACCTGGCCTATACCAACAGCGCGAGCCAGAAGGGCAAAGGCGTCAGCTTTCACCGGAAGCACTTCGAGGAGGATCTGCATCACTATTACATGATGACCGGCAGCAACGAAGGCTGGGTGCTCTTCATTGATTTCTCCGGTTATTATGGCAATCTCCAGCATGAGCCGATCCTGGCCACGCTCGACTATTTCATCCGGCGAGAGCAGGAGCCGGACGTCGCTCAGGTGGCCATGACACTGATCCGGGACATCTTCAGGACCTTCGAGCTGGACGTCTCCCGCTTCTCCGATGAAGAGATCGCGGAAATGTACCACAGCAAAGTCGACCCGATGATGAACCGCTTCACAGATCCGAAACTGCTGACCGGTGAAAAGACGCTAAAGAAAGGCGTTGACATCGGCAACCAGGTCTCTCAGGACGTCGGGATCGTTCATCCGTACCGGATAGACAACTACATCTCGATCGTGATGGGCTGCAAGCTCTTCGGCAGATATACCGACGACACGCACATCATCAGCGACAGCAAAGATTTTCTTTTGACCGTGCTGGAGGGCGTGAGGCAGATCGCTGAAGAATACGGCATCATTATCAACGAGAAAAAGACGAGGATCTGCAAGCTGTCCAGCTTTTACCGCTACCTGCAGATCGGCTACTCTCTGACTGACACGGGGCGTGTGATCCGGAAGATCCACCCGAAGGCAGTCACCCGGGAGCGCCGCAAGCTGAAGGCCTACAAGCGGAAGCTGGACGCCGGGGAAATGAGCTATTTTGACGTGGAAAACTCTTTCAAGTCATGGCTGGGCGGCAACTGGAAACGCATGTCAAGGCAGCAGATCAGCAACATGAGCCTGCTATATTATCAACTTTTCGGAAGGAGACCAACATGGAAAAAAGGACATTCAAGATTACGCTGGCTGATGGGACAGCCCTGGAGGGACTCACCCTCAACGGCAACAACTACATCAGCGACAAAAAAGTTACCGAGGACATCTTCCGGGACAACCTCAGCAAAGTGACCATTGAGGGCCCGGATGGCGCCCAGGAGCACGAAAACATGAAACTGGTGCAGATCTGCAAGGTCGGCACAAAATACTGGTTTATCCTGGCTGACAAGACCGCCGACGAAGTGGCCAAGGAAGCGATGGAGGCCAAGATGAACGAGATGGAGCAGGCCATGAAGGTGCTGCTCACGGGGGAGGTATAAGCTATGGACATGATGAAATTAGCCGCTGAAATGCGGACCACTTTGCAGTATTTTGTCACCACTTTGGACGCGGAGACCCAGCTGGACAAGATGCTGGAGATCCCCTCCATGTTCCCGGCCTATGAGGTGGGCAAAGCCTACAAGGTCAAGGACGTCATCTCCTACGGCGTGAACTCCGTGGGCGATCCCCAGCTCTATCAGGTATTGCAGGACCACATCAGCGCTGCTGAGTGGACGCCTGACACCGCCACGAGCCTCTACAAGGCCATCGGCGTGACCGAGGGCGGCTACCCGGTCTGGGTGCAGCCTCTGGGCGCTTCTGACGCCTACAACACCGGGGACATCGTGAGCCACAACGGCACCCTCTACATCTCCACCATGGACGGGAACGTCTGGAGCCCTGAGACATACCCGGCAGGCTGGGAAGTCTATGCCGAGTAAATAAAAAGGAGGTACACAAGTATGAAAAACGGAATTTGCACAATCGTGGGAGTGGTGGGCAGCTTTATCGCCTCCCTCTTCGGTGGCTGGGACACGGCCCTGGTCACGCTGATGATCTTTATGGCCGTGGACTACATCACCGGCCTCGTCGTCGCTGGCGTGTTTCATAAGTCCCCGAAGACTGACGGCGGCACGCTGGAGAGCCGGGCCGGGTGGAAGGGTCTCTGCCGCAAAGGCATGACCCTCCTGGTCGTGCTGGTAGCCTGCCGCCTGGATCTGATCATGGGGTCTAACTTCATCCGGGATGCGACGATCATCGCCTTCATCGCGAACGAGACGATCTCGATCATTGAAAACGCGGGACTGATGGGCGCGCCTATTCCTGGCGTACTGGTCAAGGCCATCGAGGTCCTGAAGCAAAAGGCGGACGGCGAAACGCCGGTGCCCAAGGAGTAAGACATGAAGGCGACCGGGTCCTCCACGAGGACGATCTGGAACTTTCTCAGATGTAAAGGCCTGAGCCCTGCCGGTGCGGCAGGGCTCATGGGCAACCTTTACGCTGAGAGCGGGCTCAACCCTCAGAACCTCCAGAACAGCTACGAGAAGTGCCTGGGCTTCACGGATACGGCCTACACGGCCGCCGTGGACTCCGGCGCTTATTCTAATTTTGTCCATGACAGTGCTGGCTACGGCCTGGCACAGTGGACCTACTGGAGCCGCAAGGAGTCTCTGCTGAACTTTGCCCGGAAGATCGGCGCGTCCATCGGCAGCCTGGAGATGCAGCTGGACTTTATGATCCGGGAGCTGAAGGGCTACGCGGCCGTTTGGGAAGTTCTCCGGACGGCCAGAACAGTGAGGGAAGCGTCGGACATCGTGCTGACCAGGTACGAACGCCCGGCAAATATGAGCAGCAGCGTCAAGGCCAAGCGGGCCAGCTTCGGCCAGGCTTATTTTGACGCCTACGCAAATAAAAGCACCGAAAAGGAGGACAACATCATGGGCAACAGCCCGCTGGTGACATACACCAACATCACCAAAAACCGCACCAGCCCGCGCAATCACGCCATTGACACCATCACGATCCATTGTATCGTGGGCCAGTGGACAGCAAAGCAGGGCTGCGACTACTTCGCGACCACGGACCGCGAGTGCTCCGCCAACTATGTCGTGGGCAAGGATGGCAGCATCGGCCTGAGCGTGCCGGAAGCAGATCGCTCCTGGTGCAGCTCCAACCGCGACAATGACAACCGGGCCGTCACCATCGAAGTCGCCAGTGATACCAGTCACCCGTATGCAGTGACCGACGCGGCCTACGCGGCCCTCATTGAGCTGGTGGCGGACATCTGCAAGCGCAACGGCATCAATAAGCTGCTCTGGAAGGCAGACAAGAGCCTGATCGGCCAGGTGGACAAGCAGAACATGACCGTCCACCGCTGGTTTGCCAATAAGGCCTGCCCGGGCGACTATCTCTATCAGCGCCACGGTGCCATCGCGGAAGCGGTCAATGCCAAGCTGGGTACCGGCACCGAGCAGACCGTCAGCAGCTTCCCGGCCGTGCCCTTTACGGTCCGGGTCATCATCAACGACCTGAACTATCGCGAGGGCCCGGGCATGAGCTACGCCGTCAAGGGCCAGACTGGCAAGGGCGTCTTCACCATCACAGAGGTGCAAGATGGCTGGGGCAAGCTGAAAAGCGGCGCAGGCTGGATTTACCTCGAAAACCCTACCTACTGCACCATCCTGGACGACGGCCAGACCGAGGCCCAGAAGGCAGCGGAAAGACTGGCCCAGGACATCGCGGCCCAGCTGAAGAGCTCCGGCTGCGATGCTGCAGCCGTGCTGAAACGAGTCAGCGAGATCCTGGCATAAGGCGAGAGCCCCCGGCAGCTGCCGGGGGCTTTTTTTCGTTTATATGGCGATCGGGAGAACGATGTACCCGTCAACGACAAAGGGCTCAAAAGTTCGAGTACGACTCCGCGACCTCCACCAGATTTTGTCGAAAGAAGCCGAATGCTGAAAAGTGTTCGGTTTCTTTTATATTAATATAACTTATTGTATAATTGAGACCTACAACTCAAAAAAGGTTCTCCCTAAAGTATAGAATTAAAGTTAATTCAAAGAAATTTTAAGAGTTCGAATCATTGTTAATTTTCACCAATAATACTTTGTTAGACTCTAACAGACGTATGGATATTCTAATTAATTAGTGATATAGTATACTCTGAGGGGGTGAAAGAATTGCCGATCAAATTCTCTGAAGAATTTGGTATTGATAAAGTAGACATCGCACGTTTAGGTGTATTTGATGTAATTCTTGATGTCGATACCCGTGTCTTTGTAGACCCAGCACTGCTCATTTTAGCTTCAGCGCCAGAGTTCCAAGATGCAAAAAATAAGGTGGAAAACTACTTTACAGGTATTATCACGTTGCTTTCCCATACAAAAATGAAGAAAGATATGTACTGGAAGCGTGCGGATGCTCTGTTAAAATTTAAAGAGTTATCAGGCACTTGCTTTGGATATACCCAGAATGGTACTGGTGGAAATGCAATTGGACCAGTTTTACGCATTAAAATTTTGGAAACAGTGAAAGAATTGGTAGAAGAAGGCGAAGCTGATCCTACCCTATTTGAACTTTTGGGTGTGTTCCAAGAAAATATTGGTTGCGATAGAATAAGTGACCTCATAACTTTTATTCTTGCGCCTGAGATTTTTTCTTATACAAATCGCGTGGTGACAGATTTAGGGATTAATTCTGTCCCTACAACTTACAGGAGTGTCACATATAATATATGTATAAATCGCTATAATGGCAAACCGTTATTGCTATTGCCCGCTGATATATTGAGTCCGTTACCCGTGGCAGAAAGCTTCGAAGATATAGACTTTATTTGTTTAGAAAATCAACGAGTGCGTGATGAAATTAATACATATTTTGAATTAGGAGGCAAACACAAACTTCGAAAGGCTGATATTTTATCTTATATGCATAGAAGCAGAACATTTCGTCAAGCAATAATTTCTGCATATAAATCTTTTCCTGTTCAACCATATGATTTTGATTCTGATCCCGCTGGAGAATATATTTGGCTACAGGCTGCCAAAGAATATGCTGAAAAGTATCCTTTGGATTTGCGCGAACAGTCACTTGATGATATTAATGGTGTTCTTGCCATTACGTACCGCATATGTCAAAAGTTTAAAGAATTAATTGAATATAACGGATTACACGATTTGCTATTTGACAGTAATAAAAAGCCTAAACACGAACGAGCGGCACAGTTATTGTTTTTCGGTATCGCGGATAGTTATTGTATGGCAAATAATATTGATTTAAGTAGGGAAATTAATGTTGGACGTGGCCCTGTGGACTTTAAGCTTTCCCGAGGAGCTTTAGATAAAATTGTTGTAGAAATCAAATTGACATCCAATGGGCAACTTAAACATGGTATTGAAACACAATTACCTATCTATATGAAACAGGAAAAAACACGTCGTGCAATATATTTAATAGTTGATAATGGTCACCCTAAGGCATTGCAAAATTTCTTTAACTTTTATAATGCACTTAAAGCGCCAATGAAAGAAAAAATTGATATTATAACAGTTGATGGGACATATAAAAATTCTGCCAGTAATGCATGATATTAATTATGCCTATTTCAAGTGTAATTATTGCTTCTCAATTACCCGCATCCCTTGATTTTACTGGTTTTTAAAGGTCAAATCAAATGCCGATTTTTTTCTAATGTAGTTTTGCGCATTATTAATAATTGCAATTTTTTAACGTACAAATTTTGGGCAATTCCTGAAAACCTCGAGGGTTCGAGTCCCCAGCGATTTTTTCCTCTTGCATCTCATTTGTCCGCTAAAGACAGCTAAAAACCGCTTAAACGTGATGTTTAAGCGGTTTTTTTATTTGCGATAAATAACGCGTCCTGTCTTAATGAAATGGTAATCATATGAACCCATCCCATACAGCATCCATCCGTGAAATCAGATAATTCTCTTGTAAGACAGGGGACAAAATAGTATACTAGAATATGGATACCGTTCTAACAGCTCCACATTAATTTTTGGCGTTCAGCGCCCCCCGGAAAGGACAGTCATGAACCGCGACACCCTTTTGATCGTCGATGACATGGAGATCAACCGTGCCATCCTGCGGGCTCTCTTTGAACAGGAATATAATTTGCTGGAGGCGGAAAACGGCGAACAGGCCATTATGCTGATCAAGCAGTATCACGATTCGCTCGCCGCCGTCCTGCTGGACCTGGTCATGCCGATCAAAAGCGGCTATCAGGTCATGGCGGAGCTGTCCCAAAACGGCCTGATGGCCAATATCCCCGTCGTGGTGATCACCTCGGAGGATTCGATGGAGAACGAGGTGCGCGCCTTTGATTTAGGCGCGGCGGACATCATTCTGAAGCCCTTTGAGCCGCATGTGGTCCGCCGGCGGGTGCAGAACGCGGTGGAGCTCAACCGGCACAAGATGCACCTCGAGGAGATGGTCGAGGAGCAGGCGGCCAAGCTTCGCGAATCGCGCGACGTCATTATGGACACCCTTTCCTCGGTGATCGAGCACCGCAGCGCCGAAACTGGGCAGCATGTGCTGCGTATTAGGATGTTCACCAAGGTGCTGCTGCAGAACGTCGCGCGCTTCTGTCCGGAATACGACCTGGACGATCACGCCATCGGCGTGATCGCGGAGGCGGCCGCCCTGCACGATATTGGAAAAATCTCGATCCCCGACACCATCCTCAACAAGCCCGGCCCGCTCTCGGACGAGGAGTTCGAGATCATGAAATCCCATACAATCAAGGGCTGCGAAATTCTCTCCGGATTGGACCGCATGAGCGATACGGAATATCTGCGCTATGCCTACAACATCTGCCGCTACCATCACGAGCGCTGGGATGGCAAGGGCTATCCCGAGGGGCTCAAGGGGGACAACACCCCCATCTGCGCGCAGGCGGTGGGGATTGCCGACGCCTATGACGCGCTGACCACCGACCGGGTATATAAGAAGGAAATCCCCTCCGAGCAGGCGATCACCATGATTTTAAACGGGGAGTGCGGCGCCTTCTCCCCGAAGCTTCTGGAATGCCTGAAAAATGTGCGGGAGGATTTCTATGAGCTCTCGAGCAGCTATTCCGACGGGCTGGCGCCGCGCTCCGCCTTCGAGAGGCTGCCGGAGCATCCCCCTATCCAACTGGGCAATATCAAGAACCTGCCTGAGCTCGGGCAGATGAAATACCTGGCGCTGCTGCGCTATCTGGAATCCACCGTCATGGAGGTGGACTTCGACAGCGGGGTCTACCATCTGGTCCATCAGCAGAGTGAGGACTTTCTGGACCTGCGCTCCGGCAACACCTTCGCCGAATCGCTCCACGCCTTCGCCGAACACGCCGTCCATCCCGACGACCGGCCGCTGGTGCTGGAAATTTTGGACAAGTATATCGAGGACTTCTTCAGCAGCGGGCTGATGAAGCGCTCGCGCAAATACCGCATCTTCCACCACGCCTCGGGGGAATACGTCTGGTATGAGGGGACCGCGCTGCGGGTCGACCTCGACAACCCCAAGCATCACAAGGCGCTGATCGTCTGGAAACAGCTGGACCAGGCCGAGAGCCCCGCCTCTTCCTTTGACGGGACGGCCGACATCCCCACGACCCAGAACCTGATGGTCGGGGTGCAGCAGTGTCTTAACGACCGCTGGTTCACCATGACCTATGTCAACGAGGGCTTTATCGTACTGTTCGGCTACAGCAAAAAGGAGCTTGAGGAACGCTTCCATAACCGGTACCTCGAGATGATCCATCCCGACGACCGGCAGGGCGTCCTGCGCCAATACCGCGACCAGCTCTCCTGCGGCAGCGCGCAGGAGCTGGAATACCGGATCGTCTCCCGGCAGGGCCAGGCGGTGTGGGTGCTGGAAAAGTACCAGCTGCTCATGGGAAGCGACGGGCGGGAGTACCTCAACTGTGTGCTGACCGACATCACCCAGATCAAGCAGGCGCAGGAGGCGCTGCGCCTGAGCATGGAGCGCTATCAGATCATCCAGGAGCAGACCAACGACATCATCTTTGAAGGGGACCTGTCCACCTGGGAGTTTAGCTACTCCGCCAACTGGGAGGCAAAATTCGGCTACAAGCCCCTCACCCACCTGACCCGGGAAACGGCCCAGACCGCTTCCCATCTCTTCCCGGACGACGTGCCCGGCTTTTTGCGCCTGATGGAGAGCATCGCCGCAGGGGCCCCCTACGGGGAGGCCGAGGTGCGCCTGGCCAAGGCGGACGGGAAATACCTGTGGTGCCGCATCCGCGCCACCACCCAGTTCGGCAGCGACAAGAAGCCGGTGCGGGTGGTGGGGGTCATTTTGGACATCGACGGCGAGAAGCGCCGGTTCCAGGAGCTCACGCACAAGGCGGAGCAGGACACCCTCACCGAGCTTTACACCAAGATGGCCGCCGGGGAGGCGATCAAGCGCACGCTCAAGGGCCGCGCCCCCGAGGACCGCTTCGCCATGCTGATCATCGACCTGGACAACTTCAAGCTGGTCAACGACCTGCACGGCCACATGTTCGGGGACGCCGTACTGGCCAAGGCGGCCTCCTGCCTGAAGACACTATTCCGCGCCGCGGACATCGTCGCCCGGTTCGGCGGGGACGAATTCCTGGTCTTCCTGCGCTATGGCTCGGATGACGCCTGGCTGGAAAGCATGGCGCAGCGGATCGTCGAAGCCCTGCGCGACATGTTCCAGGACGACATGTGGGACTGCCGGTTGACCTGCAGCGTGGGCATCTCCCGCTGCCCGCAGGACGGGGCCGACTATCAGTCCCTGTTCCAGCACTGCGACCGGGCGCTGTACCAGGCCAAGCTCAGCGGCAAGGACCGCTTCGCACTCTACGACAAGAGAACCATGTCAAATATTTTTGGCGCGGGCGCCCAACAGCACACCTCGGGCACCCGGATCGAATCGGACGGCGCGGCCGATTTCAGCGTTGACAGCATCGTGCCGCAGGCCTTCAAGCTGCTGTATGAATCGGGCGACGCCCAGACGGCGATCAACGCCATTTTGGAGATGGCGGGGTGCAAATATAACGTCAGCCGGGTCTACATCTTCGAGAACTCCGAGGACGGCTCCTGGTGCAAAAACACCTTTGAATGGTGCAACGAGGGAATCCGGCCGGAGATCGATAATCTGCAGCGCGTCGAGTACCACGACCTGGGGGAAAGCTATCAGAGGAACTTTGACGAAAATGGAATCTTCTACTGCCGGGACATCGCTAAGCTTCCCCGGGAGCAGTATACCCTGCTGGAAAGCCAGGGGATCCGTTCGCTGCTGCAGTGCGCGGTGCGCGACGGCGGCAAATTCGTGGGCTTCGTCGGGTTCGACGACTGCAAAATCCTGCGGATGTGGACCCAGAACCAGATTGATGCGCTCACCTTCATCTCCGAGCTGCTCTCCACCTTCCTGCTCAAGAAGCGCGCGCAGGACCGTGCGCTGGCGGCCGCGCAAAACCTTGAGATGGTGCTGGATAACCAGAACGCCTGGCTCTATGTGATCGACCCGGACAGCTTCGCCTTGCAGTACATCAATGCGAAAACCTTAGACGCTGCACCCGGCACCAAGCCGGGCATGCGCTGCTACGAGGCGTTTTTCCACAGGGGATCCCCCTGTGAAAGCTGCCCGGCACGCGGCATCCGGCGCCTGCGCCACCAGGAGCTGGAAATCTATAATCCCGTCCTGCACATCTGGTCGATGGCCAACGCCTGCATGATCCGCTGGGACGGGCAGGACGCCTGCCTGCTGGCCTGCTATGACATCGCAAAATATAAGGATGCCGATCCAAGCCGTCCATAATCTCTACCGGCAAGGAGGGCAAAAAAGCGAGGCGGGAAACCGCCTCGCTTTTTTGGTTGACATTTTCCTGCTAATTTGCTTGCAGCTCTTCTTTCCAGGGGATCGAGGGATAGGCCCCCGGCCGGGAGACCGCGAGCGCCGAGGCTCTGGATGCCAGCTCCATCGCCGCTTGCGGCGTTTGCCCTTGCAGGACGGCGGCCAGGAAATACCCGGTGAAGGTGTCCCCCGCCGCCGTGGTATCCAACGCCTTGGCGGGGAAGCTCCTTTGGTAGACGGCCTGCCCATCGTGAAGATAGACCGATCCGCGCTCCCCCAGCGTCAGCACGATCCCGCTGCCGGGCAGCACCGCTCCCAGCTGTGCGACGATCTCTTCCACGTCGCCGCCGTCAAAGCCCGTCATTTGCGCCGCCTCCACCTCGTTGACAAAGAGAAGGCTGAGGTTCTCGAGCGGGAGGCCGAGCATACCCCTGTCGAACGGCGAAGGGTTGAGTGCGATTTTTAAGTCCTTTCGACAGCCCAACTCGATCAAATAAGGGATTTCACTGATCTCGTTTTGCAGCAGCAGCCAATCCCCGGGTGAAAAATCCGACAGCGTCCTTTCAATCTGTTCCCGGCCGATTTCGTGGTTCGCCCCGCCGTAGACGACAATGCTGTTCTGTCCGTGCTCGTCCACCTGGATCACCGCGTTGCCGGTCGGCGTATTGACAGTTTTAATGTACCGGGTGTCCACCCCGTTCTCCCGCAGCAGCCCGCACAGGTGGTCGCCGTCCTCCCCCACGCAGCCCGCGTGGAAGACCTGTGCGCCGGCGCGTGCCAGGGCGATGGACTGATTAAACCCCTTCCCGCCCGCGAAGTGGCGCAGCTCCTTTGCGCGGATGGTCTCCCCTTCCCGCACGATATGCCCGACCTGATAAACGTGATCGATGTTGAGCGAACCGAAATTGAGTATCTTCATCCCTGAGCACGGCCTTTCCCTGATGTCATACCGCTGATTTTGTGAAAGAGGTCGGCGAAAACCGCGTCCCGTTCCACGAAGCGGGCGACCCGGATCAGGTGGCGGCGGGGGTCGAAACTCCAGGTAAACTGCTCGGTCAGGATCGGGCTCGGCAGCAGCGCCGTAGGCACCCAACCGGCGTTTACCAGCCAGGCCACCGTGATCACGTCCCAAATCACCTTGGACCAGCCGTAGGCGTTCTCCTCATAGTGCTCCACAATGTCGCACAGGTAGCTCCCCAGTTGATTCCTGCCCTCCAGATAAAACCGCAGCTCCGGCACGGTGGTGCAAAGCCGGCTGGCGACCCCCTCGCAGGGAAAAAGAACCAGCGGCACCTCCATGTCCAACAAGGTGCGCGAGGCGTGGATGTCCTGGAAGAGGTTGAACTCCTCCGTGTTTTCGTATTCCAGCGCGTGCCCGCCCAGCCAGAGCACCACGATATGCTCCGCGATTTTTGGTTCCAGCAGCAACGCGCTGGCGATGTTGGTCGGCGCGCCGATGGCGATCACATAGAGCGGGTCTTCCCCGCTTTGGGCGAGCGCCCGCTCCACGAGATCCTGCGCCGCCGGGCTCTCAACCGGCGTTTTGGGATCCAGCATAAAGCTTCTTGAGCCCTCAAAGCAGGGAATATCATCGGTGCGGCCCATCAGTTTTAAAACGTTTTCAATCTCATGAAGGCTTTTCTCCATCCCGTCGGCAGCACAGCTGCTGCGCTCGTTGAGAAACGGAGCCGCATAGACGGCCTTAAGATCGACCCTTTCCGCGGAGAGAAGGGCGTAGGCCAGGGCGAACTGGTCGTCCACCTCATTGTAGGTATCGGTATCCATCACGGCGCTGACCCGCCCGGCGGGCGGGACAAGGCGTGAAACGAGAAATGCATCCGTCATCTTCATCCTCCTTATCCTTTGATCCCCGAGCTGGTGATCCCCTGGACGAAATACTTCTGGAAGGGGAAGAACAGCAAAAGGGGCAGCAATGCCGAGACGGTTGAGGCCGCGTAGAGATTGGACCACTCGGTGGTATGGGCCCCCCTGAAGTCGGAGAGCGCCACCTGGATCAGCCGGATGTCGGGCGAACGTGCGATCAGCAGCGGCCAGAGGTAGGAATTCCAGTGCGTCATGAAAATCATCAGGCTGGCGGTGATGAACACCGGTACCGAGAGCGGCACCAGAATCCGGAAGAACGAATCCGCCCAGGTCGCCCCGTCCACCCGGGCCGCCTCGAACAGGCTCTGGGGAAAGTCGGAAAAGAACTGGGTGAACAGGAAAAGCACCAATCCGTCGGCTATACTCGGAACAACGATCCCGGCAAAGGTATCCACCCAACCCAATCCGTCCACTACAGTATACAACGGAATGGTGATCGATTCAAAGGGGATCATGAAGGAAAAGAGCACCAGGGCGTAGAGCGGCTTTTGGAAGCGGAATTCATAGCAGGCAAAGCCGTAGGCCGCCACGCTGTTGATAAGGCACCCAAACAGGATGGCCGCCGCCGAGACCACGACGGTATTGAAGACGGGCCGGTAAAACTCATATTTGAGAAAGATTTCCCGGTAAGCGTTCCCCGTGGGCCGGACCGGCAGCAGGGTCCTCAGTGTAAAGGGCATGGCGTACTGAAAGATTTCCGTGTCGCTGCGCAGAGAGGAGGCGACGGCGTAAAAGAGCGGGAACAGGGTGAGAATAGCGATCAGGCAAAGCCCCAGATAGATCAATACGGTTTTGAGCTTCCTATACCTTTTCACAGCCGGCGCCCCCCTTCCCTGCCTTTCCCGGCTTCTCGCCTCGGTCATTGATCAGTAAAAACTGCACGGCGCATACAAACGCGATGATCAGCAGCAGCACCGCCACGATCGCGTCTCCCCGGCCCTTGTCGACATAGAGGAAATAGGATTTATAGGCCTCATACATCAGTACCGCCGTGCTGCGCTGCGGCCCGCCGCTGGTGATGATCTGCATGGGGGCGAACATCAAAAGGTTGATGGTGGTGTCCGCGATCAGCACAAACGCCAGTGTGCGCCGGATCATCGGGATGGTGATCTTTAAGGTGATGGTCAGCCAGCCGGCCCCGTCCACCCGGGCCGAATCATAGACGGCCCGGTCCACATTCTTGAGTCCCGCGAGCAGAAACATCATCCAGTAGCCCACCCCGATCCAGGTGGTGATGAGCATGATGCAGTAGATTGCCTGGCTGCTGCTGGTCAGAAACGGCTGCGGCGGAATCTGGAGCATCCCGAGCAGGCTGTTGATTACCCCGCTGTTCGGGTTGAGCATGGTGTTCCAGATAATGGCCGCCACCGCGGTCGACATGGTAGCCGGAAGATAAAAGATGGTGCGAAACGCCCCGATCCCCCGCACATCGGCGTTGACCAGCAGCGAGACCAAAAGCGCCAGGAAAATTTGCAGGGGCGTCAGAATCAGATTGAATTTCACCGTGACCAAAAGGGAATCCCAGAAATACTTGTCCCCAAAGAGGGTGGAAAAATTCCCCAGAGACAGGCTCCCATCATAGGTCAGGCTGTCGAGAAAGGTATTGCAGATCGGGTAGATTTTAAAGTACACAATCAGTACAATGGCAGGCGTAATCAGTATATAGGGCAGCACCGTCCTGCCGATTCGTCTTGCTTTCATAGCCGGTTCCCTCCGCCGCCGTATGATATCAGGGATCACCCCTTTGCCCGCCCCAGAATGTCCAGCAGCATTCTGGAAAACTTCTCATCGTCCGTTCCCAGGCAGACCGTGCAGTTGGGCGCCTTGGCGGGCATGCTCCTCGTGTCCATCACCGAGCGCCCATCCGACGCGCCGCCGTAAAAATCCACACTGACCGGGAGAAGGCGCGTCTTGGTGATAACACTCCCGTCGAGCAGATAGAGGATACAGAGCGCATCGTGCATCGAAGCGCTGTCCGGCTTAAACAGCGGTTGGAACAGGGTGTATGCCTTGATCCGCTCACTGGTGATCTGGGCAACGAAATCCCCCACCGTCGTGTGCCAGGAGCGCATCCCTTGCACGTCTTCGCCACAGAGTACCGCATGGTGGGTGGCGTCCAGGGTGACGAGCACGATCTTCGCCCCACACCCCAGCACGATCTGGGCCGCCTCGGGATCCATGAAGAAATTGAACTCGGCCGCCGAGGTGGAATTGCGCTCTTCGCAGCCGCCTCCCATGATGACGATCTGCCCGACATGCTCGACGATGGACGGATCGGCCCGCAGCGCGAGCGCAAAATTGGTCAGCGGCCCCACCAGTACCAGGTCGACCTTCTTTGTCGCCGCACGCAGGGTTTCTACCATCCAGCACACCGCGTTGGTCGGGGCCGGGGCAATCCTTGCCGGCGGCAGACCGTCAAACTCCTCGACGTGGAAGGCGATCCGGTTGCCGTCCTCGTCCTCGAGCACCTCCTCGTTGTCGCAGTACTTGCGGCGCGGGTCCAAATCCCGCACGATCGGCCCGGCGCAGCCCCGGATCACCGGGACCTGCGGGGCGAGCAGGCTCACCACCCGCAGGGTGTTTTCAGTCGTATTCGCCAGCGGGAGGTTCCCGCTCACCGTGCAGATCCCCAGCACCTCGAACTCGGGCGAGAGCAGCGCCGCCATGATGGCGATGGCGTCGTCCGTCCCGGTATCGACGTCCAGGATCAACTGGCGTTTTTCACTCATGCCCTCTCCTCCCCTCTCCCAGATTGGCCTCTTATCCCTTCGGACAGCAGCCCTTCCAGCGTCTCTTCCATCCTGGCACAGTCGAGCGAAAAGGCTGTGCGGCAGTTATAATCCTCAAAGATGCGCCGGGTATCGAACACCGTCTGCCCGTCCGCGAGCCCGCCGCCAAAGTCCACGTCCACACTGTAGGGCAGGGGCGAGGCGAGCACCGCCTCGTTTGCGAAAGCACAGGCGGCGGCCACCGCCTTGAGGGGAATCCCACCTTTTTCACCCATGCCGCCAAGCGCCCGATATAAAGGGAAGAGCGGGATGCACAGCGCCTCAAAAAGCTGTGCACGCAC
Source organism: Provencibacterium massiliense (assembly GCF_900169495.1). Classification (NCBI taxonomy): domain Bacteria; kingdom Bacillati; phylum Bacillota; class Clostridia; order Eubacteriales; family Oscillospiraceae; genus Provencibacterium; species Provencibacterium massiliense. Next base: position 903,003 of record NZ_FWCH01000012.1, read on the forward strand.
CCCTCCCCGCGCGGTGAGCCGCCCGAGACGGCCCCTCGTCAGGCAGCAGGAATAGCCGCAGTCCAGAGGAACCAGCAGCTTATCTACCGGGCTGCCCATCACGGTTGCCCCGGCCTCGGGGTCGAAGCGGAAGTTCGCCTCGGCCGCGCAGGAAATATCGCTATAGCGGTGTCCGCCGCCCAGGATAACGAGCCTGCCGATCTTCTTTTCCAGACCAGGCGCAAGTTTCAGCGCGCAGGCAAGGTCGGTCAGCGGGCCGAGGGAAAGGATCGAAACCTGCCCGGCGGCGCTTTCCAGCGCCTCGACCAAAAAGATTGCCGCCGGCTTCTTTTGCAGCATGCAAGATTGCATGCCGGGTGTGGCATTGGGCAGGAACCCATCATCAAAGCGCAGCGCCTCCTCAGAGGGCCAGCCCCGGGGCAGAGGTTCCAGCTGCTTGCGCAGCGGGTCCAAGTCGGCGCAAAGGGACTGCTCCATGCCGGGGTAGACCGCTATTGGCAGCTTCAGCGCGCCCAGCAGCCGCAACAGGTTTTCCGCCGACACCCGGGACGAAACCTTCCCCGCCGACGCCACGATCCCCAGAACCTGCCATCTCGGATTTCCCAAAAGCAGCGCCAGGGCCGCCGCGCTGTCGAATTCCGTATTGATCAGGACAATGACCTTTTCCGGACATTTCTTTCCTTCTTCCAACAAGTACACCGCCTTTCCATCAAGTTCACTTTTTGTACTTCTGGAACGCAGAATTGAGCTGGTCCACCGCGCCGTTGAGCGCCTCGGTGACGTCGGCCCCGTTGGAAATATCCTCCATGGCCGCGCCCACCACGTTTTCATACTCGGTATAGCCGGGAGTAACCGGGCGGGGCACACCGGTATTAAGCGCCTCGTAAGCTGCGATCCTCATAACGTTTCCAGTAAAGTCGTCGGTCTGCTCAGCCTCCTCAATCCTTTCCAGGTTGCGGTAGGTCGCGGGCAGGGCCGGGAAGCCGCTCATCAGCATGTCGTGCCCGCCGCCGATGGTCATATAACGGATAAAGGCCGCCGCATCGCCGGGATTTTTGGCGTTCTTCGGAATGCCATAGTGCCAGCTGCCGGTCGGGGTAGCGGGATCATGCCCTTCAAAGTAGGGATGGGCGGCGAAGCCAAAATGCTCAATCCCGGTCTCCTTGAGGGTATCCACCACCCAGGTCCCGCCGACCATGAAGGCAACCTTGCCGCTCGAGAAGAGGCTGGGCACTTCATCGGCCGAAATCCCGCGCAGGGAAATCCTGCGCTCGAAGGCCTCCTGATACACCGTCATCGCCTGAATCCAGGGGTCGGAATTGAGAACGCCCTCCACGGTAAAGCCATCCTCCCCGATCGAAGGGGCTCCCAAGGCGTTTGGCATGGCGAGGATTTGATAGGGACGGTTGACCTGCTCGAACATGAAGCCGCTGATCGACCTGCTGCCGTCAGGATCGACCGCTTTCTGGACCTGCTCTGCCAAAGAGTAGAGCTGCTCATAGGTCATGCGGTCCTCGACCTTGGCGGACGGGTATGCTACTCCGGCCTGGTCCAGCAGGTCCTTGTTATAGAACAGCACCTGTGAAGAGGTTTCCATCGGCGGGGCCATGAGCTTGCCGTCCCAGGTGCCGGCCGTGAGCGCGCTTTCGAGGAACATCTCCTTTTCCTCGTCCGAATAATACTCGTCCATCGGCAGGATATAATCCCGGTTGGCATAGGCCGCCACCATGGGCACGTCGACATGGATCACGTCATAGTCCGAGCTGCCGGAGCTGAGCTTGACCTCCACCAGCTCGAAGAACTGGTCGAACGGGTAATACTCCATGTTAACGGCAATCCCCGACTCCCCGGCAAAGGCATCGTTGACCTCGTAGAGATAGTCCGCCCAAACGTCGGAGTAGAACATGCAGGTGATGGCTTTTCCTTGTGAGCCCTTACTTTGCCCGGAGGATTCCCCGCCCGGGGCAGAAGTGCCTCCCCCATCCTTCGCAGAACAGCTGCACAGCATCCCCGCCAACACCAGCAAGGCGAGAACAGACGGCCAAACAGAGCTTGCCTTCATTTCTTTCACCCATCCTTCTTTTCACGGTCCGGTCCACTTGCTTCCTTCCATTATTCATAAATCTCATCCGCATAGACCGACAGGGCCGCGCGGTCGGGCAGCGCGGGCTGCACCCCCTCACGGGTGATGCTGAGCCCGGCCGCAAAGGTCGCGAACCGGATCGCCGCGTGCAGGCCATTCCCCTCTGAAAGGGAGACTGCCAGCGCGCCGATGAAGCAGTCCGCTGCTCCCGTCGTATCCACCGGATGAAAATTTGCCGCCTTAAAATGGGTCGTCTCCTGCTGATTGCACAATACGCAACCGCGCTCCCCCAGCGTTATAATAACGTTTTCAACCCCCCGTTTAAGAAAATGCTTTGCCTTCTCCTCGATCGTGTCCAAACCCGGGCAGAGCAGGCCGATCTCCTTCTCGTTGGGCACCAGCAGGAAGAGGCCGCTCAGCAGCTGCGGGTCCAGCCGGTCCACCGCGGCCGGCTTCATGATGACCCGAACGCCCTGATTGCGGGCGATGCGGATGGCGCAGTCGATCACCTCAGGCGGGTTCTCGGTCGGCAGCAGGCAGTACTTCGCATGGTCGAACAGATTGACGTTCTGCCGCAGGTAAACCGCCGAGAGCTTCCCGTTCGCCCCCGGATAGACCACGATGGTGCTCTCGCCCGCGCCGGTCACGGTGATATATGCCTTCCCGGTGGCGCGCGCATCGTCGATCGTCACTCCATCCATATTGACATTGTTGTCATACAGGGACTGGTAGAGCAGTTTCCCCTCGCTGTCGTTCCCGATCTTTCCGATCATCCAGACGTTCCCGCCCAGCTTGCCGACCCCGGCCGCCTGGTTGGCGCCCTTTCCGCCCGGAACCAGGTTCACCGAGGGTGAAAGCACCGTCTCTCCCGGCCGCGGGAAATCCGGCACCCGGATCATGACGTCCATATTCATGCTGCCGACGACCACGATCTTTTGCCGCGCCTTGGCCGACTGCTTCGGCGCCGCCACGCTGCCTCCCGGCAGCAGCTGCGCTGCCGCTTCAAAGGGCTGCAGCCCGGTTTTATCGCCCCGCTCGATCCACTCGATCAGGCAGCGCGCGGCGTATTCGCCGAGCTCCTGTACCGGCAGGCGGACCGCACACAGCGCCGGATGGAAGAAGGGCAGCCTTTGGCACGCGGTGAGGCAGGCAACAGACAGGTCCTCCGGAATGCTCAGGCCCGCGATTTCGGCCGCCTGATAGACGCCGGCGGCGATCTCCTCGTTCTGGCAGAAAAGGGCGGTGACCCCCTTGCGGACCAAATCCTCCAGCCCCGCCTTGCCGTTTTCAATCCCCGAAAAGGCGCGGTAGACATATCTGGTGTCGAAGCGCAGCTTTCGCTCATAACAACAATAGATGTATCCATCCAGCACTTGACGCGCGAAGGGGCCGTCCCCCTCGACTAAGCAGCCGATCCTTTCATGCCCCTGCTGCACAAGCTGCCGCACCCCCAGATAGGCCGCCTCGACAACGTCCAGGCCGGCTTGCAGAAAGCGGGGCACCTTCTCCCCCACCCCCAGCAGCATGACCGGCAGGTGCAGCTTGCGCAGAGCCTCTATACTGGCTGCACAAGGGCTTTGGCTCCCCAAAAAGATCACTCCGTTGAGGTTGCGCGAGGAAGCGATCTGCAGAGATTTTAGTTCCCTTTCGCTCCCGCCCGCCAAATTGAGGACCAGGAGACTGTACCCGTTTTCGCTGAGGGCCCGCTCGGTCCCGCGCATGAGCGCCTCGTGCGCCGGGCTGTCAAAATCCGAAAGGAGCGCAATGGTATAGCTGTTCTGTTCCGCCTTGACTCCGGCATAAGGGGTGTATTGATACTCCTTGACCAATTTTTGCACCCGTTCCCGCGTCTCGGGGCTGATCCCCGCATCCTTATGGTTGATGATCTTGGAAACGGTAGCCGCCGACACGCCGGCCAGCTTCGCGATGTCTTTGATGTTCATGTCACAGCTCCAATATTTGAGAAATCTTTTTCCTAAAACTATTTCCTATATCAAATTATATATTATTTTGTCGAATTGTCAATTGTTTTTATTATTATTTTCCACAATTTCTTTAACAGACGGCAACAAACAAAAAAGTATGCGGGCTATAGATGTAATCTATAGCCCGCATACCAACAGCAACGCGATTGCTTATTTCTTGCGGATGACGCCCTTCTGCACGAAGATGTTCCCGTAAATATCCTCTTCGCCGGTGCCAATCACCAGGTCGAGCTCGGGCGCGACCGACCAGAACTCCTTGCCGTCCTGATAGTCGATCCCGTTCGGAAGTTTGGCATATTCCTCGCTGTTCCTGACGATCTCTTCATATTTCTTCCAGACGCCCGGAGCGGGGATCCCGTTGTCGGTCTTGCAGATGCGCACCGAATTGTCGATGTAATCGTCCAGCGGGATCAGGTCCAGGATCGCCTTTAAAATTTCGGCGCCGCCTACCCCGTCCACACGGATGCGAAACGCGTCCGGATGGCCCAGCGTTTTGATGTCGCAGTTGCCGTCGCAGATCATGATCTTCGAGCCATGACCGATGGCGCACAGCGCGCGCAGCAGGTCGGGGGACATGCAGGTCGGAATGTTCTTGAGCATAGATTGAAACCTCCGTCATATTTATTTGGCCACTGGCTTTCGCCCACAGCCAGAACGTCAAAATCACGGTACCTGTCCGCTTCTTATTATACTACCCGGCCTCCAAAAGGGCAAGGCAAATTGTGCATACCGATCCTATTTCTGCTTGTATTCCTCCATGCGCGCGCGCACCCGCTCGCCAAACCCGGCATCCGCCGCCGACAGGTAGCCGAGCACGCATTCCTGCGCCGACTGCGAGGCCAAATAGAGCTCGCTTGCGATGTTGTCCACCAGCCTCTCCTGCCAGTCGGCAGACAGGGAGCGGTAGCGCTCTCCCGCCTGTGTAAAATCGTCAGGCTTCTGGATGTCCGCCCGCACCAATTCCCCGGCAACGGGAAGTCCTTGCCCACTGGTGACCATTTTTTGGGGGCTCCACCCACCCTGCTGGCGGTTGACCGGAATACCGCGAAAATCAGGACCCAGGCGGCGGCGCTGGGCGTCCCAATAGATGAAGGAGCGGCCCTGGAGCATCTTGTCGGCCGAAAGCTCGATCCCCTCCACCAGGTTGGCCGGGGAAAAGGCCACCTGCTCGACCTGCGTATGATAGTCCTCGGGGTTCTGGTCCAGCGTCATCTTCCCCACTGGTATGAGCGGATAGCTTTCCTCGCTCCACACCTTGGTGTCGTCGAGCGGGTCGAAAGGCAGCGCCTGTGCGTCGCAGGGGTCCATCATCTGCACGCAGAGCTCGTACTCCACCGCCTCCCCGTTTGCAAGGGCGTCGTAGAGGTCCCGCGCCGCGGCGTCCGGGTCCTTGGCGGCGAGCTCCCCCGCCTGCTGGCGGTCGAGGTATTCCTCCCCTGCCAGCGGAATCCAGTGGTATTTGATATACCGGCGCCGTCCCTCCGCGTTGACCCAGACGAAGGTATTGATCCCGAAGCCCCGCATATGCCTCACGCTTGCAAGGGTACCCACGTCCGAATAAAGCCAGGTGAGCATATGCGTGCCCTCCGGCGTGCGGGCGAGGTAATCCCAAAAGCGGCCCGGGTCGGCCAGATTACTCTGCGGCGAGGGCGAGAGCGCCGCAATGGTCTCGGGGAAGCGCATGGCATCCCGGATGAAGAAGACCGGGATATGGTTGCCCACAATGTCAAAGTTTCCCTCGTCGGTATAAAACCGTGTGGCGAAGCCGTGGACGTTGCGGGCGGTATCCGGCGTGCCCCGGTTTGATACCGCCAGCGAGAAGCGTACCAACACCTTGGTGCGCCTCCCGGCGCCCTGTAAAAAGGCCGCCTTGGTGTACTCGCGCATCGACTGGTAGGTCTGAAAGATACCCATCGCCCCGTAGCCCTTGGTATGAACCGCCCGCTCGATCCCCTTCTGGTGGACAAAGGTCTCCAGGCGTTCATGCAAAATGCCGTCCTGCACCAGGACCGGACCGTCGTCCCCCACCGTCTGGGAGTGGTTGCCCGGCACCGCCGGCGCACAGCCGCCGCCCGGATTGGGGACGGGCGGCAAGGGAACATCCTCCGTTTGCTGTCCCCCGGGACGCGCCCGCTGCTGCAATTGTAGCAGCTCTCGGTTGTAACGCTGCATCATCTCTAAAAAAGCCGATTCATCGTGCATATCGGTACTCCCCTCGCTGATTCGTTGCGGCGCGCGGCCGCACAAATTTCTCTCCTTCATTCTTATGCGGGAAAACCGCGGCGAATCACACACAAAACCAATTTCTTCTATTGCCATTTCTTTTTGCAGCTGCTACAATTTTTATAGGAGAGGAGGTGAGCGCCTTGCGAGAACGCGTCATCCTGCACTGCGACCTGAACGCCTTTTATTGCAGCGTCGAGCTGCTGTCCCATCCCGAGCTGCAGGAGGTGCCCACCGCCGTCTGCGGGGACCCGCTAAGCCGCCACGGGATCATCCTGGCCAAGAATGAGGCCGCCAAGAAGTACGGCGTGCAGACGGCCGAAACCGTCTGGCAGGCCAGGCGCAAATGCCCGGGGCTGCAGCTGCTGCCGCCCCATCACGACCTGTACGCCGAGTATTCGGTCAAGGTCAATGAAATTTATCAGCGGTACACCGACCAGGTGGAGCCCTTTTCGATCGACGAGTCCTGGCTGGATGTGACCGGCAGCCAGCAGCTCTTCGGAGACGGGAAAACCATTGCGGACGACATCCGCGCCACCGTCAAGCGGGAGCTGGGACTTAGCGTGTCGGTGGGGGTTTCGTTTTGCAAGGTGTTCGCCAAGATGGGCAGCGACATGAAAAAGCCGGACGCCACCACCGTGCTGGACCGGCAGAACTGGCGGCAGATCCTCTATCCCATGCCGGTGGGCAGCCTGCTCTTCGTCGGCCAAGCGACCGAGGAGAAGCTGGAACGGTACGGGATCAAGACCATCGGGGACTTGGCGAAGCTGGAGGAGGACGATCTGCGCGGGCTGCTGGGCAAGCAGGGCGGCACCCTCTACCGGTATGTAAACGGACTGGAAAATGAACCGGTGCGGCATATCGACGACCCGGACGAGATCAAGTCGATCGGCAACTCCACCACCTTCCGGCGCAATTTGGTGGGGCTCGAGGATATCCGCACCGGGGTGATCTCCCTGTCCTCCCTGGTCGGCTACCGGCTGCGCAAGCATGCGCTCAAATGCTACGGGGTGCAGGTCACCATCAAGGACCCGCAGTTTAACGTGCGGGACCGGCAGACCCAGCTGCAGCATCCGACCAACATCACCCGGGAAATCTACAGTACCGCGATGGAGCTGATCCAGAAATCCTGGAAGCTGCGCGATCCGATCCGGCTGCTGGCCGTGACCGCCATCTCGCTGGTGCCCGAGGACACCGGCGAGCAGCTGAATATGTTTGAACAAAGCGATGGCCGCCTCAGGCTCGAGGCGCTCGACCGTTCGCTGGACAAGGTGCAGAACAAATACGGCAAGGGGGTCGTGAAGCCCGCTTCGGTGCTTAAAAACGACATTGGGGTGGACTGAGGGGCCACGGTATCAGCTCACAAGGTCGCACCCTTGCGGGTGCGTGGATCGAAACAGCGTGGGGGTCTGGACACGGCCCACGTTCAAAGTCGCATCCTTGCGGGTGCGTGGATCGAAGCAAATATTATTTCCGGGGCACTGGCTCCTGCAAAATTGGCGCGCAGACAAAGAACGGACGGAGTTTTCTCCGTCCGTTCTTCATTATAACAATTTTTCCAGCTCGCCATAGATGCGCTCATAGTCCGGATGGTCGGTGACCTCGGGCACATACTCGGTATAGGCGATTTTCCCTTCCCGGTCCAGCAGGAACACCGCCCGGGTGAGCAGCATGAGCTCCTCGATCAGCGTCCCGCTCGCTTTGCCAAAGCTGCGCTCCCGGTAGTCTGAAAGCGTCTGGACCTGCTCGATCCCTGCGGCGGCGCACCAGCGCGCCTGCGCAAAGGGCAAGTCCATGCTGACCGCATAGACCTGCGCGCCAGGCAGCGCGGCGGCCTTTTCATTAAAGCGGCGCACTTCCTCGTCGCAGACCCCGGTGTCCAGCGAAGGGACGGTGAGCAGCACCGCCGGGGACTTGAGCTCCTCTCCCCGCACCGGGCGCAGCTCACTGTCGGTTAAAGTACAGGGCGGCAGCTTTTCCCCCACCTGCAGCGGGGTACCCAAAAGGGTCAGCGGCTTGCCTTTAAAGGTAATGTTCATCTTCCGGCCTCCTTGTAATGGTTCTGTCTTTATTCTGCACTCCGGGGCCGCCGGGCATACAAAAAGAGACGGAGTATTCCGGGAGTACACATAAAAAGTTTACAGGCGGCAGATAAAATCTGCTGCCTGTAAACTTATAAGAGGCGCAGCGCCACCTCTGCCCTGAAGAAAAAATTGCGCCCTTTTCCAGTCTCATTTTTTATTCGTAACGCAGCGCCTCGATGGGATCGAGCTTTGCCGCCTTGTTGGCCGGATAGTAGCCGAAGAAGACGCCGATGGCCATCGAGAAACCGACCGCCACGAACACGGAGAGCAGCGACGGCCAGCCGGGCGAGCCCAGCAGCACCGATCCAAGCCTTCCGAGCGTGGTGCCGGTGAGCACCCCGATCACCCCGCCGATCATACAGATGATGATCGATTCGACGATGAACTGCACCCGGATCGCACTGTTCTTGGCGCCCAGCGCCTTACGCGTGCCGATCTCGCGGGTACGCTCGGTCACCGAGACGAGCATGATGTTCATCACCCCGATCCCGCCCACCAGGAGCGAAATCGCCGCGATGACCGAGATCGCCAGCTTCATGGTGCCCATCATGCCGGTCATCTGCTGGATCATGCTGTCCATGTTCTGCGCATAGATTTCGACATATTTGTTGCCGCGGTAGAAGGTGCGGTTAAAAAACTGCTCCGAGCGCTCGGCAAACTTTTGCACGTCGGTCACCTTGGACGTGCCCTTGACCTGTAGGGCGTAATAGCCATCCGGCACATCGTCCCCGGTCATCATCTTCTTGGCCACCCCCACGGGAATGAACATCTGGCGGGTGGTGTCGCCCGTCATGCTGGCCGCGAAGCCGGTCACCTCATAGTTATAGACCCCCACGATGGTGAAGGTGTACATCCCCTTGGAGACCCGCACCTTGACCTCCTGCCCCAGCGCCTGCTGCGGCGTCAGATTGGGGAAGAGCTTTTCGATCACCGCGCTGGAAACCACCGCCGCGTTCTTTTCCCCCTTGACCTCGCGCTCGTTGAGGTCGTGCCCGGCCACCACGTCGATATTCTGGATGGCCAGCGCCCCCGCATTGGTGCCGTAGATATAGACGTTTGACTCCCGCCTGCCCGCTGCGATCTGCCCGGGACCCACGCTGTCGGTGACCGCCCAGGCCGCAATCTCTTCGCTGAAGCGCTCGAGGTAGGCGTCGATCATCTCCTGGCTGATATAATCCTCATTGGCATAGGGACGGTTCCAGTCGGTGTTGCCATATTCGTCCGGCTTGTCGGAAATGTAGAGCTGGATGCTGTTGGCGCCCATGTCGTTGAAGACGCTCTCCACCGAGCCGGTCATCGCGTCGCCCACCGTGACGATGGCGATCACCGAGCCGATCCCGATGATGATCCCCAGCATGGTCAGCAGCGCGCGCATCTTATTGGAACGCAGGCCGTTGATCGCCAGGGTGATATTCTCAAACAGCTGCACGCACTTCACCCCCCTGCTGGCGGCTGACGATCCGCCCGTCACTGATGGTCACAATATGCTCGGTCTCGGCCGCCAGCTCGGGGTTATGGGTAATGAGCACGATGGTCTTGCCCTGCTCGCGGTGCAGCCGGTGGAACAGGTCCATCACCAGCCGTCCGGTGGCCGAATCCAGCGCGCCGGTCGGCTCGTCGGCCAAAATGATCGCCGGGTCGTTGGCCATCGCCCTCGCGATCGCGACGCGCTGCTTCTGCCCGCCCGACAGCTCGCTGGGCATATGCTTCATGCGGTCGCCCATCTCCACCAGTTCGAGCAGCTCCTTGGCGCGCCTTGCGCGCTCGCCGCCGGACATCCCGGCGTAGAGCATGGGCAGTTCGACGTTGCTCAGGGCGCTGGTGCGCGGGATCAGGTTGAAGGTCTGGAAAACGAACCCGATCTTGCGGTTGCGAATGCTCGAAAGCTGGCTGTCCGGCACGTCCCGCATCTGCACCCCGTCGAGCACATAGTCCCCCTCGGTCGCCCTGTCCAGCGCCCCGATGATGTTCATCAGGGTGCTCTTGCCCGAACCGGATGCCCCCACGATGGAGAGGAATTCCCCCTTCTTTACCCGCAGGTCGATCCCGCGCAGGATCTCCAGCTCGTTGGGCTGCCCGATGTAAAAGCGCTTATAAATCCCCTTCATGTCGATGATTATATTTTCATCCTGGGGGGTCATGATCTCTTCTTCCATTGTTGTGGTCATTCCTTTCAGGAATTGTGCCGTTTTTGGCCCTGCCAAGGCGCAATTCTGTGAGTTTGAAAGATTTATCTTTCAAACTTAACCCTCCGCCATGGCGCCGGCCATATCGCCCGCCATGCCGCCCATCGCGGGCAGGACCATGATTTCCATACCGGGCGCGATCCCGGTCGGATCGGAGATGATCTGGTCGCCGTCCTTCAGCCCTTCGGCAGCGATCTCGACGTCGAAATCGGTCTCCATCCCGGTGGTGACCGGGACCGCCTCGGCGACGGTCTTGCCCGCCTGCTCCCCGGTGCCGGGGCGGGCGACATAGACGATGTCCTCCCCGCTCGCGCCCAGGGTCACCGCGTCATAGGGGACCGACCAGACGTCCTCTTTACTGGCAGTGAGGATGTTTAGCCGCACGCTCATCCCGATGCGCAGCCCGGTGCCCTTGCTGGTCAGCTCCACGTCGGTCTCGAACTCCACGGTGCCGTCGGTCTTGGTGGTGCCGTCCGCCGCCTTGATCGCCGCGGGATAGATCCGCCGGACCGCGCCCTCGAACTCCTCTTCGCCGGTGGCGTCCGCCTTGATGGTGGCGCTCATCCCCTCCTGCACCGTGCCGATGTCGTACTCCTTGAGCGTGGTCTTGATCTGCAGCGCGTCGGTGTCCTCCACCACGAACATCAGCCCGTTGCCCGGCACGCCCTCCTTGGCGTAGACCGCCGTGACCGTGCCGTTGATCGGGGAGGTAATCACCGAATCCTCCAAATCCCTTCTCAGCTTCTGCAGCTCGAGCTGCTCGGCGGTCAGGTCGGCCGCGATCTTGTTCCCCTCGATGGTATCCTCGTATCCCTCGAGCTCCTGGTTGGCCGCATTGATCGCCGCATCCCGCTGCCGCTTGGCGTTTTCATAGCGCATGCGCGCGTCGGAATAGGCGCGGTCCGCCTCATCCTTGAGCTTGCGCGCCTGCTTGACGGTAAGGGTATCCGAGTCGGAATCGCCGACGGTGTGGTCGTCCTTGGCGTCCTCATAGTCGTCCTTGGCGTCGTCATAGGCCTCCTGCGCGTTGTCGGCCGCCTTCTTGGCGGCCTTGAGCTCGGTCTCGGCGCTGATCAGGGCGCTGTTGAGGTCGTTTTTAATGTTGTCTTTCGCGTTGTTGTACTGCTTTTGGCTGACGTCGATGTTGTGCTCGTCGCCCGCCTGGGCCTTGGCGATCGACGCCTGCTGGCGCGCGATGTCCAGCTTGAGGTCCTCGGTGTCCATCTCGCAGAGCACGTCCCCTTCGCTGACGCGGTCCCCTACCGAGACATTGAGCCTGAGCACCGGGCTCTGCAGCTTGGTATATATGTACGAGGCGTCCGCGCTTTCCACCGTGCCGGAGGCGCTGATGACATTCTGCAGGCTCCCCTTTTGCAGCGGCGTCACGCTGACCGGCATGGCGGAGGATTTGCCCATCCCCATCACCTTGACGGCGGCAAAACCACCCACCGCAACCACCGCACAGAGGATCAGCACCGTTTTGAGCTTTGGCTTTTTAAACTTAAAATTCGGCTTTTTCAGGTTCAGTTTCATGTCGACTCTCCCTCTCTATTACAGGTCCGCCCGGGCCGTCCGATTTCTCTTCGTACTATCCGTATTATTTGTATTAACACTGTAGTACAATAATACAATCTCTACGCCAGTCTGTCAAGAGATTGTCAAAAGAAATATGTGAAATTTTTGAAAATATAAAACGGCGCTTTCCGGGGGCATACATCGGGAAGTGCTGAAAGCAGAGCTTTCAGCACTTCATGAAGGGCGCCAAAACGATTCCCCGTTTGAAAAAATTCTGTGCGCCCTTTGCGCTTGTCCCATTATATCGGATCACAGGGGGAAAGTATACTGGGAAGACTTAGGATTAAGAAAAATGTAAGATTCACCCTTTTCACATATTCTCCAACTGGGAGAGCCAAAGCCGAGCCGAAGCGTCGCTGGGCATGCGCCAGTCCCCCCTCGGGGAGAGGGTGACCGAGCCGACCTTCGGCGCGTCCGGCAGGCAGGAGCGCTTAAACTGCTGGGCGAAAAACCGCCGGTAAAACTCCTTGAGCCAACGCAGGATGGTTTCGCGCGGATACTTTTCTTTAAAGGCGCGGCAGGCCAGGCGCAGCACCTTTTGCGGCGCAAAACCCCAGCGGATGACATAGTAGAGGAAGAAGTCATGCAGCTCGTAGGGCCCGACGAGCTCCTCGGTGCGCTGAACGATCCCCTCCCCGCCGCCGGGCAGCAGCTCGGGGCTGACCGGGGTGTCCAGGATGTCGCGCAGCACCTCCCCGGCCCTGCCGCCGATCCGGGCGGCCTCGTGCGCCACCAGATGGCGCACCAGGGTCTTGGGGACCGAGGCGTTCACCGCGTACATCGACATGTGGTCCCCGTTATAGGTCGCCCAGCCGAGCGCCAGCTCGGAGAGGTCCCCGGTGCCGATGACCAGTCCCCCCTGCTGGTTGGCGAGGTCCATCAGCACCTGGGTGCGCTCCCGCGCCTGGGCGTTTTCATAGGTCACGTCGCGGCGCTCCTCATCCTGTCCGATATCGGCGAAATGACGGCACACCGCCTGCGTGATCGGGATTTCGCGCAGCGGCACCCCGAGGCTTTCGCAGAGCGCACGCGCGTTTTGCAGCGTGCGCGCGCTGGTGCCAAAGCAGGGCATGGTCACCGCCCGCACGAAGGCGCGGGGCACACCCATCCAGTCCGCCGCGCGCACCGCCACCAGCAGCGCCAAAGCGGAGTCCAGGCCCCCCGACAGGCCGAGCACCGCGCATTTGGCGCCGGTGTGCAGGAGGCGCTGACAGAGCCCCGCGCTCTGCAGGCGCAGGATGTCTTCGCAGTTGGCATGAAGCGCCGCCGGATCCTGTGGAATAAAGGGGAAGGGGCTGACCGGACGGGTGAGCGTGGTTTCGTGGAGCGGCAGAGAGAAGGGAATCCTAAGGTATCCCTCGTCCTGCCGCGCCGGGAAGGTGGTCAGCCGCCGCCGCTCGTAAGCGAGGCGGGAGACGTCCACCTCGCTTATGACCAGGCCGGTGGTAAAGCGCTCGCTCTCGGCGAGCACCGCCCCGTTCTCGGCGATCAGATTATGACCGGCAAAGACCAGGTCGGTGGTGGATTCCCCCTCGCCCGCGTCGGCATAGAGATAGCCGCAGCACAGCCGCGCCGACTGGCCGCTCACCAGCGCCCGGCGGTAATCCGCCTTGCCGACGGTCTCGTCGCTGGCCGACAGGTTGCAGATCATCAGCGCCCCCGCCGCACAGTGCCCGACCGAGGGCGGGGCGCAGGACCAGAGGTCCTCGCAGATTTCCACCCCGAAGCAGAAATCCTCCATCTCCTCGCAGCAGAAAAGCAGCCTGGGGCCGAAGGGCACCTGGCGCCCATCCAGGGAATAGCTTTTGTTCTCCCCGGACGAGGGAGTGAAGAGCCGTGCCTCGTAAAACTCGCCGTAATTGGGTAAAAACCGCTTCGGTACCAGCCCCAGCAGCTCACCCTTATGGCAGACGGCGGCGCAGTTATAGAGCTTGCCCGCCGCCTGCAGCGGCAGTCCGAGCACCAGGACCGTTTCCAGCTCCCGGGTTTCCCTTAGTACCCGGCGCAGGGCGTCAAGGGCGCCCCGCAGCAGGGTGTCCTGCAAAAAGAGGTCGCAGCAGGTATAAGCGCTGAGCACCAGCTCGGGCAGACATAGGAGCCTGACGTTTTGCTCATCCGCTTGTTTTGCCAGCGCGACCACCTGGCCCGCGTTATAATCGCAGTCCGCCACCCTGATTTTCGGCGTGCCGGCCGCCACCCTGATGAATCCGTCTTTCATGCCGTCCCTCCATTTCTCTTTTTTATTGCTGAGCATGAACGAAGCAATAAAAATGGCCATGACCGTAGGTCGGCCATAAGAATTGTAAAAATAGCGCGCAGCTGCTATTTTTAATAGTATCTACAGAATTTCTTTCAAAATTTCTCCAATGGCCCTCAACCTCTCCCCTCCCGCTCGCTTATTCTTCACAGATAAGTCTATGCCGTCTTGTCCTCCTCGAGGCCGGCATCTGAATATGAAGTCCCAGCGCCTCGAGCTGGGAGGGGTCCACCGTCCCCGGCGCGCCGGTCAGCGGGCAGGAGGCGTCGCCCAATTTCGGGAAGGCGACGACCTCCCGCAGCGAGCAGGCCCCCAGCAGCAGCATGACCAGCCGGTCCAGCCCGAAGGCAAAGCCGCCGTGCGGCGGGGTGCCGTAGCGGAAGGCGTCCACCAGGAAACCGAAGCGCTCCTTGGTCTCCGCCTCTGAGAAGCCCAGCGCCTCGAACATCTTCTCCTGGATATCGGGGCGGTGGATGCGCATACTCCCGCTGCCGAGCTCGACGCCGTTGAGCACCACATCGTAGGCCTGGGCGCGCACCCGTCCCGGCTCGCTGCACAGATACTGCACGTCCTCGGGATAAGGCATGGTAAAGGGATGATGGGTCGCCACATAGCGCCCCTCCTCCTCGGAGTACTCAAACTGCGGGAAGTCGGTGACGATCAAAAAGCAAAAATCCCCCTCCCGGCGCAGCGAAAGCATCCCGGCGAGGTCCAGCCGCAGCCCGCCCAGCGTGCGGCGCACAGTGGGAAGGCCGTCGGCGCAAAAGAGGATGAAATCCCCGGGAGCCGCCTCTACCCTCTCCAGCAGAGCGTCCATGTCATCCTTTGAAAAGTATTTGGTCAGCACCGAGTAGAGCTCCCCGTCCTGGCGCACGGCGATCCAGGCCATCCCCTTGGCGCCGTAGCCGAGGGCCTTGTCTGTCAGCGCCTCGATCTCGCCTCGGGTGAAATCCGCCTTACCCTTGACGTTCAGTGCCCGCACGCAGCCCCCCGACCTTGCCGCCTGAGAAAACACCGAGAAGCCGCATTTTACCGCAATGTCGCTGACATCCACGATCGGCAGCCCGAAGCGCAGGTCCGGCTTGTCGCTGCCGTAGCGGTCCATCGCCTCCTGCCAGGTGATGCGCGGGAAGGGCGCAGGGAAATCCAGCCCCATCGTCTCCTTCATAATGTGCTTAAAAAGCCGCTCAAGATGGAGCAGGATGTCCTCCTGGTCCACGAAGGAGAGCTCCATGTCCACCTGGGTGAACTCCGGCTGCCGGTCGGCGCGCAGGTCCTCGTCCCGGAAGCAGCGCGCGAACTGATAGTATTTGTCGATCCCGCCCACCATCAGAAGCTGCTTAAAGATCTGCGGCGACTGGGGCAGGGCGTAGAACTCGCCCGGATGGACCCTCGAAGGCACCAGATAATCCCGGGCCCCCTCGGGGGTAGATTTGGTGAGCATGGGGGTCTCGGCCGAGAGGAAGCCCTCCCGGTCCAGGTAGTCCTCCACCACCCGGGCGACCCGGTGGCGAAAGCGCAGGTTTCTTAGCATCTCGGGCCGGCGCAGGTCCAAAAAGCGGTAGCGCAGCCGCAGCTCCTCCCGCACGTTATTACTGTCGTCCAGCTGAAAGGGCAGCGTTCCGGCCTCGCTGAGCACCTCGAGAGAATCCGCTGCCAGCTCGATGGTCCCGGTGGCAAGTTTCGGGTTATAGGTCTCCTCGTCCCGCTCCCGGATCATTCCGCTCATAATTGCGACCGTCTCGTTCTTGAGCCCCTCGGCCGTATGGAAATCGGCCTGGGTGAGGTTCCTTGCATCGCAGACCACCTGTAAGATTCCCTCCCGGTCCCGCAGGTCCAGAAAGATTACCCCGCCCATGTCCCGTTTGGCGCTGATCCAACCCGCCACCGTCACGGTGCGGCCCAGATCGCTTTCGCACAGCACTCCGCAATAATCGGTCCGTTTCATCAAAAACTCCTCCTTTATCAGGTCCCGCAAAACCAAAAAGGCCTTTCGTCCCACACAAATTGGGACGAAAGGCCTTCCTTCCGCGGTACCACCCAAATAGGCTCCCCAAAGGGAAACCCACTCTTTCACACTATGGCTGGCGGCTGTAACGCGCCGCCCCGCGTCTGAGCCTACTTGGGCAACATTTGCCTCCCGTTCGGTCAGCGGCTCCGGGATGTTCTTCCCCCAAAGGCACAGGCGCCGGTTTTCAGCTACCCCGGCTCTCTGCCGCCCCTTCCTTTGGGCTACTCTTCCCATCAATGCCATTTTCATCATTGTAAGCGTAAAGCGCTACGGACTTAATCCGCAGCGCCCTTGCTGTTTGTTGTGATTGATTATATTCTGCCCGGCCCATCTTGTCAAGCGGTGATTGCCGGCAGGAAGAATCTTCATCACAAACGCCCGGTTCCGTTTTGTTATTCCCCGCCGTTTTTAGGAATATTCACCAGACTTCCCGCGTTTAGTCAATATATCAAAGTCAATATATCGGTTCATATTCCGTTCATATGAGAACGCTAGAATAAGGGATGGAGGAGGTGCTCGCATGACATTTTGGCGGGACAACCAGACGGCGGTGGCGGCTTGCATCCTCGCCCTGCTTTGTGAGGATGGGACCCGCATATACCTGCCAAGCAGGGCGATGCAAGAGAGGCTGAACCTGGAGAGCGAACCATTCGACCAGGCGCTGCAGCAGCTTCTGTCCTCGGGCGCGCTCGAGGGGTGCGAGTGGCCCTATGAGGGGATAGCCCTGCCCCATTACCGGATTACCGGAATCGGACGGTCGCTGCTGCAAGGCTATCGGGAGCAATGGCGCCGGGACCGCGAGGAATTGGATCAACTCCTGCTGTCAAGCGGATTCTCCACTTCTGTAAAGTAAAATGGCATTACAGATTTAGCGCGTCAGTTTTGCACGGTATCCGATCCCCCGCACCGTGACGAGCTGGAACTCCTGGCGGTACTTGAAGCGGGCGCGCAGCCGCTTGATATGTACATCCACCGTGCGCTCGTCCACGCCTGTGTCCAGCCCCCACAGCTCGTCGAGCAGCTGGCGGCGGGTGAAGGTCTGCCCGGGCGATGACAGCAGCTTAAAAAGCAGCTCGAATTCCCTTTTGGGGAGCTTCATGTTCCGGTCGGGCGTGGAAACCGTCAAGGTATCGTAGTCCGCGGCCAGTTCGCCGATCTGTAGCTTGTGGCGGCTGGCCGCGCCCGCGCGGCGCAGCAGCGCCGATACCCGCAGGAGCAGCTCCTCCATCTCAACAGGCTTTGGCATGCAGTCGTCCGCGCCCGCCAGAAAACACGCCCGTTTCTGTTCGAGCGAGTTTTCCCCAGCCAGCAGGAGGATGGGCAGCGAAAACTGAGCGGCGCGCAGCTCCCGTGTGATGGTGCAGCCATCCTTCCCGGGCAGCGCCGCCTCGCAGACAAGCAGGTCGATATGAAAATTGTCCAGCAAAAAGTAAACCTTTTCTCCGTCCTGGGCGGGAAAGCAATGATAGCCCCCGTCCTCGAGACTCTCATAGAGGCGCTTCGCTAAGGTTTCGTCCCCCGTTGCCGCCAAAACCGTAAACATTGCCGTTCCCCTCTTTCTCCCCCAAACGCTCAGTGTTCGGCCCGTATTTTGACATGATGCAGCCCGTCGTGCGTAGGCTGGGGTGCGGGCTGCGCCTGCTCATGCCGGGTCGCCTCGGCAAGCCTTTCTATGATCTGAGACAGGGCTTCGCAGTCCTGTTCCCCGAGCTGGCGATGCATTTCGTCATCCCATTCCTTGAGAATTTCCCGGACCGCGCTGGTCACCGCCCTGCCCGCCGGGGTGAGATAGAGCAGGATGATCCTCCGGTCGCTCCTGCTCCCCCGCTTCATCACGAAGCCCCGCTCCCCGAGCGCGCGCAGCTTGCGGTTGACTGCCGCGCGGTCCATCTGCACCGCCGCTTCCACGTCGCCGACCCTACAGCCGCCGTGAGCCCCGATATAGGCCAGGAACTGATACCCCGCCTCATCCAAGCCGTGGGAGAAGAGGTACTCGTCCACCCGCCGCTGCAGGTAATACTCCAGCTGGAAAAGCTCATAATAAATTGAGTTGTTATTTCCTTCCATTTTTATACCCACCCTCATGACAGGAGAAAAGCCCGACCCTGGAGAGTAGGTCGGGCTTATCGTTATTTGCTTTATGGCAGAGGAGGAAATTCCAATAAACCTCTCATGCCCGAAAGCCAATGGAACAATCGCTTACTTGGAAGCCTTCTTGAACGCAACAGCGCCAGCAGCGACCAGGGAGACGACCGCCATGGCAGCGGCAGCGCCGACCATGTCGTTAGCGCCGGTGCCCGGGTTGGTCTTGTCGCCATCGGTGGGCTCTTCGGTCTCGTCGTCAGAAGAAACATCCTCGCCATCCTTGGAGATGGTGCCTTCCTCGTACTCTTCCTCAGCCACGATGTAGGTGCCGAGAACCTTGGTCTCGAACGCCCAGCCGTCGCTCTCATACTCAGCGTCAACCTTGGTCACGTCGCCGGTCTTCTTGTTGTACTCGTAGAGCACAGAGCCGGAGTCAGCGTCGATCACAACTTTGACCTTGGAGGCAAACTTCGGATTGGCGATGAAGTCATAGCAGTCAACGTCAACGTCGCCGAAGAAATCAACGATCTCATCGATGTCGTCGTCAACCAGTCTCATGTTTTCATAGTCGGTGCCGTAGTTGCCCTTGAAGTACACGTCAACATAGTCGTTGGCGCGGATTCTGGACTCGTCGCCGATCACTTCGTCAAAGTTGTAGACAACGCCATTCTGCTTGCTGTTGGAGTAGTTGGTGTCTTCCTCAACTTCCTGGATGCGGGAGTAGGCAACAGCCTCGTCGTGCTTGATGGTGATAGTAATATCCTTATCAGCATCAGCCTTATTCTTCATAATTTTGCCACTCTCGATGACAAAATCTCCGATGGTCATATCGAGCTCAACCTCATAGTCCTCGAACTCGAAGGTGCGCAGACCGGCATTGCCTTTCAGGGTCAGAACCGGAGACTCCCAATCCTTATTGTTGGAGGTGGGGGTGATGCTGTTATCAACAGTGGCACCATCATTCTTCTTAACAGAAGCAGTGATGTTTTTGGAGTTGACATGAGCTTTAATTTCGGTGATGATCTGACCAGCAACCGGATCAATTACGATCTCAGCTTTGTTACCAGCGGTATCCTCGTCGATACCGGCATTGTCGGGACCATAGGTCACGAGGTAGGGGGCGCCGTTTTCAAACTCGGCATTGTCATCGGTCTTGCTGACGATGATGGAATAGCCATAGCTGGAACCGGACTTTTTCGCAATGTTGCCAGCGAACGCTACGGAAGCGGTGCCGAGAACCATCGCAGCAGCAAGCACTGAAGCCAGTACTTTTTTCATTGTGTTTCTCCTCTTTTCTTTAAAATCAAAACTGGTGTGGGATCTCTCCACTAAGTTTCATCCCTTACCGTGATTTCATTATAGAAAAGATTACAAAACGGTGAAACAAAAATAAAAAGCCTTATATGAAACGATTTATTTCTTAATCTATAACAAAATTTTACTTTTATGTCAAACTGATGTATTCTATATTTTAATATTTCTTATTTATTAATTATTTATTTCCATTATGAATAATCAATGAACCAAAAGGTTTGAAATGATTTCCTCTCTGTCACTGGAACTATAGACAAATTACAATTTTGTCTCAAAATTCCGGGACTGGACAAAGCCTTCCTCCTGCTATACAATAAATGTTGGACAACAACGTTAGAGGAGGAATCGGACATGCCAAAGGTGACGCTCGGAAGCACCGGGATCACGGTCGATAAAAACGGGTTCGGCGCGCTGCCGATCCAGCGCATCTCCAAGGAGGAGGCCGCAAATCTGCTGCAAAAGGCTTACAGGGGCGGGATGACCTTCTTCGACACCGCCCGCAGCTATACCGACAGCGAGGAGAAGATCGGACTGGCCCTCTCGGAGGAGCGCGACGGATTCTATCTCGCCACCAAGACCCCGGCGCTCACGGCCGAAGGCTTCTGGAACGATCTCGACACCAGCCTGCGGCTGCTGAGAACCGACCATGTCGACATCCTCCAATTCCATAACCCGCCGTTCTGTCCCAAGCCGGGCGACGGCAGCGGGCTTTATGAGGCCATGCGAAAGGCCAAGGAGCTGGGAAAGGTACGGCATATCGGGATCACCAACCATCGCCTGAATGTCGCCAGGGAAGCGGTGGAATCCGGGCTTTACGAGACGCTGCAATTCCCCTTTTCCTATCTTGCCAGTGAGCGGGAGCTCGAGCTGGTGCGGCTCTGCAAGGAGAAAAACGTCGGCTTCATCGCGATGAAGGCCCTTTCGGGAGGGCTGATCACCAGCAGCGCGGCGGCCTACGCCTTCCTCGCCCGGTTCGACAACGTCCTCCCCATCTGGGGGGTGCAGCGCGAAAGCGAACTCGACGAATTCCTCTCCTACATTGGGTATCCCCCCGCCATGACCGGAGAGCTCTCGGCCATCATCGAGAAGGACCGCAGCGAGCTGCTGGGCGAGTTCTGCCGCGGCTGCGGCTACTGCCTGCCCTGCCCCGCCAAAATCGACATCCCCACCAGCGCGCGGATGTCCCTGATGATCCGGCGCTCCCCCAGCGCCCAATGGCTGACCGATGAATGGCAGGAAAAAATGTCGCGGATCGATGCGTGTATCGGCTGTAACCACTGTGCGCAGCACTGCCCCTATGGATTGGATACCCCCAATCTGCTGCGGCGCAACTATGAGGACTACAAGACCTTCCTGAAATAAAAAAAGCAGGGCCGCCGGCAATCGCCGGCGGCCCTGCTTTTTTTATTTACATTATAACGCCTTAAGCTTTTTGGCCATCATATCCTGGTTGGCGCTGTAAGTGAGTGCGTCTCGCTCGGAGATGATCCCCCTGCGGTAAAGCTCCAGCAGGCTCTGGTCCATCGAGAGCATCCCCTCCCCGGCCGAGGAGTAGATGACCGAATCGATCTGATGGACCTTCGACTCTCGGATCATATTGCGGATGGCCCCGTTGACCAGCATGACCTCGAAGGCCGGGACCACCTTGCCGTCCACGGTGGGGATCAGCTGCTGGGAAACCACCGCCTGCAGCACCATTGCCAGCTGTACCCGGATCTGGTGCTGCTGGTTGGGCGGGAAGGCGTCGATGATCCGGTCGATGGTGTTCGCCACCCCGATGGTGTGCAGGGTGGAGAAGATCAGGTGCCCGGTCTCGGCCGCCGTCATCGCCACATTGATGGTCTCGTAATCCCGCATCTCCCCGAGCAGGATCACATCCGGAGACTGGCGCAGCGCGGCGCGCAGGGCCTTGACGTAGCTTTCGGTGTCGGTCATGACCTCCCGCTGGCTGACGATACTCTTCTTATGAAGGTGCAGGTACTCCAGCGGGTCCTCCAGCGTGATGACATGCGCACTGCGGGTGCGGTTGATCACGTCGATGATGCACGCCAGGGTGGTGGATTTCCCGCTCCCGGCCGGGCCGGTCACCAGCACCAGCCCCTTTGAGCGCCCAGCGAGCCCGAGCACCACGTCGGGGATACACAACTCCTTCGGGTCGGGCAGCTCAAAGGTCACCACCCGGATCACCGCGGCCAACGAGCCGCGCTGCTTATAGGCGCTCACCCGGAAGCGGGAGACGCCGGGGATCGAGAAGGAGAAGTCGTCGTCCCCTCCCTTAGTCACCGCCGCAATATCCCGGTTGTGGGCCAGCGTGTAGATTTCCTTCACCAGCTGCTCGGTATGCTCCGGGCGCAGCTTCTCTTCATCCACCCGCTGGATGTTCCCGCTGATCTTAAAGGACACCGGCAGGCCCGCCACGATAAAGACGTCCGAGGCCTTGCGCCCGACCGCCTCCTTTAGAATCTGTGTCACGTCCATCTGCTTTTCCATCCCTTCGCTCAGCCGAGTTCGCCCGGCCAGAGGCTCATTGGCTCCCCTTCCTGCCACTGGGCCGTATTTACCGTCTTCCAGCCGGTCAGCCGGTACCCGCCCGTAGCGGGGATTGTCAGCGAGACCTGCAGCTGCTGGTTTTCCCCGGCCGCAACCTGATAGGAAACGGCCAGCCCGTCGTCATCCTGCAAGACGTCCATCCCATCGATGGCGGCGAGCAGCCCGGCACAGGTTTGCAGATATCCCTCCCCGGGCGGGACGGATTTCAGTGCTTCGCCGATCTGGGCCAGCAGCTCCTCGGCGCGCGCGTCCGCCTCATAATAGGCGCTCACCGTCTCGGCCGTCTTCTCGCTCAGGCGCGCATCCGCCTGCGCCGAGACCAGCGAAAGGGTGGCGAAGGTGGTCAGGCAGAGCAGCACAAAAATGAGCAGGATCGAGGAAGCCCCGACCCCCAGGCCCATCTGCGTCCTTTTTTTCATTCCGGCCCCCTCCTTTCCCCGCCTATGGTTGGTATTTCTTCACCTCTAAGGTGTAAAGGGGTTCCACTTGCCTCTCTTTGGAAACCGTGATCTGCGCAGCGGCGGGCGTACCGCCCTGTGGCGAGAGGACCAGCCGGTATTCCCCCTCCTGATCCGTCCTGGACCAGTCGTGACCATAGTCGAGCACCAGCGTATCTCCCTCCTGCCGCGCGCCGAGCAGCGAAGCGAGCTGGCGCAAATCGTCTGGCGAAGCCTTGAAACACTCGGCGGCGCTCTGCGCCTCGGTGAGTGCCTGGCTCAAATCCCGGCTGTGCAGGCTGGTGAGATGCGCCTCGGCGAAGAGACGCACACAGACCGCGCTGGCCAGCGCGAAAAAGAGGATGGCAAAGATCAGCTCGAACAAAAAGAGCCCGGACTTTGCGTGCCTGTGCTTCATCCCTTCACCTCCCGTCTTCATTCGTTCCCTTTGCCGCAGCGGGGACAGAGCCGTATCTCGGCGCTGCCCCCCTCCCCGTCGCGGGAGGTAAAGGTCAGCATGCCGTTTTGATCCTGCTCCATCTCAAAGCCGGCGAGCTGCACTATCGGCTGCCCGTCGGCGGGCGCGGCGTCTGCGTCCGCGCGGGTAAACAGCTCACGCAGCCAGCCGTCGTCATAATAAATCCAGGTCTGATAGCTCCCCGAATCAAAGGGCTGCTCGAGCACCAGCGCGGGGACCCCATCGAGCGTGCCGATGTGTATTTCGCCCGCCCCGTCGTTTTGGCGCACCTTCTGCGAAACATAGCTCAGCGAGGTGCGCAGGGCATAGTTTTCATTCATCCCCCGCACCGTGCCCTGGTAGACGTTCGCCCCGATGATCACCACGATCAGGGAGGTGGCGGCAAAGGCGCAAAAGAGCGCGATGGTAAAGAGAAAATCCACCATATGCCCGCCCAAGGCGGCATGTTTGCGCATAGGAGCGCCCCCTTCCCTGCTAAGTTATTCCCCGTCTCTCGGGATCACCGTGATGTCCGGCATAATGTTGGAGGCAAAGCAGCGGTAATCCACGACGAAGTCCTGTGTATCGACGGTCAGCCCGTAGTGCTCCTCGAGATACGAAAGGCTTTGCGGATACATCCCCTCGCTCGCATAACAGTGCACCGCCGCGCGCACCACAGCCTCCTTGGTGGTACGCAGCCGCTCGCTCTCGGTGAGGGCCGAAACCGACTGCAGCCCGTACCCGAACAGCCCGAGCAGCAAAGAGAAGGCCAGCACCGGCAAAAGGACATGAAGCCATCCGGGACGGTTCTTCCCCGCTTTGTCAAACCGGTTCATCTGTCCGGCACCCCCTTCCCGCAAATTTCAAAGATTGCCCGGTCAGCCGATCGAGGACATGATTCCCATCAGCGGCAGCATGACCGAGAGGAGCACCATCCCCACGATCACCGAGAGGATGGCCACCAGCGTCGGCTCGAGCACCGAGACCAGCGAGGCAATCTGCGCGTCAATCTCCTCCTCATACCGGTCGGCCAGCTTCCCCATCACCGTATCCGCCGAGCCGGTCTTGAAGCCGACCGCCACCATCCGCGCATAGATGCCGCCAAAAAGCCCGGCCTCGCCCAGCGCCTGGGAAAACGATTCGCCCGCGGCGATCCGCTCCTGGCAGCGCGCGATTTTTAGGCCGGTACGCTCGTTGTCCACCAGCCGCTTGGCCATCTCGAGCGACTGGTCGGTGTCCAGCCCGCTGGAGAGCATGAGGGCCATCGCGGCGGCGAACCGTCCCGAGGCAATCTTGGCGCGCAGCTTGCGGGTGAGGAAAAAGGAATCTAAAAACCGGTCGAGCATCCGCCGGCCCCCTTCGGTGCGGCGCAGCAGCCAGAAGAGCAGCGCCAGCAGCACCAACACGCCCAAAATCAGCGCCGAATAGCGGCCGATCAGGCTGCCCAGCGCCATTACGCTGCGCGCGAAGGCGGACATTTCGCTGCCCAGCTGCTCGAACACCTGTGCAAAGACCGGCAGCACCTTGATGAGCAGCACCCCGATCACCAGCACCATCATCGCGATCATGATCAGCGGGTAGGTCACCGCACTGCGCACGCCGCTCGCGATGTCCTCCTCCCGCTGGTAATATTCGCACAGGGAGTCCATCACCTCGTCCAACCGCCCGGACTGGGTGCCGATCTCCACCATGTCCACCATATACTTGGGAAAGCGGCCGCTTTGGAGTAGAGCCGCATGCAGCGGCTCGCCCCGCCCGACCGTTTCGAGCAGGCCGGACACAATTTTTTTGCCCTCCTCGTTTTCCATCTCCCCCTGCATGATGGCGAGCCCCTCTTCCACCGGGATGCCCGATTTGAGGATCATGGAAATCTGGGCGCAGAAGGCCGAAATTTCCCTGGAGGTTAATTTCTTTTCACGCGGCACTTGTCCCCGCCTCCCTTATGCTCAATACACAAACTTGGTGCTGTAATTGCTTCCGTTGCCGATAAACTGTTTGACTTCCTCGCTGCCGCCGCTGTTGGCCGCAAAGGTGGGATCCATCAAAGTCCACTTTTTCCCGTTGAAGTGGATGATCCCGTTGACCCATCCCTCGTTTTGCAGATAGATGCTGATCCATGCGTGGTAAATCCCCCCCGTGACGTAGCCCACCTCCAGGCGGGTGGGAATCCCCTGCGAGCGCAGCATGGCGGTCATCAGGGCGGCGTAGTCGAAGCAGATCCCCTTGCCGGAACGCAGGGTCTCGTCCACATTGGGCAGGTAGCCGGTCAGCGAGCCGGCGGCCGCGCTCTGCGCCTTGCCATCGTCATATACCACGTTTTCGGTAACAAAGTTATAGACCCTCTGCACCACTTCGAGATTGTCCTTCGCTCCCTCGGCCAGCTGGGCCCCTTTCGCCACCGCCGCGCTCGAGGAGGTAAAGCTGACGTACTGGTTGGGGTAAAGATAGGGCGAGAGCGCGCTGCGCAGCTGGACCTCGAAGCTGTGGCTGGCGAGCAGGGCGTACTGACTGCCCGAGACGTTTTCATAAATCTTCAAAGTGTAGGTCCCGTTGCCCGAGGTCAGCGGAAAGGCGTCGAACTGGCCCTTGCGCAGCGTGTAGGTATACAGGGTCTGGTTGCTCCCGCTCATCTGGAGCTTGACCTTCGGATTGCTGCCGCTGTACTGGACCATGACGTACCCCTGCTCGGCGTTGGAATAGTCGATGGACACCCCGGGGTCGCTAAAGGTCTTGTCCCCCGGCGCTGTCGGGGTCAGCACCTGAGCGGCGCCTCCCTGATTGGAGGAGGCCTCCTGCACCCCGGCCAGACAGGCGAGCGCCGCTTCCGGTTCGGAAGGCTCCGCTGTTCCCCTGGAAAGGCTTTCCGGCTCCGGACCGGGCAAGGACGAAGCAGCCGACGCAGCCGGTTCAGAAGGCTCCGCTATTTCCCGGGAAAGGCTTTCCGACTGCGCAGCGGACGAAGGGGAAGACGAAGACGACGCCTGCTGCGGCTGCGGCAACTGGATGGCCTCGACATGGCCCCCTGCGTCGGGAGAGGCGGACGCGCAGCCGGCAAAAAGACATAGAATCAGCAGGGCCACGCCAAACAGCCGGCCTTTCCTCATGCGTCTTCCCCCTTTCCCCCAACCGGACTAGGACTGCGCCGCGTCCGCTTCCTTCTCTTTTTGGGCGCTGTCCACCCGGCGCGCCGTGACCACGATCCGCCGCTCGGAGGTGCCGACCGGGTCGCAGGAGGTCAGGGTCAGGCAGCCGTACTCCCGGCAGTAGACCGGCCCCCAATCGTCCGGCTCGACGATCGCGGTATCCTGATAGATATAGGTATACTCCCGCCCGCCGTAGTCGAGGTAGCAAGCGTCCCCCTCCTGCAGCTGGTCGAGATAGTAAAACTCGGCCCCGTAGATGTCCCGGTGCCCGGCGATCGAGACGTTGCGGTTCCCCTCCCCGGGCAGCTGGGCGTATTCATAGAGCCCCACGCCGCGCTGCAGCACCCCGGGCCCGGTGCCGGCGAGCACCGGGGCATCCAGCCCCAGGCGCGGGATGCGAAGGGTCATCTCCCCGTCCCCGTATGCCGCCCGCTCGTCGGTGACAAAGAGCCGGTCGGTCGGATAAAGGATCGCATCCTCCTGCGGCGGCTCGCCCGGCTCGGCAGGGACCGTCAGCGCCGGGGAGGGGTCCAGATTTAGGCGGCTGTGCAGCCGCCCGGCATAATGTATGTAGAGGTAATAGCCGATCAGCACGATCCCCACGACGACCAGGATCAGCCCCAGAAGGCGGATCCCATCAGGCTTTTTCGCGCGTTGCTTTTGATTCCCCACCGGCGGCCCCCCTTCGTAGTCATATTCTATTATAATCTCCCGTGAGCATAAAAGCAAAACTTATTTTCATCCGCTGTGCAAACCGCTCAGAAACGCGGCCACTTTGTCAAAAATTTATCAAACATTACAAAAATTAAAATTATGGTTCCGTCAAAGTGAAAAACGTGCTAAACTGAGATATAAGCGTGTGCAAGCTATACAGGCCACGGCCAAGGGAAAGGATGGTTTTATGACGACAAAGGCGGAGAATGAAACCGTTTTTCATATCGAGATGCTCGGCGGGTTCAAGCTGACGGTCGGAGATAAGGTGATCAGCGATACCATCAGCCGCACCCATCAGCTTTGGAACCTTTTGGAATACCTGATCGCCTTCCGCCACAAGACCATCTCCCAGGAGGAGCTGATCGCCGCGCTCTGGCCCAATGACGACAGCGAAAACCCGGCCAACGCGCTCAAAAACCTGGTCTACCGGATCCGCTCTACCTTTACCTCCCACGGCCTGCCCCATGCCAAGGAGATCATCACCTTCTATCACGGCGCCTACCGCTGGAACAACGACCTGCCCTGCGTGGTGGACACCGAGGAGTTCGAGCGTCTTTGCAAGGAAGCCGCCAACCCCGTGCAGCCCGCCGGGGAGCGGATCGCGCGCTACCGCGAGGCGCTGCAGCTTTATAGGGGGGATTTCCTTCCGACCTCGGGCTATGAGGAGTGGGTGGTTCCGCTGAGCAGCTATTACCGCTCGGCCTATTTTAAATGCGTCTACGAATGCTGCGAGCTGCTCATGCTTTCCGAGCGGTACGACGACGTGCGCATGATCTGCGAGCGGGCCAACGCCATCGACCCCTTTGAGGAGCGCGCGCACCTCTGCCTCATCCATGCGCTGGTCAGGCAGAACAAGCAGTCCGCGGCGCTGGAGCACTATAACTACGTCACCGACCTGTTCTACCGCGAGCTGGGGGTCAAGCCCAGCGAGGCCATGCGCGATCTATACCGGGAAATCCTCAAAACGGTCAACAGCGTGGAGACCGACCTTGGCATCATCAAGGAGGACCTGCGCGAGCACAGCCAGGCGCAGAGCGCATTTTACTGCGACTATGAGGTGTTCAAGAACCTCTACCGCCTCGAGGCGCGCGCCGCCGCGCGCACCGGCCAGTCGATCTTCATCGCCCTGTTTACCCTGACCGACCTGCGCAGCAACATCCCCGAAACCAAGGTGCTGGGCACCGTGATGGACCAGCTGCTTTCCACCATACGCACCAGCCTGCGCCGGGGGGACGTGGTCTCCCGCTTCAGCACGACCCAATACGTGTTGATGCTGCCGGCGCTGACCTTTGAAAACGGCCAGATGGTGATGGACCGGATTACCCGCCGCTTCTGGCAGGAACACAAGGGCGCGCCGGTCAAAATCCATACCACCCTGCAGCCGCTCGACCCGGTGGAGTGATTTTGTTACCGGGATATGACCCGGGAATGCTAAAATAAGCGTTGCGGGAGTTTTGGGTTTTTACATTCCCGCTAACCTACACAAACTGCCCTCCCCATTTTGGGGAGGGCAGTTTTATTACTGCTGGGCACAGGCGAAGCAGCAAAAGCGGCCAGGCCCGCAGGACGGCCATATGTTTTATTCCGCTTTCTCCAGCAGCGCATGCAGCTGTGCGATCGCATCCTCCACATACCTGGCCATCGGCTTTTCCATAATCCCCACGATCCGGACGTTGCACTTGGAAACCGGGAGCAGAATTTTTTTCGCTTCGCTCAGGCAGACCGCCTCGGCCATGGCGGGAGAAATCTCGCCCAGGATGGAGTAGGGCAGCGCAATTCCGATGGGGCCCATGATAACATCCGCCCGGCGGCAGTTGTAGAGCACGGCGCTCTCCCCCGTCGCCCCCGCGTTGGCTCCCGCGCGCAGCATGGCGCCGGTGGCCAGCGCATTGGTCCCCACCGCGATAATCTCCAAATCCTTAAAGTCGGCGCGTGCCTGCTCGATCAGGCTGCGGCCCATCCCGCCGCCCTGGCCATCGATCACGACCAATCTCAAACTCTCGTCCTCCCTCATTTTATCCGTCAGAATTTATTGCCGCTTCCCATTGTACAGGATTATTTCCTGTCTTTCAACCAATGGAGAAACAAAAGACGAAAGCACCCAAAACGGGTGCTTTCAAATTATAATATCTCTTTTAGCAGCCCGGCGGCTTTCTCCGTCCGCCCCCGGTCCCCGAAGGCGGTCAGGCGGAAATACCCCTCGCCGCCCGGCCCGAAGCCGGAACCGGGGGTGCCGACGATCCCGGCGCGCTCGAGCAGGTAGTCGAAGAATTCCCAGGAGCTCATCCCATCCGGACATTTCATCCAGATGTAGGGGGAATTCTTCCCGCCGGTATACCACACCCCGCGCGCTTGCAGCGCCCCGGCGAGGAGCGCGGCGTTGCCGCGGTAATAGTCGAGATTCGCCCGGGTCTGGCGCTGCCCCTCGGGACTAAAGACCGCCTGCGCGCCCCGCTGGACGATATAGGGCACGCCGTTAAACTTGGTGGTCTGCCTTCTCAGCCAGAGCGCATGCAGCCCATGGCCGCCGAAGGAAAGGGATTTCGGTACCACCGTATAGCCGCAGCGGGTTCCGGTGAAGCCCGCCGTCTTGGAAAGGGAGCAAAATTCGATGGCGCACTCCCGCGCCCCGTCGATCTCATAGATGCTGCGCGCGAGCGCCTCTTCGCAGACGAACGCCTCATAGGCCGCGTCGTAGAGAATCAGCGCGCCGTGCTCCTGTGCATATGCCACCCAACGCCGCAGCGCTTCCCTGCTGTAGGCCGCCCCGGTCGGGTTGTTGGGCGAGCACAGGTAGATGATATCCGCCCTCGGCGCCTGGTCGGGCAGCGGCAGGAAGCCGTTCTCCCTGTTGGCGCTCAGATACCGGATATCCCGCCCGGCCATGACGTTGGTATCCACGTAGACGGGGTAGACCGGGTCGGGGATCAGCACAGTATTTTGAAGCGAGAGGACGTCGAGGATGTTTCCAAGGTCGCTCTTGGCCCCGTCGCTGACGAAGATTTCGTCCTCACCTATTATGGTGCCGCGCGCGGCGTAGTAGCCGCAGACCGCCTCGCGCAGGAAGGGATAGCCCTGCTCGGGGCCGTAGCCGTGAAAGGTCTCCTGCCTGCCCATTTCGTCCACCGCCTTGTGCATGGCCTCGGTCACCGCCGGCACCAGCGGCAGGGTCACGTCCCCGATCCCCAGGCGGATGACCTCCCGCCGGGGATTGGCCTCCTTCCAGGCAGCGAGCTTATGAGCGATCGAGGCGAAGAGGTAGCTCTCCTCCAGCCTCAGATAGTTTTCGTTGATCTTCATATTTTTAATTCCTTTTCCTTTGGCACATGCCGCCTATTCGACCGTCACGCTCTTGGCCAGGTTGCGGGGCTTGTCGATGTCGCAGCCCTTCTGCAGCGCCATATAGTAGGCGAAGAGCTGCACATACACGGTGGCCGGGATGGGCGAATAGATGTCCCGCATCCCCGGCACCTGCCAGATATCCTGGAACTGCCCCTCGTTCTGGACCTCCTTGTCGGTGATCAGCAGTATGCTCGCACCCCGCGCGCGGACCTCCTCGACGTTCGAGAGGGTCTTGAGGAAGATCCGCTCCTGGGTGGCGGTGGCCACCACCAGGGTGGTCTCGTCGATCAGGGCGATGGTGCCGTGCTTGAGCTCGCCGGCGGCGTAGGCCTCGGAGTGGATGTAGGAAATCTCCTTGAGCTTTAAGGCCGCCTCCAGGCTGGTGCAGTAGTCAAGCTGGCGGCCGATGAAGAAGACGTCCCGGCACATGCGCATGGAGTGGGCGAAGTGTTCCACCTGCCCTGCCCGCTCGAGCACGCTTCGCACCTGCCCGGGCAGGCGCAGCAGCTCGCGCAGGCAGTCCTGCAGCTCCCGCTCGCTGATCAGCCCGCGCAGGTTGCCCAAATCCAGCGCCAATATCTCAAAGAGCAGGACCTGGGTGGTGTAGGCCTTGGTCGAGGCCACCGCGATCTCGGGCCCGGCCAGGGTGTACATCACCGCGTGCGCCTCTCTGGCCACCGTGCTGCCCAGCACGTTGCTCAACGCCACGATCCGGTGCCCGTTGTTCTTTGCCTTGCGCACCGCCGCGATGGTGTCCGCCGTCTCGCCCGACTGGCTGACCGCGATCAGCGTTTCATTGGCGCTGTAGACGGTATCCTGATAGCGATACTCGCTGGCGATCTGCGCGTGGGTGCGCACTCTCGCCAACTGCTCGAGCAGGTTCTGCCCGACCATCCCCGCGTGATAGGCCGTGCCGCAGGCCACAATGGTGATGTTCTCCACCTGCTGCGCCTGCTCCTTGGTAAAGGGCATGCTCTCGCGGCGGATGGTGAGGGTCTGCGCGTCTATGTAATGGTTGAGGGTATCCTCGATCGCCTGGGGCTGGTCATAGATTTCTTTGAGCATGAAATGCCTAAAGCCGCCCCGCTTGGCGCCGTCCGCGCTCCAGGAGATGGGGGTGGGCTCCTTCTCGAGCGCCTGCCCCTGCGGCCCGTAAAAGCGGATTCCATCGGCGCAAAGCGCCGCGATCTCGCCGTCGTCCAGGATGTAGATATCCCGGGTGTATTCCAATACGGCGGAAATATCGGAGGCGAGGTAATTTTCCCCCTCCCCCTTCCCCACGATCAGCGGGCTGCCGCGGCGCGCGCACCAGACGGTGTCCGGATCGGACACGTCCAGGATCCCCAGCGCATAGGAGCCCTCGAGCATGGGAAGCACCTTCCCAAGGGTGGTGAGCAGGTCGGTTTCGTAGTAATATTCCAGCAGCTGGGCGATGACCTCGGTGTCGGTCTGGGAGGAAAACTGTACCCCGCGCTCCATCAGCGAGCGCTTAAGCGCGGCATAGTTTTCGATGATCCCGTTGTGGACCACCGCGATCCTGCCCTTCTGGCCGATATGGGGATGGCAGTTCTCCTCGCTCGGGCGCCCGTGGGTCGCCCAGCGGGTGTGCCCGATCCCGACGCTGCCGCTCACCGGCGCGCGGGAGACGATATCCTGCAGGTTTTTGAGCCTCCCGGTCGATTTGCGCACCTGCAAGTCTCCCTGCGACTGCACCGCTATCCCGGCGGAGTCGTAGCCCCGGTATTCCAGCGCGCAAAGCCCCGACAACAGCAGCTGGGCACAATCCCGTCTGCCCGCGAATCCGATAATCCCGCACATAACTATAACCATTCCTTTCTTGGGCGCCGGCTGTAAAAACCGGCTCGTCAGCTTAAAAGCGGACCTTTCAAACATGGTCTGCTTCATCAAGGCCGCGAGGGACCCCGATAATCAACCGGCAGCCGTCGTTTGTGCTCGCTTCTCTGGTGCAGAAGTCCGATCTTCCCCACCGCCTGGGGGCTCCCTTCCCCCTGCAGCAGGTAGGAGTCCAGGTCCCGGTAGCTCAGGCCCAGTTCCTCCTCGTCCCGCTGCCCCTGAAAGAGGCCCGCCGAGGGCGCCTTTTCCATAATCCGCCCGGGCGCGCCGAGATGGCGCAGAAACTCGTACACCTCGCGCACCGTCAAATCGCTGACCGGGTTGAAATCGCACGCGCCGTCCCCCCACTTGGTGAAGTAGCCGATATGCCGCTCGCTTCGGTTGGTGGTGCCGGCGACCAGGTAGTTCTTGCTCTGCGCGATGGCGTAGAGCATGGTCATGCGCAGCCGGGGCGCGATGTTGAGCTTGGCCGCATCCGAGAGGTTGAGCCCCTGCCTCGCCGACGCGCACAGCGCCTCCTTGGCCGCGCCGAGATCGACGGTGATGGTCTCTATGCCGAACTGCCGTGCTAAAAGGATAGCATCCTCGCGGTCCCTTTGCAAGTTCTGTTTGACCGAGCAGGGCATAATAACCCCCAGCACATTGCGGCAGGCCTTCCGGCAGAGGATGCCCACCAGGGTGCTGTCCTTGCCGCCGCTGTTGCCGTAGACGATCCCGTGGCAGCCGGACTTCGCCAGCACGTCCCGGATAAATTCGGTGCGGTTTTGCAGCTCGATCTTATAGTCGCGCATAGCTGTCATCCTTTCCGGCGGCGTCCCGGCTAACCCTCGCTCCCCGCCTTCAGCGCGGCGGCGATAAATTCCCGGAAGAGCGGGTGCGCCCGGTTGGGGCGGCTCCTAAATTCGGGATGGTATTGCACGCCGATATAGAAGGGGTGGCCCGGCAGCTCCACCGCCTCGACCAGCCGCCCGTCGGGCGAGACGCCGCAGACCTGCAGCCCGGCGGCGGTGAGCCGATCGCGAAACGCGTTATTGAATTCATACCGGTGGCGGTGGCGCTCATTGATTTCCCGTACGCCATAGATTTTATGAAGCCGGCTCCCCTCAGCGGCGAGGCAGGGGTAGCTGCCCAGGCGCATGGTGCCGCCTTTGGGGAGGTTCCCCTTCTGGTCGGGCATGAGGTCGATCACGCAGTTTTCATTGTCCGGGGCAAACTCGCGGGAATGGGCCCCCGCGATCCCGGCCACATTCCTAGCATATTCAATCACCGCGATCTGCATACCAAGGCAGATGCCGAAATAGGGGATTTTGCGGGTCCTGGCGTACTCGGCGGCGGCGATCATCCCCTCGATCCCCCTCTCGCCAAACCCGCCGGGCAGGATGATCCCCCCGCAGCCCGAGAGCAGGCTCTTTGCCGTTTCGGGGGTGATCTGCTCGCTGTCCACCCAGCGGATCGAGACGTTCGCCCCGTTTTCATAGCCAGCGTGGCGCAGCGCCTCGGCCACCGAGAGGTAGGCGTCGTGGAGCTGTACATATTTGCCCACCAGGGCGATGGTCACCGGGCGGGTGCTCTCTTTGATCCGGCCGAGCATCTGCTCCCATTCGCAAAGATCCCCCGGCCCGCAGGCAAGGCCCAGCTTGCGGCAGACGATCTGCGGCAGCCCGGCTCTCTCCAGCATGATGGGCGCCTGGTAGAGCACCGGCAGGGTGATGTTCTCGATCACGCACTCCTGCGAGACATTGCAAAAAAGAGCGATCTTGTCCCTTATGCTCTGCCCGAGCGGCTCGTCGGTGCGCGCCACGATGATGTCCGGCATAATCCCAAAGGATTGCAGCTCCTTGACCGAGTGCTGGGTGGGCTTGCTCTTGTGCTCGCCCGAGCTCTTGATGTAGGGCACCAGCGTGACGTGGATGAAAAGGCAATTCTCCCGTCCGGCCTCGTGCGAAACCTGGCGGATCGCCTCCAGAAACGGCTGGCTCTCGATGTCGCCGGTGGTACCGCCGATCTCGGTGATCACCACGTCGGCGCCGCTCTTCTCCCCCACAGAATAGATGAAGCTCTTGATCTCGTTCGTGATGTGCGGGATGACCTGCACCGTCTCCCCGAGGTACTGGCCGCGGCGTTCCTTTTGCAGCACGTTCCAGTAGACCTTGCCGGTGGTCAGGTTGGAAAAGCGGTTGAGGTCCTCATCGATGAAGCGCTCGTAATGCCCGAGGTCCAGGTCGGTTTCCGCGCCGTCCTCGGTGACGAACACCTCGCCGTGCTGATAAGGGCTCATGGTGCCCGGGTCCACATTGATATACGGGTCGAGCTTCTGGGCGGCTACCTTGATCCCCCGCGCCTTCAAAAGCCGGCCGAGCGAGGCCGCCGTGATCCCCTTCCCGAGCCCCGACACCACGCCGCCGGTCACGAAAATAAACTTGCTCATAACTCCACTGCCCCCTCATAAACCTTTACCGCTTCCCCGGTCATATAGACCGTCTCATCGGTCACCCGGATCGTCAGGTCCCCGCCCAGCAGGTGGACGAGGATGTCCTCATCTTTATCGCAGAGCCCCTGCGCCACCGCGGCCGCGGCGCTCGCACAGGCTCCGGTCCCGCAGGCGAAGGTCTCGCCGCTGCCCCGCTCCCAGACCCGCATGCGCAGCACGTTGCGCTCAGGTACCGATACGAATTCGGTGTTCACCCGGTCGGGGAAGATGGAGTCGTGCTCGAAAGACGGGCCAACCGCCGCGAGGTCGATCGCCGCCGGGTCGGCGGTAAAGACGACGCAGTGCGGGTTGCCCATCGACAGGCAGGTGACGCGGTACTCCCTCTCCCCGATCCGGATCGGGCAATCGACCACCCGTTCCCCCTTGATTTTCACCGGGACTTGCTCCGGCAAAAAGACGGCCGGTCCCATGTCCACCCGCACCGAGCGCACCTGCCCGCCGTCGGTGTGCAGCACGAGGGTCCTGATCCCGCTGAGGGTCTCGACCTTCACCGTCTTTTCCCGCACGATCCCGCTGTCATAGAGGTACTTGCCCACGCAGCGGATGGCGTTGCCGCACATCCTCCCTTCGCTCCCGTCGGCGTTGAACATCCGCATTCTGGCGTGCGCCGACTCGCTTGGGAGGATCAGCACGATCCCGTCCCCGCCGATCCCGGTGCGCCGCTCGGACAGGCGCACGCTGAGCGCCTCGGGGGAGGCGACCTCCTGGCGGAAGCAATCGAAATAGATATAGTCGTTCCCGCAGGCCTGCATCTTGGTGAAATGCAGCTGCAATCTTTCCCCGCGCATATGGTTGATGTCGACCAGCTCGGTGTTCGCCTCGGTGAACCGTCCCCAGAGGCTGTGCAGCAGGGCGTTGGCGGTGTCCAGCGAGGTCAGGCAGGGGATCGAACGCTCCACCGCCTTGCGCCGGATGCGCACGCTGTCCCTGGTGGGAATCCGCCCCTTCTCGGAGGTGGAGACAATGTACTGGATCTTCCCGCTTTCGAGCAGGGAGAGCACGTTCTCCTCGGCCTCGTGGATCTTTTTGACCGTCCTGGCCGCGATCCCCGCCCTTTTGAGGGCGGCCGCCGTGCCCTCGGTGGCATAGAGCGCGAAGCCGAGCCGCGCAAAGCCCCGCGCGGTCTTTGGCAGCTCGTCCTTGTCCCTCTCACGCACCGTCAGCAGTACCCCGCCACCCTTCTCCATCCGGTAGCCGGCGGCAATCAACCCCTTGTAGAGCGCCTCGTCCAGGGTCTTGCCGATCCCCAGCACCTCGCCGGTCGACTTCATCTCGGGACCGAGCAGCACGTCCACGTCCGCCAGCTTCTCGAAGCTGAAGACCGGCACCTTGACCGCCACATAGGGCGGGGTGCGCCGCAGCCCGGTGCCGAAGCCCATCGCGCGCAGGCGCTCGCCGAGCATGGCCCTGGTCGCAAGCTCGGTCATCGGCACGCCGGTCACCTTGCTGATATAGGGCACGGTGCGGCTGGCGCGGGGGTTGACCTCGATGACGTAGATTTCCCCCTGGTGTACGACGTACTGGATGTTGATGAGCCCCTTGGTGCGCAGCGAAAGCGCCAAACGCTCGGTGTACTCCACCACCCGCTGCAAAAGCTGTGCGCTCAGGTTATAGGCGGGATAGACCGCGATCGAGTCCCCCGAGTGGACCCCGGCGCGCTCGATATGCTCCATGATCCCGGGGATGAGGACCTCCTCCCCGTCGCAGATGGCGTCGGCCTCCAACTCGGTGCCCGTCAAATACTGGTCGATCAGTACCGGGCTCTCGATCCCATGGGAGAGGATGATCTGCATATATTCGCGCACGTCGTCGTCCGAAAAGGCGATGATCATGTTCTGCCCGCCCAGCACGTAGGACGGACGCAGCAGCACCGGATACTGAAGCTCGTGCGCCGCCGCGAGCGCCTGTTCGGCGGTGGTCACGGCGGCCCCCTTCGGGCGGGCAATCGAGAGGCTTTCGAGCAGGGCATCGAAGCGCTCCCGGTCCTCGGCCATATCCACGCTGTCCGCCGAGGTGCCCAGTATCCTGATCCCCTGTTCATGCAGGAACCTGGTCAGCTTGATCGCCGTCTGCCCGCCGAAGGCCGCCACCACTCCGTAGGGGCGCTCGGTGCGGATCACGTTCATCACGTCCTCGGGGGTCAGCGGCTCGAAATAGAGCCGGTCGGCGGTATCGAAGTCGGTGGAGACAGTCTCGGGATTGTTGTTGATGATGACCACCTCGTATCCCTGCTTCTTGAGCGTCCAGGCGCACTGGACCGAGGCGTAGTCGAATTCGATCCCCTGCCCGATCCGGATCGGCCCCGAGCCGAGGACCACCACCGTCTTCCCCCGGCTCTTGTGTTCCTGTAGGTACTGCGCGGCCTCGTTCACCTCGTCATAGGTGGAATAGAAGTAGGGCGTCTGCGCCTCAAATTCGGCCGCGCAGGTGTCTACCATCTTGAAGGAGGCCGCAAGCGGGCGCTCCACCCTTTTGCCGCTGAGGCGCTCGATCACCCGGTCGGGGAAGCCGAGCTCCTTGGCCGCGCGGTAGAGCGCAGGGGTTGGCGCCTCGTTTTGCAGCCGGCGTTCCATTTCCAGCAGGTTCTGCAGCTTATATAAAAACCAAAGGTCAATTTTGGTGCGCGCGTGTATCTCCCCGCAGCTCATCCCCCGGCGCATGCATTCACAGACCACGAAGAGCCGCTCGTCGCTGCAGACCGAAACCCTAGCGAACAGCTCGTGGTCGGGCACGGCCTGGAGCTTGGGCTCGATCAGGCAGTCCAGCGAGATCTCCGCCCCGCGCACCGCCTTCATCAGCGCCGCCTCGAAGGTGTGGGCGATGGCCATCACCTCGCCGGTGGCCTTCATCTGGGTACCGAGGCGCCGGTCGGCGTAGACGAACTTGTCGAACGGCCACTTGGGGAACTTGACCACCACATAGTCGAGCGCCGGCTCGAAGCAGGCGCAGGTCTTGCCGGTGACGGCGTTTTGGATCTCGTCGAGGTTGTAGCCGATAGCGATCTTGGCCGCCACCTTGGCGATCGGGTAGCCGGTCGCCTTGGAGGCCAGGGCCGACGAGCGCGAGACGCGGGGATTGACCTCGATGACCGCGTATTCCATCGACTCCGGGTGCAGGGCAAACTGGCAGTTGCAGCCGCCCTCGACCCCCAGCGCGGAGATGATGTGGAGCGCCGCCGAGCGCAGCATCTGGTACTCCTTATCCGCCAGGGTCACCGCCGGGGCGATGACGATACTGTCCCCGGTGTGCACCCCGACGGGGTCGAAGTTCTCCATCGAGCAGACGGTGATCACGCTGCCGCTGCGGTCGCGCATCACCTCGAACTCGATCTCCTTCCAGCCCGAAACGCACTTTTCGACCAGCACCTGGCTGATCGGCGAGAGGCGCAGCCCGTTTTGGGCGATCTCCCCCAGCTGCTCCGGATCCTGTGCGATCCCGCCGCCGCTGCCGCCCATGGTGAACGCCGGGCGCACGATCACCGGGTATCCGATCTCCCCGGCAATCCGCAGGGCGTGCTCCAGATCGTGGGCGACCTCGGAGGGGATCACCGGCTCCCCGATCGAGAGCATGGTGTCCCTAAAAAGCTGGCGGTCCTCGGCCCTGTCGATCGTCTCGACCCGCGCGCCCAGCAGCCGCACGCCCTGGGCTTCGAGGAAGCCCTCCTTGGCCAGCTGCATCGAGAGGGTCAGCCCGGTCTGCCCGCCCAAAGTGGACGGGAGGCTGTCCGGACGCTCCTTTAAAATGATCCTCTTGACGGTTTCGACCGTCAGCGGTTCGAGGTAGATTTCGTCGGCCATCTCCCGGTCGGTCATGATGGTGGCGGGATTGGAATTGCACAGCACCACCTGCAGCCCCTCCTCCTTGAGCGCGCGGCAGGCCTGGGTGCCCGCATAGTCGAACTCGGCCGCCTGGCCGATCACGATCGGCCCCGAGCCGATCACCAGCACCTTCTTGATGGCAGGATCGAGCGGCATGTCACTTCACCTCCAGTCGTTTGATGAACGCGTCGAATAAAAAACCGGTGTCCAGCGGCCCGCTTGCCGCCTCGGGATGATACTGCACCGAGAAGGCCGGGATGTCCTGATAGAGGATCCCCTCGCAGGTGCCGTCGTTGGCGTTGCAAAACCAGAGCTTCGCACCCTTCGGCAGGGTGTCGTTTTGTACCGCGTAGCCATGGTTCTGGCTGGTGATATAGACCCGGCCGCTCTGCAGGTCCTTGACCGGCTGGTTGGCGCCCCGGTGCCCGTATTTGAGCTTTTCGGTCCCGGCCCCCCGGCTCAGCGCCAGCAGCTGGTGCCCAAGGCAGATCCCCATCATCGGGAGCTTATGCTCACAGAGCTTCTGCAGCTCCCGGATAGTACCCGTGTTCTCGGCCGGATCGCCCGGGCCGTTCGAGAGCACCACCCCGTCGGGGCGCAGCGCCAGGATATCCGCCGCCGAGGCCCCGGCCGGGACGTGGACCACCTCGCACCCCCGGCGCAGCAGCTCCCTTGCGATATTCGCCTTGGCGCCGAAGTCCCAGAGCACCACCCGGTATTTCGTCTCCTGTGGGCGCTCGGTGAAGGCGGCCTTCGGCGTGACCGCTGCGACCGCGCCCTCGAGCGGGGCCCCCTGTAAGTCGGACGGGTCGAGCCGCTCTTTGGAACAGACGAGCTTTGCGTTCATCACCCCGTGCTCTCGGATGGTCTTGACAAGCTCCCTGGTGTCGATCCCGCACAGGGCGGGCAGCGAGCACCTCATAAAAAAGGTGTCAAGATCACCCTCGCTGCGGAAATTGGAGGGATGCTGACACCACTGGCGGACGATATAGGCTTTTGGATGCACTTTTATGCTTTCAAAGTCGGCGGGGATGACGCCGTAGTTCCCGATGAGCGGGAAGGTCTGTACCACAATCTGCCCGTGGTAGCTCGGGTCGGTCAGGGTCTCTAAATACCCGGTCATCCCGGTGGTAAAGACGAGCTCCCCGTTCACGTCCCCCGGAGCGCCGAAGCCGACTCCCTCGAACACCCGTCCGTTTTCCAGCACCAAATATCTCTTTTCACCCGACATAACAGGCTTCCTCCTACTGTTCAAACTGCGTTTTGCTCTGCTCTACCGCATCCAGCGGGTACCGTCCGGTGAAGCAGCCGTCGCAAAACGGCAGGCTGCATCCACTGCAGGCCGACTTGAGCCCCTCTATGCTAATATACCCAAGGCTATCGGCTCCCATGCTTGTTGTGATCTCGTCGTGGGAAAGCCGGTTGGCAATCAGGTTCTCCTCGTCCCCGATGTCGGTGCCGAAATAGCAGGTATGGTAAAAGGGCGGGGAGGAAATCCGCAGGTGCACTTCCCTCGCACCCGCCGCCTTGAGGCTGCTCACGATCTTTGCGCCGGTGGTCCCCCGCACGATCGAATCGTCCACCAGTACCACCCGCTTGCCCGCGACGTTCACGCGCAGGGGGCTCAGCTTGAGGCGCACCGCCATGTCCCGCTGCGCCTGGGAGGGGAAGATGAAGCTGCGCCCGATATAGCGGTTCTTGACAAACCCCGGCACGCAGGGCAGCCCGCTCTGGGCGGCGTAGCCCATGGCGGCTTCCAGGCCGCTGTCCGGCACGCCGCAGACGACGTCCGCCTTTGCCGGGTGCTCCCGCGCCAATACCTCTCCCATGCGGTAGCGCGCCTCATAGACGCTCAGCGAGTCGATGACCGAGTCGGTGCGCGCAAAGTAGACATACTCGAACAGGCACATCCCCAGCTTTGCCGGGCCCAGCGCCATCCGGCTGGACATCCGCCCGCGCCCGTCAATGGTGATCAGCTCCCCCGGCTGCACGTCCCGCAGAAAGTCGAACCCCGCGCTGTCCAGCGCGCAGCTCTCGCTGGCGACGGCCCAGCCGTGATTGCTCCTCCCCAGGCAGAGCGGACGAAAGCCGCTCGGGTCGCGCAGCGCGCACAGCCTGTCCCCGCTGCCGAGCACGAGCAGCGTGTAAGCGCCACGCAGCTGCTTTGCCGCTTTCACGATCGCCTCCTCGAAGCCGCCGCCCTGCAAAATTTCGTAGGCGATCAGGGAGGAGACCACCTCGCTGTCGGTGGTGGCATTGAAGTCGCATCCCGCACGCCGCAGCTTCTCGCGCAGCGCGGCGGCGTTGATGATGTTGCCGTTGTGGGAGATGGCGATCCGCCCTTTCAGGTACTCGGTAACCACCGGCTGGGTGTTTTCTTTGCGGTTGCCCCCGTTGTGGAATAGCGAACATGCCCGATGGCCAGGTGCGCCGCGGGAATCTTATTCAGCACCTGGGGAGTGAACACCTCGCTGACCAGCCCCACATCCTTGTGATAGAGGATGGCCTGGTCCCGCAGCACGGCGATCCCGGCGCCCTCCTGCCCGCGGTGCTGCAGCGCCAGCAGGGCGTTATAGGTGATTCCGGCCGCCTCGTCGTGGGTGGTGCGTATCCCGAACACCCCGCACTCCTCATGAAGTTTCCTGTCCACACCGGTCCCTCCCTCAGCTCTCATAGGTTTTGAGTATCCGCTCGGAGATCTCCCGCCTGGTCAGGCGCAGGTCCATCGCCTGCTTCTCGATGTAGCGGTGTGCCTGCGGCTCGGTCATGCCCAGGTACCGGATCAGCGCGCACTTGGCCCGGTCCACCAAGCGGATCTCCTCGATCTTTTGCCGCAGCCTGATGTTTTCGCTTTTGAGCCCGAGCATCCTGCGGCGCGTGGCGGCAACCAGCTTGAGAGATTGGTAGAACATTTGGCGGCTGACCGGCTTCGGGATTACGAAGACGCCGCAGTCCTCCACCCTGGCCGAGACCTCGTCGGCCTGCTCGCCGCGAACGATCAGCAGCACCCCGGCGCCGGTACCGGTCGCGGCGCCGACCGCCAGCTCATGCCCGAACTCGTCGGAAAGCGGGGTGTTGATCAGCACCAAATCGAAGTCGCCCCCGAGGAGCAGCCTGCGCGCATCCGCGCCGCTCTGGACGCTGGCGGACACCGCATAGCCCGAGGGGCGCAGCAGCTGGACGAGGGCGCTTTGCGCCTTGCCCCCGGCCGATACGATCAACACGCTGTCCATCCCGTCACCGCCCTTTCCAATCGCCCTATGCCGCCGTCAAATCCGCTCGAAATAGCGCTCCCGCTCGAATTCACGCTTGTCGGGAGCTGCCACGTATTCGGCAAATTCCCGCTCCTTTTGCCCGATATACTGGTGAAACACCTTTTGCGGCAATATCCGTTTTACGAACGCGCTCTCCTTCGCCTCCGCCAGCGCCTCGCCCAAATTGGCCGGCAGGGTGGAAATCCCCGCAAGCTCACGCGGCGAAGCCTCGTAAAGGTTTAAGTTTTTCGGCTCGCAGAGTACCCGCTTTTCCTCGATCCCGTCGAGCCCCGCGTGCAGCAGCAGCGCAAAGGCGAGATAGGGATTGCAGGACGCATCGGCGCTGCGCAGCTCGAGGCGGCTGTACTCCCCGCTGGCCGCCGGAACACGGATCAGCTGAGAACGGTTCTGGTGCGACCAGGTGACGTAGCGCGGCGCCTCGAAGCTGCCGAAGCGGGCATAGGAATTGGTCAGGGGATTTAGGAAGGCCGTGACCTCCCCCACCCGCTCGAGGATTCCCTGCAAAAAACTCTCCGCCTCGCCCGAATGCCCATCGCGCGGGGTGCGGAAAATGTTCAGCCCGTTTTTCTGTAATGACAGGTTGATGTGCAGCCCGCTGCCGCTCCTGTCCGGGAAGGGCTTGGGCAGGAAGGAGGCGTAAAGCCCGTTGCGCGCGGCGATCGCCTTGACCACCGAGCGGAAGGTGATCAGCTCGTCGGCGGCGGTGAGCGCGTCGGAATATTTGAAGTCGATCTCGTTTTGTCCCGGTCCCTGCTCGTGGTGGGAGCTCTCGGGCAAAATCCCCATTTCCTCGAGGGTCAGGCAGATTTCCCGGCGCACGTTCTCCCCCTTGTCCAGGGGGGCCAAATCGAAGTAGCCCGCCCTGTCGTGCGGGATCATGGTCGGGCTGCCGTGTTCGTCCATCTCGAAGAGATAGAACTCGCACTCCGCCCCCACCTTGCAGACATAGCCGAGGTCCGCCGCGCGTTTGATTGCCGCCTTTAGCACATCCCGCGTGCTCCCCTCGAAGGGCTCCCCGTCCGGGCGGCGGATGTCGCAGAAGAGCCGCACCACCCGCCCCTGAGCGGGACGCCAGGGCAGCAGCGAGAGGGTAGCCGGGTCGGGCACCAAAAAGAGATCGCTCTCCTCGACGTTCATAAATCCCCGGATGGCCGAGGCGTCAAAGGAGATCCCGCTCTCAAAGGCGCGGGGCAGCTCCCCCGGCATGATGGACACATTTTTTTGTATGCCGAAGATGTCGCAGAACGCCAAGCGGATGAACTTGACGTCGTTCTCCCCGACGAACTGCAGCACCTCATTCATGGTGGTTTTCATCGTACTCTCCTTTCGTTGGCCCAATCCCGGGTGTAAAACCGCCGGTAGGGGCCGGGTAACAGCGGACCTCCGGCCGCTCCCTTTCGTCTTTCGCGGGCCCCGCCCACACAAATAAAGGGCGCTCATCAAAGGGTACGCCCAGTCCGGCATATCCTTTGATGAACGCCTTTGTTCATGCTGTTATTATACCCGCATGGTGAAGCCTTTGTCAACGTATTTTGCAGGATTTTAATCTATGCGCTGCAAGATTGTGGAATTTAAATAGTAGAACTCTGGTAACATGTTTTATTTTGCAGCAAGATTTTACAAATGCTGCAAATACACAAAACACATGCTTGACAAGGCCGCCCGTCCGGGACTATAATGTCCGCAGGACGGCAAAGGCGCCGCAGGGATATTCCTGCGGCGCCTTTGTATTTTGCAACCGCGTAAAGGAGGAATCCAAGTATGGCCGACACCCCGCAGATTTTCGGCAGCATGGTCTTTTCGGACAGCGTGATGAAGGAGCGCCTGCCGCGCGAAACCTATCAGGCGCTGCGGCGCACCATGCAGACCGGCAAGAAGCTCGACCCGGCACTCGCCAATGTGGTCGCCAACGCCATGAAGGATTGGGCGGTGGAGAAGGGCGCGACCCATTTCACCCACTGGTTCCAGCCGATGACCGGAATCACCGCCGAGAAGCACGACAGCTTCATCTCCCCCACCGCAGAGGGCAATGTGATCATGGAGTTCTCCGGCAAGGAGCTCGTCAAAGGCGAGC
Source organism: Provencibacterium massiliense (assembly GCF_900169495.1). NCBI lineage: Bacteria > Bacillati > Bacillota > Clostridia > Eubacteriales > Oscillospiraceae > Provencibacterium > Provencibacterium massiliense. The sequence goes on from NZ_FWCH01000012.1 coordinate 946,961, forward strand.
CGGACGCCTCCTCCTTCCCCTCGGGCGGACTGCGCGCCACCTTTGAGGCGCGGGGCTACACCGCCTGGGACCCCACCTCCTATGCGTTCATCAAGGACGGCACCCTGTGCATCCCCACCGTTTTCTATTCCTACGGCGGCGAGGCCCTGGACAAAAAGACCCCCCTGCTGCGTTCGATGGAGGTCTTCAGCAAACAGGCCATGCGCATCTTGCGGCTCTTCGGCACCGAGGCGGGCCGGGTCAACACCACCGTCGGGTGCGAGCAGGAATATTTCCTCATCGACCGCGCGCTTTATGAGCAGCGCAAGGACCTGGTCTTCTGCGGGCGCACCCTCTTCGGTGCCAGACCTCCGAAGGGCCAGGAGCTGGAGGACCACTACTTCGGGGCGATCAAGCCGCGGGTCAAGGAGTTCATGCGGGATCTGGACGAAGAGCTCTGGAAGCTCGGCATCTCGGCCAAGACCGAGCACAACGAGGTCGCCCCCGCCCAGCACGAGCTGGCCCCCATATTCACCACCACCAACATCGCCGCCGACCACAACCAGCTGACCATGGAGATGATGAAGAAGGTCGCCCGCCGCCACGGCATGGCCTGTCTGCTGCATGAAAAGCCCTTCGCCGGGGTCAACGGCTCAGGCAAGCACAACAACTGGTCGATCTGCACCGACACCGGGCTCAACCTCCTCGAGCCGGGCGACTCCCCCGGCGAGAACGCGCAGTTCCTGCTTTTCCTGTGCGCCGTCATCAAGGCGGTGGACGAATACCAGGACCTGCTGCGCGTCTCGGTCGCCGGGGCGGGCAACGACCACCGCCTGGGCGCCAGCGAGGCGCCGCCGGCCATCGTGTCGATGTTTTTGGGCGACGAGCTGACCGGGGTGCTCGATTCGATCGAGCAGGGCTCCAGCTGCGACCCCAAGACCAAGGAGGAGCTGCGCGTGGGGGTCCATGTGCTGCCCCGCTTCCCACGGGATGCCACCGACCGCAACCGCACCTCGCCCTTCGCCTTCACCGGCAACAAGTTCGAGTTCCGCATGCTCGGCTCGACCCATTCGATCTCCGGGCCCAACACCGTGCTCAACACCATCGTCGCCGAGGCGCTCTGTCAGTTTGCGGACATCCTTGAAGGGGCCGGGGACTTCCCCTCGGAGCTGCACAACCTCATCCGGGACACCTACCGCCAGCACAAGCGGATCGTCTTCAACGGCAACAACTATTCCGACGAGTGGGCGGCCGAGGCCAAGCGCCGGGGGCTCCTAAACCTCAAGACCACGGTGGACGCGCTGCCCTATTTGGTCACAGAAAAAAATATCGCGCTCTTCCAAAAGCATCATATTTTCAGTGGAGCGGAGATGCATTCCCGCTATGAGATCCTGCTTGAAAACTACTGCAAGACGCTGAACATCGAAGCCCTTGCCATGCTGGATATGGTCAAAAAGGACATCATCCCCGCGGTCTGCGCCTATTCCAAGGACCTGTGCGAGGGAGCCGCGGCCAAAAAGGCACTGGACGCCGACCTTGACTGTGACCTCGAATGGGAGCTTGTTTCGGAGCTCTCGTCACTGGGGAGCGGTTTATACAAAAAGGCCAGGAAGTTGGAAAGCGACCTGCTGGGCGTCAAAAGCCGCGGGGACCTGAAGGCGCAGGCCGACTGCTACAAGGACGTGGTCTTCTGCGACATGCGGGAGCTGCGCGCCGCGGCCGACGAGCTGGAGCTCCTCATCGGCGGGAGGTACTGGCCCTTCCCGACCTATGGCAAGCTGCTCTTTGGCATCTGAGCCGCGCCGCTCCGGTCCGCTCAATCAAACCAGCGACATGGCGACGGACATGAAGATGATGGACAGGATGATAGCCACCGGGTTGAGCGTGCTCGCGACCGACGAATTGCTGTCGATCTTGTGCGAATAGATCATGCACAGGTTCGGGATCGGCGCAAAGACGCAGACGGCCAGCACCTGCTTCATCAGGGCGGGGCCGGGCAGGAAATACAGGATGAAGATGAACAGGGCCACGCTGCAGGCCAGCCGCAATCCCAGGATGGAGAGGATGTCCTTGAGATCCTCCTTCTTGATTTGCAGCTCAAACGAGACGCCCAGCATGAGCATCACCAGCGGCGCGTTCGCCTTGCCGACAAAGCCCGCCAGCTCCATCACCGGGGTGGGGAGGGATAGGTGCAGCAGTGAAATAATTGTCATGAACAGGTAAGCGATAAAGGGGACCGAGCTCAGCAGGGAGCGGCAGATTTCACGCAGCTGTGCCAGGATCCCCTTTTTCTGCCCGAAGAGCAGCTTGGCGATGGAGTAGGTCGTCCCCATCGTGAAAAAGGAGTCCGCCGTGTCGAACATGCACAGGTAGGGCACGCCGGCCGGATAGAAGGACTGGAGGAAGGGAATCGCGATCCCGCCGAGGTTGAACCCGGGTGTGTTGATGAAATAGATCGCCCGCTCCTGGGGCTTCCTTCCCCGCGAGGCCAGTGCGCCGGCGGCAAGGTTAAACAGGTTGCTGAAAATCCCCAGGGAAAAGGCGACCATGAACCACAGCGTCACCTCCACTCCGGCGTAGCTGCTGACGACCAGCGCGGGCAGGGTGGCGTAAAAGATGATGCTTGCAAAGACGCTGCTGTTCTCCCTTTGAAAGATGCCCACCCGTTTGAGCAGGAACCCGAGGCACATCGTCGCCAGATAAATTGCCGCCTGAAGCCAAATATCCATTTTCCATACTCCTCTCCTGAAACAAAAAATCGCGTTACATCCACCTGGGTTGTAACGCGATCCTCGCATATTTACTATAGCAAATTGAAGCATCCGGCGCAAGCGGCAAAAGAAAACCAAGATTTTTCGCATTTCAAAAGAGATTATGTTGAAAATGCCGGGGCGGTGCGTCAGAATTCTTTCTCTCTTTTCCCGACTTCTTGCTTTTGGGGCCCTTTTGGGGGTATAATGCAGTCAACGGGATCAAAGGAGGAGCGGTATGATACTGACGGTGGACATCGGCAACGCCCAGATCAAGGCGGGCGGCTTCATAGGGGAGCGTCTCTCCTTCGTGCTGCGCCTGGATACCGACGAGCGGCGCACGGCCGGGCTCTATGCCGCGCAGCTGCGCGAGCTGCTCTCCCTGTACGGGTTCGGCGGCGTTTCCTTCGAGGGGGCGATCGTCTCCTCGGTGGTGCCTTTGCTGCTGCCGGTGCTGGATGAGGCGCTGCACCTCATCGGCGCGCCGCGGGTGCTCACCGTCGGCCCGGGGATCAAGACCGGGCTCAACCTCAAGATCGACAATCCCGTGGGGACCGGGCCGGACCTGGTCTGCGGCGCCGTGGGGGCGCTGCAGCTCTGGCAGCCGCCCTGCGTGATCTTCGATTTCGGCACGGCGACCACCGTGGCCGCCCTGGACGGGAGCGGGGCCCTGGTGGGCAAGGCGATCATGGCCGGGGTGCAGATTTCCCTGGACGCGCTCGCCGAGCGCACCGCCTGCCTGCCCCGGCTGGGGGTGGCCCCTCCCGGCGCACTGCTTGGGAAAAACACCCAGGAGGCCATGCTGGGCGGCGCCGTCTACGGTGCGGCGGCGATGACGGACGGGCTGATCTCGCGCTACCGGGCGATCTATGGCGAAAGCCTGACCTGTATCCTGACAGGCGGGTTATCCGGCCAGATCGTCCCCTGCTGCGAAAGCGAGGTCACGCACGAGCCGAACCTCAATCTCCTGGGGCTGCGGGCCATCTACCTGCGCAACTCCTGACGCTTCCCGTCCCCGCCGGGGGGCTACCCGGCAAAAACATGCGTTGCATCCCGCAGCGGCGGGAGCGACAGCAAGGAGGACTTTATGAAAACAAACCAAAGGGTCACCGAGCTCACCCAGACCTCGCTGCTCATCGCGATCATCGCGCTGCTGGCGCTGGTCCCCTTCCTCGGGTACATCCCGGTCGGGCCGATCCGCGCGACGACCATCCATATCCCGGTCATCATCGGGGCGATCCTGCTCGGTCCCAAAAAGGGCGCGCTGCTCGGCTTCTGCTTCGGGCTGACCAGTTTCTTGACCAACACCTTCTCCCCCACGCCGCTTTCCTTCGTCTTCTCCCCCTTCGTCCCGGTGCCCGGCTCGGACAGCGGCAGCTTTCTTTCGCTGCTGATCGCCTTCCTGCCGCGCATCCTGATCGGGGTGGTCGCGGGGGCGGTCTTCGGCCTCCTTTGCCGCCATCACAAATCCCAGACGCTCGGCTGTGTGCTCGCGGGCTTCCTCGGGTCGATGACCAACACCATCCTGGTGATGGGGGGGATTTACTTCTTCTTCGGCCCCAGCTATGCGGCGGCCAAGAACATGACCTTCGAGGCGCTGCTCGGCTTCATTGGCGGGGTGATCGCCCTCAACGGGGTGATCGAAGCGCTGGTGGCCTCGGTCCTGGGCGCGGCGGTTGCGCGGCCGCTGCTGAAATACTTAAAGAAATAACCGCCCTATAGAGAGAAAGCGGGCTGCCGACTCCATCGGCAGCCTGCTTTTTTATACCATTTATTGCCCGAGATAGGCCCGGCGGTAGATTGCCTCGATCTGCTCCAAGGCCGCCGGCACCGGGTTGGCACCGGTGCACCGGTCCTCGAGCGCCGCCCGGCTGAGATCGGGCAGCCCCTCCTCGAACTCCTGCCGCCCGAGCCCCGTCCCGGCGATCCCCTTGGGGAAGGAGAGCGTATCCAGCAGCCCGCGCACCGTGCCGATCAGGTTATATGCGCCGGCTAGCGGATTGGCCGCCGGCAGGCCGAGCATTTTTGCGAGCTCGGCGTACCGCGCCCGCGCGCGCAGGCTCTCGGGACATTCGTTCCCCATGAGCCCGGCGTTGTAGGAAATCACATCGGGCAGCAACAGGGCGTTGCTGCGCCCGTGGGGGATATGGAACCGCCCGCCCAGGGCGTGGGCCATCCCGTGGTTGAGCCCGAGGCTTGCCTCGTTGAAGGCGATCCCCGCCATGCAGGAGGCGTTGTGCAGCCGCTCGCGGCGGCACTCGTCCTTCCCGTCGCGGTAAAGCTGCGGCAGATTTTCGCAGACCAGCGTGATCGCCTTCTGCGCCAGCGCATCGGTGAAGTCGGTCGCCTGCGGGGAGACATAGGCCTCCAGCGCGTGGGTGAACACATCCATCCCGGTATCGGCAGTGACCGCCGCCGGCACGCTCAGGGTGAGCGCTGGGTCGAGGATCGCGATATCGGGGAGCATCTCTTCATCCACCAACGGGTATTTGACTGCCTTTCCCGGATCGGACACCACCGAGAAGGCGGTCACCTCGCTGCCGGTCCCGCTGGTCGTGGGGATGGCGACAAAGAACGGGCGCGCCTGCCCGCCGCCGGTATAAATTTTCAGCACCGCCTTGGCGGTATCGATGGCCGAGCCGCCGCCCAGCGCCACCACCAGGTCAGGCAGTACCTCCCCGATCGCCTTGACGCCCTTTGCCACCGCCTGCACCGTCGGATCGGGAACCACCTCAGAAAACACCCGGCAGCTGATCCCCCGCTCCCCGAGCGGGCCGCTCACGAGGTCCGCCATCTTCGAGCGGACCATGAACGGGTCACAGACCAGGAAGGCCGAGCGCGCCGAAAGGTTTCTCAGTGCTTCGAGCGAGCCCGGTCCGGTATAAACCTTGGTTTTTAGTGAAAATGTGTTCATCTGTCTCCCTCCCAGCCCAAGCCTTCAAGATAGGCGAGCACCTCCCGCACGCCCTCGCCGCTGAGGTTGCTCACCATGAAAACCTGCCCGCAGCCCGCCAGGCCCAGCCACTGCGCGGCCCTCTCCCTGCACGCGGTATCCGGCGCCAGGTCGACTTTCGTCACCAGTCCGATGGCGGGCTTTTGAAACATCGACACGAAGCCCGGGGCAAAGACGCTCTGCTCGTCGGTGGCGGACTGCACCAGCACGATCAGGTCGGCGTCCGCCGCGGTGACTACCAGCGCCCGGTAAAGGCTGCGGTTTTCAATATACTCCCCGGGCGTATCGATCGCGCTGCCCACAACCTGCACCATCTGGGTCTTTTGGTAGCGCAGCTCCTGCCCCCTCATCGCCTGGCAGAAGCTGGTTTTTCCGCAGCTGGTGCGCCCCACCAGCATGATCCTCGCCTCGCTCATGAGCGGGTGATGGGCGCGCCCGAAAAGCCCAGCGTACCGCAGAGCAGGCCGAGCACCGCGCCGAGGGAGGCCTCGACGCTCTCCACGTCCCCGGTGACCACCAGCGACCCGGAAAACCGGTCCACAAAGGCGATCGCCACGGCGGCCGCCTTGGTCGCCACGTCCGCCGCGATGATGGCCGCCTCGCTGGGCGTGATGGTCAGAATCCCGATGGCTTCGCCGTGCTCCCCCGCGATCCCGAGCTTTTTATACAGGTCCTCGACCGGATGCGCGATCAGGTGCGCCAAGGTGACCTGCTTGCCGGGCACGTATTCTTGGATGACGCGCTGCTTGTTCTCGTCCATCATGAGACCATCCTTCAACATTTTGCCTCCACGCTGTCGATGATCCCGACGATGGCCGCGTCCACCGGGGGCTCGCTTTGCCCCACCGCGCGCCGGGCCGTGCTGCCCGAAACCACCAGTACCCGCTCGCCGATCCCGGCGCCCACCACGTCCGCCGCCACCAGCGTCGGGCCCGCGGGCTTGCCGTCCGGGGTCAGCTCCCGTACCACCATCAGCTTGAGCCCGTTTAAGGCCGGCTCCTTCTTGGTCGCCCAGACGTTGCCGATCACCTCGCCGATTATCATCGTCTTCACCCTTCCGTTATTGTTTCATGTTAGACGTACCGCACGTCGATCTTGCGTTCGCGCAGCACATCCCTGGCCGAGGGGGTCAAGAGCGTTCCCTTTTGCAGGGCCAGGGTACGCTCGCCCGCAGCGCAGAGCCGCTTCGCCTCCTCCTCGCAGATCACCTGCCGCCGCGCGGCCGGGGCGGCTTCACGGCATACCGGCTCCGGCAGTTCGGGCGGTTTTACCGGCATTGTCCCGCCGCAAAGCAGCTCGCCCTTGTCCCCGCTTTGGCACAGGCAGGCGTTGGCCTCGTCGAAGTCGATGTGCATGGCGAGCGAAAACTGCCCGCTGACCCGCACCACCACATCCTCGAAGGTGATTGGCCGCGCGGTCATGGCGCGCACCCGCACGCGCTGGTTGTCGTGCACCCCGAAGCGCTGCGCATCCGCGGGGGCCATGTGGATATGGTTTTGCGCCACCATCACCGACTCGGGAGCGAAAACCACGGTGCGCTCGCTCATGATGTGTATCCCGGGACAGCCCGCCGTGTCGCCCGAAAGGCGCACCGGGGCCTGCAGCCCAAGCGCACGCGCATCGGTTTGCGACAGCTCGACCTGGGTGTGCTCCCGCGCGGGGCCGAGCACCGCGACCGCGCGCAGTTCCCCCTTCGGGGTCAGCAAAGTGACCCGCTCGTTACAGAGGAACTGCCCCGGTTGGGAGAGCGGCCGCTTTTCACTTAGGCTGTAGCCCGGACCGAACAGCGCCTCGACGTCCTGCTGCGAGAGGTGGACGTGCCGCGCCGAGATTTCGAGCGGCACCGCGCCAAGGCTCCTGCCGGCATTCCCGGACTGCTGCAAAACCCGCCCGGCCACCTGGGCGGCAATCGCGCGCACCATGCCCTCATCCATTTTCTGTTTCCTCCCCGTACTGCCCCGCCTTCTGGCGGCACATCATGATATAAAAGGCGCTGCTCAGGCGGTTGAGCGCCTGCAGCAGGTCCCCGCGCTGCACCTGTCCCTCTTTACAGAAGGCTGCCACCGCCGCGAGCTCCGCTTCTCTGGCAAGAGCGCGCAACAGGTTGAGCCCCGCGCAGACCCCGCCGAGCCGATGGTCCGGCAGGATATGCCCAAAGCCGAAATACTTCTGCGGATTGTGGGATTGTTCCCGCAGCCCGCCTTCGTCAAGGCCCAGCAGACGGCCCGCCCCCAGCGGCTTGCCGGTAACCTCACAGGAGAGGATCCGGCGTGTGAAGGCGAGCGCCTCGTCAAGATCGCGGACCAGCTTTTCCCGGGCGCCGCAGCACGCCTGCAGGCAGATGATCTGCGCTTCGAGGGTATCCAGCTTTCCGCGCAGCACGATCCTGGGATGGGTCTTCTCCACCAGCGTGTTGCCGTAAAGATGGGTCATCTGCTCCGGCTTTTCGCGGTAGACGTTCCCGTCCAGGCCGACATATTTTCCGCCCTGCTGTTCCTTCGCCGGGTGGATGTCGGGGTTTTCCGCTTCCCCCTCCACCACCAGCGTCAAGCGCATGTCCTCGATGTAGGCGCGCGCCTGGGGGGTGACATAGTCCTCTTTTTTGACATGGATTTCAGACAGATGGTCCCGAAAGATCATCTGCCGGATGGTGTCCTCCCGGTAAACAGCCATGAAGATGTTACTTCACGGCCGGCAGGATCGCCTCGACCTCATTGTGCGGGCGCGGGATCACATGCACCGAAACCAGCTCCCCGACCTTCGAGGCCGCCGCCGCGCCCGCGTCGGTCGCCGCCTTCACGGCCCCGACGTCCCCGCGCACCATCACGGTCACCAGCCCGCCGCCCACATGCTCCTTGCCGATTAAAGTGACGTTCGCCGCCTTCACCATCGCGTCCGCCGCCTCGATCGAAGCGACCAGTCCCTTGGTCTCGATCATTCCCAGTGCCTGTAAATTAGCCATTGTATTTTACCCCTTTCAAAGTAACCGTTTTATTTCGCCGCCGGTACCTGCGGCAGGATCGCCTCGACCTCGCCGTGCGGGCGCGGGATCACATGCACCGAAACCAGCTCTCCGACCTTCGAGGCCGCAGCAGCGCCCGCGTCGGTCGCCGCCTTCACGGCCCCGACGTCCCCGCGCACCATCACGGTCACCAGCCCGCCGCCCACATGCTCCTTGCCGATTAGAGTGACGTTCGCCGCCTTCACCATCGCGTCCGCCGCCTCGATTGAAGCGACCAAACCCTTGGTCTCGATCATGCCCAATGCCTGTAAATTGACTGCCATCTGTATTCCTCCCAAAGTAATTTATGATTTATAGCTGATAACCCTGCGCCTGCAGGTTTTTGATGACTTCCTTGGTGATCCGCGCGATGTCCGCCTCGCTCATCTGAGGCGGTGCGCTTCTTTGCGCCGCCGCGGGGGCGGCGGACCGCAGGTCCTCCAGCTCCCGCACGCCCCAGGCGACCCGCCGGATGTTTAAGAGGTTCATCGGCCCCACGTTGTCCGACGTTGCGCTCCCCCCGACGGCCCCGCACCCGAGGGTGAGCGCCGGGGCCAGATTGGTGGTGGCCCCCACGCCGCCGAGCGCCCCGGGGGTATTGACCAACAGGCGGGAGATTGGCTTCTTGAGCGCGAACTCGCGGATGACCTCCTCATTTTCCGAGTGGATGGTCATGGTGTGGCCCACCCCCTCGTTCTCGAGGATTTCAATGCACCGCTCGCAGGCGCGCTCCCAGTTTTCCTCGGTGTAAAAGGCCAAAATCGGGCAGAGCTTCTCGCGCGAATAGGGGTTGCGCGGCGACACGGTGCTCTGCTCGCTGATCAGCACCCGCGTGCCCTGCGGCACCGTGATGCCCGCCATCTTGGCGATGGTCGTCGCGCTCTTGCCCACGATGGCCGGGTTCATGGTGTTGTTCGGGCGCATGATCAGCCGCTCGACCCGCTGCGACTGCTCGGCGTCCATGAACCAGGCGCCCTGGTCTTTGAGCTCGGCGACCACCCGCTCCTTGATGCAGCCCTCGGTCACGACCGACTGCTCGGACGCGCAGATGGTGCCGTTGTCGAAGGTCTTGCTGTCCAGAATGCGCTTGACCGCCTTTTTTATATCGGCGCTGCGCTCGATGTAGGCCGGGCCGTTGCCCGGGCCCACCCCGATGGCGGGATTGCCCGAGGAATAGGCCGCCTTGACCATCGCCCCGCCGCCGGTGGCCAGGATCACCCCGGTAAATTTATGGCGCATGAGCTCGTTCGTCGCCTGCATGGTACAGGTCTCGATACAGCCGATCAGCCCGTCGGGCGCGCCGGCCGCCTTCGCCGCCTGACGCATGACCGCCACCGTCTCCTTGATGCACCCCTGGGCGTTCGGATGGGGGCTCAGAACGATCGCGTTGCCCGCCTTGAGCGAGATGATGGTTTTGAACATCGCCGTCGAGGTGGGGTTGGTGGAGGGGATCAGCGCCGCGACCACCCCGACCGGGACGGCCACCTCGATCAGCCCCCGCGCTTTGTCCTCGCTCACGATTCCGACGGTCTTCATGTCCTTGATGTAGTCCCAGACGGTCCGGCTACCAAGCAGGTTTTTGAGCACCTTGTCCTCAGCGATCCCGAACCCGGTCTCTTCAACCGCCAGCTCGGCGAGCCGCCCGGCGTTTTGCTCGCAGGCCAAAACGATCTGCTCCACCAGACGGTCGATCTGCCGCTGGTCCCAGCCGGCAAGGTCGCGCTGCGCCTGGCGGGCGGCGATCATCAGCTCGCGCACCTCCTGGATGGATTGTAAATCGCGGTCCAGCTTCAACGGGCCCCCTCCTCTCTCTCACTCGGGCGGGCGGCCACCGCGCAGACCATCTGCGCGAAGGCGTTGCAGGCCGCCTTGCAGGCCGCCTGCTCGCCGGTGAGCAGCCCGCCGGCAAAGTTGGTTTCGGTCGGCGGGCCGTAAAAGAGCCGCAGCTCCACGTCCGCCGCCTTGAGCGCCGCATCCAGCGCGCAGACCGCCTCGGCGGGCGGGGCGATGAGATAGGCCAGCGCCTCGCCCTCGGGAATCTGCGCCTCCCTCGAAAGATAGCTTCCGGTGCGGGAGATGCAGTGCGCAAAGTAGATCACCGAATCGTCGTCGTTCGCGCTGTAGAAGGCGGCGTCGCGCTCGATAAAGCTCAGCGCCGCTTCGATCCCGCTGCGGGTTTCCTCCGGGTCCTCGCCCGCCAGAATCCCGATGAACTCCCCCGCCAGCGCGGTGGAGGCGTTCCTGGCCCCCGCGTACATGCTGCGCGCGTAGACCACCGTGACCCTCGCCTTCTTGGTCGCCTCGTCCAGCGCGGCATAGGAGACGTCGTCGCTGTCGGTGGTGATGATCCCGAGCGAACGGCAGCCCTCCGGCACGCCCAGCGCCTGCAGCAGCGCCCCGTCGGCGTTGGGCAGGAAGCGGGTACTGAGCACCGTGGTTTTAATCTTATCGCCTGTCATCTTCTGAACATTCCTTTCCACCAAACGCTATAGTTGCAGCTCGACGCCGCTCTTTTTACGTTCCAGCATGGTTTTGATCAGCCCCGCGATGTGCGCGCCTGCCTCCACCGCCGGGATGCCGCCTTTATGGATATTGGAAACCACCGTGCGGCGCGCCTCGGGCATGCCGACCGTGGCCTTATAGGCGATATAAGCGCTCATGCTGTCCGCCGTCGCCAGGCCCGGCCGCTCGCCGATCAGCACGCAGGTGACCTCGGCGCCCAGCGCCTCGCTGACGGCGTCCATCGCCGGAACCCGGCCGAAGCGCACGAAGAAGGGCGTCCCGGCCGTGATCCCGTAGTCGCGCAGCGCGTCGAGGAGGGAGGGAAGGATGTCCCTGGCATTCGCATCCACCGCCTGGCTGCTCAGCCCGTCCGAGAGGTAAATCTGTACCTGCGGGGCCTGCCGGCACTTCGCCTTCAGCTCATTTGTCGTCTCGGGAGAAAACCGCCGCCCAAGGTCGGGGCGGGTGAGGTGCTCGTTGCGGTCCTGGCAGAGCGTTTGCACCGAAAAGAGCCCCAGCTCCCCGAGCAGCGCCGGGTCCACGTCCCGAAAGACCGCGTCCCGCGCCACCGCGTGGTCGGCGCGCAGGGTCAGCATGGTGTCGGTGCGAAGCCGGGGCCCCGCCTTGCCCACCCCGATCCGCGCCGGGGTGCGCCTTTTCATCCCCGCGAGCGCCTCGGGGTTTTGGGGATTTTGCAGCGTCGGCACCGCCTTGTGCGCAGCGCTGGTCAAGTCCACCATCGCAGCGCTGGTCAAGTCCACCATCGCGTCGCTGGTCAGATCCACCAATGCGCCGCCGCTCAAATCCCGCAAAGCCTCCTGCGCGGGAGGGGCGGCCTGCGACGGCCCCTCCACGGGGGGCGCGGCAACCTGCGCCGCGCCGGATGGCGGAAGATTCTCCAGCTCCTTCATCACGGCCCTGGTGATCATCTCCAAAATGTCCTCCATCAGCGCGCGCCCCCTTTCATGGTAAAGATGGTCGGATCGCCCGCGTCGGGGGTAAGCCTCCCGTTTTCCATGATCCCCATGCGCTCGAGCCAGCACTCGAATTCCCGGATGGGGCGCAGGCCGAGGATTTCCCGCACCGCCGCCGCATCCTGGTAGGAGTTGGACTGGTAGTTGAGCATCACATCATCGCTCGCCGGCACCCCGATGACATAGGTGCACCCGGCGCTGGCGAGCAGCACGGTGAGGTTCTCGATGTCGTTTTGATCGGCCATCATATGGTTGGTATAGCAGCAGTCGCACCCCATGGGAATCCCGGTGAGCTTGCCCATGAAGTGGTCCTCCAGCCCCGCGCGGATGACCTGCTTGCTGTCGTAGAGGTATTCCGGCCCGATGAAGCCGACCACCGTGTTGACCATGAAGGGATGAAACGCCTTGGCGAAGCCGTAGCAGCGCGCCTCCATGGTGACCTGGTCGGTGCCGTAGTGCGCGTCGGAGCTGAGCTCCGACCCCTGCCCGGTCTCGAAGTAGAGCACGTTCGGTCCGGTGCCGGTGCCTCTTGTTTTCATCAGCTCCTGCGCCTCTTTGACCGTCTCGATTCCGAAGCCGAAGGCCTCGTTCCCCTTCTGGCTGCCGGCGATGGACTGGAAGATCATGTCCGCCGGGGCGCCCGAGCGGATCGCCTCGATCTGGGTGGTAATATGCGCGAGCACGCAGGTCTGGGTGGGAATCTGCCACTCATTCTTAATTTCGTTGAAGCGCTTGAGGATTTGTGCCGCGCTCGCCGCGGTGTCGTTGACCGGGTTGAGCCCGATCACCGCGTCCCCCACCCCGTAGCTGAGCCCCTCGTAGAGCGAGGCGGTGATCCCCTCGACGTTGTCGGTGGTGTGGTTGGGCTGCAGCCTCGTGGACAGGGTGCCGCGCACCCCCATGGTGGTGTTGCAGTGGGTGTGGATGCGGATCTTGTTGGCGGCGTAGATCAGATCGAGGTTGCTCATCAGCTTCGCCACCCCGGCGATCATCTCGCTGGTCAATCCCCGGCTGATCCGCTTGATGTCCTCCTCGCTTGTGCGGTAGTCGAGCAGCCATTCGCGCAGCTCGCCCACCGACCAGCCCCGGATCGAATTATAAATGGGCTCGTTCACCCCGTCCTGGATCAGCCTCGTCACATCGTCGATCTCATAATCCACAGCCGGGCTGTTGCGCAGATCGCTCAAAAGAAGGTTGCTCAAAACCTCCTTGGCGGCGACCCGTTCGCTGTCGCTCCCGGCGGCCAGCCCCGCCAGCACGTCGCCGCTCTTCTGCTCGTTGGCCTTGGCCAGGACCTCCTTGACCGTCTTAAACTCGTAGGTCCTGCCCGCCAGCGTCGTTTTCAGTCTCAAACCTTTTCCTCCTCCGTCAGCCGTAGATCAGCGTCTTGCAGACGACCGGAACGGCCATCCCGTCCATCAGCGGCTTCCCAATATCCAGGTAATCCCCTTCCCCGGCCTGCACGCTGTCGATCGAAACCACCGGCCTTTGGCCCTTTAGCAGGCGCCAAAGTGCAAGCCCCAGGGATTTTGAAAAGTCGTATCGCGTCAATACCAGCAGCGGCTGGCCCGGCGGCAGCTCTTCGGCCGCCCCGGCCAGGGCGCCCGCCAGGGCGCCCACCTCGCGGTAGCTGGGGTTCTGCGTCTGCCGCAGGCAGAAAAACAGGTTGTCCGCGTCGCTCTGCTGCAAAAACCAGCGCGCCTGCTCCCGCAGCGCGCCGCACTCCCCGGCAAGGCATGACCGTTCCGTCCCGGGATCCAGCGCCAGCACCGGCACGTTCTTGAGCGGGAAGAGCCCCTCGCCGCTGTAGAAGATGGTGCTGCCGCTGAGCGTGGTGGTATAGCTTCCCGCCCCGACCACCGTCGCCCGGATGGTCTCGAGCGGGGGCACCACGTTGCAGCACCGGAACCATCCGCTCTCGCGGATGCTGTCGGCCAGCAGCAGCCCGATGTCGCCGTAGCGGCGCCAATCCTTTGCCGGGTGATAGATATAATCCGCGACGCCGCCTGAAAAGGACAGCGCGTCGATTTTTTGCTTTAAAGAAAACGCGCTGCTCCCCGCCGTTTGCAGCGGCGGGAGCCGGTCCGTCGCCGGCAGCAGCCCCAGCGCCTCGCCGAGCAGCGAGGCCATCCGGTCGGTGAGGGCGCGCAGCCCCTCCTCGCCGGCGGGCGCTCCAAGCGGGAGGGAAAACCCAAGCTCCTCGAGCAGCGGCCGCAGCCGCTCGCTGACATAGGTGATTGCGCCCGCCTCGTCGGTCCTCACCAGCCGTCCGCCGACGTCATAGCACCCCTTGGCACAGAGCTCCCCGCAGCAAAACGCCGCCAAGTTGCTCGTCCCACCGCCGATGTCGAGATTGACGGCGGTGCAGCCGCGCTGCTGCGAGAGCTGCTGCGCCCCGGCGCCCTTGGCTGCGATGATCGACTCGAGGTCGGGGCCCGCGGTGGCGACCACGAAATCCCCGCAAAACTCCCCGAGCGAGGCGGCGAGAGCGGCGGCGTTCTCCTTTCGCGCGGACTCCCCGGTGATGATGACCGCCCCGGTGCTTACCTCGGCGGGGGTGATCCCGGCCTTGGCGTATTCCCCGGCAACGATCTCTCTCACCCGCCCGGCGTCGATATGGCTTTCGTCCAGCAGCGGGGTTACGTGGATCCCGCCGCGGTAGACGATTTTTTTGTCGATGATCGAGAGCGCGGGCACCGTGAAGCCCGAGGCGGTGTTGCGCACGAGCAGGGAAGAAAAGATCACGCTGGTGGTGGAGGTGCCCACGTCGATCCCCACGCTGAGCAATTCACTGTCCAACCGCTTCCCTCCCCGCCCACATACAAAAAATGCTTAAACAACAAGAAGTTATTGTTTAAGCGTCGTTGCTCCTTATAAAGATAAAATTACCCGTCCTTTATCTTACACCATTTCGCCCCAAAAAACAAGTTTCCCCGTCTCCTTTTCCCGCCTTCTTGCCAAGGGGCGCAAAAGAAGGTACAATACCAGCATATTGTATCAGGACGAAAGCCGGGCCCCTCTGGCTTTAGAAAAAGGAAGGATGATCAACATGAAGGCAGTGATCCAGCGGGTGCGCAGCGCAAAGGTGACGATCGATGGGGAGGTTTCGGGCGAGATCGGGCAGGGATTTTTGGTGCTGCTCGGGGTTTCGGGAACAGACACCGAACGCGAATGCGACTACCTGGCCGCGAAGGTCCTTGGGCTGCGGGTCTTCGAGGACCAGGAAGAAAAAATGAACCTCGCTCTCCAGGACGTTGGCGGGCAGGTGCTGGTGGTTTCGCAGTTCACCCTCTACGGTGACTGCAAAAAGGGCAACCGTCCCTCTTTCATCGGGGCGGCGCGGCCCGAGCGGGCTATCCCGCTCTACGAGCGGTTTGTGGAAACCGTGCGGCGTGCGGGGATCGAAACCGCCACCGGGCGCTTCGGGGCGGACATGCTGGTCGCCCTGGAAAACGACGGGCCGGTCACCATAATAATGGATACCGACGAGATCATGCCGAAAAAGAATTGATAATCGCAAGTGGGAGGGGCCTGCATAGGCCCCTCCCACTTGTCCTTTACGGTTCCCCGAACACCCTGAGATGCGGATAGGCGATATTTCCCCGCCCGTTAACCGTATCGCTTTTGATCTCCCACACGTCGGACGGCAGCCCGAGCGTCTGAAGGCCGTTAAAGTCGCCGAGCGCCGTTCCCTCGGTGCCGGACGGGGTGGTGGACGGGCCGGCCGCACTGACCGAACGGTAGGCGCCGACGGCATAGGCGGGTGTTCCCGACAGGAACCAGCAGTTCGTGGGGCGGAAGGTGCTGCTGTAAGCCACCCCGGCGATCCCGCCGCTGCCATAATTGCCGCTGGACTCGTCGGCAGAAATACTGCTCAGGATAGTGAAGCAGTTGGTGAAGACCGCCGGGGTACCCGACTGCCCGAAGCCCAACAGCCCGCCGGCGGCGCTGGAGGAAGTGACCGCCCCGCCCACCGCGTAGCAGTCGGTCATGCGCAGCGAAGCCGAGGCCGACGCGTGCAGGTAGCTCACCATCGCCGAGGGCATGGCGCCCTTCGTACTGCTGCCTCCCATTGCGCTGCCGTTGCGGGTATAGCAGCGGGTAATAGTCGCAGGCCCGGAGCAAAGGCCGATCAGGGGGGCCGCCAGCTCTCCCTTGACCGAATAATCCTCGATCCCGAGATTCTGGATGGTGACCTTCCCGGTCTCGCCGAACAGGCCGCTGGCCGTCATCGAACGGTCGCTCCCGGTGACCGGGCCGGTATTCAGGTTCGAGATCACATGCCCGCCGCCGTCGTAGACGCCGCTAAAGGCCTTTTCCGCTGAGCCGATGGGGATGAAGGTCCCGGTCAGGGCGATGTCCTGCGTCTGGATAAACTGGGAGGAGAGATGCGCGTTCATATGTTGCAGCTGCCCGGGCGTTGCGACCCGAAAGGGGCTTTGCGCGCTGCCGTCCCCGGCATAGTAGGCCCCGGCCGTCCCGGCGGGGCAGCCGCAGCTGGGCGCTGTCTCAAAGGTCTTGACCGCCGCCGCCTCCCGGTCCAGCCCCGCGCGCCCGGGTGCAACGTGCACCGTGACCGCCAGCGTCCAGGTGTCCGGCCCGGCGGGATCGTAGCGCAGCGGCAGATGGATCACCACCTGCGAGGCCGGCGTGACCGTCACCTTCGCCGTCACCTCGGGCGCGCCGGCGGCGGCAGGGCCCTCATAGAGCGCGAAGGTGTAGTCCTGCGTCCGCGGCGAACGGGTGAAGGGGATGTCCACCCCGTAGTCGCAGCTGTAGCCGTCCTGCACCGCGACCGTCACCCCCGCGGCCGCAAAGGCCGCCGCGCCCGCCGGCAGGGCGCATGGAAAAGAGCAGAGCAGGCAGAGGCTCAGGAACACTGCCGGGATTTTGTTTTTCATCGGTTGCCCTCCCTTTGACCGCCAGTAACGATTTCTAACGATCCCCATCCGCCGGGGAGAGGATAAATTGGCGGCAAATTCCTTGCAAAACATCCCAGAAGAGGATATAATTAGAAAAAATTCTCCTCTTTTTCCGGCTTGTGGGAAAAGGTGGAGCTCCGAAAGCAAAAAACGGACCGTTAGAAATCGTTTCTAACGGTCCGTTTCAATTTTAATCGATTCTTTTTACAGGCAATCCCAGTCGCCGGCTAGAGCACCGGCAGCTCAAACCAGAAGGTGCTCCCCTTGCCGGGCGTGCTCTCCACCCCGTAGTCGGCGTGGTGCAGCTCCAATATGCCCCGCACGATCGAGAGCCCCAGCCCGCTGCCGACGGCGGCGCGCTTATGGGCCTTGTCCACCTTGTAGTACCGGTCCCAGATCAGCGGCAGCTCGTCAGCCGCGATCCCCGCGCCGTTGTCGATCACCTCGAGTCGCACCCTGCCCTCATGAACGGTCTGGCGCACGATGATGGACTTGTCCTCGCCGGTATAGTTGATGGCGTTGTTGATGAGGTTGTAAATTACCTGCGAGAGTCGCACCTCGTCGGCGTTCACCATCACTTCCGCACCGTAGTCGAAGCGGATCTGATAGCCCTCCTGCCCGGTCAGCTTGCCGTACCGCCCGATGATCTCGCGCACCAGCGCGGTCAGACTGAACTCGCCCGGGGCCAGTTCCTGGGTGCCGGACTGGAACTTGGAGATGTCCAGAACATCGCTGACCAGGGTGCTCAGGCGGTTGGCCTCGTCAATGATGATCTGCACATTCTCCGGGGTATTCTCCCCCGGCAGGTCGCGCATCACCTCGGCATAGCCGGTGATCATGGTCAAAGGGGTGCGCAGGTCGTGTGAGATGTTGGCGATCAGCTCGCGGCGCAGCTGCTCGACCTTGGAAAGCTCCTTGGCGGCGTAGTTGAGGGTGTCGCTCAGCTCGCTGACCTCGCGGTAGCCCCGCCCGCCAAAGCGGGTGTCGTAGCGGCCACGGGCCAGCTCCTTGGCGCTGTCGTTGATGGAGATGATGGGCTCTGCGACCCGCCGGGAGAGCAGCAGCGCGATAAAGAGCGAGAGCACGAGCAGGATGACCGTGATATAGCCGAGCTGGACGCGCAGGGTCTCCACCGTCGCATTGATCGGGGAGATAACCGAATTTAACAGGATGATCGCGTCGGTGCCGTCCGCGAAGGTGACGATCTCGGCGTGGATCATGCTGCGCATGACGACCTCCCGCTTCTTTTTATAGCCCCGGCGGTCCTTCTCCCAGTTCTCTTCCCCGCCGTCCCCGTCCTGCTTGTCGCGCATGGCCTCGTGCGGAGGAAGGACGAAATCGGTCGAAAAGGTCTCAAAGGCCGTCCCGCCGTTCCCCTCGGCCTTCTCGAAGCACTGCTCCACGAGCGCCTGGGCCGGGAGCTTGTGGATCATGCAGTCCGGGCGGATGTCCACCGAATAGAGCTCCTCCCCCTGTGTGGAGAGAATCCTCACACAGATGTCGTCCCGGTTGGCAATCCCCTCGAGGTAGGATTGCAGGTCGCTGTCGTCAATATTCTTGGCTATGCTTTCGGAGGCGCTTTTGATCGCTCGGGTTTTGATCGCCTGGTAGAAGCTGTCCAGAAAAACGATCTGGAAGAGCCAGAGCAGCACCAGCAGCGCCCCGACAAAGGCGCTGAGATAGGCGAACACCTTCCATTTGATGCTGAGCTCTTTTCGCTTATTCTTCAAAACGGTATCCCACCCCTCGCAGCGTGACGATATGGCCGCTGTAGCCGCCGAGCGTGCGGCGCAGCAGCTTGATGTGGGTGTCGAGCGTGCGGTCGTCCCCATAGAAATCATAGCCCCACACGTCGCTGATCAGCTTTTCGCGCGTCAGGGCGATCCCGCGGTTCTTGACCATGTAAAAGAGCAGGTCATATTCCTTGGGGGACATGTCTACACGCTCCGAGTCGATGGTCACCACCCGCCCGGTAAAGTCCACCGTCAGCCCGCCGATCGAAACGATTTCCCGCTGCGGCTCCCCGTCCCCCCGCGCGCTGCGCTTTAGGATGGCCGAAACGCGCATCATCAGCTCCTTGGGCGAAAAGGGCTTGACCACATAGTCGTCCACCCCCAGCTCGAAGCCGTGGATTTTGTCGTATTCCTCACCGCGCGCCGAGAGCATCAGCACCGGGGTGTCGCAGAACTTGCGGATCTCCCGGCAGGCAGAAAAGCCGTCGAGCTCGGGCATCATCACGTCCATGATGATGATGTCGAACGCTTCGCTGCGGCAGACCTCCACCGCCTCCATCCCGTCCTGTGCCTCGCTGACCTCGTGCCCCTCGAACACCGCGTATTTTTTGATCATGGTACGAATTTTCTCTTCGTCGTCCACCACCAGGATCCTGTACATGTCATCCCTCCGCCACAACTCTGTCCTTTTCTGATGATACCATAATTCATTATAAAAAGCGACTGTGACGGATTTGTGATGAAACCGTGAAAACTGGCCAAAAAACCGCGGCGCGCTTCTGGCGCGGATTGACAAGGGTGCAGCGCGATGCTATACTGTCCCTGAACTGAATAGCGGGAATGGGCCATGGAAGCTGGGTGAGAATCCCACGCAAGGCCGTTGCTGTATTTCGCCGTCGTTTCCGGCATGCGCCACTGAAATCTTTTTGGGAAGGCGCCGGTCACGGCATCCGATTATGGATGCAAGCGATAAGCCAGAATACTTGCCTGTTCCCGGCCGCGCAAAGCGGCACGTGCAGCCCTGCGGACACCGGGGTCCTGGACATATGTGAGGCATACCGAGGGTATGTCTTCTATCTGTGCTCAGACCAAGCGCCTGCGGGGGATCCGCGGGCGCTTTTTATTGCCCTTTCGCGGGCCGTCTGTCCGGCCCGCCGGCAAATAGGCTAAGGAGCTTGAAAGAAAGGAACGAATAGAAAATGAAGAAGAACGTCAAAAAGATCACCGCTTTGATCCTGGCCCTTTCCATGTCCCTGCTGGCCATGGCGGGCTGCTCCGGCACCCAAGCGGATTCCTCAAGTGAAAGCGGGGCTCCCGAGGCGGGCCCGGCCGCCGGGAGCGAGGAGGAGAGCTCCTCCACCGCCGAATCCTCCGCCGCTGCGGACAAGGCCCTGCTGGTGGTCAGCTTCGGCACCAGCTACAACGACAACCGCGACCTGACCATCGGCGGGGTCGAAAACGCGCTGCAACAGGCGTTCCCCGAATATGAGGTGCGCCGCGCGTTCACCAGCCAGATCATCATCGACAAGCTGAAGGAGCGCGACGGCCTGTCCATCGACAATGTGACCGAGGCGATGGACCGCCTGGTCGCCGACGGCGTTCGGGAGGTCGTGGTGCAGCCCACCCATGTGATGAGCGGCTATGAATACGACGACGTCGTCGCCGAGGTCACCCCCTATCAGGACAAGTTTGATTCCCTCAAAGTCGGCCGGCCGCTGCTGGATGCCGACGCGGACTACGACGAGCTTGCCGCCGCCATCACCGCTGCGACGAAGGAGTATGACGCCGAGGGCACCGCCATCGTGTTCATGGGCCACGGCACCGAGCACGAGGCCAACGCCGCCTATGCGAAGCTCCAGGAGCACATAAGCGCCGCCGGCCACGGCAATTACTTTATCGGCACGGTCGAGGCCACGCCTTCTCTTGACGACGTTCTGGCGCTCGTCAAAGACTCCGGCGCCGGCAAGATCGTCCTCCTGCCGCTGATGATCGTTGCGGGCGACCACGCCAACAACGACATGGCGGGCGATGAGGAGGGCTCCTGGAAAAATGTCTTCGAGCAGGAGGGCTTCGAGGTCGAGTGCGTCCTCAAGGGCCTCGGCCAGTACGAGTCGGTTCAGAAGATGTTCGTTACGCACGCAAAGGCGCTGATTGCAAAGTAACCGCCGGCGCCCGGGCACCCCGCGAACGGCTTTGACAACCGCGCCGCGACGGGGTAAAATACAAACAACGATATTTGAACATTTTTCGGCAAATTGCCGCCTTATAAGGAGAACGTCTGCATGAAAAAAAGTCATATCCTGCTGGCCGCCCTGCTGGCTTGTATCCTCGCCGCCGGGTGCTCCCCCAAGACCCCGGCCCCCGAGGGCGCGCCGAGCGCGCCGGTTTCGAGCGCAGAGAGCGCCAATGAGAGCGGGGCGGACGCCTCCTCAGAGAGCGAGAGCCAGCCCGCCGAAGAGGAAAAACCGGAGCCGGTCTACGCCAGCCAGATCAAAGAGGGTACATACAAAATCGAGGTCTCGTCCAGCTCGTCGATGTTCCGCATCGTCGATGCGCAGCTCACCGTGGCAGGCGCAGAGATGTCGGCCCTGCTGACCCTCAGCGGCACCGGCTATGAAAAGCTCTACCCCGGCACCGCCGAGCAGGCGCTCGCCGACACGGACGAGAAGTGCATCTACTTCGTGGAAAACGAGGAGGGCAAGTACACCTATCAAGTGCCGGTCCCGGCGCTGAACGTGGAAGTCGACTGCGCCGCATGGAGTATCCGCAAGGAGCAGTGGTACGACCGCACCCTGGTGTTCCAGTCCTATTTGATCCCACAGGAGGCGGTTTCCGAAAGCGTCTCCTGCCCCACTCTTCCGGATGGGCAGTACACGGTACAGGTAACCCTTGCGGGCGGTACCGGCCGCACGTCGGTGGAGTCCCCGGCCGCCCTCCGCATCGAAGGCGGCAAGGCGGTCGCCACCCTCGTGTGGAGCAGCCCCTACTATGAATTCATGAAGGTGGACGGCACCACTTATAACCCCTTGGGCGAGGGTGGGAATTCCACCTTCGAGATCCCCGTCACGCTGGACGAGGATATGGCGGTCAGCGCCCAGACCGTCGCCATGAGCCAGCCGCACGAGATCGAATACACCCTGCACTTCGATTCGGCGACCCTGGAGCCGGCGGCGCAGTGATGAAAAGGATACGGTTTCTTGCCCTCGCGCTTGCCGCCGCGCTGGCATTTTCCCCGCTCGGCGGCTGCGCGTCCAGCTCCCCGGGCGGGCCGGCCGCGGGGCAGGACGGCGCCTGGCGACCCGAGCGCAGCATGGAATTGCAGTACGCCAAAAACTTTGCCGTGGACTACTACCGCGGCGGGTACGCCCTGATCTCGATCTCGGACGGGAGCCGGTACTTGGTCGTTCCGCAGGGACAGCAGGTCCCCGAGGAGATCGGGGAAGATGTCGTCGTTTTACAGCAGCCGGTGGAAAACCTCTATCTCGTCGCCACCTCGACAATGTGCCTCTTCGACGCGCTGGACTCCCTGCAAAGCATCCGCCTGTCCGGGAGCCGGGCCGAGGACTGGTACATCGAAAACGCGAAGGAGGCCATGGAACGCGGGGAGATCCTCTATGCGGGCAAATACAACGCCCCGGACTACGAACTGATCCTCTCGAATTCCTGTTCTTTGGCGATCGAGAACACCATGATCAACCACTCTCCCGAGGTGAAGGAGAAGCTCGAGGAGCTCGGCGTGCCGGTGCTCGTCGAGCAGTCGAGCTTTGAAAGCCACCCCCTCGGGCGCACCGAATGGATCAAGCTCTACGGCGTGCTGCTGGGCAAGGAAGAGGAGGCCCAGCGGCTCTTTGATACGCAGGCGGCCTATCTTGAGGAGCTGGCAAGCGAGGAGAACACCGGCAAGACGGTGGCCTTTTTCTACATCAGCTCGTCCGGCTACGCCGTGGCGCGCAAGTCGGGCGACTATGTGACCAAGATGATCGAACTGGCCGGCGGCAACTATATCTTTGAGAACCTGGGCGACCCCGAAAAGGCCACCAGCACGGTCACGCTGGAAATGGAGCAGTTCTACGCGACGGCCAAGGACGCGGACTACATCATCTACAACAGCACCATCGGCGGGGAGCTCTCCTCCCTCGACGAGCTGACCGCCAAATGCGGCCTGCTCGCCGACTTTAGGGCCGTGCAAAACGGCAACGTCTGGTGTACCGACAAGAACCTGTTCCAGGAGACGACCCAGCTCGGTTTGATGATTTCGGACATTCATCAGATGCTCGTCCAGGAGGACGACGGCCCGGACGAGCTGCACTATATGTATAAGCTAAGGTGACGGCGCCAAGGGCGCGTCGCGGGGGAAAGGATATGGAAATGAGGGGAGAACGCGCAAAAAGGCAGCTGCGCTACTGCGTTGTGGTGGCGCTCTTCCTGCTTCTCTTTGCCGCGCTGGTGCTGATGAACATCCAGCTCGGCAGCGTGAGGCTGGGAACGCGTGAAATCGCCGACATCCTCTTTTTCGGGGGCGGCAGTGAAACCGGGCGGGGGATCATCTGGAAGGTGCGCCTGCCGCGCGCATGCGCCGCCGTCATCCTGGGCGGGGCGCTCGCGCTGTCGGGCTTTCTGCTGCAGACCTTTTTTAACAACCCCATCGCCGGGCCCTATGTGCTGGGCATCTCGTCGGGCGCCAAGCTGACCGTCGCCATCTTCATGGTGGCGGCGCTCAGCCGTTACCAAACCGTCAGCTCCGCCTCCATGATCGCGGTGGCCTTCGTCGGGGCCATGCTCTCGATGGGCTTCGTGCTGCTGATGGCGCGTACCGTGCAGCGCGCGTCGATGCTGATCGTCAGCGGGGTGATGATCGGCTATATCTGCTCGGCGATCACCGATTTCATCGTCACCTTCGCGGATGATGCGAGTATAATCAACCTGCACAACTGGTCCAAGGGCAGCTTTTCGGGCGCCTCGTGGGAGGATGTGCGGGTCATGACGGCGGTGGTGCTCATCACCTCGGCAGTCGTTTTTTTGATGTCCAAGCCCATCGGCGCTTACCAGCTGGGCGAGGGCTATGCGCAGAACATGGGGGTCAACATCAGGGTGTTCCGGGTGGTGCTGGTGGTGCTCTCGAGCGTGCTGAGCGCCTGCGTGACCGCCTTTGCCGGGCCGATCTCCTTTGTTGGGATCGCCGTGCCCCACCTGGTCAAGTCGTTTTTAAAGACCTCGAAGCCGCTGATCGTAATCCCGGTCTGCTTTCTGGGCGGGGCAATCTTCTGCCTGGGGTGCGACTTGATCGCCAGGACCGTTTTCGCGCCGATGGAGCTGAGCATCAGCTCGGTGACCGCGGTGATCGGCGCGCCCATCGTGATCGGGATCCTGCTGAGAAAGAAGGTGCGCGGCTGATGGCGGACTACTTTTTTAAAACCAAGGGTCTCACCGTCGGCTACGGCGGCGTGCCCCTGATCCGTGACATCGGGATACAGCTGCAAAAGGGGCAGATCCTGACCCTGATCGGGCCGAACGGCTCGGGCAAATCGACGGTGCTCAAAAGCATTGCGAAATATCTGAAAACCATCTGCGGCACGGTCTACATCGGCGAGGACACGATCGACGGCATGAGCAGCCTCGCTCTTGCAAAGCAGGTGGCCGTCGTGCTGACCGAAAGGCTCAAGACCGAGCTGATGACCTGCGGGGACGTCGTCGCCACCGGGCGCTACCCCTATACCGGGATGCTCGGCATCCTCTCCGCGCAGGACCGTGAGCAGGTGCAGGGCGCAATGGAGCTGGTAGGGATTTGGGAGCTGCGCGAGCGCGATTTCACCGAGATCAGCGACGGGCAGCGCCAGCGGGTGCTGCTGGCGCGGGCGATCTGCCAGCAGCCCCAGATCATTGTGCTCGACGAGCCGACCTCCTACCTCGACGTGCGCTACAAGCTCGAGCTGCTGGGGATTCTGCGGCTGATGAGCAGGGAGCGGGGCATCACCGTCATCATGTCCCTGCACGAGCTCGACTTGGCGCAGCGGATCTCCGACCTGGTGATGTGCCTGAGGGGCGAATACGTCGTTCAGATCGGCCCGCCGGAGGAAATTTTTTGCCGGGAGCTCATCTGCAAGCTGTATGATCTCAGCAACGGCAGCTACAATCCCCTCTTCGGTAGCTTCGAGATGGAGCGCTCCCCCGGCGAGGCGGCGGTGTTCGTGATCGCGGGGGGCGGCACGGGGATTCCCGCCTACCGGGCGCTGCACAAAAGCGGCATCCCCTTTGCCACCGGGATCCTGCACGAAAACGACGTCGATTACCAGCTGGCCCGCGACCTGGCAAACGAGGTGGTCTCTGCCCCCGCCTTCGAGCGGATCGGCAAGGAGGCCTACGCCCGGGCGCTGCAGCGGATGAAAGCCTGCGGCACGGTGCTCTGCTGCCTGAAGAGCTACGGCGAAATGAATCAAAAAAACCGGGAGCTCTTCGAGGAGGCCGGGCGGCTCGGGCTGCGGATTATCGAAAGCGCGCGGGAGCTGTGACGCTGCCAAAGAGAAAACCAAAAATCCCGTATCTTCCTGCGGTTTCGGAGAAAACTAAGACTGCAATCAATGGGAAAGGAAGATCGAGATTGAAACAAGCGGACAAGCAAAACAAGAAAAACGCCGGCGCCCATGCGCAGCCCACCCGGCAGGCGCTGCGGCTGACGAACCTCAGCGACGAGCGCACCGACCCGCTCGGCAGCTACACCGGCCAGCCGGCAAATCCCAACGAGGTACCGGTCCAGGACGCGGACGATCTATAAAAGCGGCCCCGTGAGCCTTTGGCTCACGGGGCCGCTTCTTATTTGCCGAGCAACCGGTTCAGGGTCTCCCAAAGTACTTTTAGATCGATCGGCTTTGCCACATGCTCGTTCATCCCGGCCTCCAGCGCCGCCTGGATGTCCTCGGTAAAGGCGTTGGCGGTCATGGCGATGATCGGGATGGTTTTGGCGTCGGGGCGCTCCAGCGCGCGGATGGCACGCGTGGCCTCGTAGCCGTTCATCACGGGCATCTGGATGTCCATGAGCACCGCGTCGTAGGTCCCCGGTCCGGCCTCGGCAAAGGCGCGCACCGCCTGCATGCCGTCGGTTTTCACAACGCATTGTCCCCCATACATCTGCAGCAGCTCGCAAAGGATTTCGGAGTTGATGGCGTTGTCCTCGGCGACCAGGAAACGGCGCCCGTCGAGCGCCCGCTCCCGCCTCATGTTTTCGGCTCCCATCTCGATTTGGGGCGCGGCGCACGGCGCCTGGGCGGCCGCCTCGCACTCCAGCTCCACAAAGAAGGTGGTGCCCTTGTGCAGCTCACTCTCCACCGAGATCCGGCCGCCCATCAGGTCGACGAGGCCCTTGGTGATGCTCAGCCCCAGCCCGGTGCCCTCGACGCGCTGGGTGTTGCCATTGCGGGTGAAGGGCTCGAAAATGTGCTCCAAGAACTCCTCGGACATGCCGATCCCGGTGTCGCGCACGGTGAAGCGGTAGCGCACGTTCCTCTCCCCCCGCTCGGGCGGGAGCTCCTCCACCGCGAAATACACCTCCCCGCCCTCCGGGGTAAATTTGACCGCGTTGCCTATGATATTGATCAGAATCTGGTTGATCCGCAGCGGGTCCCCGTAAAAATACGGGTGGCGCAGCTCGGGGATGCTCACCCCAAAGCGCAGCCCGGCGGACAGCGCCTGCGACGAGAGCATGGCGCAAAGCTGCTCCGCCAACTCGGGCAGGGAAACATGCATATGGTTTAAAGTGATCTTGGAGCGCTCGATCTTGTTCATATCCAGGATGTCGTTGATCAGGCTGAGCAGGTGCCGCGAGGAATAAGAAATCTTGCGCAGGCAATCCTCCACCCGCCCCTGCTCCCCGATGTGGGCGATGGCCAGGGAGGTCATGCCCATGATCGCGTTCATCGGCGTGCGGATGTCGTGGCTCATCGAGGAGAGAAAATCGCTCTTGGCGCGGTTCGCTTCCTCGGCGAGGGCCAGCGCCTTCTGAAGGGCCTGTTTGCTGCGGCGCTCGGCGGCCAGCATATCCGTCACGTCCGCGCGCACCATGCAGACCGTCTTGTGGTCCCGGTCCCCCCACAGCACATTTACCTGCTTATACCGCAGCCCCTCCTCCCCGTGGTAGGGGAAGGCGACGTCGTAGCCCGAAGGCTTCTCCTCAAGCCGCCGGATCATGGTTTTAAGCTGGAACTGCTCCCCGATCTCTTCCCTTCCCTCGCCGCCGGTGTAGTAGCCCACGATCCGCTCCACCGAGCTGCCATAATCCTCCACCTCGAAAGGCGGCAGGTTTTCCAGCACCGTCTGGCGGGTGTACATGGTCATGCGCCCCTGGTCCAGGTTGATGAACCCCAGCAGCTCGAAGGTATAGGCGATAACGTTGAGCAGCCCCTGCTGCTCGCGCACCGAATCGGTGATGTCGGTCCTGGCCAGGCAGATGCGCCCCAGGCGCAGGTCGGTGGCCGAAACCGTCAGGTTCTTGGTCAGGATGTCCCCCTTCTCCTGGATGGAATAGGCGAAGGAATAGGACCCCCGGCTGCCGAGCCGCCCGATCACATACTGCGGGTCGAGCATTTCCTGCACATGCTGCTTGTCCTTGGGCAGCACCTGGTGCTGCAGCATATATTCGATGTGCTCGGAGTGGCAGCCCTGCCGCGCGGGGACGTCCCCGCGGGTGGTGTCCCCGGTGAGGATGGTGTAGCAGTCCCTTCGCAGGTCGACATCCGCCACCAGGTCGTAGCTGGCGACCGAAAGCTGATGGAGGATCCGGTCCGAGATGGTCTGCTCGGTGATGTCGGTTACCGTCAATATCCCGGTCACGTCGCCGGTGTCGGGGGTCTCCACCAGGTTGACCTTGAAGCGCGCATAGCGCCCCAGCTTTTCGTAGGGCAGCTGGATGAAGCAGTCCCGGATCAGCTCGGTATCCCCCTTTTGATAGGCCTCCAGGGAGGGGGCGTTGAGATATGTCTCTAAAAATTCCCGCCGCTCGCCGGGATCGGGCAGCAAATCCGAAAGGCCGGTAAAGAACTCCTCGCGCACCGTGCCGAAGGTGCGGAGCAGGCCGGAATGGGTGTGGTCGATGATCTCCAAAATCTGGTTTCGGGTGATGTTGCAGTGGCCGACCACCAGGGCGTTGGGCCCCGGCATGCGGTAGTGCTGGAGGATCAGGTCGTTATACTGCTGCCGCAGCTGCTCCTTCTCCTCGAGCTCGCGGGTCATGTCGTGGTAGACCGCGTAGACCCGGCTCTCCCCGCCCTCGCTCTGAATGATCGAAAGGGTGTTTTTCACCCAGACATAGCTGCCGTCGCCCTTCTTGAGCCGGTAAATGATCTCGCAGCGGCTCTCGCCGCCGGCGATATAGGCGGCCATCTGCCCGTTCACACTCTCCCGATCGTCCGGGTGCACCCCGGCCATGGCGTCCTGCCGGTAGAGGTCCCAGGCTTCTGGCAGCGTCATGCCGGTCAGCGCGGCAAAGCCGTCGGACAGGAATTCCGGCACCGGGCGGCCGTCGCGCTCATAGCGTATTACGGCGATCCCGCCCGCGAGATGCTTGACCACCGTCTGGAAATACTGCTCCAGGCGCTCCCGCTCCTTTTGCGCCTGCACATCCTCGGTGACGTCCTGGACGTACTTGACGTAGGCCGGTATCCCGTTCCAGTCGATCTCGCGAAAGCGGGTGCTGAAATACCGCCCCTCGACCCCGAGCGCCATCTCGTGCTCTTTCCCGTCCGGGGCGTGGCTTTTGAGGGTACAGAACTCACAGGGCGCCGTTTTGCCGTGCAGCGCCGCGTAGCACTTTTTCCCGACCTGGGTTTCCTCCCTGCCGAAGAGGCGCTTCGACTCGTTGGAATAAAGCAGGTCGTAGTTTTCCTTGTCGATGACGTAGATCCCGTCCGCCGTCTCGTTGGCTATACTCTTAAACAGCCGGGATTCCGCGGAGGACATGCTGGTGAACACCGCGTAAAAGCGGGGATTCTCGGACAGCGGGCCCATGCGCCGGCCGTTGAGGTGGATCCAGATCAGGCTTCCGTCCTTGTGGCGCATGCGGTAGGAGATGTCCAGCACGCCGCCGCTCTCCAGAGCGGCCTTCGCCGCCGCGCGCACCCTTTTTTGATCCGCCTCGTAGACGGTGTTGAGCGCGTCATCCCCCACCAACCCGCCAAATTCCTCCCGCGTATGCCCCGAGAGCGCCATCACCCCGTCCGAATAATAGGTCGGGACGAAGCGGGAGCCTTCGACCCGGTAGCTGGCGATCCCGCCGGGGATGGAGCCCAGCAGATGGTCCATCTCCAGCTGCGCGTTTTTGAGGTCGGTGATGTTGTGGAACACGCAGTAGAGCAGCGGGCAGCCGTCCTCCTCGCCGATCCACTTGGCCTGGACGCGCACCCATACGAGCTGCCCGTTGCGGTGCTGCTTGCGGAACTCGAGCCTGGCGCCCTGATGGGTCCTGATGATCTCCCCGGCCCTTTCAAGGACGGCGGGGACATCCTCCCAATAGATCATCTCGGCCGCGTCCCGCCGGATCAGCTCCCGGTACTCCTCCACCGAGTATCCGGTCAGCTCGGGCACGCCGTCGGAAAAATAGGCCGTCTCGAAGATGTCGCTCACCTTATAGATGGCGATCCCGCCCGGGATCGTATTGATGATCTCCTGCATCTTTTCGCTGGTGGCACCGAGCTCCTGCTCCAGGCGCTTTTGTTCGCTGACGTCGGTATAGACGCAGTAGAGGAGCTTGCCTCCCTGCGGCTGGGACTTGACCGACCCGTCCAGGCGGATCCAGCGGTACTCCCCCGCCCTGTCGTTCCACAGCCGGTAGGTATGCTGCATGACGCCGCCGCACTCCAGCGCCCGCTTCACCTTTTCCTTGAGGAGCCCGAGGTCCTGCTCGTGCACCCCCAGATAGCTCGTCTCCCGCTCCACCTGGCTGACGTGCTCCTCGGAATAGCCCATAATCTCGTAAAAAGCCGGGTTATGGAAGACCGGCGAAATCTTTTTGCCGTCGGCCAGATAGACGCAAAGGCCGCACGGGACGCTGCTGAAGGTGCGCAGCAGCTCCTCGCGCAGGGCGCTGGAACGCTCCTCCTCCCGCTGCCGGTCGGTGACGTCCAGGATATATTCGATGTGCGCCGGCTGCCCGGCCCAGTCGATGAGCTTGCCGCTGAGCTGGTAGGCCCGCCCGTTGAGCGGGTGGTGGTAGATGCGCTCGAGCAGCTCGCAGCTGCTCATCTGCCCGGCATGGCAAAAGGGGCATGGCTCCTGAAAGCCCGCCGCCCTGTAGCAGGTGAGCTTCCCGCCGTCCCCATCGAGCTGCAGGGATTCCTTTGCCAGGCGGTTACAGTAGAGCAGTTCCCGGCTCTCCAGGGTGCTGACCAGGATGGCCACCGGCGCGTTGTCCAGAACCTGTGCCATCTGTTCGGTGGAAGGACGGCCCGTTTGCTCCATGCTCCTCACCCTTCCTTCAAATTGTCCAGCAGCTCCCGCGCCCTTTGAAACTGCGCGAGGATCTCTTCATGCATAGACTTGTAGTCGCGCTCCTCCCGGGAGCGCAGCGGCTCGACGATTTCGCAGACGGCCCTATAGAGCGGCTCCAGCCCCAGGTTCCCCGTCACGCCCTTGAGCGTGTGGGCCGCCTCGAAGGCGCCGGTAATATCCCCCGCCGCGAGCGCGTCGCCAAGCCTCTGCAGATTGTCGTCCGCGAACAGCATGCCAAAAAGCCGCAGATAAAGCGCCTCATTGCCCATAAACCGTTCCATGGTAACGTCATAGTTTGCGCCGTACGCCTCAAAGCACTCCCTGAAACTGCTCATTTTCCTCTTCCTCTCTTTTGCAAATGAAGTCATACAGCGTCTGATAGAGCCGTCCCGGGTCGATCGGCTTTGCCAGGTGCGCGTTCATCCCGGCCGCCTTGCTCTTGTCGATGTCATCGTCAAAGGCGTTGGCCGTCATCGCGATGATGGGGATCGTCTTGGCGTCGGCATTGCTCAGGTGGCGGATGTTGGAAGCGGCGGTCAGGCCGTCCATCAGGGGCATGCGGATGTCCATGAGGATCGCGTCGTAATACCCCCGCGCGGACTTGCTGAACAGCTCCATTGCCCGCAGCCCGTTTTCCGCCGCCTCCACCTTGAAGCCCTTGCTCTCGAGCAGCAGCACCGCTACCTCGGTGTTGAGCAGGTTGTCCTCGGCCAGCAGCACCCGTTTGCCGGTGAAGTCGTAGCCCGCGTGCTCCTCGGGCCTTGCCGCCTCCTCCTTTTCGCCCAGGGCCTTTGAGAAGGCGGAGACCAGGGAGGACTTGAACATCGGCTTGCTCATCAACAGGTTTACCCCCGCGAGCTTGGCCTCGTGCTCGATGGAAATCCAGTCGTAGGCGGTCATGATGATGATGGTGACCTGTTCTCCCACGATGGCCCGTATACGCCTCGCAGTCTCGATCCCGTCCATATCGGGCATCTTCCAGTCGATCAGGATCATATCGTAATATTTCTCACCGGCCCAAAGCCTGCGTACTTGCTCGACGGCCTTGTGCCCGCTGTCCACCCATTCGGCCTTGACCCCCATCTCGAGCAGAGTGACGACGGCGCTCTCACAGACGGCCACGTCGTCGTCGACCACCAGGGTTTTGAGGTGGGAGAAGTTGTAGCTGTGCTTCTTTTGATGGTGCGGCTTCTCCTCCCCGCTGAGGCCCAGCTTCACATCCACGGTGAATTCGGTGCCGATCCCCTTGATCGAGCGCACGTCGATCCTGCCGCCCATCATGTCCACGATGTTTTTCGCGATCGCCAGCCCCAGCCCGGTGCCGCCGAACAGGGCGGTGGTCCCGGCCGACTCCTGCGAGAAGGCCTCGAAGATATGGGGCAGGAACTCCTCGTCCATGCCGATCCCCGTGTCGTTGACCACGAAGCGCAGCGTGGCGCTGCCCTTCCCCCGCCGGTGCTGGGAGACCGAGAAGGTCACCTTTCCCCCCTCGCCGGTGAATTTGATGGCGTTGCTTAAAACGTTGAGCAGCACCTGCTGCAGCTTCATGGCGTCGCCGATATAGTAGTCGTCGAGCAGCGGGTCCACCACGCACTCGTAATCCAATTCCTTGGCGCTCGCCTGGGCATGGCAGATGGAATTGAGCCCATTCAGAAATTCCTCGGTCGGGATCTTCTCGTTTTTAAGCAGCATCTTCCCGCTCTCGATCCGGCTCATATCCAAGATGTCATTGATCAGCGAGAGCAAAAAGCGCGAAGAAATCCCGATTTTGGAGATGCAGTCCGCCACCTGCTCGTCATCCCCGATGGCCTGCGCGGCAATGGTGCTCATCCCGATGATGGCGTTCATCGGGGTGCGGATCTCGTGGCTCATGCGGGAGAGGAAGTCGCTCTTTGCGGCGTTGGCCTGCTTGGCCGCAATCAGCGCGGTGGCGAGCTCCTCCTTCTGGCGCTGCTCCTGGCGGACCACGTCGGTCACGTCGGTGCGCGTCAGGCAGACGCGCCCGAGCTCCCGGCTGATGTAAAAGACCTGGAAGCGCTTGACCTGCGCGTCGCCCGCCTCATTTTTCATCTCCGCCACGAAGGAGTAGGACTCCCGCTGCTCCAGCTGCTCCCTGACGTAGCCGTAATCCAGGTTTTTGAGGTAGACCTCCCTGGCCGTCTCATCCATGAACCGTCCGGCGAGCGCGCGGATCTCCTTTTGAAATTCGCCCGTATCCGGGATGCGGTTGCGGCTGCCGTTGAAGAAGAGCATCCGGTACGCGTCGCGCAGGATGTCGACCTCCGTCACGCTGTCGTAGTCGTGCGCCGCGATCCGTTTGAGCAGCTCCTCCTGCAGCTTCTGCTCGGTGACGTCCATGGTGTAGAAAAAGGCCACGACGTCCCCGCTCTCCGGGTCCCGGCAGGAGCGCAGCCCGGTGTTGCTCCAGAAGAGCTGATCGTCCCCCGACCTGCGCAAAAACTCGAACCGGTAGTCCACCTTCCCGACGTCGAAGTCGGAAAGCACCTTCTCCCGCGCGAGGGTTCGGCGGATTCCCTCCCCACAGGCCGGGTCCAGCGCAGAGGAAGCCATATTCTCGATGGCCTGGTCATAAGTCCCCTTCGTCTGCCCGACGGGCAGGCTGGCGTTTGAAAGATGGCTCTCCACCCTGTTTTGGGTGACGTTGACCCGCCCCTGCACGCTGCCCTCGGCCGCCGCATGCTCGGTGAAATAGGCCAGCTCCTGGTCGTAGAGCTCCCGCATGCGTTCCTGCAGCTTCTTCTCCTCGGTGGCGTCCACGCACACGCAATAAAAATACCGCTCGCCCGACTGCTCGGTGAGCAGCTGCGCCTTGACCGAGCCCCACTTGACCCTGCCGCCTTGGCAGATCAGGCGGTGCTCCGTATGTATGTTGTTCCCATCCCTGAGCTGCTCGGCCAGCCGCCGGAAAAGCCAGGGCAGGTCCTCGGAAAAGATCACGGCGGACATCCGGTTGCCCATGGCCGCGAACTCCTCCCGGGTGTAGCCCAAAAACTCGAACAGGCCGTCGTTGGCGCTGATGACGGAAAGGTGCTCGTCGTACCGGCAGCGGAAGACCGCGCCGGGGATATTGTTATAGAGATGCAGGACCTCCTCCTGCGCCTCCCGCTGGGGCGTGATGTCCACACAGACCGAGGCGATGGCCGGCCTCCCGTCCTCCGCCGTCAGCCTGCGCCCGAGGTCATGGACCCAGATGTAGGAGCCGTCCCGCTTTTTCATCCGGTACTCCACGACGTATTCGCCCTTCTCCTCCAGCTGGCCGGCCACGCTCCCGTCCACCATCTCCCGGTCCTGCGGGTGCATGCAGTTGGAGATCATGCCGCCGATATCAGAAACGAACTGCTCCTCACTCTCGTACCCAAGGTAGCGCAGCATCTGCTGGTTGATAAAATAGAAGGGGAAGCCCTCCTCAATGTAGCCGCCCATCATCCCGCCGAGCAGGGAATCGTTGATCAGCTCCTGGCGTTGGCGGGCGATATTCTCCATCACCAGCGCCTTTGGATAATGCTCGTCCCCCTGTTGGCTGCCGCTCGGCTCGGCGAAGTGCAGGCTTTTGATCTGCCACCCGCCCCGCCCGTCCTCCAAAAGGGTCATGAAACAGCGCAGATGCCAGGAATAGAGCGGGTTTTTAAGCGTCATTTGCCAGGACATGCTGTACAGGCTTTCCGCCAGCTCCTGCTCCTGGATCAGGCCCAGCTCGCAGGCAAACGGCTCGGGTATCTCCGCGATGTCCTGCCGCAGGTACTGCTCCATCTGCTTCGTCCCTACGGCAAACTCGTTTTCGCCGGTGCCGACGAAATGCACGTCGTCCGACAAAAAAGCCATCGTCCCCGCGACGTCGCGCTCCTCGAACCAGGCCCGGCAGAGGGCGCGCACCGTTCCTTCGAGCGTCATTTGATCTCTCATCCGTCCTATCCTTTCCACAGGCAGCAACCGCCTTTGTTATCGCTTTTGGCGCGGTAGAGGGCCTCGTCCGCCCTGGCGATGACATCGGCCAGCGGCTCCTGTGCGCGGCAGACGGCGATTCCCGCGGAGCACGCCGCGGGCACCCGGTCCGTGCGGCAGCTCTCCCGAAATACCCGGCAGATTTCCTCTCCCTTGGCGAGAGCGGCCTGCTCGTCCCCCATACGCTGCATAACGACGATGAATTCGTCCCCGCCGTAGCGGGCCAGCAGGTCGCTCTTGCGGGTATGGCGGCTCAGCAGCGCGCCGAACCTTTGGATCAGGCCGTCCCCCTCGAGATGCCCCAGGGTGTCGTTGATCTGCTTGAGATTGTCCAGATCGAACAGGTAGACCGCCACCGGCAGGTCCTCCTCCCGGATGGGATCGCACGCCGCGCTCAGCCCGCGGCGGTTGAGCAGCCCGGTCAAATAGTCCCGGTAGGCCTCCTTTTCGAGCGCGCGCTCCCGCTGCGCCGAGGAACGTATCCCGACGGTGCGCATGACGCGCCGCCAAAGGCTCTTCTGCGAATAGGGCTTGCAGACGAAATCATCGGCCCCAAGCTCCAGCGCGCGCTCCTCCAGCTGCTCGCTGGGCGGCGAGGTCGCGATCACCGGGATGTTCCAGATGTCCCGCATCCCCACAAGCTGGTCCAGCACGTTGAAGCCGGCGCAGTCCGGCAGGGTCAGGCTGAGCACCACCGCAGCGACTCTGTGCTCGTTGCCGTCGAGGGCGGCGAGCGCCGACGCGC
Organism: Provencibacterium massiliense; assembly: GCF_900169495.1. Classification (NCBI taxonomy): domain Bacteria; kingdom Bacillati; phylum Bacillota; class Clostridia; order Eubacteriales; family Oscillospiraceae; genus Provencibacterium; species Provencibacterium massiliense. The sequence goes on from NZ_FWCH01000012.1 coordinate 981,958, forward strand.
CGTCGGGCGCGCCCACCACCTGGTAGCGACTGCCGAAGGTCTGCTGCACCTGGACGCGGTAGCTTTCTTCCTCGTCGGCGACCAGCAGGAGCGGCCTTTGCTGGGCCCTAAGCTTTGCACGGTGGGGCGCCTTCTCTTTGGAAGCCTTGGCCGCCTCCAGAAGCAGGACCTCAAACTCGGCCTTTGGCATCGGCCTTGCGAAGTAGTAGCCCTGAACGTAGTCGCCGCCTATTTCGCGCAGCCGCTCGAGCTGCGTCTTGGTCTCCACCCCCTCGGCCACGACGCTCAGGTTCATCCAGCGCGCAAGGTCCATGATGAAGCGCAGGATCCCCTGGTCGGCGGGCTTGGCGGTCTCGCTCTGGATAAAGTTCATATCCAGCTTGAGGATGTCCAGCGGCATCTTATTGAGCATATTGAGGGAGGAGTACCCGCTGCCGAAATCGTCCATCTCGATGACGAAGCCCAATTCGCGCAGGCGGTTGACCGTGGCGATGATTTGGCCCGGGTTTTCGGTATAGGCGCTCTCGGTGATTTCCAGATGGAGCCGGGAGGGCGGGAGCTTATATTTCTGGATCAAATGGATCAGGATGTCGGGCAGGTCCGCCTGGTAGACGTCGGCCCTGGAAACGTTGACGGAAACCGGAAGCGGCTCATAGCCCTTTTCCTCCCACTCCCGCAGCATAGCGCAGACCTTTTCCCAGACGTATTGGTCCAGCCTGGTGATGAAGCCGTTGCGCTCAAACAGCGGGATGAACTCCCCCGGATGCTGGAACCCCCACTGCGGATGGTTCCAGCGCACCAGCGCCTCGGCGCCGGCGAGGCCGCCGTCCTTTATGCTGTATTTCGGCTGCAGGTAGACGACAAACTGCTCCTGGGCCAGCGCGGCCTCCATCCCCTCGGTGATCGCCTGCTCGCGCAGCAGCTTGCCGCGCAGCTCGTCGTCGTAGGTGGCGAAGTATTTGCCGTACTGGCCCTTTATGCTGCGCGCCGCCAAAAGCGCACGATCGCACATCTGCTCGACCGGGACCGTTCTGTCGACGATGTTGTATATCCCCCATTTGACCACGACGTTCTTCGCATTGGGCAGCGCGTTGATCAGCGCGTTTGCCTCGACGAACAGCTTGTCGTTATATTCCCAGTGGCGCTCCAGCAGGCAGGCGAAGTGGTCGGCGCCGAAGCGCCCGCAAATCCCCTTGCCGCTTACAAACTTCGTGTACAGGTCGGCCACGCCGCAGAGCAGACGGTCCCCCGCCGGCACGCCGAAGATGTCGTTGACCAGCTTGAAGTTTTCAATGTCCGAGCAGACGATGTCAAATTCCCGCTCGGGGCTTTGCTGCAGGGTCTCCTTCACGCGCTGGTAAAAAAACTCCTTGCTGTAGAGCCCTGTCAGCCGGTCGTATTGGAACTGGTTGATCATGGCGGCGGTCTCCCGCAGGTTGATCAGGCTGGCGACCCGGTGCAGGATGATCTGCGGCTTATAGGGCTTGGCCACAAAATCGTTGGCGCCGTAGGAGAGCGCCGTGACCTCGTCGGATTCGCTGCCGCTCTGGGTCGTGACGATGACCGGAATGCCGGAATAGGCGGGGTCCGCCTTGATAATTGAGAGGAAGGTATATCCATCCATCACTGGCATAATGATATCCAGCAGGATCAGGGAGATTTCGTCCTTATGCTCTTTAAGCAGGGACAGGGCCTCCTGCCCGTTTTCCGCTTCCAGGATCCTGTATTCCGCAAACAGGATTCCGCTGAGCACTGTGCGGTTTATTTGGTTGTCTTCCACAACCAGAATCAGCTTCTGTGGCATCCTTTAACATCCCTCAAATCCCGCACAACCGTTAGCTGGCCGACCCCTCGATTATGGCGCTAACAAGCCCGTCGATATATTATTGATATTGCTCTAACTTTACCATAAAAGCAGGTTGATAACAATAGCGCGCACGGGATGGTTTTTAAGAAAAACTTGGCCAGACCCGGTATCTGCGTCCTTACCCGACGCAACTTTCTTGTCCGGTCCTGGTCCCTCCGTTGCACGGCCAGGTCATAGGGCGGCTTTTTTGATCCAGAGCGCAAAAAGAAACCGGCAAATTTCACTTAGGAAATTTGCCGGTTTCATGGTTGCGGAGGTTCGAAACACGCCGTGTTCAAAATAATAGCAGACCGACAAACAGGATTATATAAGATTCTTGCGGGGTGAATGACCTGTCAGACTGAACGCCGGACGGGTCATTTTTACTTCGTCGGCCTTTTTATAATCTATCTTGATTTCTTCCCGTCACTTCTAATACCCTTCGAATTAAACGCCTGATCGGGTGTGCTTGGATCAGGCGTTTTTCTTTATGCCCTGTAGGCCGTTTGGCGCTCCCGTGGCCGCCTTTTGCGATTGTGCTGACATACCCGCATTATCCCATTTATGCTGGTTTCAGAAGAAGCCAGAGGGGGCCGCATGGGTGATTGTCGTGGAGGACTACATAAAAGAGTATGACGAAATCGTGGGGGCGTACAGAATTAAAGGCACAAGGCCGCCAGTATGTCCAGATTGCGGCCGGATTATGTCGGGGTATGATACGCGCCGCCGCCACGCTATCGACGCTACAGGGGCGCCCATGTGGTTTCTGTTGCGCCGTCTTCTCTGTCCTGGTTGCGGGAAGCTACACCTGGAACTTCCCGATTCTCTACGCCCCAGAAAGCACTATGAAGCCCAGGTGATCGACGACACCGTCGCTGGCCTGCTGGATTGTTGCCCGGCGGACGATTCGACGATCCGGCGCTGGCGATCCGGTCACGACCCACCCGGTTTGCCTTCCCTCTTGTCCGCCGGCGCGGTATGCTCTCAATATACCGACACGAAGGAGGAATAACCCATGAAACGAAAAATTATTGTCGCGTCACTCTGTTCAGTTGCCGTTATTCTGTCCGGCGTCACTGGCTACCAGATAGGGTCCAGGCCGGCGCCGGCGTCGAATCCGGAAGTCATTGAACGGATCGCCGGTTCGATTTATGTCCCCGGCTATGACTACATCAGCATGAAGGAAGATGATACTGAAATCCCCGCTATGTTGTATAACCCGGAGGAAAACGGCTGTTTGATAGAAGCCGCGATCAGCCTTCCGGACGGAACAGAAATCTTCCATTCCGATCTTCTCAATCCCGGCGACCGATTGGGCAAGCTGACGCTTACAGCGCCCATAAAAGCCGGCGTTTATGAAAAATCCATACTTCGCTATTCCTGCTATGCTCTGGACGATAAGCGGCAATTAAACGGGGCCGACGTAATCTTCACATTGGAGGTAAAGCCATGAATAAACGAACCATATCCGCGATACTGGCGGCGGTGGTCGTGGTCTGCTGTCTGTTGCCGACAACGGCCTTTGCATGGGATGACACAGGCATGACAGCGATCTTTACATATACAAAAGAAGACCAGGGATCGTCGTCAGAAGGCGAAGACTATGTTCCGACATACGAAGTCGCCCTTCCGGCGCCGACAGACCTGAATCACAGTTCCGAACTGTTGATCACATTGTCCTATAATGCCATGAATGAAAATCAACGTCTGACGGTAAGCGTGAACCCTACCACGTTTAATCAGGACGGATATTTCCATCTGACTTCCGAAAGCGGCGATATTCTAAAGGCGGAACTACAGCGTTTTGGAAAGGCCGAAGCCGCCGGCGAAAGGATTGACCCCATAGACGGTCCGTTTGACGTCGCTGTGTTTGATAATAGCGGCCTGAACCCTATCCGTTATGGCTCTGTATGGGTCGACCTGGTCAATGACAATTTGATTTCCCCCGGCGAATATACTGGATATATGCACTTTACGATTGAACTGACAACAGAATAAAGCGGTCACGCCCTCCTTCGGGCGGTAAAAGGGTCCTGGAATTACTTCCGGGACCCTTCTTTCATTTGCGGGAATCTGTATGCAAATGATTTCAACTGAAAACAGGTGATTCAATCTTCTGTTATGCGCTCCATGATGTCGCCTGGCTGGCAATCCAGCGCCGCACATATTTTGTCAATGACTTCGGTTGTCACTACTTCGTCGCGGCGAAGTTTTGTGATGGTGCTTTGTGCCACCCCGGACATTTCGGCCAGCTTCGCCCCTGATAGGCGTCGATCGACCAGAAGATAAAATAATTTTTTGTATGTTATTGGCATTTTTAACCCTCCTATGATTTCTAATTATAAACCTATCGGCGCATAATGTAAAGTTATCAGAAAAATAATTCGAGATTTCATTATAAACCACTTGACTTTCAAATATTCTTTGAGATATAATGATTTCGCGAAGATAATTCGAGAACTCATTACAAAAGAAAGGAGGTTAACCCGCTATTAACAAAAAGAAAGGCCCCATACACCCAGCTTTGGACGGCGGTGGTGTATGGGACCCCTGGTTCCCGCCGAAGCGGGGTATACCTTTTATAGTATACCACCCGCTCGGCAATTTCACAAGATCGAACGGGAGGTAATCACATGAAAATTAACGGGCAAAAGCAATCACAAGGAAGGAAAGACTTTCAGAATAAACGGCGCGCATTCACACCCGCCCAGGAAAGGGGCGTGGCGTAAATGGCAGATCGCGTGATCAAAGAATCCACTGTCACCAGTGAACCGCTGTCAGAGATCAGCGCGGAAGCCGAACGCCTTTTCTGGCGACTGGTGGTCAAGGCGGACGACTTCGGCCTGTACTATGGAAATCCGCGAATCCTGGCGTCTATGTGCTTCCCGCTGGACCCGCCGAAGGAACAGAGAATCCGCGCATGGCTGGACGAACTGGTCGCCGCCGGCATGGTGGGGACCTACACGGCCGGCGAAGATGGGAAGCAATATCTTCAACTTCTGTTATGGGACAAACGTCAGAAACGGCGCGCGAAGGAAGGACAGTTCCCGCTTCCTGATTCATTTGATAGCACTTGCAATCATGTGAAGGAAGGTGGTGGTCTGGAATGAAAATCAGAGAAATGGAGATTTTCTTTTCCGTTCCGATTGATCAAGAAGTCCTGACGGCTTGCAGAAAGACGCGATTCAAGAATAAGGCCCAGGTCACAGAAGCGTTGAGAAGGGCCGGAACGCCTATTTACTATGGAGGTGTTGAGTGTTGCAACAGGACCCGGCGCGCCGGAACAAATCGCCTTCGCGCCGACGCGGCAGAAGCGATCGCGGCCGTGTTTGAAATGCCTGTAGAACAGGTATTCCCGCAATACTATGAAGCAAAGAGAAAAGCGGAAGAAGAGGCGGATAAATTATATTATAAGCCTTTCGACACTCTTGAAGATCGAAACGCGGCAATCGTGGCGGCTATGGACGCCGTAAAGTGGACGGCCCTGAAATATTGCCACATACTCAAAAATGAAGATGTTTGGTTTGATCGGGAAGAAATTATCGCGATTGCCTATGAAACACTGGTGCATATGGCCGACCGGGCCATGAAAAAGGGGATTCGGCGCGGTGTTTGCTTTGACGCGGCCGCCTGTGTTGCGGTCAAGAAAGACTTTTTGTTAAAGAGTAAGACTGCCGGGCAGAAATCGCGAAAAGCTGACCTAATAAGTTGGGAAGCGTACACTGACAAATACGAAAGCTGTTTTTCAGATCATGATTTTGTCGATGATTTAATCCTTCGTGAAGAAGTGGAAGAAGCTGTCCGGACCACGCCTGATGAAAAGCGAAAGAACAGATACATACGCGGACTGTTAGAGGAATTGCAACTTATTCCCGATTGATCCGCGTCACAAAGCCGGCGCCTGGGGGTAATGCCTGGGCGTCGTCTTTTTTATCATGCCGTCAGGACGCCCAGAATCCGCCATACAGCCCCGATAACGAATCATAGATAATTACCCCTTCGTGGCTTACGGCGCGCCCCGGGGCCTTTCTGGCCCTTTGTAGAAAGAAAAAGCGCGCCCTGATTCACCGAAGCAATACCAGGACGCGCTGTAAACTATTTCATTCTTTTTTTGATCGCCTTGTCCAGCTTCCGGGTAAGCCTGGCCTGTTGCGTGTTCCTGGTGCGCTTCACAGCGCGCCAGAAGGCGAAATGGCCCCGAACATAGCTACCAGGCTTCCCGACATACATTCCTTTCGGGAACCTTTTCCGGTAGTGGCTGGACAAATACTGGGCCGGGACGAAGTGACTTCGAAAGCCATATTCAAGGTGCTTTGCATAGTCGAGATTATTATAAAAGTCAATCTTGTAAAGCGTCCCCACTTGCTTCGGGCGGCTTCCATCGTGTTCCCTCGATCCCTCAAAGGAAAGGGTCTTGTCGCCGGCGTGGAAGTTCCTTCGATAATGCCCTGTATCTACAAGGCCAGGTTCATTCTTACAAATCTTCCGCGCTTCTCCGACTGCGTGAACGCCTTCCCCTATGATCAATTCGTCAACGATTTCCGGAACTGCGTCGCGTAGGGCTTCCAGCTTGCGCTGAAAGTCGCGGGATCCTCTGTAATTTACAGACACCGGCCTTTACCCCCCATTAAATCGTTATGGCGTCCGCGTCATACGTTCCTTCCAGGATTGCGGCCGCGCGGTTCAGGTTGTGGACGATTACCGAAGGCGCGCTGGACATGGGGAGGTCTGCGCCCGTGTCCCCGGCGAAGAATGTGAAGACCGAATCGCGCTTGACACCTTCCAGAATGGAAAGGGCGTCCACAGTGTCAGCAATTCCGACGCTTTGGGGATCGCGCCCCTGTTGGGAAAGAATGGCCGCCACGCTCCGTCGCGCGACATAGTCGTCCATGTACGGACGGACAAGCGCCCGAATAACGTCGCCGGCCAGCTTTTCCCCGCCGGACGATATGATTTTGACAGCGTTCGCAAAGCCGGCGTCAGACAGATATTTCGAAGATTCCTGGTCCTTCTGGACGGTGTCAATCGTTTCGCTGATCTGCTGTTCGAAATAACCGGCCTGTTTCTTTGCGAATTGCTTCAAGCTGTCCCGGAGGGAATCAACTTCTTTCTGTGCTGTGTCGGAATTATAGCGTTTTATCGCTTCCGCTTCCGCCTGGCGTGATCTCTGGACCCCCTTTGTGAAGTCCTCCATGATTCCGATCAGATTGTCAATTCCGTACTTCATAATTTACACCCTTTCTTGTTGATATTTGTTTATGATTCTTTGGGCGTCCTGGCCGGCCACTGTGACATAGAACTGAATGATATCTTTGTCAAAGAAGAACCGGCCATAGTCGCGCCTGAAATCGCGTTCGATCCGCTTGTGCATATACCGGGGCGCCCTCTGGTAAACGGGAAGGCTCGGTTCCTGATATGCTTCGAACAGGGATCGGTATACTTCCCAGGCGGAATATTTTGACGTCTGGCCCCGATTATTGATCCTTGCCTGGATTAGATCGACAATAGCCTTTCGCCCGGTTACATTGATCTGGCCTTCCAGTCGCCGATCAAGGTAATAGTGAAGCATATGAAGAAGCCGTTCCAGGTCTTCGGACGTTTTTCGGCCGAACATCATTAGTTATACACCCCCTCGGCGGCCGCGGCAAATTCATCTTCCAGATTCCTTTCGATCTGGCTGACGACTTCGTCGACGTCCACCTTCTCACTGATCTTCACGTCGGACAGGACGACCTGTGGTGTCAAGGTAACAAGGTTTTGCGTGTAGCGCATTTCAGCGACGTCCCGAAGGAACTTCAAGTCTTCTTCGGCTATGTTGACGTCTTCGTCCACGGAACCGACGGAACCGACGTGGTCCACGTTTCCGATGTCGCCGGCGCCGGTGGAATAGGCGGCCCAGTCCGGTTCGGTGCTTCCGCTCCCGGCGGCGGCCGCTTCGGCCTTCGCGGCGGCGATCTCCGCTTCGCGCTGTGCCGTAGCGGCGTTTGCTTCGGCCTTCATAGCGTCCAGGGCGGCGTCCCGCTCCGCGATCTGGGAATTGATCTGGTCCTGGTAGGCGGCCAGGTCTGCGGCTCTGGCCTGTTTCGCGGCGTCGTTTTCCAGTTGTGCGGTCGTCCCGAACGTGACCTTCTCGATCGCGTCGATACTGACGCCGGGGATTTTGTTCAGGACGTTGATGAAGCCGTTTATGATGTCGATTGCCCCGTTGACCATGTTTTGCAGGATCATCAGGACGCCGGCCTTCATATCGCCCATGAAGTTCTGAATATTCGTGCTGACCGTCGCGAAGGTAAGCTGTAACCGGTTGAAAAGGTTCATCACCCAGTAGACGCCGGTCATTAGGCCAATCCACACCCAGTCCCAGGCGGTCATGATCAAATTGCAAGCCATTAGCCAGGCGACCTTGATCCCGCCGACAGACTGGACCCACTTGTAAATCGCGGCCACAACGACGCCGATCGCCAGGGCGATCCAGAATAGCGGGTTCGTCAGAAGGGTCGTGAAGAACGCCTTCGCGGCTCCATTGGCGATCCATGTCGCGGCCGTCTGGATTCCCAGGGCCACGGCGTAGCCCAGGGCCGCCGCCGCCACGCCCCAGAAGACCGGGGCGATCATGGACCAGTTATCATAAATCCATTGTGCGCCCTGGCCGATCAGGGTCAGGACGGGCGTCAGGACTTCCAGGATCGCGTTCTTCGCGATCGTCCACGCCTGGGCGAAGGTCATTGGCATAGACTCAAACTTCGCGTTGATTTCGTCAGCCGACGCAAGCATGGCATTTTTGACGATCTCCGAAGTGATCTGGCCTTCGGCGGCCATTTCCCGGATTTTCCCGATCGGGACGCCCAGGTAGTCGGCGATCGTCTGAATGATGGTCGGGGCCTGTTCGAAGATACTGTTCAATTCCTCGCCGCGAAGGACGCCGGACGACATGGCCTGTGTCAGTTGCAACATAGCCGCGTCGATACCGGCGGCCGATGTTCCGGCGATTGTAAACTGTTTGTTGATCAGTTCGGAAAAGGCGATCAGTTCTTCGTTGCTGGAAAAGGCGTCGCCGGCCATTACGCCCATTTTGGCGACGGCGTCAGCCGTGGTCTGGTAGGACGCGCGGGACCGGTTAGCGGACTCCATGATCATATCTTGCAGTTCCGCCGTGGTCTGCAAGCCGTCATTCATCAGGTCCAGGCGGGCGCGGGTGGTGGTCATGCTATCGGCCAATTCAATAACTTTATTGGCCGCCAAGGCGGCCATGACGCCTTGAACGGCATTCTTGACTTTATCCCATGTCCGTTTTATCCCATTGGCGCCAGACTCTGTCTGCCGTTGTCTTTGGTTCAGATTTTCGACCCTGTTCGCCGCGTCGTCAATCATGGACGCCACACCCTGAAAGACATTATCCAGATCGATTGTGTTTGTCATTCGGTCCGTCGTGGCAAGGGTCCTATTCAGGCGTTCGTTTGCGCCCGACATTCGGTCGAAGGTACTTGTCATTCGATCCTGAATGGAAAAGCTGGTGGATATTCCAGCCATAGTGTTTCACCGTCCTTTCGGTTTGATTTTTCGGGGTTCCTTTACCGCTGTCTTTATCGTGACTTCCACACGCTTTGCGGCTCCGCCTGGGCGCCGGGCGGGAGCGGCTATATAAAAGCCGTAAAGGCTGATTCACTACGCGCGCACGCGCGAAGGTCAGGTTTTTTCAGGTTCCTTCATTCCTGTTCATAATCAAAGCCAGGCTTTTCTTCGCTCTTGCCAGAATACGACAAACGGTAGAAGGGTCTATATCGAAGTGGGCGGCTGTATCAGAGATCGATATATGTTCTTCTGAAAAGTAGTGGAACAGAACGACCGGTCGGTCATGGCTATTCAGTTTCATTACTGATTCAACCAAAGCGGAATACAAAGACAATTCCTTATCCAGCGTTTCAGCCGTCGACCTTGACGGCATTTCTTTGGAAAGTTCCTGTTCCAGAAGGACGGTCAAGGTCGGCCGTTCCTTTCGATACCCTTTTAATAAGCTGTCAACACGTTCACGGGTGATATTCATTGTTCATCCCTCCGCGCGTTTAAGGTTGTGTTTCTCCATCATTTCGACGGCCCATTCGACCGAACTATAACCGGTTTCCTTCCAAAACCTAAAGCCAGTATGTTTGTAGGCGATTCCGTAATAGTCAAGGTACGGCTTCAACTTGTCATAGTTTTCTTTCTTGCGAAATACCCGGTGACCTTTGGTTTCAAGCTGTTGAACTTGCGAACTGCTCATTCCTGTTTGTCGCGCTATGCTTGTCTGACTACAGCCTTTCAAGCGTTTGTCCATGACTATACGACATTTGCCAGGAAGGTTTTCAATGATCTCTTGCATGATCGTATTTAGTTCCGCTTGAACCGTAGGATCAGACATTTGGCTTGTGCTGGCTTCTTCAAACTCGGCGACCGGGTCCGGAATACTGGTTTCCAGCGTAATGTCTTCGTCCTCAAATCCGGATACTGGGGCGTTTAGGCTGACCGTGTTTTCTGGGTGGTGCTTGCGTTGGGTCTGATACCTTCTGTATTTCCGCCATTTAATAGCGTTACAGATGTATGTAGTCAGCTTCTTCCCGCCGTTTCTGTCATATTTGTCAACTGCGTCGACAAGAGCGAAGTACGCTTCCTGCATTTCGTCTTCAAAGGCGTCGGGTTCATTTTTACAAAGCCCCCGGACGGTTTGTCGGATCAATCCGTAATTCTGTAGCCATAAGGCTTCCAGGGTGGAAAGATCGCCGGCGCGATATAATTCGACCAGTTCTTCGTTCGTCAATATGACAGAAGCAGATTTTAACTGTTCCATTTGCGTTCACGCTCCTTTTCTGGTATGATAAGGGCGTAAACAACGGTTCCGGCATATACGGGAGAGAGGGCGGCGGCCCTCTCTTTTTTCATGCCAGGTGCGGCTTACGGTGACGCCCTTTTGGCCGAAAGGAAGTCTTCGTCGTCATCATAGTCCTTCTTCGGCGCGGCTCCCTTCGGCGGGGAAGGCGGGACGTCAGGCCGGTCATCTTCCTCCCAGCGGCGGCCGCGAAGGAACGTGGCCGGATAGCAGATAAACGTGCCGTTGTCCTTCGTCCACTGGTCACAGGTCTTCCAGCGTTCGACGCCGGCGACGATCAGGTCCACCAGGGCGTCGTCCGGGTTAAGCTGGCCCCAGGCTTTCAGGGCGTCCTGTTTACCGACGCGGCGGGGATAGACGGACCAGAAGCGGTCAAAGCCCGGCGCGCCGTTTTCTTCTTTGGGTTCAGGTCCTGGTACTGGTACTGGCACTGGTTCAGGTTCAGGTTCTGGTATTGGTTCTGGTACTGGTACTGGTAGCTTGTTTTGCTTGTTTTGCTTGTTTTGCTTGTTTTCGCTTATTTGAGGTTGTTTTGAGGTTGTTCCGTCGTGCTTTCTTGCATTCTGGTTTCCCTTTGGTGCCCCGCCCATTTTTCCGGCTTCTGATCTTTTGGCCCGAAGCGCGTCGAAGCGGTCAAGGCGGCCTTTAATCGAAAAAAACGCCATACTGACAAGTTTCGGCATTTCGATAATGTTCCCGGTCGTTTCATATTCCACGATAGCCTTCATAAGCTTCCCTATCTGTGCGTCTGATAGCTGGCTAATCAAAGGCCATTCGTCAAACATAAAAATAAAACCCGTCTTTTCAGCCACGTCGCCGCCCCCCTTCTGCGCCTGTTTAGAATAGGCAACTACAGTTGCGCTAAATATAGGCCGTCTTGTCTGTCGTCTATCAATCCCGAAGCGATAAGGGCGCGAAGATAATCGGAAGGGTGAACGTCTTCTTCGTCCAGAAGGCGCAACACGGTTTCATCAAGCCTGGAAGCCTGGGCTATAACCCTTGAAGACAAATAGCCAATATGCCCGTCCGGTGCATTTTCAAGCGCCCAGAGCCACAAAGACAGGACGTGACCTAACATTTGTATGGGTGGAATATCCAGGCGTTCGGCGGATTCCAGAATCCTTCTATCGTCCCGCAAGCGCGGTGGGATTTTCAGATATTTCATTACGACCATTCCCTTCTATTTTTGTTTTCACCGCGCCATGTCCGGCCTTCCTCGTGGTCTTTTCAGACACTTCGCACAGGTACGCCTTCGCATTTCCGCCGGTAATAGCGCGCGCCAGAATTGCCGCCACGGCGTCCTTATTCACGCTTCCGGAACATTTCAAAATAATATTACTTGTCATGTCCGTCACCTCCCGCGACCGTCTGGCTATTTAACCAGAGCCAGAACGCTTCGCGCCGAACCAGAAGTTTCTTTCCGATCCTTACAGAAGGGAAATCGGGGGAGTGCATAAGTGCATAAGCTTTGTCGCGTCCAAACAGCCCGATATTCACAAGATCGGTGACACTATAGAAGTCCGGGTTCTTGTTCCTTTTCATATTTACACCACCTTGCTACTTTGTATTGCTTTTTCCTGCTTCGTATGGTATAATCTTATCGTAAATCAGATACCGTTTCACCTTTAAAGGTAAACTTAAAGGTATCTTTTTGTGAGAAAGGTGATAAAATGGCAAAACAAAGCGATATAATCGTCACGGACTACAAGGACGCTATATTCGTGTCGGTGAAGTATGAACAATATGAAATAGTGGATACAGGCGAAGGCGCGTATATTCGAGGGCATGGCGCCAAAAAGGAGGATAAACTAAAGGTTTATGATAAAACCGCCCTTGTATCGCTTCTCAACTTATGCGAAGACCTGGAAGCACTGATTGCAAAAAAAGAATGGTCCACTTGCGGAAATGCCGGTGAAAAGATGTCCCTTATGCGTATTTCTTTGGGTGAAGCTGGCGCCGAACGCGCGAACCTTATCCTGCACGACGGACAGTGTCGCGCCCGTGTTATAAAGTGGTGCAATCAGTACGGCCTTCCACTGGACGAAGAATCACCGGGAACCGGGTCCAGTTTGGAAAGATTCATTTTTTCTCTGTTGTATCTATCCACGAAGTTCCATGAACTACAAGAGGGATACCGATCCGACCGGGCGTTTAAATATGTGATGTCTGGAAGGCTTATCTATGACATTGACATAATCGAAGGTGTCCCGAAAATGTCGGTAGTATTTAAGTCCGTTGTCGAACTGGCACAGTTACAACTTGGCCTTTCTCTGATTAATGGAACCGGCGAAGACACCGTTATTCAATGCAAATGCTGTGGGCGGTGGTTTGTCGGCAATTCAAAAAGGCGTTACTGTGGGGACCCATGCACAAAGCAAAACGCCTATAAAAAAAGACAGTCCGACCAAAAAAAGGCGGACAGAAAACGGAACGGATTATTGACGTTCACTGTGAAACGGGGTGGGTGAAATGAGGGCGGTTGCATATTGCCGATATAGTACAGATATGCAGACGGAAAATTCGATTGCTTACCAGCTTGACAACATCAATAAACTATGCGCTTCGAAGGGTATGACCCTTGTAGACGTATACGCCGACGAAGCGAAGACTGGAAGCAACACGAACCGCGACGGCCTTCAAAGACTTCTATCTGACATTGGATCGGACAAGTTTGACTGTGTCGTCATTGATGATCAATCCAGACTTTCCAGAAGCGTTGTTGACTGGTTCACCCTTCGCGAATTGTTACAGCGCGCGAATAAACCTCTTTTCAGTTGCGCGGAAAAACTGGAAGATTATGACGTCAATCCCTCGGCCTTCCTTTCCGAAGGCATTAAGGCTATGTTCAATCAGCAATTTCTTTATGACACTCGGCGGAAGGTTATCGCCGGACAGACCGTTCGCGCAAAAGAAGGAAAGTTCTGTGGCGGCCTTCCTCCGCTTGGATATGATGTCGAAAACGGAAGCTACTTCATAAACGAAAAGGAAGCGGCCGCTGTGCATGAAATATTTGAACTGTACGCTTCCGGAAGAAGCTATTCGGATATTGTCGACTATTTGGCTGATCATGGTATTAAAAGCAAGCGCGGGAAGCCGATCGGCAATAATGCAATCTTTCAGATACTTCGGAACGAGCGATATACCGGCCTTTATACCTGGAATAAACGAAAAGTAAAATATCTGGGGAAGTGGGCCGGCGGCGGTGAAAATCCAAATATGGTTATTATAGAGAATGCAGTTCCGGTTATTATAGAAAACGACTTATGGGAAAGGGTGCAAAAAAGAATGGACGCGAATAAACACAATACCGTAAATAAAAGCCGTTGCCGAAGGGAGTATATCCTTTCCGGTCTGCTCCGTTGTGCTCAATGCGGCGGCGCCTTCGTGGGGACAACGACAACAAACAAAAAAGGAGTAGAATATAAATTCTACTCTTGTGCAAATAAAAAACGGCTCCATACCTGCACAGCTAAAAACATAGCCGCAAACGATATAGAGCCGCTGGTTATGAATATTTTAAAAAATGAGATTTTAAACGACGAAATGATCGGGAAGGTTGCCGACCTCATTCTTTCCAGTGCTAAAAGCGCTAAGGGCGATCAGGAAGACTTGGCGAAAAAAGAACTGGCGTCAGTCCAGACGAAAATCGACAATATTCTAAAAGCTATTGAATCTGGAATTATGAATGAATCTGTAACCGAAAGACTGGCAGACCTGGAAAAGGAAAAGAAAGTCCTGGAAACAAAAATCAGCCTTTTTAAGCCATCTGTTTCAGTTACGCGGGATCAGCTTATTAAACAGCTTCATGAAGACGCAAAGGTTCTATGGGAAGGCCGTGACACCGCCGCAATTCGGGACGTATTGAAGGAATACATTGTAAGGATCGACGTCGGCGACGACGAAATAACAATTCATGCGGTAAATGATCTTGCAGAAAAAGAACAAACCGCCGGAAATGAATCCGACGGTTTGAACACAAGTGGTTGCGGAGGCAGGATTTGAACCTACGACCTTCGGGTTATGAGCCCGACGAGCTACCGAACTGCTCCACTCCGCGATATCTGCCTCTTTTTGAGTGCTTAGTTATTATAGCATATCTGATTTTATATTGCAAGGGGATATTAAAAAAAATTTACGGGGCGTATAACTTCCGTCAAATCGAATGTTGCGCGAGCCTTTTTGATACGGTATAATAAGCTCATATCATCTGCCAAAATTTGTAACAGATGACGTAAAAAGGAAGAATGGGGGACTTCTATTATGTCCATGCACGAAATCGAAAGCCTGGTGGAGTACAGCGTTCTGGCGGTGGCCGCCGCCGATCCCGTTCCGAAGGAGGCGCGGGATATCGTTCACAGTCTGTACCTTTTGCAGGATCAATTCGACTGCGGCTATACCCTGCTGCGTACGCAGCAGGAACTGGAAAAGCTAAACTACCTCTTTATGCTGCCGCCGGAAAACCTGCCGGAACCGGAACGCGGTGAAGCCATGGCTTTGCGCGGCGAAGGAGGGTTTTTCGGCAAGTCGTCTACTTATTATTATCAGAAAGCGGGCCGCGCCTGCGTGACGGCCGGAAGCCCGCTTTGGGAAAAGCTCTGCCAAAACGGCACCATTACGGGCGAGGGGGCGCGCCCGGTACATGAACTGCCGCTGCTGGAGCTGGCCCATCTGACGGTTCCCCTGCTGCGCTTTCTGGATCAGGAAATCCGTATGCAGGCGCAGGGGCTGTGGTATACCCTCTTCCCCGTCTTCTCCCTGATCATGCTGGACGAAGAGGACGATGAAACCTTAAAACAGGTGCTCGCGCTGCGCGATCTGCTGGCGACGCCCGAAGCCTTTTCGTTCTGTGAAGAGTCTCCCGATATCGAGGATGAGATGGATGCCGAATGGTTCGCCCCTTATCTGGAATGGCGGCAATCGGGCGGCGTGGTCAACGATCAAGAGCGCCGGGAGAAAATCATGCAGCTGCTTGGGCAGCAGGACTTTCGCGCGGCCTGCGCGTTGGCCGACGGCCTGCTGGACGATCAGGAGCGCCTCTACTTTCGCGCGGTCATTTCGCTCAAATATTACCAATCCCCTGTCCTCGCCGGCGGGAAACGCCCTCCCGACACCGACGCCTTCGGGCTGCTTTCCCTGCCCGAGACCCGGGAGGCGCTCGCCTCGCTGATTGGAAAGCTCACGGGGCAGGATTGGGGACTGGGCCTGAGCCTGGCCTGCTGCGACTTCCTGCTGGACGGGGACTACGAAAAGGCATTCGGGGTGATGGCCCGTGCTTTTGAAAAGGAGCTTTATAAGGTGCTGGAGACAAAGACGGACGAACGTGACCGCCAGTTTTTTAGCGCACTGTACGCGCTGACGTTCTACCAGGCGGTCGACCTGAACCTGCCGGCGCAAAAAGATGAGAAGCGCCGGCTGATGAAAGCCAGGGCCGGCACGCTTCTCTCCTTGCCCGAAGCGAAGGAGGCCTTTCTCGGGTTGCGGGGCAAAAAGCCGGAATCGGACTGGAGCTGCCTGTATAACTGCGCCATCTGCTGCATTTTGATGGGGGATGGTGCCGAAGCGCGGACGTATTTCGAGCAAGCCGCTCAGCTCAATCCCAATAATCCCGCGATCCCCATGGCGCTGGATCAGCTTGACCAGACCATGCAAGGGCGCTCCCCCTGGGAAGAGGACTAAGCCGCGCCGGAAGCGCTCGCAAGGAAGTGCTGGGAAACGGCATGAATACCGGCTTTTTGCAGCAGTCATAAATTTGGTCACAATTTTGGTTAGATATTTTCTGTTTTGTGACTGCCGTATGACCCATCCATGGCATACTGGTATCATCAGGTAAAGAGTTACAGTATTTTATGGATATAGGGTGGGATTCACAATGAAGAAAAACAATCGCAGAATCGCCGAGGCTACCGCTTCCCTGCTGCTTTGCATGGCGATCCTCCTCACCGGCGTGAGAGCCGAGAACCTTCAGGGCGCGCGCAAGGTGATCCGTACCGCGGCCGCTCCCGCTTCCAAACACGTTTCCCTCCCCACCGAGGAGCTGTCCGAGGAGCGCATCCCGCTGGCCAGCCCCGAGGAAGTATTCGGCCAGAACGCCGCTTCTTCCGCTCCGGTCGTTACGATCCCCGAGACCGCCGTCCCGGCTGCCGCGTCCATCACCACCCAGGATGATACCGACGATGACGATTCTGCCACGGCCAGCGCGCCGAAGGCTTCCAGCCGTACTTCCAAGCCGAGCTCCTACTGGGGCGAGACCACCCCCTCCCGCAAGTCCTCCGGCAACAGCTCCAACACCACCGGCACCGGTGATCTCAGCGGCAATGATGACAACGCCAATGACGGCAATAATGAAGACAGCAAGCCCGTGCCCCCCGTGGCCAAGCCGGACGGCAACGACGACAACAAACCGGGCGACAACGACAATAAAGAAGACGACAAAAACGACGAGAAGGATCCCACCATCGGCGACACCGGTTCGGAGAACGATCCCGGCACGGATGACAACGACCCCAGCACCGGCGACAACGACAAAGACCCCGATACCGGAGACAAGGACCCGGGTGCCGATCTGACCAGCACCGTGGCCATCAAATGGCTCGGCAACACAAACGACCTGCTCGGCGAGTTCTATGCGCTGGATTCCGCCAAGGAAAAGCAGGAGCTGCTGGGCATCAAAGACAACAATTTCTCCAACGACAGCTTCCGCAGAAAGCTGCACCGCGAAAACGGCGACAGTTGGGAGAAGCTCGAGAGCGAGATCGTCGCCGCCACCCAGTATCAGCAGGGCAGGACCATGTACGTGCAGCCCTACCTGATCAACCGCAAGGGCAGCCAGTTCGACGTTGTGATCTATGCCAACACCTCCACGGACGCCATCGGCCAGTGGACCACCAACCTGATCTACGACTCCGACAGCGAAATCTGGTATGAATACGTCAAAAAGCACCCCTACAACAACAGCCGCGAGGCCTATAAGCTCAACTATGCCAACAACATGAGCTGGAGCGAGCTGAGGGACGAGATCCTCAGCGATGAAAACTGGGTCGCCATCGACGGCTCCGCCGCCCAGCCCGCCGTGCTCTCCATGAGCCGCTCGATCGTCGCTTTGAACGCCACCCCCATCGACCAAGAGGAGATCACCATCGGCGCCTCTGAAGAGGCCGGGGAGATGGAGGAAACCATCGACGAAGTTGAGGAAGAGACCGAGTCTGAAACCGAAGAGGAAGAAGACGAGGATTCCGAGGACGAGGACGAAGCGCACAAAATCGGTTCGATCGTCGCCATCCCCGAGGAAGAGACCGGATCCCCTGTGATCGAGGAAGAAGAGGCTACAGAGCAGGAAGACGAGCAGACCGAGGAAGAGGAAGCGACCGATGAGCCGGAGGAGACCTCCAGCGAGGAGGACGCCCCCTCTGACGAGACCGAAGAATAAAGATTTCAAGACTGCCCGGCAGCGCTGCTGCCGGGCAGTCTTTTCGTTTGCCGCCGCATGGCGGCAGGTAGCTTTTTGGGCAAAAAGACATTTCCTTCTTGTGCAAAATCAGGGCAAAAGCGACAAAAAGTCATATCCAGTTTACAAAATATTAAAATTTACCTTGTATTTCGCCGCCTGTTCCCCTATAATCATAACGTAACAGCAAAATAAATCAGGCGCTCACTCGTATGGATTCGCAGAGAGGGTCCGCTGGCTTTCGGCAGCCGGAATTCCTCTGCACGACGGGGCCCGGCGGTATCCTGCCAAAACCGGGCTTCTCCAGTCATGGAGGGAACGGTCTTTTTTATTTTGCAGGGGAAAAAGAAAATCGGAGTAGAAAGAGGAGGAGTCTAAAAACATGCTCGAACGTTTCTTTGGTCTTAAGGAGCACGGCACCACGGTGAGAACCGAGATCATCGCCGGTATCACCACCTTCGTCACCATGGCCTACATCATCTTCGTCAACCCGAATATGCTCTCCACCGGTGCGGCGGCAACCGGATCGGACCAGCAGGCGGTCTTCAACGGCGTCTTCTTCGCCACCTGCCTTTCCGCCTTCATCGGCACCGCGCTGATGGGCCTGCTCGCACGGGTCCCCTTCGCGCAGGCGCCCGGCATGGGGCTCAACGCCTTCTTCACCTTCACCGTCATGATCGGGATGCAGATCGCCTATCCCCAGGCGCTGGCCATCGTGTTCATCTCGGGCTGCCTGTTCATCATCATCACCGTCTTCGGCCTGCGTGAAGCGATCATCCGCGCCATCCCGAAGAACATCCGGATCGCCATCAGCGCCGGTATCGGCCTGTTCCTGGCCTTCGTCGGACTGCAGGGCGCGGGGCTGGTCGCCAACAGCGATTCCACCCTGGTCAATCTGGTCGACTTCTCCAAGATGAGCGACCCCGAAATGCGCACCACCGTCATCGGCGCGATCATCGCCTTCCTGGGGATCGTGATCATCGCGGCCCTCTCCAAGCTGAACGTCAAGGGCTCGATCCTCATCGGGATCGTGGTCTGCACCATCCTGGGCATCCCCTTCGGGATCACCCAGCTGCCCGAAAACTTCACCATGAATTTCGGCCAGCAGTTCCACGACTTCACCACCACCTCCTTCCTGGCGCTCGACTTCGGCGGCCTGTTCGCCAACACCACCAGCGTGATCGAGGGAGTCTTCACCATCACCATGATCGTCATCTCCTTCTCGCTGGTTGACATGTTCGACACCATCGGCACCCTGCTGGGCACCGCCCGCAAGGCCGGCATGCTGGATGACAACGGCCAGATGCCCCGCATGAAGCAGGCCCTGCTCTGCGACGCGATCGCCACCACCTCGGGCGCCCTGCTCGGCACCTCCACCGTCACCACCTACGTCGAGTCCACCGCCGGCGTCGCCGAGGGCGGACGCACGGGGCTGACCGCCTGCACCACCGCGGTGCTCTTCCTGGTGGCCTGCATCTTCGCCCCGGTGGTCGGGATCATCCCGGGAGTCGCCACCGCTCCGGCGCTCATCTACGTCGGCGGCCTGATGATCTCCTCCATCAAGGATTTGGAGACCGAAGACATGTCCGAGGCCATCCCGGCCTTCCTGTGCATAGCGCTCATGCCGCTGACCTACTCCATCGCCAACGGCATCGCCTTCGCGCTGATCTCCTACGTGCTGATCAAGCTGATCTCCGGCCAGTTCAAGGACATCCGCGTCATCACCGTGGTGCTCAGCGTGCTCTTCGTCATCCGCTACCTGCTCATGTCCCTGTAAGGACGGCAAAACGTAACTTTGGCAGCCCGGGCCGTTGGCCCGGGCTGTTTTTTATTGCGGGGGCGCATTTAACGAACCCATGCATATCCGCTTTCTCACCGAAAGGGCCGCGGGAAATTCCCGCGGCCCTTTCGGTTTTGGGGCTCAGTGCCCCCGGTGTTTTTCTTTTTTGCGTTCCTTGCGAAGCTCGTACTGGCGCTGCCTGTCTTCCTCGCGCCGGCGCTTGCCGTTTTCTTTGCGCTGCCGGACGCTCTCCTCGTGCAGCAGGGCGAGCGCCTGCTGCGCCTTGGTGCCGCTGCCGGAGCGTGCCAGCTGGCGCGCGGCCTCACGCTGGGCACGCTTGGGATTTCCCGCGCGGGCCCCCTCCTCCCCCGCCGCGACGGGCGGACTGAAGCGAAGGGAGCGCCAGCCGCGCAGGAAATGCTCGTACACCGTGTAGTCCTTCGGCTCAGCGCCGAAGACCACCCGCGCCGCGGTGAGCCGTCCCTCCTGCCGGCGCTCGAACACGCCGACCCAGAACGGGTCCTCGAAATAGACCGTCAGCCGTACCTGCAACCTCATATTCAGTTCCTCCTATATGATTCCTACAGAGAACGGACAACCCTAGGAGGCAGGTTACTGACCGCTATTGCGGCGCCGGACTACCAACCGGCTTACGTGTTTTTATCTCTGCTGTTCCATTCTATCCCTTTTGTCCGCCTGTTTCAAGCGTCTGTTTCTCACTTTTCGTTCACAGTTCAGCCCGTTTTCACTAATCCATAGCCAAAAGTTCAAAGAGAATTTCGATTTGCGCGGCGGCCTCTTTCGCGATATAATAACTACTGACCTGCCTGCAACGGACAATTATGTGAATTCTTATGTCCGTGACGCCTGGCGCTCGCCCTGTCCGGGCGAAGGCTCGCGCTCCGCTGGCCACACATAGATGGGAAGTGTTAACTTGAAGGAAAGGATGCCCAGGAAGCCTAAATTTCATGAGGCGCTGATCACCGTCGGCTGCCTCGCCGTCATCATGTTTTTTGCCATCGTCGTCTTCGACGCCTCGCCGCATATCCCCATGCTGCTCGGCTGCGCCATCGCGGGGCTGGTCGCGCTGAAGGCCGGCTTTCGCTGGGAGGAGATCCAGGAGGGGATGCTCGGCGGGATCACCCAGGCCCTCGAATCGCTGATCATCCTCATGCTCATCGGGGTGCTCATCGGCGTCTGGATCGAGGCGGGCGTGGTCCCGGCAATGATTTATTACGGGCTGCGGCTCCTCTCCCCCCGCTTTTTCCTGGTGGCGACCATGGTGATCTGTTCGATCATCTCGATGGCGGTCGGCTCCTGGGGCACGGCCGGGACCATCGGTCTGGCCTTCATGGGAATCGCCCATGCGATGGGCATCCCCGCCCCCCTGGCGGCGGGAGCGGTCATCTCCGGCTCCTACGTCGGGGACAAACTCTCCCCCCTCTCGGACACCACCAACCTCGCCTCGGCGGTCACCGGGGTGAATGTCTTTGACAACGTGCGGCATATGTTCCCGGTCGCGGGCAGCGCTTATCTGCTCGCCGCGGGGATTTTCACCGTGCTTGGGCTGCGCTATGCCGGTTCCGATCCGGCGGTGCTGGAGAACATCCACGCCCTCTCGGATTCGCTAAACGGGCTCTTTGTGATCAGCCCGCTCTCCTTCCTGCCGCTCGTGCTGCTGGTGGTGTGCATCCTTTTGAAGGTGCCGGCCATCCCGAGTATCGGGGTGGGGATCCTCGCCGCGGGGGTGCAGGGCGTGCTCACCCAGCACGTCCCGATAAAGGGGATGTTCGAGGCCGCCTACGGCGGGTATCTCAGCCAGACCGGGAACGAAATGGTGGACGGGCTGCTCAGCGCGGGCGGGCTCGAGGCGATGATGTTTTCGGTCTCGATGATCATCACCGCCATGATGTTCGGCGGGATCATGGAAAAGACCGGGCAGATGGAAGCGCTGATGGCCCCGCTCATGCGGCATGTGCACAGCTTCGGCGGGCTCGTCGCCACCACGGTGGCCACCTGCTTTGCAGTCAACCTGGTGCTGCCCGAGCAGTATATCTCGATCGCCATTCCCGGGCGGATGTACGCGCAGGAATATGATAAACACGGCGTCTCCCGCCGGGAGCTGACCGTCTCCCTGGGGGCGGGCGGGGCGGCGACCTCGGCGCTCGTGCCCTGGAACACCTGCGGGATGTTCATGCTCAGCGTACTGGGGGTGTCGGCCTTCGCCTACGCGCGCTACGCCTTCTTTAACCTGCTCATGCCGTTTTGCGCCATCCTGGCCGCCTTCCTCTTCAAGCGCAAAACGCCCTATCAAAATATGAACCCGCAAACACAGCAAGAAACGCTTTAGCAGAAAGGACGCAACATATGGAACCGATCCTGTTTGTCAACGCCTGCGTACGGGGGGAACAGTCCCGCACCCTGCGCCTTGCGCGGCATTTCCTAAAAACATACGCCGCGCTGCATCCGGACAAGGAAATCTATGAGCGCGACTTGTGCGCCCGGCGCCTCGAGCCGCAATACCCCGAAGTGCTCGCCGAGCGGGACCGCCTGTGGGAGGCCGGGAAGTTTAGCGATCCGCTCTTCGACGAGGCACACCGCTTTGCAGAGGCGCACAAGATCGTTGTTGCCGCACCCTTTTGGGATCTCAATTACCCCGCGATCCTCAAAATTTATCTTGAACGGATTTCGGTGTGCGACATCACCTTCGGCTACGACGATGCGGGGCAGATGAAGGGGCTCTGCCAGGCGGGCGGTCTTCTGCTGATCACCACCCGGGGCGGCGACTTTTCGCTTCCGGGGAGCTCCTGGATGGAGATGGGCGCGCGCCACCTCGAGGCGCTGTGCGCCATGTACGGGATCGGGCGCTTTCATTTGCTTGCCGCCGAGGGGCTGGACGACATAAGCCTCGATGCCGAAGCGCTGCTGCACGCGGCGATGGAGCGCGCGGACGCGCTCGCTTGCCAGTTTTAGTAAAAGAGCGCCCCGGGCCGGACGGCCCGGGGCGCTCTTTTTATTCCAGCAAGCGGGCGGCACAGTCCTCCAGGCCCTCGAAGAAGCGGCTGATCTGCACCCCGTCGCTGACGCCATGGGAAAATTCCCCGCTCACCGGGATCAAGGTTCTCTCCCCCTCCCGATAAAACTTCCCGAAGACGACGAAGGGGGTAAGATCCTCCTTTTGGTCCCCGAAAAACTGAAAGGAGGAAAACCGGGCGCCCGGCATGGCGCTGATCCCGACGATGTTTTTCGGCAGTACCTCGTCACAGATTAGCCGTCCACAGGTTTCCCCCCGCTCGCTGTCCTCCAGAAAGCGGCGGTAAAACTCCGTAAAGTCGGGCGCGTATTCGGTATACTTCATTGAAAAGAGATCGCCATTGTCCCTTCTGGGCAGGGTGTAAAAGGGATGGAGCACGTCCCAGATCCCGATGTTATGGTTCTCGTCGTACCCGTAGCGGTATTCCTCGTGCGAATTGACCACCCGGCAGACACAGTAAATCAGCGCCGGGTAGAGCCGTAGCCCGCGCTTTTTCAGCGCCGCGCGCAGCTCTGTGATGTCCATCTGCACCGTGATGTAGATTCCGGTGCGGTGGAAGGCTTCATAGATTTCCCGGCGCTCCCAGCGCTCGTAGTCGATCGTTTGAAAAGCCATCGTTCCCTCCTAGAGAAGCGGCATCGGGTGGCCGATCGCTCCCTGCAGCCCGCAGATTTTTGCCGCGAAGCGCGCCCCCGCCTGCAAGGCCTTGCGATAGATCGCCTCGCCCTCAAGCCCCGCCTTGACCCCGGCGGCGTATTCCAACAGAAACGCGGTGATGAAGGAGTCCCCTGCCCCCATGGTGTCCACCACCTCGGCCTTTTCGGCGGGCTGGCGGTAAAACGAATTTCCATCGAAGAGCAGCGCCCCCTCGCTCCCGCGCGTGGCCACCGGCACCGGACACCCCAGCGCGTGCAGCTCCCTTAAAAACGCCTCGGTCCGGGACCAGTCCATCCCGGAGCAGGAGACGAAACCAAAGTCGACATGCGGCGCGACCCTCCGGAGATGCCCGGGCGTGTACCGGTCTGAAAAGTCGTAGGAGAGGGGCACCCCGGCGCTGTGCAGCCGTTCGATCTCCCTCTCGGGCAGCCGGGAATTGATCGAGGCCGAGATGACGTCGAATCCGCGGATATACCGCATGTCCTCCCCGGTGAGCCGGATCGGGAAGCGTCCGGTCACCCCGCCGTCATTAAATTCCCCGAACACGCGGTCCCCGTTTACCAGCGTGACTATCGCATAGCCGTTTTCGCCCTGCTCATGGCGGCAATGGGAGATCTCCACCCCTTCTTTTCGCAGGACCTCCTCGTTGGACCTGGCGGCCCCGTCGCTGCCGAATACGCCGAGAAAGGCGCTTTGCGCCCCGAGCCAGCGCGCATAGACGGCGACATTGAGCTCGTTCCCGCCGGGGTACATCACCCCGAGCGCGGGGTACTTGTCCACCACATTGAGCCCAACCGCAATCAGCTTTTCCATCTCTATAACCATTCCTTTCCCGGGAATTTAAAGAAAGATCATCTGCTCCCATCCTAACGCCCGCCGGCATCATTTTCAAGGGGAAATTTCCTTTACCGGCTGACGAATCTATGATAAGATACCCTTGATGGCAATTTCTCGGGATAAACCGGCCGTCCCGGTTTAAGTCTTAAAATAAAGGAGCTTTTCCATGAAACTGATTTCCTGGAACGTCAACGGCCTGCGCGCCTGTGTGGGCAAGGGCTTTGAAGATTTCTTCACCGCGTCCGGCGCCGATTGCTTCGCGGTGCAGGAGACCAAGCTGCAACCCGACCAGATCGAGCTCGTGCTCCCCGGCTACGAGCAGTACTGGAACAGCGCCGAGCGCAAGGGCTACTCCGGCACCGCAGTGTTTTCAAAGCACCCGCCGCTGTGGGCCGGCTATGGGCTCGGCATTTCTGAGCACGACACCGAGGGGCGGGTCATTGCGCTGGAATACAAGGATTTTTATTTCGTCACCGTCTACACCCCCAACGCCCAGCGCGGGCTGACCAGGATCGACTACCGCATGCGCTGGGAGGACGCCTTCCGCGCCTATCTAAAGGAGCTGGACGCAAAAAAGCCGGTCATCGTCTGCGGGGACATGAACGTGGCCCACAACGAGATCGACCTCAAAAACGCCAAGTCCAATGTGGGCAACGCCGGCTTCTCCAACGAGGAGCGCGGCAAGATGACCGAGCTGCTGGAAAGCGGCTTTTGCGACACCTTCCGCGCCCTCTATCCCGATAAGACGGGCGCCTACACCTGGTGGTCCTATATGTATAACGCCAGGGCCAACAACGCCGGATGGCGGATCGACTACTTCCTGGTTTCCGAGCGGATCCGCGGCTGCGTCAAGGACCATATCATCCATCCCGAGGTCTTCGGAAGCGATCATTGCCCGATCGAACTTTGCCTGGAGGGGTTGGAATTTTAACCCTTTTTTGCTCCAAAAATTTGCCCGAGGACTAGACAAGCCCGCGCCTTTGTGCTATAATAATTTTTGTTCTGATCCGGAGGCGTAGCTCAGCTGGTCAGAGTGCCTGCTTCACACGCAGGAGGTCCGCGGTTCGAGCCCGCGCGTCTCCACCACATAAAAAAACGACTTGTTTTGACAAGTCGTTTTTTTGTTTCTAGCCCCGCTTCTTTCGATTGGGGTTTTCCGGGAACCAGCCCCGCTCCACCCGCCTGCGCTGCTCCCTGAGCTCGCCGATGCTCCACAGGCAGGTGAAGCCCAGCACTCCCAAAGTGGACGAGACGATCACAGAATCCGGCAGCAGCGAGAGCAGCAAAAAGCCGATCCCCGCCGCCAGGAACGCCGGCCAGACGCGCGCCCCAAAATAGTACTCGCACTTGATGACGACCGGATGGAACAGCCCGATGATCGCAAAGGACATCAGCCCAATCAGAATTCCGTTCAAACGCATATCAAATCCCCCTTTGCCAAAGTATATGCCCCCGCAATGCCTGTTTTTCGTCACCGGGGCGTTAAAAGCGGAATACACTGGTAATAAATCCAGGAAAGGGCGGCGATGGCTTATGGAACAGCAGACGGCGGATTCCCTGCTCGAAGAACAGCTCCCGGTGCTGGACAAGGCAGCAATGTTCATTTTGATCACCATTGCCGCCGTGACGCTTTCTTTTTACGGCGTGCTCATCCAGCGCAAACAGCTCACCGATGCCGCGGCAGGGCGGGAAACCCCCGAGGCCTGCCAGCTCTTCAGCGTACAGACGGTTTCCGCCGTACTGGTCCTCGCGGCGGTGCTCTACTACTTCTATCTTACCGGCCAGGCGGTGAAGGGCCCCTTCGATTCCCCCTGTGACAAGAAGCTCAAATCCCTGAACCACTTCTCCAACGGTCTGGTCCTCGGAGCGGCGATGATCCGCCTATACAACCTGTTTTTCTCCCGCGCCATCGCTCCCTGCGAGGGGACGCAAGAGGCCGCCGAAGAGGAACTGGAAAATTCCCTTCCCGTTTAGGGCAACAAGATATAGATTACCGGTTGCTTTTTAAATCTATATATGGTATATTGATACCATCAAATTGAGACAAAGGTGGTATACAATATGGAGCAGATCAACATCACAGGCGGCAGCCTTTCACAGCAGGAAATTGACGCCTACCTCGCGCACATCCGCGCTCAGAACCCCGGGCGTACCATCGACACCGTCGACATCGAGCTGGACGGCGAATACGTCAACCTAAGCTACAAGCTGGCGCCCGTGCCCTATGAGAGGATTCGGCGGATCACCGGATACCTGGTGGGCACGCTGGACCGCTTCAACAACGGCAAACGCGCCGAGGAGCGCGACCGGGTCAAGCACAGCGTCGCCATCTGAAAATCCAAAAAGGGCTCCGTACCGAAAAGTACGGAGCCCTTTTTCCATCAATCAGTATTTTATGTACCGGTCCCCGACCTCGCCATAGGTCTTGCAGAAGACCGAATAGGCCGGCAGCCCGGCCGCCGTGAGGTCCTGCTCGAGCTGCGGGTCGAACAGGTAGGTGGTCCCCCCGATGTCGGCCTCGGCCCATTTATGGTAGGCATAGCCGCCATTGGCGCTTCCGGTTTCGCCCTCCACCAGCCGCGCGTCGATCCCCAAAGTGCGCAGCATGACGATCAGCGCCGAGGCGTATCCGTTGCAGTACCCGACCTTGGAGGTGAGCGCGACGGCCGCAAAGCCCTCGACCTCGCCGCAGTCATAATAAATATCCGCGCAGGTGGTGTCCCCCGCCTCCACGTTGAGGTAGCGCATCTGGTTGCCGTAGGACATGTTCTCCACCAGATAATCGTAGCAGGCCGCCACCTTATCGTAGGTGCCCATCTCCTCGTCGCAGAGCTCGTCCATCGTCTCTTCCACCAGTTCCCCGAGCTCCTCAGACTGCAGGCTCTGCGGCTCCAGCTCCGCGCCGTCCAGCACTTCCTGGGCATCCGTACCCTGTGCGAAGGCGCCGGCCGCCGTCGAGAGGGCGAGCGCCAAGGATAAAAGCAGGGTTCCCGCTTTCTTTCGCAAATTCAATCACCACGCAACAAAATTCTTTTCCATACCTTGTCCATTATACGAAGCGTGCCGGAATTTGTCAAGAAAGAGGGGCTGCCGCCAAAAATCACCGCCAACTGAATTTTTGAGAGCCGCACGGCAGAAACTAAGGGTGGGAAAATCCCGGATTCCGGCGCGCCGCCCGCCGCAAAGATGGCGGCAGCCGCGCGCTGCGCGGAGAATGGAGGCCCTTATGCTCAAAAAATATCCCGACCTTTACAGCCTGATCGACCAGGAACCCGAAGCGGATCAGTTTTACAATTCCCTGCCCGACTATGTGCGCGAGATGATCAGCCAGCGCGCGACGAGCGTCAATTCGTTCGAAAGCCTGCAAAACTATGCGGACAACCTGCTGCAGGGGGATCGCTGAAGGTGCCGAAGGAATATGACGACCAGCGCATGCACGCATACTTTGCCTCCCTGCCCGCGGCGGTACAGCAGGAGATTCGCCGCTCGGGGGTGCACATCTCCACCCTCGGCGAGCTGCAGCTCTACGGCGAGCATCTGCGCACCCTTCGCGAGTGCGAAAAAGAGGATTGAAGGCGCCGCTTCTTTTTTGAAAACCGGGGATTAACGCCACGCCCCTCCCAAAGTATTGAAAGCTTTGCTTTCAATACTTTTTTTGCGCGGTCCGGAAGCCCGCGGGCCCCTTTTCTTTGCCGCGCAATTGACAGCCCTGTGCGGGCTATTGTATAATGCATCTTGCGGCAATGGCGCCGCAAGATATAAAGATTCTGATAAATTTGAGTGTCAGGTGGGTTTCAATTTGCAGAAGTATAAGGGCATCCTTTTTACCATCCTCTCGGCGACCATCTTCGGCTTTACCCCCATCCTCGGACGGATCACCTACGACGGCGGAAGCAACGGGATCACCCTCACCTTCCTGCGCTCCATCCTGGCGCTGCCGGTGCTCTACTTCCTGGTGCGCCGGCGGGGGCTCTCCATCCGGGTCGCCCCAAGCGAAGTGAAAAAAATCCTTCTCACCGGCGTGGTCGGCTCGGCGCTGACCACCATCCTGCTCTACTCCTCCTATACATACATTTCCGTCGGGATGGCCACCACCCTGCACTTCGTCTATCCGCTGGTGATTTCGGTGGCCTGCGTCGTCCTCTTCAAGGAAAAAATGACCCCCTTGAAAATCTGTGCGCTGGTGCTCGCCACGGCCGGGATCTTCTTCTTCGCCGACAAGAGTTCGGGCGGCTCGGCCATGGGCTTTATCCTGGCGATCGCGTCGGGATTTTTCTGGTCCTTTTACGTCATCTACCTCGATAAATCCGGGCTGAAGAATATGTACTACTTCAAGCTCTCCTTCTACCTGTGCAGCGTGGCGGGGATCACCGCCGGGCTCTTCGGGCTGGTGAGCGGCCAGCTCGCCGTGCTCCAGCTGACGCCCAAGGCGTGGCTGTATTCCTTCATTGTCGCCGTGCTCACCTCGGTGGGGGCGGTCACCCTCTTCCAGCTCGGCGTGCTCTACGTCGGGCCGTCCACCTCGGCCATCCTCTCAACCTTCGAGCCGATCACGAGCATAGTCTGCGGCGTGCTCATACTGGGCGAGTCGCTCTCGCTGCTCAAGATTATCGGCTGCGTGCTGATTCTCTCGGGCGTGATCCTGATCACCCTCTCCGAGTCCAAGAAGTCGCCGCCCGCCGATCCTCCCGCCGAGGACGACACAGACGGCGCCGGGAACGACGCCGTGGAGGTACCGGCATTGGAGCCCCGGCAGCCGCTGGAGCAATAGCGTGTCTTAAGCCTTTTCCCAAAGGACTGAAAGCGTTGCTTTCAGTCCTTTTTTTCATCATCAGGCCCCCGGATCGCCGGGGCTCCCGCTGTCCGCCGCCAAAACCGGCATCCCTTTTTATGATCCGAAATCCACCGCTTTGCATAGGATGGTGTGCCGGAGTTTATCCGCCGGCCCTGCGCGCCAACCGCGCAGGAGACACAGAAAAAAGGATGTGAAAGCTTGCAGGAGATTCCAATCAGCGGGATCGACATCTCACAATATCAAACCTCCCGCGCCAGGATCGATTTTGAGACGGTCTACAGCAGCGGGGTGCGCTTTTGCATGGTGCGCGCGGGCTGGTGCGGCTATGACGGCGGGCTGGCGGCCGACCCGAACCTCGAGGTGACCATCACCGACGCGCTCAAAGCCGGCGTGCAGGTCGGGCTCTACGTCTACTCCTACGCGCGCAGCGAGCAGGCCGCCAGGCGGGCCGCACAGGAGACGATCGCCCTGGCCCGCGGGTACCGGATCAGCTATCCCATCGCCATTGACGTGGAGGACTCGCGTCTGACCAGCGTGCTGACCAAGGAGGAGATCACCGACACGGTAATCGCCTTTTGCAGCGAGGTGGAGCGGCTCGGCTACTATGCCATGTTCTACACCTATTTCTATTTTGCCAAGCTCTATCTCGAGATGGAACGGCTGGACGCCTACGACTTCTGGCTGGCCGACTACACCCAGAAGCCGGACTATCAGGGCGAATACGGCATGTGGCAATACACCGGCAGCAGCGGCACCTGTCCGGGTGTCAAGGGCCCGTGCGACCGCGACTGGGCCTATAAGGACTATGCCGCCATCATAAAGGCGGCGGGCCTCAACGGCCTGTCTCCGATAGAAGGCTCCCCCACCGGCCCCCAGGAGGGAAAGCCGGGCCAGCAGGGGCCTTTCCCGGAGGGCACGCCTCCCGCGCAGCCGCCGGAAAATCCAGGCGGATCAGGATCACAGCCGGATACCCCTTCCGGCAGTCAGGGCACGGGGCTCTTCGCCGCCCTTCGGCGCCTGCTGCTCCGGATCATCAGGTTTTTCCGGCGGTTGTTCTAGTACGCGTTCCCCGCCCGCGGGCGGGGATTTACATAGGTCACAAATACCATTTTTACATAGACCAGGAGGAATCTTTCGTGATGAATCGCAATAACAGGTCATCCTCTTCCCAGCCCGCCGCACGGGATGTTCCAACGACCCCCGTCGCCCCCGAAGGCGGACGTCCGGTCGCTCCGGGCCCCGACGTCCCTGTACCGCCCATCGCTCCCGAGGGCGGTCGTCCGGTCGCTCCGGGCCCCGACGTCCCTGTGCCGCCCATCGCTCCGGAAGGCGGTCGCCCGGTCGCTCCGGGCCCCGATATTCCGGTACCGCCCATCGCCCCGGAAGGCGGCCGCCCGGTGGCCCCCGGTCCGGTCGTTCCAGTGCCGCCCATCGCCCCCGAGGGCGGCCGCCCGGTCGCACCCGGGCCCATCACGCCTCCCACGCAGGGCTACTGCCGGGTGCGCTTCCTGCACGCGGCAGTGGGCTATGCCCCTCTGAACGTGGTCGTGGGCGGAAGGATGATGGCGAACAACCTCACCTTCGGCGAGCTGACGGGCTACCGCAACGTGCCGGACGGCTTTCGCACCGTGGTCGTGCGCTCGGGAAACGGCCTGCTGCTGCGCAAAAATTTCCCCTTCAAGTCCGGGGAGACCATCACCCTCGCCATCGTCAACGCCCCCTCGGGTATCGAGCTGGCGCAGATTAACGACATCCCCTGCCAGAACGTCTCGCGCAGCCTCTCCTGCCTGCGGGTGGTGAATCTCATCTACGACTCCCAGGCGCTGGACATGAACCTCTATGACGGGCGCACCGTCTTTTCCGACGTGCGCTTCAAGGAAGCGACCCCCTTCAAGACCATCCGGCCGGGGCTCTACTTCTTCTACATCACCCCCACCCCGCTCGAGGCGGACATCGAAACGGTGGAGGACATCTCCTCCGACTTCCCCCGCCCTGACGTGCTGGTCTCCTTCGCGGCGGACATCGGCGAACGCTCGACCTATACCGTCTATCTGCTCGGCTCAGTCTCCCCGGATTCCATCCTGAAGGTCCTGCTGGTGGAGGACCCCCGCTGAAGCCTTCCGTCAATGGAATGCGCCCTTCTCAAAGTATGGCAGGCGACGCCTGCCATACTTTGAGAAGGGCGCATTTTCGGCTTATTCGGTGATGGGCTTTGCTTTTTCCTTGGTGTGCTTGGGCTTTCCCTGCAGCTCAGGCACCGGCGGCACCTCGTTTTTCGGAGGCTTGTGCGCGGGAGAAGGCCGCTTCATTCCCTGTTTTGCCATGTCAATCACCTCATCCATTAGGATTTTCCAAAACTTCCGAAATATTACACCGGGCAAAACAGTTGACAAAAGATTTAAAAACTGCTATACTAATCATGTATTCTAAATGTACCAAATGAACTCACATGTTTTTGTAAGTCATGGTCCGTTTCATGATTTACAAAAGCATGTGAGTTTTTCGTTGCCGGTCTTTTCCGTGCACACCAAGTACGTCTCTGAATATGAAATTTATAAACAGGAGGTACCTAACATGAATAAGGGTACGGTAAAATGGTTTAACGCGGACAAGGGCTTTGGCTTCATCTCCAACGACGAGGGCGGCGAGGATGTCTTCGTGCATTTCTCTGCGATCGTCAGCGACGGCTTCAAAACCCTCAACGAGGGCCAGAAGGTCACCTTCGAGACCGAGGCTGATCCGAAGAACAGCGGCAAGCTGCGCGCTGTCAACGTCTGCCCCGCGTAAGACAAGCAATGATTAAGAGCTCCCCCTTAAAAAGGGGGAGCTCTTTTGTCGTTCTTATGACCCTCCTCCCGGTCGGCAGCGGGAAGGGGGTGTTTTGCGCCGCCCGCCCGGAACCGGCTTTGCAAGGAACTCCTTCTTCCCGGCGCACTCCGCTTACGCGCACCGCCCAACGGCCCGGATATTCCGGGAGCAGCCCGGCGGTTGTCCCGGCAGGAAAAAAGGAAAACCGCTTAAACAGCCAAAAGCCGTTTAAGCGGTTTTCCTGGTGGGAATAATTGGGCTCGAACCAACGACCTCCTGCATGTCAAGCAGGCACTCTAACCAGCTGAGCTATACTCCCATCTCTGCGCGATAAATATCGCGAATATTATTTTATCGCATTGTAAGGAAAATGTCAACCTCTTTTTTTCATTTTTCCCGTTTTCCTCACAATTATCTCAGCTGTGCCGGAAATCCTCGACCACTTCGGAAAAATGAATGGGCGAGCATCCGGCCCGATTGAGCAGCCCCGCCAGCGCCTCGAGCTCTAAACGCTCATCGCTCAGGCGGCAAAAACGCGCGCCTCCCTCCTCCTGCAAGCCGTAGCACATCCGGCCGTCCACCGTCTCGCCAAAGACCGAATAGACCGGTTTCCTGTTTTCCATCCGGCATCCTCCTCCAAATGTCCCATTTGTCCTGAGGATACCATAATTTTACAGAATTTGGAATCGAATTGTGACGAAAGGAATTTTTTTACAATACATTCCCATTGATGACCAATTGAAAGTTCATATGGAAGTAATTGGCCGCACGGCGGCAGAGAAGCATCCGCCCGAGAAAAATCTCGAAATAGTCGAGCATGGTCCCGGTCTTGGTGTCGATGGTCAGGTTGAGCGAAAAGAGCTCGTGGCGCAGGTCCACGATCAGCTGGGACTGCTCGACGGCGTAGTTGACCCGGTCGTGGATGTCGAAGGAGGCCTCCAGCTGGTTGCGCACCCGGGAGCGGCGCACGTCGCTCTTGTCCGCGAGGATCAGGGCGGCGGCAACCTCCCCCACCGGCACGGCGGTGCCCTCGTCGTGGTTGCCGATCGCGCCGATCACGATTGCCACCTCCCGCGGGGGCATCCCCAGCTTATTGAGGATGCGGTAGGCCATCAGCGCGCCGCTCTGGGCGTGGTCATTGCGGTTGATCACATTGCCAATGTCGTGCATGAACCCGGCGATCCGCGCCAGCTCGCAGGTGCGCTCGGGATAGCCCAGCGTCTGCAAAATGTCAAAGGCCACCCGGGCGGCCTTGGTCACATGGGCGAAGGAATGCTCGGTAAATCCCTGGGCACTGAGCATCTGGTCCGCCATCTCGATATAGGTGCGGATTTCCTCGTTGCTTTGGATATCGTCATAGACGATCAGATTTTTGTCCAAACCGTTTCTCCCTTTCCGCGGATGGTATCATATAGATGTGACAGCAATAAGCAATCTGTGGTTATTATACCACCCCGGCAGAAAAATTCCCACCCCCGGCGGATGGGCCTCCCGCAAAAGTTGCGAAAAGATGGACAAAAGTTGCAGCACCTCCAAAAACAATTGACGCGGCGGCAGCGGGGAGATATACTGAAATCCGGAAGCAAAACCGATAAGGGAGGTAATATAGATATGGCAGTTTTGGTCACCGGCGGCGCCGGATACATCGGCAGCCACACCGTGGTGGAGCTCCTTAAGGCGGGTTACGAGGTGGTCGTGGCCGACAACTTCTCAAACTCCAAGCCCGAGGCGCTGCGCCGGATCGCGCAGCTCGCCGGCCGCGAGCCCCGCTTCTATGAAAGCGACCTGCTGGACGGGTCGGCAGTCGAACGGATCTTTTCGGAAAACGAGATCGACTCGGTGATCCACTTCGCCGGGCTCAAGGCGGTGGGCGAATCGGTCGAAAAGCCGATCGAGTACTACCACAACAATCTGACCGGCACCCTGGTCCTCTGCGACGTCATGCGCCGCCACGGCTGCAAGCGGATGGTCTTCTCCTCCTCCGCCACCGTCTACGGCATGCACAACACCGCCCCCTTCACCGAGGACATGCCCCTGTCCACCACCAATCCCTACGGCAGCACCAAGCTCTTCATCGAGCAGATGCTGCGCGACGTCCAGGCGGCGGATCCCGACTGGAGCGTCATCCTGCTGCGCTACTTCAACCCCATCGGCGCGCACGAAAGCGGGCTGCTGGGCGAAAATCCCAACGGGATTCCCAACAACCTCTTTCCCTATATCTCCCAGGTCGCGGTGGGCAAGCTGCAAACGCTCAGCGTCTACGGCGACGACTACGACACCCCGGACGGGACCGGCGTGCGGGACTACATCCACGTCGTGGACCTGGCGCTCGGGCACATCAAAGCGCTGGAATACGCGGCCGCCCACAAGGGGGTCGAGGCGATCAACCTCGGCACCGGCAAGGGCAGCAGCGTGCTGGATGTGGTGCATGCCTTCGAGCGCGCCAGCGGCCAGAAAATCCCCTATGAGATCAAGGCGCGCCGCGCCGGGGACATCGCCACCTCCTATGCAAACTGCGACAAGGCCAAGCGCCTGCTCGGCTGGGAGGCCGGGCGCGGCCTCGACGACATGTGCCGGGACGGGTGGGAGTTTATCCGCCAAAACCCCAACGGCTTATAATCTGTTTTCCCTTTTTCCCGATAGAACCCGCACAGGGCCCGCAGCTGTCGCTGCGGGCCCTGCTGCATACCAGGGGTTATTGCAGGTTGATGTACCGGTTATAAGCGAAGCCTACCACCCCACCGTAGCCGACCACGTCCCATTCGCCGATGTCCGAATAGACGGTGATCTGCGCGCCGTCCGGAATGCGGCCGATGACCGCGGCGCCGGTGTTGGGCCTATTGCGGATGTTGAGGTTGGGCCCGCCGGTCTGCACGATCCCGACGCGCTCGGGCTGCGGCTCGACGAAGGGGATGCCGAAATATTCGGTCATCGAGCGCACGATGGTGCGCGCGATGGCGTCGATGTTGTCTTTGATCCATTGGGCGTCCTGCCAGTTGTCGTGGTAGGCCACCTCGATGAGCACGGCGGGCGCGGTGGTGCGGCGCACCTCGGCCAGGGAGGAGGTGGGCAGGGCCTGCACCATCTGGGGATTGGGATAGATCTGCTTAAAGTTGCGCACCAGGATGTCGGCGAAACGCTTGCTCGACCAGTTGCCCGGGCGGTAGTAGACGTCGGTGCCCTGCAGCTGTCCGCTCAGGCTCTCGGGCGAGGCGTTGGAATGGATGGCGACGTGCAGGTCGTAGTTGCCTGCGTTGGACTGGGCGATCGCCTCGAGCAGGGACTGCTCGGTGGAGTTGCGCACATATTGGATCCCGCTCGCGCGCAGGTAGGGGATCATCGCGTCCACGATCAGGTTCATCATCTGCTCTTCGTTGCCGCCGTTGACGTATTGGTTGAACTCCTGCAGGGAGGGGCTCAGATATACCGTAGGCATAGGATACCTCCATCTCTCATTTTGTCGTTTTATCCTATGCCAAAGGGGCAAAAAGGGTGCGCTTCCCGCACTTTTTTAAAAAAGACATTGAATATCCATTGGTCAAAAATTCGGCTGCCGGGCCCGCCCCTCTTGACAAAACCGGTTTCTTCCTGTTTGATAGAGAAAGGAAAACAGGAGGGAAATCTATGCTGCTGATCAAAAACGCAAACGTCTATTCCCCCGCCCCGTTGGGGCTCCGGGATATCCTCATCTGCGCCGGGCGGATCATCGAGCTGCGGGAGGGGATCGACTATTCCCTGCCGCAGCTCACCGTGCTGGACGCCGGAGGAAAGCGGGTGCTTCCCGGCTTCATCGACCAGCATGTCCACTGTATTGGGGGCGGCGGCGAGGACGGCTTCGCCAGCCGGGTGCCCGAGCTGGATATACGCGACTGCATAGGGGCCGGGGTGACCACCCTGTGCGGGCTGCTGGGCACCGACCGGCACACCCGCAGCCTGCACGCGCTGCTGGCCAAAGTCCGCGCGCTCACCCTGGAGGGGATCACCGCCTACTGCCTGACCGGCTCGTACGAGTACCCCAGCGTCACCCTGACCGGCGAAGTCGGGGAGGACATCTGCCTCATCCCCGAGGTGCTGGGGGTGAAGATCGCCCTGTCCGACCACCGCTGCTCCTACCCCACCGTGCAGGAGCTCACCCGCCTTGCCAGCGAGGTGCGGATCGCCTCCCTGACCGCCAAAAAACCGGGGGTGGTGCACATCCATGTGGGCAGCGGCAAGGAAGGGATCGCCGCCGTCTTTGAGATCGTCGAGCGCACCGACATCCCGGTGCGGCACTTTAGACCCACCCACATGTGCCGGCATCTCGACCAAGCCGCCAAGCTCGCAAGGATGGGCGGCTATCCCGACCTGACCAGCGGAGAAGGGGTGGAAACGGCGCTGCTCCAGCTGATGGACTGCGCGCCCTTCGGGCAGGTCACCCTGAGCTCGGACTCGAACGGCAGCGCCCCCATCTGGAACGAGAAAAAAGAAATGGTCGGCATGGGGGTCGGCAGGATGACCACCCTCTATGAGACCGTCCGGGCTCTGATCGGCAAGGGGGTGCCTCTCGAGCGGGCCATCCTGCCCATCACCGAGACTGTGGCGAAAGCCCTGGAGCTCTATCCGCGCAAGGGCGCGATTGCTCCGGGCAGCGATGCCGACCTCGTCTTTTTGAACGACGACCTATCCATCGACACAGTGCTCGCCAAAGGGCAGGTCATGATGAAGGAGGGCGACATCCTCGCCACCGGCTACTACGCCTCCCTCTGAGCCGGCAGCAAAAAGCGCCCCGCATGGATTCCATGCGGGGCGCTTTCGTATTCACGTTTAGCCCTTGGCGATCCGCGCGGCCAGCGCATCGTTGAGCACGGCGTAGACCGACTCGTAGAGGTCCGGGCTGTAGCTTTCACTCTCCAGCGGGTTCCCCGCCTCCTCGAGCCTCGCTTCGATCTCCTCCCCGCCCGCGAGAATCTCGCGCACGGTCTGGTCCACATAGGGCAGGTTGTCTGAAAACAGCCCGAGCGCTTCCCCTGTGAGCGCGGTGAGATAATTCTCCGCCCCGGTTTCCAACGCCTGCTTTTGCGCCGCGTTGTAGCTCTCCGAGAAGTCGAGGAGCTTCGCCGCCACGATGACGATCTTCAGCGAGCTGCCCGCCGTATCCGGCTCGTATTGGGCGATGGAATCCAACACTGCCTTCAGCGCCGCCTCGTCCACCGGCTCGCCGCTCTCCCCCTCGGGCGAGGGATCAGCCTCTTTTGCCTGCGAGGACTCCTGCTGCGAAGCCTGAGAGCTTTGCGGCAACGCTTCCTCACTGCTCTGCGCCCCTTTCTCCCTGGCGCCGCAGCCGCTCATCGCCAGCAAGGCGGCGCAAATCAGCGCAATCCATCTGCCTTTTATCATACAAAAATCCTCCCTCGGTCAAAGCCCTTATCGAATGATTTATCTTAGCATTTTTTTGCCCGTTTGGCAATAACGGCTTGTACACGGCCGCCGCGCGGTTCGACCGTATTCGACATGCAACCGGTTATCTTCGCACTATACTGAGGGTGAGGTGATTGTTTTGAAAAGATTATTCTCTGTTCTGATCGTTTTATGTCTGATTACCACCAGCGCCTTTGCACACTCGGGACGCACCGACAGCGCCGGCGGGCACAAGGACAACAAGAATGTCAGCGGGCTCGGGCCCTATCATTACCATCACGGCTATCCGGCCCATTTGCACACAAACGGGGTCTGCCCCTATGAGACGCCAGTCTCCCCCGCCCCGGAGGCTGCCCAAGCGCCAAAAGCCGCTCAAGCGCCAGAAGCCGCCCAAGCGCCAGCGGCCGCCCAGGCGCCAGCCGCGCCCGCTGCGGGCGCAGCTCCCTCCGCACCTGCCGCGCAGACAGAGCGGGAAAAGGCCGAGTTCCTGGACGCCTATATCGCCATCATCGTCGACGGCGGGAAGGAGTACCACACCCTCGACTGCCCCGTCTACGCCGAGGGGGAAGACTTCATCGCCTACAACGTCTCCAAGGCGCAGAAGCTGGATTACACCCCCTGTGCAAAATGCCATCCCGCTGCTGCGGCGAAAACCGACCGGGAGAAGGCCAAGTTCCTGGACGCCTATATCGCCATCATCGTCGACGGCGGGAAGGAATACCACACCCTCGACTGCCCCGTCTATGCCGCCGGGGAAAACTTCTGCGCCTACAACGTCTCCAAGGCGCAGAGCCTGGAATATACCCCTTGCGCCAAATGCCACCCCGCCAACTGAACCCGCAAGTAAACAAAAAACAGGCTCCCCGCTTGGGGAGCCTGTTTTTTGTTCTGTTTCTCTTACGCCTTGCCGACGCAGCCGAAGAGCTCCATCTTCTCCTTGACGGTGGCCTTGATGGCCTCGACGCCGGGAGCGAGCAGCTTGCGCGGGTCAAAGCCCTTGCCCTGCTTGTCCTTGCCCTCTTCGATGTACTTGCGGGTCGCGGCCGCGAAGGAGAGCTGGCACTCGGTGTTGACGTTGATCTTGCTGACGCCCAGCGAGATCGCCTTTTTGATCATGTCCGCCGGGATCCCGGTGCCGCCGTGCAGCACGAGCGGCATACCGTCGGCCGCCTGCTGGATCTTGGCCAGCGCGTCGAAGTCCAGGCCCTTCCAGTTGGGAGGATAAACGCCGTGGATGTTGCCGATCCCCGCGGCGAGGAAATCGATCCCCAGATCGGCGATCATCTTGCACTCGGCGGGGTCCGCGACCTCGCCCATGCCGACCACGCCGTCCTCTTCGCCGCCGATCGAGCCGACCTCGGCCTCGATGGACATGCCATTGTCATGCGCGAGCGCGACGAGCTCCTTGGTCTTTTCGATGTTCTCCTCAATCGGGTAGTGGGAACCGTCGAACATGATGGAGGTGAAGCCCGCCTCCACGCACTTCTTGCACCCGTCGTAGGTGCCGTGGTCGAGGTGGAGCGCCACCGGCACGGTGATCCCCAGGCTCTCGTCCATCGCCTTGACCATCTCGGTGACGGTCTTGAAACCGCACATGTATTTGCCCGCGCCCTCGCTGACGCCCAAGATGACCGGGGCCTTCAGCTCCTCGGCGGTTTGCAGCACCGCCTTGGTCCACTCGAGGTTGTTGATATTGAACTGGCCAACCGCGTATTTGCCTTCCTTTGCCTTTTTGAGCATTTCTGCAGCAGCTACTAACATTTTACAAATCCTCCCGCTTATAAGATGGTTTCATTATACACCAAAGCCTATCCGAGCGCAACATCCAGGATCATCATAATCAGGAATCCCGTCATCACCCCGGCGGTCCCGATGTGCGAATGCTCACCCAGGTGCGCCTCGGGGATCAGCTCCTCGACCACCACGTAAATCATCGCCCCCGCCGCGAAGGAGAGAATCCAGGGCATGATCCCGGCGACCTTGGCGGCCACCAGCACGGTGAGTACTCCGGCGATCGGCTCCACGATCCCCGAAAGGGCCCCATAGACGAAGGAACGGCTCACCGAAAGCCCCTCCCGGCGCAGCGGCAGGGAGATGGCCGCGCCCTCGGGGAAGTTCTGCAGCCCCATGCCGATGGCCAGCGCCATGGCACCCGCCAGGGTAGTGGCGCCGCTCCCCTGCGCGGCCAGCGCGAAGGCCAGCCCCACCGCCATCCCCTCGGGGATGTTGTGCAGCGTCACGGCGAAGACCAGCATGGTGGTGCGCCGCAGCGAGGAGGGCAAGCCCTCGGGGGTATCGGAATCGGGATGCAGGTGGGGAAGCAGCCGGTCCAGCAGCAGCAAAAAAAGCCCGCCGAGCACAAAGCCTCCCGCCGCCGGCACCCAACCGGGGAGAGGGCCGCCCTCGGCCATCTCGATGGCCGGGATCAGCAGCGACCAGACCGAGGCGGCGATCATCACCCCGGCGGCGAACCCCAGGAAGCTGCGCTGGAACTCCTCCCCCGCCTGCTTGCGGAAAAAGAAGACCATCCCCGCGCCCGCGGCGGTCGCCAGGAAGGTAAAGCCGGTGCCCAGCAGCGCCAGCAAAACCGGATTGTAGGTTGTCAAGATAATTCCTCCTTCTGTCTTAAGGGCATTGCGTCCGGTTGTCCCGCCGCACGAGGGGCTTTGGGGGCCTCGCCTCCAAAAGGCTTGGGTAGGCGTAGGTCTTGCGGTAGGCCCCTCCCCAGACCCTGCGCGCGCGCCAGGCGCGGATCGCCTCCAGGTCGAAATCCGCCAGCACCAGCCCCTCGGCACGCTCCCCGGCCATGGCGAGGGTATTGTCTATATAATGCCCGGTTTCGCTGTAAACTATCGGGCTGAAGGCGCAGGAGCATCCCCAGCCGAGGCCGGGATAATTGGCCATCGCCACCCCGACCATGTTTTCAAACGCGCGGGTGCGCAGCTGGCCGAGCCGCAGCGGATCCATCGCCCCGGCGTTGGGCACCACGATCAGCTCGGCCCCCTTAAGCATGAGCTCCCTTGCGCTCTCGGGGTACTCCCGGTCGAATCCGGTCATCACCCCCAGGCGCACCCGGCCCCCCTCGAAGGGGAAGTCGCAGACGGCAAACCCCTCCCCCGGCTCGAGCGTGCGCTCGGCGGAAAAATCGCAGGTATGCACCTTGGCGTAGCGCATGAGGATTTCCCCCGTGGGGGAGATGACGACCGCCGTGTCCTGCGGCAGCTTCTTCCCCTTCGAGAGGCAGGTCGCCACGATCCCGAGCCCGAGGCGCCGCGCCTCCTCCTGGAAGGAGCGCATATACGCCCCATGCTCCAAGAGCGGGCGGCCGAACGGGACCTCATAGCCGCTGGACCAGATTTCGGGGAACACCACGAGGTCGGCCTTCTTCTGCCCGGCCGCCCGGCAGCACTCCAGCCCCAGCTGCAGGTTTGCGTAGGAGTCCCCCCGCACCGCGCGGCGCTGGACCAGTGCGACCCGCAAAGGCCTGTCAAACGGCTCCCTCATCCACCGCTCCTCCTTTCTCCGGGATTGGCGTCAAGGCTTAAATATCCATTGTTCCCCATAAGGATACCACATTTTTATGTTTTTTTGAATCGGCTCCTCATTTTTTGATTGTCTGTGCGCGCTTTTTCCTGTAAAATAATGATATATGTCCTGTTCCGCCCGAGACTGACACATCAGAAGGAGGCCGATATGCAACAGATTTTAATCGGCGGCGCAGTGGTGCTCCTGCTCTGCGTCGCATCCAGCAAGCTCTTCTACCGCCTAGGCGTGCCCAGCCTGCTGATCTTCCTGGTGCTGGGGATGCTCTTCGGCTCGGACGGGATCGGGGGGATCTGGTTTTCGGATTTCGAGCTCTCCCGCCAGCTTTGCTCGATCGGGCTGATCTTCATCATGTTCTACGGGGGCTTCGGCACCAACTGGAAGGCCGCGCGCCCAGTGATCGGCCCCGCGGTCGCGATGTCCACCCTCGGGGTGGTGCTCACGGCGCTGCTCACCGGATGGTTCTGCCACTTCCTCTTCGGGGGGAACATCTGGCAGAGCCTGCTCATCGGCTCGGTCGTCGCCTCGACCGATGCGGCGTCGGTCTTTGCCATCCTGCGCTCGCGCAAGCTGGGGCTCAAGGGGGGCCTCGCTTCCCTGCTCGAGATCGAAAGCGGGAGCAACGACCCCTTCTCCTATATGCTCACCATGGTCATGATCACCTTCCTGACCGGCGAGGGCAGCGGCGGCGGGATCACCCTCATGCTGGTGCGCCAGCTCGCCTTCGGCCTGGCGCTGGGGGGCCTTCTGGGGCTGGCGGCGGTGTTCGTGCTGCGCCGGATCAACTTCGAGATCGACGGGCTCTATCCCATCTTCGTGGTGGGGGTGGTGCTGCTCGGCTATGCGCTGTGCGAAACGCTGGGCGGGAACGGGTATCTCTGCGTCTACCTCATCGGGCTGATCGCCGGGAACAACAAGATTTTGCATAAGCGCTCTCTGGTGCACTTCTTCGACGGGGTTTCCTGGATCATGCAGATCATCCTCTTCTTTACCCTGGGGCTGCTCTCCTTCCCCTCTCAGCTGCCCTCGGTCATCCTGCCCGGGGTGTTGCTCTCCCTGTTTATGATCTTCGTCGCGCGGCCGCTCGCCACCTTTTCGATCCTCTCCTGGTTCAAAATCCCGCTGCGGCAGCAGCTCCTGGTCTCCTGGGTGGGGCTGCGCGGCGCGGCCTCGATCGTGTTCGCCATCTATGCGGCCTCGATGGGGCTGAGCCTCGGCACCGACATTTTCCATATGGTCTTTTTCGTCGCCCTCTTCTCGGTCAGCGTACAGGGCACCCTGATCCCCTGGGTGGCAAAGCGCCTCGGATTGGTGGAGGCCGAGAGCTCAGTGCTCAAAACCTTCAACGACTATGAGGAGGAGGGCTCCACCCAGCTGCTGGAGTATGAGGTGAAGCACGGCAGCCGCTGGAAGGACCAGACTCTGATGGAGGCGGACATCCCGCAGGAAATCCTGGTGGTGATGATCAAGCGCGGGGGCGAGGTGATCATCCCCAAGGGTTCGACCACCATCCGCGAGGGGGACGTCCTGGTCCTCTGCGGGAAGGAACTCGAGCCCCTGCTGCAGCAGGCGCAGACCGAGCAAAATCCATCTTAGTTTTTAGTAAAATAAGAAATTTCTGATCAATCTGACGAAAAACGCTTCACTCCCCTTGACAGCCAAAGGGTGGTTAAGGTATGATAAGCACCATAAATCAGAACACTCATCATGCGAGGAGTTTTCCAGTATGGCAGTTACTTGTGCAGCAAACAACAAATTTTTCTTTTACTTTAGCCAGGGCTATTTCTTTAGCGCCGGCTTTTTTTGCTGCGACAAATTAAATAAACTGCCAAAGACCGCTTCACTGCCCGCCTAAGGGGCAGCAGGAACCACCCGTGCACACAGGCCGGTACTTTTGGTAGCAAAAGTACCGGCCTTTTTGTTTGTCTTTGCAGCTTTTTGCTAACCGGTGGCGAAAGGCTCAAAAATATAGTAAACTGTTTGGAGGAAACTATCATGGTCGTCATTCTCAAAAATAACATACAGCAGGACAAGCTCGACAATTTTATCCAATGGCTGAGCGATCAGGGGATCGAGGCGCGCCCGACCAAGGGGCTGCACACCACCATCCTGGGGCTGGTGGGCGATACTGCAAAGCTCGACCTTGACACCATCAAGGCGGTGAGCATCGTCGAGGACGCCATCCGGATACAGGAGCCCTACAAGAATGCCAACCGCAAATTCCATCCGCTGGATACGGTCGTACAGATCGGGGAGCTCAAGATCGGCGGGGGCAACTTCCAGGTGATCAGCGGCCCCTGCTCGGTGGAGAGCGAGGCGCAGATCACCGAGGTGGCCGACCGGGTGCACAAGGCCGGCGCACGCCTGGTGCGCGGCGGCGCCTTCAAGCCCCGCACCTCGCCCTATGCCTTCCAGGGCCTGCGCGCCGAGGGGATCGAGCTGCTGCACGCGGCC
Source organism: Provencibacterium massiliense (assembly GCF_900169495.1). Lineage (NCBI taxonomy): Bacteria > Bacillati > Bacillota > Clostridia > Eubacteriales > Oscillospiraceae > Provencibacterium > Provencibacterium massiliense. The sequence goes on from NZ_FWCH01000012.1 coordinate 1,025,416, forward strand.
AGGAGAAAGACCGGCATGCCGATCGTCACCGAGGTCATGAGCGCCTCGCACCTGCCGCTGTTCGAGGACGTCGACGTCATCCAGGTCGGCGCGCGCAACATGCAGAACTTCGAGCTGCTCAAGGAGCTCGGGAAGCTGAGAAAGCCCATCCTCTTAAAGCGGGGGCTGGCCAACACCATGGAGGAGCTCCTCATGAGCGCCGAATACATCATGGCCGGGGGCAACATGAACGTCATCCTCTGCGAGCGGGGGATCCGCACCTTCGAGACGGCCACGCGCAACACCCTGGACATCTCGGCGGTTCCCATGCTCAAGAAGCTCAGCCACCTGCCGGTGGTGGTCGACCCCAGCCATGCGGCCGGGATCAACTGGATGGTCGAGCCCCTTTCGATGGCCGCCATCGCGGCCGGCGCGGACGGCCTGATCATCGAGGTGCACAACGACCCGCAGCACGCCCTCTCGGACGGCCCGCAGTCGCTGACCCCCGACCAGTTCGACGAGCTCATGCCCAAAATCAAGTCGATGGTAAGTTTCATGGGCAAGAAAATGGCCGACTAAGTAAGGAGTGAACCCCCTATGCCAACCATCACCGTCCATACCGCCGCCCCCTATGATATTTTGATCGGCCAGGGGCTGCTGCTAAGCGCCGGGGCGCGCATCCGCGCCCTGCGCCCGAAGGCCAAGGCCGCGGTCATCACCGACGATCGGGTCGACGGCCTCTACGGAGCGGCACTGATCCGGTCGCTGGAAAGCGCCGGGATCGAGGCGGTTAAATTCGCCTTCCCGAACGGCGAGGGCAGCAAGAACCTTTCCACCATGCAGGATATCTACCGCTTCCTGAATGAAAGCGGAATCACCAGGAGCGACCTTCTCATCGCCCTGGGCGGCGGGGTGGTCGGGGATGTGACCGGCTTCGCGGCAGCCAGCTGGCTGCGGGGGATCGACTTCGTGCAGATCCCCACCACCTTCCTCGCGATGATCGACTCCTCGGTGGGCGGCAAGACCGGGGTGGACACCGCCGAGGGGAAAAACCTGGTCGGCGCCTTCTGGCAGCCGGTCCTGGTGCTCTGCGACAGCGCCACCCTCTCCACCCTGCCGCAGGAAAACTTCTGCGACGGGGTGGCCGAGGCCATCAAATACGGGGCCATCTTCGACGAAGCTCTTTTCGGCCTGTTGGCTTCGGGAGCGGTGAAGGAGCATCTGGAGCAGGTCATCTGCCGCTGCGTGGACCTCAAGCGCGAGACGGTCGAACGCGACGAGCGGGACACCGGGCTGCGGCAGCTTTTAAACTTTGGACACACCCTGGGACACGCCATCGAAAGGCAGAGCGGCTACGCCGTCAGCCATGGGCGCGCGGTCGGGATCGGGATGGCCGAGATCACCCGGCGCAGCGAGGCGCTGGGCCTCACCGCGCCCGGCAGCGCCGCCAAAATCGAGCGGGCGCTGGCCGCCTACGGGATGGCCGACCGGTACGACGGGAACCTCTGCGACCTCGTGCCGGCCATGCTGGGCGACAAGAAGCGCCACGGCGCGAGCCTTACCTTCATCCTGCTCGATAAAATCGGGCGGGCCAGGCTGCACCCGGTCCCGGTGTCCGAGATCGGCCCGTTCATCGGGGCATAGGGGGAACAAAACATATGGATATAACCATCACCCCGCACCGCCTTAGGGGGACGCTCGAAGCGCCGCCCTCCAAGTCGGCGGCCCACCGCGCGCTGATCTGCGCCGCGCTCTGCCGGGAAGGGGAAAGCGTGCTGCACGGTCTCTCCCCTTCGCAGGACATCCTCGCCACCCTGGGGGTACTGCGCGCGCTGGGGGCAAAGATCGACCTTTGCGGCGGTACGGCCCGGGTGACGGGGATCATTTCCCCGCCGCAGGGCGCCGCCTGCGACTGCCGCGAGAGCGGCTCGACCCTGCGCTTTCTGCTGCCCGTGGCGGGGGCGCTCGGGGTAAACGCCACCTTCCTTGGCGCGGGCAACCTCCCGCAGCGGCCCTATTCCCTGCTGGCGGGACAGATGGAGCGGCACGGCGCCGCCTTTTCACGCAGCAGCGGCATGCCCTTCTCGGTCATCGGGCGGCTGCGCCCGGGCTGGTACGAGCTGCCGGGCGACGTCAGCTCGCAGTACGTCTCGGGGCTCCTCTTCGCCCTTCCGCTGCTGGAGCGCGGCAGCGACATCGCCTTGAGCACTCCCCTGCAGTCCGCCGGATACGTGGAGATGACCGTCGCCGCCCTGCGCCGCTTCGGGGTCGACATCGAGGCGCGGCCCTACGGCTGGCACATCCCCGGCCGCCAGCGCTACCACAAGCGGGAGGAGACCATCGAGGCGGACTACTCGAACGCCGCCTTCTGGCTGAGCGCCGGGGCGCTGGGCTCCCCTGTCGCGTGCGCCGGGCTGGACCCGGACAGCCCTCAGGGGGACCGGGCGATCGTGAGGCTGCTTCAAGGCTTCGGGGCAACGGCCGGGGGGGACGATCCCCTCTCGGTGCAAGGCGGCCGGCTGCACGCATGCAGAATCGACGCCTCGCAGGTACCCGACCTGGTGCCCATCCTGGCGGTGGTCGCGGCGCTGAGCGAAGGGGAAACCCTCATCGAAAACGCCGGGCGGCTGCGGATCAAGGAATGCGACCGCCTCGCGGCGATGGCCGACTGCCTGACCAGGCTGGGCGCGAAGGTGTGCGAGGGGCCCGACTATCTGCGGATCAGTGGCGCTCCCGCCCTGCGCGGGGGCGAGGTCAGCGGCTGGGGGGACCACCGGATCGTGATGGCCTGCGCCATCGCCGCCACCCGCTGCGAAGGACCCGTGACCATCCGGGGAGCGCAGGCGGTGGAAAAGAGCTATCCGGATTTCTTCACCCATTATCGAAATTTAGGAGGGAAAATTGATGTCCTCTAGCTGGGGAAACAAGCTGAAGCTGTCCATTTTTGGGGAGTCGCACGGGCCGGGGATCGGCGCGGTGCTCGACGGGCTGCCCGCCGGGGAGCATATCGACATGGACGAGCTGTTGGCCTTCACCGCCCGCCGCGCGCCGGGGAAGGATTTGACCTCCACCCCGCGGCGGGAGCAGGACCTCCCCCGCTTTCTGAGCGGGATATTGGAGGACACCACCTGCGGCACACCGGTGTGCATCCTGATCGAGAACACCGACACCCGTTCGGGGGACTATCAGCGCACCGCCGCCCTCGCGCGGCCGGGGCACGCCGATTTTACCGGCTATTTTCGTTACCAGGGCTATGGCGACATCCGGGGCGGCGGACACTTTTCCGGCCGCCTGACCGCCCCGCTGGTGGCCGCCGGGGGGATCGCCAAGCAGATCCTTTCCCGCTACGGGGTCGAGGTGGGGGCGCACCTCTGCGCGGCGGGGGAGATTCAAGACGACCCCTTCGACCCGGTAAACCTGAAAAAGGAGGAGCTGCTGCTCCCGGGCTCGCGGCCCTTCCCGGTGCTCAGCGAGGAGCGGGGCAGGCAGATGCGGGACGAAATCGAGCGCGCGCGCCTATGCTGCGACTCGCTGGGCGGGGTGGTGGAATGCGCCGTCCTCGGGCTGCCGCCCGGGCTCGGCGACCCGATGTTCGGCGGGATCGAGAACCGCCTCTCTTCGATCCTCTTCGGCATCCCCGCCATGAAGGGGGTCGAGTTCGGCGAGGGCTTCGGCAGCGCCAGGCTGCGCGGCTCCCAGAACAATGACCCGTTTTACATGGACGGCGAATGGGTGCGCACCCGCACCAACCGCCACGGCGGGATTTTGGGGGGAATTTCCTCCGGCATGCCCATCCTCTTTCGCTGCGCCATGAAGCCGACCCCCTCGATCGGCCAGGAGCAGCAGACGGTCGACTACATCCAAAAGAAGGACGCCACCCTGCTCATCAAGGGGCGGCACGATCCGTGCCTCGCTGTGCGCGCCGTCCCCTGCGTCGAGGCGGCAAGCGCGCTGGCGATCCTGGACCTATTATTGGAAAGCGGGGTGCTCTAGATGGATTTGGAGGCGTTGCGCGGCGAGATCGACGAGATCGACAGCGAGCTCGTGCGCCTTTTCTGCCGCCGGATGGACACGGTGCGCGCGGTGGCGCAGTACAAGAGTGAACATGGCCTGCCGGTCTTCCATCCCGAACGGGAACGCAAGGTGATCGAAAAGGTCAGCGCGCGCGCCGGCAAAGAATACGGCACCGGCGCCGGGGTGCTCTTTCAGACCATCATGGACATCAGCAAGAGCTACCAGCATATCCAGCTGAGCGGCGAACGGGGCGCCCGGCTGCGCGCGCAGATCGGCGCCGCACTGGGAGGCGGCGCGACCCTGCCGAAGAAGGCCAGGGTCGCCTGTCAGGGGGTGCCGGGCGCCTATTCCCACGAGGCGGCACGGCAGATGTTTCCCTCCCCCGACCTTTCCTTCTGCGGGCAGTTCGAGGACGTGTTCGAGGCGGTGCGCAGCGGGGAATGCGACTATGGGGTGCTGCCGATCGAAAACTCCAGCAACGGCAGCGTGACGCGGGTATACGACCTGCTGCGGGATTACCAGCTCACCATCTGCCGCTCGTATAAGCTGCCGGTCAACCACTGCCTGCTCACATCGGGGGAAACCGATCTTTTGAAGCTGACCGATATTTACTCGCATGAGCAGGGGCTCGGGCAGTGCTCGCAGTTTTTGCGCCAGAACCCGCAGCTGCGCGTGCACGTCTACCGCAACACCGCCGCCGCGGCCAAGTTCGTCGCCGAGAGCGGCAGCGCTACGGCCGCCGCAATCGCCAGCGAGGAGTGCGCCAGGCTCTACGGCCTGACGGTGGCGGCGCGGGACTTTCAAAATGCCAGGCAGAATTTTACCCGCTTCATCTGTATGAGCCGGGAGCTGATCATCGAGCCGGGAGCGAATAAGATCAGCCTGTCGCTGACCCTGCCGCACACCGCCGGGTCGCTCTACCGGCTGATCAGCCGGTTCGCGGCACAGTCCTTAAACCTCACCAAGCTCGAGAGCCGTCCGCTGCCGGACACCGACTTTGAGTTCCTCTTCTACTTCGACTTCGAGGGCTCGGTGCGTGAAAAGCCGGTGCTGGACCTGCTCTGTTCATTGCAGGAGGAGCTCGGGCACTTTGAATTTTTGGGGAATTATAAAGGATGAAGGAGACGTTTACCTGCTCGCTCTGCCCGCGCCGCTGCGGCGTGCAGCGCACGGCACATGCGGGGGAAGGAGTTTGTAGAGAGGGGACCCTCCCGGTCCTGGCGCGCGCGGGCGTGCACGAATGGGAGGAGCCCTGTATCAGCGGGACGCGCGGCTCGGGGACGGTGTTCTTTTCGGGCTGCGCGCTTCGCTGCGTCTTCTGTCAAAACCATCAAATCAGCGCCGGGGGGTACGGCGCCGAGGTTTCCGTCTCCCGGCTGCGGGAAATCTACTTCGAGCTGATCGCAAAAGGGGTGCACAACATCAACCTCGTGAACCCCACCCACTTTGCCCACGCCGTGATCGAGTCGCTGCATGAACCGCTCCCCGTCCCGGTGGTCTACAACTGCGGCGGATATGAGCGGGCGGAGACTCTGCGCGCCCTGGCGGGCAAGGTGCAGATCTACCTGCCCGACCTCAAGTACCTCGACCCCGCATTGGCCGCCCGCTACAGCGGCGCGCCGGACTATCCCGGGGTTGCCAAGGCCGCAATCCTCGAGATGGTGCGCCAGGTGGGCCCCTGCGTCTTCGACGACGAGGATATTTTGCAGCGCGGGGTGGTGATTAGGCACCTGGTCCTGCCCGGAGCAGTAGACAACACCCTGGACGTGATTGACTGGGTGAACGAGACCTTCGCCCCGGGAGAGGTGCTCTTCAGCCTGATGAGCCAGTACATCCCCTGCGGGGAGGCGGGCCGCTTCCCCGAAATCGACCGGACAATCAGCGAGGAGGAATACCGGCGGGTGGAGGACTATCTCCTCTGCTGCTCTCTGGAGGACGGATATTTGCAGCAGCGCAGCGCGGCAAGTGACTGCTATATCCCGCCGTTTGACTTGGAAGGAGTGCTGAAAAATGAATAGGTATCGCTGCGTGGTGAGAAAGGGGCTATGTGGGATCGAGGACACGATGGCCATCCGGGTGCGGGTATTCCACGACGAGCAGGGCTTCACCGAGGTGATCGACGAGACTGACCCGGTGGCGCACAACATCGTGCTCTACGACGGGGAGCGCCCCATCGCCACCGGACGTCTCTTCCCCTACCGCGACGGGATCTACAAGATCGGCCGGGTGGCGGTCGAGCAGGAATACCGCCGGGGAGGCACCGGCCGCGAACTGATGGCGCAGCTCGAGGCGCTGGCGCGCAGCCTCGGTGCACAGGCGATCCAGCTCTCGGCCCAGGAGGGCGCGGTGGGGTTTTATGAGCGGCTGGGCTACGCCGCCTTTGGGGAGTGGTACATGGACGAGCACTGCCCCCACCGGGACATGACAAAGACGCTATAGGGAGGGCCAAATGGAGACGATCCTTCACCCCATCGAGCCGGTGTATGACGCGCGCTCCCGCATTTTGATGCTCGGCAGCTTCCCTTCCCCCAAGTCCCGGGAGTACGGCTTTTACTACGGGCACCCGCAAAACCGGTTCTGGAAGGTGCTCAGCCGCATTTTGGAGGAGGAGCCGCCGCAGGACAACGAGGAAAAGCGCCGGCTGCTGCTGCACCATCACATCGCGCTCTGGGACGTGCTGCATTCCTGCAAAATCAAAGGCGCAGCGGACGAGAGCATCGCCGACCCGGTCCCCAACGACATGGGACGGATCCTGGGGGTGGCCGACATCCAGGCGGTCTTCACCACCGGCGGCGCCGCCACCCGGCTGTTCCGGCGGCTCTGCACGCCGCAGTGCGGGATCGAGTCGATCCCCCTCCCCTCGACCAGCCCGGCCAACTGCCGGCACTATGACCTCGAGCGGCTGGTGGAGGCCTACCGGGTCATTCTGGAATATCTGAAATGAACGGGCAGCCACCCGGCCGGGTGGCTGCTCGTTTTTCAACTATAGATTAGCCCATCTTTTCAATCATCCACCTCAGCACGCTCTCCTGCCCGCAGGAGAGGCTCGCCTGCAATGTCATCCCCTGCCGCGCGCCCTGCGGCAGCAAGCCGCCGAGGGCCACTCCGGCGGCGTAGCGGCGCTCCTCATCGGGCGCGTCCGAGATGTCCTCCACCTCCCCGATAAAGGATTGGCCCGGGAAGGCATCGAACTCCACCGTCACCGCCTGGCGGGGGTGGGCGCGCGCCACCGCAGTCTGCGGCAGATAGATCTGCACCTGTCCGTTCGGCATGAGTTCGCCTGGGACCCGGACGGTCTCTTCCACCTGCACGAGGCAGGCGTAGGCGAATGCCCCCGCCAGCAGCAGCGCCAGCGCCAGGACCATGAAGGGGATGACGCGCGGCGGGCGGCTCTCCAGCAGCTCGCGGCTGTCGGTATATTCCGCAAACGTATATTCGATCACCTTCATGCGCTCACCCCTCCCCCGCGCCGGCCGGCTGCAGCATCTGGTTTTGCCAGAGGGCGCGGTATTTGCCCTCCACCGACATTAACTCGTCGTGTGTGCCGCACTGTACCACCCGTCCCCGGTCCAGGACATAGATCCTCTCGCAATGCATGATGGTGCTCAGGCGGTGGGCGATGACCACGGTGGTCACCCGTTTGGGGAGCGAGGCGAGCATCCCGGCGATCGCCTGCTCGGCGATGGAATCGAGATGACTGGTGGCCTCATCCAGGATCAGGAGGTCCGGCTCCCGCAGCAGCGCCCTTGCAATTGCCAGGCGCTGCTTCTGGCCGCCCGAGAGATTGGAGGCGCCCTCCTCGAGCAGGGTGTCGTACCGGTCGGGCAGCCGCTCGATGAATTCATCCGCCCGGCATCTTCGGCAGGCGGCGATCACCTCTTCCAGGCTCGCCTGCGGCGCGCCCAGGCGCAGGTTTTCCAAGATGGTGCCGCTGTAGAGGAAGATGTCCTGCGGGACGTAGGCGGTCCTTTCGCGCAGCGCGGCGAGCGAGAGGTCGCGGATGTCGTATTGACCGAAGCGGATTTCCCCCTGCGCGATGGGGTAAAGTCCCAGCAGGAGCTTACAAAGCGTCGTCTTGCCCGAGCCGCTCTCCCCCACCAGCGCGACCCGCTCCCCGGCGCGGATGTCGAGGTCGATCTCATGCAGCACCGGCTCGCGCAGCCCGTAGCCAAAGGTGAGCGAACGCACCGAAATATCGGTGCAGAGGCTTTCGGGCACACATTTGCGGCGGTCCGCGCCGGTCAGCTCGGGGGTTGCTTCCAGCAGCTGCCCGAGACGTTTGGCGGCGACCACAGCCGCCTGCATTTCGGGCTGCAGGTCGATCAGGTTTTTGATCGGCTCCAAGAAGAAAAGGAGCAGCGCGTCGAAGGTGAGCAGCGCGCCGAAGGTCATCTCCCCTTGCAGCACCAGCAGCGACCCGGCCCAAAGGATTACCATCCCGCCGACCAGGGAGACCCCGCCGCTGAGGGTTTCCTGCAGGTTCTCGCACCGCCCGGCGCGAAAGATGCTGCGCAGCATCCGCACAAACTTCTGCTCGGTCTTCCCCGCCACCTTCTCCTCGGCCCCGAAGGCCTTGACAGTCTCGATCCCGTCGAGCGACTCGACGAGATAAGAGGTCAGCTGGGCATTGTCCTCCATCGCCTGCTCGTTGGCGCGGCGCATGGCGGGGCCGAGCGCCAGCACCAGCGCGGCATAGAGCGTCACGATCAGCACTGAGATGAGGAAGAGGCGCGGGCTTTGCCAATAGAGCAACACGGCGCCGCCCGCCGCCATCAGGGTGTCGAGCAGCAGCGTGATGGCGGCACCCGAGACCGCCTCGCGGATTTTTGAGGTGTCCTGCAGCCGCGAGATGATCTCACCGGTACGCCGGGAGCCGAAGAAGCCCATCGGCAGGCCCAGCACATGCTGGTAGCTGCCCAGAATCAATGGGATGTCCAGCCGCTGGCTGAGATAGAGCATGAGGTGCCCGCGGCAGCCCTCGAGCGCAACGCGCAACAGGTAGAGCGCCAAAATGCCGATGGACACCGCATGCAGCGTCCGCGCCGCGCCGAAAGGGATGATCGCATCCATCAGGAATTTGTAGTAAAAGGAGGCGCCGATCCCAAGCAGGGTGATCAGCAGCGAGGCGAGCAGGATCAGGCCGAGCAGCTTGCGCTGCGGGGCCAGCAGCCGCAAAAACTGGCGGAACACGCCCTTTTCCCGGTTGCCTCGCTCAAAGCCGGCCGAGGGGGCCAGCAGAATGAGCGCGCCGCTCCACCCGTCGAGAAAGTCCTCCAACGGCTGGCGCAGCAGCCCCTTCGCCGGGTCGGCCACCAGCACATGCCGCCGCCCCACTTGGTGGAGCACCACATAGTGCCAGACCCCCTCCGGGGTTTTGACGTGGGCGATGGCCGGGAGCGGAAAGCGGCTGCGAAGCGCTCCAGCGTCCCCGCGCACCGCCTTGGCGAAAAGGCCCAGCTCCTTTGCCGCCGCCAACAGCCCGGCGGCGCTGGTGCCCTGCCGGTCGGTGCAGGCGGCCTCGCGGATTCGGCCGATCGGCATCTTCAGCCCATATTGCCGGCAGACGGTTGCCAGACAGGCCGCGCCGCAGTCGGTCACATCCTGCTGCCGGATGCAGTAATAGCGCGCCATGCTTCCCTCCCCTTTCCACTAAAAAGATAGAGCCACCCTTTGGGGTGGCTCTATCTCATAAGGGATGTAAAGAAGCCGCAGACTAACGGACTTTAGAGGTTTTCTTGGGTTTACTCTTGAATTTATGGCCAGATTTTATTGTTCCTCTAACATAAGAACCGCCGCCATTGATCGAATCAAGCTCTTTCTTCGAGGAAATTTCCTCAAACAGGCCAATCGTCTTTTTCTCCATGTTGTCTGATCTCCTTTTTTATTCCGTATTTGGGCAGACATTGCACCGCCTACCAGAATAACCAAAGGAGCATAATCCCTCAATTGATTTTGCACACCCCGCTTCTTTCTCAGCGAAGCTTCTCCGGGCTCCAAAGCCGCAATATTATTTTTATTAAAATTGCCGATAGTCCCAAAAGGACACGTCGATCGTCAAATTTAGCATATCATTCTTTCTTGGCGGATTCCCGTGAAACCGGTCGAAATCCTCCGATTTAAAGATTCGGTTGTCGGTTTCCTCCCCGCTCCAGCCGCTCGGGCACAGGCAGATAGATTCTGGACAGGAGAGGCCATTAAAGCCGTTGACCAGGCTTTTGAGCGGCAGTTCGCGGTTTCCGCTCAGCCTTTCGTTGTGCCCGACATAGAAAGCCCAGCCGGGCGAAAGCAGCCCGCGGATGAAGATGTTGAGGTCGGGACAGTCCATCGCCCTGTATTTTTCCAGCCTGACGCCGGGAATGGACAGCGCCCGAACCCGTTCCATCGTCTTGTCAAACGACCCGATATCCACCACCAGAACCTCGTCCACCTCGCCGAGCAGACTGGCGATGCACTCGCAGACCGTGCTTTCATTGTCCAGTGTAATTAAGATAGCCGTCAGCCTCTTCGCGTGACTGCACCCCACAACCCGCATGAGTGCCAGAGTGATGTCCTCGCGGGAAAACACATCGAAGAGCGGAATCATCCGGTCCCATACCTCCTGAATTTCGAGCGGGACAGAAACGAGATGCCGGGTGATGGAAAGCAGGTAATCAATCCGATTGAGAGAAACCTGATCGAACAGGTATCGTTTCTTGATATAAAGCAGATATTCCCGTTCAAAGAGCCAGAAGTTCCAATGCAGCTTTCGGCTCCATATACATCCTCCACCACGGCAAAAAATAAGGGACGGCGGCCATAGCCCCATCCCCAAAGCGCCGCTTGCATCCAGTATACGGATTTTTTGAAACGCCGGCAGCAATATTTACAAACCATGCGCGATTTTGCGCACAGTTTGTCGAATTACCAAATATTATCTTATTTCTTCGTATATTTTGTCAGGAACTTTCAACGAAATTTCAAGGCTGAAAGAGTGATCGTCACTGTCCATTGTCAGGACGCCGCCGTACTTTTCTACTGCCGCACGGATACCGGGCAGTCCGAAACCATGACTGGTCTTGTCCTCTTTTGTCGTAAAGATTTCGCCGTCCACAATTTCCACCTTTTCCTTGACCGAATTGCGAATGCTGTAAAACCAAAAGCTATTCTTGTGGACGTAGGTATTTATTTCGATCAGGGAATTCTTGAGGCCTTCGCAGGCCTCGATCGCGTTTTCACAGGAATGGCTTAGAATCAACCCGAGGTCATCCGGCGGCATAAATTCCCGGTCCGGCAGAATCGCGTTGATCTTCATTGTGATTCCCCGTTCCGAGGCAAGCGCATGGTAATGTCGGAATACGGCATCGGCCGCCGTGTTTTCGCTAAAGAAGCGTGGCGTCGATTTCACAACCTTGTGCAATAAGGTTTCCAAATCATTTGTGGCCCTTTCCAAGTTGCCAAGCTGGACGTTATAGAGGGCTGTAATCAACTTACTTTTCATGTCATGACGTATCTTTTTCGTTTCATTTATTGATTCGTCAATCCGCTTATTGTGTTCTGTCTGATAAACCAACTGCTTGGATAGCGCAAACCTTTGACTGTTAATCATTCTATTTTCAAAGATTTTCTTCAGACAAATATAAGCCATTGTAATAAATTCCATTACAGCCAAAGCAAGAACTGTTAACAATATTAAGTTTGTTATATTTTGATATTTAAACGTTTTCAAGATAGTAATTTGTGTTAAAGGGAACAAAATTAAAAACATTAAACTGTATGCAATTGATTGTTTTATCGAAAGTTTTTCTATCATACCGCGTACTGTATACCCATTTCTAAATTTCCTTATAAAAATAAATAAAGGAATCAGCAGTACACATCTTGATAAAATTAATAGTAAGGATGATAAGAAAATTTCAGTTAATTCAAAGTTAGCTTGAGCAATGGTACCGGCTAAGATTAACGATTCAAAAGCATAACAGAGTATCCGAACCAATAATATGGTACCTAGTTTATTTATTAGTTTATCACGGTAAATAACCAAGCAAGCAATCGCAATATAATTATTAAAAGATTAACAGGCACTCACCCTATCTCTCCATAACTCTCCCTAAGTATTACCAGTATTACCTTTGAGAGATTTTTACTTTCCCTAACTCGGTGTATCTCTCCCTAACACGCCGTAAGTTTAGTACCACAATAGTATAAAGAAAGAGCCTGACGGGTTTGTGTTCCTGTCAAGGCTCTCTTTTTTACTGGATTACTCTAAAGTAAAATTCTCAGATGGGAAGTAGCGGCCACCCGCTTCATTCTCTTTAATGTTATCTTTGTTGTTCGTTATCTTACCAACATCACCAAAGTCAATCGTTATCGTATTCCATTGGCTATCATAATCAGTAAGTGTGAGTATAGCGTCCGTGATTGAACCTGTACGAGAAATTGCCAAGTCCTCTATTGTTAGTGGCTCGGGATTGGCTTTGCTCAAATCAACCGTTATACACAAATCTCCGTCTTTTAACACAACATCAGTAATAGATTCATCTTCACTGTTGATTGCCCCTTGAGCAACTTCCTTTACCTCTGATATGAATGTGTCAGAAGATGTTTCTTGTGAGACGGTTGTATCGCTATTAGCTTGCTCATCTTCATTGTTGCCCATATTACCAAAGATAGCAGCGAGTATAACAACAATGATTACCCAAAACCACCATTTTTTGTAAATTGGCTTCTTTACAGAACTCTTGTCTTTCTTCTCTTGCATAACGCCCATACCTCCAAGTTTGGTTGATATTTGCATTATAGCAGAGTGTAACACAAAAGTACAGTATAAAATCAATTCATTATTGTGTCATAGTTTTGCATGGGTTGTCAATACTATAATGTAATTAAAACCAATGGAGGAATTGCATTATGGAGAAATTTATTGTGACACCTAAAGAAGATAAAACAGTCACAATGACGATACGCATAGACAGGGCCTTACAAGAGGAATATAATGATCTGGCGGCTAAAACCAACCGTTCCAGAAACGAACTCATTAGCATGGCATTGCGGTATGCACTTGACCACATGGAACTTAAAGACGAGGAATAGAATATGCGTAGCAATTAAATGAGAGCCTTTGGATTTTGTCCGCTGGCTCTCAATATGTTTTATGCGTTCAATCGCAAGAACTCATTTACCTTTATTGCAACTTCCTCTTGCTGTTCCTCAAAACTATGAGCGTAGATGTTCATTGTCGTTGAACAGGTTGAATGGCCTAAAGTCTTGGAAATTGCTATGATGTTCACATCTAACGAATTAAGCATAGTAGCACATGAATGTCGCAACCCATGAAGAGGTATGATTGGCAGTTCCTCTAAACCCTCAATCTTTGCTTTATCTGGATTGTTTTGTACCCATTCATTATAACGGTGTAAGTGCTTGGTAAAATACTGATATGGGGTTGTATGGCCCATTAGTTTACCGTCCGCTTGAATAAAGAGGTTGCCACCGTTGTTCATATCCCCACGCCATGCCGTACCATGTTGGAATCGTGTTTGCATATACTCCATACGGTATTGCTTTAAGAGGGGCAGTATATAGTCTGGAATCGTTACTGTTCTTACAGACTGTTTTGTTTTGGGTTCCTTATAATCAAATCCATTTTCCGTCATACCAACTGACTTTGAAATAGATATTTTCTTGTTCTTTAAGTCAATATCGCCCCAATGCAAAGCAAGCGTTTCGCCTTTTCTAAAACCACAAAATAGAGATATGGCAAAAAACACTTTGTATTGTGTCGGTACTGTGTAGGACTCCACATAATCGTTCACATAATAAGGCTTTCCTGTATCGTCAATTCGTTTATGGCCTTTATAGGTTACCTCGTATGACATATCCAAAGATTTCATAAACATTAAGCCTTGCTTTGGGGTAAAGAACTTTAATCCCTCGTCCTCATCTTTTCTTTTTGGTTTTTGTGCGTCTTGGCATGGATTGTTCTCAATCATACTGTAACGCTTGGCTGTCTTAAATATCAGATTCAATACATTAGCGAATCTTTTTATTGTGCCTGTGGAATAGTCTGACACCAAAGTTTTATAAAAGGCTTCAATATGCGGTGTTTTGATGTAGGCAACTTTATATCCCTTAAAGTAGGGAATGATTCTACTTTCCAACACCTGTTTATATCCTGTGTATGTTCCATAGGCGATGTTATCTTTAACACTCTCAAGCCATTTGTATGCAAAATCTTCAAATGACATCTTTTCCGCATTGAAGTCATAGCCATATTTTAGTTTATCTTCCATTTCCATGGCATACTTTAATGCTTCTTTTTCTTGCTTTTTGGGTGTAGCGGACTGATTAACGGAATATGTAAGGTTCTTAACCAGTTTCTTGCCCCTTTTATCATAACCCATACAAATTACTATACGATATACAACCCGACCGCTTTTATATTCAACTCTTTTAACTGATGCCATATTTTAACACCCTTTCTCAATTTGATTTTTGTAACGATAGAAGGTTGGTTTTGTCATACCCAATTCACGCATAAGTTCAAAGGGCTTTTTCTTACCTTGCTGCACTAAGCGATAGTGGGTAGAAAATTCATCAAGACTCATTATTCTTGGCCGTCCATAGTCGTCCCATTCTCCACGAGCCTTTTTCTGTTCAATGCCTTCTCGCTGTCTTTTCTCTTTTTTCTCAATCTCAGCCTGTGCCATGCTTGCATACAACTCAATCATCATATTATTGATAGTCTCTAACATCATACGAGCCATTGAGTTTTCCATAGCTGACAGGTCAATCAATGTTGTGGGTAATTCTAACACCATAACACGAATACCATTGTCCTTAAAGAATCGTAATTCCTTTAGTGTGGCTTCCTTATTTCGTCCTAATCGGTCAAGCTCTGTGACGATCAGCACATCACCACTTTCAAGAATTTCATCTTTCAGCATTGTGTAGCGTGGTCGGTTGAAGTTCTTTCCTGTCTGTTGGTCTGTGTAGACCTTGCCCTTATACAGAGAAATTGCATTATCAGCACAATACTTGGTGAGTTCTGCAATTCCTCTGTCTAAGTGCTGGTCTTTTGTGCTTGTCCTGTGATAAGCAACATATTTCATTCCGACACCCCCTTATCGTATAAATCACAGTTTCCACCATCAATAACGGTAGAGGGCTTTTCTTCGTACATCTCACATTTAGAAACATTGCATGGCATATTCGTATCGTCATATTTGTATAGGCAATCCGTACACACCAAATCAGCGTTTCTGATAAGCTCAAACTTTAGCTTGTCATTCTTAAACTTATTGTTCATCTGAACACCTCATTTCTACATCGAACATCTGTTCGTTTATGATTTAATCATATCAGGCAAGTCTCAAAAAGTACACACTCTTTGTGAGAATAATCAAAAGTTTTTACGCATACTTTCTGATACTCATTTGAGGTTTCATTTGCATGGTTTCAAAAAGTATAAATTCTGATACCACATCAACAAGCGGCCATTGCTCGCTGTTTTGCTCTGTATCTTTTCATTGCTTGGCTGATTCGTGCATTACGAGTGCCATAACTGCAATTTTCCTTGTTTGTCATAAGTTCCAGATTGTCAATGCAGTTATTTGCTTTGTTCTCGTCCTTATGATTGATTTGCATACCCTCTGGAATAACACCTTTATGAGCCATATAGACAAGCCTATGAACTCTCATGTGCTTTTTGATTCCCTCATCATTGCACACATCAACCTGTTTATATCCTCTATGGGTAAAGCCTTGCGGTAAGAGTCTGTCACTCTTAAGGCTGTAAACCTGTCCGTCAGTAGAAATAAGATACTTTGAAAATCCCTTTGCCTGTCCCCATTCGACATTGTTTTTATGCTGTGTTGCTGTCTCCGTCATTGCTCTCAACCTCCGTTTCGCCGGTATTGAGAAACTCAATGAATTTATCCACATTCACAAGAAACTTATTACCGGACTTAATATGCACGATTTTGTTCTGTTTGCACATCTGCCAAAGTGCTTTATATGAAATACCAGATTCATCTGCAAGAGTCTGTAAAGGCACCATACGAGGAATGCGTACATCTGATACAATAAAGTTAAACTCCTGCTCTGGTAAAGTGTTCGTATTGTTTGCATTATTCTTCTTTGCCATTTTTGTATTCTCCCTTTCGATTAGGGACACGAATACAAATTCATCTGAACTATTGTATTGTTGTCCATGTTTTTGTGTTTGCTCCGTCTGGACAACTGGACTATTCTTTAGTAACCGATTTATTTTATTCTCAATTTTATGTTTATCCCCAGATGTTCTCTGTTGACTTCTGGTGGACTTTTATCCTATACCATAGGAATACATTACCTTATGACTTCTGATTCAATCTGGATTATCCTGTGTTATTCTGGGATTATCCTTTACGCTGTCTGTTCGTCTGGATTCCATGCGGAAGGCTTCTTAAACGCATTAACCTGTTTTTGAATGTTTCTAAGATGGAATCCCTGCAAATACACAGAAGCAAGCCCCTGTTCAGCTTCTTTCAGTTCAGATTCTTTCAATCTGTCAAAAGCCTGTTCAGCAGAAGATTTGCTACCCTCAAAAGCACGCTCCCTAATCTTTGCAGATACCATATCAGCATAAGCAGGATATTTAAGCAGTTCCAGAACAGCCTTGCTACCGATAACACCAGAATTGATAGAATCATTCAGAATCTTGGTAATGCGGTTTGCATGATTGCTGTTCATCACTTTAGGCATCTGAGACATAAGCTGAAGTGCTTTGCTCTGTACTGCCTGTGTATCGTCCTTTTCATTTGCATAGTCATAACCACGATTGCGGATTTCCTCAACCCTGTTATTCATACGGTCATACACAAAAGCATTTTCAGCAACCATATCGTGAAGTTTGCTCTGGAGTTTGCCATAGATTTCATTTACCATATTCTTATCTACACGCTTATACACAGAAATAAAATCTCTGACATTTGCGACCAGAATACGCACATCATCAATGGTCTTTGTTTTTCTGAACTGTTCAAGCAGTTTATTGTAGTTCTCAACGATAGTCAGTCCGTTGTTTGCAATAGTATTGACTTTAGCCATTTTCTTCTTCCTCCCATTCGATATTTTCGTTTTTGCTTTCGTCTGACACAATCACAAAGCCTTGCTCCTTGTAGAATGTATCATACGAACCTTTAGTTACCTCTGTGGTAACTGTTCCGTTTGTAATCTTAACCATTATTCATCTACCTCGTTTTCATCTGGTGCATTGTTCCATTCTTCTTCCCAGTCGTCTTCGTCCCAGTCCTCGTTTTCTTTACCGTATGGAACAATCCTAATCACAGTAGGAGCAGTATCTTCTGTACCGTCTAAAAGAAAAGCAGTATTTGCACCATAAGCCTTGTCAATGATGTACTTACAAGCATTGAATCGGTCCTTGTTGTATCTGTCATTGGCAATCTGAATTATGCTTTGCAGAGCTTCAACGGTAGAAGATTTAAGCAACCTCTGAAATTGCTCCTTTTGTGATTTCTGCTCTGCGGTTTGCTTTGGCCTGCCTTTTGGATTACCGCTTTGTCCTTTAGCATAAGGCATAGAAAATCACTCCTTCCTACATATCATAGATGTTCACGCTCCTTGTTGTAGGATTCCAGTTCTCTATGAATTTCTGTTTTACTTTGTCCTGTGAGAGATGAGATAAAATCTCTTGTTTTTCCTGTATCTCTGCTTTGAGAGATTCAATCAGCATATTGTAAGCCTGTGTTCCCGTTCTTGGTTTGTGCTTCAATGTAATGTCTGCTGATATGCGTTCTACCTGCATTAGTGAACACCCCCTTATTGTTAATGTACTGTTATCTGTTTGTATCTCTGTCAGCTTTATAGACACCTTTTGAAATTCTTAATTTGCTCAAACACATCAAATAATGGCTTTTACACAGTCATAAATGATGTTTTACTCATAGATTTAGCATTTTGCGCTTTCTCAATTTTGGGGTTGCAGGGTACCAATTATTAGTACCTTATAAGCCCATTTTATAACGAATTGTGCATTTGCTTTATGGTGCGTATTACATCTTCTGGCATACCAAAATTATTGTCACGATAATATGCAATGACCTGTTTTGACCTGTCGGCTTGCTTCTTAAACGCATACCACTTTTTCAAGGCTTTGCGTAATACCTCAACATCAACAATACATTCCTTGCATTTATATAATGCCTCGCTGATTTCTTTGCCAGAGTTAGAGGTTGTCAAACATTCAAATACCTCTTGCACACAACCATTCAGCATAGGTTTAATGTTCTTTTCGCACATATCAGTAAATGTTTCTTGGTATTGGTCAATTAGCTTTCGCAAAGACTTTCTTGTGAGAATATCTTCTAATGACATTCTATCGGCATACATACTATCGAGCATTCGTTCTAAGAATACAAACTCAACACGAATCAGGTTGCTTTCCACTAATGGATTTCCTTTATCATTTTGTTCCTTAGACTTGTTGTAAACTTTCAAACGGTAATAATGGTCTTTCCTGTATATAATGCTGTCTTGGTCCTTGCGAAAGGTTTTCTTTTTGTCCCTTGCTTCCTGTGCAATGAAAGTTTTGTCAACTGATTTCTCAAATATATTGATTACATCTTTCGGTTTGCATTTGCCTACACATTTAATAGTAATGTTGCACTCCATGCTTGACACATTCAACTGCTTTAATATCTCGTTGGAGTAATTACCTTTCATGTGTTTTTTTAGATATGCCTTCATGTATTCGATAACCTTATCACTAATCAAATCTATCTGAATACAATCAGATAACTGAAATGGTTGAATGTTGTTTGGTCTTACTGCGTGTGGTAGATTTACATAAGCAGAGACTTTACCACCCAAGCACTCAATCCATGCAATATCTTTGCCCGATTCATTAGTTAGAGTTTCCTTTGGAAATGTTACAGTTTCCAAGCCTTTTATTGTAAGTTGCATTTGGAAGTTGATTCCGTCTGCACCTTGTAGTTTTTTCTTTCCCATTTTCACACCTCGCCCATTGCTTTCTTTATGTCTTTGATTATTGAAGCTGTTTCCTTGATAATTGCTTCGATTAAAGCAATGTAGCTTTCAGCATAATAATTTCTTTCGTCAGTCTTTGCTCCGTTCATATTCAATACCTCACATTCTTTGCTCACATATATTCATCAATGCAATTCACATCAATGCTGTTCAATATTTCCCTCAACTTGATAAACTCTTCCTTAGAGAAAGTGATACCACGCAAAGGATATTGCAATCCGTCTCTGTCAGATACTCGCCATGCTCTAATATCAAACACAGGCTTTTTGTCGTTCCACTTTACAATCGACACTTCCTTTGAGAATCCACGAAAACCCACCATGATAGTGTCAATATGTTCCTTTACTTCGTACTCGGTAACCTTACCAGCATTACACGCAAATTCATGCTTATTTGTTGTGTTATCCATTTTCCTTGTTCCTTTCATTTGCTATTTGATTTTGGGCAACAAAAAAGAGAAGCCAGTTAAACCTCGTCTAAAGGTAACTTTGCTTCTCTAAGCATTCAAAATATTAAATTAACTGGTCTTTTCCGACCTGTATATATTATACCACATTATTTTCTGAAAGTACATAGGCAAAATAAACTTTTTTCCTTATTTTTCCGAATGTTTTCTTGAGGTCCTTTTTATATATAATCCCCAGATTAACCAGAATAACCCCAGATTGATTTTAATGGATTAACCTATATTTTATATATCCTTATTCCTAAAATTCATTCTGGATTATCTGGTGACTTCTGGTGACACCCCTAAAATAAACAGTAATAGAATAGTATAAAGTTGTTTTGATTATCCACAAAATACAAAGAAATTTAAGGGCAAATAAACCGAAACTCATTTGTTCAATCTTACTTTGCACAGTATGACAGGAAAATGCTTACAAGTCCTTTATTTATAATACTTTGTTGGTATTTCAACACCTATAAAAAGTATGACTCAAAGATGTGTTTTCGTATAGTTGCTTACGCTGTCAGTATTATGCTACTTGAACAAACAAGCACAATCAAGAAAAATTTTATCTTTTGTGTCAAAGTAGAAAATATCCACATAACAAATCAGCAAAAGATAAATTCCGAGTACTATTGCTGTCGATTTCGCCTTCGACCACCTGCGCGTCAGGAAGGTGTCAAACATAAACAGATGGGTAAATAGATCGATGCTTTCATACAGCCAGTCGATTAAAATATTAGTCAGCAAACGCCGGCACCCCTTCCTTGAGATATTGGTGCATAGCCAGGCCCAGCGGTTTTGCGGCCTTTTGACTCAATTCGGCTTCACTGCCGTCATCCATGTAGACTTTTCCCATCTTGCCACTGTAATTGTCGACGTGCTTCAAATTGACAATATAACTGATGTTGACTTTGAAAAAGCTCCTGCCCCTGAGCTCCTTTTCCAAAACCTTGAAGGTCTTCTTGACCAGATAGTCCTCGTCCCGCGTATGGATGACAATTCCTCTGCCATCGGGATTCGACCGGAAATACAGAACGTCGCCGTACCGGATTTTCTTTTCCCCATCCCGATAGAGCACCGTGAATTCCTCGCCCTTGAGACGGGCAAGCTCTTCCTTCGTCGAAAGATAGCTCTCTTCCAGCTTGTTCGCCAGGATCGACTTTGTCAAATAACGAAATACTCCATGCTCATAGCCTTCGTAAGAATATTCCGGGTGGACGGTCGTGAAGACCACGATCGGCACCTCTCCGCCGTCGTTCCGCTTTTTCTGATAAAACTTCGCAACGCGCCGGCCGTCGATCTCGTCCATCTCGATGTCAAGATAGACCAGCTCGAACCGCTCCCGGCTGGCCAGCAGCTCACGGCCGTTGGCAAATTCATGAACGTCGCACTCCTCGCCGAAGTCGAGCAGCATTCTGATTAGCAATCCTTTGAATTCGTCCCGGAATACTTCATCGTCGTCACAAATTGCGATACGCATGATGTCCCCTCCAAGCTGTTACTCCTTGGACTTGTGGACCTCACGCAACAATTCTATGTACTCGCCCAATTCCCGATGCTTCTCGCTAATTGCCCTGATGAGCCCTTCTTCCGTCAGGTCAACCGGATTGTCGCGCCGAAACGACACCTGCTCGTCGATTAACCCGAGCAGATAATCCAGCGTTACGTCGAAAATCCGCGCAATCTTGATTTTCATCTCGTCGTCAGGATTGCTGCGGTTGGTCTCGTACGAGGAAATGGTATGATAGGAAATGTTCAGCTCATTCGCCAAATCCTGTTGTGTGAGTCCCTTGTCCTTTCTTAAATCGGCCAATCTGTCTCCACGCATATTATACCATCTCCCGAAAAAAATGAAATACGAATCTCACTCCAATTATAGAAAAATATATCTTACTTTCCGGGAATTTCAGCAGAAAATTAGAATTCACCACGATTTTGTCCGAGATTCTACTAAACGGCTGTATCTGTAACGTCGAATATCATCGAAATCCGCCTTGGATTGCCGCTTGGATGAGAAATGGTTTTATGCTATACTAGCATTATAGCATCTTACCGAATCCAATTTAACTGGGGGCTATAACATGAAACCTCTTATCGGAATGACCGCCGCGCTCGAACCGGCTGTCGGCGCGTTACAAACAAACTCCTGGAGCCTGTACAAAACCAACCACGACTATGTGGATTCGGTGCGCCGCTCAGGCGGCACGCCGCTCATGCTGCCGTTCGGTACTTTGGAGGAGGCCAGGCAGTACGCCGCCGCGATCGACGGGCTGCTCGTTCCCGGCGGCGGGGACATCGCGCCCCTGCTCTACGGGGAGGAGCCGATCAGGGGGGTGACCTATGTCAGCCGCGACTTTGACCGCTTCGAGATCGAACTGATCCAGGAGGCCGCCAGGCTGCATAAGCCCATCCTCGGCATCTGCCGGGGGCATCAGGTGCTCAACGTGGCCTTTGGGGGAACCCTTTATCAGGACCTCCCCTCCCAGCTGCCGGACACCATCTGCCACTGCCAGGCCAACGAAATCCGCGGCGAGCTGTTCCACAGCGTCTCGCTGGTGCCGGGCAGCAAGGCGGCTTCCCTCATCGGCAAGACCGAGATCGAGGTCAATTCCTTCCACCACCAGGCCGTCAAAAAGCTGGGCGAGGGGCTCGTCTGCTCCGGCAAGTCGCCGGACGGGGTGGTTGAAGCCATCGAGGCGAAAGAAGGCTTTATCGTGGGCGTGGAGTGGCATCCGGAGAACCTGTCCGAGCACCATGCGGAATACAAACGCCTCTTCGACGGGTTCGTCGCCGCCTGCGCGAAATAGACCGGGATATATGGAAAGGCCCTCAGCGAATGCTGAGGGCCTTCTTTGTCCTTGTCATTCCTTCATCTTGATGTGCAGGTCGGCGGCGCTCTCATCCACCGTCACCACATAGGTGGAACGGCTGGAGAGCACCAGACTGCGCGCGGCGTGGACCGGCTCGCCGTACTGGTCATAGGCGACCTTGAAGATTGAAAAGAGCGGATCGCCCGGCGCGCACATCAGCACCCGGCTGTCCGTAAGCGAGCACAGCTCGATGTCAAACTCCCGGTAGGCCTTACTCAGCACGATCCCGTATTCCTCCTCGAGCAGCCGGTAGGTCGACACGTCGTCCTGCACCCGGGTGAGCAGCTCGGGGAAGCGGTAGGCCGAATAGTAGGCGGTGTCGAGCATCAGCGGCGCGGCCCCGTCGTACATCACCCGCCGCAGCCGGATCACCGGGTCGCCCGGGGCCACCCCCAGGCGCTGCGCGACCGGCTCCTCGGAGGGGACGAGCCCCTTTTCCAGCACCAGGCGCCGGGAGGTGCGTCCCGAACGGGACATCTCGTCGGAATAGCCGCGGATGTTGTCCATGCTCTTCTTCTGTTTTTGATTGGCCACGTAGGTGCCCTTGCCCTGCCGCCCCTCGAGAAGGTTCTCTCCCGCCAGCTCCTTGAGCGCGCGGCGCACCGTCACCCGGCTGACCTCGTACCGCTCGCAGAGCTCCGCCTCGGAGGGCATGCGCTCCCCCGGGCGGTAAACCCCGCTGATTATGTCGTTTTTGATCAGCTGCTTGAGCTGGTCATACAGAGGTTTGGAGCTGTTGGTATTGAGCATCGTATGCCCGCCTTCCATATAGAAAAACCGGGCCGCCCGGCTCTGTGCGCGGCGGCCCGGTCCCTCGTTTTAAAATAAATGATTACAGCTTGTGCGGATAGCCGAATCCGCCGGGAATGGTGCAGGTCTTGGCCGCGCAGGTCGCCGCAAAGTCGAGGGACTCGACCGGATCGCCGGTGTGGGTGTACTTGGTCAGGAAGCCCGCGATAAAGCTGTCGCCGGCGCCCATGGTGTCCACCACCTCGGTCTTCTTGATCCCCTGCTCGTAGAGCTTGCCCTCGATCGAGAAGAGAGCGCCTTTGCCGCCGCGCGTCACACCGACGATCTTGGTGCCCAGCTCATGACAGGTGCCGATCAGCTTCTTGATCTCCTCTTCGCTCAGATCCGCGCCCGAGAAGAAGCCGTATTTGGCGTAGGGGCAGACCTTCTGCAGGTATTCCTCATCGCGGTAGTCGGAGAAGTCGAACGAAAGCTCGACCACGCCCTGGAGCTTATGCAGCTCATGCTCCAAAAGGGAGTAGCAGCTGCTGTGGCAAAGGTCGAACCCGCCGAGATAGGCGAGGTCGTCCTTGGTCAGGCACATGCTCACGATCTGCTGCGCGGTGTCCTTGGCGATCCCGCCCACGAAGATGCGATCGCCCTCCTCGTTGAGGTTGACCCCCGGCTGGCCGGTCGGGGCGTGCAGGACGCGGGAGCGCTCATAGCTGATCCCTTCCTGGTCGAGCGCCCACTTGAGGTACTCCGCCTTGTCGTCGTCGCCGAAAACGCCCATATAGGCCGCTTCCTCAAACCCGTCGCGCTTGCAGTTGACCGCGACGTTCACGCAGTTGCCGCCCGGATAGTATAAGCCCTGATGGAGATAACAATCGCATACGTTGTCGCCAAGACCAATCATTCTCATAGGTGATACAGCTCCTCTTTTTTTATATTGGGGAAATGACTCCGAACCGGTTTATAAACCCCAAAAATGAGGCCCGATACGAAACGAGCCTCATTTTTGGATTTTGAATCGTCAGATTTTCAGCGTATGGATTAGTACTCCATTCTCCACATATAGCGGCGCACGCTCATCGGATGGCCTCTGTGATCGGCCAGGGTGTCGGCATAGTCGCGCAGCACAACGCCGGCAACCAGCGGGCAGAAGTAGCCCTTCAGATCGTCGCAGACGCCGTCCATGTCGAACTCCTCGGCGTCGATGAGGGTGATCTCCTTGCTGAACTTCTTGCAGAAGGCATGCGCTCTCTCATCGAGCGGGCGGCACTCGTCGAGGCCCTTGATGATGATGAACGGAACGTCATAATCGGTGATCTCGAACGGGCCGTGGAAGTACTCGCCGGAATGGATCGCGGAGGAATTGATCCACTGCATCTCCATCATCAGGCAGATGGCGAAGGAATAAGCGACATCGTAGTTGGCGCCGCTGGCCATGGTGTAGAGGATGGTGGCTCTCTTATACTTCTCACCGAACTCCTGGGCGCGCGCGGCGTATTTCTCCTTGTTGGCGGCGAACAGCTTCGGGAGGTTGTCTACACACTTGATGGCGCGCTCGTATTTCTCATTGGGCTGGATGGCGTTCAGAATGCCGAACACAACCGCATAGAGCATGGCGTCGCGGCCGTTGGAGTCGTCCGCCTCGTCCTTGGTGTTGTAGTGCACGTCGAACTCGCCGGCCTTCCACAGCGGGGAATCGACCAGGTGGGAGAACGCGATGGTGGTGGCGCCCTTCTCGCGGGCCAGCTCGCAGGCCTTCACAGTCTCGGGGGTGTTGCCGCTGTGCGAGCAGGTCAGCACGACGGAATCCTTGCCCAGCGCCTTCGGCATACGATGCACGAACTCGTTGGAAGAATAGATGGTCGCGGGGATCTCGGTCTCCATGTCGAATATGTACTGGGCCGGGCCGAAGAAGGCCTTGGAACCGCCGCAGGCGATCAGATAGAAGTGGTTGATTTTGCCCTTCGCCTTAACCGCGTTTACCGCAGCGGCGACCTGGTTGAGATGTTCCTGAGTCATTTCAAATTCCTCCTGTTTACTTGTATTATGTTGTGTTACAACATGCTAAACCGTTCTGGCTATAGAATATACTCCGCTAGCGCTTTTGTCAAGAGAAATCCGCAAGTTTTTGTGTCTATTTTCTAAATTGTTCTATATTGTACTCTTACCACCCCGCACAACCCGCAGAAACAAGCCGTCCGCCGGACAGGACCAGGATTTTACGGATTGAGGATGATCGCGGGGCGCACCGAATAGGAGGTGCCGACCGGCCCCATGCTGGTAACGCCCCCCGACGGGAGCAGGACGGTACAGGCATAAACCGGGGCGACTGGAAGGCTCGAGTCCGGGGAGCGCAGCCACGCGCGGGAACCGGCATTGGCATACGCCACAGCTACCGGCGTATAAAAGGAGGGGGTACTGGCCGTCACTCCGCTGTCGGCAAAGTGGCAGAACTGCCTGGTTTCGGGGTAGCTGTCCGGCACACCCGCGAGATAGCCATAGATTTCGTAGAAGCTCGGCAGCCAAGCGAGGTCCTCCACATACTTGTGCGCGGACAGCTTTTGCTGCCAAGACGGTCCCAGGCTTGCCGCGAACTCCTGGCAGCTCGCGCGCACCGCGCTCGTGCTGTAGGCGTTGTCGCCGCCGAACATACTGCTTGCCGCGTTGAAGTTGGCCAGCAGCACCACCGATCCTGGCTCCCCGCCGTACGCGGCGCCGTCTGTGTCGACCATCCACCAGCTGCGCCCCGCCCAGCTTACCGTCTGCCCGAGCTTATCCGGCGCGATGGGGTTCCCGCTGTCGTCCGGTGGGCAGGCGTCCACCGCCACAGTAGCCGCGGCGGCCACCTTCCCGCCATAGACGCTCGCCGTAACGGTGGCCGTCCCCTGCCCCACCGCCGTGATCAAACCGCTGTCGTCCACCGTGCAGACGGCCTCGTTGCTCGAAGCCCAGGACACCGGGGCGGTGTAATTTTTCACCGTCATATAAGGGTGGCCCGTTGAGCCCGTGGTCCCGGCGCCCGGGTTTTTCTGGGCGGCGAGCGCAAAGTTTTTTTGCCCCGGCGCGCTGTCGCTCCAGAGGTACAGCGGACCGCTCCCCAGTGCCCCGTGAGGGCCTTGCAGCGTCAGGCTCTTGATGGCGTTGTAGGTCATGGTGACCGTCTTGCTGGCCCCCTTTCTCAGCCCGGCAAACAGCCCCTTCGGCTTGGAGGTAACGGTAATGGTGAAGTCGGTGTCCTCCTGCGGCGGGTTCTCAAAGGGCAGGTAATAGGTATACTGCCACCCATCGGTTTCCGTCTTTGCAGCATCCGCCGCGATGGTCCGCCCGCCGCCCGAGGCGGACACGGCAAAGCCGTCGATGGCCTCGTCATGGGCGCTCACCGGCAGGATGATATACTCGCTTTCCCCCACGGCCCCGGCCGGGAGGCGCAGGGCCAGCAGAAGCGCCAGTATGGCGAGCGCCGTCAGCCGTTTCGTCATCATATTTCCTCCTTTAATAAGACCGCTAGCATAGGCTGCTCGCGGTCTTCCCTCCGGGGGGAAGAGACGAAAAAAAGACCTTTTTCTTGCATTTTCCGCCAAAGGAGGATATAATTAGGAAAAGATTGGGAGGCAGCAAAGAGTTTGCTCCACCCTCCCGCGAAAAGCCAGACGTTTGGGACCGCAAGCAGCCTATGCTTACGGTCATTTTATTTTGTGCAAAACGTTGAAACCACTTTAAGCGGGTGCTATACTAAAAACCGAATCAGGTCTTGGCCTGTCGTGGGAACCATATCCATATGGATAGAGAAGTTTGGAAGGCGTGAGCGGTTTGCAGACGGTGCGCAAATCCCCCCTGCCGGCGCGTGCCGGCAGATTCTTGGAGCGTCATTTTTCGGGCGAGGGCATTGCGGTGCGGGACATCGTCGCCCTGATCATTCCCATCCTGGTGGACCAGGCCTTCGTGGTCTGCCTGACCCTGCTCAATACCGCGATGGTCAGCACCTCCGGAGTGGCGGCGGTCAGCGCGGTCAACATGGTGGACTCGCTCAATATCTTCCTGCTGCAGGTTTTCATCGCGGTGGCCACCGGCGGCACGGTGGTGGTCGCCCAGTACCGCGGCAGCGGCAACGAGGAGATGGTGGTGCGCTCGGCCGCGCAGGCCATCTCGGCGGTGGCAATCCTCTCGCTCGTCATCAGCGTGCTGCTGATCATCTTCCACGGCCCGGTGCTGGGAGTCCTCTTCGGCAAGGCCGAAGAGGATGTGATGGCAAACGCGCGCGTCTATCTCATCGGCAGCTGCGTCTCCTACCCCTTCATCGCGGTGGTCGAGGCCTGCTGCGGCGCGCTGCGCGGCGTGGCCGAGACCAAGTCCTCGCTCGGGCTCTCGCTGGTGACCAACCTCGGCTACATGCTGCTCAACGTCCTGTTCATCACCGTCCTCGACCTGGGGGTGCGCGGGCTTGTGATCTCGCTGATCGCCTCACGCCTGATCGGGATGGCGATCTCGCTGCTCTATCTGAGCCTTTACAACCACACCCTGCACTTCCATATCCGCGATGCGCTCAAAATCGACCCCGCCATCCAACGCCGGATCATGTTCATCGGCCTGCCCTTCGCCGCCGAGCAGATGTTCTTCAACGGCGGCAAGCTGCTCACCCAGACCTTCATCGTAGGGCTCGGCACCCTGTCGCTGACCATCAACGCCATCTGCTCGTCGCTGACCAACCTCTTCCAGATCGGCTCGAACGCGCTGAACCTCGCCGTGGTCACGGTGGTCGGGCAGTGCATGGGCCGGCGCGACGTGGCGGACGCGCGCAAATTCGTCAAGTCCTTTATCGGGCTGTCCACCTGCTCGTTTATTTTGGGGGCTTCGGTCATGCTGCCGCTCTTCCACCCGCTCGTCTCCCTGTTCCATCCGCCCGCCGAGATCGTGCCCACCATCTTCACCATTGTGGCCATGACCGCAATCGGGCAGCCGCTGCTCTGGTCGATGAGCTTCATCACCCCCTCGGCCCTGCGCGCGGCGGGCGACTCGAAGTTCACCTCGGTCGTCTCGATGTGTTCGATGTGGCTCTTCCGGGTGGTGATGGGCTACGTCTTCGGGATCACGCTCGGCTTTGGGATCATCGGCGTCTGGGCGGCGATGAACCTCGAGTGGGGGGTGCGCGGGCTGGTATTCATGCTGCGCTTTCGCGGTGAGAAATGGCATGCGCACCATGTGATTTAACCTTGGATATCCGTCCATATTGGTTCATATAAGGAGGTCATTGCAATGATTCATCAAAGTATTACCGAGCTCATCGGCTCCACCCCGCTGCTGGAGCTTTCCCGCCTCGAGGAAGCCTATAGCCTGAAAGGGCGGCTGGTGGCTAAAATGGAGTCGCAAAATCCCGCCGGCAGCGCCAAGGACCGCGTCGCGCTCTCGATGATTGAGGCGGCCGAACGCGCGGGGGCCCTAACGCCCGGCTCGGTCATCATCGAGCCCACCAGCGGCAACACCGGCGTGGGGCTGGCCGCCATCGCGGCGAGGCGGGGCTACCGGGTGATCCTGACCATGCCCGAGACGATGAGCGTCGAGCGCCAAGCACTTCTGCGCGCCTACGGGGCCGAGATCGTCCTCACCGAGGGGGCCAAGGGGATGAAGGGCGCCATCGCCAAGGCCGAGGAGCTTGCGGCCGCCACGCCCGGCGCGTTCATCCCCGGCCAGTTCGAGAACCCCGCCAACCCGGCGGCGCACCGCGGCTCGACCGGGCCGGAAATCTGGAAGGACACCGAGGGGAAGGTGGACGTGTTTGTCGCCGGGGTGGGCACCGGTGGCACCCTCAGCGGAGCCGGCGGTTATCTGAAGGAGCAGAATCCCGCGGTACGGGTGGTGGCCGTCGAGCCCGCCGCCTCCCCCGTCCTCTCGAAGGGTACCGCGGGAGCGCACGGAATCCAGGGCATCGGCGCGGGCTTCGTGCCGAAAAACCTGGATACCGAGATCTACGACGAGATCATCCCGGTGGAGGAGGGGGACGCCTATGCCGCCGGGCGCGCGCTCGCCCGCAAGGAGGGCGTGCTCGCGGGGATCTCCTCGGGCGCGGCCGTCTGGGCGGGGATCCAGCTCGCCCGGCGGGACGAGAACGCCGGCAAGCTGATCGTGGTGCTGCTGCCCGACACCGGCGAGCGCTACCTCTCCACCCCGATGTTTAAAGAAGTCTAACCGAAAAATTCCCAATACGGCATAGCCAAAGGGCGCCCGTCTTTTCTTCGGACGGAAAAGTGATTCTGCGCCCTTTCCAAAGTATTGAAAGCAAAGCTTTCAATACTTCCGATATGGTAGTTTCGGAAAGACTATGCCTTATGTTATAATAGTACCCGGCAACGCCAGAAAACAATAAATGAGGTTGACGTATGAAAGCAATTATCTTCGATGTAGACGGCACCCTGTGGGATACCACCCACGTCGTGGCCAAGGCCTGGAACCAGGCGATCAAGGACTGCCATATCCCCTACCGGGGGACGATCACATCCGACCGGCTCAAGCAGGAATTCGGCAAGACGATGAGCGCGATCGCGGCGAGCGTCTTTTGCGAGCTGCCCCTGGAGCAGCAGTTCCCCGCAATGGAGGACTGCGTGCGCTACGAGGGAATCTTTATCCCCAAGCACGAGGGCAGCCTTCTCTACGAAGGCGTCAAGGAGACGATCCCGCAGCTCGCGAAGGACCGCAGGCTCTTTATCGTCTCCAACTGCCAGGGCGGCTACATCGAGCTGTTCATGCGCAAAAACGGCTTTGAGCCTTACATCACCGACTTCGAGTCCTTCGGCAACACCGGCCGCCCCAAGGGGGAAAATATCCGCCTGATCATCGAGCGCAACGATCTTCGCGAGGCCTTCTACGTCGGCGACACCCAGGGGGACTACGAGGCCTGCCAGCTGGCGGGCGTCCCCTTCGTGTTCGCCTCCTACGGCTTCGGGCAGCCCAAGGGGTACGCTGCCAAAATCGACCGCTTCTCTGACCTGCTGACCCTTTCGCTTTAGGCGATCCGCCACTTTTATAAAAGGAGAGCTGCCCATGGCCCGTCCGCCCGGCGACGTAACGCCGCCCACCCCGGCGCAGCAGGAGCGCTTCTTTACCGTCTGCCAGCAGGTGCTCGCCGACCGCAAAGGCGGCGGGGGCCCCACGGGCGGGATCGGCACGCTGGGCGAGCGGACCCTGCACGCCGTGCTAAAATGCTATCTTGAGCCCGACGAGACGCTGCACGAGGTGAAAATCGGCCGGCGGGTCGCGGACATTGCCCGGGAAAACGAAATCGTGGAGATCCAGACCCGCAGCTTCGGGCGGCTGCGCGAAAAGCTCGATCGCTTCCTGCGCGAGCGGCCGGTCACGGTGGTCTATCCCATCGCGCGCATCAAGTGGATCTACTGGCTAAACGAGGAGGATGGCTCCCTGACAGAGAAGCGCCGCTCGCCCAAAACGGGCGCGCCGTGGGACGCCTTCTACGAGCTCTATCAGCTGCGGCCGATGCTCGGGAGCGCGGGGCTGCGCTTTCAGCTTCTCTTTCTGGATATGGAGGAGTACCGGCTCCTAAACGGCTGGAGCGCGGACCGCAAGCGGGGCTGCACCCGCTTCGAGCGCATCCCGCTCTCGCTTCGGGGGGAGCTCCTGCTCGATTCCCCCGGCAGCTGGCTTTCGATGGTCCCGCCCGGCCTGCCCGAGCCCTATACCTCCCGGGACTTCGCCAAGGTCGCCGTCCTCTCCCGCCCCACCGCCCAGAAGGCGCTGAGCGTGCTGCTGCAAACCGGGGCGGTCGAGCGGGTGGGCAAGGAAAAAAACAGCTACCTCTACCGCACCAGGACATGAAAGGAATGGTCATGATGAAGGTCTATCTGCTCGATACCGGCACCCTTTTGGCGGACAAGGGCGGGATCGTCTACCGCGGCGGGGACGCGCCCAAGGAAACGGTCCGCCTCCCCGTGCCCGCCGTTCTGATCGATCATCCGCAGGGGAAAATCCTCTACGACACCGGCTGCCACCCCGACGCGATGAAGGGCTACTGGCCGCAGAACATGCAGCGCGCCTTCCCGCTGACCCAGGAGCCCTCCCAGCGGCTGGAGCGCCAGCTGGCGCTGTGCAATACCACGCCCGGGGAGATCAAAACGGTGGTGATCTCCCACCTGCATCTCGACCACCTGGGCGGGATCTACCTCTTCCCGCACGCCGACGTCTACGCGCCCAAGGCGGATTTCCTCCACGCGCTGAGCGAGACCCACCGGGTCAGCGATCCAGAGCGCCACGGCGGCTACATCAAAAATGACCTCGAACAGCCGGTGAAGGAATACCACCTCATCGAGGGGGATTACACCCTCGCGCCGGGGGTGGAGCTTCTGAGCCTGCCCGGGCACACCCCGGGGCTGCTCGGTATGCTCGTGCAGCTGGATTCCGGCGCGCTGCTCTTCCCCCAGGACGCGGTCTACACCGCCGAAAACTACGGCCCGCCCGCCGTCCCCGCGCGCAGCCCCTATGACCGGGAGCTGCTGCTCGCCTCGATCGAGCGGGTGAGGCGGCTGCAAAAGGAATACGGCGCAAAGGTTTTCTTCCCCCACGACTGGGATTTCTGGCAGACGGTGCGGCGCGCGCCGCAGTTTTACGAATAAGCGGGGGAACGGATATGTTTGGAAGAAAAAAAGACAAAGAGCCGCCGCAAACCAGTGAAGAGCGCTTCCGGGCCGCGCTGGAAGCGATCGGGCTTCCGCCGGACCTCGATTTCGAGCAGGCAAAAGCGTATCAAAGCAGCACCAAAACCTATGAGCGAACGGTGGACGGCGTCAGCGTCACCTATACCCAGAAGACGGTCAACGGCAGCACCGCCTGTTTCAAGGTGGAAAACGGCGAGGAGTCTCCGGTCTCCGAGGCCGAGTTTGAGGAATTCCGGGAGCAGGTCGGCGGCCGGCCGGCAAGGGAGCGGCCCGGGGCCAGGGCGGACTCCCCCTCCCCGCCCAAAAGCGCGGGCAGGCAAAGCCTTACGCTGCGCTGTCCTTCCTGCGGGGCCAAGAACAAAATCGAGGCGGGCGAGTGGGATTACTGTTCCCGCTGCGGCGCGCAGATTTTTGGAGAGCAAAAATAAAAAGTGGGAAAGGGCCCGGCAGCTAATGCTGCCGGGCCCTTTCCCGTCGGTTTTTGTTGCATTTTCAGCCGGGATATGGAATAATGAAAGCAACACAGGTGTTGCAGAAACCTACACCTTTAGAAAGAGCGGGATTTCCCCTAAAAACAGGAAAAACCAGCCTGTTTTTCAGGCTGGCCGCGGCAAAAATGCGGGATTGGCAAAGGCGTACCTTTGCGCAGAGAGGACGGGACAAAATGGGAAAGAACAGGATCATGGCATTCGTGTTGGCGGCGGCGCTGGCGCTTTGCGTTCTGCCGGCTGGGGCGGCTCCGGGCGTGCCGGGCGGGTTCAGCCTGCCCCCGGGCGGGAGCGCGGTGGAAAGCAGGTCCGGCCTGGGCAGCGGGCAGCCCCGGTTGGGGAACACCGTTACCGTCCCCGACGGGGATGGGATCAGCTTGTCTCGGGTAAACAGCGACGCGACCTACCTGAGCGCGCGGGGCGGGAGCCTCGTTTGGGAGGCGGGCAGCAGGACGGCGACGCTGCACGGCCTCGACCTTGCGGTGGACGGCAGACGAGGCCTCCTCCTGCCCGAGGGGACGACGCTGGTGCTCGAGGGCGAGAGCCGCATCTCGGCCTCGGGCGTGGGATACTGGGGTGTGTGGGCAGTTGGAGACCTCACGGTGCGCGGCACGGGGAGCCTGTCCGCCGAGGGAAAGAGCGGCGGGCTGTACTGCATCGGCGGCTTTTTGCAGGAGAGCGGCCGCCTTGCGCTGCGCGGCGCAGCAGTGAACGGCCTCCTGGCGTTCCGCGGGGCCTCGGAGGTGCGCGGCGGCCGCCTGGAGGCCGAGGGGAATGTTAATGGAATTTGGGTCGGCTCCTCCGGCAGTTTGAAAATCGGGCCGGGGGCCGGGGGCTTTGCCGTGGGGAAGTATGCGGGGATCTACTCCTTCGGCCCGGTGGTCGAAATCCTCTCGCCCGATTTCGAGGTGCGCATCGACAATGACGGCGTCAAAGCGGTCACCCTGAACAATTGTTTTGTCGACACCGGGATCAGGACGCCGGGCGGCGGCTCCGGGCGCTGGGAGCCGGGGGCGCGGCGGCTCTCCCTCTCGGGCGCGTCGTTGGGGGGCATCACTTTCCCCATCGGGCGCAGCACGCTGGAGCTCGAGGGGGAAAACCGGGTGCAGGGGAACATATTGTCCAAAGACCCCGCAACAGGCATAGCGAACGAGGGGAGCCTGCTGCTGCGCGGCGGCGGGCGCCTGACGGTGGAGAGCGTCATACCGGGAGAACCGGCCGTGGCGCTCGACGGCGGGATCGAGCTCTCGGAGGGGATGCGCCTCTGGGCCGGGGCAGACGAGGCCTCGGCGGTGGAGACGGGGACCTATGCGGGCGAGAGCTGGCTGCATGTCGAGGGCCCGGCCCCGGCCCGGCGGCGGGAGAGCCGGGACGCGCCCTACGAGGACTCCAGCCGCTTTAGCGAAGACGAGACCGGCTTCTGGCGGAGGGTGGCCGAAAGGATCGGGGAGGCCGGCGACGGCGAAACCGTCACGGCCAGGGCCGGGGGCTACACCCGGCTGCCCGACTTCGTGCTGCGCGCGCTGCGGGAAAACGGGGGCGCGAGCCTCGCGGTGGAGTGGGACGGGGGCGAATTCCTGATCACGCCCGGGGACGGGCTGCCGAGCGGCAAGGTGTTCTACCTGCTGTCCGGCCTGCAGGAGCGGTACGGCGGCGATGCCAAGGAGGCCGCCGGGGACGGCGGCAAGGAGAAGCAAAACCCCGGCACCGGCGGGTGCCGAAGATAAAACAACAAGGGGGCCCGGCAGTATCAGCTGCCGGGCCCCCGTTATATTTACCGCTATTTTTCCATCAGCTTGCAGATTTCGTTAGAGAAGGCGACCGGGTCCTCGAGGGACAGCCCCTCGATGAGCAGCGCCTGGCCGTAGAGCAGCCTCGCGTAGCTGCCCAGCTTCTCCCGATCGGCGGCATACAGCTCCTTGAGGGCCGCAAACACCGGGTGGGAGGGGTTGAGCTCCAGCACCCGCTGGGCCTTCATCCCCTCGCCGCCGCCCGGCATCGAGCTCAGCACCTTTTCCATCTCCAGCGAGAGCATCCCCTCGCTGCTCAGGCAGACCGGATGGGTTTTGAGCCGGGAGGACAGGCGCACCTCGCTGACCTTGCCGCCCAGCGCCTCCTTGACGGCAGTGAGCAGGTCCTTGTTTTCCTCGCTCTGCTCCTTCGCCTGCTCCTTCTCCTCCTCGCTTTGCAGGTCCAGATCGCCCGAGGAGGCGGACTTAAACTCCTTGCCGTCATACTCGTGCAGCATGGTGAGCGCGAACTCGTCCACGTCGTCGGTCAAATAGAGGATCTCGTAGCCCTTTTCCTTGAGCAGCTCGATCTGCGGCAGGGCGGCGATCCGCTCGACGGTCTCGCCGCAGGCGTAGTAGATGTACTTCTGCTCCTCCTTCATCCGGCCGATGTACTCGGGGATGGTGGAGAGCTTCCCTTCGGCGGAGGAATAGAACATCAAGAGGTCCTGCAGCAGCTCCTTGTGCGCGCCGTAGTCGCCGTAGACCCCGTATTTGATCTGAAGACCGAAGTTCTTCCAGAACTTCTCGTATTCCTCCCGCTCGTTTTGGAGCATGGACAGCAGCTCGGACTTGATCTTCTTTTCCAATCTCGAAGCAATGATCTTGAGCTGCCGGTCATGCTGGAGCATCTCGCGCGAGATGTTGAGGCTCAGATCCTGCGAATCAACCAGGCCCCGCACAAAGCTGAAGCAGTCGGGCAGCAGGTCGGCGCACTTGTCCATGATCAGCACGCCGCTCGCGTAGAGCTGCAGCCCCTTTTCGTAGTCGCGGGAATAGTAGTTGTAGGGCGCGCGCGACGGGATGAAGAGCAGGGCGTTGTAGGTGGCGCTGCCCTCGGTGGAGGAATGGATCACCCGCGCCGGGTCCTCGTAGTCATGGAACTTATCCTTATAAAAGGAGTTGTAGTCCTCCTTCTTGAGCTCGTTTTTGTTCTTCTTCCAGATCGGGACCATGCTGTTGAGGGTGACGTTCTCGACATAGGTCTCGTATTCCGGCTTGTAATCCTCTTTTTTGGTCTCCTCCTCGGGCTTCTCGATGAGGCGGCTGCGCTCCATATCCATTTTGATCGGGTAGCGGATATAGTCGCTGTAGCGCTGCACCAGCTCCTGGATCCGGTAGGGCTCGAGGAACTCGTCGTAGTTGTCCTCGTCGGTGTTCTCCTTGATCTTGAGGACGATGTCGGTGCCGTTTGTTTCCTTCTCGCAGGGCTCGATGGTGTACCCCTCGGCCCCCTTCGATTTCCATTCCCACGCCTCGTCGGCGCCGAAGACCCGGCTGCGCACCGTGACGAGCTCGCTGACCATGAAGGCGGAGTAGAACCCCACGCCGAACTGGCCGATGATGTCGATCTCCTCCTTGGGCTCGTTCTCCTTTTTAAAGGCGAGCGACCCGCTTTTGGCGATGGTGCCCAGGTCCTTTTCCAGGTCCTCCCGGCTCATGCCGCAGCCGTTGTCCGACAGGGTCAGAACGCGGGCCTCCTTGTCCAGTTTGATATCGATCCTGAAATCGTCCCGGTTAAGGCCGGTATTCCCCTCGCCCAGCGACTGGTAATACAGCTTGTCGATCGCGTCGCTCGCGTTGGAGATCAGCTCCCGCAGAAAGATTTCACGATGGGTATAGATGGAGTGGATCATCAGATCCAGCAGGCGTTTGGACTCCGCCTTGAATTGTTTGACGGCCATATATGCTGCACCTCTTGATTGATTGATATTTAGCACTCATATATTCAGAGTGCTAAATTAATCATAGCGCCTGTCCCATAAAAAGTCAAGCGCCTAGCGAAATGTTTACAAATTTGCAAAATCTTGAGCCCTCCCCTGCGGCGTGAAAAACTTTCTGCGCCGCGCGCCGGACAAAGAGCAGGCTCAAAGCGTACGAAGCGCGCGCTTTCTTTCCATTTTCAAAATTCTTTCCATCCGGACAGGCACGCGCCAAGAGAACCCGCCCCGCGGCGGAGTCATAGACTACTAGTAGCAGGCGCGCTGCAATGACAAACATAGCGCCGCCGCGCCTTCACGGTACGGCGGTGGTCCATGCGCTTCCCGTCCGGGCGTGAGATCCAGCCGCAGCCCGGGCCAGGCGCTGACAAAATCCGCGAAAGGAGAAATCAATTTGAACGAAAGCAAAATGGATAACATCTTCCACGGCGAAGTGCCGCTGGCGATGGCCTATGTCCCCATGCAGACCTGGGGCATGCTTTACGAAAACGAGGTCGGGCTTGACCGCGGAACCATCTTCAGACAGCTCGACAAGCCCTTTTTAGGAGAGGAGGCGGTGCCCCGTGGATAATCGCGACGCAATGCTCAAGCGCGTACAGGTGTACGATTTCGCCCTGTATGAGGCGCGGCTCTTCCTGGATACCCACCCCACCTGCAAGGAGGCCCTGGATTATTATAACAAGCATCTCGAGATGGCCAAGGCCGCCAAGGATGAATTCGAGGCCAAGTACGGCCCGCTGATGGCGGAGAACAACAAGGGCGACTCCTGGGAATGGATCAAAGATCCGTGGCCCTGGGAAAACAACTGGGAGGCGTGACGTATGTGGACTTATGAAAAGAAACTGGAGTATCCGGTAAAGATCAAAACTGCCAACCCCAACATGGCGAAGCTGATTATCAGCCAGCTCGGCGGCCCCGATGGTGAAATGGGCGCCGCGACACGCTATCTCAGCCAGCGCTACTCCGCCCCCTGGGCGCAGGTCAAGGGTACCCTGACCGATATTGGTACCGAGGAGATGGGCCACGCTGAAATGATCTGCGCGATCATCCATCAGCTCACCCGCAACCTCACCCCCGAACAGATCAAAAACAGCAGCTTTGCTGCCTATTACACCGACCATACCACCGGGCTTTATCCGGTGGACGCCAATGGCGTCCCCTTCAGCGCTTCGACCCTTCAGTCGACCGGCGATACGGTCACCGACCTCAACGAGGACCTGGCTGCCGAGCAGAAGGCCCGGACCACCTATGAAAATCTCCTGCGCCTGGTCGACGACCCGGACGTGCGGGATGTCCTCAAGTTCCTGCGCGAGCGCGAAGTCGTGCACTATCAGCGCTTCGGCGAACTCCTGCGTATCGCCCAGGAGAATCTGGACAGCAACAACTTCTACGCCTTCAACCCCTCCTTCGACGTGCGCCGGCCGCAGCCGAGGAAGGGTACCCCCTACACCGGAGCCTGAATTTAATTAACCCTTTCAAAGAGCCAGTGCTTAAAAAGCACTGGCTCTTTTTATCAGGATAATTTCTTTTGATTCCATCGACTGTATACTGGAAAAAAGAAGCAAAAAGTGATAGAATAAATAAGATTTGGGACTATGCAACGTAAAGGAATTTAGCAATGGATATCAAAGATAAAATCAGTAAGCTGCTCGCCCTCTCCGAAAGCCCAAACGAGCATGAGGCCCAGCTGGCGCTGCAAAAGGCCAAGGAGCTAATGACCCAGCACCGGCTTTCGGTGGAGGACCTCACCCCGCAGAGCCGGGTGATCCACCGGGAAACCGACGTCACGTTCAGCAAACGGCGGGATTCCTGGACCCTGGCGCTGGCCGGAGTGATCGCGGAAAATTACTGCTGCCGCGCCTTCTCCCGGCGTCGCAGCGGCATGCAGACGCGGAAGGTCTGCTTCGCCGGCTTTCCCGCCGACATCGAGCTGTGCGAAAGGGTCTTTCGCTACGCGCTGGACTGCGTCAAGGGCTGGATCGCCAACACCACCCGGCGCAACAAGTCCCTCTATTCGGCACAGGAGCTCAGCGCTTTGTCAAACAGCTATGCCAAGGGCTACATCGCAGGGGTATACACCTCCCTGCGCAAGCAACAAAAGGATCAACAGGAATGGGGGCTGATCGCCTCCCCCCGCAGCGAAGTGGATGAGAGCGTGCGGGACCTGCGCACCGAGCGGGTAGCCGGGGAAGACGAGATTGTGAAGTCCATCTACCGCGTGGGCTTTAAAGACGGCGTGCAGTTCAGCGTTTCGGACAAGCTGGAAGGCCGCGGCAAGGAGTGAACGGCATGGAATACATCAGACAGGAAATCGTCCCCCATACCCCCGGCCGGGACCCAAAACAAGCGGCGGTGCTCGAAGGGTATCTCCCCGACGTGTCGCAGGAGATCGACCCCGGCCGCCTGCGCCCGGCGGTGCTGGTGTTGCCCGGCGGGGCCTACGCCATGACCAGCGAAACCGAGGGGGAGCCGGTGGCCCTCAAATTCGCGGCTGCCGGGGCCTGCGCCTTTTTGCTGTGGTATTCGGTGGCGCCCGCCCGCTTTCCCCAGGCGCTGTGCGAGGTGCTGGCGGCCCTGCGGCTGATCCGCCAAAACGCCGCGCTCTGGAACATCGATCCTGAGCGGGTCGCAGTCTGCGGCTTCTCGGCGGGCGGCCACCTCGCCGCGAGCGCCGGGGTCTTCTGGGACCGGGATTTTGTCAAGGAGATCCTCGGCCGGACGGGGCCCTCCCTGCGCCCGGACCGGCTGATTTTATGCTACCCGGTGCTGGGCGGGACGCAGTATACCCACCGCGCCTCGATGGAAAACCTGCTGGGGGAAAGCCCATCCCAGGCGCTGCCGCGGCAGATGGACCTCTACGAGCAGGTCGATGAACGGACGCCCGAAACCTTCCTCTGGCACACCGCCGAGGACGAGTGCGTCCCGCCGATGGGCTCCCTGCTCTTCGCGCAGGCGCTGCTTCGGCATGGGGTCGCCTGCGAGCTGCATCTCTATCCCCGCGGCGGGCATGGGCTGTCGCTGGGGAACTATCTGAGCGCCGACGAGCCCTTCTCCCCCCATGGGCACACCGTCTCCCAGTGGTTTGACAACGCGGTGCGCTTCCTCTATGAATAGGATCGTCCGTTTTCTGAAAACCGAGCCGGTGCTCTGCGTTTCGGCCGCGGCGGCTTTGCTTTCCATGCTGCTTGTGCCGCCCTCCCCCGCCTATTGGGGCTATCTCGACTTTCGGGTGCTCTCCCTGCTCTTCTGCCTGATGGCGGTGGTGGCGGGACTGCAGTCGGCCGGGGTATTTGAAGTGCTCTCCCAGCGGCTCTGCCTGCGCGCAAACGGCGTGCGGGCGCTGAGCCTCATTTTGGTGCTGCTCTGCTTTTTCTCCTCCATGCTGATTACAAACGACGTGGCGCTGATCACCTTCGTGCCCTTCGCCATCGGGGTGCTCGGGCTGACGGGGCAGCAGGAGCTGCTCATCCCGGTGGTGGTGCTGCAGACGGTGGCGGCCAATCTCGGCAGCATGCTCACTCCGGTGGGCAACCCGCAAAACCTCTATCTCTACTCCTTTTATGAGATGGCGCCTGGGGATTTCTTTTCGCTGACCCTTCCGCTGACCGGGCTGAGCCTCCTGCTGCTGGTCCCCTGCTGTCTGCTGGGAAAAGAGCGGCATTTAACAATCTCCTTTGCCGCCAAAGCGAACGTGACAGACCGCAGGCGGGCGCTCCTCTATGGCGTGCTGGCGCTCGTCTGTCTGCTGGGCGTCTTTCGTCTGCTGCCCTACCAGGCGGCGCTGGCGGCCGTCCTGGGGTGCATGCTCCTGTGGGACCGCCCGCGCTTTCGGGCGGTGGACTATGGATTGCTTTGCACCTTCGTCTGCTTCTTTATCTTCGTGGGAAACCTCGGGCAGCTCGGGGCGGTGCGCGCGCTCGTCTCGTCCCTATTGCAGGGACGAGAGCTCCCCGCCAGCGCGCTGATCAGCCAGGTGGTCAGCAACGTCCCGGCGGCGGTCATGCTCTCCTCCTTTACCGGCGACGCCCGCGCCCTTCTCGCCGGCACCAACATCGGCGGGCTGGGCACGCTTATCGCCTCCCTTGCGAGTTTGATCTCCTTCAAATTCTACTGCAAAACGCCGGGCGCCCGCCCGGGGAAATACCTGCTGGTCTTTACGGGAGTAAACCTCGTGTTTCTTTTGATTCTGCTCTGCTGCGCACAGCTGATGATATCCTGAAAAGGCGTGGGACACTTAAGTGTCCCACGCCTTTTAGCCAGTAATCTCCCGCAGAAAACTGATCCCGTTTTCCGGCGCCGAAACGCCGAAATAGTCCGCCGCCGTCGCCCCCACGTCCGAGAGGGTACCGCGCGTGCCAATATTCCCCGCGCGCACGCGCGGCCCCCAGATCATTAGCGGCACGCACTCGCGGGTGTGGTGCGGGTGCCCGATGGTCGGGTCGTTCCCGTGGTCGGCCATCACCACCAGGATGTCGTCCTCCCCCATGGTCTCCATCAGCTGCGGGAGCAGGGAGTCTGCAATGGTGAGGATGTGCGCGTACTTCTCCACATTTTCCTGGTGTCCGCTCAGGTCGGTCTCCTGCACGTTGCAGCAGATGAAGCCGTGCCGAAGCCCCTTCGCAATCTCGATGGTCCGGCCCAGCACCTGGGCGGTCTCCACGATCGAGATACTCTCCCCAAAGGGGTTCTGGATCACGTCCGCCGCCTTGCCCAGCAGCTTGACCGGTATCCCCTCCCGGCCCAGTATGGTGGGCACCTGCACCTCGGGGTCCACCCCGTAGCCGAGGTGGATACAGTGGTAGTCGTTGTCGTACACCCCCGAGCGAGGTGCGTTTACCCCGATGTAGCCGTCCTCCTTCTCCTCGATGGCGGCGAGGATGTTGTCTATCGTCACCCCCCGCCCGCCG
This sequence comes from Provencibacterium massiliense, assembly GCF_900169495.1. Taxonomy (NCBI): domain Bacteria; kingdom Bacillati; phylum Bacillota; class Clostridia; order Eubacteriales; family Oscillospiraceae; genus Provencibacterium; species Provencibacterium massiliense. The sequence goes on from NZ_FWCH01000012.1 coordinate 1,066,280, forward strand.
AAGGTGATCACCCGCGGCACCACCGAGACCGCGCGCACCAGCTTGCCGATTTTTAAAACCTCGTCAAAGTCCAGCACGTCGAGCGCGGCGGTGACGTTGAAGGCCTGCCCGGGGTCGCACTCGATGTTGTCCGCCACGGTGAGAGCTTCTTCCACGATGAGCAGCCGCCGCTCCCCGCCGCCCCGGTAGACCTCGACGCGGTAGCCCGCCTCCTTGAGGGTGCGTTCGATCACGTCGATCTTTTCTTTGATCGGCTCGCCGAAGGGCTTCTTCGGGCGGGTGCCCATGATCTCCTGGTGGCCGAAGAAGGTGTCCGCCCCAAAGTGGGTCAGCTTCGCCTTGCCCCAGGTGGCCCCCTCGATCGGCTTCATCGCCGGCGTCTCCCCGCCCGCGATGTTCATCAGCCCCAACCGCTCGAGGGTGGGCAGATGGAGCTTTGGCTTGCGCTCCAAGATATGCATGCAGGTATTGGCGCCGGTGTCGGCCGGGCGCACCTGCGGCACGTCGTCCATCTGGCCGACGCCGAACCCGTCCAGCACGATGATAATAAATTTGCCCAAATTCTGGCCCCTTTCCTATCGGTCAGCCCCCGATGGGCTGGCCCTGCGCGGTGTATATTCCGCTGATCGCCGGTTCCCCCCGTGAAATCCCCTCCACCAGCGCCACCCGGCTGCGGGTAACGAAAATCTGGGTGCGGAAAGCCATGACCACGCTCTCGGACACCGGGCACTCCCCGCTCAGTCCGAAGTGGTAGTCTATGCTCTCGTCGGTCGGAGGGGTCACCCCGACGATCCTGCCGCTCTGCAGTCCCCCGATGAGCGCCTGGGACACATGCGAGCGCCGGTAATGCCCGCCGCCGTAGCAGTAAGCCTTCCCGTCAAGATTGTGCGAAACCTCGCTGAGATATACGATGGCCGGGATTTCCTCCTGGTCCGCCGCCGCATGCAGCGGGGTGGTGCCACTCAGGCCGTGCCCCGGCTCGCCGTGGGTCCCCCCGGCCGCGGCGATGGAGGGCAGGCTCTGGCAGCAGGTGGCGCTGGGCATGTTCATCTGCTCGACGGTAAAGCCCGCGCGCTCGAGCATCCCCTTGGCCGCGTGGATGGTCTGCAGGTTGTGGGTCGGGGCGATCTTTCGCAGCTCCTCATCGTAGAGGAAGCAGGGGAAGGTGGTCAGCCCCGCCACTGTAACGTGCTGGAGCTGGCGCAGCGCCTCCAGCGCCTCGGGCAAATCTTTCAGATAGAACCCGCCGTACTGCCCGGAATAGAGGGTATCCTCGGGATCGAGCACCCGCAGCAGCAGCCTTTGCCGCAGCCCCAGCCGCCCGCAGGCCGCGTCGGCCTCCCTGGCCTTCTCGATGGAGTAGACGGTCATGTAGTCCGGGCGGGCGGCGAGGATTTCTTCGAGCGCGCTCTTCGGTACCTGGACCAGGTGCCCCACATGCCCGATGTGGATTCCCGCCCTGATAAAGCTTTGCGCCTCCTCGAAGTCCACCGTCACCGCCCCTTCGTAGCCCAGCGCCGCCAGGCGGCGGGCGATCTCGGGATTGCGCCCGAGCTGCTTGAGCATATAATAGAGCTTGACGTCGCAGGCGTCCGCGCACTGCTTGATCTTTCTGGCGTTCTCGAGCAGCGCATCCATGTCGATGAGATAGGTGTCGGGCAGCAGCCCCTCCCCGTGCAGGCGGATTGCCGCCTCAACAAGGCCGGGATTGCGCCGGATGGTTTGTGTTAAAAACACGCCGCTTCAACCCTCTTTCGCTTCTTTGATTGCCTGAGAAAGGATGCGGATCACGGTATCCGCCCCGCCCCGCATGGGATTGATCCGGATCATCCGCCGCTCGAGCGCGGGGTCCTGCTGGCGGAAGGTGCCCGAGAGGCGGTAGAACATCGGCACGAACTCGTATTTTGACTCCGAGCCCACCGGGTGTGGCGCCCCGCCGCAGCCGACGGCGGCCTTCAGCACCTGCTGAGCGATCTCCTCGTCGAACTCGACCAGGAGCACCTTGCTCTGGGCGTTGGCCAAAAAGGCGTCCTTCACGCCCGCCACCTCGCCGGCACACAGGCGGCGCACCAGCTCGTCGGCCACCTCGCTCTCGATCGCCAACGCGACCGGCGCGTAGATCAGCCCGCGCAGCACCGCCATGGCCTCGTGCCCCTGCACCTGGCTGCCGCCCGAATAATTCCAGGCGCGCACCCGCTCAATGAGCTCATGCGAGCCGGCCAGCACCCCGACCCCCTCGGGGCCGAGGAGCTTGAAGCTCGAAAAGCTCGACAGGCTCGCCCCGCACTGCACCCCGATCTGCGGGATCTTCATGACGGCGTAGTTGTCGTCGGTGAGCACCGGCAGCGCGGGGCACGCGGCGTGGATCTCCCCGATCACCGCCCCGAGGTCGTACCGGTCGTCCGGCTTCTGGCGGGTGACCTGCACGAGCGCCCCCCCGATATCCGGGTTCCCGCGCAGCACCCGCGCGATCTCGCCGGGGGTGTTATAGTCCGCCTCCACCGGCCGCAGGTTCATCGTCTCGATGGTGACCTTGGTGGTGGGATAGATGGGCGCCTTGTGCACCAGCAGCTTTCCGCCGTTATGCATAAAGCTCGTCAGCCCCCAACGGATGGCCCCGGTCCCGGCCCCGCGCACCAGGGTTGCATCCTCGGCGCCGAACACCTCTGCGATGACCTGTTCGGCCTTGTGGGTGGCGACGGGGCGGTTGAGCCCCTCCGACACGCCGAGATCGCCGAGGGAGAGGACCGCCCGCCCGTCGAAATGGCGGGTGACGGCGTCCACGACCCGGAACTGAAGCTGTTTGGCCTCCTCGAGACTGACGGAGTGCAGCGGGTAAGTCTTCATCTGGAATGATCCCCCAATCCTCCCGCATGAGCGCGGGCTTCGTGAAGGGGCGCCAAGCGCTCCCAAAGGAACCGCCCGGCGCCCGATTCGTCACTCTCCCTGCCGGATATCCAAAATCCTGGCGGGATTTTTGCACAGTAATTTGTCGAGCGTCCCCTCGTCCACCCCGCGCTCACGCAGCATGGGCAGGAAGTACTGCAGCACCGCGGTGTAGCCGCGGCCGCCCTCCTCGGTGAGGTAGGAGCGCCTTGAAACGTCCTCGCTGAGCAGCAGGTGGTCCTCATACCCCGCTTCGAGCAGCTTTAGCAGGTCGTCGGCGCGCGCCTCGTCGCTGAGGTAGGACAGCTTCCCCACCGTGTCGATGGCGAGGTTCACCCCGCGCGCAAGCAGGCTCTTTTGATATTCGGCGTCATGGCTGAGATCGGTGTGCCCGAGGATGACCTTATCCGCCCCCATCCCCTGCGAGAGGAACAGCTCGATCTGCTCGTGGCCGAGCCTGCCCATCTGGCAATGGGTGCTCACCGCGCAGCCGCATTCGGCCGAGGCCATCCCGGCGGCCACAAGGACCTTTTCCTCAGAGGGATAGATTTTCTCCTCCGAGGTGGCCACCTCGGCGATCAGCCCGGCGCGAATGCCGGTCTCCCCGATCCCCTCTTTGACCTCGCGCAGAAAGAGGGCGCAAAGCTCCTGTGCCGGGGCGGTCTTTACCCACTCGCTGTGGTACTCCTTGAGGTAGAAGCCGGTGGAGCAGACGATCTGCACGCCGGTTTTTTCCGAGAGGCGGCGCAGAGCCAGCACATCCCGGCCCATGTCGTTGGTGGTGACCTCGACGGCGCTGCGGCAGCCGAGCGCGCGGGCCTTTAAAAGCTCCCTCTCCACCTGCCCCATGTCCTCGAGCACCGAGTAGTCGTCGTGGCGCACCACGCGCAGATCGACCGCGAAGTGCTCATGCGCCATGGTGACCCCGAGCTGCTCTTTCTTGATATCTCCGGTTACGGTATGAATCATGGAAAACCGATACTCCTTACGCGAAGCGTTTATACTAGGCGATCGGGACGAAGAGCCCCAGCACGCACAGAATGTTGAGAATGATACCCGTCGCAATGGCGGCGACCGGGCCGATGGCCATCTTCATGATCCGTCTGCCGGTCATCTCGTTGATGAAGTAGATCATCGCGCCGATGAAGAAGCCGGTGTAGCCGCCCATCTTGACGACGGCGTTGATCGCGCCGATGAGCAGGGCGAACTCCATCACGGTGGTCATCGAGGAGCGGATGCTGTCCGAAGCCTCGCGGATGGACGGGAACTTTCCTAAGAACTTGCCGATCAGGCCGAGCAGCATGACCTCGACGAGGATCATCAGAGCGCCGCCGATGGCCGCGAAGATCGGGTTGGGCATGAGGTAGCCGATCGGGTAGACGAAGGTGAGGCCGGCCACGCCGTAAACGCCGGTGGTGATGGCGGTGGTGGCGATCAGCGGGATGAACCCGAGGCCGCGCATGAACTCGGCCAGGGCCGCCTGGCTGACCAGCGCGTTGTTGCCGGTCTTGTAGGCCTCGGCCAGGGTGTAGATCGAGACCTCGCTGCCCGCGAAGACGCCGATGTTACAGGCGACCGCGATAAAGGCGCCGCCGATCATCAGGAACACGACGTTCTTGCGGATACGCGCGATGCGCTCGGTAAAGACGTTGTCCTCCTCCTCGTTCTTCGGGAGCTTGCTCTGGGTATCCTTCGCGATGGCGAAGATGATGAGCAGCAGCACGCCGACGAAGATCTGGATGGACTCGACATAGATGGTGGTGAAGCGCACAATCAGGATCCGCACGATAAAGGTGATCGCGGTGGCGGTGACGCCCTTCTTGGCGCCGAACTGCATGAAGATGGCGACCAGCGGGAAGAGCGCGAAGCCGGAAACCACCGGGTCGCTCAGGGCGCCCATCGCGCCGATGAAGTCAACCGGCAGCGAGGTGAGCGCGGTGTTGATCAGCCCCAGCGCGGAGACGGTCAGCGCGCCCCACGCGCCGCCAAGCAGCGCCGCGAGCCACTTGCGGTTGGCCACGATGCCAAGGATATCGGTGGTCAAGAACAGCAGCCAGGGGTTGAGAATACCGGTGGCCACGGTGTGGGCGATACCGACCGACGCGATAAAGCCGACGCTCAGGCCGAAGGCGACCGAAGCCATCTCTGGACGCTTCATGCGTCCCTCGATAAACTCCGGCAGTACCGGGCGGATTCCGTCATGGAATACCGCGACGCCCAGATGTGCCATCAGGGCGGTTGCCGCGCACAGCAGCGTGACGACGATGAGATTCAGTGCCGAAAATTCAACTGTCATTGCCTAACCCTCCCAAAGTTTCTGTTATTTCTGATGTTCCAGCAGCGCTTCCACCAGGACGGGGATGGTCCCATCAATCGAATCCACTGCCAGGCCAAAAGCGATTTTGCCATCGCTGATGAACTTTTCCACCTCTTCTTTTTTCGCCACATGGCCGTTTTTGGCCACCGTGCAGCATTTGGAGTAGCCGATCATTCCGATGAGGATCGAAATCGCCGCGCCTCCCCCGCTCTCACAGCCGCCTATGTAGTAATCCACCTCGCCCTTCTTGAGCATGGGGACCGCGCCGATGTCGGTGGTGATCACCGTCTCGATCTTCCCGTCCGACGCTTTCTTGATCGCGGCTTCCATCTCGTTTTTCTTCATCCCGCCGATCGCGATTTTCATATGGATTCCTCCTTTATCAGATGGTAATTCCCTGCGTCCCGTTTAACTTTCAAGCTGGCTGAGCACCTGCACAACATGTACGAGGAAGAACTGCCGCTCCTCCTCGGGGAGCGCCGCCGTCAGGGTCTCGAGCAGCCGGGCAACGATCTTTTGCGCGCGCTCATACTCCGGTTCCTCGGCCGCCTGAGCGTACACCTCGGGGTCGAGCGGCTCGACCGCCTCGCCGGTGCGCACCCGCCGCAGCGCGGCACCGATATGGGTGATCATCACCCCGGCGTTTTCTTCGGTGAGGGCGATCCCGAATTCATCTTTGAAGAGCCGCACCACCGCGCACAGGTCCTTGTGCTCCTGTTCGCTGGAAAGGCCGCACTCCTTCATGATGTCGATCCGCTCCATGATATCCAAAACAGTTCCTCCTTTTAATAGTGCGGGGTGATCTTCCCCTCGAGCACCTCTTTTTGGTAGAGCAGCACGCTCTCCCGCTCGAGCAGCCGCCGCAAAAGATGGTAGACCAGTTCGTTGTCCCTGCGGCAGATGACCACCGCCTCGGTGTCCACCACGCTGAACATCCGGTCGTCCAGCAGCTTGTATTTCAGATGGTTGCCCACCAGGTCGATGTCGTCCAGATTCCAGACCGCCGCGTCGATCTTGAGCGTATTGAGGTAATGGATGATCTGGTTGTAGATCAGCGGCACGTATTCCACGTCGCTGCCGCCAAAGTAGGCGCGGGTCAGGGTTTTCTGGTCCACCGAGGTGTTGTCTACCCCCACCCGGTGGATCCCGGTCTTGTCGTAGTCCTCCCGCACCAGCAGCACATGCCTGCCGACATAACTGTAGTGGCCGAAGTTTTCCACGATCCTCACCGGCTCGCCCCGGTCGATATAATATTGCGCGGTCAACTGCGACATGACGGCAAAGTCGTACCTTCTTTCCGCCAGGCCCTCCAGGCGGTGGTCGGAGCCGTGCATGAAGGCGAGAACGGCACTGAGCCCGCTGTTTTGCAATGTTTCATAAATCCCGGTCGCCAGCCCCTCGTACTTCTTGGAATAGGGCAGCGGCATGACCCCCACCAGGGTCTGGACCCCGGCGAACTCGATCAGCTTGATCCGGTCCAAAAAGGTGAGAAAGGTCCCCATATGCCCCCTGGGCTGGAGCGTGATCGCCCCCTCCTCGCGTAGCAGGGAAAAGGCGGTCTGAACCGTACCCCGCGAGACGCCGTAGCGCTCGGAGAGCTCGACCACCGTGGGCACGCGGTCCCCTTCATCGAGCGCGATGAGCTCGGCGGCAACCTTCTGGGTGATGATCCCCACCTTTTGAATGAGTTTTCCTTTCTCCACTGAACTTCCTCCCTGTGACATCCGCTTGAAAGCTCAATATACGAAATTTTGTATTTTTCGCTTTCATCATATCATCGGTTTTCTGGAATTGCTAGTGGCAAAGATTCCAAAAGCAACGCCGCTTTTTGTGCGAATCAACTATTTCTATTTACAAAATACTGTTAAATTTGTACGAAATAGTTTATCTTTGTATTTTCATTATATGCCCTCCCCCGCACCAGCATGCCATCTATTATACTGAATTTATTTTATTTTGTAAATTCAATTTATGCCGTCACAGTTTGTCCATAATTATATGGAAAATTATTTATATTTCCGTCTGAAAAAGACGAAAAAAAACGCCCGGCCAAAAAATTTTTTGGTCGGGCGCGAGGCTCTTTACTTTTTTCAGCGGACCAGGCAGGGCCGCTTGGGGTCGAAGGTCCAGCCCGGGATCAGATACTGCATTGCCGCCGCATCGTCGCGGTCGTGCCGCCCGAGCTTACAGTAAAGCGCATGGGCCGCCAGAATCCGGTCCATGTCGGCCTCTACCCCGAGTCCCGGACGGTCCGGGAGTTCGATATACCCGTTTTTAATCTCCATCGGCTCCCTGGTCAGGTACTGCCCGTCCTGCCAGATCCAGTGGGTGTCCATCGCGGTGATTTCGCCGGGAACGGCCGCCGCCGTCTGGGCGAAGATGGCCAGCGAAATGTCGAAGTGGTTGTTCGAGTGGCTGCCCCATTGTAATCCGAAATCCCGGAGCACCTGGCCGGCGCGCACCGACCCCTCCATCGTCCAGAAATGCGGGTCGGCCAGCACAATGTCCACGCTGTGGGAGAGGACGCTGTGCCGCAGCTGCCGCCAGTCGGTGGCGATCATGTTGGTGGCCACCGGCAGTCCGGTCTGCCGCTTGAATTCGGCCATGATCTCCCGCCCGGAAAAGCCCTGCTCGCCCGAGCAGGGGTCCTCGCAGTAGGAGAGGATCCCCCGCATCCCGCGGCAGAGTTCGACTGCCCGCCGCAGGCTCCAGGCCCCGTTCGGGTCGATGTTGATCCGTGCGGCTGGGAATTCCCTTTTGAGCAGGCGCACGGTCTCCATCTCCCGCTCGCCGTCTTGCACCCCGCCCTTGAGCTTCAAGCATTCAAAGCCGTAGCGCTCCTTGGCGGCATGCGCCTGCTCCAGGATTTCTTCCGGCTCGAGCGCTTTGCTGCGGCGCTGGCGAAACCAGCGCTCATTGCTGCCGCGCTCATCCAGATAGGGCAGCGGCGTGCGGCCCTTATCCGCCACATAGAAGAGGTAGCCGAGGGTCTGTATTTTCTCCCGCTGCCGTCCCCCGCCCAGCAGGGCGCTGACCGGCAGGCCCATAAACTTTCCCAGCAGGTCGAGCAGGGCGCTCTCCACCGCCGTTTCGGCGTGGACGACGAACTGCAGCTTTTTAAGGTCCAGCCCCTGCAGCCCCTCGCCGTCGCCCCCTTCGTGCAGGCGGCCAAGGTCGCGCAGAATCTCCTTATACTCCCCGACCGCGCGCCCCACGACCAGCTCCCGGCTCCCTTCGAGCGCCGCAGTGATCGCGTCCCCGCCGTGCACCTCCCCGAGGCCGGTGTTGCCCGAGGAGTCGGTGAGCAAAACGATGTTGCGGGTGAAAAAGGGCGCGTGGGCGCCGCTCAGGGTCAGCAGCATGCTGTCATAGCCCGCCACCGGGATGACCTGCATATCGGTGATGATGGGGGTTCCTCTCTCCATTTGTCCGCCTCCCGCGTCACTTGGATTCGTAAACGATCTCGCCGTCGAAGACGGTGCGCAGCACCCTGGTGCGCTCGATCATCAACGGGTCGCAGTGGAAGATGTCCTGACTGAGCTCCAGAAAATCGGCGTACTTTCCGACCTCCAGGCTGCCGAGCATATCTTCTTTAAACATCGCGTAGGCCGCGTTGATGGTGTAGGAGCGCACCATCTCGAGCACCGAGACCCGCTCATCCGGCCCCAGCAGCCATTTGGGGTCATCGGCGTCGGTGATCGGCTCCACCCCGTATTTTTCGGGCGAATAGAGGTTGCGGGTCACCCCGGCCTCGATCGCCTGGAAGGGGTTCGGGTCCACGGTCGAGGGCTCGTCGGAGGAGTTGGTCACGACGATCCCGGCCTCGAATAAGCTGCGCAGGGGGTAGACCCGCTCTGCCCGCTCGGGCCCGAGCATGGGCAGCAGCTCCTCCTCCCAGACCCCCGGCTCCTTGAAATGCCAGAAGGTCTGCACCGCGGCGGTGCAATGAAGCGCGGCCAGCCGGGGGATGTCCCGGGGCTTTGTCACGTCGAGGTGCGCGACCCCGGTGCGCCAGTCGCCCTCGCCCGCCTCACGCTGCGCCTGCCCGATGCAGTCGAGCGCCACGCTGGTGCTCTCGTCCCCGATCGAGTGGATGTGGATTTGCAGCCCCCGGCGCAGCGCGCCGAGAAAGGCGGCGGCGAGCTTTTCGCGCTCCCACAAAAAGTAGCCGCACTGCGCCTCTTCGCCGGGCGCCGCATTGCTGTAGGGCTCGGAGAGGTAGGCGGTCCCACCGCCGGTGGTGCCGTCGCCAAAGAACTTGGCCACCCGCAGATCGAGCCGCTCGGAGCGGTACTCCTCCCGCTTTCTCGCGATGTAATCGAGCTGCTCACCGATCTCCCGCTCGGGGTAGACCGTCAGCGAGGCGCTCACCCGCATCTTGAGCTCCCCGCGCCCGTCGAGCTCATGCATGGCCGCGACCGGGTTCGGGGTGATCTGCCCGGACATCGACATCATCCCGGTATAGCCGAAGCGGTGCATCTGCTCCTGATAGGCGCGCAGCGCGACCATGTCCTGCTCTTCGCTGAAACGCGGGCGGGGGATCTCCACCCCCTGGATGTCACAGATCGTCCCCCAGAGCTCCCCGTCTTCATCATGGTGGATCACCCCGGACGCGGGGACGGTGTCCCTCTCCACCCCGAACAGGGAGAAGCCCTTGGAATTGACCCACCAGCTGTGCCCCTCCATCGCCTGGATGACGATGGGCTTATCCTTACAGACCTCGTCGAGCCACTCCTTTTTCGGACCCCGCCAGTCCCCGGCGATCTTATTGGAATAGCCGAAGCCGAAATACCGGTCCATCCCGGGATGGGCCTCAATGAAGTCCCGGGCGGCCGCGACGGCCTCCTCCTTCGTTTCGGCGTCCCCCATGAAGATGGTAAACATTTTCTTTTCCAGCACGCCCGGGGCGTGGGTATGGGTGTCGATCATGCCGGGCAGGACCGTGTGCCCGCAAAGGTCGTGCAGCCGGGTGCCCTCGCCCCGCAGGGCAAAGACCTCCTCCTCGCCGCCCACCGCGGTGATCCGCCCGCCCTTGACGGCCAGCGCTCCGGCCGTGCGGTTTTCCTGATCAATTGTATAGATGGTCCCGCCGAACCAGATGTCGTCTGCCGGCCCGGGAGGTCCCGGCAGCGGCCTGGGGCTTACGTATACCCTGTCTTGCTCCATAAAGAGCCCCTCCTTTCCAAAGGTGCGCGATCATGCCCAGCCGGTCAGCACTGCGAAGACCAGCGAAGCCGCTCCGATCAGCACCCAAATTCCCACCAGCGGGATAATGAACTTGACCCACTTGCCGTAGGGCACGCCGGACATTGCGATACAGGCCATGGTGGTGCCGCCGGTCGGGATGATGATGTTGGACAGGCCGTCGCCGAGCTGGACCGCCCAGCAGACCGTCTGGCGGGTCAGGCCGAGCACGTCGCCCATCGGGGCCATGATCGGCATGACGACGTAGCCCTGGCTGGTGGAGGCGGGGGCGAGGGCGTTAAAGAAGAAGTTGAAGATGAACATCCCGACCGCGGACACGGTGCCGTGCACCCCCATAAGAGGCTTGGTCAGGTAGTAGACGATGGTATGGATGATGTTCCCCTTGGCGAGCACCACCGAGATGGCGCTGGCGAAGCCGACCATCATGGTCGGGATGACCACGGCCTCGGCCCCCCGGGTGAAGGACTGGGCCATCTCGTTGGGGGACATGCGGCTGATGAGTCCGGCGAAGATCGCCTGCAGGAACAGGATCCCCGACAGCTCGGCCACCCCCCAGTCGAAGGCGTTGACCGCCCAGACGTAGAAGCCGAACGGCACCAGGAAGCCCACCAGGGTGATCCCGTGGCGCAGGGTGAACTCCTTCTCCTCGGGCACGCCGTCTATCGCCACGTCCTCCTTGAGGATCCCGGTGACCGAGGCCGCGGGGTCGCGCCGGATCTTGCGCATATACCGCACCATGAAGACGAGGGTCACGATCCCGATGAGCATGCAGACCACGAAGCGCAAGGTGAAGCCCGAGAAGATGGGCAGCCCGGCGATGATCTGGAAAATACCGACGCTCCAGTACCCCACCGGGGTCGGCGAGAAGCCCGCCATGTTGGCCACGAGGGTGAGCATCAAAACGCAGATCGCGTCCAGCTTGAGGCGTTTACAGAGCATCATCACCAGTGGGATGAAGACGACCACCTCGTTGTCAATGACCTGCAGCGCGCCCAGCACGAAGAGCAGGATGAAGAAGAGCACCGGGGCGATCAGCTCCTTGCCCTTGCTGCGGCGCAGGATGGCGAAGATGGCCGCGTCGAAGGTGCCGGTGTCGGTGATGACCTGCACGAAGCCGCCGGCGAGCAGGATCAGAAACGCGGTGGACGAGGCGCGCGCCAGCCCCCCGTAGATCGAGCCCGCGAAATCCATCAGGCTGACCGGCGAGCTCTCCACGAAGGTGAAGGAGTTCGGGTCGATCAGGTCGGGATTGTTCGGGTCGGGCTGGTAGCTGCCCGCGGGCAGGACGTAAGTCAGGATCGCCGCAAGCACGATGAAGCCGAAAATCAAAACGAAGGTATTCGGCAGCGCAAACTTGCGCTTTTGTTTTGCCTTGGTTGCAGGCTGGGCCATAGGTACTTCCTCCTCTTGCAAAAATAGCGGTGCTATTTTCAGATTTTTTGGCCGGTCCCCGGCCGTGCGCAATACGAGCTTGCCTTCATTATAGTGACTGGCCGCGCTGAAAAACAATTGACAAAAAACATGAACTTGCACCCGGACTTTTAATAGAATGGTGAAGCGTTCAAATTTTGAAACAAATACTTTCAAATATCATTTCAAAACCTTACAACATGATCAGGCATACGCTTCCAGGGCCTTCCGCCCTCCTTCTGCCGGTTTACTGATCTGCAAGAATTTGAAAGAAAAATGAACGATTATTTTTCAGTTTTTGCACTGTCATGCAGGATGTTGCAAAAGGGAATGCAACTTCGTTCCTTTTGTCAATAGCAATGGCGGGCGTTTTCTCCTTATAATATGGATAAGCGGGGGACGCGAGCTACCCTTCCCCGAATCTGAAACCGTAATTTTAAGGAGGATTCGCTATGAAAATAGGACTGATCGGACTGGGGATCATGGGCAAGCCCATGGCCAAGAACATGCTGAAGGCGGGGTACGACCTGACCGTTTACGACCTGAACGCCGCGGCCGTCGAGGAGACCGTCGCCGCCGGGGCCAAGGGGGCGAAAAGCCCCCGCGAGATCGGCGAAATGTGCGACGTGATCTTGACCATGCTGCCCAACAGCCCGCACGTCAAGGCGGCGGTGCTCGGCGAGGGCGGGGTGATCGAGACCGTGCGCGCGGGAACCGTGCTCATCGACATGAGCAGCATTAACCCCATCGCCTCGCAGGAGATCGCCGCTGCGCTCGCCGAGCGCGGCGTCAAGATGCTCGACGCGCCGGTCAGCGGCGGCGAGCCCAAGGCGATTGACGGGACCCTCTCCTTCATGGTGGGGGGGGACCAGGAGGTCTTCGACACCTACAAGCCCCTGCTCGAGACGATGGGCGCCAGCGTGGTGCGCTGCGGCGAGGTCGGGGCCGGGAACACCACCAAGCTCGCCAACCAGGTGGTGGTCGCGCTGAACATCGCGGCGGTGTCCGAGGCGCTGATGCTCGCCAAAAAGGCCGGGGTGGATCCCCAGCTCGTCTTCGAGGCCATCCGCGGGGGGCTGGCCGGCAGCACCGTGATGGACGCCAAGGCGCCGATGATGATAAGCGGCAGCTTTAAGCCCGGCTTCAAGATCGACCTGCACATCAAGGATTTGCAAAATGCCATCGACACCGCGCACAGCGTGGGGGCTCCCCTGCCCATGACCGCCTCGGTCATGGAAATTTTACAGAACCTGCATGCCGACGGCTGCGGCCAGGAGGACCACAGCGCGATGGCCCGGTACTATCAGAAGCTGACCGGCACCGCGATTGGCCGGGACTAGGTTGGGAGGAGCGGACATGGACTTTTCACCCCGGGGGATCATTCCCCCGATCATCACCCCCTTCGATGGCGGCGGCCGGGTCAACGAGCCGGTCCTGCGCGCCCTGACCGACCATCTGATCGGCCAGGGGGTGCACGGGCTGTTCCCGATGGGCACGACGGGGGAATTCTACGCGGTCAGCGACGAGGAATACCGGCGGGTGATCGAGACCGTGGTCTCCCAGACCGCCGGTCGGGTCCCGGTCTACGCCGGGACCAGCCACATCACCACCAGGGGCACCATCCGGCTGATCCATCTCGCCGAGCAGGCGGGGGCGGACGCCGTCTCGGTGCTGACCCCGATGTTCATCAGCCAGACGCAGGAGGAGCTCTACGGGTTCTACCGCACCGTCGCCGAGAGCACTTCCCTGCCCATCATCCTTTATAACAACCGTCCCAAGACCAACGTGACCATCGAGCCGGCCACTGCCGCGCGGCTGGCCGAGATCGACAACATCGTCGGGATCAAGGACAGCACCGGCGACTTCACCAACACCGAGGAATACCTGAGATTAACCCGGGGGTGCAAAAACTTCAGCGTCCTGCTCGGGCGGGACACCCTGATCCACGCGGGGCTCTGCTATGGGGCCGCCGGGGCGATCGCCAGCTGCGCGAACGTCGCCCCGCGCCTCGCCGCCGACATCTACGACAAGTTCGTCGCCGGGGACCTGCGCGGGAGCCTGGAGGCCCAGTTCCGCCTGGCCCCGCTGCGGATCGCCTGCGAGATGGGCACCTTCCCCGAGGTCATCAAGGAGGGGCTCTCTTTACAGGGGTTCGAGGTGGGCAATTGCCTCGAGCCGATCGCGCCCCTCTCCCCGGCCCAGCGCGAGCGGCTGCGGATGATCCTCTGCGAGATGGGGCTCTGCCGCGAAGGGGGGCTTGCCTCATGACGCCGAAGATAGAGCTGATGGAGGTCTTCCCGGTCGCAGGGCACGACAGCATGCTCTTAAACCTTTCGGGGGCGCACGGGCCCTATTTCACCCGCAACGTCGTCCTGCTCACCGATTCCAGCGGCAACATTGGCCTTGGCGAGGTACCGGGCGGGCCTAAGATTACGGCGGCGCTCGAAGGGGTGCGCGCGGCGGTCCTCGGCAGCGAGATCGGCCGGTACAAGGACACCCTGTTAAAGGTCGGACGGCTCCTGGCCCAAAGCGGCGGGGAGGACGTGCGGGGCAGCCAGACCTTCGATCTGCGCACCGGGGTGCATGCGCTCACGGCGGTGGAGAGCGCCCTGCTCGACCTGCTTGGGAAACATTTGGAGGTGCCGGTCTCCTCCCTGCTGGGGGACGGGCGGCAGCGCGACGAGGTCGAGGTGCTGGGCTACCTCTTTTATATCGGCGAGGGCGCGCGCACGAACCTCGATTACCTGCCCGGGGAGGCGGGAGACGGCTGGTACGGCCTGCGCCGCCGCGAAGCGATGACGCCCGAGGCCGTCGTCGCCCTGGCCGGGGCCGCCAAAGAGCGGTACGGCTTTCGGCACTTCAAGCTCAAGGGCGGTGTGATGGAGGGCCGGGAGGAAATGAAGGCCATCTTGGCGCTCAAGGAGAGCTTTCCCTCGGCGCGGATCACCCTCGACCCCAACGGTGCCTGGAGCTTATGCGAGGCCATCGAACTCTGCCAAGGCAAGCAGGGCATCCTCTCCTACTGCGAGGACCCCTGCGGGGCCGAGGGCGGCTTTTCGAGCCGGGAAATCCTCGCGGAGTTCCGGCAGGCGACCGGCCTGCCGGTGGCCACCAACATGGTCGCCACCGACTGGCGGCAGCTGCGCCACGCGCTGCTCTCGCAAAGCGTGGACATCCCGCTGGCCGACCCGCATTTCTGGACCATGGCGGGCAGCGTGCGGGTGGGGCAGCTCTGCAGCGACTTCGGGCTGTGCTGGGGCAGCCACTCGAACAACCACTTCGACATCTCGCTGGCCATGTTCACCCAAGCCGCGGCGGCGGTGCCGGATCCCGTCACCGCCATCGACACCCACTGGATCTGGCAGGAGGGGTGCGAGCGGCTGACCAAGGCGCCGCTCGAAATTGAGGATGGGAAAATCCGGGTGCCAAACACGCCCGGCCTCGGGGTCGAGGCGGACCGCGCACAGATTGAAAAAGCGCACCGGCTCTATCTCGAGCAGGGCCTCGGCGCGCGGGACGACGCGGCGGGGATGCAGTTTTACATCCCCGGCTGGACATTTGACCCCAAGCGCCCCTGTATGGTACGATAAAAGCTGCATAAGGACACCGTCAATCGCATTGCTTCGCCGGTTTCCCTAACGCCTTTTAAGGCGGTGGTCCCCTTCCGTTCGCAAATCGGCTCCGCAGGCCTGATTGGCCCGCTCACCGCCGCTTTGCTCTCGCGGAGTCCCTCCGGCGGGCAAAGCTCGCCTGCGGGACTAATTTTAAATTTTCGACAGACTGACGGCTGCCCGCATGAAGCCGGGCGGCCGTTTTTGCAGAGGGAGGAATGAACCGTTTGGCTAAGGTCGTCTTTTTCGCGCCGCGCCAGGAAATGATCGAGCAGGCGCAAAGGCTGGCGCCGGGGTACCGCCTGGACATCGTGGGCTATGCGCTCACCTCCTCTTCCACCGCCGTGCTGCGCGCGCAGGAGGCGGTGGCCGGCGGGGCGCAGATCATTATCGCGCGCGGGCTGCACGCCATGCACATCCGCCAGAAGGTGGACGTGCCGGTGGTGGAAATCCGCCTGACCGGGCAGGAGATGGGGCTGCTGGTCAGCCGGGCCAAGGAGATGGCCAGCTCCATTTGCCCGAAAATCGCGGTGATCGGCTTTCAAAATATGTTCTGCGACATGAGCGCGTTCGACTCCCTCTTCGGGGTGGAAATCCATCCCTATTTCGTCAGGGAGACCGACCAGCTGCTGGGGGCCGCCGACGAGGCGATCCGCGAGGGCGCGCAGGTCGTCATCGGCGGGGACGCCGTCTGCGAACGGGCGAAGAGCGCGGGGATTCCCGCCCTCTTTCTCGCCTCCGGGCCGGAATCCATCGCCGAGGCGTTCCGGATCGCCGAGAAGGTCGCCTATTCGAGCGACCTCGAAAAACGCAACACCGCGCAGATCAAGGCGCTGCTGGACTACTCCTTCAACGGGATCATCCAGACCAACGCCGCGGGCGAGGTACAGCACCTCAACCACTTCGTCGAGAAGCTCACCGGAAAAAGCGAGGAGGAGTCGGTGGGCCTGCCGGTGACGGCGCTCATCCCCTCGCTGGACCCCGCCCTGCTCGACGAGGCGCTGGGCGGCGGCCGCGAGGTCTATTCCACCCTCATCACCATCCAAAAGAGCGCCCTGATCACCAACATCGCCCCCATCCTGATCGACTCGGTCGTGCAGGGGGCCTTTCTCTCGTTCCACGAGGGGAAGCGGGTGGCCGAGATGGAGGCGCAGATGCGCCGGGAAATCTATAAGCTCGGGCATGTGGCGAAGTACCACTTCGACAATCTCGTCGCCCTGTCCGCGCCCGCCAGGGAAGCGGTCAAGACGGCCAAGTTCTTTGCGCGCAGCGACTCCCCCATACTGATCACCGGGGAGTTCGGCACCGAAAAGGAGCTGCTGGCCGAGTGTATCCACAACGACAGCGTGAGAAAGGGGGCGCCGTTCGTGTCAGTGCGCTGCGACAGCCTCCAAGCCGGAGAGATGTCCGAGGAAATCTTCGGTGCCGGTGGGGAGGGCGATACGGCGGCGCATAAGTGCCTGGCCGATATGGCCAAGGGCGGCACCCTCTTTCTCGACGAGGTGGACGCGCTGGACATGAGCGCCCAATATAAGCTCTTTCGCCTGGTGCGCGACGGGGTGCTCATCCGCAGCGGGGACACCCGCCCGCTGCCCATCGGCGTACGGGTCATCGCCGCTTCGGGCCGCCCGCTCGGGCCGGCCGTGCGGGAGGGGCACTTTCGCCGGGACCTCTACTATGCGCTCGACGTCCTCTCCCTCTCCCTGCTCCCGCTGCGCCGGCGGCGGGAGGACATCGAGGGCTGGGCGGAGCGCTTCCTCGAAGCCCAGCAGCAAAAGCAGTCCCGCTACCTCTCCCTGACCGCCGGCGCCCGCCGGGCGCTCGCCGCCTATGCCTGGGAGGGCAACCTCCCCCAGCTCGAGAGCTTCTGCGAGAGGGTGGTCGCCCTGGCGCCCCGCAGGACGGTGGACGAGGTGTTCATCGCCCAGCAGCTCGAGCAGTGCTATCCCGCCGCGCACGAACCGGACGGCGAGCGGGTGATCGTCTACCAGGACCCGGACGCGCAGGAGCTTAAGGAGCTGCTCAAAACGCACCGCGGGAACCGCCAGAAGGTGGCGCGGGAGCTCGGGGTCAGCACCACCACCCTCTGGCGGCGGATGAAGAAATACGGCATTTCCGGCGACTAAGCGATAAAGGAGCAGTTCCATTGCGACTGATCATTTCCCCCGCCAAAAATATGCGGATCACCGGGGACCCTCGGCTCCCCCTCTCCCGCCCCGGTTACTTACAGCAGAGCGCGCGGCTGCTCGAACAGCTGCGGGAGTATCCCCCCTGGCAGCTCGAGTCGCTGATGAAAATAAATCCCGACATTGCCCTGCGCGCCTTCGGGTATTATCAGAGCCTGGACCTTGAATCCGGGGGCAGCCCGGCGATCATGAGCTACCACGGGCTGCAATATCAAAACATCGACCCGCAAAGCCTCACCCCCGGCGAGCTGCAATTTTTACAGCCGCGCCTGCGGATCGTCAGCGCCTTTTACGGGCTGCTGCGCCCGCTGGACGGGATCTCCCCCTACCGCCTCGAGCTGCAATGCAAGATCAAGGTGGACGGGCAGAGCCTCTACCGCTTCTGGGGGGACAGGCTCTACCGCGACCTGTTTTCGCCGGGCGAGCCGGTACTGAACCTCGCCTCGGCCGAATATTCCAAGGCGGTTTCCCCCTTTCTCGGGGCGCGGGACCGCTTTATTACCTGCGACTTTTTGGTGGTGAAGCGGGGAAGGCTTTGCTGCCTGCCCACCGCCGCCAAGATGGCCCGCGGGCAGATGGTGCGCTTCATCGCGCGGCACTCCATCGACGAACCCGAGGGGGTATGGGATTTTGACTGGGACGGATACGAATTCTCCCCCGCGCGCTCGGACGGCGGACGGTACGTCTTTATCCGGGACTGAGCGGCTTTACAGCCGGAGGAAAATGCGCTAAACTGAAAGCATGATGATTGGGGGCGGCCGCTTTGGGCCACCCTATCAGAAACGACGGACGGGAGGCGCGGCGAAAAGCCACACAATATGAAAGCGAGAATTCAAAACGACGAGCTGGTCCTGCTCTACGGTCTGGGTGAAACCACCGAAAAGGGCCAAAAGGTCCTGGAGGCGCTCGGGGAGTTGGGCGCGCCCTACCGGCAGATCCCCATCGAGCACCTCAACCAGACGCTGGGCTTCGCCGCCGGGATGGCGGGCTATGAAAAGCAGGAGCCGCTTTACAGCGGCCCGGCCCCCGAGGGTGAGGCGATCATCATGAAGGGATTCTCCCAGGAGAGGCTGAACGCCCTGCTGGCCTCCCTGCAAAAGCGGCAGGTCGGCTCCATCGCGCGCAAGGCCGTGGTGACCGAGCACAACCGTTCCTGGAAGCTGCTCGACCTCTTCTCGGAGCTCGAGCGCGAGCATGTGCTGATGAGCGCCTACGACGTCCTGTATAAGCTGGTGCAGGTGGCTCGCGGCCTCGACGCCGCGGCGTTCGAGAAAGCGAGCTTCGAGGCTCTCAGCATGGCGGCGGCAAAGGCCGAGGAAGTGATGAAGCGCGGCGAGGAGATGACCCTCGAGGCGCTCCAGGAGGCGACCGCCGGGCTGCGCCGCGCCGGGAGCAGCTTAATCGAAATCGAAAAATAATTAAAACAAAAAAGGCTTGCTCCTCCCGGGCGGGAGGAGCAAGCCCTTTACTGTTCTTCTATTTCCCAATAGAGCCCCCGGTGGCACTCCTCCGGAATCCAGATATTCAGGCAGTGCACCTCGCCGCAGTATCCCTTCGCGGGCTCGCGGCAATGGGCGTATTTGAGGCTGTCGAAGGCGAAGGTGCAGCGGGCGCGCACCGCATCGCAGTCGGCTCTTGCCATGTCGGCGTCCACGCCGCTGGGCAGGTCCAAAGCATAGACGGGCGCGCCGCAGCAGTTCATCCACTGCGCCGCCTGGCGGTCGCGCATCTCAAAGGGCGGATGGAACCCGGTCCCGTAGAGGGCGTCCACCACAAAGTCCGGCTTTGACAGCCCCTCCAGCGCCTGCGTCTCATACGCCAGGTTCAGTACCGCCACCGTCCTCGGGAGCAGGCTTAAATTGGCCGTCGCCTCCTTGGTCTGAGGCTCCCCGTCGCAGAGCAGCACCGTGACCTTCGCGCCCGCCCTCCAGAGCATCCGGGCGAGCACCAGGCCGTCGCCGCCGTTGTTCCCCCTGCCCGCGAAGACCAGCGCCGTCGCCCCTTCAAAGTCGTGGTACGCCGAGAGCGCCCCGAAGGCCACGCGGCCCGCGTTCTCCATCATTTCGGAATAGGACAGCCCCGCAAGGACGGCGTTTCGTTCGATCTGCTTCATCTGTGCACTGGTGACCAGCCGCATATCATGCGCCTCCCCTTTAACGGATGGACAGGGAGCAAAGCTCCCCACCCTCCAGGTCCTTGATGGTGAACACGCCGTCTTCATAAGTCATATAGCTGCGGGGATTGCCCTCCTTGGGCAGGGAGACCGACCCCGGATTGAGGTAGATATGACTGCCCATCTCCCGCGCGGCGAGCACGTGGGTGTGCCCGTGCAGCAGGACGTCCCCCTCCTTGAGGGGCGGGAGGCTTTGCTCATTGTAAATATGCCCGTGGGTGGCGAACACGGTGCGCCCCTCGAGCCAGAGCAGCGCGTAGTCCGCCAGGATGGGGAACTGCAGCACCATCTGGTCCACCTCGGCGTCGCAATTGCCCCGCACGCAAAACAGCTCCTGCCTGCGGTCATTCAGCAGCCGGATGACCCCCTTCGGGTCGTACCCCTCGGGCAGGTCGTTGCGCGGCCCGTGATAGAGCAAATCGCCCAGCAGCACAAGCCGCCCGGCGCGCTCCTTTTCATAGCGTCCCAGCAGCGCCTCGCAGCAGGGGCGGGAGCCGTGGATGTCGGAAGCGATCATCAGCTTCATATTTTTTCTTCCTTTCCCGGGAACTGCAAAAAACGTCTTATCATCACCGTTTATTTTAGCCCGTGCTCCCGGGAATGTCAATGCGCCCGCCGCATAAGCGGCGGGCGCAGGCAAACCAGGTTATGATCAGTCGTCGTAGTAGTGGCCGTTGTGGTGGCTTTGCTCCCAGGTGTGGCCGCCGTGGTAATCGTGGCCGTCCCAATCATGGTGATCGTACCAGTCATCGTCCCAATCGTCATCATACCGGTCGTCCCAATAGTCGTCGTCCCGGTCGCGGCTGTAGGAAAGCTGCTTGCCGGTGGCGGCCGAGAACTCGACATCGTACTCGTACCCATCTTTGTACAGCTCGATCTCGTAAACACCGTCGTCGAGGTCAAAGTCGGTGATGGTAGCGCCCGGGACAACCTTCAAAGCAAGCTCGCGCGCCTTGGCGCTGCTGATCGGCCCGCTGGAGGACGACGAGCTGCCCGAGGAGCTGGAGACGGAGCCGGTCCAGCTGGCCGGGGCCGTGCCGATCTTGATCTCCCGCTCGAGGATCGCGCCGCTGTTGGGGTTGATTTCATAGCTGCCGTAGAGGGAGTCGGTCTTAAAGCGGATCTTGTACTCCTTGAGCCCATCGTCGCTCTCGAGCAGGGTATCGACGATCTCGGCTCCCGAAATTTCATCGGTAACCAGCTTCTTGGCCTGCGCCTTGCTCAGTGAAACCTGGGCGCTGCCCTTCCCGTCGCGGTCGGTCTTGTAGGAGACGATCTTCTGGGAGGCCGTGCTGATCTTCACCTCGTGTTTCTCGCTCTTGGACTCGAGGTAGTATTCCACCTCGTAATAGCCGTCGTCGAGCTCGGTCTTCAGATAGGTGCAACCGCTCGGAACCTGTTTTTTGGCGAGCTCCCGCGCCTGGGCGGCGGTGAAGCCCGCCGCAAAGCTGTGGACTGAAAAAGTACCGAGCAGGAGAGCCAACGCCACAGCGCTTGTCAATAATTTTTTACCCTTCATCATGATATATACTCCTTTCCAGGCCTGAAAGCCTTGCTTTCAGGCTTGACACCTCAGGGTGTATCGTTCTCTGTGATTATAGAATACAGGGCCATGATTAAAGTAAAATTAAAATTTTCACTTTTTCATCATTTTCTTGATTTTGTAAAAAATATTGAGCCGCGGCTCGTTCAATCCGGCTCGCCCACCCCGGGATTCTCTTCCCGGCGCAGCGGCAGGGTGACGGTGAAGTCGCTCCCTTCTCCAAGCGTGCTCTGCGCCTCGACGGAGCCGCCGTGCACCTGCGCAATCGAGCGCACGATCGACAGTCCCAGCCCGGTTCCGCCCCGCTCGGCGGTGCGCGCCGCGTCGGCGCGGTAGAAGCGGCCGAAAATTTTGGGCAGGTGCTCGGGCGCGATCCCGATCCCGGTGTCACGGACGCTCAGCAATGCATTCTCCCCCTCGGTGCGAAGGCGGAGCGTCACGCTGCCGCCCGGGCGGTTGTAGCGGATGGCGTTGCTCAGCAGGTTGGTGACCAGCCGCATGAGCAGGGTCTGGTCGGCGGTGAGCGCCACCTGCCCCTCGATTTCCTGATGAAGGGTCAATCCCTCCTGCCTGGCCGAGGGCTCCAACTCCTCGCAGACGACGGCGCATAGCTCGCCGAGGTCCACCTCCTCGAACTC
This sequence comes from Provencibacterium massiliense, assembly GCF_900169495.1. NCBI lineage: Bacteria > Bacillati > Bacillota > Clostridia > Eubacteriales > Oscillospiraceae > Provencibacterium > Provencibacterium massiliense. The sequence continues at coordinate 1,088,249 of NZ_FWCH01000012.1, forward strand.
GGGCTGCAGCCGCCCGTTGTCCGCGCGCGCCAGCAGCAGGAGCCTCGCGATCAGCGAGTTCATCCGTTTGGCCTGGCGCAGGATCACCCGCACGCTCTCGCGCAGCTCGGACGCGCTCTTTTCGTCCTCCAGCGCGTATTCGCACTGGGAAAGGATGATCGCCGCCGGGGTGCGCAGCTCATGCGAGGCGTCCGAGGTGAAGCGCTTCTCGTCCTCGAACGAGGTCTGCAGCCGGTCGAACATCTCATCGAAGGTTCCCCCGAGCCTTGCAATCTCGTCCTTCGCGCCGCTGCCGCCGATCCGGCGGCTGAGGTCGTTCCCCCCGCTGATCGAGCGCACCGTGCCGATCATATGCTCGATGGGCAGGAAGGCGCGCTTGGTGATCAGGTACCCGCCGCCCGCCGCGATCAGCAGCAGGAAGGGGCTGGCGATCAGCGCCAGAAGCAGCATGGTGCCCAGAGGGCCTGAAAAGCCGGTGTCCGGCGTGACCCCGCGGATCCAGAGGCTGACCCCGTCGATCTGGGTATAACGATCATAAACGAGCCAGCGCTCGCCGCCGTCCTGGGAGGATTTGAGCACCCCGTCCTCGAGCAGGGCGTTGACCTTCGGTCCGCTGCCCGAACGGGGCGCCAGCCGCCGGCCCTGGTCGTCATAGAGAAAGACCGAGACTCCGTCGGCGTAAAACCCGATCTCGCGCTCATCGAGCTCGCCGCGCTCAAAATGAACCTGCCCGGCGGCGGCCTCCACCACCCGGGAGAGGGACTCCCCCGCGCGCTCGTAGAGCACCCGGCTGGAGAAATAGAACAGGTCCCCCAGGAGCACCACAATCAGCAGAAAGACCAGCGCGGTGTACCACAGGGTAACCTTGGCCTTGATCGACAGCTTCTTCATACTTCCTCCCGGATAACATAGCCGCTGCCGCGCACCGTATGGATCAGCTTCTTTTCAAACGGGTCGTCGAGCTTGCGGCGCAGATAGCGCATGTAGACGTCCACCACGTTGCTGCCGCCCTCGAAGTCGTAGTTCCAGACATGCTCCTCGATCCGCTCGCGGGAGAGCACCACCCCGCGGTTGAGCAGCATGTATTCCAGGATCGCGTATTCCTTGGCCGAGAGCTTGATCTCCTTCCCCGCGCGGGTGACCCGGTGAGCGGCAAGGTCCATGCAAAGGTCCCCGAGCGCGAGTTCGTTCGCAGCCTCGCCCGTGCCCCTACGCAGCAGCACCCGCACCCGCGCCAGGAGCTCCTCGAACGCAAAGGGCTTGGTCAGGTAATCGTCCGCCCCGCCGTCCAGGCCCTGCACCCGGTCCTCTATGCTGTCCCGCGCCGTGAGCAGCAGCACCGGCGTGCGGTTCCCCTGCCCCCGCAGCCGGCGCAGGACGCTCAGCCCGTCCACCTTGGGCAGCATGATGTCCAGCAGGATCAAATCGTACTGCGCGCTCTCGGCATAGTCCAGCGCCTCCTGCCCGTCGGTACAGCGGTCCACGCTGTAGCCCTGCGCTTCGAGGCGCTTGGCGGTCACATCGAGCAGGTCGCGCTCGTCCTCCACGGCCAATATCCGCATGGCTCTCCCCTCCTTGATTGACGTTATGAATACTTTATCGCAAACAGATTAAAGCAAGATGAAGACACCATTATTGTACAGGTAAGCGCCAAGTTTTACAAATTTAATTTGATTTTCATCTGCCTGTGGTATTATAGTATAAATAAACCTATTTTTAAAGGAGTATGACCATGTATTCCCGTTACCGTTTCCCCGCCCTGCTTCTGGCCTGCTGCCTGCTGTTTTCTGCCTGCTCCAGGCAGAACGCCGTCAAGAGCCAGCCGATCTCGGATGAAATAGCGCCCAGGCGCGCCCAGGTGAGCAGCAGTTCGCTGCCCAACGAGGATGCCGCCCCGCAGGAGGATGTCATCCCGCAGGAGAGCGCCGCCTCACAGGCGGAGGTTTCCTCCTCCCAGCAGGCGGGCACGTCCTCTGTCCAAGCGAGCGGCGAGGAGCTGCTTGCACAGTACTACAGCGTCAAGGCGCAGGAGGAAGCGCTGGAAATCGACATCGAAAACCTCGAAGCGGCACTGCGCACCGGTAAGCTCGGCGACAGCGAATTCCAGCAGAAGCTGGCCGAATATGAGCGGCAGGAGGACGCACTCGACGCGCGCAAGGATGCGCTGGAAGCGCAGATCGGCCCCTTTGCGCCCTATTTCTCCTTCACCCTGCCGCAGGACCGGGAGGGGCTGCTCTCGCTGCTCGATGAGCTCGAGCGGCAGGACGACGAACTCGATGGCCGCAAGGATGCGCTGGAGGACGGCTACCGCAGCGGCGCCACCAGCCGCGAGGACTTTTTAAAGGAATATGCCCTGCTCGAACGGGAGGACGACTTCATCGGCGAGCGGCAGGACGCGGCCGAGCGCGCGCTGGCTGCGCTGCCCGCCCTGAGCGGGCACGGCTCGCACAGCAGCACCCACCATGCCGAATACGACGATTGGGACGACGACGGTGATGACGATGACGACGACTGATCCCGGGGACCCGGTACATGCCAAAGCCCTGTCGGCGCTCGAGGCGCTAGGTATCGAATACGAATACCTGCCGCACCCGGCGGTGTACACCATCGAGGAGATGGCGGCGCTGTGCCTGCCCCACAGCGAGGCGATCGCCAAAAACCTGTTTTTGCAGGACGACAAAAAACGAAACTTCTATCTCGTGACCCTGCGCGGCGAGCGGCGCGCCGACCTGCGCCGGCTGCAACAAGACCTCGGGAGCCGCAAGCTGAGCTTCGCCGGCGGGGAGACCCTCTCGCGGATCCTGGGCCTCTCCAAGGGGGCGGTCACCCCGCTGGGAATCCTCAACGACGAAGGGCGGCAGGTGCAGGCCGTCTTCGACCGCAGCTACGGGGATAAGGACCTGATCGGGGTCCACCCGCTGCAGAACACCGCGACGGTGTTCCTGAAAATGGAGGACCTCGCCCGCCTGGTGCGCGCACACGGCAATCCGCTGACTTTTCTGGATTTCGTATAAAGGCCCTGCCCGGCCGCTGCATGCGGCCGGGCAGGTTTTTCCATCCGTTATTCCAGCTCCTCCAGCAGCGTTTGAAGCCCCGCGCGGTAGGAGTTGTCGGTGGAGTTGTCAATAATCCTCAGCCCCTCGAGCGCGGGCGGCTCGAAGCTGCGGCTGGCGACGTATTCCTCCCAGTTCCGCAGCTTCCAGGTGTCCCGCTCGGAGCCCCGCGCTATCATGCGCTGGTGGCAGACCTCGATGTCGGTATGCACCCAGACCACCGTCAGCTTCGCCCCCTTCCCGGCCAAGGTTTCGCGCAGCCGGCGCAGGTACTCCTCATCCCGCAGCTCGCGGTTAAAGGGGGCGTTGACCAGCACATGGGAGCTGTAGTCCAGCGCTTCGAGGGCGATCGCCATGATCGCCTCGTATTCATAGTCCCGCACATTGCGCTCAAAAAAATCCGAGCTGCGGTCGAACGGCTCCCCCGCCACCTCAAAAATCCGCCTGGAGAGCACGATCACGCTGTCCTTATCCAGATAGACGCATTCCCCCAGCGCCTCGGCCAGCTTTTTGGCGATGAAGGTCTTTCCGCTGGCCGGGGGCGAGGTGATCAAGATCAAATGTTTCATAAACGGTTCCTCCCAAGGGCAGTCCAATCGGATTTTTGTGATGAGTGCCGCTTTTGTCAAGCCCTTTATCCTCATTTTTCCTCCAGGGACGGGGAATATGTAAAAGCCCCCGGAAAAACCGGGGGCTCGCATTTTGATTACCGGATTTCGATTTTGCGGGTATCGGGTTTCGCCTCGCCGCGCTTGGGCATTTTGAGCTCCAGCACGCCGTTTTCATAGCTCGCTGTGATCTCATCGACCTTGACCCCCGACACGTCGAAGCTCCGGGAGAAGCCGCCGTAGCTGCGCTCGCGGCAGACATAGTTGTCCTTCTCCTCCTTCTTCTCCTCGCTGTGCTGCGCACGCAGGGTGAGGTAATCGCCGTTAATGTCTATGCTGATGTCCTCTTTCTTAAAGCCCGGCAGCTCGGCCTGGACCAGGAAATGGTCGCCCCTGTCGAGCACGTCGGTCTTGCACTGGCTCAGCGTGCGCCCCGCGCTCCCCCAAAAGTCGTCGTTAAGGGCGGTGGAAAGCGCATCAAAAAGGTTTTTCTCTCTGCGGGCGAAAGGCATTAAATCGAACATACAAAAAACCTCCTTCAATCAATTGGTTTGTGTTGGTGAATGGTTTGCGTAAACATTCGCGGCGCGGGCCCTCTTTTGGGGAGCCGCTCTCTTTTCTGTTTACGTCCTTATTGTACGAAAGGATTTTTAAGAAAAATCATACTATTTATGAATAAACCTTTAATTTTAGCACTCTAGTATTAAGAGTGCTAAAATCTCCTTTCAAACCTCTTGATGATCGGGTTTTGCATTTTATTCCAGTCCGATAAATTCCCGGATCAGGGAGTAGCGCGGCACCAGCCGGCTGTCGATCGGAAAGAAGGTTTCCTCGTCCTTGATCAGCCGCCTCACCGTGGCGTTCCAAGGGGAATCTCCCTGCGCGCCGTCCAGAATCTCCAGCAGCTTTTCGCGGTAAAGGAAGGGTTCGTAAAAATGGGTGGAGTTGATGTGCAGGTCGGCCCGCTCCCGGAAGGGATGGATGTACAGCTCCTCCCCTTTGAGCACATAGTCCCACATGCGCAGCGTCTCCATAACCGGGGTGGCCCTGAAGTGGAAGTCCCGCACGATCCGGCGCATCAGGCGCAAATCCCGCGCGGCGAGGCGCACGTTGCCCGCCCCGTCGAGAAAATCGCTGTGCACGCTGATGTAGACCTGCAGGCAGGGCCGCCCGTGCAGCGCGCCCGAAATCAGCGGGTTGAGCGCGTGGATCCCCTCCACGACGACATAGGTGTGCTCGTCGTAGAGCAGCTCCTTGCGGGTATCCAGCCGTCGCTTGACCGAAAAGTCATAGATCGGGAAGCCGGCGCGTCCCTCGCGCAACAGCTGCTCCATGCATTCGGCGAAGCAGGCGATATCCAGCCCCTCGACGCTCTCGCAGTTGCGCGAGCCATCCTCCCAGAGCGGCAGCTCATCCAGGGATTTATAGAAATTGTCCAGGGAAATGCGGTTGACCCGGCTGCCCCGGTTTTTGAGCTCGGCGGCGATCATCTTGGCGGTGGTGGTCTTCCCCGAGGAGGAGGGGCCGGTCAGCAGCAGCACCTTGGCCTCCCTGCTCTCAAGCTCCCGGCAGACCGAAAGGATTTTTTCGCGGTACTTCCCCTCCGCAAAATTCATCGCCTTCTGCGGCGTCTCGCGCAGGGCGTGCGCGGTCTCGGGGATCGATATTTGCTCCATGCGATGGGTATATCTCATAGTTCGTCTCCTATAGCTCCAAAATCGGCAATACCCTTAGTTTGCCAACTGTTACCGCTATCATACCGCATTGCCGCCCTCCCTGCAAGGGCCGCCCAACAGAAAAGCGCAGGCCGCTGGTCCATCCAGCGGCCTGCACCATACGCGCGCCCCCGCCAGGACGCGGGAAAACCTATTTTAAGAAGCCCTCGATGATCTTGCGCTCAGCCTCCTGCCCGCTCAGCCCCAGGGTCATCAGCTTGATCAGCTGCTCCCCGGCGATCTTGCCGATGGCCGCCTCGTGGATCAGCGCCGCGTCCAGGTGGTTGGCGGTCAGCTCGGGGATCGCGCTGACCGAGGCGCGGTCCATGATGATGGCGTCGCACTCCGAATGCCCACTGCAGCGGGTATTGCCGCTCAGCTGGGAACGGAAGACCTGGCGCGAGGTGCCCTTCGCCACCGAGCGCGAAACCACGTCGGCCGAACAGTCCTCCCCGCTCAGGTTTACCACAAAATCGGTGGCGGCGGCCTGGCTCCCATGGGTCATCAGCTTCTCGCGGATGATGAGATGCGCCCGCGCCGCGAGCGTCGCGCTGGTGCGCCGGTCGGTGGAATCCACCCCCTCGATCTGGGTGGTGTCCATCTCCATATAGCTGTCCTCCCCCAGATGCGCCTCGGTCACCGGGTTGATGATCCGCTTGCCGGTCCCTTCCCCGATCCCGATATGGCGCTCCAGATAGCGCACCTTCGCTCCCTTCCCGATCATGAAGCTGTGGATCCCGTTGTGGGTGGCGGCCTCCTCGCCGTCGGCGTGCACGCCGCACCCGGCGACGATGGTGACGTCGGCCCCCTCGCCGATATAAAAATCGTTATAGACCAGGTCCTCCACATCCGAATGGGTCACACAGGCGGGGATATAGACCGTCTCCCCCGCCGTGCCCGGCGCGACGTGGATGTCGATCCCCGGCTTGTCGGTTTTCGGGGTGATGACGATATTCTCGCTGGACTGCCGCCCGGCGCAGCTCCCATCCTCCCGGATGTTGTAAGCGCCCTTGAAGGAGCCGGTAAAATCCGAGATCAGCCCCAGCAGCTTTTCGGTGATGGCGTTCATCAGCAGTCCCTCCCCTTTCGCGCCCCTTCGGGGCAGAAGGAGCATGCCCCCTCCTGCAGCAGCTCGGGCAGGATGTCCTCCTTGGCCCCCTTCGCCCTGAGCTCGCCCCCGGCGAGCACCACCAGCTCGTCCGCAATGTCCAAAATCCGCTCCTGGTGGGAGATGATGATCACCGTGCCCTCCCGCCGTCCGCGCAGGCGGCCGAACACCTCGATGAGGTTGCCGAAGCTCCACAGATCGATCCCCGCCTCCGGCTCGTCGAAGAGGGTGATCCGCGTTTTGCGCGCCAGGGCCATGGCGATCTCGATCCGCTTGATCTCGCCCCCCGAGAGGCTGGCGTTGATCTCCCGCTCGATATAATCCTTCGGGCAGAGCCCCACGTCGCGCAGCAGTGCGCGCAGCCCGGGCTCCCCCGTGCCCTCGCCCGCCGCCAAAACCAGCAGGTCGCGCACCGTCAGCCCCTTGAAGCGTACCGGCTGCTGGAAGGCGAAGGTGATCCCCCGCCTGGCCCGCTCGGTCACCGACAGGGCGGTGATGTCCTCCCCGTCGAGGAGAATCTGCCCCTTCGAGGGGGTCATGATCCCGGCGATCACCTTGGCCAGGGTGGATTTCCCGCCCCCGTTCGGCCCGGTGATCACCACGAATTTTCCGTCTTCGATGGTCAGATCAACGTTTTTGAGGATGGCCCTGTGGTCCTCCACGTCGATTGAAACATTTCGCAGCTCTAGCATATACACGTCCTTTCCGCCCTCTTGCCCACAGGAGGGGGCCTATTCTTTATCCTTAATTGTCCCCGTGCGCGCGCCGTCCAGCGTACGCGCAGAGTATTCTTCCATCCGGCGCAGGGTCGTCTGGCTGACGACGTGCTCCATCCGGCAGGCGTCCTGCTCGGCGGTCTCTTCGTCCACCCCGAGGATCGCGACAAGATAGTATTTGAGCAGGTCGTGACGCTGGCGCACCAGGCGCGCCTCGCGCAGCCCCGCCTCGGTCAGGGTGATCCTGCCGTAGGGCTCCTGCTGCAAAAAGCCGTCCTCGCGCAGCTGCTTGATCGCCCGGCTCACGCTCGCCCGCGAATACCCGAAGGCCTGCGCAATGTCCACCGAGCGCACCGATTCTCCCCGGCTGGAGAGGTCGAGGATGGTTTCCAGATAATCCTGTTTGGAGACGGTCAGCTTGCCCATGGTTATACGACCATTCCTTTCCCGGGGATTGGCGCTCCGAAGCGGCCCGCCGGACCGGGCTGTGAAGCCTTCCGCCCGGCTTGGCAAAATTACCGATTACACGGGGGGAGCCCCGCCCTTCTCTATAGTATATCACGAAAATTTTGTCGCTTCAAATAAATCATTTGACAAGCCGGGGCCGACAGATTAAAATGTAAGCGTAGGCTAACAATTTTGTTTGTGATAAGCAAGGGGAGGAATCACTGATGACGCTGGATGCCATCAAGCCGGGCAGCGGCGGCGTGATCGCCGCCATCGGCGGCGAAGGGGCGCTGCGCCGCCGGCTGCTGGATATGGGGCTGACCCCGGGGACCAAGGTGCAGGTGCGAAAGGTCGCGCCGATGGGGGACCCGGTCGAGCTGTTCCTGCGCGGGTATGTGCTCACCATCCGGCAGGAGGATGCGGCCAAGATCACCCTTAAGGAGGGCGCGGCGGTATGAGCTGTCTGTTGGCGCTGGCCGGAAACCAGAACTGCGGCAAGACCACCCTCTTCAACTGTCTGACCGGCTCGAACCAGCATGTGGGGAACTTCCCCGGCGTGACGGTGGAAAAGAAGGAAGGCCCGATCCAGAAGCACAAGGATATGACCCTCGTGGATCTGCCGGGGATTTATTCCCTCTCCCCTTACACCTCGGAGGAGGTGGTGACGCGGGATTTCCTCCTAAAGGAGGGCCCCAGCGCGATCATCAACATCGTGGACGCGACCAACCTCGAACGCAACCTCTACCTCTCGCTGCAGCTCATGGAGCTTGAGATCCCGATGGTGATCGCGCTGAACATGATGGACGAGGTGCGCGCGAGCGGCAACTCGATCAATGTGAAAAAGCTCTCCGAGCACCTGGGGATCCCGGTGGTGCCCATCTCGGCCGGGAAGAACGAGGGGATCAGCGACCTGCTGGAAGCGGTGATCAAAACGGTGCGCGAGCAGAGCCCGCCCAAGAAGTATGACTTCTGCACCGGCGAGGTACATAAGGCGATCCACTCCATCGCCCATATCATCGAGGACCATGCGGGGGCGGCCGGATATCCGGTGCGCTTCGCGGCGACCAAGCTCGTCGAGGGGGACGAGCCCATGCGCCAGGCGCTTCAGGTGGACGAGGGGGATTTGCACGTCATCGAGCACATCGTCGAGATGATGGAGGAGGCGCTGGGCACCGACCGGGAGGCGGCGCTCGCGGACATGCGCTACAGCTACATCGAATCGCTTTGCGCCGACTGTGTGCACAAGCACCAGGAGACCCGCGAGCAGATCCGCTCCGAGAAGATCGACCGGGTGCTCACCCACAAGTATTTCGGCATCCCCATCTTTTTAGGGATCATGTTCGTCATCTTCTGGCTGACCTTCAGCGTCTTCGGCGCGCCGCTGCAGGGGTTGCTCGAGGATGGGATCAGCCTCTTCACCGACTCCTTCTCCTCTCTGCTGCTCTCGGTGGGGGTCAGCCCCTGGCTGCATTCGCTGCTCATCGACGGGGTCTGCGCGGGGGTGGGCAGCGTGCTCTCCTTTCTGCCGATCATCGTGCTGCTCTTCTTCTTCCTCTCGCTGCTCGAGGACAGCGGCTACATGGCGCGCGTCGCCTTCGTGATGGATAAGCTGCTGCGCAAGATCGGGCTGTCCGGGCGCTCGTTCGTGCCGATGCTCATCGGCTTCGGCTGCTCGGTGCCCGCCATTATGGCCACGCGCACCCTCGCAAGCGAGCGGGACCGCAAAATGACCATCGTGCTCACCCCGTTCATGTCCTGCAGCGCCAAGCTGCCCATCTACGCGATGATCACCGCAGCCTTCTTCCCGCACAGCGCCGCGCTGGTGATGATCTCGGTCTACACCCTGGGGATCGTGGTGGGGATCCTGTCGGGACTGCTGCTCAAGAACACCATCTTTAAGGGCAACCCCGTCCCCTTCGTGATGGAGCTGCCCGCCTACCGCATGCCCTCCCCGCGCAGCGTTATGCTGCACATGTGGGAGAAGGCCAAGGACTTCATCCGCAAGGCCTTCACCGTGATCTTCGTGGCGGCCATCGTGATCTGGTTTTTGCAGAGCTTCGACTTCACGCTCAACATGGTCGAGGACTCCACCAAGAGTATTTTGGCCTTTGTCGGTTCGGCCATCGCGCCGATCTTTATCCCCCTGGGCTTCAACGACTGGCGCGCCTCGACCGCGCTGATCACCGGGCTCACCGCCAAGGAGTCGGTGGTCAGCACCCTCACCGTGCTTACCGGCGCCGCCAACGACGGGGAGCTCGGTGCCATCCTCAGCGGCATTTTCACCCCCTTGAGCGCCTTTTCCTTTTTGGCCTTCACGGTGCTCTACATGCCCTGCGTCGCCGCCTTCGCCGCCACCAGGCGGGAGCTCGGGAGCTGGCACAGCGCGCTGCTGACCGCACTCTACCAGACGGGTGCCGCCTATCTGGTGGCGATGGTGATTTTCCAGGTGGGCCGGCTGCTGATCGGCTGAACGCGATAGGAGGGATACGAATGTCAATGGCTGACCTTGTCATCCTTTTGCTGCTGGCGGCGGTGCTGGCAATCATTTTTTTGAGCATGCGCCGCAGGAAACAGAAAGGCGGATGCTCCGGCTGCGGGGGTAACTCCTGTTGCTCCGGCTGCTCAGGTTGTCCGGGCGGCTGTCAGCGGGAGGAAGAAGAAAAATAAGCCCGTCCTTTCAGACGCTGTCAAAGAGCGGGTATAAAAAAAGCACCCCCGTCCGGGGGTGCTTTTATATTTCCCAAGTTAGGCGTGCTCCAAATCCTGCTGGGCGGGGTTGTCGATCAGGTTGCCCCGGTAATCGAATCGGGAGCCGTGGCAGGGGCAATCCCAGCTCTTCTCATCCGGATTCCACTCCAACTGGCAGCCCAGGTGCGGACAGCGCACCGAGACGATAAACGCCTCCCCGTTTTCGTCCTTATAGACGCCGACCTTTTCGCCGTCGTATTCCACCACGCCCCCGTGGCCGTTTGGCAGCGCTTCGATGTCCGCCCGGGGCGGAACAAGAAATTTTCGCACCAAACCCTTTGTCGCCTGGGCGGTCTCCTGCATAAGCGTTTTCGCACTGGCGGACGGCGTAAAGCGCAGGGGTGAAAACACCTCGGCCCAGGGGCATTCTTCCTTGGTGATCAGGTCGCGCAGCGTTAAGGCCGCGACCATCGAGGAGGTCATTCCCCATTTTTCAAAGCCGGTTGCCACAAACCAGTTTGGGGTTGGGAGCGAAAACTGCCCGATATAGGGTACGCCGTCAAGCGTCATGCAGTCCTGCGCGCTCCAATGGGCGACCTCGCGGCTTTCGGGCCAATAGCGCATTGCCGCCTCACGCAGCTTCTGGTACTGCCCGCCCGCCGAGTTTTCACCGGTGCGGTGGTTGCCCCCGCCGAGCAGCAGCAAGTCCCCCTGCGGGCGGAAGGACAACCCGTCGGCATCGATCCCGTAATACATGCCTTCCAGCTTGGCGGCGTTCTCCAGCGCCAGCACATAACTGCGCTCCTGATGCATGCGCATAAAGTAGTATCCGGGCGCATTGACAAAGGGATAGTGGCAGGCAAAGATGATGAATTGAGCCGTCACCGTCCCGCGGTCGGTAACGATTTCGTTGCCCTCCACCGAGCGTACCGTGGTCTGCTCGCAGACATTCAACGGCCCGGCGAGGGCGCGCAGGAACTTCAGCGGATGAAAATGCGCCTGGTCATCAAAACGCAGTGCCGCCGATACCGGAAAGGGCAGCTCGGTGCCAAAAAGCAGCTCCGCCCCGATGCCCGCCACTTTCGCCGCCTCGTATTCTTTTTCCAGCTGCTCGCTCCCGCCGGTGGAGTAGAGATAGGCCGGCGCCTCGGTGAAATCGCAGTCGATCTTCCCTTCCTCAATGAGGCGGCGGTACTCCGCGATCGCCCTCTGGTTGGCTCCGGCGTACTGCCGGGATTTCTCCTCTCCAAACTGCTCGGCCAGCCGGTGGTAGATGAGTCCGTGCTGGGCTGTGATTTTGGCGGTGGTGTTTTTCGTCTGACCGCTTCCCAAGCGTCCCGCCTCCAGCACGACGACATTCAGCCCCGCGGCCTTTAAGAAGTGGGCGATGAGCACACCCGCCATGCCGCCCCCGATGACGGCGGCATCCACCGACAGCGCGCCTTGCAGCGGCGGGAACGACGGCAATTGTTCCGTCTTGCTCCAGATTGATTCCGTCACGGTTTGAGCACCACCTTGATGCAGTTTTCTTCCTTTTTGTCAAAGACCTGGTAGCCGTGCTCCCCCTCTTCGAGCCGAAGGCGGTGCGTAATGATGTCGGTGGCGTCGAAGCGGCCCTGTCGGATCAGCTCCAAAATTGGCTCAATATATCGCTGCGCCGGACATTGCCCCATGCGCAGGGCAACATTCCGGGAGAAGAAGTTGCCCAGCGGAAAGGCGTTATACCGCCCGCCGTAGACGCCGACCATCGCCACGGTTCCGCATTTTCGCACCGCTTCACAGGCGATCTCGACGGCCGACTTGGAGCCGGCCTGAAGCTTGAGCACCGATTCCATCTTTTCCATGGCGCTCATCTTGCCGTCCATCCCCACGCAGTCGATCACCACGTCCGCGCCGCCATGGGTGAGCTCCTTGAGCTCCAGGCCGGTGTTGTCGTAGTCCTCGAAGTTGAGCGTCTCGGCCCCGTAGCCGGCGGCGTGCGCCAGGCGGTAGCCCACGTTGTCCACCGCCAGCACCCGGCCGGCTCCAAGAAAGAGGGCCCATTTGATGGTCAGCAGCCCGACCGGCCCGCAGCCGAGGACCACCACCGTGTCGCCCTTTTTCACCCCGCCGATCTCGGCTCCCCAGCGGGAGGTCGGCAGGATATCAGTCAGGAAGAGCACCTGTTCGTCATCCAGCTCCTCCGGCACCTTGACCGGGCCCACATTCGCGTAGGGGACGCGCAGGTACTGCGCCTGCCCGCCGGCATAATCCCCGAAGGATTCGCTGTAGCCGAGCAGCCCGCCGGCCTCGCCGTTCGGGTTGGAGTTGTCGCACTGGCTGTATTCGCCCGCCTCGCAGAAGGCGCAGTGTCCGCAGGAGACCGGGAAGGGGACGATCACCCGGTCCCCTTTCTTGACGCGGGTCACCTCTTTGCCCGCCTCCTCCACGATCCCCATCGTCTCGTGGCCGAGGACGTACCCGTCATACATCCCCCTGACCCGCCCGTGGATGAGATGCAGGTCCGATCCGCAGATGGCCGTGGAGGTCACCCGCACGATGATGTCGTCCGCCCGCTCCAGCTTCGGGTCCTCCACCGTCTGAAGCGCCACATTGCGGATTCCCTTATAAACAATCGCTTTCATGCTATCATCCTTTCGGGGTTTATTTTCCCCGAAAAGGGATTTTTATATTTATTTAAATCAGAAGAGCAAATAAAAAGCACCTGGACAGCCGGAAGCGGCTGCCCAGGTGCTTTTTGAATTTAGGTGCTTTTATTTATAAGCTGTTGCAGGCGCAGCGGGAGCCAACACGCTCTCCTAAATACCACGGATAGCTGCTTAATTCGACAGTACGTGCCCCGGCATGAACCCCATCGCCATAGTAACCACCGGCCGCTAAAGCAATCAGAGAATAATCATTATACTGATAGATGTTACCGTATCCGTCTCCAAACGGGGAAATAGTATCAAAACCCCAGGCACCATCATTTATTGCGTGGTAGTGTCCGTTTCCATTGGTGTATGTCTTATCACCGCGTCCTCCATCCCAAAAGCTAAATATACCGCTCCCGCTGATCTTCGTATGTTCCGCTTTGGTGACAAACTCATCCAGCCACTCCCAGACATTCCCCACCGCGTCCCGGCAGCCAATGGAAGAGACCGCATTACGGACATACCCGGTTTTCTGCCGCCCACTATTCGTCTTCGCCGACCAAGCGTTTTCGTTGCTGTCGTCAAGCCCGCCGGGACTGCCAAACGCCATCTGGCAAAACTCCTGATAGGTCAGCAGCCGCTTCCCCTCCACGAAGGCGCGCTCCACGAATCCGTACCAGTTGAGCCCCTCCGTACCGGTCAACGGCAGTTGGTTGTAGGCCGATAGCAGGCCCCCATCCCCATCGTCGCTGGATTGGTAAATATCGACCCAGGTCCCGTTTCCCAGGTACACCATTCCCTTCGGGTCGCAAGCCGGGCGGTGCCCCTTGTACCATACGCTGCGGGGCAGGATGCCATTGTAGACGTTGCTCTCCCACCCTTCGCCGCGAACCTCGCCCGCCAGATTGACCGGCCGTAGCTTTTCATCGACGCGGCGGCAGGTACCGTAATGGAATCCGCCGATCCTTTGGGCGCGGGCGACGTTGCCGTCGAGAGAAATAAAGAATCCGCCGTCCGTTTTGTAAACCGTGTAGTCCTTGCCTACATAGAACGAGCTCCCAACGTCGAGGTCTTCCGCACCGATCCGGGTGGTGCTGCCGTTCCAGGTCACGTTCAGCTTGTCCTCGCCGGCGGCCTTCATCGTCACCGAATACTGCTCCTTGAGCAGCTGATCGGTCAACAGATTGTCGGCGTTAAAGTCGTCCATGGTGGGCTTGTCCGTCAAGGTCCATTGATTGAATCCCAGTTCCGTCTTGTTCATGCTTGCCATTGTGTTTCCCCCTAATTATCAATATAAGAGCGCATTGCTCTTTCATCACTAGGAACCACAAGGCAAAAAATAACCGTTATCCGTCATTTTTTAGCACTTCATCAAATTTTTTAATAGTCATTATAATCCTGCTATAAATTCAAGGCAAGGAGGCACATGATTGGAAAAGCCAAATTGTCTAATAATTACGTTGACCGCTAGATTAAATCTAACGGTCCTTTTTTATAAAACAGGAGCGGCAACTGCTGGGACTTCACTCTCCAGAATGCTGGCAGCAGCTAGCGCAAAGCTAGTCTATGACCTGCGCAGCCGCCTGCTCAAGGAAGCCAAAAAGGAGCCACATCTGGGATAGGTCGGAGATGGTGGCGGAATACCAGGCGAACGGGACGATCATCGCGCGGGAGCTGGACGGGCAGCAGGAGTACTACCTCTTTAATGCCCATGGGGATGTTGTGTAGTGCAACGGCCGGTACGGAATCCCCCTCAAGAGTTATGACCACGACGCCTTCGACAACGAGGAGAAGCCGGAGGAGCTGGACCATAGCCCCTGGCGGTACTGCGGGGAGTACCTCAACCTGGAGGCGGACACCTACTATCTCAGGGCATTGTGGGAATAACCCGGTGATGTTTACAGATTCCAGCGGAAAGAGCGCGGAAGCAATTTTTATTGGTGGCTGGACAATTGCCGGTGTGATCTCGCAAGCAGATTCTCCCCTGCATTGTGAAAATATAGGAAGGGACCTCCGTTAACGCTGGGGACTCTTCATCGTAATGTAAAACAAAAAACAAAATGGTTTCCAAATGATAATATCATTTGGAAACCATTTTAATTGGTACGAGCGTTCATAACGACAAACTTGGAAATCCGCATAAAATAAGGATGTCCAGCATCAAGCAGACGAATATTGATTAATAGTATTAACGGTTTTTTAATTTCCATGCAAAAGCAGGCCCCTGCTTTCCTGGAACAGGCTCTAATAGGTTTTGGTCACGCAGTCTCCAGAATACTCTTTTCATAGTATTTTCAGATTTAATTCCGGTTATCTCTCGACCCTTACTATTGTTGATTTCAGAATTGCTTTTCATAAATTCCATAACAATTTCTTCGGGCGAAGCCAACCGTTCATGGCGAATAATAACAACCACCGAATTACTCTGCTCTATAATCTCGGGAACTTTAAGTCTTAATTTTGTCATGGCATCAAATGCCGTATTTAATCCTTCCCCTACGTCCTTGTTCGGTGCATTGGGAAACTTGTTAATAATTCTAACAATTTTAGGATTCCGAGCAGATTGCTCATTTAGAATGTTTTGAACAGTAACGTGTCCTGGTAATTTTCCAGGACTTTCCACTTCAATCCTGTTGTCAAATATTCTAATTTGAATATCTGTTGCAATGCTATAATCCCTATGTATGACAGCGTTAGTTATAATTTCATGTAATGTTTCTTCTGGATATTGTATTGATTCAAATCCTTCTCCGAGTCTTTTCATGCTCTCTATTATACCCTTTGTTGTACGTACCGCACTATAAATTTGATCATAAGCACACCCTTCAATTGATAAGGGCTGCTCTGATAACATATCCCTGTCTGCTACACCAGATGTTTTATAACGAAAAATTTTTATTGCGGACCGTTTTGGCAAAGTAATTTGAGGTTCTTCAGAAAACAAAATGACCCCAGCAACAGTGGGGAGATCTCCTTTACACAGTTTTTGCTTTTGTATCCATAATTCGTTTTCTACATTAGGAATTACCGCAGTCATAAAATCAAAAAGAACTTTTGATTCAGTTAAATCGGTTATAGAGGCTTCTGCAACCGGCTCATTTTCAAATTGAGCAATGCCCTTATCCAACTCTAAACGGCGCAATTTTTCTGGAGTATCTATAGGGAGCTTTTGTGCCCCTCTACGAATATAGGGCATACCGTTTGTAGCAAAAACAATACTTCCAGATTTCATAATTGAAATCTGCATTACCAGAGTATGCAATACGGGATGTTCCAAAAAGGTAATATCGTAATTGTTTGAGAGTGGAGTCAGTCCATCAATCATTTGAATAAAGGCGTTTGTATCCTCGACTTTTCCGAATCCGCTTCAAGAACGGACATTGTTATCTTTATCAACTTCTTCTATTCCCAAGTAGATTTCTCCACCACTTGTATTAGCAAATGAAGAAATACATTCTGATAATTTGCTCGGACTAATCCGCTTTCCCTTTAAATCATTAAAATGATCTTCAGCCATATTAAGAATTTTCTCAATTTGTTTTTCTGATATAATTACAGATTTAAAATTCATATTATCGCTCCTAAAAAACAACATAATTATAACTCAAGATTCACAGACAAAGAATAGGCAAAAAAATAATTTCATATATTATACCATATATAGGCTACAGAAGCAAAACAAAAAGCAGAATGGCAAAAACCATCCTGCTTTTTGTCGTTATGACTACTCGAGAGTCATTCGTAGTGGTGCGGTAGACGGGACTTGAACCCGTACGTCGTAGACACACGCCCCTCAAACGTGCCTGTCTGCCAGTTCCAGCACTACCGCATAGAGATTTGAGCCCTCCTTGCAATTGGCCAAGGCGCATACTCAACGCTCACAATTATAGCATCCAGCCATCGGGATGTCAAGGATTTTTTCGCCAAATTGCACCATCAGCCGAACATATGCTCCACAAAAATCTTGACCCCGATCAGCACCAGCACACAGCCGCCAAAGAGCTCCGCCTTGTTTTTAAGAAATCCGCCGCAGCACTTGCCGACATACACTCCAACGAGGCTGCATACAAAGGTCACCACCGCGATAAACGGCGCGGCCTGCAGGATATTCACCCGCATAGCCGCAAAGGATACCCCCACCGCCAGTGCGTCTATGCTCGTTGCAACCCCCTGCGCCAGCACCAGCTTATAGGAAAAGAGCTCGGGCACTTCGTCCTCCTCATGGGAAAAAGAATCGTGGATCATCTTGCCCCCGATCAGCCCGAGCAGAATCAGCGCAATCCAATGGTCCAGCGTGCCGATCAGCCCGGCGAACGCGCTGCCCGCCAGGAACCCGGCGGTGGGCATGAGCCCCTGAAAGATCCCGAAGACCGCCGCTATGTAAACCGATTTTGAAACACTCAGCGACTTATTGCACATCCCGCTGGTCACTGAAACTGCAAACGCGTCCATCGACAGCCCTACTGCAATCATGAAAAGAGTCAGAATCCCCAATAGCTTGACGCCCCTTTTGTCCGCATTAAAATTTATTATACAATATCCTATCAATCAAAGCAATCAAAAAATGAACTGGACGCAACATTTTATGCCTCTTTTTCGTCCAAAATCACCCAAAGCGCGGCAAAAGAATAGAATGGCTTAGGAGGTGATTTTCGTGAGGCACAGGCGTTGGCACCGCATACCAAGAATCGAGGCGCGCCATCTGCGCTCGATCCGGCTGATCCTTCTCGCTTTGCTGCTGATTTTTTCGCTCTTCTACGCCGACAGGCAGGTGCGCCCCATCGTGCGCACCATGAGCGGCTACATCGCCCAGAACGTCTGCACCCAGGCGATCAACAACGCCGTCATAGGGGAGCTGCGCCAGGACGGGATCGACTACGAATCCCTGGTCGCCGTCAGCCGCGACTTGGACGGCAAGGTCACCTCCATCGAAACCGACGTCAGCCGGATCAACCTCTTTAAGGCCCAGGTTACGGGCCGGATCATCGAGGCGCTGCAAGCGGACGAAATCCACAATCTCTACGTCCCGGCCGGTACCCTGCTCGACAGCCCGCTGCTCTCCGGACGCGGGCCGAAGCTCAACCTAAAGGTGGTGCCCGCCTCCACCGTCGCCACCGACATCGTGGGAGAGTTCACCTCGTCGAGCATCAACCAGACCCGGCACCAGCTCTACCTCACCGTGGGGGTGGACATCACCGCCGTACTGCCGGGCGTCAGCACGCCCCTGCACATCGACACCCGCTTTTTGATTGCCGAGACGGTGATCGTCGGGGAGGTCCCGCAGGCCTTCACCGAGGTCTACGGCGACGGTTCGGGCCTGCCCAACAAGGTCGAGGACTACGGAGCCGCCACCGCCCTGCCGGACCTGGCGCCATAAACCAGGGGGACCGCCCTTTAGGCGGTCCCCTATCTTGTTCCAACTTATTTGCTCAGCTTTTCAATGCCCTTCTTCAGCCGGGCAATGGACTCCTCTTTCCCCAGGATCGCACACAGCTCGATCCCGCCGCCGGGGGTGAACTTCTTACCGCTCACCGCCACCCGCAGCGGATAGAGCACCACCCCATTCTTGACGCCCAGGCGCTCGATCAGCGCGAAGAGCGCGTCGTGCAGGCTTTCCTCGCTGAAATCCGAGAGCCCCTCGAGCACCGGCAGAATCTCCTTTAAGGACTGCAAGGAGACCTCCTCGTTGGTCTTCATCTTCTTATTGAGGTAGAGTTCGTTTTCATACTCCGGAAGCGCGTCAAAGAAATCGACCTGTTCGGGGATGTCGCAGAGCACCTCGCAGCGGGGCTGGAGCAGCGCCGCGATCTTTTTGGTGTCCACCTCCCCCTTCACCGTCTGGCGAATCCAGGGCAGGGCCTTCTCATGGAACGCGTCGAGCGAGAGCTTGCGGATATACTCGCCGTTGACGTAATTTAACTTCTGCACGTCAAAGATCGCCGGGGACTTGGAAATCCCCGCGATGTCGAACTCGCGGGTCAGCTCGTCCAGGGTGAAAATCTCCTGGTCCCCCTTCGGGCTCCACCCGAGCAGGGCGATGTAGTTTAAAATGGCCGGGGTGAGATAGCCCTTCGCCACCAGGTCCTGATAAGAGGCGTCGCCATTGCGCTTGGAGAGCTTTTCGGTGGCGTTCTTCATCACCGGCGGGCAGTGGACATAGACCGGAATATCCCAGCCGAACGCCTCATAGAGCAGGTTGTATTTCGGCGCGGAGGAGAGGTATTCGTTGCCCCGGATCACATGGGTAATCCCCATGAGATGGTCGTCCACAACGTTGGCAAAATTGTAGGTCGGCATGCCGTCCGACTTGATCAGGATCTGGTCGTCCAGCGAATCGTTCTCCACCACGATGTCTCCGAAAATTTCATCGTGGAAGGTGGTGGTGCCGCCCTCGGGCATCTTCTGCCGGATGACGTAGGGTATCCCGGCGGCAAGCTTTTCCTCGATCTCTTCCCTGCTTAAATGCCGGCAGTGGCCGTCGTACTTGGGCGGCATGCCCGAGGCCTTCTGCAGCACCCGGACCTCCTCCAGGCGGTCCTTGTCGCAGAAGCAGTAATAGGCCTTCCCCTGCTCGACAAGCTGCAGGGCGTATTCCTTGAACATCCCCATGCGCTCGCTCTGCACATAGGGACCCACCGGCCCGCCGATGTCCGGCCCCTCGTCCCAGATGAGCCCCGTCTCGCGCAGGGTGTTATAGATGATGTCGGTCGCACCCTCGACGTACCGCTCCTGGTCGGTATCCTCGATCCGCAGGATAAAGGTACCGTGATCCTTCTTGGCCACCAGGTAGGCGTACAGCGCGGTGCGCAGATTTCCCACATGCATATAGCCGGTGGGGCTGGGGGCAAACCGGGTACGTACTTTTTCACATGTCATGGTTATGAAAACCCTCCGAATTGATCATTATTTTGCCGCCTGCAAGACTTGCGCCCATACAAAAATTTCGCCATGGCGGCACATTTTTTCGGGCCGATACCGCCCATTCGCCTGTTTATTTTACGCCCTCTTCTCGCCTTTTGTCAAGCGCTGCGCCACCGTTCCCCAAAATGGGTGCGCATGCCCGCTTTGCCGACCGCTTCATTTTACAAACTTTTCCAGACCCGCCGCTTATACTCTAATTTAGAAGTATATGCGCCGCCGCACGAAAATATACCGGAAAGTTTGTCGGCGCAGCATTCTCCACCGGATTTACAAAACATCTTAGGGGGAAGTAAGTCTTGAAAAACAGTTCTGACATCATCGGTCTCTCATTTGCGGACAGGCTCCTCGGCCGGCTGCGCAGCTACAGCGACATTTTGAGCTATCTCGGGGTGGGAGTGCTCTCCTTCCTGCTCTCGGACAGCGTCCTCTTTTATCAAATCGCCCCGTTCGGGGTGGCCATCTGCGCGGCGGTGCGGGGGGACCACACCTTCGCGGCGGTGCTCGGGGCGGTGCTCGGCACCCTGGCGGCCCCCGCCCTCCCCTTCAAAATGAAATACATCGCGGCCATCCTGATCGTCGGGGCCGTCAAATGGGCGCTGAGCGGCAAGGGGCGCCTGCAGCGCAGCCGGGTCATCTCCGCCCTGCTTTCCGGGCTCGCCATCGGGATCACAGGGATGGCGGTCAGCTTTGTCGGCGGCGTGCCGCAAACCTATCAGCTGGTCCTCTGCCTGTCCGAGGTACTGCTCGCGGGCGGAAGCACCTACTTCTTCGCGCGCACCCTGAGCGTGCTGGACCGGCAGGACGCCGTCCCGCTGCGGCAGAGTGATTTGAGCTGCGTGGTGATCGCCTTCGGGCTGCTGGTGGTGGCCCTCTGTCCGCTGGGGGTGGGCGAGGTCTCCCTCGGGCGGATCGTGGCGGTTCTGGTGGTGCTGACCTGCGCGCTCAAGGCGGGCGAGGCGGGCGGGTCCATCGGCGGAGTCACCGCCGGGGTGGCCTGCGCGCTCAGCGACACCGCCTATGCCTTCATGATGGGCTCTTTCGGCTTCGGCGGACTGATGGCCGGGGTCTTCTCCTCCTTCGGACGCTTCGGCTGTGCCGCGGCGCTGGTTGTGGTCAACGGCGTTGCCACCGCCCTGGCGGCCCTGGTACAGCCGGTGACCCTCGCGCCGGTGATCGAGGTGTTTATCGCCAGCGTGATCTTCGTCCTGCTGCCCCAGTCCCTCTTCCAGAAGCTGACCCTCAGCGCCTCGGGACTGCAAACCATGTCCGCCGATTCGGTCAAGAACATCATCCTCGGCCGGCTCTATCACACCAAAAAAGCGATTGGCGACGTGGCAGTCATCACCCAGCAGGTGGCAAACCGCCTACAGGAATGCTTAAAGCCGATCACCGACATCAACGCGGCCGCCGCCGAGCGGGTCTGCCGCAGCTGCCCGCAACGCGGCGACTGCTGGCAGCAAAATTTCAACGACACCTCCTCGGCTCTCAACGATATGCAGTCCCGCCTGCGCCAGGGCAAGCTGCTGACCTTGGAGTGCCTGCCCGAGCCGCTGCGCACCGTATGCCGGGATCCGCAGGAGCTGCTCTTCGCGCTCACCAGCTGCTACAACGAGCAGCGGCGCCAGGAGGCGCAATACTCGAAAAGCGCCCAGCTGCGCTCAATCGTGCTCGACCAATGGGGCGGGATCGAGCGGCTGATCTCGGACATTTCGAGTGAGATCACCAGGATCGCCGTGCAGGACGAGCAGACCTGCCTGCGGGTGCGGGAATATCTCAGCCGCCGGGGGATCCGCACCCGGTCGCTGAGCTGCTACGAGGACGAGGGCGGGCATATCGTCATCGAGCTCGGGCTCTTCCCCTCACTCTCGAAAAACCTGGACAAAACCGAGCTGACCTTCGATTTCGGGGAAATCTGCGACCGGGATTTCGATCTGCCCGAGGTCAGCGAACGGGACGATCTGCTGGTCCTCACCTTCTACGAACGGCCGGGATACAAGCTCAGCTACGGCGTGTCGCAAATCTCGGCGAGCGGGAAAAAGCTCTGCGGCGACAGCTTCAAATACCTCGAGGAGCACGGCGGCTCCAGCTATGCCATCCTCAGCGACGGGATGGGCAATGGGAGCCTGGCGGCCATCGACTCCTCGATGGCCACCGCCCTGATCAGCCGCCTGGCCGAGGCCGGGGTCGGGCTGGAAGCCACCTTAAAGCTGGTCAACTCCGCCATGCTCATCAAATCCGGCGACGAGTCGCTGGCCACTGTGGACATCTGCAGCACCGACCTGTACCGCGGCAGCGTCACCCTGTATAAGGCGGGAGCGGCGCCCAGCTATCTGCGCAAGAGCGGCAAGGTAGGATATGTGGAGTCAAGCTCATTGCCCGCCGGGATCCTCAACTCGGTTGAATTTGAAAAAACCTCCCTCCAGCTGAGCGCCGGGGACATCATCGTGCTGGTTTCGGACGGAGTGACCCAGACCGGCGAGGAATGGGTGCTTGACGAGCTCGAGCGCTTCGGGAGCGAAAACATGCAGGCGCTCTGCGAGCGGATCGCCACCTTGGCCAAGCTGCGCCGCAGCGAGGTGCATGACGACGACATCACCGTCTTTGCGATGATGCTACACGAAGCCGCCTAAAGGGCGCGCAGGGTCTGTGCTTATACATACCAGTAGTTGCGCCCTAACTAAGAATTGAAAACAGGGTTTCCAATTCTTCTCCCGTGGGTGCAAAACGGAAAATGCACGGAGTTTCTTCCCTCTATCTATGCCGGTGAGGGCGATTGGCCCGGCCACCCAAACCACACCTCCTCTTTTACCCTTCTTATATTTTTCTCAGGCGAAAGGCCGGGAGCGCATAATTGCGCTCCCGGCCTTTCGCTCCGGTGGCAAAAATGACCGTTAGCTAGGGAAGCTAACGGTCATCCTATCCTGTTATTGTTCGAGCGGCGGCGGAATTTCTTCCAGACGCTGGAACTCTTATCCTAATTATATCCGATTCTGGAAGGAGTTTCAAGCAAAATTCTTCTTTTTCTCCTCCTCCCTATCCCATTTTGACCCCTGGTTTCCCTATCTGGCGGTCTTTTCCAAGGAGGTCGAAAGCCTTGAAAACAGGGATTGGCAGACTGCTCGCCCTCACCGGCGCCGCCCTTTTTCTGTGCCTGCCCGCGCAAGCTGCGGATACCGCAGCTATGGCGGACAACGCGCAGGGATATGGAATCAAAATCCCCTTTACCCCTTCCCCACGCACCAGCAGCTACACCTTCACCGTCTACGACGGGGATGTTTTGCAGCTGAGCCAGACGCTGGATATTCCATCCCCGCAGACGGTGTTCCTCCCCTTCGCCTACGATCCGGCCCAGGTCAAGACCTATACGCTGGAGGTGACCGCCAATGTGGATCCCCTTCGCGCAGGACTGGACCGGCCCTATACAAAAAGAATTACGTTTGACGCCAGCGCCAACTGCGGGCATCCCGGGGCGGTGGGGGCGCTGCTGGCCGGGGACGGCAGCGCAGCCTCGCCCTATCTGGTGACCAACGCTGCCCAGCTCGAGCACGTCGCGCAGCACAGCGGAGCTTCCAGTACGCAGCCAGCCTATTTTCGGCAGATATGCGACATCGCCTACGACGGCACCTCCTGGCCGGCGCGCAGCATCAGCAGCATTAGCTACGACGGGGATGGGCACCTGCTGACCGGATTTAAACCCTCCGGCGGGGGTTCCGTCTTCGGAGACGCCGCCAACCTCTCCCTCTCAAACTTCGGGATCAATGATTTTTCGACTTCCAACTCCCCCATCTGCTCGTCCAACTCCAACCTTGTCCTCTCGCAATGCTTCGTGCAAAGCGGGACAATCAGTGGTCAATCCCAAAATTTCGGACCACTGAGCGCAATGGGCTCGTCGATCAAAGCCTCCAACTGCTACGTTTATGATGTCTCGGTCACAGGTTATACCAACGTCGGCGGGATGATCGGGAATGCAATAGACAATCTTTATTTAGAAAACTGCTTTACAAAACCGGTGCAAATTGTGACCTCCAAGGTAAAATCCGGGGTCGCGTGGAGCGCTCCTTCCTCTTCTTTCAACGTTCTCAACACATATTGGCTCTCCGGTTCGGCATCCTATGCCTTTACCACCAATACCAACGCCGGGGCCACTGCGCTGAGCCATGCGCAGATGCAGCAGCAGTCGAGCTATGCGGGCTTCGATTTTGACTCGGTCTGGCGGTGGGACGAGTCCCTAAAACACCCGGTGCTGCGGGTGTTTGACCACTGACAGGGCTTTGCCGGGAACCAATCATAGAAAAAGCGGCCCCACATATGTGGGGCCGCTCGTTTTAAAATGCTTACTTGGCAGCCTGGGAGACCAGCACCTGGGAGGGAACCCTCTGGGCGGCCTCGACGGGCTCGGTCACATTCTCGAAGGTAACGTACTTGTTCGTCTTGCGCAGCAGGAAAACCAGCGCCAGATTGAGGATCGGGGTGATCAGCGTGCCGGTGATCGCATACTCAAAGAAGGAGACGTCCACCGGAAAGAAAACCGACAGGAAAATCAGATTGAACACGGCGATCGCGGCCTCCGCGATGTAAAAACCGGTGATCTCGCTGCGGCGCACCCACGATACATAACGCTTGACGACCAGCACGACGCCGGTCACCACCAGCGCGCCGCGCAATGCCAGCACAATACTGGGCAGGGAACTGTTCCCCATGATGAAGACCACCGCCAGTGCGATCGCAGCGACGAAGGTATTGAGCATCATGAGATAGTACATAAACTTCTTCATAAAACCTCCAAAACCATAAACCAAATTTACGCCCTTAGATAAAGGTGACGGAGTAAGCCGCGCTCCACTCCCCGTTAGGGGCCAGCTTTACGCAATTTTTTTTATCTCTAAACTCCTCGCCTTTGTCATCGTCCCTGCCCGCCATCCCAAACCATGGCTCAAAGCAGAGAAACGGCGCCTGTTTGTGCGGCGGCGTCCAGAACGCGACGGTGGAATAGTCTCCAAAGTCGAACTGGACCCCCCTGCGGCTGCGGCGGCTGATGAGGGTGATCCGGCGGCTAATGAGGCCGTCGAAAACCAGTGCATCGCCGTCGAACAGATCATAGCTCAGCGGCAGGACATCCCGTCCGCTCAGCAGGTCGTACGCCTTTGAAAAATTCATCAGCCCGCCCTCGAACACCGGGCAGCGCACCGTTTCCGGCTTCTCGAAGCGCAGCTCATAGTCACTAAACACATCGCCCTCGTAAACGGGACAGTTAAAAGCGGGATGGCCGCCGATACAAAACGGCAACTCCCCCTCCCCGGTGTTTTTGACGGTGTAGCGCGTCTCGAGCCCGTCGCCGCCCAGCTTGAAGCCTACCACCAGCTCGAAGCCGAACGGATACATGCGGCGCGTCTGCTCGTTGTCGCGAAGGAGGAAGCTGATCGCATCCTTCTCCTGCGCACAGACCTCGAATTCGTTGTCCCGCGCAAAGCCATGGCGGGGCATATCATATGCCACGCCCGAAAAAACGGCCTTGCCGCCCTTCTGCTCCCCGACCGCCGGAAACAGCACCGGCGCGGTCTTGGCCCAGAACTGCGGATCGCGCTGCCATAGGTACTCGTTGCCCAGCACGTCCTGCAGGGACAGAAGCTGCGCCCCAAAGCTGTCGATGACCGCCATGGAGGACCCGGTGGAGATGGTGTATTTCACCTGTGTCGCAACCCCTTTCCTCATTCGTAAGGTGAATTATAGCACAAACCAAAAAATTTTGCAAATTTGACCAAAGTTTAACAGGTTTGTCCGCCTATTTTGCCAGAATCTGTTAGTCGAAAAGCTCTTCCCCACTGGGGATCAGGCTGCCCACCGTCCCAAGGTCCCCGGTCACCAGAGCGATGACCCCCTTATAGGTGAGCTGCGGGTCGTTGAGGAAGCGCCGTTTGACCTGCTCGCAGAGCTCTTTGGTGGGGACGAAGAGAGAGAGCTTCATCAGCGATGCGCCGATGTCCGGTATCTCCAAGGTGATGACGTAGCCATCCCCCTCGGGTCTTATCACGACGCTGTTTTCCCGCATGCGCCGCCCGAGGGTGAGCTGGCGCTGAAGCTCCCGCTCGCAGCGCTCCCGCACCGCGAGGGGCACATCCTTGTAAAACTGCTTTGCCGTGCTTCGCCCGTGCTCGGTGAGCTCGTAGGCCATGCCGCCCTCCCCGAGCATGCGCAGATGCCCCTGCTCGAGCATCTCGCTCATCAGGGAGGAGAACTCGAAATAGTTGACGTACCCTGTCTTTTGAAACGTGGTGGCCAGCTGCCCGAAGGTGACCGGCTCCCCCGCTTGCTCGAGCAGGTGGCAGATCAAAAATTTTATCTCAAAATCATTGGTGGGCGCGCCGGGCGCGACCCCCGCGGTGAAAATATTCCCCTGCAAAACACCCCAACCTTTCCTGTGCTGTACTGGATACCATTATAGTATATTTCCCTGCAAAAGAAAAGCGCCGGATGTTTTCATATTGTTCACACGCGGTTGCGAATACCGTCCCATTTATGGTATAGTCTAGTATCAGAATGATGTGTAAATTTGGGGGACCGAGATGGAAGGACAACCGGATAAAAAGAAAAAAACATTTCTGCTGATCGCAGTCGTGATTCTGGCCCTGCTGATGGCGGGAATCACTCTCTGGCTATGGCCTTATTTTTCAGCCCTCTCCAAGCCTGAGGCGCAGGCGCGCTTCCAGGAATGGGTCTCCTCGCTGGGGGTGCTCGGCTGGCTGATGGTGCTGGGGCTGCAGGTGGTGCAGGTGGTGGTGGCCATCATTCCGGGCGAGCCGGTCGAGGTGCTGACCGGGGTGCTCTACGGCACCTGGGGCGGGCTGCTGACCTGCATGCTGGGGGTGCTGATCGGCTCGCTGATCGTCTTCTGGGCGGTGCGGCTGCTGGGCAGCGCGCTCATCAAATGGGTCTTTGGAGAGGAAAAGCTGCGGGGCTACCGCTTTTTGCAGAATACCGAGCGGCTCGAGACGATCACCTTCATCCTGTTTTTCATCCCCGGCACCCCCAAGGACATTTTGACCTACGTGGCGGGGATCACGCCGATCAAGCCGACCCGCTTCCTCTTCATCGCCTGTTTCGCGCGGATCCCCTCGATTTTGAGCTCCACCTGGGCGGGCGCCACTCTGATCAGCGGCAACCTCTGGGGCACCGTGCTGATCTTCGCGGTGATGGGAGCCGTCTCCCTGCTTGGGATCATGGTGCATAAGAAGCTCATGCATCGCTACAATAAAAATGAATCGGAGAAAGCATAGGCCACAGGTCCGCAGGAGGGTGCTCCTGCGGACCTGTTTTCGCTCATGCCGGAATCCTGAAAAAGTCGTCCGGCAGCTCCCCCACCAGGGGCCGGCACCAGTCCAGGTAATTTTTTGTCACATCCATTTGCCCGGGGGCGAGATACTCTTTGGGCAGCGTGCGTTCGTGGAGCATGACCTCCCGGATCGGGATCAGCCTGGGGACGATCCGATACCCGCCGCCCGGCCTCCTCTCAAAACCCACCATGACTTCGGTATGCCCGCTCAGCGCGGCCTTGGCCGCTTCCCGCCCGGCCAATTCGGCCTCAAGCCTGTCGACGCCGGACTGCCAGGCGATCGATGCCCTCCCGCAGATCCCCGGCTTCTCGCCGCGCGCCTTGATCCCCAGGTTCCGGATGATCAGGGAGCAGAGATGCGCGCTGACATCGCCGTAATAAACCGAGCGGCCCGACCGGAATACCGGCTCGACGACCGGTTTTTTATCCTTATGACACAGCCCTTCGCTGGCCACAATCACAATTCCGCCGTGCCGCCGTGCCAGCCTTTCAACTTCGCTTAAGAACGCCTCCTCCTCGAATGGCGCCTCCGGGCAGAGGATCATGTGGGGGCCGTCCCCCTCCCCGCTTCGCGCCAGGGCGGAGGCGGCAGCCAGCCAGCCGGCGTTTCTCCCCATCGCCTCGATCACACAGGCATGGATCGGCAGGGAACGCACGTCCTCGGACACCTCCCGCACCGTCGCCGCCAGGTAGCGCGCTGCGCTGCCGAAGCCGGGGGCATGGTCGGTCACGGCAAGGTCGTTGTCGATGGTCTTGGGGATCCCCACGACGCATATCCCCGCGCCGGCGCAGGCCCTGGCCAGCTTCCCGCAGGCATCCATCGAGCCGTTGCCGCCGTTGTAAAGGACATATCCAATGTGGCGCTCGCGCAGGACCCGCGCCATCTGCCCGTAATCCTCCGGCTTCAAATGGTCCCGGGAGGTGCCGATGGCCGAGGCGGGGGTTCTTAGCAGCCCGCGAAGGGCATACTCCGGGATGTTGTCCAGCCGGATAAAATCCTCCCGGAGCACCCCCAGCGCCCCGCCGCGCGCGCCCAACACGGCCGCGACCTTCCCGCTGTCTTTCGCCTCCATTACCGCACCGTACAGGGAGGCGTTCATCACAGCCGTGGGGGCGCCGCCATGAATGATCAACATATTGTTTTCCATATCAGGGTACCTCCGCTTGGTGGGATAACTCCGCCAGCGCGCTGCTGACGGTACCCGGGTATTCCCGCTCCTTGAGGCACAGGTGTACCGCCGCCCTGGTAAAGGTCTTCGGCAGGGCGAGGATATTGGGGGTTTCCCCCACATATTTTTGCTTGGCATCCTCCAGCGCCTCCTCGAAGGTGGCGCGGGTTTTGAGCCCCATCCCCCGCGCCAGGCCGGGCTGCTCGGCCCCCACCAGATAGATGGCCGCGGTGTGCCGCTCGGCCAGGTGCCCGCAGCTGACCATCGAAAAGCCGTGGAAGGGATGGAACGCATTGGCGTAGCGGTACCGGCGGATATACTCCCCGTCGGTGGCATAGTACTCCCCCAGCCGGCAAAGGTCGGGCAGGGTCTGCATGCCGCCGCGCTGGTACTGCTCGTAGAGCGCGGGGAGGTAGGGCCAGAGCGCCTCGTTCATAAACCCGTTGCAGGTCGACGAGCAAATGATAACGCAGCGATCGCTCATCACCCGCTTATGGCGGATAACCTGCGCGGAAAGCGCCTGCATGAGCATGATGGGGTTGGTGCCCATCCCGTCGCCGTAGTGGAAGGACTGGGGCATACCGAAGACCAACACGTCGTATTTTTTCTGCGCCCAGGGGACGTAGGTGCGCCGGTCGGCCACCTGCCAACTGAGCGGCTCGATCGCCGCCGCATAGCCGGAAAAAACCGCTATCTGCCGGGAATCGCTGTCGAGCACCGCATCGCAGCAGAAAAACTTTTTCCCCATCCTCTTCTCCATGTACATCCCGATCTCATCGAACTTGGTGCGCATCAGGCTCCCGCCGCTCACCGGCACAAATTCGGGCCGGTGCATGACGCCTGGCACATGGTGGGAGGCGATGCTCCTCCAGTGGGTGATCCCGGTGGCGCAGTGCTTATAACCGCCCGAATAGCCCCCGTAGGGGTTCCCCTGGGTATGTCCGATCAGCACGGCGACGTCGGCGTCGTAGACATATTTGTTCATGATTACCGGGTCCCCGCGCGGGGTGAGGCCCAGGTCGACGAGGTGGTCCCAGTCCTCGCTGTCATGGTTGACGATCTGCCCGCTGTGCCAGAATTCATCGAAGAGCGGTTGGCCCAGAATGCCCAGAAGCTCCTTCTCGGTGTTTTTCCGGTGCAGGCCGTTGGAGCAGAGGAGCAGGATGTCCCGCTTCTCCACCCCGGCGGCGTAAAGCTCCTCGAGGACGATCGGGATGCTCACCTTGCGATGCGCGCTTTCCTGCTCCCCGCCCTTCACCCGGTCGGGGAAGATGATGACGCATTTGGAGCCCTTATGAGCCAGCTTTGACAGTGGCTCCATTCCGATGGGATTGCGTATGCTGTCCCAAGTCGCTTCCTTCACCTGGTCCTCCGGGATATGCGGGGGATCGGGTACCGTCTCCCCGGGGATAAAGATGTCGGTCGTGTCGGGCAGCCGCGCCTTCATAAGGCCATGGCCGTATTCAAATTCCAGCTGCAACAAAAGTCCCCCTTTCTCATTTCCCCAGGTACCGGCGCACGATTTGCAGGTATTCCTCGGGATAGAACCCGATCTCGCCCGAAAAACGCGTGAGGGCGATCAGCCCGCCGTCGATTTCCGGGATGGAAGCCAGCATGGCGGCGTTCTGCTCCTTGAGCCCGCCCCCATATACCACCGGCAAGCCGCCGGTAGCTTCCTTGACGAAGCGCGCGGCCCTTTGGATATAGTCCCGGTCCGGCGCCGCTTTCCCGGGGCCGATGGCCCAGACCGGCTCATAGGCGATGGCGATGTGTCCGCCACCAGCGCCCCGCAGTCCAATTTCCAGCTGCCCGGCGAGCACCTCCTGCCAGCGCTCCTGCTGTTCGGCTCTTTCCCCTATGCAGTAAAGCACGTCGAGGCCTCTGCCCACCGCGGCCCGGATTTCCTGGTTTAAAATCCGGTTGACCGCCCCCTCGTTTGACACGCCCGCTTCGGCCAAAATCCCCGCCTTGTCCGCGCGTTCCTCACAGTGGCCGATCAATACGGCCCCGCAGCCCAGTGCCTTTGCCGCGGCCGCCGGCCTGTTCGTCGTGAACGCCCCGAAATTGCCGCCGGGCGCCACATCCTCGCGGCAGACGCCCTGGCAGCCGATCTGCAGCGGGGAGCCCAGCCTTTTTGCGTTTGCGGCTGTGATCAGGTGCGCCTCCGGGAAAAAGAAGGTGAACCGCGCCTTCCCGGAATACCGCTCTATTTCGTCCTGCAGCCGCTCGACAATCTGCGCCCCCCAGCAGCCGGCCGGGGCGAGCCTGTTTACCCCGGCCAGCCGTACAGGGATGTCAAAGCGCTTTAAATTGGTATAGATGTATTTCATTTCTTGTCCTCCCGGCGGCTGCGTGCCGCAACCGTCCAGTGCGCCCCGGCGCCGCTCAGATGGCTTCGCCCCTCAGCCGTCTGGACATGGCCTGCTTGTAGGCCTCCACCCCCGGCTGGTCAAACGGATTGACCCCCAGCATCTCGCTGGACAGGTAGCAGCTGAATTCAAAGAAATAAAGCAGCTGTCCCAGGTGGTAGGCATCGATCCTCGGGACAGAGAGCCTGAGGCAGGGCAGCCGGGAGGAGTGGGCCTGCATGGTCGCCTCTTCGGCGGCGCGGTTGAGGAAGCGGTAATCCTTGCCCTCCAGGTACTGAAACCCGTCCTGGACAAGACTCGGCGGCACGCTCACGTCGGCTTCCGGGTCCTCGACCTGCAAAAAGGTTTCTAAAAGGATGGGAGCGCCCTCCTGTACATACTGTCCGACCGAGTGCAGGTCCTCCGAATATTTTGAGAGAACCGGAAACAGTCCCATCCCGCGCTTGCCCTGGCTTTCAGCGAACAGCTGCACCCACCATTCGCCAAGATACCCCAGGCGCGGCTCAAAGATGGAGAGCATCTCCAGGCGCTTGCCCTGCTGGTACCATAGATTCCGAAACGCCGCATACCGCACCGCGGGGTTTTGGGGGCTGCCGTCGGTGCGCAGGGCGCAGCGCATTTCGACGGCCCCGCGCACCACCTGCGCAATGTCCACCCCGGCGGCCGCCATGGGGAAGAGCCCCACGTCGCAAAGCGCCGAATAACGGCCTCCGATATTATCCGGAAACGTTAAAAAATCGTAGCCGTTTTCCCCGGCCATCTCCTGCAGCCGGCTGCCCGGCGTGCCGGTCACCAAAATGCGTTTTGCCGCTCCCCCGCCGTAGCGTCCCTCCAGCACCGCCCGCAGGGTGCGAAAAGCCACGCCCGGTTCCAGCGTCTCGAAGTTTTTGGCAATGACGTTTATGTAGAAGGATTTCCCCTCCAACTGGCCTATCACCTGCCGCATGCTGTGGGGGGACAGCGTGTTCCCCGCATAGACGATCGGTATCCCTTCGGGCTCCAGAGCCGTGACGAGGGCCCTCGCCGCCTTGTTGGAGCCGCCGACCCCGATCAGGACAAGGGCCTGCGCCTTCTCCCGCACCTCTTTTGCCTTCCCCTGCAGCTGCTCCACCCGGACGGGCGGAGCCCACTCCTCCGGGTCCAGCCAGCCCATGCTGTCCCGATACCGTTCGTCTCCGGCCCACAGCCCCGGCAGCAGCCGGGCGCCGGCGCCGCAGAGCGCCTCCAGCTCCCCGCGGCCCGCGTTCCCCATGGATTCGATCTTTAGTTTTATCATCTGCATCGCTCCCTCAATCGGCCCTAAAGCTATGCCCCCGGCGTACCAGGGGCATGAACCAGAAACGGACCCTTTTGCAGCGCGGCCTTACTTTTTTGCCATCAATATTCCATCTTCCCGTAGTAGCGGCGGCGGTCCAGGGAATGGTGCCTCGCCTCGGCGAGCCTGGGCATAAAGACGCTCGCAATGAGATAGTGGGTGATGATCTGGGCAATATAGGGCTTCAGGTCGTCGTCGATCGCTGACAGATCGTAGTCCGCGGCGTCGACGACAAACATCCCGTCGCAAAAGCGGTCGATGAAGTCGCGCGCACGTTCGTCCATTTTCCGGGACGCGCCCACCCCCACCAGCATGACGAAGTTGGAGTAGCGGTCCGCGATCTCGAGGCAGCCGTGGAAAAACTCCGCCGAATTGATCGGGCTGGCGTCCATCCACTGGATTTCCAACAGGTAGCAGGTGGCCAGGTAATAGGCGTTGGCATAGTTGGGGCCGCTGCCCACGACATAGATCATATTCTTGCTTGCAAACCGCGCTATGAACTCGTCGAGCTTCTCCCCTCCATAAACCTCGCCCGCCTTGGCGCAGAGCGCATCGAGGCGCTCCATCTGTCCCGGGAGGCGGCTGATCGTCCGGTTCCCCTCCAGAACATCCAAAATGGTGAAGGTGATCAGCAGGGTGATCCCGTACATCTGGGTGTACGGATGCGCGCCGCGCGCCTCCTGATAGATTAAAGACGTCTTGGATTCCCGGTCCACCGGCGTGCCCGGGAAGGCGGTGGTGCCGATGGTGAACGCGCCCTTTTCATTGGCCCACCGCAGCGCCTGCACCGCCTCGGGCATGACGCCGTTTAAGGAGGAGACGATGACGATCGAGCGTTCGCCAAGACAGGCCGGGTCCATCGCCATGAGCTCCGCCGCAGGCATGCCGTAGACGCGCAGCCTCTTGGACTGGGCCGCCGCTGCGTACCTGCTGGGCTCGGTATATTGCAGCCCCCCGCCGCAGCCGGTAAAGAAAAGGCTGTCAAATTCCTTGCCCGCGAGGGCGGCGCGGATTTCTTCGAGCTGACGGTTGATTTCCATGATTTCTTTTTGCATGGCTGTGACTCCCCTTTTTAGAATTAATATACGGCATACTATCCCTTGACCGCGCCGGAGATGCCGTCGACAAAATATTTTTGCAAAAATACGAACACCACGATGATCGGCAGCAGCGCGATGGCCGCCCCTGCCGCAAGCCCCGTCCAGTCCAGCATGATCTCGCCCTTGAGCGAATACAGCCCCACCGCCAGCGTGCGAAGCGAAGCGCTGTTGAGGGTCAGGACCAGCGGGAGCAAAAACTCGCTCCAGGACCAGATGGTCTGCATGATGACCACGCTGCCGATGATCGGCTTGGACAGCGGCACCATGATCTGCAAAAAAATCCGCAAAAACCCGCACCCGTCGATCAGGGCCGCCTCGTGCAGCTCCCTAGGGATCTGCGCGAAGCTGCTGGCAAACATCATGACAAAGACCACGTTGAGCGACCCCGCCTGGGCCAGGATGACGCCCCAACGGCTGTTCATCAGGCCCATATTTTTGATCAGGCGAAACACCGGGATCAGGTTGAAGCCCATGGGGATAAACATGGAGGCGGCGATCACGCCCATGACCGCGCGCTTCCCAGGGAAGCGAAAGCGCCCCAGCGCGTAGCCCATCATCATCGTCACGATCAGGACGATCACGACTGTGAAAAAGGTGATATGGATGGTGTTGACGAAATACTGGCTGAAGTTGGCGTTCTTCCAGGCCCGCACATAATTGTCCCATTGGACGGCCTGGGGGATCAAACTGAGCTTATCGGCAAAAATCTCATTGTTCGTTTTGAGGGAGGCGGAGACCATCCAGACGAACGGATAGACCCATATGAGCGCCACCGCCGTCAGGACGGCGTATTTGATAACGCCTATCAAACAGCGCCGCCTCCTGGCCAGGGTGTTGGTACGATTCAAATCGAGACGCATCTTCTCCCCCCTTTTAAACTTGCGTCAGCTTTTTGACGGCGCCGGCGGCGCCCGAGACGATCAGGGCGATCACGATGGTGATCGCTCCGAACACCATCGCCGCCGAAGAGGCGTACCCCAGGCGCGGCACGCCCATCGTGCTGGAAAAGGCATAGCGGTAAATGTACAGGGCGATGACGTCCGTCTTAAAAAACGGCCCGCCGTCCGTCAGGGTCTTGACCAGGTCGAACAGCTTTAGGGAGCTGATGATGTTCAGCAGAAAAATCACCGCGCCGATCGGGAGGAGCAGCGGCGCCGTTATGTAGCGAAAGCGCTTGAAGCTGCCGCACCCGTCGATCTTGGCCGCCTCATACAGGTCCCTGGATATGGACTGCAGCCCCGCCAGCCAGTAGACCATGCTGACCCCCACGTTCTTCCACACATAGATCACCACCACGGTATTCATCGCCGTGGACGCATCGGCCAGCCACCCGTGGCCCGGGTCGCACAGCCCCAAAGAGCTGAGCAGATAGGTGACCGGCCCGTCAAAGCTGAAGAGGAACGAGAGGATGATCCCGATGACCGCGGCCGTGGTGACCACGGGAAGGAAGTAGACCGTGCGGTAGGCGTTGCACAGCCTGTCGTTCCCCTCATTGAGGACCACCGCAAAGACCAGCCCGATGACCATCTGCAGCGGGACGACGCAGACCGTAAAATAGTAATTGTTTTTTAAAGCCGACCAGAAATAGCTGTCCTTGAGCACGCCCAGGTAGTTTTCCAGTCCCACGTATTTGAAATTTTCCCCGATCCCACTCCAGTCAAAGAGAGAATAATAGGCACTGGCGACGATCGGCCATCCCTGAAACAGGAGGAACAGGACAATGGCCGGCAGCATGAACGCATAGCACCAGGCGGCTTCCCTTCTGTGTCTCTTTGGAATTTTGCCAGTCATCAAAAGCCTCCCCTTCCCTTATTGGACCTCACGCGGGCGGCACACGGATGAAGTCCGCCGCACGCGCCGTCCGTTTACTTTTTCAGCGCCGCATAGTCCTCGACCGTAAAGTTCCTCGTCGGGTCCCAATCCGGGAAGGCAAAATCCGCGGTGGTAAAGCTGTGCCCTTCGGCATTGGCGTCGGCCAGGGCCTTGTCCCACATTTCGGTGGCCGCCTCGGTATACTGGGCCAGAGCTGTCTTATAGTCGGTGACCTGCCCGCTGAGAATACCGGAGAAGATTTCCGTCGGGTTGGGGTGCACCTCCTGGAATTTGCTGACCACGATGGCGGTGTCGGGGTTGGCCACCTCAAACTCGGGGATCACTCGTCCCAGCTCGTTGCCCAGCGCAAAATATTCCTTGGAGGCCTCGAAGACGCTGGCCTCGGTGCTCACGTCGCGCAGCAGCGAGTCGTGCACACCGGCGGCGACGGCGGCGGACTGGAAGTCCTTGCCGCAAATGACATTGATCAGGTAATCCACCGCCTCCTGCGGATGCTTGGTGCCGGAGTAGACCCCCAGGAACGGGTCGCCGGTCATGCGCGGGATGCAGCCGGTATAGCTGCCGCCGTCCGGCACGGGCGGGGCGAACACGCCATAGTTGAGCTCAGGATTTTCCGCCTCCCAGACCCCTACGTTCCACCAGCCCTGGACGATCATGCCCGCCTGCCCGCCGGCAAAGGCCGCGCGCGCGTCCGGGGCGATGTAGGTCGCCGTATTGGGATGGAGACTTTCGTCCTCGCAGAGATTCTTCCACAGCTCGCACACCTGGTAGACCGCCTCGTTGTTCCAGTCGGGCGTGCCGGTGCGGATGTTGAGGTTGTTGTCCACCCGGTAGCTGCCGCCGATCAGGTCGCTCCAGCAAACTAAAATTTGCGCCATGCGGTCGGATTGGGTGGCCCCCTCGACAATTCCATAGAACTGGCCGTTGCCCGCCTCGGTGATCCGCCGGGCATATTCGCGGAATTCGGAATAGGTCTTGGGCGGCACCTCGGGGTCCAGCCCGGCCGCCGCGAACAGGTCCTTGTTGTAAAGCACCATGCAGTGCGGCGCGCCGCCGGACTCGGGCACCATATACACCTTGCCGTCGAACATGCATTTTCCCTCGGTGATGGCCCCGTCCACGAACGAGTCCCACACCTCCTGCTCGTTTTCCATATAGTCGCTCATCGGCAGGTACCATCCCTCGCTGACCGCCTGGGCGGGGGTGATCCCGTCGGGGATGGCGAACAGGTCGGGCGCCGTTCCGCTGCTGACTGCGGAGAGAATCGTGTTGGTCAGCTGCGCGCGGGTGGTGAGCGTGTACTCGATCTCCAGGTTTGGATGCTCCTTCATATAGGCTTCGTTCGCCGCGTCGCGCTGGGGCTTATACGAGTCGCCGTAATCCATGATGGTAATCTTGATCGTTTCCCCTTCGGACTGGTCCGCCGGCTCCGACGTTTGGCTCTTCGCCTCCCCCGAGCTCAGCGAACTGCCGGCGCTCTCCTGCTGCCCAGCGCCGCAGCCCGCCGCCG
Organism: Provencibacterium massiliense; assembly: GCF_900169495.1. Classification (NCBI taxonomy): domain Bacteria; kingdom Bacillati; phylum Bacillota; class Clostridia; order Eubacteriales; family Oscillospiraceae; genus Provencibacterium; species Provencibacterium massiliense. The sequence goes on from NZ_FWCH01000012.1 coordinate 1,124,764, forward strand.
ACAGGGTCAGCAGCAGCCCCAAAAGCGCGCTCCAGAGACGAATGGATTTTTTCATCTGCTTTCCTTCCTTTCCTTCCACTAAGGCCGGCTGTGCAGGCCCTACCGTCAACCCGTTTTTTCCCTCTCCCAGTGATTCCGCCCTCCTTTTTAATACGTGTTAAGTCGTATTATTTGTGTTTAATATAACACACCCCCTCGTGGATGTCAACAAAAATTTCTCTCAGGGGTGTGTTTTTTTAGCGGATATTCAAATAAAAAGGCGGAAGCGCTCGCCCAGGATCAGTTTCTTCCCCCAGTGGACCGGCCTAAACTGGTCGTCCTTGACGACGGTCACCACAAGCAACAGGGTATCGTCCTTTTTTATTTTCAGCATCTCCGCCTCGGACTGGGTGGCGCGGCAGGTTTCGACATAGCCGCCCGCAATGCTCAGCGAGCAATTTTCCCGCTCGCGGATCAGCGGATAGAGCGCACCGTTGATGTCGCCGTCCAGCAAATAGAAGAACCTGGGGACATACCACACCTCGTCGAGCATGATGGGCCTCTTGTCCACAAAGCGGATAAAGCGGCAGTGCAGGCCCATCGACTCGCCGGTGATCCCCAGGGCTTCCTTGATGTTCCCCGGCATTTCCTCAATTTCGGCGTGGACGGTCTTGCTGGAGGGGGACAGATGGTTGATGTAGCAGGATTCATAAAAGCCCGCGCCGCCGCGCAGGGGTTCCGTCATCTTGTTTTGGTTGACGAAGGTGCCCTTGCCCTGCCGCTTGATCAGGGCCCCCTCCTCCACCAGCTCGGAGATCGCCGCGCGCACCGTCACCCGGCTGACCCCAAACTGATCCATCAGCTTCGCCTCAGACGGTACCTGCTGCCCGACCTTGAACGTGCCGTTGGCGATCTGCTGCAGCAGGTAGACCTTGATCTGCAGGTACAGGGGCTTGCTGGTTGAGCCATCCACTTTATACATATTCAGTCTTCCTCCAGATAGGGTGATAGGAATCGCAGGGAACGCCTGAGCGGAGCTTCGGGATCCCTGAAATAGGCATCCGCGATCAGCTCCAGCGTCATGGTACCATTATAGCCCAATTCGATCAATTCTTCCAGATATTTCTTTAGCGGCAGATTTCCGTCCCCAAGTGCGAGATGCCCGTCGGGATCGCCGTCCACCAGGTGTACATGGGCGAAGTCATCCCGAAGCGTCCGTTTGTAGCCGGTAAAATTTTCCCCTTGGGCGTACATGGGCGACGTGTCGGCCATCGCCTTGAGCGCGGGATCCGATACCCGGCGCAGCATGTGCGCGGCCTCCCCCAGGGAGCAAATCAGGTTGCTTTCATCCTCCCGCAAGGGCTCCAGCAGCAGTGTAATCCCATAGCGTCCGGCGGTCTTGGCCAGCCGCCCCAGGCTGTCGGCGGCCCGCTCGAAGGCTTCGGCGGCCGGCTCATCCAGCAGCCCGCGGCCGGCCGTAACCAACATTTTATCCGTTTCGAGGCAGGAAGCAATTTCGAGGGAACGCCGCAGCCATCCGATGCTGAACTCCCGGAAGCTTTTATCCCGGTCGGCCAGGTTGATAACGCGTCCGTTTTGAAAGGGCGTATAGCAAACGATCCGCAGTCCCTCTCCCCGAACCCGCCGCTTCAGCCGGTAAAGCTCCCCATTGCTGATAAAGCGCTGATCGAGGTGGGGCGGCGCGCCCCAAAGCTCTATGCTGCTCAACCCCAGCCGTTTCGTGGAGGTAAAAAAATAATCCAGGGAATACATTTGATAGCAGATATTCATGTTCGCAATCTGGCCGCGCCCAAGCCTCCCGTTTTCCTTTCCCATGTTTCCCGCTCCAATCAGTCGTTCTAACACGTATTATACTTATTGGCGGCAAAAAGGTCAAGTGGAATTTTTAAAACGGGTAATCTCTAAATCATTCGGAAAAGCCCAGGCCCGCCGTTTCATCCTCCGCTCCCTGCGGCAGGCTATAGTCCCGCGCCCCCGTCTGCTGGAAGGCCCGCAGCACCGGGGCCGTGATCTCCTCCCCGATCACATCGGCATAGACGGTGCCCATCGTCCAGATATTTTCAAAATCCCACCCGGCAAAGGTGGCCTCCTGCCCGAAGAGCGCCTTGTCGGTAATCCGAACGCCGCCGCCCGGGCTGGAGGCGGGGCCGAGCAGCCAATAGCTGTTTGTCACCTTCGGGTTGACCGGATTGTAGGTGGTGATCATCCCTCCAACGCCCGCCGAGCCGCCGCTGATGGACGAGACGGAATAGCAGTTGTTCATGGTGCCGTTTTGGAGGTAACAGCTCATCCCCGCACAGAGCGCGTTCCCGGAAAGCGTGCTGGCCGAATAAGAATTGGTGATGGTGGTATCGTTTAAAGCTTTTGCAAAGCCGCCTACGTCCGAGCCGCGGTTCGGCACTCCGTTGATATTGACGTCCACGAAGCACTGGTCGATGGTGCACTGATTCAGGTTGCGTCCCAAGGTCCCGGAGGTATAGACCGCTCCGACATCCGCGCCGCGGCTGACAAATCCCAGCCGGGAAAAGGAGGCCCCGGTCACATCCTGAAACAATGCCCCTTCGGCGCTGTTGGCGACCTGCAGATCATAGATGATATGCCCGCCCCCGTCGTAGCTGCCGCTGAAGGTGGGGATCGAAGTCCAGGTGCCGCTCAGGGTAATGTCCTGCGACTGCCAGAAGCAGGCGGCGCTATGCTGCCGCAGATGGCTCAACTGGGCCTGCGTGCTGACCACATAGGGGCTCTGCTCACTCCCATCCCCGGCCAGGTACCCGCCCGCGTCGGCGGTGTGGCCGCAGGTGGGAGCGGTAGTAAAGGCGCTGGTTTTGGTGGCGGCCTTGTCCATACCCTCCCGTCCCGGCATTGGATGGGCGGTCACCGCCAGGGTATAGGTTTCCGGCGCGGCGTAGTCATAGGGAAGGGCGAGGAAGAGCGTCTGCGCTTCGGTGATGGTCAGTTCCTTTTGCACCAGCGCCGTCCCTCCGGCAGTTTCCCCCTCATAGACCGCAAAGGTATAGCGGCTGGTGCGCTGCGAGGGGGTAAAGGGAATGTTGATCCCATAAGTCTTCTCATATCCCGTGGCGCTCATTCCCTGCGCGGCAAAGGCGGTGTGCGCCGTGAACGCGAACAGCGCGCATACGAGCAGGGCCCCCCATTTCATCTGTCGTTTCATCCTGATCCCCTTTCTGAGAAAGACCGCCAGCTACCGTTTCTGTCGGTCTTTGGGGTTCAGGGGCCAAGCGAAAACAGTCGGTTTCCCTTGAAAAAGCGCCCAGATCAGGATATAATTAGGATAGGTTTTCCAAAGGGTGGAAATGTTTTACCAGGAAACGGAAATTTGGCCGCCTGTTTTGACCGCATGAAACGGTAGCTAACGATCATTTTCCCGCTGAAAAGGATAACCAAAACCAGCTCAAAGAGCTATTTTTTTACGATCTCTACGGCCAAGGCCGTTTATATTGCTTCGCTTGTGCCCAGAAATAAAAAAGCCGCGGAATCCGCGGCTTTTTTATTGATGGCCGAAAATAGCCGGGCTATCCCTCCGCCTTCGGTGGCCCGCCCATGGTGGCGATCAGGAATTTGATCGGCACTCCCTCGGCGGAAAACATCCGCTCGTGCTCGGTCTCGATGTTCCCCTGATAGCCGCTGGCATGCAGGTCCCGAGTGAGATACTCCACCACAAATCCGGTCTCGTCGAGGTAACGAAGCGAATCCTCGAAGAGGTCCCTATCGTCCGTTTTGAAATAAATCTGCCCGCCGGGGACCAAAAACTGCCGGTAGAGGCGCAGCTGCTTTGGATGGGTCAGCCTGCGCTTTTTGTGCCCGGCCTTGGGCCAGGGGTTGCAGAAGTTGATGTACACCCGTTCGACTTGGTCCCGCTCCCCGAGGATTCTGGTGATCCGCTCGATGTCCTGCTGGGCGAGCAGGACGTTGTCGATTTCGCGCTCCGCCTCCCGGTAGGCCTGCTCGACCGCCCGCTTGGTGAGCCCGAGCATGTCGTCGATCAGATCGACCGCCAGGAAATTAAACTGCGGGTTTTGCAGTGCCAGCCGGCTGATAAAGCCCCCCTTGCCGCACCCGAGCTCGACCATCAGCGGCTGCTCTGCGCGCGCGTAGAGCGCGCGCCAGTGCCCGGTCTGCTCCTCGGGGTTCCTGATATAAAAGGGGGCGGCCGTCAATTCGGGCACCGCCCATTTCTTGCGGCGCATGCGCATAGGTTGTGATCCCTCCCAATTTTTCCTGTCCCCTATCATACATTAAAAAAGCCGCATTGTAAAATTACAATGCGGCTTTCAAGTTCAGACATGACGGGCGATGTGCGTCGTTTGCCGGCCTGTGTAGGTCAGGGGGCGGCAGGTTGTTGAGGTCGGGTCTTTCAAACGACCCGGAGGGGGAAATCGACGCAAAACTATAGCGCCAGGAGCGAACTGGCGATAGCCCGAAAGCTGGAGTAAACCTCCGGCCTGCGTCTGAAATTAGCTGCCCGGACCTCAAACTGCGGAGATGAAGGCATATGTAGGTGTATAGCCATGATCCCAACGACGAGCGATGTAAAAATTCGCACAGGGTGTTCCCTCATGTCTAAACCACCGTACAAAACATAAAATTCAGATAATAGAATTATCCATACGAGAAATGGCACCTGGCTGCCACAATCTGAAGGAGGGGTTAAGTTCCTTCAAATCAAGGCCCTATAGTTTTGCGTCACTGGCTTTCGCCAGCTTTGCCTTTTACATTTTGTATGCGGTAGTTTCATTATAGCGTCATCTTGTCGTCCCGTCAACAGAAATCGACAATATTTTTAGGAAAAAATGAAATTTTCGACTTTTTTCTCACCTCGTTCAAACCGCATTATCACGCCATTCTAACAGGTTCGATTGTTGTTCCGATTGGCCGTCAAACCGTCCCGCCAAAAATGAAAAAGGACGGCTGCAGCCGTCCTTTTTATTGCACGTTCATCATGCTTTTTCTTTCGTCTCCAGGATGTTTTTCAACTCGTCCATAAACGAGTTGATATCTTTGAATTGGCGGTAGACCGATGCGAAGCGCACATAGGCGACCTCGTCCACCCCCTTGAGGCGGTCCATCACCATCTCGCCGATCTGTTCGCTGCGCACCTCCCGCTCGAGGGAATTTTGCAGCGCGAGCTCGATGTCGTCCACGATCCCCTCGAGCGTCCCCAGGGAGACCGGACGTTTTTCACATGCGCGCAGCAGACCGTTGAGGATCTTGTTGCGGTTGAACTGCTCGCGGGAGCGGTCCTTCTTCACCACCATCAGCGGCGTGGTCTCGATCACCTCGTAGGTGGTAAAGCGCTTGAGGCAGCTCAGGCACTCCCGGCGGCGGCGGATCCGCTCGCCGTCGTCCGTCGGCCTGGAATCAACCACCTTGCTCTCCTGATAAAAGCAATAGGGACACTTCATGGCAAAGCCCTCCATCTGCGGTATTTCTTGCCACTATCATACCATCGCGCGCCGGGATGCACAACCTTAAAATTCGTCGGAGTCCAAAAAATCCTGCGCGGCGTCCAGCAGATGGCTCGGGGAGAGGATATTCCGGTTGCAAAGCTCCGCCAGCCGCTCGGCGACGCTGCGCTCGGTCGAAATATCCCCCACATGACAGACCGGCTCCCGCCTATCGCCCGCCCGGAAGCCCGCCACGCCAAAAGCGGTATACCTGCCGATACCCTCCAGCTCCAGTTCCTCCCGATACACACGGTATTCAATTTCCTCAAACATGCTCTTACCTCCAATTTTGTCTCGATTTTTTGTCTTTGTTACAGGTGCCCTCCCCGACCGGCAGGTAGTGGTCGGAAAGGGCAGGGGCTCCTCGCGAAGGGCTCGGCAATTATTATACATGAATCGAGGCAAAAATAAAGGCCCATTTTTCGTTGGAATTTGTATCGAGCTCGCATTTCTTATGAGTTAATACAAATATTTTCCAGACCAAATTGTAAAAAGTCACAAAACGACTGTCTTTTAAAGTCGAATGAAATCGAACCTAACCCTCATTTGGCACCAGCGAGGCCAAAAGTTTGTAAGAATCGTACAATTCCTCCCTCGTTCGATAGTTATCGCGGTAAACCTCCACGAGCGCGGCACCCGAAAAACCGCTTGATTCCAGCGAGCGCAGGAAGCCGCCGATGTCGAACGTCCCCCGGCCGGGCGGCAGGCAGTCCTGCCCCGGGGCGTAGTCGCTGATATGCACATGCCGCAGCGCGGGGCCCATCGCCTCGCGCAGGGCGGCGGCGGTATAGCCCGCGCGCACCGCCTGCTTGGTGTCCAGCACGAAGCGCACCCCATCCCCGAGGTAGTCCCGCATACCCTGTATAAACTGCGGGTCCTTGCTCTTGCAGCGCGCCACGTTCTCATGCAGCAGGGTGACCCCTTCCCTTTCGGCGAGGGTGTGCAGCCTCCAGTACCGCTCGTAGATCTCCCTCTGAGGCAGCCGGCAGTGGGTATAAGCGCCGTGGAAGACGACGTACCGCGCGCCGATCCCGGCGCTGAGGGAAAAGACCTGCCGGTACATCTCCATCCCGTCCTCCAAGCGGCGGGGATACTCGGAAAAGAAGAGCTGGGTCTCCATCCCGGAGGAATAGGGGTGCACCGAGACGATCTCCACCCCCGCAGCCTGTGCCTGGCGGCGCAGCGAATCGAAGAAGGCAGGGCAAAATTCCTGCTGGGCGTTGATAAATATTTCACTCACCTTGGCCCCGCTCTCGACGACATAGCCGAGGGATTGCTCGGTGAGGGCGGGGTAAAAGCAGGCGGTTGAGATTCCGGTTTTGATCATGATCGACTATCTCCATCGTTTTGGAATGTGTGAAAAGCACCCTTATTATCGCAGCAATGGACGGCGAAGTCAATTCGCAATTCCCGCGCCCATGCCATTTTGGCGGTTTTTTCATCCTCCATCGGGGCCGCGCGCCTTGCAAATCGGGTGGGCATACAGTATAATATAAGCTGACCATGTGCAGGAAATGTAACGATTTCCTGCACAAACCATCTGTAAGCCGGTATGTTCTGTGACGGAGGAGATCAGTTTGTATAAAATCGTAGAGAAGCGCGCGCTGAATGAAGCTGTGACGCTGATGAGCGTCCACGCGCCCCATATCGCGCGCAAGGTGCTGCCCGGGCAGTTCATTATCCTGCGCCTGGATGAATACGGCGAGCGCATCCCGCTGACCGTCGCGGCCTATGACCGCAAGGCGGGCGAGGTGACCATCGTCTTCCAGGCGGTGGGACGCACCACCAAGATGCTTGCAGCCCTCGACGTGGGGGACGACATCCTCGACTTCGTCGGGCCGCTCGGACGGCCCACCGAGCTCGAGGGGGTACATAAGGCCATCGTCATCGGCGGGGGCGTGGGCTGCGCCATCGCCTATCCGCAGGCCAGGTTCCTGCACGAGCAGGGGGCGACGGTCAAGGTGGTGGCGGGCTTCCGCAGCCGGGACATCGTCATACTGGAGGAGGAGATGAAGGCCGCCTGCGACGAGCTGTTGATCGCCACCGACGACGGCAGCTACGGCCGGCACGGCTTCGTGACCGACCTGCTGCGCGAGCTGCTCGAGGCGGATTCGGGGTACGACCTGGTGATCGCCATCGGCCCGGTGCCGATGATGAAGGCGGTCTGCGCGCTCACCAAGGAATACGCAGTCAAAACCACCGTCAGCCTCAACCCGATCATGATCGACGGGACCGGGATGTGCGGCGGCTGCCGGGTGCATGTGGGGGGCGAGCTGAAATTCGCCTGCGTGGACGGCCCCGACTTCGACGGCCACCTGGTCGATTTCGACGAGCTGCAGCGGCGCAACGCGATCTACCGTGCGCAGGAGCAGGTCGACGCGAACCATATTTGCAGATTGGCGGGTGAAATCGATGCCTAACATGAGTATGCAAAAGACCCCCATGCCCGCGCAGGCCCCCGAGGTGCGAAACAAAAACTTTGACGAGGTGACCCTCGGCTACACCCCCGAAATGGCCGTGCTCGAGGCGCAGCGGTGCCTGCAATGCAAGCACCGCCCCTGCATGAAGGGCTGCCCGGTCGCGGTGCGCATCCCCGAGTTTATCGCTAAGGTCGCGCAGGGGGACTTCCTTGCCGCCTATGAGATCATCACCTCGACCAACGCCCTGCCCGCCGTCTGCGGGCGGGTCTGCCCGCAGGAGAACCAGTGCGAGCGGGAATGCGTGCGGGGGATCAAGGGCGAGAGCGTGGCCATCGGCCGGCTCGAACGCTTCGTGGCCGACTACTTCATGGAGTATGGTACCGCCGCGTCGAAGCGCGCCGAACCGAACGGGATCAAGGTGGCCGTGATCGGGGCGGGACCCGCCGGGCTCTCCTGCGCGGGTGACCTCGCGCGGCGCGGCTTCGAGGTCACCATCTACGAGGCCATCCATAAGGCCGGCGGCGTGCTGGTTTACGGGATACCGGAATTCAGGCTCCCGAAGGCGATCGTGGAGCGGGAGATCGACTCGCTGCGGGCGCTGGGCGTAAAAATCGAGACCGACATGGTCATCGGGCGCGCGCTCTCGCTCGACGAGCTGGGCGAAATGGGCTACAAGGCCGTCTTCGTCGGCTCGGGCGCGGGGCTGCCCCGCTTCATGGGGATCGAGGGCGAGGGGCTGCTCGGGGTCTATTCGGCCAACGAGTTCCTCACCCGGATCAACCTGATGAAGGCTTATAAAGACGAATATGACACCCCCATCATCCGCTCCAAATCGGTGGCGGTGATCGGCGGGGGGAATGTGGCGATGGACGCGGCGCGCTGCGCAATGCGCCTGGGGGCCGAGCGCGTCTACATCGTCTACCGCCGCGGTGAGGAGGAGATTCCCGCGCGGCTCGAGGAGATCCACCACGCCAAGGAGGAAGGGATCGAGTTTCGCCTGCTGACCGCGCCCACCCGCCTGCTCGGGGACGATCAGGGCTGGGTGCGCGGGATGGAATGTGTCAAAATGCGCCTTGGCGAGCCGGACGCCTCGGGGCGGCGCAGCCCCGTCGAAATTCCAGGCTCACAGTACGAGATGGAGGTGGACAGCGTCATCATGGCGATCGGCACCTCGCCCAACCCCCTGATCCGCACCACCACCGAGGGGCTGCAGGCCGATAGGCGCGGCTGCCTCATCGTCAACGAGGAGATGGCCACCACCAAGCCGGGGGTCTATGCGGGCGGTGACGCCGTCACCGGGGCCGCCACCGTCATCCTCGCCATGGGGGCGGGAAAGAAGGCGGCCGAGTCGATCGCAAATCTTTTGCTCCCCTCCCCCGGCAGCGGGGAAAATCCGGCATAATCATGCCCTTGGCAGAGTTTGGCGCATTTTCTACAATTGGGTAACAAAATGCCGAAGACCATTGACTTTTACCGGTGCAGGTTTTATATTTAGTAGTGGTTTATTTAAGTGATATGCGCTGTTTTCCGGGGCCTTGCCCCTTCCAAAGAAAGACTGAACATTAAAGGAGTTTGCGAATGAACCCGAACATCAAAAAGTCCGTAGCCGCCCTGCTGGTCATCGCCATTCTGGGCGGGATGACTGCCTGTAAGAAGACCACCGAGCCCCAGGAGCCCGAGCGCCTGAACCCCTCCCACTGGGTCAATACCCTCGAGCCGCCGCTGCGGGCGAGCCCCTATCAGGTCGAGGTCCCCGAGGAGAACCGCCAGAAGCTCGCCGAGGCCAAGGCCGCAAACGCGGACTCCACTTTGTGGATCGAGATCCCCAATACCACCATCAACCAGGTCGTGGTGCAGACCACCGACAACGAGTTCTACTACCGCCGCAACACCCAGAAGGTCTATGACTTTGCCGGTTGCCTCTATGCCGACTTCGAGTGCGACTTCGGCGACGGCACCAAGGACGACCTGCCCCGCAACACCATCATCTATGGGCACAACCTGGGCAACCCGATGGGGATCACCGACGACCCGAACGACGTGATGTTCGCGCAGTTGTTCCACTTCCAGGACATCGAGTTCGCCAAGGCGAATCCGTACGTCTATGTCAGCACCGAGAACGAGGACTTCGTCTATCAGATCTTCGCGGTCTCCTACACCGAGGACAAGGCAAAGCCGGTCAGCTACATCCATCCCAACTACAACAACGAGGAGTACATGAAGCTGATCAACGACATGCGCGACCGCTCGCTCTACGACTACAATGTCGAGGTCACCACCAAGGACAAGATCCTCACCCTCTCGACTTGTACCTACAAGTACGGCACCTATTCGGTCAACAACAAGCAGCGCTTCGTCGTCTTCGCTAAGCTGGTCACCGACAAGCAGTTTGCCGAGACCGCGGACCTGACCGAGAATCCCGATCCCAAGCAGCCGACCTTCAGCTGATCCGGGCCGGGCCATTATCTGAAACTGTAAAAGCGCCGCCGTCCGACAGGACGGCGGCGCTCTTGTTTTGTTCGGCGGACAGTGAGGCCTATACCTTGAGCATGCGGTAGCCCACCCCGACATGGGTTTGGATATACTTCGGGTCGGAGGGGTCAGATTCGATCTTCTTGCGCAGCGTCGCCATGAAGACACGCAGGCTCGCCACATCATTGTCCCATGCGCTGCCCCAAATCTCCTTGGTGATGTAGGTGTGGGTCAGCACCTTGCCGACGTTCTTCGCGAGCAGGCAGAGCAGCTTATATTCGATCGGCGTCAGGTGCAGCTCCCTCCCCTGCAGGTAGACGCACCCGGCGGCGTAGTCGATCCGCAGCTCCCCGTTCTGGAACACCGCCCCCTGCCCCGCCTCGCCGAGGGAATCCCCCAGCCGGCGGAAGGTGACACGCAGGCGTGCGAGCAGCTCCTCGACTGAGAAGGGCTTGGTCAGATAATCGTCCGCCCCGGCGTCGAGTGCGTCGATCTTGTCGGTGTCCTCGCTGCGCGCACTGATGACGATGATCGGGACCTTGGACCAGGAGCGGACCTTGCGGATGACCTCGATCCCGTCCAGGTCGGGAAGCCCCAGGTCGAGCAGGATGACGTCCGGGTTGTAGGAGACCGCCTCCAGGATCGCCGCCTCCCCGGTGGGCGCCTGCTGGAAGCGGTAGTTGTGGGTCTCCAGGGTGGTGGTGATCAGGTTTCTGACGGCTGAGTCGTCCTCCACCACCAAAATCAAAGGCTTATTCATGCAGCATGACCTCCTCCATGGGCAATGTAAAGGTAAAAACCGCGCCGTGCGGCTGGTTGTCGCCGACCGTGATGTTCCCTCCGTGCGCCGTGACGATGGACTTGCACAGCGCCAACCCCAGCCCAAGGCTGCGGCGGCTGTCGGCGGCCCCGGCGCCGGCGGTATAGAACATGTCGAAGATGTGCTTCTTCGCTTCGTCCGAAATTCCACCGCCGTTATCTCTGACCGTCACGACGGCCATGGTCCCCTCCCGCTTTGTTTCGATGACGATCTGCGAACCGGGCGGTGTATACTTGACGGCGTTGTCCACCAGGTTGATGACCACCTGCATGATGAGGCGCGCATCCGCCTTGACCAACAGCAGCGAGCCGTCGGCTTTCAGCTGCACGTCATGCTCGCTGCGCCGCCGGTCGGTATGCTGCAGCGCCTCGCCGATGATCTCCTCGAGCAGCTCGGTGGTCAGCCGCAGCTTCATGGTGCCGTCCTCGATGCGGGTGACCGAGAGCAGGTTTTCCACCAGGTTGATCAGCCAGAGCGAGTCGTCGTAGATGTCGGCGTAGAGTTGGCGGCGCTTCCCCTTATCGATGCTCTCTTCGCTCGAAAGCAGAATCCCCGCGTTGCCCGAGATCGAGGTCAGGGGAGTGCGAAGGTCGTGCGAGATCGAGCGCAGCAGGTTGGCGCGCAGCTGCTCGTTCTTGGCGAGCAGCGCGGCCTCCTCGCGCTCCCTGGTGGTTCTCTCGTTTTTGAGCGCCAGCGCGCATTCGCCCAGGATGGAGAGCACAATGCTGTTTTCAAAGGCGTCCAGCGGCGCGCCGCCGATCACCAATCCCACCACCCCGTACACCTGCGTGCCGACGCGCACCGAGAGATAGAGGCATTTGGAGTCCCCCAGCGTGTTGGTGGTCGCCCCGGCGTGCTTGTTGTTGTGATATACCCAGGAGGCCACCGCCCGCTCGTTCCCGGTGGTGTACGCGTCGGGGCCGATCCCCGGGTGCGCCGGAAAGAACTGCGGCGCGCGCAGCCCCTCCTCCCCCACGCTGTAGAAAATAACATCCTTACCCAACAGCTTTTGCAGCTGGTTGCAGGTGACCGACACGATCCCGTCGGCATCCTGCTCGCTGCCCAGCTGGCGGTTGGTGTCGAAGAGGATCTTGGTGCGGAAGGCCGTCTCGGCCGACTGGCGCGCCTGGCGCTTGATCCTGGCGGCCAGGGAGCTGGTCAAAAACGCCGCGGCCAGCATGATCAGGAAGGTCGCGGGATATCCCGCGTCGTAGGCGCTCAGGGTAAAGCGCGGCTCGGTGAAAAAGAAGTTGAAGAGCAGAACGCTAATGAGAGACCCCACCAGGCTGAACGACCGGTGGGAGGTGATGACCGCCGTGACCAGCACGCCGAGGATGTAGACGGTGATGATGTTGGCCTCGCTGAAGCCGAGGCAATCAAACAGGTAGCCGATGGCGGTGGAGATTCCCAGCGCCAAAAGGCTCTTGCAAAGGTCCAAAAGTATATTCTTCGGCCGCTGCACCGGGCGTCTTTTGGGCTTATAGCGCGGGGTGTTCTGGTCCGGGATGATGTAGATATCCAGGCTCGGCGAAATCCGGGTGATCCGCTCGGTCAGCGACGGGCGCCCCGGCAGCAGCCGGCGCCTGGCGCTGCTGCGCCCGAGCACGATCTTGGACACGCCCGCCAGCCGGGCGAACTCCGCGATCTGAAAGGCCACGTCCTCCCCATAGGCGGTCTCGATGGTCGCGCCCAGCTGCTGGGCGAGGTGGATGTTCCGCCGCAGCCGGCCCCGGTTTTCCTCGCTCATGCCGGGGAAGTCCGGCGTCTCCACGAACAGGGCCGTGAAGTTGCCGTGAAAGGCGCTGGCCATCCTGGCGGCGGTGCGGATGATCTTGGGATTGGTGGGCGAGGAGGAAAGGCAGACGAGGATATGTTCGTCCGCAAAGCCGCCCGCCCGCCTGCCCGAGCGCTCCGCCATGCGGTTGACCCGGTCGGCGGTGCGGCGCAGGGCGATCTCCCGCAGCGCCACGAGGTTCTGCTCAGTGAAGAAGTTGTAAAGCGCCCGCTCGGCCTGCGGCTTTTGATAGACCTTCCCTTCGCCCAGGCGCTCGATCAGCTCCTTGGGCTCGATGTCCACCAGCTTGACCTGGTCGGCGCCGTCAAACACCGAGTCGGGGATGCGCTCCTTCACGGTGACCCCGGTGATGGAGGCGACCAGGTCGTTGAGGCTCTCGATGTGCTGCACGTTGACGGTGGTGTAGACGTCGATTCCCTGCTCGAGCAGCTCATTGACATCCTGGTAACGCTTGAGGTGGCGGCAGCCCTCGGCGTTGGTGTGGGCCAGCTCGTCGACCAGGATCAGCTGCGGGCGGCGCTTGATCGCGGCGTCCAGGTCGAATTCACACAGGGTGATCCCCCCGTGCGCGACCCGGCGGGTAGGGAGCAGCTCCAGCCCCTGCAGCAGCTGCGCCGTCTGCGGGCGGGCGTGCGCCTCCACATAGCCGACCACCACATCGCAGCCGCGCTTCTGTTCGGCATGCGCCGCCTTGAGCATGGCGTAGGTCTTGCCCACCCCGGCCGCGTAGCCGAAAAAAATCTTGAGGCTGCCGCGGCCCTTTTTATCCTCTTCCATCTTGATCTGCCGCAGCAGCTCCTCCGGGCTGCTCCTGTCCTCCCGCATGGTCCCACCCCCTTTTCCTTCAGTATAACGTCTCCCCGTTAAATTTCGCGTTAAGGAATGATAAAGAAGCATTAAGATTGTATTAAGATTTTACCCCAACGCCAGTCAATTGAAAAGGGAGTTTCAAAAGAAACTCCCTTTTTTATAAGACTATAGTACCCCGTCCAGCGTCAGATTGACCTTCAGCACGTTGACCGTCTCCTCCCCGAACAGCCCGAGGAAGCGCCCGGTGGTGCAGCTTTCGATCGCCGCACGGACCTCGTCCTCGCCAATGCCGCGCGCCTTCGCGATCCGCGCCACCTGGTATTCGGCCGCAGCGGGCGAGATGTCCGGGTCCAGCCCGCTGCCCGAGCAGGTCACCAGGTCCACCGGGATGGGGGTATCCCCCATGTCGGGATTGGCGGCCCGCAGCTTCTCGACCCTCCCTGCCACCAGCGCCTCGAGTTCCTCGCCCGCCGGGGTCTTGTTGGAGGGCGCGGCGTAGACCAGTTGCTGGCCGTCCGCATCTCGGTAGGTGGAGACGTCCAGGTTGGTGATCCGCCCCCAGAGGTGCCCCTCGTCGGTGAACTGCTGACCCAGCAGAGCCGAGCCGTATGCCTTGCCGTCGATCTCGATGATGCTTCCATTGGCCTGATAGGGGAAGATCAGCTGTGCGATCCCTGTGACCACCCCGGTATAGACGATCCCGCACAGAAGGGAAAAGATCACGAAGATGATTGCCGCCTTGGGCAGGACGGATTTCAGCGTATTCATTGTTAAAGCCTCCTTATGCCAGGCCCAGCAGAACCAGTAGCATATCGATCAGTTTGATGAAGACAAAGGGCGCCGCCAGGCCCCCCAGGCCATAGATCAACAGGTTGCGCGAGAGCAGCTTCCCGGCGGGCAGCTCGCGGTACTTGACGCCCCGCAGCGCCAGCGGAATCAGCGCGATGATGATCAAGGCGTTGTAAATGATCGCCGAGAGCACCGCGCTCATCGGGGAATGCAGCCCCATGATGTTGAGCGCCCCGAGCCCCGGATAGAGGCCCATGAAGAGCGCGGGGATGATCGCAAAATATTTGGCCACGTCGTTGGCGATCGAGAAGGTGGTCAGGCTTCCCCTGGTCATCAGCAGCTGCTTGCCGATGCGTACCACGTCGATCAGCTTGGTGGGCGAGGAGTCCAGGTCCACCATGTTGCCCGCTTCCTTGGCCGCCTGGGTGCCGGTGTTCATCGCCACGGCCACGTCCGCCTGCGCCAGCGCCGGGGCGTCGTTGGTCCCGTCGCCGGTCATGGCGACCAGATGGCCCTTTGCCTGAAAGTCGCGGATCATCCTGAGCTTGCCCTCGGGCGTCGCCTCGGCAAGGAAGTCGTCCACCCCCGCCTCCGCCGCGATCGCTGCGGCGGTCATCGGATTGTCGCCGGTGATCATGATGGTCTTGATCCCCATCTTGCGCAGGTCCGCGAACTTCTCCCTGACCCCCTGTTTGATGATGTCCTTGAGGTGGACCACCCCGAGGATCTTGTGGTTCTTGGCCACCACCAGCGGCGTGCCGCCCTGGGAGGAGATGTTCTTGACCACCGCGGCGCATTTTTCGGAGTAGACGCCCCCGGCGGCCTGCACATAGTCCTTCATCGCATCGGCCGCGCCCTTGCGGATCTCGTTGCCGCCGAAATTTACCCCGCTCATCCGGGTCTTGGCGGTGAAGGGGATAAACTCCATACCGCTCTGGGAGAGGTGCCGCTCGCGGATGCCGAATTTTTCCTTGGCTAAAATCACCACGCTGCGCCCCTCAGGGGTCTCGTCGGCCAGCGAGGAGAGCTGGGCCGCGTCGGCCAGCTCCTGCTCGCTCGCCCCGTCCACCGGAATAAATTCGCTCGCCTGACGGTTGCCCAAGGTGATGGTTCCGGTCTTATCCAGCAGCAGGATGTCGACGTCCCCCGCCGCCTCGATGGCCCGCCCGCTCATGGCCAGGACGTTGGCGGAGTTGAGCCTGCTCATCCCGGCGATCCCGATCGCCGAGAGCAGCGCGCCGATGGTGGTGGGCGCCAGACAGACCAGCAGCGCCACCAGGGTGGTCACCGAGGTCGGGTTCGCCACCCCTGCCTGCTTGGCGGAGAACGCCGAGTAGGCGTAGAGCGAGAGGGTGACCAGGATAAAGATGATGGAGAGGGCGACCAGGAAAATTTGCAGCGCGATCTCGTTGGGCGTCTTCTTGCGCGCCGCCCCCTCGACCATGGCGATCATCTTATCGAGGAAGCTCTCCCCCGCCTCGCTGGTGACCTGCACCACGATCCAGTCTGAAAGCACGGTGGTGCCGCCGGTGACCGCGCTGCGGTCGCCCCCGCTTTCGCGGATGACCGGGGCGGACTCGCCGGTGATGGCGCTCTCATCCACCGAGGCGGCGCCCTCGATCACGTCGCCGTCCGCCGGTATCTGCTCGCCGGCCTTGACAAGGACGACATCCCCCTTTTTAAGGGTGGCGGAAGGGACGACGGTGATCTGCTCCTTCTGGCCGGCGGAAGGGATTTTTTTCGCCTCCACGTCCCGCCTCGAGGCGCGCAGCGAATCGGCCTGCGCCTTGCCGCGCCCCTCGGCGATCGCCTCGGCGAAGTTGGCGAAGAGCGAGGTGAACCAGAGGATGACGGCAATCGCCAGCGTGTAGCCGGAGGGCGCGTCCTGGATCCCGAAGAAGGAAACCACCCAAAGGGCGGTGGTCAGGATGGCCGAAATGTAAACCAGCAGCATGACCGGGTTTTTTGCCTGTATGCCGGGACGCAGCTTGATAAAGGAATCCTTGATCGCCCGGCCGATCAGCTTGCGGCCGGCGAAGGAAGCGTTTGCTTGTGTCGCATGTGCAGTCATATCAGTACCCCCTTTACGCAATGCTTTGGAAGAATTCCGCGACCGGCCCGAGCGCCAGCGCCGGGAAGAAGCTCAGCGCCCCGACGAGCAGGACGATCACGACCAGCAGAAAAACGAACATGGCGTCGGTCGTGGAAAGCGTGCCCGCGGTGGCCGCGATCTTCTTTTTCCCCGCCAGGCTCCCCGCGATGGCCAAGGTCCCCACGATCGGCAGGAAGCGCACAAAGAGCATGACCAGGCCCAGCGATACGTTTAAAAACACCGTGTTGGCGTTAAAGCCCGCGAAGGCGGAGCCATTGTTGCCGCCCGCGGAGGAATAGGCGTATAGGATTTCGGACAGGCCGTGCGCGCCGGGGTTGCCAAGGCTATCGGCCACCTGGGGCAGCAGCGCCGCGATGCCGCTGCCCGCCAGGATGGCGATCGGGGTGGCCAGGCAGACGAGCACCGCCCACTTCATCTCATACGGCTCGATCTTTTTGCAGAGAAACTCCGGCGTCCTGCCCACCATCAGCCCCGCGATAAACACGGTGAGGATGGCGAAGGCCAGCATGCCGTAGAGCCCGCAGCCCACGCCGCCGAAGACCACCTCGCCGAGCTGCATGAGCAGCATGGGGATCATGCCGCCCAGCGGCGTGTAGCTGTCGTGCATCGAGTTGACCGACCCGTTGGAGGCCGCCGTGGTGAAGACCGCCCAGGTGGAGGAGGCCGCAATGCCGAAGCGCGCTTCCTTGCCCTCCATGTTGCCGCCGGCCTGGCCGACCGCGGAGACGTCCACCGCGCCGCCCTGCATGAGCTGCGGGGTCGCCAGCTGCTCATTGAGAGCCACCACGCCGAGCGCCAGCACCAGGCAGAGGAACATTGCCATAAAGATGGCGATCCCCTGCTTCCTGTTTTTGATGCTGCGCCCGAATGAGAAACACAGGGCCGCCGGGATCAGCAGCAGCGAAATCATTTCAAACAGATTGGTAAAAGGATTCGGGTTTTCCAGCGGATGCGCCGAGTTGACGCCCATGTAGCCGCCGCCGTTGGTGCCCGTCTGCTTGATGGCGACCTGGCTGGCCGCGGGGCCCATCGGAACGAACTGCTCGGTGATGATCTGGGCGCCCTTTAGCGGCTGCCCGTCGAGCGTGACGGTGCCGGCCTCGGCATCGATCACGGCGCCGTCGATGATCTCCCCCTCGGCGCTGACTGCGATGGGCTCGAGCAGCGGCACGCTCTGCGCGGGCTTTAAGTTCTGGATGACGCCGCCGCCCACCAGGCAGAGCGAGATGATCAGGTTCAGCGGGAGCAGCACATAAAGGGTGCACCGGGTCAGATCGACCCAAAAGCTGCCTAGTCCCTGCGTCTTGACCCTCAAAAAGCCGCGGATCATGGCGAAGAGCACCGCGATCCCGGTCGCGGCGGAGACGAAGTTCTGCACCGTCAGCCCGAGCGCCTGGGACAGGTAGCTCAAGGTGGACTCGCCGGAATACGCCTGCCAGTTGGTGTTGGTGACGAAGCTGACCGCCGTGTTGAAGGACAGGTCCCACTTGACCCCCGGCAGGTGCTGCGGGTTGCCGGGCAGCACGCCCTGGAGCAGCTGCAGCAAAAACAGGAACACCAGCCCGATCCCGGAGAAGGCCAGGACGCTGAGAAGATACTTTTTCCAGCCCATCTGCTCGTCCTTCTGGACGTGCATGACCCGGTATATGGCGTTTTCGCAGGGGGTCAAAGCCCCGCTGAGAACAGTTTTCTCGCCGTCCATCACCTTTTGGATGTAGGCGCCCAGCGGGATGGCCAGGGCCACCAGAACGGCGAGATAGAGTATGTATTGCAGGAATGCATTCATCACTGCTCATCCCCCTTCATGAGTATATAGACATAGTAAACGAGTAACCCCACGGCGAGAGCGCCGATGATGGCAACAACTGCGTTCATCCTTGTGATCCTTCCTTTCCAGGTTTCCAAGATTTCGCTTTCAGGCTTTGCCTTTCTCTCTTTTGTGATTCTATCATCCGCCCCATAAAGATGGCGTTAACAGCCGAAGGCCGGCGTTAAGAAAGCATAAAGGCCGTTCACAGCCAGCCGAAAAGCAAGGAAAGCACCAGCGCGGCGGCCGACGTGACGGCGAAAAGCAAAGCCAGGATCAGCAGCGGCATGCCGATGAGCAGGCAGTAAAAAGCCAGATAGGGATGTGCCTGCACGAAGCGGATCATCGCCTCATGCTCCATCCGTTTTACATCGTGAATCGTGTGTAGCGCCATCGTCATATTGACCCCCTCCTCACGCTTTCATCCTAACACCGGCGGCGTTAAAACGGTAAAAGGATGGGGCCACGGGGATAAAAAATCCGTTAAGATTGCAAGGGGCAAAACAAAAAGAGCCCGGGGGAAAGGCGGCCGCCTTTCCCCCGGGCTCTCCCCGTTCATCTGTTATTTTTTCTGCGGCACGATCTCGATCCAGTAGCCGTCCGGGTCCGAGATGAAGTAAATGCCCATCTCCTTGTTTTCAAAGCAGATGCATCCCATCGCCTTGTGGTGGGCGTAGGCCGCCTCGAAGTCGTCCACCGACAGTGCGAGGTGGATCTCGTTGTCCCCCAGGTTATAGGGCTCCTTACGGTCCCGCAGCCAGGTCAGCTCCACCGAGTGGGGTGTCTGCCCGTCGCCGAGGTAGACCAAAATAAAGCTGCCGTCGCCGGCCTCCTTGCGCCGCACCTCATGCAGGTCCAGCGCCTCGCGGTAGAAGGCGACGCTGCGCTCCAGATCGAGCACATTATAGTTGTTGTGTTCGAGTCTAAATTTCATAAATATAATTCTTCCTTTCATCAGGTTGAAAGACGAATCTTTCGGCCCCAATCATAAGTTCCCCAAAAGCAGCAGCAGGATTCCCGCCTGCAGCACCAAAAGAGCCGGCACCCCAAAACGAAAGAGGGGGCGCTGCGTTTTGTGGCGGAAAACAAGCATACCAAAATAGAGTCCCGCGCTGCCCAGTAGCAGCGCGAGCAGCCAGAGGGTGCGCTCCGGCAGCCGCCACCGGCCCCGTTTGGCCCGGCGCTTGTCGACTGCCGCCGCCAAAAAGGCAGTCACGTTGATTGCAACAAGATATCCCCACAAAAAGCTCAGCGCTTCAGTCGGCATGCCGCACCTCCGAAACGCCGTCCAGCAGGGCGGCAAACGCCCGCTCGAAGGCCCTGTCCTGCTCCCGGGTGCGCTTGGGGGTGTTCCCCGCCCGTTTCCCGGCCCGGCGCAGCTTGGCGCCCAGGTGCCGTTCGAAGAGCAGCCGGTCGATGTTTTCCTTCGTATACAGCGTCCCGCTCTGATGGATCGCCATGGCACCCTTGCCCAACGCCATGGCGGCGACTCCGTAGTCCTGGGTCACCACCACGTCCGCGGGCGAGAGGAGGTTGATCAGTTTTAAATCCACGCTGTCGCGGGCCTTGTCCACCGTAATCACGGTGCTGTAGCCGTCATGGAGCTCGTGACTGGTGTCGATCAGCATGACCACCGGGATATTCCGCGCCTTGCACTGCCGCAGGATCTCCTGCTTGACCGGGCAGGCGTCGGCGTCCACCAGGACCCGCATCAGACGCGTACCCGCCCGAGGGCGGCCCCGATATTCCCGCTGATCAGCAGGTCGGCCCTGCCGTCCGCCGGGGTGGGGTCGCGGTTGATCAGCACCAGCCGCTTCCCGCGGTAGTAGTCGATCAGCCCCGCCGCCGGGTAGACCACCAGCGAGGTGCCCCCCACGATCAGCATGTCCGCCTGCTCGATATACTCCACCGCCCGCTCGAGCAGGCCGCTATCCAGGCTCTCCTCGTAGAGCACCACGTCCGGCTTTACAATCCCGCCGCACCGGCAGCGCGGGACCCCCTCGCTCTCCAGGATAAAGCGGGCGTCGTAGGCCTTGCGGCAGGACATGCAGTAGTTGCGGTGCACCGAGCCGTGCAGCTCGAGCACCCGGCGGCTGCCCGCCTGGGTGTGCAGCCCGTCGATGTTCTGGGTAATCACGGCGCACAGCTTGCCCGCGCGTTCGAGCTCGGCGAGCTTTTGGTGCGCGGCATTCGGCCGCGCGTCGAGACAGAGCATCTTGGCGCGGTAGAAATCGAAAAACTCTGCCGGGTGCTCCACAAAAAAGCTGTGGCTGATCATCACCTCGGGCGGATAGGGATACCGCTGCCGGTAAAGCCCGTCCACGCTGCGGAAGTCCGGGATCCCGCTCTCGGTGGAGACCCCCGCCCCGCCGAAAAAGACGATCCGTCCGCTTTCATCGATCATCCGCTGCAGCCGTTCGCTCTCGTTCATGCCTTTCCCTTCTTTTTTCAGTCCTCGGCCTGGCGCTTGGTCACGCCGCCGTCGATGATGATGTTCTGCCCGTTGATGAAGCCGTTTGCCTCGTCGGTCAAATAGAGGCAGGCCCTGGAGATGTCCGAGGGCTCACCCAGCTTTTTGTGCGGGTGCGGCTCGGGCGAAAACGCGGTGTAGTCCTGCGTCTCGATCCGGCCCGGGCTCAGGCAGTTGACGGTGGTGCTGTACCCCGCCAGCGTGGCGGACAGGGCGCTCGTCAGCGAGACCAGTCCGCCCTTGGAGGCGGCGAACACCTCGCTGTGCTCCACCGTCGTCAGATAGCCGGTCGAGGCGATGTTCACGATCCGCCCGTATTTTTTCTCGATCCCCCGCCTAAAACGGTTCTTGGTAAACTCCCGCGAGGTGATGAGCGCGCTGACCAGGTTGATATTCAGCATCTGCCAGATGTCGGCGTTGCTCATCTCCTCGATCGGTTTTTCCTGCATGATCCCGACGTTGTTCACGATGATCTCGATGTCCCCGTACTTGTCAAGCAAAATTCCCATCATCGCCTCGGTCTGCGCGGGGTCGGCAAAATCGATGCGGTAGAAATCCGCATCCAGGTCGTTGCCGAATTTGTCCGCGACAATGACCTGCGCACCCAATTCGGAATAGGCGCGTGCGATTTCCCGCCCGATCCCGTTCGATCCCCCCGTGACCAGCATAAGCTTATCGCTGTACCTCATATTGTTCCCCCAAACATTATGGCGTTACGCTGTTGGCCGTTTTCATTATAGCAGTTTTGGGATTTTTTGAAAAGTTTTTGTCCAAATGAGGTCCGTGTCTTTTTTTATCCTGCCGGGTTATTATCGCATCTCACAAAATTGGAGGGAAAAGATTTTACATATTTAACCAAAAATCTTTTCAATTTGTTCACAGAAAACCGCCAGAAATTGGAAATATTTAGTCGCAAAATCTTGCATTTTCCCAAATTTAGGGGTAAGATGAGGGCGTACGGAAACACCGTATAAAACCAAAATTATTGGAGGAGATTCCCATGAGAAGCATGAAATCCAAATCTTTGGCAGTCGTGCTCGCGGCGGCTCTTACCCTGAGCCTCGGCTCCCTGACCGCGTTTGCGTCGGGCAGCGCCAAGGCGAACACCATCTACTTCGGCAACGCGGTCATGACCCCCGCCAGCAACGGCGGCGAGCTGGTCATGCAGGGCAACAATCCCTTAAAGATCGTCTTCGACAGAAGCGACGTCGTCAAGGGCGAGGGCAACATCGTCATCACCCGCGACTACGACAGCAACCTGTATGATAAGATCGACGTACAGAGCGAGAACGTGACCATGGTGAACGACGAGGAAAACGGCAAGACCACCGTCTACGTCGAGCTTAACAAGCCCTTCGAGAAGAAGGACAACCTGACCGTGCGCTTCGACGGCAGCTGCTTTAAGCTCAAGGACAGCACCACCACCTTCCGCAACGTCGGCAGCTGGAAGATCAAGGTTGCCGAGTACGGCGTGTTTGACGAGAGCTTTGAGGCCCTCGACACCGTCGGCGGGATCGATATGATCACCGTCAAGCTCGGCGGCGCCGCCGTGCGCGCCGAGGTCTATCCGGCCAACCGCTTCGTGGCCGCAGTCAATGACACCACGCCCGACGAGAACGGCCAGGTCCGCCTGAAAGCGACCGGCAGAGGCACCACCGAGGTTGCCATCCGCTTCTTCGACAAGGACGACAACGTGATCGACGAGACCACCTGGGTTGTCAACGTGACCAAGGGCGGCGTTGTCGAGACCACCCCGGCCGCCGTGACCACTCCGGCCGAGGCTGCCCCGGCTGAGACTCCGGCTGTCGAGCCCGCCGAGACTGAGACCGCTCCTGCCGCCGACGCCACCGTCCCGGCAGAGGATGCCGCCGCTTCCTCCGAGGCTGAGACCTCCTCTTCCGAAGCCGCTTCTTCTGAGGCTTCCTCCTCTGAGGCCGCTTCCTCCGAGGCTGAGAGCTCTTCCGCCGCGGATTCCTCTTCTGCCGCTCAGTAAGCGACACCCAAAGACGACAAAACCCCCGGCAGGCTTTGGCCTGCCGGGGGTTTTCCCTTATTCCTCCGCCATCGCCGCAGTCGCTTCCTCCTCGGGCAGCCGGGCAAAGACCTGGCCCGCCTGGTCCTCCTGCAAGGAGGTAACGTCCTTTAGCGTGCGCTGGATCTGGCGGGTGCGAACCCCGACGAGCTGGTCGAGCTCGTGGTTGGCCTGCTCGAGCCGCTTCTGGGTGGCCAGCAGCACCCCGCCAAACTTGTCGAACTCGGTCTTGACAGCGCCCAGCACCTTCCACACCTCGCCGCTGCGCTGCTGGATGGCGAAGGTGCGAAAGCCCATCTGTAAGCTGTTGAGCAGCGCCGCCATAGTGCTGGGTCCCGCGACGTTCACCTTGTATTCATGCTGCAGGGTTTCGACCATCCCGCGGCTGACCACCTCGGCGTACAGCCCCTCGAAGGGGAGGAACATGATCCCGAATTCGGTGGTGTAGGGCGGGTCGATGTACTTGTCCCGGATGTCCTTAGCAAAGGATTTGATCCGGCTTTGCAGCACCGAGAGGGCCGCGTTCACCTGCTCGGGAGTGCCGTTTTCATAGCTCTCGCGCAGCTCGGCATAGGCGTCGGCGGGGAACTTGGAGTCGATCGGCAGCCAGATATGCCCGCCGTCCTCGGCGGGCAGCTTGACGGCGTATTCCACATAGTTCTTCCCGTCGTGCCGGGTGGTCACGTTGCGCGCATACTGCCCCGGCGCGAGGATTTCCTCCAGGATCGCCCCGAGCTGCACCTCCCCCAAAATCCCGCGGGTCTTGACGTTGCTGAGCACCTTTTTGAGGTCCCCCACCCCCACGGCCAGGTTTCTCATCTCCCCGAGCCCCTGGTAAACCTCCTGCAGCTTCTCGCTGACCAGCTGGAAGGAACGGGTCACCCGTTCCTCCAGGGTCTTTTGCAGCTTTTCGTCCACCAAGTGGCGCATTTCATCGAGCTTGCGGTTGTTGTCCTCCTGCAGGTAGCTCAGCCGCTTTTCCACCGAGGCGCGGATTTCCTCGAGCCGCTGGGCGTTCTCCAGCGAAAAGGTGCCGAAGCGTTCCTCGAACTGGTGAAATTGCAGCGCCAACGCCCGGGCGAGGGCGTCCTGCTTTTGCAGCAGGTGCCCGTCAATCTCGCCGAACCTGTCGTTTTGCAGCTGGGCGGTACGGCTCTGGGTCGCCGCGATCAGCTCGCCAAGGGATTGCAGCGAGCTTTGCAGCGCTTCCTGGCGGGCGGCAAGGCTGCGCTCAAAAGCGGCGAGACGCTCGTTTTGCGCCTCGGCGGCGGTGCGCTGGTTGGCGGCGACCAGCTCGCCGAGAGACTGGACCGAGCCCTGCACACTTGAGAGAAGCTCCTGCCGCAGCTCGCGCTGCCCCACCTCGAGCTGGCGGCCGTATCCGTCTCCCCTCCCCCGACGCAGGGCAAGGATCGAAACAACCAGCGCGGCGGCGCTCACCGCCAGCAGGCAGATGAGCAGGATGGTTTCTATCGTCAAGCAATCATTCCCTTTCCGATGGTTTATAGCAAGTATACCGTTTTTCCGCCTTCCTGTAAACCGGCCCTCGCCCTGTCTTTTCCTTGTGCGCCGGGGCGCGGCATGATATAATAGCCACAGCGTGGCTATTATACATTTAAACGGCCGCAGCGATCCGCGTCTGTCGGCGCTTCCGTTGCACGGCCAATTATACCACTTACGATTTGCGTTCGTGGTATACTGGAGGGGTAAAACACGGCCGAAAGAGGAAGAGAAACGATGAAGGACGTCAGCTTGCTGATCAAGCCCGCATCGGGGGGATGCAACCTGCGCTGCGGCTACTGCTTTTATGCCGACGAGGCGGAAAAGCGCGAGGTGCCCTCCTACGGGATCATGCCGCGCGAGACCCTGCGCGCCATCGTGCGCCGCGCGCTGGAAAGTGCTCACGGCAGCTGCACCTTCGTCTTCCAGGGGGGCGAGCCCACCCTGGCGGGTCTCCCCTTCTACCGGGACCTGATCGAATACGAGCGGCTCTATAACCGGAGGGGGCTGCCCATCTACCACGCCATCCAGACAAACGGTATCCTGCTGGACCGGGAATGGACCGGCTTTCTCAAGACGAACGGCTTCCTCGTGGGCCTCTCGCTGGACGGGACCAAGGAGAGCCACGACCGCTACCGGCTCGCGCCAAACGGGGGCGGCACCTTCCACCGGGTGCTCGCGGCGGCACAGCGGCTGCAAAGCGGGGGTGTGCCCTTCAACCTGCTCACCGTCGTGACGGCCGACGTGGCCAGGCAGGCCGGGAAAATCTACGGCTTTTATAAGCGCAGCGGCTTTCGCTACCAGCAGTACATCCCCTGCCTCGACCCGCTCGGGGAGGCGCCGGGCGGGCATCCCTACTCCCTGACGCCCCGGCTCTACGGCGAGTTCCTTTGCGCGCTGTTCGACCTGTGGCTCCGGGACCTCATGCGGGGGGAATACGTCTACATCCGCTATTTTGAAAACCTTCTGGGGCTGCTGGCGGGCGAATTTCCCGAGAGCTGCGGGCTGTGCGGCGAATGCTCGCCCCAGCTGCTCATCGAGGCGGACGGCGGGGTCTATCCCTGCGACTTCTACGCGCTGGACGAGTGGCGGCTCGGGAACCTGTGCGAGGACAGCTTCGAGACGATCGAGCGGCGGCGGCAGGAGAGCGGCTTCATCGAGCTCTCCCGCCGTAAGGACCCGAAATGCGCCGCCTGCCGCTGGTACCCCCTATGCCGGGGCGGCTGCCGGCGGGAATGCGAGCCGGCCTTAGACGGGCGGCTGGGCCTCAACTATTTCTGCGAGAGCTATGAGACGTTCCTCTCCCACACCCTGCCGGGGCTTCGTGAGGCGGCGCGGATCAGGAAAAGATAAAAGGAGGATATGGATGAGACGCAAAGACCGGGAAATTTCTGAGCGCAACAGGATCAGGGAGATCATTTTGTCCTGCCACTGCTGCCGGCTGGGATTCTGCGATGGCGGCGAGGTGTACATCATACCGCTCAATTTCGGGTATGAGGAGAAGGACGGCAAGCGCATCTTCTATTTCCATGGGGCCAGGGAAGGGCGCAAAATCGACCTGATCGCCCAAACGCAGCATGCCGGCTTCGAGCTGGACACCGGCTATGCGCTCATCGAGGCGGGCACGGCCTGCCAGCACTCCGCGCGCTATCAGAGCGTCGTCGGTACGGGGCGGGTCGCAATCATCGGGGAACCGGAAGAAAAGCGGGCGGCCCTGCAGACCATCATGCTGCACTACACCGGGAAGAACGATTGGGACTTTCCCGACGCGGCGCTCGGCTCGGTGTGCGTCTTCAAACTCGAGGTGGAAAAGCTGTCCTGCAAGGAGCACTGATAAGTTAATAAAACAAGCGGAGTGCGATCGCTTACGCACTCCGCTTGTTTTTTCAATTAAAAGTTTTCCCAAAAGCGCTGCCCGCAGGGGTGCGCAAGCTCCCCCCACTCGTCACGAAATCGCTTCATCTCTTCCCGCAGCCGCTCCACCTCTCCCCGGCAGCCCGGCCGCTCGGCCAGGTTCACCGTCTCATAGGGGTCGGCTTGCAGATCGAAGAGCTGGGTCATGGGAGTGGTCTCGACAAGCAGCCCCTCGCGCCCCTCGCCCTCACCCTGCTCCGAGACGATCCGCGCCTTCCTGTAGCGGTATTCGATCAGCTTATACCGCTTGTCCTTGACGCAGCGGATCTTGTCGGCATAGCCGGCATAGAGGGTGTCGCGGACCGCCGCCTCCGGGTCATATAACATGCGCGAGAAGTCCCGCCCCTCGACCGATCCGGGGATTTCGCAGCCGGAAAGGGTGCAGAGCGTCGGGAAGACATCCAGCAGGTAGAGGTAGCCGTCGCGCACCTGCCCCCTCGGGATCCCGGGTCCCGCGAGAATGAGCGGCACCCGGATCGAGTGGTCGTAGCAGTTCTGCTTGCCCATCAGCCCGTGCTGCCCGATCGCCAGACCGTTGTCCCCGGAAAAGACGATGATGGTGTTTTCATACATCCCCCTCTCGCGCAGGCAATCGAGCACCTGACCGATCCGCCAGTCGAGATGGCTGATCATCGCGTAGTAGTCGGCGATATGCCGGCGCACCTCGTCCTCTTGGCGGGGGTACCTGGCCAGGATTTCGTCCCGCATGTCGTATACCCCGAAGTCGAAGTGCATGCCGGCGAAGTTCGGCGGCAGCGGGATGTCCTTCGGGTCGTACATGTGCTGGAACTCCTCCGGCATGGTGCGCGGGTCGTGCGGCGCCATGAACGAGAGGTAGAGGTAGAAGGGGTCCTCCCCTTCGTAGCCGCGCAGCCAGTCCATCGCCCGCTCGCTAAACAGGTCGGTCGAGTGGCGCCCGAGCGTGATGTGGGTGGCGCGGTGCAGCGAGGTGGAATTATCGTAGCAGGCGCTGATCGAGGCGCGGGCCATCTTGTCATATTTCCCGCTGGGATCGAATTCGTAGGTCGGCACGTTCCAGTGGTCCCACATCCCGCCGAAAAAGATTTCCGCCCCGTCGCAGAAGCTGCGCGCATAGGAGCCCGGGCCGTTGTGCCACTTTCCGATCCCGCAGGTGGTGTAGCCGTTTTCACGCAGCGTCTCGGGCAGCGTCTTGTGCGAGGGCGGGATCTCGGCCCCCTCGTCGCACAGGTGGTAGAGCGTGCGGCCGGAGTTGAGCATGGCCCGGCTGGGCATGCAGACCGCCCCCACCGTGCCCGAGGGGATGTGCGCACCTGTAAAGGCGGTGCCCTCGCGCACCAGCCGGTCCAAATTGGGCGTCTTGATCTGCCCGTTGCCCAGCGCGTGGATGGTGTCGAAGCGCTGGTCGTCGGTCAGGATAAACAGGATATTCGGTTTCATGGCTTCCTCCTACTCTTTGATCCCGCTGGTGACGATCCCCTCGACAAAGAAGCGCTGCGCGCAGAGGAAGACCACGGCCAGCGGAAGCACCACGATGGTTGCGGCCGCCATCAGCAGCTCCCAGCGCACCATCGCGTCCTTGTAAAGCCCGAGCGCGAGCTGGACGGTGCGCACCCCCTCGGAATAGGTGATCACCAGCGGCCAGAGATAGTCGTTCCAGACGGTGGTGATTTTGATGACGCCAAGGCTGGCGAGCAGGGGCTTTGAAAGCGGCAGGTAGATGGAGGCGAAAATCCTCCACGCCCCCGCCCCGTCCATCTTGGCCGCCTCGTCCAGCGCGCGGGGAAAGCCCAGGTAGAACTGCCGGGCCAGGAAGATCCCGAAGGCCCCCGCCAGGCTCGGCAGCATGATGCCCAGCAGCGTGTTGATCGCTCCCGTGCCCCCCTGCCCGAGCAGGTTGTTCCCGCCTATGAGCGGCACCGACTTGATCAGGATGAAGACCGGCACCAGGTTGACCTGCATGGGGACCATCAGCCCGAGCAGCACCGAGTAAAAGAGGGGCTTTCGCAGCGGGAAGCGCAGCCGCGCGAAGGCGTAGCCCGCCAGGAGGTTGAAGACAAGGCTGATGACGGTGGTCAGCACCGTGACGATGACCGAGTTCAGGATATAAAGCGGCCAGTTCGACCCGGTGAGCACCTCGACATAGTTTTGGAACCGGGGCGAGGCGGGCAGCAGCCGGAAGCCCATGCCGCTGACCTCGCTCCCGGTTTTCAAAGAGGTCAGCACCATCATCGCCAGCGGCAGCAGGGTGCATAGCGCCAGCAGCAGGATGACGGCCGAGCGCAGCAGATAGGAGCAAAATTCGCGCGCGTTCAGGAAGCCGAGACGATTCCAGGTATTTTTCATTTTGACCGTCTCCTCCTTTCCAAGAATTGTGCCGGTTCCGGCAAGGCGCAATTTTATGAGCTTGAAAGCGTTCACTTTTACATGTCCGCCGCGTCGGCGGCGTTGCCATAGCGGAAGTTGAGCAGGGTGATCAGCATGGTCACCGCGACCAGCAGCACCGCCATTGCCGAGGCGTAGCCCATCTCATACTGCTGGAAGGCCGCCTGGTAAATCTGGTGGACGATGGTGGTGGTGGCGTTGGCGGGGCCCCCGCCGGTCATCACCGAAACCTGCTCGAAGACGTTTAAGGAGCTGATGCAGGCCATCACGAACAAAAAGAAGGTGGTGGAGCGCAGCAGCGGCACGGTGATCTTTAAAAACCGCTGCACACCGCCGGCCCCGTCGATCTTGGCCGCCTCGTAGAGCTCGCCCGGGATGGATTGCAGCCCCGCGAGGTAGATGATCATGTTATATCCCACGATCTTCCAGATGGACATCACGATCACACAGGCGAGCGCCGTCCCCGGCTCAAAGAGCCAGTTGCGCGGCTCCAGCCCCAAGGCCGAGAGGATCATATTGAACAGCCCGCTCGACGGGTCGTACATCCAGTACCACACCGTGGCCGCCGCCACCATCGAAACCACATAGGGCAGGTAGAAGGCCGCGCGGCAAAAGCGGTTGAAGAGCAGCCGGCCGTTCACCGTCACCGCCAGCAGCAGCCCGATGGCGATGGGCGGCAGGATGGTGAAGAGCGCATAGACCAAAGTATTTTGGGCGGCCCGCAGAAAGATGCCGTCCCGCAGCAGCCGCGAGAAGTTGGCCCCGCCGACGAAGTTCATAGCCGAGAAGCCGTCGAAATCGGTCAGGCTGTAAACAATCGTGCAGCAAAGCGGCAGCAGGGTGAAGACAAAGTAGATGGTGTAACTGGGCAGCAGCATGGCGTAGCCCGCCCAGTCGATCCGGCGGCCGCGCGGCCGCTTCGGCTCGTGGCGCATTTGCCCCGCCTCCCTTTCCTATGGATTTTACTGGATCGCCTCTAAGAACTGCTGATAGTTGGAATCCAGCGCCTCCTGCGAGGTCTTCTGGTTATAGACCACCTCGGTGGAAGCGTTGAGGATGTACTTGAGCCCGCTGAGCCACCAGAGCGTCTTCTCGGCGCCCTTGCCGATCGACATGCTGTTGTAGATCGCCGAGTTGAGGACCGGGTCGGCGTCGATATACTTGTCCTTCAGCGACTGGCGCACCACCGGGAAGTTGGCCTTCTCATAGCGCGTCCACATCTCGTCCGAGGTGACGGACTGGCCGATGAAGTCCCAGGCCGCGTCGTGGTTCTTGCTGTCGGTGGTGATGGATAAAAATTCGCAGCCGCTCCAGACCGACTGGCGCGCCTTCTTGGGATAGAACACGCCGATGTTCTCCTTCTGCTCGGGGTGCTCGCTGATGAACTGGGAGATCGAGGACGGCGAGAGCACCGACATCGAGGCCGTGCCGTCCATGAAGGGCGGGGTCTGGCTCTCCTGCTGGGAGGTGACGGTGATGGAATACTGCGAGAGCTCCTTGATGAAGTCGAGCGCCTCGACCATCTCGAGCACGTTCCAGTTGGGATCGCCGTTTTCATCCGCGAAGTCCACCCCGTTTTGCCGCATGATGGGGCAGACGATCCAGTCGTTGTCCGGGGTGAGCAAAAATCCCGCCCGCTTGACGATGTCGCCCTCCTTGACGGTCAGGCGCTCGGCGGCGGAGAGCATCTCCTCCCAGGTTTCGGGCGGCTGCTCGGGATCGAGCCCGGCCTCCTTAAAGTGCTCTTTGTTGTAGACGAAAAGGATCGGGCCGGGGTAGACCGGGAAGGCGATCTGCGCGCCCTCATAGTTGCCGAGGTCCATCATCGAGGGCATGAAGTCGTCCTTGTCCGGCAGCCCGTCAATGTAAGGGTTCAGGTCGACGTACTGCTTGGCGTTGCCCCGCACGGCGATCCCGCCCAGCCGCTCGCCCACGATGTCGGGCGGCGCGCCCGCGGCCAGCGCGACGTTCACCTTGGTGTCGAAGTCGCTCCAGGTCGCCTCGCTGTACTCGATGGTGACTTCGGGATGCTCCTGCTGGTAGCGCCCGATGTAGTCGCTCCAGTATTCGCGGTCCATCGGCTGGGTGCCGCCCTTTAAAAAGGTGAGCTTGACCTTCTGGGCCGGGGCCGCCTCCTGTGAGCCCGCGGCCGGCTGGCCCGAAGGCTTTTGCGCGGCGCTCCCCTCCTTGGACGCGCATCCGGGCAGTACGGCGGTAAACAAGGTCAGGAGCGCACAGAGTAAACCGATTGTTCGTTTCATTTTAATACCCCTTCCTTTCTGGACGTTTCGTGCCGGTTTCGCTCAGCGGCATAGGCACAAAACCCTGTGTTTGAAAGTTCCCCTTCAAACTATTTCCCTCTTCATATGTCCCGCGTCTTATCGTACCTTTATTATACCGGCCGGCAACACGGCAAAAAAGAAACGCTGTTTGGATTCCCTGTCGTTCTGTTTGTGTCCTTGGCCGGGCGCCGCAGCCCAAACCAAAAAAACAAACAAAAATCCAAAAATAACAAAAGCCGGGCAGAAACCCTGTCCGGCCCGGCTGTCATTCCCTTGGAGGGCCCGCGCGCAGCGCCGCGGGGCTGACCCCTTTATACTTTTTATAAATGTGAGAAAAATAGCTGGCGTTGGGGTAGCCCACCCGTTTTGCCACCTCGCTCAGCCGCAGGGAGGTGGATGTGATCAGCCGCTCGGCCTCCTGCAGCCTGACCGCCGTGAGATAGGTGCTCAAATTTTCCCCCGTCTTTTGCTTAAACAGGCTGCTCAGATAGGAGGGGTTGAGGTGCACCGCCTCGGCGATCGAATCGAGGCTCAGCGCCGCCCCGAAGTTCTGGCGCACATAACGCTTGACCTGCGCCACCGTATCGGCGCCGCCCTCCTCCCGCAGCCGGGAAACGAGGGCCTCTGCCGCCGCGCGCGAGCGCTTATTGAAGCCTTGCACCTTGCTCTCCTTTTGCAGCCCGGCGCGCAGCTCCTGCTGTGAGAGACCTCCCCCCACCTCCTTAGCGGCCGCGTAATAGGAGAGCTGGGACAAGAGGTTTTGCACCGTTTCGCGGTAGCTCTGCGAGCCGCACCTCGTCGCATGTTCCCCGGCTTGCAGCAGAGACTCAAAGAGGGGCAAAAACTGCGCCTCGCGCCCCTGGCGGATTGCCTCGCCCAGGCGCTCCGCGGCCTGTTCGAGCGCACGGTCCACCCCCTTCGGGGATTCATAATAGAGCCGCGCCTTGTAGCCGCCTGCAAAGAAGCAGCCGTCGAGCGCCTCCCTCGCCTGGCGCGCGGCGAGCTGCAGCGGGGCCGCGCCCGAGAAAATATCGCTCACCCCCACGTCCAGCTCCCCGCAGGCGAGAAGCCCGCTTGCGAAGTTGTGGAGGTTGGAGAGGGAGATCAGCCTGCTCGGGCTCTCCTCGAGGTTCCCGAAGACCAGCAGCTGCTCCCCATCGCGGTAAAGGGAAAAGGCTGACATCCACTCCCCGCACACCCCGGCGATTTTGTCCTCGTCCCGGATCCCCGGCCCCGCCAGGGCCGCCGCGACAAAAGAGCTGTTTTGCAGCCCGAGCTGCCGCGCGTCCGCGCCGCCCTTGCTTTCCAGCAGCTCCCGGATCACCCGCTCCTGCTTCAGGTGCCGGTAGGAATGGGCCATCCCGGCCAACTGGCGCTGGGTCGTCAGCTTTTCGTCGAGCTCCCGCAAGATGGCGATGAGCTCCTTCTCCCCGGTCTGGTACTTGACGATGTACCGGAAGACGCTCTGCTCGATCGCCCGGTAGGCGTAGCGGAAATCCTCATGGCAGGTCATCACCACAAAGCAACAGTCGGGCCCTAGCTTTCGCGCCTCGCTGATAAAATCCAACCCGTCCATCAGCGGCATGACGATGTCGGTGATCACCACGTCCGGCAAAGTCTGCCTGAAAAGCTCGAGCGCCTGGGCGCCGTTCTCGGCCTCCCCCACCAGCTCGCAGTCCAGCCCGCTGCCGCGCAGGCAAAAGGCCATCCACTGCCGGATGGGCAGCTCGTCATCCGCGATCAATACCCGCAGGTGCACCGCTCTCCCCCCTTTGCAAAAAATCCTCGTCCCGCAGCGGCACACGCAGCAGGATGGTGGTGCCCTCCTGCTCCCCGCTGACAATTTGCAGTGCATAGTCCGCGCCGTAGTTTAAGACCAGGCGCTCGTTGACGTTATAGAGCCCGACCTTCGAGAAGCCCCCGCGCTCCTCGCTGAGCCCCGAGAGCACCTCGCGCACCTTCGCGTCATTCATCCCCACCCCGTCGTCCGAGACCGAAAAGAGAATGTCCTCCCCCTCCCGACTCGCCTCGATATGCAGGGTACAGGGGCGGCCGGCCGGCTTGATCCCGTGGTTGACGGCGTTTTCCACCAGCGGCTGGAGCAGCATGCGCGGGATGTGCCGCTCCAGCAGCTCCTCCTCCACCGCCCACTCGACCTCAAACGGGGTGGAGAAGCCCATCTGGCGCAATTTGAGATAGTCTTTCAGATAGGCGACCTCCTCGCGCACCGTGATCGACTCCCCCGTGCTGCCGATCGAATTTCGGAGCAGCCGGATGAGGGAATCGAGCATGGCGGCCACCTTCTCATTTCCCTGCATGGCGGCCACGCAGCGGATCGAGAACATGCTGTTGTAGAGGAAATGCGGGTTAATTTGCGCCTGGAGCACCGCCAGCTCGAGCCTGCGCTTGATCTGCTCCTCCGCACGCACCTGCTCCATCAGGGCGCGCAGGCCCAGCTGCATCTGGTTGAAGCTGTCCCGCAGGCTCAGAAGCTCCCGGGTCTTATAGGGGGTGCCGTCCAGCTCGAACTGCCCGCCGCGCACCCGCCTCATCCGCCCGCTCAGCTCTCCGATCGGCCGCGCCAGGCTGCGCGCGCCGAAAAAGGAGATGGCCGCCCCCGCCAGCACCGCCAGCGCGAGGATCAAAAGGATCGCGCGCTGCAGCGTCTGCACCGGGCGCAGGTATCCGCGCAGGTCCACCTCCTCGATGAGCATCCAGCGCCCGTTGTTGACGGGCGAATAGAGCAGCAGCCTCTCCTTCCCGAGCGAGTAGCCCGCCTCCTTCGCGCCGACGATCTCCTTCATCCCCTCCCGATCCAGCACATTGCCGCCAAGCAGG
The DNA here is from genome assembly GCF_900169495.1 of Provencibacterium massiliense. NCBI lineage: Bacteria > Bacillati > Bacillota > Clostridia > Eubacteriales > Oscillospiraceae > Provencibacterium > Provencibacterium massiliense. Next base: position 1,158,655 of record NZ_FWCH01000012.1, read on the forward strand.
GCGCTCTCCTGCGCCGAGACGACGTCCCCCTCCCGGGAGACGACATAGACCCGGCTGTAGCTGTTGCCGCTGCTGAGGTAGCGGTAGGAGTCCAGGATCACGCTGTGGGGGACATTGACCACCACCACGCCCCGCGAGCGGTTGGTGTTCGGGTTCTGCACGCTGCGGAAGAAGGGGATAACCACGTTTTCCTGCATGCTGCGCGCATAGATTTCGGCGTTGCGCGTATCCTTAAAGGCACAGCCCACCACGATCCGCCCGCCGCTGCCCAGCGACTCACCGTAGCCGTGCAGCTCCTTGTAGACATCGTAGTCAAATTGCGGGTCGGCCAGCGAGCTGTAGGAGAGGTGGTCGCGGCCCATCAGCAACAGGTTAAACTGGATATAGGGGTTCCCGAGGTAGAGGATGTACTTGTCCGCTAAAGATTTGAAGAGGTAGCTCTGCGAATAGTTGTAGTCCTCCTGGCTCAGGTGGGACTGCGAAAAGTAGTAGGAAAGCTGCTCATCCTCGCTGATCAGGGTGACGATGGAATAAATCTGCGCCATCTTGGTGTTGAAGATTTCGGCGATCTGCTCCACCGCCTGCTTTCGCACCGAAACCAGCTCGTCGGTGATGGTGCGCCGGTACTCGGCGGTGATGACCAGCGAGACGAGCAGCACCACCAGGATCAGTGGCACCGCGATCAGCAAAAGCATCTGCTGGCGCAGGCGCATGGTTTTGCGTTTCATGGGCAACCACCTCGAATCTGTACAACTTTTTTCCACATTTTTCGCAATTTTCAGAATGATCATACCATGTTTTTACCACCGTTTCAAGAAGTCCCCCGCCCGCGACGCAAAAAGCCCCGCCCCCTGCCTAGGCAGGGGGCGGGGCAAAATTTCAGTATCAGTCGACGTTCGAGCAGGAATGCCAGACGTTCTGCACGTCGTCGTTGTCCTCGAGCATCTCGAGCAGGCGCTCCATCTTCTGAACGTCCTCCTCGTCCTCCAGCTTGGTCTCGGTGGTGGCGATGTACTCCACCTCGGCGCTCTCGAGGCGGTAGCCCTTGCCCTCGAGCCCCTCGCGCACCGCGCTCAGGTCGTCCGGGTCGGTGTAGACCTCGATGACGTCGTCATCGAACTCGTAGTCGCCCGCCGGGGTCTCCATCAGGTCCTCCATGAACTTTTCCTCCGAGATCCCGCCCTCCTCGTTGTTGACGATCACCAGGCCCTTGCGCTCAAACAGGAAGGAGACGCAGCCGTTCTGGCCGAGGTTGCCGCCGAACTTGTCGAAGTAATGGCGCAGATCCCCCGCGGTGCGGTTGCGGTTGTCGGTCAGCGCGTCCACCATCACGGCGACGCCGCTCGGCCCATACCCCTCATAGACGATGGATTCGTAGTTGTTCTTGTCCCCGTCGCCCACCGCCTTCTTGATCAGACGGTCGATGTTGTCGTTGGGGATGTTGTTCGACTTGGCCTTGGAGATCAGGTCGCGCAGCTTGGAATTGTTATTGGGGTCCCCGCCGCCCTCGCGCACGGCCACGATGATCTCGCGGCTTATCTTGGTAAAGACCTTGGCGCGCGCGCCGTCGGTCTTCTCCTTTTTGCGTTTGATTGTGCTCCATTTGGAATGTCCAGACATCTGAAAAACCTCCGTTGGAAGAAATCCGCCCTTAACTCTACCAGTATACCAAACCGCTATCCCCAAGTCAAGGCGGCGAGCACGCTGCAACGTATGTTTTGTATAGGCCGGCTCCGGCGTTTTCACGAAACCGCCTTGAGAAGAACCATTTGATATGATATTGTTATAAAAAGGCTATGTTTGCCTTTCAGGGAGAACGCGCACTCTACAAATTAAGAATTGATGGAGAAAGACTGATGGGAACAGGTATTATCCTATGCGGCTTAAACGGCGCCGGAAAGAGCACGCTGGGGAAAGCCCTGGCAGAAAAACTGCATTTTCATCTGATTGATATTGAAGAGCTCTATTTTCCCGGGACAGACCCCCGTGATGTCTACGCCTCTCCCCGCACCCGCGAAGAAGTGGAAAAGCTCCTTTTTAGCGAGGTGAACGCGCATGAAAATTTCATCTTCACCTGCGTAAAGGGGGATTACAGGGAATCCATTTCCTCCTGCTTTCACTATGCCGTATTGATTGACGTTCCCAAAAACATTCGGGTACAGAGGGTTAAACAACGCTCTTTTGAGAAATTCGGAAATCGAGTGCTGCCGGGCGGGGATTTACATGAGCGGGAGGAAGGCTTCTTTGATTTCGTCGGGTCCCGAGCAGAAAACACCGTTCAGGAGTGGGTACGGTCTTTAAGCTGCCCCGTCATCCGGGTCGATGGGACAAAGCCCATTGAAGAGAACACCAGGCTGATTGTCGAGCAAATTCAAAATCAATGAAGGAGGGCCCATGGATACAGTCAAAAAAATGCTCCCGTTCCTGCTGGCAATGGCAATTGACTTTTACATCCTCCCGCTGCTGATCCGGGACACCGGGAGCGCCATGCTCCTCATGCTGGTGGTGATCCCCTTGCTCTGTTTTGCCTGCGCCGCCGCCTACGGGGGCAGGCATGGGTTTCATCCCCTGTTTGCGCTCGCCGTGGCGGTTTTATTCGTGCCGTCCATCTTCCTCTACTACAATCCTTCTGCCTGGATGTATTCCGTCGGCTACGGGATCGTCTCTCTGCTCGGGAACGGGCTCGGCTCGCTCTTCTGTAAACGGCCCAAATAGGGTCCTACACGGCCCGCCGGGGATTTCAGGTGCCGGGGTTTTGGCGCACGTCGGCATACCGCTGCGCTTCGCTCGCGATCTCGAGCAGCCGCCCATAGCCCGGGGAGCCGGCGGCGAAGCGGTGGCGCACGGCGTAGCCCACATCGCTGGAGTGCACCTGCAAATAAGATTGGTTCATGCTCACCGTGTAGACGATCCCGCCCTCGAAGCGGATCTCTATGGCGAGCTCGGGCTCGGACAGCAGCACCTGACCGGTAATCTTTTGGTAGCTCTCCGGCTCGATTTGCAGCGCCTTGAGGTCGGAGAAGATGATCCCCTCGTTCGCGTCGGATTCGCGCCGGTAGCCGGTGAGGTAATTGTGCAGCGAGAAGGCCGGTGTTTCTTCCCAGCCCCGCAGCTTATAGTAGCGCATCATCCCCATCCAGTAGTCGCCCTTCGGCAGCGCCTTCCAGTCTTCCCGCAAGAGGTTTCGCAGCGCGCGGTAGCCCTCCCCCGAAAAGACGTAGGCCCTGTCCGGAATCCCCATATCGCTGCGAAAGGGCTCCTGCCCGAAGTTGTAGCGGTTGACGTGGGTTTTGACGAGAATCCCCTTTTCATAAAATTCATATTCCAGCTTGATCTCTCCGTCGTAGACTGCCATCCCGTCGGGGGCGGCGAGGGCGGCGCCCAGCTCATCCGGCCCGGCCGGGCGGCCGGCGCCGTCCAGCGCCGCCAGCGCCCCGATCAGCCGGGTCAGCCTGCCGCCCTTGACGGGGGCGTAGCTCTTGGTCGCGTTGTCGTAGAGATGGAGCGTCTCCCCGCCCGCCTGGCCCGGCGCGGGGATTTCACCGGGCGACGCGAGCAGGAACGGCTCGACGTCCGGCCGGTATTTCTGGCTCAGCTCCTCGATCAGTCCTCGCAGGGCGCCGAGCTTCCCGCTCAGAATGGCGGGGGAAGCGCTGCCCTCTCGTTGAATGCGGTTGTCGCCCCACACCTCGTAGCAGGCTGTCTTCCCATCCTTAAGCTCGAACAGCACGCCCCGCGGAATCCCGCCGGCCGCGAAGGCGTACTGCTCGTTGGGCGCCGTCAGGTCGTCGATCTCCCGGAGCTCTGCAAAAATCCGCTCGACGTCCCCGGGCTCGGTAACCTCATATTTCACGAAGTCCCCGAAGACATAGGCCGTCCGCACGTCCTCCCCGTCGGGGATGGCGAGCGCCGCGCCCGCGGCGGACAATGAAAGTATGCACAGCAGTATACCGGTTACGATGGGCAGCAGGCGTCTAGGCATGGCTATTTCCTCCCCTGGCGCTTCACATTTTCTTCACTCTAGCACAGGGGGCGGCCGGTGTCAATCGCCGTAAAAGCCTTTGAGCACCGGCACCGGCTGGCTCACGCTGCCGCTGGCGGTGTTGAAGGTCAGGGTGCGGATTTCCCAGAGCCCGCTGTCAAAATTCAAGTTGTCCAGCGAGAAGAAGTCCCCGAGCGTCAGCCCCTTGGAGGGGGCGTGCAGCGTCGGGGGCGTGCCGTAGCCGCCTCCGTCGTTGACGCTGCCGCCGACCCCGGCCGAAATCGGGGAATTGCACCAATAGCTGTTGTAGATATTCCCGCCTGTTCCGGGATAGGAGGTGTTGCCGGCCAGGGCGAAGCTGCCGCGCCGGGGCGAGCCGCCCGATGCGGGGATGGCGTAGCAGCCGCTCAGGTCGAGCCCGCCACTGTTGATTCGGCCGATCAGTCCCCCCGTCTCCCAGTCGGCGTTCAGGCGCGGGCCCAGGACATAGCAGTTTTCCAGGACACTGCCCTTTTCCGCCGTGCCGACAAGCCCGCCCGCGGCGTATCCATAGACGATGGAGTTCAGTGCATAGCAGTCCGTAATCCGCGTGTTTCCCATGCAAACCGCGGCCAGCGCTCCCCGGGCAGCGGAGGAGCTGATCGCGGCATTTTCAATCCCCAACGAAGTGATCGTGGAATCAACAACATAGATAAAGAGCCCGCTGGAAAGCGTTTGATTCGGGAACGTAATTGTATGGTACCCGCCGTCGTACCGGCCGGTAAAGCTCTTGATGTCGGTGCCGATCCCGCCCCAGCTCCCGTCGAGCCGGATGTCCCGCACCTGCAAAAAAGAGTGTCCGCCGGCGAGGTGCGCGCTGTGGATGTGTGCGAGCTGCGCCTGGTTCGTCACCCGCCACGGGCTTCCTTCGGTGCCCGCCCCGGCGTAGAACGCGCCGGCGGTCCCCGCCGCGCAGCCGCAGGAGGGAGAGGTGGTAAAGGGGGTGCGCACCGTGGCCGCCGTGTCCAGCCCCACCCGCTCCGAGGCGGGATGGGCGGTGACCTGGAGGGTATAGCGGTGCGCCCCCTCGGGATCCACCGCCAGCGGGAGATAGACGCGCTGCTCGCCTTCCCCGCTCACCGTCACCTGGGCGCGCATCAGGGAATCCTGGGCCCCTTCCCCGTCGAACACCTCGAAGGTATACCGTGCGGCGCGCGGGGAGGGTGTGAAGGGGATGTCCACCCCATAGTCGCAGGCCTCGCCCGCCTCCACGTTTACCTCGGCTCCCGCCGCCAGAGCCACGGGACTAAGCGTTACTATGAATAAAAGGATCAGCGCGCATACCGCCATCTGTTTTTTCACCAGTTCCAACTCCCCGCAATTGACCGCTAGAAACGCTTTCTGCCGGTCTCCGCCTCGCCGGGAATCCGCCGCAAAAGCGCGGATCCCCTTGAAAGAGCTGGAAGAATAGGATATAATTAGAAAAAACAGGGCCGATTAGAAGCCGCGTTCGATCGACAGTCCAGCTTTCAGGGAAATTTGGACTGCAAGAAAGCGTTTCTTGCGGTCAATTAAATGACAAAGCGGCGCCCTCCAAAAATTGGAGGGCGCCGCTTTTCATTCTTCAAATTATTTTTTAAGCAGGCCCTTGATCCATTCGCCAAAGCCCTTTTTCTCCTCCACCGGGGCGGGGGCTTCCTCCACCTCAGGGATTTTGATCTCGTCGGTCTTCATGATGAACTTCAGGTCGGTCTCCATGTATTCCGGCGCGTCGGTATAGATGCGGTAAGCGTCGGCCAGGTCCACCAGAGCGTCCTTGCGCTCGATGAGCTCGTCGAGGTCCTCGACCTGACCGGTATATTTGTCCACCGCGCCCTTGTCCTGCAGCACGTCGAAGAGGTTGAAGACGCTGGCCATCAGGTTTGAGCTCTGCGGGGCCACCGCGTCGCGCAGGATTTCACTGACGTTGCGGTTGGCGAGCAGGTCGTTTTTCATGTTGAGCAGCACATCCACCGTCTTTGGGCTCTCGTGCAGGCTCTTGTCCATCGCCGGATCGTCGAGATCGCGGCGCAGGTCGCGCAGGATGGGCCGCGCGTCATTAAAGCTCTGCTTGAGGCTGCCGTAGTTGTCGCGGAAATCCTGGAACTTATCCGAGTCGTATTCGCGCATCACCCGCTGCAACGCCTTGATGTTGTCGCGGTTCTCGTCCAAATCGTCGAGCATGTCGCGCATTTCGCCCAACAGGTATTGCAGCTGCCGGCTCTCGGGTCCGCCGATCCGGTCGGAGAGCTTCTCGGCGGTGTCCACGATCTCATGCACCTTGGGCAGCAGCGCCTCGGTGAAGGCCGCGGCCTTCTGCAGGCGCTCCTTGGCCTTCTCGGCGCCGCCCAGCTCCCCGACGATCGCGCCCTTGAGCTGGCTTATACTTTGCAGCGCAGGGGTCAGCTGCGCCATGACCTCGTCGGCCTTCTGCCCGGCGATGGCGTCCCGCTTGCTCTGCAAAATGCCCATCAAAGTCTGGTAATTGGTCGGGCCGCCGGAAGCGAGCGTTACGCTGCGGGCGGCGCGGCGGCTCGCATGTTCCTCCCCGCTTTCACCGACGGTCAGGTCCCCGTCTTCTTCGTCCTCCTCATCTTCTTCGTCGTAGCCGTCCCAGAAGGCATGGTCCACCGGCGAGGTGTTCGATGAGCGGCGGATGGTACCCCGCTCCTCCGAGCCGATGGTCAGCTCCGCGGGAGCGGAGCTGTCGCGGCTGCCCTGGGAAGCCCCCATGTCGCTTGAGAGCAGCGCCTCGAGGGCCGCATACTCCTGGGCGCTGACATAGGGCTTGATCTGGGAAAGGATGGCGCTCTGCACGCCGGGGTCGATCGTCCCGCTCTGCGGGATCATCAGCGCCAGCTTGTTGATCTCGTTTTCGGCCACCGCCTTGACGGCCACCCTCATATTCTCCGGGGTCAGGTACTGTTCCACCGCCGGGTTATCCAGGGATTTTGCTAAGTTTACCATCGCATCGCTGTACTTCAGCAGCACCTTGAAGGTCTCGACCTGCTCCTTGTTGTCCTGCATGGCGTCGAGCATCTCGATCGCCTGGTCGCACAGCTTGTCGAGGTCTTTGCAGTCCAAATCCTCGATGGTGTCATAGTCGTCGAGCAGGTCGCGGATCTTCTCAATATTCTTCTTGCTCATCTGGTGGATCATGTCGTTGATCGCGTCGGAATCGAGCAGGTCGTCGATGTCCACCTTATCCATGTCCTCCCAGACGCGGTCGTAAAGGTCGATGTTTTCGTCGGTGATGTACTTCGGGAGGATGTCGAGCACCGTGGTGTCCAGGTCATAGAAGTCGAAGATGTCGTCGATCATCGTGCGCGCGCCCTCGGTGATCGGCTCATCGGTGAAGAGGGAGCGGGTGCGGTGGTTGGGGTCGGCGGCGTCGAGATTGTTCTGCATGTCGCGCAGGTCGTACATATCCGCCTTCATCTCCCGGATGTCCTGCTGCGCGTCGATCTCGTCGAGGTCGGGGATTTCGGTGGTCATCACGATCATGATCGGGCCCATCTCGAACTCGGTCACGTCGGCGGTGACGGTGAACTCCTCCGGGAAGTCGAGGTCCTCGAAGCCGGGGATGTCGTAGCGCTCAAGATCGAGGTTTTGCTCCATACCGGGCATGGCGATCAGGGCGACTGCCTGGTTGTTGCCGTCGGTCTGCACGGTGCCGTCCGACACCGAGACGTTCGAGAACTTGTCGTCCGGCAGGGTCATGGCGACCACGGCCATCGCCGGGGTGTACATGGTGACGTTCTTCCCGCCGATCCGAACGGTGTTTCTGTTGGTATTGCGAAATTTTAAATCGATCTGCACCCGGCCGCTCTGGCCGGCCATCTGCTCGGGCTTCATCCGCTTTCCGTCGAGCGAATAGGAGATTTCCAGATCGACGGGCAGCTTCCCGCTGGCCTTGCCGCGGTAGTACAGGTCGGTCCCGTCCATCTTCCAGGTGAGGGCGCTCCCGTCGCGCTGCGGGCCCTCCACGCTCTTGATGTTGATCACATCGTCGAGGGTGGTGCGGTCCTCGACGGTGACGTTCGCCTCGTCGGTGTGCAGCCAGTCGGTGACGATCTGCTCGCGGGGCTTGCCCGAGGGATCGAGGTTGACATAGACCGTCTCGGTCTTCTTGCAGGAGAGGCCGATTGTCGCCTCCTTTGCGGCCGTACTCACGGCCGGGGCGGCGCTCACGGGCGCCAGGGGCGCCGGGGCCGAGGCGGGTACGCCCGCCACCGCGGCCACGCTGACGGTTGCGAACAGGAGCGCCATGCCCGCACAGATCACTTTTAAGGGTGCTTTTCTCATGATTGATTCCTCCTAATTCGCACTAATTGGCAGATCCCGGGAGCCCGGCCGGGGCCTTTTTATCCGCCCGCCGCCTGGAGGCGCGGGGCTTCGGGGTGGTGCGCCAGTCCTTGGTGGTCCGAGCGAAAATCCTTTCACAGCACAGCAGGATCGAGGGCAGGATGAAGATGCTCACCAGCGCGCTGATGATTGCGCCGCGCGCGAGCATCGAGCAGATGGACTGGATGATCTCGATCTTAGAGACGATCGCCACGCCGAAGTTGGCGCAGAAGAAGCCCAAAGCGCTGGTAATGATCGAGCGGTCGGCCGCGTTCGAGGCGATCTTCATCGCCTCGACGCTCTCATGTCCCGCCCGCAGCTCCTCGCGGAAGCGGGTGGTCATCAGGATGGCGTAATCCACCGTGGCGCCCAGCTGGATGCACCCGATGACGATCGGGCAGATGAAGGGGATGACCGTCCCGCTGAGGGCGGGGATCCCCTGGTTGATGAAGATGGACAGCTCGATGGCCGCGACCAGCACCACCGGCACGGTGAGGGATTTAAAGCAGATGGCGACAATCAGGAGGATGGCCAGGATCGAGATGACGTTGGTGACGCTGATGTCCACCGTGGTGATTTCGCTCAGATCCTTGGTCAGCGGTCCCTCGCCGGTGATGAGCGCATCGGGATCATAGGCCTTGACGATCGCATAGAGCTCGTCGATCTGGGCGTTCTCCTCGTCGGTGGCCGCCTTGTAGCTGGAATTGACCATCATCATCTGCTTGCCGTCCTTCTTGCAGAAGTCCTTGATCTCCTGCGGGATGAATTCGTCCGGGATGCCCGGCCCGACAAATTTGTTGAAGGCCAGCACGCTCTCGATCCCCTGTACCTTCTCGACCTTCTTCGCAATGTCGCTCAGATCGTTGGCCGGCAGCGAATCGTCCAGGATGATGAAGTGGGTCGAGGCCATGTTGTACTGCTCCTTCATCTTGTCGGTGGCCACGATCGACCCGAGGTCCTCGGGCAGCGCCCGGTCGAGGTTGTAGTAAATCTCGGTGCGGCTTTGCAGGATCACCGCCGGGATGAAGAGCACCAGGAAGAGCGCGGTGAAGGTCTTGCGGTGGTCGATGATCCAGTTGTTGAGCCGGCTGAAGTCCGGGATGATGGTGCGGTGGTGCCAGCGGTGGATCAGCTTGTCGAACTGCAGCACCAGCGAGGGCAGCACCACGACCACCACCAGAATCCCGATGATGACGCCCTTGGCCATCACGAGGCCAATGTCCTTGCCCAGCGCCAGGCGCATGAAGCACAGGGCCATGAACCCGGCGACCGTGGTCATCGAGCTGCCGGACAGGGAGGTGAAGGCGCTGACCACGGCGCTGGCCATCGCGTCGCGCCGGTCAGAAAACTTCGGCTTCTCCTCGTCGTAGCGGTCCATCAGGAAGATGGAGTAGTCGATGGTGACCCCCAGCTGCAGGATGGCCGCGATGGCGTTGGTGATATAGGAAATCTCACCGAAAATGACGTTGGTCCCCATGTTGTAAAGCACCGCGAACCCGATCCCGATGATGAAGACAAAGGGCTGCACGGTGGAGGACATGGTCAGCAGCATGGCGAAGATGGTGAGCACCACCGCCAGGATGGTATAGGTGGGCATCTCGCTGGCCACCAGGGAGGCGATGTCCCTTGTAAAGATGGAAAACCCGCTGAGGAAGCACTGCTCGTTGCACAGCGCGCGGATGTCGTCGATGGCGGTCATGGTCTCGATCGAGGCGCCGGGATGGTCAAACTGGATGATCATCATGGTGGAGTCGGCCTTGCTGCTGTAGAAGATGTCCTTGAGCGTGTCCGGCAGGATCTCCTTGGGCACGCTGATGTCCAGCATGTCGCTGATCCACAAAGCATTCGAGACGTTCGGCACGTCGGCGATCTTCTCCTTGAGCTTTTCCACATCACGCGCCGGCATCCCCTCGACCACCAGCATGGAGGTCGCCGCGTTCTGGAAGGTATCCTCCAATATGGTCTCGCCCTGGGTGGACTCGAGGTCGTCCGGCAGGTAGCTGAGGATGTCATAGTTGATGTTGGTGCTGACGATCCCGATGAAGCTCGGGATCAGCAGCAGCACCGCCAAGGTCAGCACCACCACCGAATTGCGCGTCAGCAGGTGCGCGAATTTTTTCAGCAAACGAAAACCCCTCTTTTCTGCGGCCCGATCCCCCATGTTTCGCGGATCGTCCGTCGATTTCTATAAAAAGGAAGAAAACGCAATCAAAACTTTTTGTAAAATTGACTGACCATAAGTCAAATTCATCGCCAAAGAAAAGGCCGTCCCGGCCTCCCAGTTATTGCTCCTGCCGCACGCAGAGCGCCTGCCCGACGATATCGATCACCTGCTCGCGCTCCATGTTGCTCACATTGAGCATACCGAAGCCGTAAAACAGGATTTCCACCGTGGTGTAGGGGTGCTTGCAGCAGATGATCCCCTTCTCGACGCCCTCCTCGACCAGCCCCGCCACCTGCTGGCGGAAGCGCTCCACCGCATATTCCAAAATGCTCTGGTGGAACATAAAGCGGTCGGAGTCCTTGAGTTCGGCGAACACGGTCTCGGTCTTTTGGGTGAATTCAATAATGGTGAAGACGACCTGGTTCATCCGTTTTAAAAAATCGGTATCCTGTTCCACGATATGCCGCACCACCTCGGAGGTTTCCGAGATGTATTCATCCACCACGGCGTTCATCACTTCATCCTTGGTGCGGAAATAGTAGTAGAAGAGGCCCTTGGCGATCCCGATCCTTTGCGCGATGTCGCTGATGGTCGTCTTGGCAAAGCCGTTTTGCCCAAAGAGCTCCCTGGCCGCCTGCACGATCTCCTCGCGCCGCTCGTCGGGCTTCTTGGTAATCCTCATCTCTTCCCCTCCAATCTGTTGCCAGTATATCATTTGACTGACCGCAAGTCAATATTATTCTGGAAAAAAATTTTGTTGATTCTACCGAATTGTTTTCCACCGCAAGCGCTTTGTGCCAGGCGAATCCTCGTATCGCCGCCGAGGCAGCGGGAAGGATAATAACGGGCGTTTTAACGCTCCATGTGGGATCAAAATGAATCGGGAGGTTATCTTATGGCGAACGAAACGGCATGGATCATGGTGGAGAACGTGGACGGGAAACGCGACCTCGGGCAGATCAAGCGCCAGCTCGACACGCTGCACGGCGTTTCCTCGGTGAGCGTGAACGAGCAGACCAACCGGATCGCGGTGGATTACGACAGTTCGGGCGCCTCCTATGACAAAATTGAAAACTGCTTAAACAAGATGGGGTATCAGATCATCGCGGACGCCAGCGACATCTCCACCCGCTGACACCTTTTATTTCCCTCCTTCATAGGATAGTCTGCGGGGCACTCCCGCAGATATGGAGGATGTAAAATGTGTTGGATGAATAACGGGTGCGGCGCCTGCAACTGTGGTTGTCAATCTGATTCCGTCGCGCTGGATACTGTGATCGCGACGGATACCGTCCTGTGCGGGAGTTGCTCCTGCAACTCCTGGGGCAATTGCGGCTGTGGCTGTGGCAGTTCCAGTGGCTGCGGTTGCGGCTGCGGCAGTTCCAGCGGCTGCGGTTGCGGCTGCGGCAGTTCCGGTGGCTGCGGTTGCGGCTGCGGCAGTTCCAGTGGCTGCGGCTGTGGTTGCGGCAGTTCCAGTGGCTGCGGCTGTGGTTGCTCCGGCAGCTGGGGCTGCGGTTGTTAAAGCTCCGCAAAGGTTGTTAAATTCTGCCGCCTGGTTACAGGCGGCCTACTTACCGTTTACCCCTCCATCCGACTGCGCTTCATAAAACGCCTCCGGCCTTCCGCTTTGGAAGGCCGGGGGCGTTTGCTTGTGCCGGGCCGGCTGTACGGACCTGCGATGCATGCGCATTTTTTAAAGACCTCAATAAAAGAGTTCAGTTTCTCAGATGTTTTGACAGATTTCTCGGATTGTGGCGCCCTCCCCGCCCGGCTATAATGGAATTGTCAAGGAACCCAGATTGTGAAGGAGGAAAAAGCATGAATATGAAGAAGGTATTGGCGGGGATCCTGTCTGCATCCCTTGTTTTAACCCTGGCGGCGTGCAGCGGCGGCTCCGGGACCACCAGCGCCAGCGGCGGCGAGGCCAGCGCTGAGGCCGGTACGGGCGAGGCCGCACCCGCGGCCTCCAAGAGCGACGACAACACCGTGGTGGTCTACAGCGCCTACACGCTGGAGTTCCTCGATCCGCTGATCGAAGAGTTCGAGAAGGAGACCGGCGTCAAGGTCGACCTGATCGCGGCCGGCACCGGCGAGCTGCTCAAGAGGATCGAATCCGAGACCAACAACCCCTTGGGCGACATCCTGTTCGCGGGCACGGTTTCCACCGTCACCCCCCAGATGGAGCTGTTCGAGGACTACGTCAGCCCCAACGAGGAGTTCGTCCTTTCGGACGAGTTTAAAAATTCAGAAAAGTGCATTACCCGCGCGACGCTGATGCCGAGCGTACTGATGGTCAACACCAACCTGATCGGCGACATCGAGATCAACGGCTACGAAGACCTGCTCAACCCGGCGCTCAAGGGCAAGATCGCGGCGGCCAACCCCGCGCAGACCGCCTCCGGCTGGGAGCACCTGGTCAACATGCTCTACGCCATGGGCGGCGGCGACACCGACGAAGCCTGGGACTATGTGACGAAATTCTGTGAAAACCTGGACGGCAAGCTGCTCAACAGCTCCTCCGCGGTCTATAAGGGCGTGGCCGACGGCGAGTACACCGTAGGGCTGACCTATGAGACCGGCGGCGCGGACTATGTGGTGGCCGGCGCTCCCGTCAAGCTGGTCTACATGGAGGAAGGCGTCATCTTCCGCGGCACCAACGTCTGTATCGTCAAGAACGCCCCGCACATGGAAAACGCGCAGAAGTTCGTCGATTTCCTCACCGGCAAGGAGGCCCAGACCATGATGGTCACCGAGCTCAACAACCGCGGCATCCGCAACGACCTGCCGGATTCCCCCATCCTCAAGCCCTATAACGAAGTGAAGGTCCTCCAGGCCGAGGAATCGGTAGCCATCGAGAACAAGAAGAATTGGTGCGACAAGTTCACCGACATCTACACCAGTGTTTCCTGATAAAGATCCGGATACAATCTCAGCCTATCTCTGCGGAAAAAGTAACGCCTGGGGCGTTACTTTTTCCATTTCCGTGAAGAATTGGAGGATACCGATGAAAAACATGGATTACTACCTCCCCTGCCGCCTGGTGACGGGGAAGGACTGCGTGAACGAAAAGGGGGAGGTCCTCTCCTCCTTGGGCCGGCGATGCCTGCTGGTGAGCGGCCGGCACGGGGCGCTGGCATCCGGGGCGCTCCAGGATGTCTGTGCGCTGCTCAAGCGCCTGGGGATCGCTTGGGAGCTGTTCGACAAGGTGGAGCCAAACCCGCTGATCTCCACCGCCCGGCGCGCCGGGGCGCTGGCGGCAGAGATGGGCGCCGGATTCGTCGTCGGGATCGGCGGCGGGTCGGCCCTCGACTGCGCCAAGATGGCGGCGGTGTTCGCGCGCAACGACCTGCCCGGTGACTCGGTCTATACGGTGCAAAAGCGCTGGGAGCACCCTCCCCTGCCCATCGTGCTGGTGGGAACCACGGCCGGCACCGGCAGCGAGATCAACAAATACAGCGTGATGACCTCCGACCTGACCGGGCGCAAAAAATCGGTGGGCGCGGACTGCGACTACGCAAGGGTGGTGTTCGGCGACCCGAAATACACCCTGTCCCTGCCCTACCGCTATACCGTCTCCACCGCGCTCGACGCTCTGACCCACGCGTCGGAAGGTTTTTTCTCCAAGGCCGCCAACGAGATGACCGACGCGGCCGCCCTCGCGGCGGTGGAACGCATAGTCCCCGTCCTGGCGTCCCTGCGTGAGGACGCGCCCATCTCCTGGGAGCAGCGGGAGGATCTCTACTACGGCTCCCTCTTCGGCGGCATGGTGATCGCCCACATCGGCACCTGCTACTGCCACGCCTTCGGTTACTATCTGACCGAGGAGTACGGCGCCCCGCACGGCACGGCCTGCGCCTTCTTCCTGCCCGACTACCTCTCCCGCGCCAAGGAGCTGCTGCCCCAGAAGGCCGCCCGGTACGAGCGCGCCTGCGGCGGGACGATCGAGGCGCTGGGGGAAGCGGTCCGGCGGCTCAACGCCTACACCCCGCCGCCCCTTAGCCGGGAAGAGCTCTCTCAGGTAGCCGCCCGGCGCTGGACGGGGCCGGGGGCCGGGGCCAACCAATTTCTGCGCACCCCCGGCCGGTTCGGAGAGGCCGAAATCAGAGACACCTTCCTGCACGTCTTTTTAAAGCAATCATGAGGAAAGGGCCGGTTCATAAAGAACCGGCCCTCTCTTGATTCTTTTAGAGCAGCCCCAATTTTTGCAGGCTCTCTTTGATCTTCTCTTTTTGCCCGTCGCTCGCCTCGGACAGCGGCGGGCGCACCCGGCCCAGCGGCATGCCGACCAGCTCGGCCACATACTTGTAGCCCGCCAGGAACGGCGCGCCCTTGAGCGCCGTGCGGATTTCGAGCACCCGGCAGGCGGCCTCGCGCGACTCCTCGATCCTGCCCGCGAAATAAAGCTCGCAGACATCCGCCACCGGCTTTGGAAACAGGGCCGAAATCAGCGAGATCACCCCGCAGCCGCCCAGCGCCAGGGTGGGAAAGATGGTGGCGTCCGACCCGGCCAGGCATTCAAAATGCCGGCCCTTTGGGATCCTAGCCATCACGCTTTGCAGATGGATGATATCCTGCACGCTGTCCTTATATCCGCGAATCCCCTCATATTCCTCCACCAGCCTGGCCACCAGGGAGGGGGTGAGGGTGTTGCCGGTCTGGGGCGCGTTATAGATATAGACCGGCAGCTTGGTGTGCTCGGCGACGCCGGCATAAAAGCGGTAGAGCGCCTCGGCGGTGTAGCCGTAAATCGCCGGCTGGGTGACGCTGACGGCGTCCACGCCGCACGCCTCGTACCCTTCCAACAGTGTTATCGCATCGCACGGACGGGTGGCGGCGATATTCCCCATGACCGGGACCCGCCCGCGAACGCGCTTGACCGTTTCGGCGGCCATGGCCAGCTGCTCCTCGCGGGTGGTGACCAGACATTCGGTGGCAAGGCCGTTGACGAACAGCCCCCGGATCCCGCCCTCGAGCTGGCGGTCGATCTCCTGATCCAGCGCGCCGAAGTCCACCTGATAGTTTTCGTTTGCCGGGGCGATCAGCTCGGTGACCGCGCCCCCAAAAAGGTACTTCTCCATCCCGCCTGCCCCCTCACTCCCGGGCGGTCAGCAGCTTGACCGCGGAACTGGTCCCAATGCGCTCGCACCCCTCGCCCAGGAACAGCTCGAGATCCCCGCGGGTCTTGACCCCGCCCGCCGCCTTCATCTTGACCCCGGGGCCGATATGCTGTTTAAAGAGCCGGATGTCCTCGATCGTCGCCCCGGCTGTGCCGAAGCCGGTCGAGGTCTTGATATAGTCCGCCCCGGCCTCGGTTACGCATTCGCACAGGCGGATTTTCTCCTCTTCGCTTAAGTAGCACGTCTCGATGATCACCTTTAATATCCTGTCCCCGGCGGCCGCCTTCAAAGTGCGAATCTCCTTTGTCACTCTTTCAAACTCGCTGTTCTTCACATCCCCGAGGTTGATCACCATGTCCACCTCGTCGGCCCCATCGGCGATGGCTTCTTTCACCTCGTACTCCTTGACGGCGGTGGTGTTGTAGCCGAGGGGGAAGCCGATCACGGTGCAAAGGTTGATTTTATCGCCGTAGGCCTCCTTGATCCGCCTCAGATAGCTCGGCGGCACGCAGACCGACGCGGTGCCGTATTGCACGGCCTCGTCGCAGAGCGCCTGGATCTGTTCCCAGGTCGCGGTCGCCTTGAGCAGCGTGTGGTCGATGTGGCCGAAAATCTCCTGATTCGTCATAGAACCAATCCTCCCTTTCCAGTTTAATACCATTGTACCGGACCTGTCCGCTTTCCTCAATCCGAGAAATCTGTCAAAACGCCCGAAAAAATGAACCCTCCCGGCGCGCCGCCGCGCTTCGGGAAGCGGGGTGAATCGACATTTTTTGGCCCTTGTTCAGAATTTCGGATATTTTAACGGATTTGTCGGATTGTGAGCCCCGGCAGGACGTTGTTACAATGAAGGTACGATGAAATGAATTTATGGGAGGAATATCACCATGGAAAAAGCAAGGGTATTTCACACTGGGGAACACATCACCGCCCACGACGTGGCCAAGACCATCGACCATTCGCTGCTGCGCCCCGACATCACCGTCAAGGAGCTGATCGAAGGGTGCGACATCGCCAGGAGGTACGACTGCGTATCCGTCTGCGTGCGCCCGTCCGACCTGCCCATCGTCTGCCGGGAGCTGGAGGGCACCGACGTGCTGGTGACCACCGTCGCCGCCTTCCCGCACGGGGTCGCCACCACCGAGTCCAAGGTGCTCGAGACAATCGACGCCATCAAGAAGGGAGCGGTCGAGGTCGACATGGTGATGAACATCGCCCGCTTCCTCTCGGAGGAATACGACTATGTGGAAAACGACATCCGCTGCGTGGTCGAGGCGGCCCATCCGATGGACGCCAAGGTCAAGGTGATTTTTGAAAACCACTATCTGACCCCGGAGCAGATCAAGCTCGCCTGCCAGATCGCCGAGCGCGCGGGAGTCGATTTCGTCAAGACCTCGACCGGCTACGCGCCCTCCGGCGCCACCATCGGGGACCTCAAGATCATGCGCGCCAGCTGCTCGGACAAGGTCAGCGTCAAGGCCGCCGGCGGCGTGCGCACCCTGGACGCCGCCCTGGCGGTGCTCTCCACGGGCACCATCCGGATCGGCACCCGCTCGACCATCGCCATCATGGAGGAGGCCCTCAAGCGGGAGAAGGAAGGCACCCTGGTCGTGAAAGAGGAAGGCGAGCTGGGCGGCGGCTACTGATGCCGCCCCGGTGTTTTGGGAGGAAAGGATGAACTGATTATGAGCGTTTCCATCGGGATCAACAACGTCATCAAGAAATACGGCGATACCACCGTCATCCCGGACCTGTCGGTCCAGATCAAAAACGGCGAGTTTTTTACCCTCCTCGGCCCCTCCGGCTGCGGCAAGACCACCCTGCTGCGCATGATCGCCGGCTTCAACAGCATCGAGGGCGGCACCATCCAGTTCGACGGCACCGTCATCAACGACGTGGACGCGCACAAGCGCAACATCGGCATGGTGTTCCAAAGCTACGCCATCTTCCCGCACATGACGGTGCGGGAGAACGTGGAATACGGCCTCAAGCTGCGCAAGGAGTCCAAGGAATCCATGAAGAAAAAGGTGGACGACATCCTCCGTGTGGTGCGCATCAGCGAATACCAGGACCGCCTGCCGCAAAACCTCTCGGGCGGCCAGCAGCAGCGCGTCGCCCTGGCGCGCGCCATCGTCATCCACCCGAGCGTGCTGCTGATGGACGAACCGCTCTCCAACCTGGACGCCAAGCTGCGCATCGAGATGCGCTCCGCCATCCGGGAGGTGCAGGACCAGGTCGGGATCACCACCGTCTACGTCACCCACGACCAGGAGGAGGCGCTGGCCATCTCGGACCGGATCGCCGTCATGAAGCTGGGCATCATCCAGCAAGTCGGCGCGCCCGAGTCGATCTATACCCGCCCGGCCAACGTTTTCGTCTCCACCTTCATCGGGCACAGCAACCTCTTTCACGCGAAGGTCTCCCGCGGCGGGAGCACGCCGGCGGTCGTCTTTGCCGACGGGTACCGCGTCGAGATGCCCAACCTCTGCGACGGCGCGCGGGAGGGCCAGGACGTGGTCGTTTCGGTCCGCCCGGAGGAGTTCTCGATCCAGCCCGGCATGAAGGCCAAGGTCAGGAGCAAGACCTTCCTCGGCAAGTACACGAACTATGTGCTGGAATTTGCCGGCGGCATGGTGCTGCCCGGGCAGCCGAGCATAGAATTTTCCCAGGACCTGGGCCACGCCGAACGGCTCTATAACGTGGGCGATACCATCGAGCTCAAGCCCAACGCCGCCAAGATCAACGTATTCACCGAAGACCAGGAGCAGAGCCTGATAAAGGATGTGAAGAAGTATGCCTAGCAGCGCGCTCAAAACCCATAAATTCAAATGGGATTTCTGGAAGACCGTGACACTGGTGATCCTTTTGCTGTTCGCCGTGTTCCTGGTGTACCCGCTGTTCATGCTGTTCCTCAGCGGCTTCAAGGACAGCGAGACCCAGCTGTGGACGATGGGCAACTTCGCCAAGTTCTTCGGCAAGCGCTACTACTACGGGGCGCTCAAAAACAGCTTCCTGCTCACCATCTGCGTCACGGCGCTGACCATCCTCATCGGGACTCCCTTAGCCTATTTCATGACCACCTGCAAGATCAAGGGCAAAGGGATCATTGAAATCCTCATCATCGTCTCGATGATGTCCCCCGCCTTCATCGGCGCCTATTCCTGGGTGCTGCTGTGCGGGCGCAACGGGTCGGTCACCAAGTTTTTTGCCAACCTGGGGATCCATACCCCCTCGATCTACGGCTTCGGCGGCATGCTGCTGGTCTTTACCCTCAAGCTGTACCCGTTCATCTACATGTACGTCTGCGGCGCGATGAAGAAGATCGACGTGGCGCTCAGCGAGGCCGCCGAATCCCTGGGCTGCAACGGGATCAAGAAGGTGGCCACCATCATCGTGCCGCTGATCACGCCCACCGTGTTCGCCGGCGGGCTGCTGGTGTTCATGAACGCGCTGGCGGACTTCGGAACCCCCATGCTCATCGGAGAAGGGTACCTGACCATGCCGACGCTCATCTACACCGAATTCATCAACGAGACCGGGGGCGAGGCGAACTTTGCCGCGGCCATGGCGGCGATCATGGTGCTGGTGACGGCGGTCATCTTCATCGCCCAGAAATATTTCGTCAACAAGAAGTCCTTCACCATGTCCTCCCTGCGCCCGATCCAGCCCAAACAGGTGCACGGGATCAAGAACGTGCTGATCCACGCCTTCATCTACCTGGTGGTGGGGCTGGCGATCCTGCCGCAGCTGACGGTGGTTTACACCTCGTTCCTCAACACCAACCGCGCGGTCTTCTTAGAGGGGTATTCCCTGAACAGCTACCGCATGATCATCGACAACCTCGGGCGGGCGGTAAAGAATACATACCTGTTCGGTTTGATTGCCATCGCGATTATTGTTATACTGGGTATGTTCATCGCCTATATCGCGACAAGGAAGCGAAATGTTTTCACGGCGATCATCGACACGGTGACCATGTTCCCGTATATCATCCCCGGCTCGGTGCTCGGTATCACGCTGCTGCTGGCCTTCAACCACAAGCCCCTGCTGCTCAGCGGCACCGCGATCATCATGATCATTTCCTTCGTCGTGCGAAGGCTGCCCTATACGCTGCGCTCCAGCGCAGCCATCCTGTATCAGATCAGCCCCAGTATGGAGGAGGCTTCCATCAGTTTGGGCGCCTCCCCGGTCAGGACCTTCTTCAAGATCACCGCCTCGCTGATGATGCCCGGCGTGCTCTCGGGGGCGATTTTGAGCTGGATCACCGTCATCAACGAGCTGGGCTCCTCGGTCATCCTGTTCACCGGGAAGACGGTGACCATGTCGGTGGCCATCTACCAGGAGGTCATCCGCGCCAGCTACGGCACCGCGGCGGCGCTGGCGACCATCCTGACGGCGACGACGGTCATCTCCCTGCTGATCTTCTTCAAGCTCACGGGCAGCAAGGAAATAAGCCTGTAACCGATGGGGGAAAGCGTTATGAGTACAGATATCCGGAAAGGCAACTTTAAAAACGACATCCGGAAGACCTTGGTCGCTCATGCGCTTTTCCCCGTTTTGGCCATCATCGTCCTGTTCCTGCTGCTGGTGTTCCTGTTCTGGAATTACAGCATCGTGCGGGAAAACCGCCAGTGCAACGAAACGATGACGGAGTATTTTGATATGCTCATCGGCGCCTACAGCGACAAATGCCTGGAGTTTTCCCAAGGTCCGCTGCCCCGCTATGTGGAGGACGACCCGCGGTACCTGGCCAACCTGAGCGCGGAGCTGTACGAGACTGTGAACAGCCTGCCGGTGCACGCCGACTTCTTCGTGCTGGACGAGGGGATGAAGCCGCTGCTCTCCAGCAACGAGACCAAGCCCCAGTTCCTGAAGGGCAAGCCCGGCGAGCTGCTGGGGCTCAAAAGGCGGATGGCCCGGGACCCCGGCCAGACCTTCCTGGAGTTTTCCAGCGTCAGCTCCTCCCTTTCGGGCACGGTGCAGATGGAAATCGGCCGCGCGATCCTGGTGCGGGGCCAGGTGGAGGGGTACCTGGTCTTCGTAATGAACAGCGACGACTTTTTGCGCAGCATCTCCAACCTCCCCTGCCAGACGGTGGTCGCCGACCAATACGACCATGTGTTTGTCGCCAACAACTACCAGTTCCACACGCTCAACAACAAGGTGCAGGCGCCGCTGCTGGGCGACGAGAGCCAGTTCAGCTATCAGAAGGACCGCTTCTACGTCACCCGCAGCACGCTAAACAGCGGGCTGCAAATCTTCACCCTGACCTCGGTCACCGCGCTGTATTCGATGTTTTTCTTCGTGAGCGCGGTCCTGGTGCTGATCTTCGTGATGATGACCCTGTCCATCTTCATCAGCGCCAAGCGGATCGCCGTGTCGAAAACCCGGATCGTCGACGAGTTGGTGGACGCCTTCAACTGTGTTGAGCAGGGGAACCTCAATATGCGCCTGCACATCTCGACCGGCGACGAGTTCGAGATCATCGGGGAGTCGTACAACATGATGCTCGACAGCATCAAGGAGCTGATCCGCCAGAACAACGAAAAGACCCGGGAAAACATGGTGGCCGAGATCAAGCAGCTGGAGAGCCAGTTTAACCCCCACTTCCTCTTCAACACCCTGGAGATCATCCGGGTGCTGGTCAAGCTCGATCCCGAAGGGGCCAACCGCATGATCATAAACCTCTCCACCCTGCTGCGCTACTCCATCAAGGGTGCATCGACCGAGGTCACGGTGCGCGAGGACATCGCCTACACCCGCAGCTACCTGGAAATCCTCAAGGCGCGCTTTAACGAGCGCCTGACCTATTCGGTACGCATACAGCCCGAGGCTGAGGAGTGCATCATCCCAAAGCTGATCTTCCAGCCGATCATCGAGAACTCGATCAAGTACGGCTTCGACGAGCGCTCCGAGCTGTCGGTGATGGTGACCGCCCGCTTTTTGGACAGCGACCTGATCATCGTCATCTATGACAACGGCGTGGGGATCGAGCGCCAAAAGCTGCAGGAGATCAACGACATGCTGCGCCACAGCCACAATTCCACCAACTATGTGGGGCTCTTCAACGTCCACCGCCGGGTCAAGCTGATGTACGGCGACGAATACGGCGTGGAGGTGCTCAGCGACGAGGGCGAGGGCACGGCGGTGCGTATCCGCCTGCCCATCTACAAACGCGGGATGCTAGCTTCCGGGGAGGAGACATCATGCTGAAGGTTTTGATCGTGGAGGACGAGGACATCATCCGCAAGGGGCTGCTATACACCATCAACTGGCTGAGCATGGACTGCCTGGTCGCCGGCGCCGCCTGCAACGGCAAGGAGGGGCTGCAGATGATCCTGGAGCTCTCTCCGCAGCTGGTGATCACCGACATCAGGATGCCCGAGATGGACGGGCTGGAAATGATCGAACAGGCCCAAAAGACCCGCTCCTTTCGCAGCGTGCTGCTGACCAGCTATTCCGACTTTGACTACGCCAAGCGCGCCATCGGGCTGCACGTGTTCGACTACCTGCTCAAGCCCGTGGACGAGGAGAAGCTCGCACAGCTGGTCGGGAAGATCCGCGCCGAGGTCGAGGAGAGCGAGACCTATGCGGAAATTCTGGGGATCACCAGGAACAAGGCCATCCAGGACCTGATCAGCTGGAGTCTGGACAAAAATCCCCAGGCGCTGGGCAACGGCTACGTCGTGCGCACCATCAAGCGGATCAAGCAGTATTACGGCGAGAAGCTGTCGGTGGAATCCATCGCCGAGGAGCTGGGGATCAGCGCCAGCTATCTGAGCCGCAAATTCAAGGAATCCACGGGGCAGACCTTTTTGGACGTGCTCAACAAGTACCGCATCCAGAAGGCCATCGCCCTGCTGGGCGAAGGGAGCCTGCGGGTCTATGAGATTTCGGACCAGGTGGGCTTCAGCGAATACAAATACTTCTGCTCGGTGTTCAAGAAATACACCGGCATGTCCCCGACCGAATTTGCCAAGAGCACCAAGCAGGTGGTCTGCCAGATCGGCGGGGACGGAAAGGAAGCGACTGAACCATGAGAACCGCAACCGGGGTGGCGCCCCTCATCGACGCTTCGATCGGCGCGAAGCCCGCGCCCACCATCGAGGAGGTGGAGCAGTTCGTGGGGCAAACCGTCCCCTTCGGCTTTGCCGTGACGCTGGCGGAGCCTTATTATATCAAGCGGGCGGCTGAAATTTTACACCCCGCCGGCAGGAAGGTCTGCACCGTGCTCTCCTACCCACTGGCGGGCATGACCAGGGAGAGCAAACTTTTCCAGATCGAGCGGGCGCTCTGTGACGGCGCGGACGAGTTGGACGTCTCGATGAACCTGAGCGCCTTTCTCTCCGGACGCGAGGAAGAAACCAGAGACGAGATGGCGGAATGCTTCGCGCTCGTCAAAGGCCGGGGCAGGCTGATGAAAATGATTTATTTTGCCGACTGTCTGAGCCGGGAGCAGCAAAAGCGGGCCGCGTCCATGGCAATCGGACTGGGGATTCCCTTCCTCAAGACCAACCCTGGTTTTGGGGCGGTGACCACCATCGAGCAGGTTTCCCTCATCAAGGAGGCCTTCGGCGGGCGGATCAAGGTCATGGCTTCGGGGGGCATACGCACCGCGGCCCAGGTCGAGCGCATGCTCGACGCGGGGGCCGACCGGATCGCCACCAGCTGTGCGCTCGGGATCATGGCGGAATACGGGGCATGTGGGGAGGTGTCGCAATGACGCGCAAAGAGCTCGCGGCGCTCATCGACCAGACTGCGCTGGGGAGCGGGCTGAGCGAGGAATATATCCGCAGCTTTTGCAGGGAAGCCATGGCGGAGGGCTTTGCCAGCGTCTGTATTTTGCCGAATATGGTGCCCGCCGCCGCGCAGGTTCTGAGTGGAAGCGCCACCAAGGTTTGCACGGTGATCAGCTTCCCCCTCGGGATGGACCTGCCCGAGACCAAGATTTTTGAAACCGGGGACGCTCTGCAAAAGGGCGCGCAGGAAATCGACCTGGTTCTCAACGTGGGGGCGTTCAAATCCGGCGATTACAGCGCCCTGGAGCGGGAGCTCTCCGGCGTGATTGGCGCGGCCCACGCGGCGGGGGCGCTCGCCAAGGTCATCATCGAGACTCCGCTGCTGACAAGCCGGCAGATCCATGAGGTGGCGCTGCTCTGCGAGGGGTACGGAGCTGACATCGTCAAAACCTCGACCGGCTACAGGCCCATCCTGCCCCGTTCCACCAGCGTGGAGGATGTGGAGCTTCTTCACAGCATTCTCAGGCGGGAAACCGGGATCAAGGCGGCGGGCGGTATTCGCTCCGTCCAGGACGCTTTGCGGATGCTCGCCGCCGGGGCCACCCGGATCGGCGCCAGCTGCGGCGTGGAAATTCTAAACGGGCTGGCGGAACAGCCGCCGGTTAGAAACCTTTCTATATAAACGGGCCGTTCAGGTTGAAAAAACAAGGCGCCTCTGGAAAAGAGGCGTCTTGTTTTGCGGTTTACATAGCTAACATATCTTCAATTGCTTCGTCAAAATGGATCGGGGACAGTTGTAGTTGAGTAAAGCATTTTGCTATTTTCGCAGCCGCAAGCTGATCTGTTGTAACATCGTGTATGCATATGATGAGCCTTGAATCTGAATATACCTGGATTCCATATGTATCGTATCGGCCCAGCTCCGGATGCTGCCGCACTTCCGAAAAGACGATATACTCCCAATGTTCCAATTAAAACACCTCCTTTTTGTCTGC
Source organism: Provencibacterium massiliense (assembly GCF_900169495.1). Taxonomy (NCBI): domain Bacteria; kingdom Bacillati; phylum Bacillota; class Clostridia; order Eubacteriales; family Oscillospiraceae; genus Provencibacterium; species Provencibacterium massiliense. The sequence goes on from NZ_FWCH01000012.1 coordinate 1,183,014, forward strand.
GCCGCTCAGCGCATTTTCCAAATAAGAGGTAATTTTTGCGACCATGTTGACACTGGGATTCGCCTCACTATGTTCGATTTTGCGAAGATAGGACTGGCTGATAAAGAGATCGTTCGCAACCTTTTCCTGGGTAAAGCCGCATTGCTTTCTCATCCCTTTGATTTGTAGTCCTATTTTCTTACCTTCTGTCATAAACTATCCCTCCTTGGCAATTATAAGGGATAATTTACCTTTCACTCCAGCCGATATAATGTCGGTTTTGATGTTTTTAGTAATTTTTCTACGAGAAGCGCCGGCCATCGGCAAAGGGGGGAAGATAAATTTCCCTTGGCAAACTACTTCTCGTTATCATCCGTCGCCTCGCCTCCTCTCAATAAATCTTCTACCTTAATATGTAGACCTGTCGAAATTTTCTCCAAAGTATCAATCGAAGCGCTGGCTTTCTTTTGTTCCATCTTACCCCAAAACCTAGGACTTAAATTACAAAGTTCAGCCGCCGATTCCTGCGTCAATCCTTGCTTTTTACGTTCATTTTTTAGACTTTGTGATAAATTTTCTTTCAGCACTATCGTTACCTCCTGACAAATTTATCGTAACGAAGATTTGTGCCCGAGTACAGGAACGATAGTGCCAGCAACATATTGGGTGGCTAATTTTACTAAATTTTAATATTTGATGATTTTCCTCTTTATTTCCATTTTAAATCAAAATTCCTCTCCGGTTTGTCGAATCACAGCTTGTTATGGCGAAATTCATCAAAACCGAAGAGCGGCGGGAATTTTCCGCCGCTCTTCGGTTTTGATAGGCTGGTCAACAGGGTGAGGGTCAGTGCCCGTCGTTCATCGAGCGGATTTTCTGCGCGCCGAGGTTGATGAGGATGGATTCGATGTCGCTGCGCTGCTCGGGCGCGCAGGTGACGCGCAGGGTGACGCTGCGGGGGATGTAGTCGCTTTCCGGTGAGTCGGAGGAGCTTTGCTCCTCGATTGTGGGAATGGCGGTCAGTCCGACCGGATAGGTCACGGCGCCGAAGTTGCCGTTCATTGTCGGGAAGATGGGCAAAAAATCCATGGTGTCGCTGGGTTCGCCGTAGTAGGGCTTGCTGATTTCGATCGATTCGATCCCCTTTTCCATCCGTGCGCGCAGCTTGCCGGCGGCGAGATCTGCCAGGTCCACGTCGTCGAAGCTGCAAAGTATGGTAGCCTTCATTTTATTCTCCTTTTGCCGCCCGGAGGCGGCCTCCGCTTTTGCGGCGGGCGGAACGCCGGTTTTAAGCCGGAAAACCCGGCGAAAGAATCTGTTTGCATTTAGTTTATCCCGTCCGCAGGCGGTTCATACTTGTGAGTGAAGAAGGGGAAAAATACAAAAATTCGGGGCGGAAGGTATTGACATTTTGTCCATGGATCAGTATAATATATAAATGTTCGGTGTCCTATCAGCCGAAAGATATTGCCCGATTGTGTAAAGGTAGCACGACAGACTCTGACTCTGTTTGTCTGGGTTCGAATCCTAGTCGGGCAACCACTCCGGGGTATAGCGCAGTTTGGTAGCGCGCTTGGTTCGGGACCAAGAGGCCGGGAGTTCAAGTCTCCCTACTCCGACCAGAGTGAACGATAAAAAGTGCCGCGTAAACGTTAAGTTTATGCGGTACTTTTTATGTGCTTTTATATTCGCACTTGGCTCTTTACGCCGCTCTTGGAGAGCGGCTTTTTTCTGTCTGAAAAAGATTTTGCCTCACGTATAAACCCATACCCGGAGTGAATATACATTTACCATGTCGTATGGCGGACGCCGCGTTGGGGAGTGCTCATGAGGCCCTATGCAAGGTCGGCAAGCCTTTTTGCAAAACGGCAGACAGAGAAAGAGGAGGCAAAAGTAAATGTTGTTTTTTAAGCCTGAGGGACAGCTGATTGATACCCCCCAGAACCGCGCCATGCTGCGCTGCTCGGCGACCTTGCAGGAGGCCTTCCTGGCCGGAAAGGTGCTGGAGGCGCGCGCCGTCATCTGTGACAGCGAACATAATCTGATCGTCGATCTCGGCTTTTGCCGGGGTATTATCCCGCGGGAGGAATGTGCGATCGGCATCCGTGACGGGTCTACCCGGGACATTGCAATCATCTCGCGGGTCAACAAGCCCGTCTGCTTCACCATCACCGACATCGGGCGGGACGTTCACGGGAACCTCGCGCCCGTCCTCTCAAGACGGATGGTGCAGGAGCAATGCCTCGCGCAATATATCGGCTCGCTGCGCTGCGGCGACATCATCGACTGCCGGGTGACCCACCTCGAACCCTTTGGCTGCTTTGTGGACATCGGCTGCGGGATCGCCTCCCTCATCCCGATCGACTGCATCTCAATCTCAAGAATATCCCATCCGAGCGACCGCTTCCGGGTCGGACAGGACATCCGGGCGGTGGTCAAGGCCATCGAGCCGGGCGGGCGGATCTCTCTCAGCCACAAGGAGCTGCTCGGCACCTGGGAGGAGAACGCCGACCACTTCTGCTGCGGGCAGACGGTGGCGGGCACGGTGCGTTCGGTGGAGGAATATGGGATTTTTGTCGAATTGACCCCCAACCTGGCGGGACTGGCCGAGCCGAAGGAGGGCGTGAGACCCGGGCAGCAGGCCAGCGTCTACATAAAAAATCTGATCCCGGAAAAGATGAAGGTGAAGCTGATCATCGTGGACAGCTTCGACGCCGCCTATCAAACCACCGCTCCCGAGTACTATATCACCGGCGGGCACATCGATCGCTGGCGCTACTCCCCCGCATGCTCCTCGCGGGTTATCGAGACCGTGTTCGACGAACAGGAGGAAGCCGCCGAAGTATCCGCGGCATTATAACCGCGCATAATACCGGGGATAAGATCAAAAATAAAGCAGGGCGGCGGCTGCCACCCTGCTTTATCGGGTTTGTGCGACCAGCGCACAACAGAAAATTCTGAATAATCAGAATTCCTTATTTCATGGAGTTCTCGTAGGCCTCGATCATCTTCTTGACCATCTGGCCGCCGACGGAACCAGCCTCACGGGAGGTCAGATCGCCGTTGTAGCCCTGCTTGAGGTTGACGCCCACTTCGGAGGCAGCCTCCATCTTGAACTTGTTCAGAGCCTCTCTCGCTTCCGGAACGACGGGGTTGTTGCTGCTTTTGCTGTTGTTAGCCATAATAGTTAACACTCCTTGTTTCTTTACTTTTTTCTAAATCCTGTTTGCGTTTGCTTTAATAGTATTCTCGCGGGTTGTGCAACTATTACAGTAAATTTTTTGTCAGTTTTCTAGTTTTTTCTCCCGGACAAGGAGAAAACAAGCTCTCTTCAAATTAGAGAGCTTGCTTTTCTTTTACTCTTCAAAAAAGTTTTGTAACATTTCAAACGCCTGGGGATTTCCGCAAATATACCATTCATCTGGATCGGGTTGCTGGTCGTCTTTGACTATGTTAGAGTAAAACAAATAATTTTCTTCTTGGCCATCCTGATAAAAAATCGTAATCTCGACGCCTCCAGCCCCTGTAATAGGGCCATAAACATCGCTTAAGGTTAAATCATCAGCCAAAGACAACACCAATTGGAAATCCTCTTGATCTGTTAAAGTGCATTCTCTTTCATCCAGAAAAAACACCTGATGGAGATAGATTGAGTTGATTTCATTCAACCTCTCATCTGTCGTCGAAGATATTTCCGGTTCGCTCTGATCACTCTGAATGTTATCTGGTGGGATCGAGGATTCAGAAAAAGAAGAGCTTTCGAGTGGCTCATCGACGCTGCTAGCATCGGACGAAGACAAATCTTTTTCATTTTGTTCTTCTAAAGCTGTAGACTGAGCTGCAGATTCCACACTCGCGGACGATGATCCGCTATCCACAAGCATATTTCCGCTGACCGTTTGACTGGGACTTTCAGATTGTGAACAACCACAAAGCGATAATAAAAGCCCTGCCACTACAAACCAAATCCTGAAATATTTCATTCTCTGCAACCTCGATTGTTGATGATCAGCCCACTGTCATGCTGTCCTGCCATGTGAACGGAGTCGTGGTGTAGGTCATTACATATTTGCCCTGACTGTTTGGCTCCATATGTACGCCCTTTCCCGTCAAGCTTTCCATATAGTAGATTAGCGGCGGCAACCCCGCCTCGCTGTCGTATCCGTAAATAACTACGGTATGTCCCTTTTTTTTAGAAGAGTCATACCAATTCGTATAAATCGGATGAAATGCCTCGATCTGGGCCCCAACCTGATTAATCGTCAATGCCTTCCCTTTGATGGTCATATTGACATTATATACCTTTTTCATTGCGTCTTTGGCTTCCGTGATAGTAGCCGTGTCATAAAGCCCTTTATGCATTTTATCCAAAACAGTTTTATATGAACCGGCCGGTCCGGCAGATTCGTCGTTTGTTTCCCAATCGCCTATTTCCCAACAAGAAATAGCCCAGCACACATTAGATCCTGAAGGTTGCTTGACTTTATATTCTTTCCAAGGGTTCAACATTGCTCCTGTGCTTCTTGGAGCAGCGACGTTAACTGCAAAGGGAGTTTTTTCATCGCTGCTCGTATCAAACTGGTAACTACTGGAACCCACCAGGACCTCCATATCCTGGTCGTTCAAATCTCCTATGCTGCTTTGAGAGGATTCTCCAATGGTCGCATCGTCATCGAGATCCAGGGTTACAGGAACGTTTTCTACCGGGATAAACGGATATTCTTCTAAGAGCACAGCCTCATCGTCACAATATGCAAACAGCTTATTGACAGACGCAATCAGAAAAAATTCATCTTTTCCATTATCTGTAAGATCGGCCAGTTCAGCTGAAAAACCTTCAGAAAATGAGTAGCAGGGATCCCCCGATTCGGCATCATTGGCTTTTAGAATCCCCACAATTTGATCTCCACTATATATCAGATAATACTCCGCTTCGTTCATTTCTTCAATAGCAGCACCGTCAAAATAATATGCGGGAATACAATCGCTTAATGAATACTGTTCCCTGGAATAAGGGATAAGCCCTTTTTGAATGGAATCCGAAACGATCCTAGATGCCCTTTCTTCAACTGTACCACTCGGTTCCGCGAACGCAGCAGCGCTTAAAGTAAACGCCATTATAACGGTTAACAACAAACTGATTATTTTTTTCATTTTAATCCTTCTTTAAATTTATTGTTTTCTATAAACTGCCCTCCTTTGATTTGCTCGCTGCATATCTTTTACCGGTAAATATATGTAACAATTTTCACCATATCACTTTATAGAGACAATGTAAACAAATTCTACCATTTATCCCAAAATATTACACTGTTCTCTAATAAAGCCCTTTAAATCACTTATAAATAAGAAGGCCTCATACGGAAAGTTTCCCGTATGAGGCCTTCTTTTCTAATCCAGCTCGCCAAGGCCGGGGACATATTCCCGTAGCTTCTCGCCCAGCGGGCCGAACTTATCCGCCAGCTCGAGCGCCGACGAAACCATCCCGCCGCAGACGGCATCCGACAGCTTCTCGTCGATATGCACCTTCCAGACGCCGTCCACCCTCTCAAGGGTCAGCTCCAGCTCGGCGGTGCGGCTGCCGTCGGCCTCCTGGACCAGCTCGACCAGCTTGGCCACATAGTCGCCGTTCCCGCCCTTCAGGGCATCGGCAATCGCAAAATTGATCAGCTCGTCGATCACGCCGGTCAGGTCGGTATTGGTGATGGAAGCGGACACCGTCGCCCTGTCCCCGTCGATCTGCTCCCGGGAGAAGGTCCCGCTCAGATTTTTCACCAGCGCCTCGATCAGCTCGCGCTCGGGCCCCTCCTCGGGCAGATCGCCGATGATGGCGTTGCCGCCCTTACGGTTGTTATCCGAATAACGGTTGAAGGTCTCAATGTCCAACGCCTTGAGCGCATCCAGCGCGGTTTTGGCCGCGCCCGCCGGCGTATCCGGGTCCTCCTGTGGGGACGTCACTTCAGGCTCCTTCGCCTCCCCGGATGAGCTCGGCGCCTGCGGCGGCGCTTCCTCCCGTTTTTTGCCGAGACCGCAGGCCGAAAGCGACAAGGCCAGTGACAGCGCCAGCAGCGCCGCCATAATCCGTTTTATCAATTGGGTTCCTCCCTCATGTGGATTGGAGCGTTTGCCCCACTTTATTCTTGCCCGCCGGGACGCATGATAAACGGCTCAGCGACCTACGATCCGTACCTGAAAGCCCGCCATCACGTCCAGCGTCTTTTCGTTGGTCTCCTCGTCCAGCGCGGCGGTGCAGCGCGCATCCACCAGTACCGGGGTCTGCGGCTGCGCGGTCTTGGCCAGCACGGCGTTGGAGACGACGCAAATATTGCTCACCAGCCCGCACAGCTCGATCGACTCATACGGGTTCTCTTTGAGGTATTTATAGAGGGAATCGCTCCCGAAGGTCTCCTTCTCAAACTTTTGGCAGCCCTCTGCCAGCGCCGCGACCTTGCCATAGAGCTGCCAGCCGTCCGTGCCCTTAATGCAATGCTCCACCGGCAGATTTTTCCCCTCCTGGGTCGAGAGATAGTCCGGGCCGTGGGTGTCCAGGGTGAACACCACGTCGTCCCCGGCCGCCCTGTAGTCTTCAATCTTTTTTATGATGGCCTCTTCGAGCTGCGCGGCCTTTGGGAAGCCGAGCGATCCGCTGACAAAATCATTTTGATAATCCACCACGACCAGTAGTTTTTTCAAGGTTGCGACCCCCTATGCTATTTTACTTTTTATCATACCACAGCTTCCCTTCCCGCGCAATGGAAAAGCCGGGGCTGAGGCCCCGGCGTTCCGATCCAGCAGTGACTTAAGGCAGCGGCCGCTCGATTTTGAGAGTAGGATAGCTGCCGTCTTTGATCTCCCAAATATTCGTGTCCCACCCGGTAAAGGTCGCGGCGCTCTTGAGCTCGGCCTCAGTTTTCGGGGTTCCGTAGCCGTTGTTCCAGGCGGCGTTGGACAGGTAGAAGCAGCCGGTGATCCCGCTGCCTCCGGAACCGAGCAGGCCACCGGCCTTGCCCGCCTTACTGCTGCTCAAGCTATCCGGCACTGCGTAACAGTTTGTGGCCAGCCCGGACAGAGTGTTGAAGGCACCGACCAGACCGCCCGCCTCGCTGTTGCCGTCCAGACTGATATTCTGCACATAGCAATCGCTGATGCGCAAAGTTGTATCGCCATAGTCGTCGCCCACCAGGCCGCCGAGCATCGATAACTTGTCGCTGTTTCCGGTAAAGACCACGTTTTTGGCCCGGCACTGCGATACTGTTGTCATGAACGTATCGCCCAGAAGCGCACCGCACCCGCGCACCGACGGGTCGGTGTTGGTCACGTCGCTCAGACATATTTTTTGCAGCCGGGCGCCGTTTGCGATTCCGAACAGCCCGGCAAAGGTCTGTCCGCCTTCATCCGGCGCAGATTTTGTCAGTCTCAGCGCGCTGATTTCATATCCGTCCCCGTCATAGACCCCGCCAAAGGGCTGCGCAACGTCCCCGATTGGCTCCCATGCGGAATAAGTTTCTCCCACGTCGATGTGCGCCGTCTGCAAAAAGCTCGCGGAGAGGTGCTCCCGCACATGGTTGAGCTGCCTGGCGCTCGCCACCCGGTAGGGGTTGGACTCCGTCCCGTCCCCCAGGACGAAGCCGCCGTCCGCGGTACTGTGCCCGCAGGTGGAGACCAGCCCGGTCTGAAAGGTTTTCGTCTGACTCGCCGCGAGGTCGAGCTCCTCCCGCCCCGGCATGGGCAGGCCGGTGATTTTCAGCGTATAGGTGTGGGGGCCCGTCAAATCAAATGCCAGCGGCAGATAGACGTCCGTCTGCCCCGGAGTGCCGACCGTCAGCTCTTTCCCCGTGAAAAGCGGTTCACCCTGCGCCGCAGCGCCGTCGTAGACCTCGAAGAGGTACCGCTCGGTGCGCGGCGATCGGGTAAAAGGAATCGTCACTCCGTAATCGCCCGTCTCGCCGCCTTGCGCCTGCACGCTCAAATCCGCCGCCCGCGCCGGGAGCAGAAATGCCAAAATCAGAGCGAAGGCCGCCCCTCTTCCCGCCCATCGTTTCAATGCGCTCACCCTTTCAAATGACCGCCAGATAAGCTATCTGCCGGTCATCTCTTATGGGGGAAGGGTGAAAAAAGCCGGATTCCCTTGAAAAATGATCCAAAACAGGATATAATTGGGCCAGGAATTCTGGGTGTTGAATTATATGTTACAATATCTGGAAAATACAGTGTGAAAACAGACCGCAAGATAGCTTATCTTGCGGTCTTTCTTTGCGTCATGAGGGTCCTATGGACCCTTCGGTCATTTGATCCTGCGGCATTCGAGATAAAAGCGCTTGTCGCAGGCGTGGCCCATCGAAAAGGTCTTGCGGGTGAGCGCCCCGTCCAGGATGACGGTTTTGAAAAGCTCGTTTTTATCGATCGGCGGCAGCAGAAAAGCCACATTCCCGGGCTGCCGTGCCAAGCCGGCGGCGACCTCCTCGCCGTGGATATAATCCACCCGCCCGCCGTATTGGGCGAGGTAGCCGTCGATAAACTCCTGCACCGTGCCGACTTCCATATTCGAGCCGGGGCGGGCGACTTCGACCGTCTCCCGTTCCTTCCCATGGACGACCTCGAAGCGCTGCACCGCCTCGCCCCCGCCGCAGAGACTGCGGCGCATCTCGGCAAGGAAGCGCTCCGGCTCCACGCCGAACACCACCCGGTGGATGGGCTCAAACTCTAAAGACGGGTCGTGCAGGTTGCAAAGCTCGACCAGGGCGTAGCGCGCGGGATGGTGTTCCATCGCCGCCTCGCCGTGCTGCTCACAGAGCCGGCGGTAGCACTCCTTGGCCGTGGCCAGCGAGTGATTGCCGTCGCCCACCGCCAACGCCAGCGGGCTGCCCGGAACGCCGTATTTTTGGGCATAGGCCGTGGGATCGGCAAAGGCGTCGAGCGCTTGGTCGAGCCGGCTTGCCGTGTCCTCGTCCACCTTCCAGCCGCGCACCGCGCCGCTGTCCATCATCAGCGGGAAATCGTAGAGCTTTTGCAGCCGCCGCGGCTCGATCTGCGAAAAGACGCGGTCCTCCCTGTCGTCGAAGAGAATCATGACATGCGGGCTCTCGAGCGCCGCCTGCTCGCGCACCGCCACCCGGGGCGGTATCCGCTCGAGGACGGTGGCCTCAGTCGCCCGGATCAGGGACTGCGAGCCCTTGTTGTAGTCGTATTCCTTGAGGTCGATCATCCCGATGAGGCCGCGCCGCACCTTCCCATCGCGCAGGGTGCGCTCGACATATATGTAGCAGTCGCGGTGTTCCTCAAATACCCCGCTTTCGAGGTAGCGCTCCATCTCGGCATTGACCGAGGCGATCCGCTCCTCCACCCCGCCGCGGCCGAGATAGCTCTCGGGGACGATGATATGATAAGCCGAGGGGGAATCCCCCACAAGGCGCGCGACCTGCTCCCAATACTGCGGCTCGCTGGTGTACTGGTCACAGGCGACCACCGCGAACGCCTCGCGGTATTCCTCCTTCGGCAGCAGGACGTCCGCCCGTTTAAAAGCCTTCATATTAAACCTCCGTTTATTGCTGGTTGAGATAGCCCGCGGCCATGGTTGCGGCCACCGCGCCGTCCGCGGTGGCGGTGACGATCTGGCGCAGGGGCTTGCGGCGGCTGTCCCCGGCCACATAAACGCCGGGAAGCGGGGTGGTACAGTCCTCGCCCACGTCGAAATAGCCGCCGTCGGTCAGGGGCAATTGATCCTTGTACCGCTCGTTCTCCGGCTTGGTGCCGATGGCGACGAACACCCCGGACACCGGGATCGTCTCGCTCTCGCCGCCCACGGTCGAGTCGAGGACGATCGCCTCGACCGCATTTTCACCCGTGATGGCGCGGGGGACGGCGTTGTAATGGATGACGATGTTCTCCCGCTTTTTGACCGATTCCTGTAAGATCGGCGCGCCACGGAACTGGTCCCGGCGGTGGATCAGGTGGACTGCCGAGCAGTTGTTGGAGAGGAAGAGGGCGTCCTCGAGCGCGGTGTTCCCGCCGCCGACGATGGCGACCTCCTTACCTTTATAAAAGGCCCCGTCGCAGGTGGCGCAGTAGCTCACCCCGCGCCCGGTCAGGCGCTCCTCGCCCTCGCAGCCGAGCTTTGCGCGCTTGGCCCCGTTGGCGATGATGACCGCCCTGGCCTCGATGGCGCCGTTTGCGGTCTGTAGCTTCTTGACCTCGCCTTTGAGGTCGCAGGACTCCAGCTTTTCAAACAGGATTTCTGCCCCCAGGGCGGTGGCCTGGTTATACAGGCTGATTGAGAAGTCCACCCCGGTGATCGACTCGATCCCGGGATAGTTCTCCACCGTGGGGGTCGAGGCGACCTGCCCGCCGTAGATGTTTTCCTCCAGCACCGTGACCTGATAGCCCGCCCGGATCCCATAGATGGCGGCTGTCAGCCCGGCCGGGCCCGCGCCGATGACGACGATGTCCTTCATATTGATCACCATTCCTTTCTCGGGAATTGCGCCGGTTTCGGCAAAGCCGAAAAGGCAGTTGTTAAGACCGCCAAGGCGCAAGACCATTTCCTCCTGTGTCGGGGTTGCCGGTTTTCTCTCAGTTTACCCTATTTGCCCATCCATTTCAAGGACTACGACCGGCCGCCCCAGAACCGTTTGCCCCGCATCGGCTGGGTCATGCCGAGGTTACAATCCACAATGATAATATCTTCCCCGATGCTTTTGATATTACACCATTTGATGACGATGTCCTCTTCCCGGCCGAATATCCCGAAAAAGCGCGGCCGGCCGTAGATCACCAGCGCCTGCACGCAGGCGTTGGAGGTGTCGATATCCACGTCGCAGACGCATCCGAGACGCCTGCCGTCGTAGAGGTTGATGACGTCCTTGTAGCGCAGGTCGCACACTCTGCAGATCAACGCGTTCCCCTCCCTGATCAAAAAGACGTATTCCTACTCTTATCATTTTATGGGGCGGGAAGCATAAAAAGACCGCTCCGCCGAGGATGGCGGAGCGGCCCGCTTTTTATTGCTGAGCGCACGCGAAGCAATAAAAATAGCTTAAAGAGCTATTCTTATGCGCGCTTCCACTTGACGCCCTGCGGGGTGTCCTCCAGAATGATCCCCTGGGCCTTGAGCTCGTCGCGGATCCGGTCGGCGGTGGCGAAGTCGCGGTCTTTGCGCGCCTGCTGCCGCTGCTCGATCAGGGCCTCGATTTCTTCGGCCATGCCGTCCTGCGCCGGGCGGTTATAGAGGATCCCCAGCACGCCGCACAGCTCGTCATAAAGCTTTATAGCCGCCTCGATGGCCGACCTCGGGCGGGGGGAGCCGAGATAGGTGTTGCACTCGCGCGTCAGCTCGAAGAGCGCCGAGATCGCGTCGGCGGTGTTGAGGTCGTCGTCCATCGCGGCGACAAACTGTCCGCGGCGGGAATCGAGCTTTGAGAGGAACCCGGGGTCCTCCCCGTCGGTCGCGCTCTTAAGCGCGAAATCGAGGTTTTCCCGGCAGTTATACAGCCGCTCGAGCGAGGCGCGGCACTGCTCGAGCACCTCGAGGGTATAGTTGATCGGGCTGCGGTAGTGCGCCTGGAGCATCATGAACTTGATCGGCTCGTAGCCGAATTTTTCGGCCACCTCGCGCACGGTGAAGAAGTTGCCCAGGGATTTTGACATCTTGTGGTTATCCACGTTGATGTAGCCGTTGTGCATCCAGTAGCGCACATACTCGTGCCCGGTGCAGCACTCGGCCTGGGCGATCTCGTTTTCATGGTGAGGGAAAATCAGGTCCTGGCCGCCGCAATGGATGTCGATGGTCTCGCCGAGATACTTCATAATCATGGCGGTGCACTCGATATGCCAGCCGGGGCGCCCCTCGCCCCAGGGGGAATGGTAGCTGGGCTCGCCGGGCTTGGCGGCCTTCCAGAGCACGAAGTCCAGCGGGTCCTCCTTGTTCGAGCTCACGTCGATCCGGTTCCCCGCGTCCAGCGCGTCCAGCGGCTGGTGGGAGAGCTTGCCGTACTCGCCGAACTTGCGGGAGCGGAAGTAGACGTCCCCGTCCTTCGCATAGGCGTAGCCCCGCTCCTCCAAGCGCTTCACCACGTCGATGATGGTGTCGATGTTCTCGGTCGCTTTGGGATGGTAGTCGGCCTCTCGAACGCCCAGCCCCTTCGCATCGGTCCAGTACTCCTTGATGTAGCGCGCGGCGACCTCGGCCACGGTGGTGCCTTCCTCATTGGCCTTTTTGATCAGCTTGTCGTCGATGTCGGTGAAGTTCTGCACAAAGGTCACGTCGTACCCGATGTACTTAAGGTAACGGCGCAGCACGTCGAAGACGCAGATCGGCCGCGCGTTGCCGATGTGGATGAAGTTATAGACCGTCGGCCCGCAGGCGTACATTTTGACCTTGCCCTCCTGCAGGGGGACAAATTCCTCCTTTTTCATGGTCAGGGTGTTGAAAATTCTCATTTTTTCTCTTCCTCCAATTCCTGTATCCGTCTTTCCAGCTTCTCGATCTTCATCATCATCCTGCACAGCTCCTGCGACACCGGGTCGGGGATGTGCACCTGGTCGAGCAGGGTGTTATCCACCTTCTTGCCGGCCACCCGCACAGCCCGCGCGGGCACGCCCACGGCGGTGGAGTTATCCTCCAGCGGCTCGAGCAACACCGCCCCGGCGGCGACCTTGCTGTTGTCCCCCACCGTGAAGGGGCCGAGGATCTTCGCTCCCGCGCCCACCAGGACATTTTTGCCCAGCGTCGGATGGCGCTTGCCCTTGTCCTTGCCGGTACCGCCCAGGGTCACGCCCTGGTAGATGGTGCAGCCGTCGCCGATCTCGGCGGTCTCGCCGATGACCACCCCCGCGCCGTGGTCGATGAGCACCCCGCGCCCGATCTTCGCGCCGGGATGGATTTCGATCCCGGTCAGAAAGCGCGCGATCTGGGAGAGCGCACGCGCCAAAAAGAAGCAATTATGCCGGTAAAGCCAGTATGCCGGGCGGTGCAGCATGAGCGCGTGCAGCCCGGAATAAAGCAGCAGCACCTCGAGCGAGTTGCGCGCGGCGGGGTCGCGCTCTTTGATCGCCGCGATATCCTGTCTGAGTCCCCTGAAGATTGCGATCACCTCAATCCTTGATTGTTGGCATGACTTGATAAAAAGATTCTTACTATTGGAAAAACAAAAGCCCCCGTCCGGGCATATTGCCGGACAGAGGCGCTCTTCGCACGGTCCCACTCTGTATTTTGCTCTTGCCCCTTAACGCGGGGATACGTAGCGCCCTACTGAGGGTTTTCCCGTTTGGGCGCTCTGCTCACGGGCGCACTTCGTTCTCCCGCGCGGCCGGGGCGCTCGCACCATGTGCGCCCCTCTCTGCTGCCGCGGCAATGGAAAACTACTCTTCCCGCTCACCGCATTTCACCTTACATTGGATGGCATTGACATTGTCTTACTTCCATCTTTATGATAAGATAGCATAAAACGTACCTCTTTGCAAGAGAGGTTTTTTGCACGGGCTTTAAAAAGAAAGGCGGTACGGGAATGAAAGGTATCAAAAAAAGAATCTCGCTGCTCTGTGCGGCGGCTTTGATTGCACTTTGCCTCAGCCAGCTGGCGCTGGCCGAATCCGGCAGTTCCAAGGTCGTGGGGAACGTCAAAGAACCGAAGTCGGGCTCGTCTTCGTCGCAGAGCTCGTCCTCCCGCCCGGCGAACGTGCGCGACCGGTATGTGGACGACAGCAAAGCGAATGTGAACGACCCGCGCCCGGTGATCGAGCCGGACATCGTGGGCAACACCCGGGGGAAGAAAACCGAAGCCTCCTCCAAGGCGGCGGAGAAATCCAGCGCGCCGAAGGCGTCCATCTCGTCCACCTCGATCGACCCGGGCGAAACCCTCTTTATAACGGTCAGCGGGGTCAAGGACGTCAAGGCGGTCACGGTGAAAAACGACTTCGGTTTTTCGGTGCGCCTCTCGGCCGATCCCGGCCGGGAAAATACCTATATCGGCTTTCTGCCGGTGAGCTACTTCACCGCCAAGGGCAATTACAATGTCACCGTGTCGGGCGGAGGGCTTAGCGCCTCCACCTTTACCGTGGCGGTCAGCGGCAAGCAATTCGAGACCCAATACCTGACGGTGGACGAGGGTCTGGCGAACAGCACCATCAACAACGACGAAGCCTCCAAGGAGTACCGCGAGGTGATCTGGCCGCAGAAGGAGAAATTTGATTCCAAGCGCTACTTCGACGGGCGCTTTGTCCTCCCGGTCCAGGGCGGGATCAACACCCAGTTCGGGATGGTGCGCTACACCAACGGCGTGGCCGGGCCCCGGCACGACGGGGTGGACCTCGACGCCAAGCTCGGCACCCCGGTCAAGGCGGCGCAAAACGGCAAGGTGCTCTACGCCGGCTTTGTCAAGCTGACCGGGAACACGGTGGTCATCGAGCACGGCTACGGGCTCAAGAGCTGGTATCAGCACATGCAGAGCCTCAGCGTCAAGGAGGGCGACGTGGTGAAGACCGGGCAGGTCATCGGCAAGGTGGGTTCCACCGGCTTCTCGACCGGGCCGCACATGCACTTCTCCGCCTCGATCAACGGGGTCTACATCAACCCTCTGACCCTCGTCGAGACCGATCTGCTCGAGCGGGCGGCCAAATAGGACGGATAAACATTTCCTTTCCTGCGAAAACTAGGGACAGGGAGGAATGCCGATATGAAAAATACCGATCAAAGCCGCAAGCGGATGGTGGACGAAAATGTCACCTATCTCGACGTGGCCGACGAGCTCGCCGGCTACTACGCCACCCAGGCGATCACTCAGGCGCAGGGCCGCATGCAGGGGGGAAACACCCCCACCGGCTTCGACGAGCGGCACCTGCATGAGATACGCGAGCATCTGCACGGGGACCTGTGACAAAAAATGATCCGGCTTCAGGAAAACATCCTGAAGCCGGTCTTTTTGCCTGTGGCCGATTTTACCGCACGTAGCGCACGGCCTCGTCAAAGGGCTTACGCTTCTTCTGCGGCGGCGTCTCCCCCTCGGCGGCGTAGCCGAGCGCGATCATCACCCGCACCTCGCGCCCGGGCGGGATGCCCAGCGCCTCCCGCACCGCTTCCTCGTCGTACCAGCCCAGGATACAGCTCGCAAGGCCCTGCTCCTGCGCCATCAGGCAGATGTGCGCCACCGCGATCCCGATGTCGAGCGGCCGGTAATCCTGCCGCTTGACCTTCCCGATGGGAGCGAGGTCCGGGCGCTCCCCTTCCTCGGTGATGGCGATGAACACCGGGCAGCCGGCGGTAAAGCGGTTCTCGCCCTGCGCCTGCGCGGCGCGGGCGACCCCGGCCGCCGCCTCCGGGGTGTCGGCCACCACGAACCGCCAGGGCTGGCGGTTGCTCGCCGAGGGGGCGAGGCGTCCCGCCTCGAGGCAGGCGCGCAGCTTCTCCTCCTCCACCGGGCGAGTGGAATAACTGCGGCAGCTGTGCCGTGCCAGAACCAGGTCCATGAAATCTTCCATGCCAAAGCCTCCCTTCACGTTTTCTTCATCATAGCCCCCGCCGGCGTCAAATTCAAGGGGATTCTTTTGGTGCTGATTTTGAGGGGCAAAACTTTCCCATCCTCTTGACAGTGCCGCCATGCCTGGCATACAATTGGATCGGTAAACAAGCGGGAGGTGAAGGGATGAACGATTCCAGGCGGATTCTGGAGCTGGCGATCAAGGCCGGGGAGATCCTGCTTTACAACGGCGGAGAAATCTTCCGGGTGCAGGAGACCATGCTGCGCATCGCCAAGGCCTATGGGGCCGAGGACTTCCACGTCTACATCGTCTCCACCGGGATCTTCGCCACCGCCCTGGTGGACGGGCGGCTGCACAGCACCACCCTGGTGCAGATCCCCCTGAGTGCCATGCACCTCGGGCGGGTGATCGCCGTCAACAGCCTCTCAAGGGACATCGCCTGTGGGCGCTGCGAAATCGACGAGGCCTTCCGGCGGCTGGAAACGATCGAGGCCATCCCCTTCTATCCGCCCTGGATGCGGGTCCTGGTCACCGGGCTCGGCTGCGCGGGCTTCGGCTTCATCCTCGGCGGGGACTTCTTCGACAGTGTGATCAGCTTCCTGTCGGGGGCCATCCTCTCCTGCTTTTTGATCTACGCCGATAGGCGGAAGCTCTCGAAGATCATCGCCAACCTTATGGCGAGCGCCCTGGTGACGCTCTGCGGGCTCACCTTCTTCCACCTGGGGCTGGGGAACCACATCGACAAGATCATCATCGGCTCGCTCATGCCGCTGGTGCCCGGGGTGGCGCTGACCACCTCGATCCGGGACTTTCTCAATACCGATTACCTCTCCGGCATGATCCGCCTGATCGACACGCTGCTCGTCGCCTCCTGTATCGCCATCGGGGTGGGCGCGGTGCTGGGCGCCGCCAGCCTCTTTCTGGGGGTGGTCGTATGAGCGACCTGCTTTCGCAGGTGGTCGCCGCGTTCCTGGGCAGCGCCTCCTTCGCCCTGCTCTTCCAGGTGCCCAAGGACCAATTCCTGTTCGGGGGTGCTGCGGGGGCCGCCAGCTGGCTGTGCTATCTGGTTTTTTTGCGGTTCCATCCGTCGGTGGTGCTCGCTTCCTTCGCCGCGGCGATCCTGCTCAGCATCCTCTGCCGGGTCTTTGCCGTGCGCCGTAAGACGCCGATCACCGTCTTCTTGACCTGTGGGATTTTCCCCATCGTGCCGGGGTCGGGAATCTATTACACGGTCTATTACTTCATCATGAGCCAGAACGATTTGGCGCTCTATAAAGGGATCGAAACGCTCAAGATCGCGGTGGCCATCGCGCTGGGGATCGTATTGGTGCTCTCCCTGCCCTATTCGCTCTTCCGGGCTTTCGGCCGCAAAACACAAAATTAGCACCGGACCCTTCGTGAGATTATTCTCACGAAGGGTCCTTTTCCATCAGCCATTCAAGCGCCCGCGCATGGCGCTGCGGGACGTCTTTAAAATGCCCGCCCGGGCTCTCTTCATAGAAGGTCCCGCCCTGCGGGAGCTGGCCGCGCAGCAGGCGGGCGGCGGCGCGGGTGCGCTCCCCCACCGTGGCGAGTACGGGGTTGCGGCTGCGCTCCTCCCCGCT
The DNA here is from genome assembly GCF_900169495.1 of Provencibacterium massiliense. Classification (NCBI taxonomy): domain Bacteria; kingdom Bacillati; phylum Bacillota; class Clostridia; order Eubacteriales; family Oscillospiraceae; genus Provencibacterium; species Provencibacterium massiliense. Next base: position 1,200,068 of record NZ_FWCH01000012.1, read on the forward strand.
GCCCAGCGAGAGATAGACCCTGGCCGCTCCGTTCTTGGGCCGGTTCCCCTCCATAAAGGGGAGCCACCCCTCGTACCAGAGGGAGCCGGACAGGCTCCCGAAGCTGCCGAAGCGGTCCGTCTCATAAAGCGCATAGAGCGCGCAGAGCCCCGCGAGGGAATAGCCCAGCAGCGCCGGGCGGGGAAGAACCGGGAACCGGCTTTCCAGCCCTGGCAGGAAGCGCTCCTCGAGGAAGCGCACCGTCTCCCCTGCCCTTCCTCCAAAATCCCCGCCGCCGCGAAAGACCGCCTTCCCAAGCCAAGGGGTATAGGCGCCATTCGGGTCCTCCGGCGCCAGCCCCGCCAGCAGGAAGGGCGGCAGAATGCCGCTTTGAATTTTTGGCGAAAGGATCGTCATCGCCTGTTCCATCGTCCCGCTGCCGGGAGAATTTAACAGCAGGCAGGCCAAGGGATACCCCGCGTCCTCCCGAAAATGCGGCGGCAGACAGACCCAATAGGCCCACCCGCCGCACCGCTCCTCTAATATCTTCATGACTTTGCGCCTCCCAGCGTATAGCGATAAAGCTCGGTGTAGGTCAGCCGCCCATCAATCCGCTCGGACTTCATCAGGCTGACTGCCTCCACGCGCTCGGTGATCTTTGGCAGCTCCCCGCCAAAGCGGCGCGGGTTAAACCCTCTTGGCAGCAGCACCTGCCGCCCCAGCGTCAGGTGGGGGCGAAAGGGGCGGCGCTCCACCGGGAAGCCGGCGCGCTCCAGCCCTTCCGAAAGCTGCCGGTGGAGCGCCAAAAGCGCTTCGCTTCGCCGCAGCCCCAGCCAGCAGATGTCCCCGCCCTCCCGGCGAAAGGTGCCGAAGCCCTCCACCCAAAGCGGGAAGGGCTCCCCCTCCAGCTTTTCCAGCACCCGGCAAAGCTCGTCCTCTCTCCCGCTCTCTCCGATGAAGGCAAGCGTCAGGTGCAGGTTTTCCCGCCGGGTGAAGCTCCCCCGCCCGGCGCAGTCCCGCAGCCGCCGGCACGCCGCGAAGAGCTGGTCCAGCGTGTGGTCTGAAAACAGGATGGCCACAAACAGGCGCAAAAGAATCCCCTCCCTTTGCAATCAGTATACCACAAACAGCCATAAGCGCAAAAGTCCGGGAGGAGGGGAAATTCCCCTCCTCCCGGACTGCTTCTTTGCGTGCGATTGCCTGAATCTCTAGAGCTTCTCCAGCTGGGAGAGCACCTCGTCGATCTGCCGCTGCGAGGCGTATTTTCGCGCGAAGCCGACCGCCTGGCGCAGTTGCATCCCCTGTACCATCGGCAGCATGGGGTGTCCGAGCAGCCCCGGAACCTGCCGCTGCACCAGAGCGCGCGCCTGCTGGTTTTGCAGAATTTCCCCGATGGTGATCTGATAGTTATGTAAATCCATCCCGGTACCCCCTTCTTTGTGCTGTATGCATCTTATGCGCGACGCGCCCGGAATGTTACCCTTCCTTGACAATGTCTTCCTCTTTGCGTATAATACAAATGCAACCAAAGATGTATAGTTTTATTGGTTAAATCATTAAAGCATTGTGACAGAGGGATGGCAGATGGTAGAAAATATATTGGAACTCAAAGACATCACCAAGAGCTTCGGCCAGACCCAGGTTCTGCGTGGGATCAGCCTGTCGATCCAGAAGGGCGAGTTCATCACCTTCCTGGGCTCCTCGGGCTGCGGGAAGACCACCACCCTGCGGATCATCGCAGGGCTGGAAAGCCCGGACAGCGGGAGTGTGCTGCTGGGCGGGGAGGACGTGACCGCGGTGCAGCCCAATAAGCGGGACGTGAACACCATCTTCCAGAACTACGCCCTCTTTCCCCATATGAACGTGTATCAGAACATCGCCTACAGCCTCAAGCTGCGGCATGTGCCGAAGGACGAGATAAAGCGCCGGGTGGGCGACATGCTCGAGCTGGTGCAGCTGCCCGGCTACGAGCGGCGCATGCCCATCGAGCTTTCGGGCGGGCAGCGCCAGCGGGTGGCCATCGCGCGCGCGGTGATCAACAACCCAAGCGTCCTGCTGCTCGACGAGCCGCTGGGCGCTTTGGATTTACAGCTGCGCCGCCAGATGCAGCAGGAGCTCAAAAAGCTGCAAAAGCGCCTGGGGATCACCTTCATCTATATCACCCACGACCAGGAGGAAGCCATCAACATGTCCGACCGGATCGTGGTGATGAACGAGGGGCGCTTCGAGCAGATCGGCACCCCCGGCGAAATCTACGACCACCCCAAGACCAGCTTTGTGGCCCGCTTCATCGGCACGGCCAATATCTTTTCGGGGCAGGTGAAGCGGATTGAAGGCGGCCTGGCCGAGATCGAGACCCCGGCCGGGCTCTGCTGTGCCGCCGCGGGGGATTATGCCCTGCGCGAGGGCCAGCGGGTCGCCTTCTCGGTGCGCAGTGAAAACATGCTGGTCGCGAAGGAGCCGGTGGAGCACTTCGACCTGCCCGCGGCGGTGAGCGAAAACAGCTATGTGGGCGGGATGCTGCGGATCGCCTTCACCCCGCGCGCCGGGGAGCCCATCGTCTCGAGCAAGCACGGCATCCATGCGAACATCGGCCTCGGCGAGCGGGTGAACCTGTACTGGAAGCCCGAAAACGCCGTCTTTGTGGATATGCAGGAGGCGGATGCATGAAAAAGGTGAAAAACTACAATTGGGCTTTGGTGCTGCCCATCTACGCCTTCACCATCCTTTTTGTGCTCATCCCGCTGATCTATATTGTGGTGCTCAGCCTGCTCAGGAAAGATATTCTCTGGGGGGTGACCAACGAGTTCACCCTGCAAAACTACCGGAAAATGTTCGACCCGGTCTATCTGCGCACCTTTGCCGATTCGCTGGGGCTTGCCTTTGGCACCACCGTGATCACCGTGCTGATGGGGTACCCCTTCGGATACTTCATGGCGAAGCTCGCGCCCAAACGGAGGGCCTTCGTCATGCTGCTGGTGGTGGTCCCGTTCTGGACCAACGCGCTGGTGCGTATCTATGGCTGGATGATCATTCTGCGCGCCAAGGGGGTGCTCAACCACCTGCTCATGTCGCTCGGGCTGATCGACACCCCGCTCAAAATCCTCTACACCTACGGCGCGGTGCTGCTGGGGATGGTCTATTCCCTTCTGCCCTTCATGATCCTGCCGGTCTACACCAGTGTGGAAAAGATGGACTGGTCGCTCGTCGAGGCGGCAAGGGACCTGGGCGCCAACGCGGTGCAGGCCTTCCTCACCGTCACGCTCAAGCTCACCCTGCCGGGGGTCCTCTCGGGGTTTGTGTTGGTGTTCGTCCCCTCGATCGGGCTGTTTTTCATCTCCGACCTGCTGGGCGGCGGAAAGATCATGCTGGTGGGGAACCTGATCAAAAACCAGCTCATGCAGGCGCGCGACTGGCCGTTCGGCGCGGCGCTGTCGGTGGTGATGATGATCATGACCTTCGCGATCATCTTCCTCTACCGCAAGCTGACCCATTCCAGCGACCTGGAGGAGTTCTTCTGATATGAAAAGAAAAAAGTTTCATCCTTCCAGCCTTTACCTTTGCGCGGTGCTGCTGCTGATGTACCTGCCGGTGGTGATGGTGGTCATCTACTCCTTCAACGCCTCGAAGAGCGACGTGCAGTGGGCCGGGTTCACGCTGGGATGGTACCAGAAAATGATCCACAACGAAAGTTTGATGGACGCGCTGCGCAACTCCCTGGTCCTGGGGGTTTCCAGCTGCGCCATCTCGGCGGTGATCGGCACCGTCGGGGCGGTGGGGCTCGCGCAGAGCGATTTTAAAACCAAGGGCCTGCTGGAGAACGTGGCCATGCTGCCCATCATGATCCCGGAAATCATCCTCGGGATGGTCTTTCTGGCCTTCTTCTCCTTCTTGGGGCTCCCGTTTGGGATGATCACCCTGATCATCGCCCACACCGCCTTTTGCATCCCCTATATCTTCATCGTGGTCAAGGGGCGGCTGGCCGGGATCGACCGCTCGATCGGCGAGGCGGCGCGGGACCTTGGGGCCAGCGAAATGCGGATGTTCTTCGACATCACCCTGCCGCTGATCGCCCCGGCCATCCTGTCCGGGTCGCTGCTGGCCTTCGCCATGTCGCTGGACGACGTGGTGATCAGCTTCTTCGTCACCGGCGCGCAGACCAACACCCTGCCCATCAAGATCTATTCGCAGATCAAGCTGGGCGTCAGCCCCGAGATCAACGCCCTTTGCACCGTCATGCTGGCGCTGACCTTCCTGCTGATCCTCCTCTCCGGGGCGCTCACCAAAACCAAAAAAGGCAAACCCATAAAACCCACCATAAGCAAGGAGGCAAATCAATGAAAAAGATTCTTTCCCTCGTCCTGGCGGCCGCCACCTGCGCCGGCCTGCTCGCCGGCTGCGGCAGCGGCGGCGGTTCCGAGAGCTCCGCACCCCAGAGCAGCGCGGCCCCCGCGAGCGAGGCTTCGAGCGAAGCCGGCGGCACCGAAAGCGGCGGGGAGCTCAATATCTTCACCTGGGACGGCTACTTCCCGCAGGATGTGCTGGACGGCTACACCGAGCAGTTCGGCGTAAAAATCAACATGTCCAACTTCGAGTCCAACGAGGAGATGCTCACCAAGCTCGAGGCGGCGAACGCCGGGGATTACGACGTGATCGTGGCGAGCGACTACATCATCGACATCATGCGCAGGAAGGGCGGGCTCTTAAAGGAGCTGGACAAGGAAAAAATCCCGAATTTTAAAAACATCGACCCCAACTTCCAGAGCCAGTTCTACGACCCCGAAAACCTCTACACCGTCCCCTACGGCCCCGGCACCCCGCTGATCGTCTACGACCCGGCCCTGGTCAATGTCGACATCAAGGGGTATAACGATTTGTGGAACCCGGAGCTCCGCGACAGCGTGGTGATGATGGACGACGCGCGCAACGTGATCGGCATCACCTTAAAAACGATGGGCAAGTCCTTCAACGAGACCGACCCGGCCGTGCTGGACGAGGCCAAGGCAAAGCTGATGGAATTAAAGCCCAACATCCGCACCCTGGCGATGAACAACCTGCAGGACGTCATCCTCAGCGGCGAGGCGAGCGTGGGGTACATGTTCACCGCCCAGGTGGTCATGGCGCTGCAGGCCAATCCCGAACTGAAGGTCGTCTACCCCGAGGAGGGGATGGGCTTCGGGATCGACAACCTGATCGTTCCCTTAAACGCCCCGCATGAGGACAACGCCTTCTCGTTCATCAACTATATCCTTGAGCCCGAGGTCGGCGCGAAGGTCTCCAGCCAGATCATGTACCTCTGCCCGAACAAGGAGAGCGCGCCCTATCTGCCCGAGGAGTACAAAAACAACGCGGCGCTCTATATCCCCTCGGACGTGCTGGGCAACACCGAGTTCATCCAGGACGTGGGCGAGGCGACCGAGCTCTACGACAAAATCTGGACCGAGTTTAAGCAGCAGTAACCCCCGATAAAAACGAAGGGCCGGCGGATTGACCGCCGGCCCTTCGCTCTGCCTTTAGGTAATTTGCGAGTTGCCGTAACTGCTTCCTTCGTTGGGGGTGAAGTCGCCGCCGTAGGCGGCTGTCCTTCCGATGGCGTAAACCGGATTGGACCAATGGCAGTTTTGCAGGGTGACCGGCCCGATGTGCCGGTCGATTGCCCCGCTGATCCCGCCGGTGAGAATCATGTTGGGTGCGCTTCCGGTGAACTGGGCGGAGGAGATACAGCCGATAAAGGTCGTGTTCAGGCTGTGTCCCACGATCCCGCCGCGGTAGAGGTCAAAATTCGAGTCCCCGCCGACCGTCCCACTGAACGTACACCGCTGAAAGGTCGCATTTTCCACGATGCCCGCAATGCCGCCCGAGGTCACGTAGTCGTTCGGACCACAGATGCCCGGATCATAGCGGATCAGCCCGTCGGTCACAACACAATCCGAAATCGCGGCCCCTTCGTTTACGATACAGGAAATAGCCCCTTGCCTGGCCTTGGGGGATACGAGTATGACCCGCCTGACTTCAGAGGCGTTGCCGGTTACTGCATAAAACAGCCCGCCCAAGTTGCAATCCATCCCGGTGATTTCAAGCCCATTGCCATTGTACGTACCGGTTAAGGTTCCGAGAGTCGTCCAAGTCCCGCTGAGCGCCAGGTTCTTCGTCTGTGAAAAATTGGCGCCAAGGTGGCTGCCGACATGCTTGAGCTGTTCGACCGACGACACCTTCCAGGGCTTGGCGGCGGTGCCCGCACCGCCCCCGTAGCCGCCGGCGGCGAGCGCATGCTCGCACCCCTCGATTGTCACCGTCTTGCTCGCCGTCACCCCCGACCCGTCCTTGGCCGCCGCCTTCACCGTGATCGTACCGCTTTGCCCCACCGCCGTCACCGTTCCCGTCGTGGAGTTGATACTCGCGATCCCGCTCCCGCTCTCCAGCGACCAGGAGAGGCCCTTCTCGTTCGCGTTCTGCGGCGTCACGCTCACGCTCAATGCGAGGTTCGTCCCCTTCTCCAGCGAGTCGGTCGCGATCGTGATCCCCGTTACCCGCTGCACCACTTCCTGCTCTTCGCTCGTCACACTGATCCCGTTGGGCGCCGTCGCCGTCAGCGTGTAGCTCCCCTTCCCCACCGCCGTCACCACGCCGGTGGAGGCGTCCACCGACGCCACCGACGGGTCGGAGCTCCGGTAGGTGACCGGCCCCGTCCCGCCGCCCTCGAGCGCGGCCTGCGCCTGCCCCGTCACCGAGCTCCCGCCGAGGTACAGCGTCCCCGGCAGCTCGGTGAACCGGATCCCCGTGATGTGCTGCACCGTCACGGTACAGCTCCCGCTCCGGCCGCCCACCGAGGCGGTGACGGTGGTGCTCCCGCCCTTGCTCGTGTTTGCCGTGACGGTGCAGCTCTTCCCGCTGCCCGCCACGCTGACCAGGCTCTCGTCCTCCGCCGCCCAGGCCGGGGCATAGGCCGAAGGGCTTACCGTGGCGCTCAAGGTCCCGCTGCGCGGGCTGCCCGAGGTGTAGAGGGTCAGGGTGCTGGGCAGCACCGAAACGCTCTGGACCTGCACCACCGTCACGGTGCAGGCGGCCTTATAGAACCCGCCCTTGTCCATCACCGTGATGGTCGCACTCCCCGGCTGCTTGCCGTTGGCCGAGAGATGGTAGACGTTGCCGCTCACCTTGGTCATATCGACCTGGTCCGGGTTGCTGTTCTCCCAGACCAGCTCGGTGCCGCCGTTGTCCCCACTGAGGGTCGCGGTCAGGTCGAAGTCGGTCTCGGCCGCCGTGCCCCCGGTGAAAAGGGTCTTGCTCGCCGGGTTTAACCCGATTCCGGAAATCGGGATCACCGTCACCGTGCAGGAGGCGGAAACGGTATCCGGGTCGTCGTAGACGCTGGCCGTGATGGTCACGGTCCCGCCGCCGTTGCCGGTCACCATCCCCGTCACCGGGTCCACCGAAGCGATGGCTGGGTCGCTGCTCGACCAGAGTACCTCCGCGGCATAGCTCTGGGAGGTGGGGTTCTTGTCGGCGGTCAGCTGTACCGTCTGGCGCTCCCCACCGGTTTGCAGGTAAACCGTCTTATCCCCCACCGCCTCGCCCCCGGCCTTGATGGTCAGGCTCTGGATGGCCCGGTAGGTGTAGGATGAGGTCTTCGTTTTGGGCAGGTCGAAGCCGGCCCGGCCCGCCTTCGCGACAGGTGTGACCGAGATGGTGAAGCCGGTGTCCCGCTGCGGCGGGTCGCTGAAATACAGCTTGTAGCTGTAGTCCTCCCCCGACACCTCGGGCTCTCCCGAGGCGGACAGCATGTCCGCCTCCCCGCCGCCCTCGGGCAGGGCGGTGACGGTGAAGCCTTCGATCCGGGCCGGGTCATTATTCTTCACCGGCACCCGGATGAACTCGGGGCCCGCAGCGGTCCGGGCGCGGAAGAGGGAGATCTCCGAGGTGGGCGTGTCTGGATCAACGGACGCTGCCGCCGCACCGGCGGCCGGGATCATCCCGGCCGCCAGGGAAACCGCCAGCAGCAAAGCGGGAAGCCGCCTCATCTTTCCACCACGTCCCCATTAGCGGTGCTGATCTCACCGATCGAAAAGTCGTCCAGAGGCTCCTTCCCGCTCTCGGGCAGCTCGAAGCCGTACGCTTCCAGTTTTCCATACTCCGCTTCGGTGATGATCCCCCGCTCCAGCAGCCCGGCATAATGCTCCCGCAGGCCGCTGCCGCCCACCGTGAAGCCGCCTAAAACGGTCAGCGCCAGCACGCACAACAGCACCGCTATCGCTTTCTTTTTCATTCCAGTTCCCCCTTCTGGCAGGGCCGCCGATCATAAAAAAAGACCCATAGTTAGGCTTTCTAGCGGCCTTTTGCCCGCAGAGTTCCAACAAAAAATCGGGAGGTTGCTTGCATATTTCACCAAAACAGGGTATAATTAGGGAAAGTGTGGAAGGGGTTGGAAATTTTACTCCTCCTAAACACGAAAATTCAAGAAATCATGGCCGCTAGAAAGCCTATCTAGCGGCCATTCTTATTCTGTCGGCCCCGATTTCCAGCAGATAGGAAAAATTTTTCTTTCCTCTTGCATATGAGACAGGGCAGTGATAAAATGGGAATGGTTTTTATTAAATAAATTTAATTAAATATCTAAAACTTTTAATGTTCCGGAAGGGATGTGACGACAATGGATCGTACCGCCAAAAAACTGGGAAAACTGCAATTCGTGATGGGGTTTTTGAAGGGGTCGATGGGGCTTTTTTTAACCTCCATCCTCTTTTCCATGTTCAATACCGCCCTCAACACCATGACCCCGCAGGTGATCAAGGTGGCGGTGGATTCGGTGCTCGACCATAAGCCCTTCGCGCTGCCCGATTTTGTGATCCGCCTGCTGCATCTTGACGAGCTGCGCGCCGGGCACACCGTGACCTGGCTGCTCTGGCTCTTCGCCGGGGCCATCCTCCTGATCGCCCTGCTGGCGGGGATTTGCAGCTACCTCTCCCGCACGGCCTTGGCCAAGGGCTCGGAAAACTTCGTCAAGGAGATGCGCGACAAGCTCTTCTCGCACATCCAGCGCCTGCCCTTTTGCTGGCATGTAAGGCATCAGACCGGCGAGATCATCCAGCGGTGCACCTCGGACGTGAACGTGGTGCGCAACTTCGTGGCCAACCAGCTGATGGAGGTCTTCCGCACCGTCTTTTTATTGGTGATCTCGCTTGTCATCATGTTCCACATGGACGTGGGGATTTCGCTGATCGTTTTGATCTTCGTGCCGGTGGTGGCGGCCTATTCGGGGATCTTCTATTCCCGGATCGCCCGCAAGTTCCGGGACGCTGACGTCGCCGAGGGAATCCTCTCAAGCACGGTGCAGGAAAACCTGACCGGCGTGCGGGTGGTGCGCGCCTTCGGGCGGGAGCGCTTCGAGATCGACCGGTTCGATGAAAAGAACAACCGCTTCGCCGACCTCTGGATCAAGCTGGGGAACCTGCTGAGCATTTACTGGGGCACCGGCGACTTCATCACCGGGCTGCAGATTTTGATCGTGGTGGTGGTCGGCACCATCCAGACCGTTCAGGGGAACATCACCCTGGGCGAGTTTCTGGCCTTCGTCTCCTATGTCTCCACCCTGGTCTGGCCGCTGCGCGAGCTGGGGAGGATCCTGTCCGAGATGAGCAAGGCGGGCGTCTCGATCGAGCGGATCGCCTACATCCTGAACGCCTCGGAGGAGCAGGACTCCCCCGGCGCCCTTACCCCTCCGATGAACGGGGACATCCATTTTGAGCACATCAACTTCACCTACGAGGGCCAGAACCCAGTGCTGCGGGACATCGACTTTACCATTCCGGCGGGCAGCACCTTCGCCATCCTCGGGGGGACCGGCTCGGGCAAGAGCACGCTCATGCACCTGCTGGACCGGCTCTACGACCTGCCGCCCGAATGCGGGCGGATCACGGTGGGCGGGGTGGACATCGCTAAAATGAAGCGTGACTGGGTGCGCCAGAACATCGGGCTGGTGCTGCAGGAGCCCTTCCTCTTCTCCAAGACCATCGTCGACAACATCCGGGTCTTCCGCCCGCAGGCCTCCCTTTCCGAGGTGCGCAATGCCGCGCAGATCGCCTGCGTGGACGACGCGGTGCAAGAGTTCAGCGAAGGCTACGACACCGTGGTGGGCGAGCGGGGGGTCACCCTCTCGGGCGGGCAGAAGCAGCGGGTCGCCATCGCGCGCATGCTCATGCAGAAGGCCCCCATCATGGTGTTCGACGACTCCCTCTCGGCGGTGGATTCCGAGACCGATTCCCAGATCCGCCGCGCTCTGCGCGAGTCTCTCGGCTCCTCGACGGTCATCCTCATCTCGCACCGGATCACCACCCTCATGCAGGCGGACAAGATTCTGGTGCTGGACAACGGAAAAATCGCCCAGATGGGCACCCACGATGAGCTGGTGAACCAGGAGGGGATCTATCGGAGCATCTACGACATTCAGCTCTCCAGCGACGACCGCTCGCTGCTGGACGAAAAGGAGGAAAAATAATGGCGAAAAAAGAAAAAAGCGCCTCCTTCGACTACAGCTCCTGGAAGCGGATCGCCTCCTTCCTGCGCCCGTTCAAGGCGCCGCTGGTCATCGTGGTGACGCTCAACCTCCTCTCCACCCTGGTGGACATCGCGCTCCCGCTCTTCCAGCGCTATTCGATTGACCATTTCATCGAGGCCGGCTCCTTACAGGGGCTCTGGGAGTTCATCGCCCTCTACGCCGGGACCATCGCGGTGCAGACGCTGTTCGTCATCATCTTCTGCCGCCAGTCGATGGTGGTGGAGATGAGCCTGGGGCGGGACCTCAAGCGCGCCTGCTTCGTCCATCTGCAAAAGCTCTCCTTCTCCTATTACAACGTCAATTCGGTGGGCTACCTGCTCGCGCGGGTGCTCAGCGACACCGAGCGGATCGCCAGCCTTTTCGCCTGGAGCCTGGTGGACATCCTCTGGGCGCTGGCCTATGTGCTGGGGGTCTTCGCGGCCATGCTCGCGCTCAACTGGAGGCTGGCGCTAATCGTCATGCTGGTCGTGCCCGCCATTGCGCTGGCCACCCTCTATTTCCAGAACAAGATCCTGCACTGGAACCGCAAGGTGCGCAAGATCAACGCCCAGATTACCGGGGCCTACAACGAGGGGATCACAGGAGCCAAGACCTCCAAGACGCTGGTGATCGAGGAGCAGAATTTTGAAAACTTTAAGGAGCTCACCACCGGCATGCGCCACGCCTCGGTCAAGGCGGCGCGGCTGAGCGCCGTCTATATCCCGATCGTGATGTGCCTGAGCTCGGCCGCGACCGCCATCGTACTGGCGCGCGGCGGCTACCTGGTGCTGGAAAACGTCATCCTGATCGGCACCCTCTCCGCCTTCACCTCCTACGCGATCGGCATCTTCGAGCCGATCCAGCAGATCGCCCGCACCCTGGCCGAGGTCATCTCGGTCCAGGCGAACATCGAGCGGGTCAGCGGGCTGCTGGGCGAGGAGGAAGGCATCACCGACACGCCCGAGGTGATCGAGCGCTACGGCGACGCCTTCCATCCAAAGGAAGAAAACTGGGAGCCGCTGCGGGGTGAGATCGAATTTAGGGACGTGTCCTTCCGTTACCCCGACGGGAACGAATATGTGCTGGAGCACTTTAATTTGACGATTCCCGCCGGGACCACGGTGGCCATCGTGGGCGAGACGGGGGCGGGCAAGAGCACGCTCGTCAACCTCGCCTGCCGCTTCTTTGAGCCGACCAGCGGCCAGATTCTGATCGACGGGCGGGACTACCGCGAGCGCTCCCAGCTCTGGCTGCACTCGAACATCGGCTACGTGCTGCAAAACCCGCATCTCTTCTCCGGTACCGTGATGGAGAACATCCGCTACGGGAAGCTGAGCGCCACCGACGAGGAGGTCATGCGCGCGGCCGAGAGCGTCTCGGCCGACACCATCGTCGAGCACCTGGAAAACGGGTATTACAGCGACGTGGGCGAGGGGGGAGACAGGCTCTCGACCGGGGAAAAGCAGCTGGTCTCCTTCGCGCGCGCGGTGCTGGCCGACCCGCGCATCTTCGTGCTCGACGAGGCCACCTCCTCGATCGACACCCAGACCGAGCAGCTCATCCAGGACGCGATCGCCCACCTGCTGCGCGGGCGCACCTCCTTTTTGATCGCGCACCGCCTCTCGACCATCCGGCACGCGGACGTGATCCTGGTGGTGAAGGACGGCAAGATCATCGAGCGGGGCACCCACGAGGAGCTGCTGCACAAGAGGGGCTATTACCACACCCTCTACAGCCGGCAGTTCGAGGAAGAAAGCGCCATGCGGATCCTCAAAAGCGAGTAAAAAAAGGCAACCGGACTGGGGTCCGGTTGCCTTTTTTAACTGAAGAGCTCCCGCAGCGCCGCGATCAGGTCCAGCACTTCCGTCAGGATATCCATCGCGACCGCCAAAAACCGCTTCACTTCTCCACCCGCAAATCCCGGTAATAATATTCCCGGTCCCGTTCGGTGATCTCCCGCAGCACCCGGCAGGGGCTGCCGACGGCCACCACCCGCGGCGGGATGTCCTTCGTGACCACGCTGCCCGCGCCGATCACCGCGCCCTCCCCGATCCGGACTCCGGGCAGGATGACCACGTTCGCGCCCACCCAGACGTCGTCTTCAATGTGCACCGGGAAGGAAAACTGGTTCCCGGGGCGGCGAAGCGCGGGGTCCACCGGATGCCCCGTCACCGTGATGGTGACGTTCGGGCCGAACATCACATGGTTCCCGATATACACCTCGATGTCGTCCACGATCACCAGGTTGAAGTTGGCGTAAAAGCAGTCCCCGATGTGGGTGTTGCTGCCGTAAGCCACCGAGAGGGGCGGCTCGATCCAGGGGTTTTTGCCGAGCGAAGCGAAGAGCTGCCGCAGGATTATTTGGCGGCGCTCCTCCTCGCGCGGGCGGGTGTGGTTAAAGTCGTAGCACAGCTCCTTGCCGCGCAGGCGCCGCTCGGGCAGCCCTTCGCACAAGTCGGTATAGAGCTTCCCGCTTTTCATGCGCTCAATGGTTGTCATTCCTTCTCCTCCCCCTTCGTGCGCCTCTCCAGCGTCTCGTTGATCAAACAGGATACCGCCGCCAGCGCCCCCAGGATGGGCGCGAACCACTCGAGCGAATGATGGGAGAGCACCAGCCCGATCCCGGCCCCGGTGACGGAACCGCCCAGGCAGGCGGCCCCCACCTGGTAGCCGATCAGCCGCACATAGACCTTCTCTTCAAAACGGCGGGGCGTCTCGTGCATGAGGCAGGGGTAGATCGGCGCGAGCCCCAGCCCCAGAAGGATCACCCCGAGCAGCGAGAGCGGATAGCTCTTGCCCGCCATGGCGAAGCAGCAGGCCCCCAAAAAGGCCAGCAGGAATCCGAGGCGCATCATGCGCATATTGCCCAGCTTCCCAACCAGCACGCCGCTGCCGAAGCGCCCGAGCATGACGCAGAAGTAAAAGGCGGTGACCGCCATGCCGGCCAGCTGCTGCGGCACCTGGCGCGACTCGACCAGGACGCTGTTGACCCAGAGCCCGGCCGAATACTCGGTCCCGGCATAGAGGAAAAAGAGCGCCACCGCAAGGACGACCGTTCCCCTGGTCGCCGGCCTTGGCGCGGGGATGGCCAGCGCCGAGGCGGACTGCCCGCCTTCCTTCTGCGCGCTCCGCCAAAGCCCCTTGCGAAGGGAATAGAGCAGCGCCAGGCTCAGCGCCAGCTGGATCAGCGAGATGAAAAGATATCCCATGCGCCAGCCCCCGTGCAGGATGGCCCCGGTCATGATCAGCGGTCCCGCCGAGGCGCCGACCCCCCAGAAGCAATGCAGCCAGTTCATGTGCCGGGAGGAGTAGTGCTCGGCCACATACCGGTTGAGCCCGCTGTCCACCGCGCCCGCACCCAGCCCCAGCGGAATGGTCAGCAGCACCACCGGCAAAAAGCCGGGTGCGAAGGCGTAGCCCAACATGGCCGCCCCGGTCAGCAGGCAGCTGAGGAAGGTCACCCGCCCGGTCCCGAAGCGCGGCAGGATATACCCGCTGCCAACGCTCGAGAGGGCGGACATGCACATCACCAGCATGGAGAGCACCCCCACCGTCTCGAGCGGCAGCCGGTACTCGGCGCGCATGGCCGGCCAGGCCACACCGAGCAAGCCGTCCGGCAGGCCGAGGCTGATGAAGGACAGGTAGATGATCCCCAGCAGCACCCAGGGTATGTGTTTTTCTTTCAAGCTCTCTCCCCCAATGACACGAATCCTATCGAAAGCATAGCGCCTTTCGCGCCCGCCGTCAAGAAAAAACCACTTGACAAACCGGGAAAGAAGCCTTATAATTCCTTCTATCAACTTCATACCGCCAAAGGCTGAGAAGAGAAGAGTAAGCGGAGAAACCTTTTTCAGAGAGCCCTGTTGCTGCGAGAGGGCAAAGGAGAATCCGGCTGAACATGGTCTCGGAGCCGCGCACCGAGAGGGGGTCCCCTTTAGGCTGCGACGGGTGCGCCCGTGAACGCGCCAGGGTGTCGGCTTACTGCCCGCACCCGCAAAGGCCCGTACGCCGTGAGGCGCGGGTAAATCAAGGTGGTACCACGGGAACGTTTATCCCCGTCCTTTGAAGCAATTCAAGGGACGGGGATTTTTATTTCCCTTTCAGAAGAACAGGAGGAGGGTACGCGTATGGGAGAGCCCATGATCGAAATCAAGGGATTGTGTAAATCCTTTGAGACCAAAAACGGCCGGGTGGACGCGCTGCAAAACATCGGCCTGACGATCGGGCGGGGGGATATCTTCGGTGTAATCGGGATGAGCGGCGCGGGAAAAAGCACCCTGGTGCGCTGCATGAACCAGCTCGAACGCCCCGACCGGGGGCAGGTGCTGTTCGACGGGGTGGACCTGTGCGCCCTGCCGGCAAAGGAGCTGCGGCAGGCGCGCCGGCAGATGAGCATGATTTTCCAGCAGTTTAACCTGCTTGAGCAGCGCACCGCGCTGCAAAACGTCTGCTTCCCGCTCGAAATCGCCGGAGAACCCAAAGAAAACGCACGCGCACGGGGGCGCGAGCTGCTGCAGCTGGTGGGCCTTACCGAGCGGGAGGGCGCCTATCCCGCCCAGCTCTCGGGCGGCCAGAAGCAGCGCGTCGCCATCGCGCGGGCCCTCTCCACCAATCCGAAGGTCCTGCTCTGCGACGAGGCCACCAGTGCTTTGGACCCGACCACCACCGCCTCCATCCTGGCGCTGCTGCAAAAAATCAACCGCACGCTAGGGATCACCATCGTGATCATCACCCACGAGATGAGCGTGATCGAGGAAATCTGTAACCGGGTGGCGATCATCGACCGCTCCGCCATCGCTGAATGCGGGCGGGTGGATGAAATCTTCCAGAACCCCCAAAGCGAGGCGGCGCGAAAGCTCGTTTATCCCGAAGGGCGCGCCGCGCGCCAGCTGATCGGGCGGCGGTGCCTGCGGATCGTCTTCGACGGCAGCTCCTCCTTCGAGCCGGTGATCGCCAACATGGTCCTCGCGTGCAAGGCGCCCATCAACATCCTCTTCGCAAACACCAAGAACATCGAGGGCCGGGCCTTCGGCCAGATGGTGGTGCAAACCCCCGAGGACCAAGCGCTCGTCGAGCGGATGATCCGCTACCTGCACGCCCAAAACCTGACTGCCGAGGAGGTGAGCGGTTATGTGGAATGAGGCCATGATCCAAATGCTGCTGCTCGGCATTGTCGAGACGCTGTATATGACGCTGTGCTCCACCCTCTTCGGGTACCTGCTGGGGCTGCCGATGGGGATTTTGCTGGTGACCTCCGGGCGCGACGGGATCCTCCCGTGCAGACCGCTCTTCAAGGTTCTGGACGTGATCGTCAACCTCACGCGCAGCATCCCGTTTTTGATCCTGATGATCGCGGTCATCCCCTTCACCCGGCTGGTGGTGGGAACCTCGATCGGCTCTACCGCCACCATCGTGCCGCTGGTCCTCTCGGCCGCGCCCTTCATCGCGCGGCTGGTGGAATCCTCGCTGCAGGAGGTCGATCAGGGCGTGATCGAGGCGGCCCAGTCGATGGGCGCCTCCCCGCTGCAGATCGTCTACAAGGTGCTGCTGCCCGAGGCGCTGCCCTCGCTGATCAATGGGGCGGCCATCGCGACCACCACCATCTTGGGCTACTCCGCCATGGCCGGGGCCGTCGGCGGCGGGGGGCTGGGGAATATCGCCATCAGCTACGGCTACAACCGTTATCAGACCGACGTGATGTTCGTCACCGTGGTGCTGCTGATCATCATCGTGCAAATCTTCCAGGAGATCGGCACGCGCGGCGCGCGCCGCAGCGACAAACGCAGATAAATCCCATTTTATTTACAGGAGGTCATTACCATGAAAAAACTACTTTCCATCCTGCTCGCGGGCTCGCTGGCCCTGTCCCTTGCCGCCTGTTCTTCCGGCGCGGGAGAGTCCTCTTCCAGCGAGGCTCCGGCATCCAGCGAGGCGGCCCCCTCCGAAGAGACCGGCAGCGAAGCGCTTACAGCAATCCGTGTCGGCGCCTCCCCCACCCCGCACGCCGAAATCCTGCGCGAGGCCGACAAGGAGCTGCAAAAGCAGGGGTACAAGCTGGACATCGTGGAGTTTACCGATTATGTGCAGCCCAACCTTGCGCTGGACAGCGGCGACCTGGACGCGAACTTCTTCCAGCACGGGCCGTATCTCGACAACTTCAATACCGAGAATAACACAAAGCTCGTCTCGGTCGGAACCGTCCATTACGAGCCGCTTGGGGTCTACGCCGGCAAAACCAAGTCGCTCGAAGAGCTCCCCGACGGGGCGGCCATCGCGGTGCCCAACGACACCACCAACGAGGCGCGCGCGCTGCTGCTGCTCCAGGACCAGGGGCTGCTGACCCTCAGGGAAGGCGCCGGGATCACCGCCACCAAGGCGGACATTGAGAGCAACCCGAAGAACCTGAAGATCACCGAGATCGCCGCCGAGCAGCTCGCGCGCTCGCTGCAGGACGTGGACCTGGCCGTGATCAACGGCAACTACGCCATCCTGGGCGGGCTCAAGGTGGCCGATGCGCTGGCGCAGGAGGAGAAGGATTCCCTCGCCGCCGAAACCTACGCCAACGTCCTCGCCGTGCGCGAGGGGGACGGGGGCCGAGAGGACATTAAGGCGCTCTTCGAGGCGCTGAAAAGCGAGCCGGTCAAGGCCTTCATCGCAGAGAAATACGAGGGTTCGGTCGTCGCGGTAGACTAGCAATTTTCCGGTATCACCGGGGAGGGGTATCCATGCAAAGAAGGGCCGGGGAAATCGAATATGAGCTGACCTATAAAAAAGTCAAGAACCTCAATTTGCGGGTACAATCGGACGGCGCGGTCGCCGTCTCGGCCCCCAAGCGGGTCCCCCTGCATGAAATTGACCGCTTCGTCCTCTCACGCGCCGGGTGGATCGAAGCTGCGCGGCAACGCACGTTTGTGCGCCGCACGCAGCTCGAGTCGCCCGAGCGGTACACCGAGCAGGAGTGCCTGCGCGCCTTCGAGGCGATCAGCGCACGCTTTTACCCGCTCTTTTCCAGGGTCCTGCCCGCACCGCCCGCGCTGAAAGTGCGCCGGATGAAATCCCGCTGGGGGGTCTGCCATATCCAGAAGCGGCAGATCACCCTCAACACCCGCCTGATGGAACAGCCGCTCGCCGCACAGGAATACGTGGTGCTGCACGAGTACGTCCATTTCCTTTATCCCGACCACCAGAAGGGCTTTCATGCGGCGATGGAGCGGCTCATGCCCGACTACAAGGAACGCAGGAAGCTGCTGATACGCTAATAAAAAAGACCACTAGAAAGGCTTTCTAGTGGTCTTTTTTTATGATGTAATTCGAGGTTTGGGCAGGTCTTTCACCCGAACCGTTTCAATTTATCCTAATTATATCCTGTTCTGGAACAGATTTCAAGGGAAAACAACAAATTCAGCGCTTTCCCCCAAACGACGGGACCGGCAGAAAGCCTTGCTATAGGTCTTTTTATTTGGAGGGAGGACTTCATCATGAAAGCAAAATTGTTCACGGTCATCCTGTCCGCGCTGGCGCTTGCCGTATTGGGCGGCTTCACGCTGGGGGACAGCGGGGCGCGGGAGCATTACGCCGGGCTGCTCCGGGAGGGGATCATCACCGGGGCTGAATTTATGGCGGGCAGCATCTCTGCGGAAATGCAATTGCCGGCTGACGCCGGCGGCCCACCTCATGGGGGGAATCATCCCCCCATGGACCCCCTAACTCTCCGAGGGGGGATAAGCGTGGGTGAGAGTGAGAAGGAGCCGCTTGACGATTTCGTCATCGGCGAGATCACCCAGGGCCGCGAGGCAGGTGAGCCCGCGTGAGGATTCCTTCGCGCCGGAGCGCCGCCGCCATCTTTGCCATCCTCTTCTCGCTGAGCTTAGCAAGCCCGGCCTTGGCCGCCACCGTCGGAGAGTCGGGGGGAGTCTCCGGCGGGGCGGAAATAGAATATGAGCCCGCCCCGGTCCCCGAGGGGAGAACCGCCATGGCGGCGCTGTTCTCCGCCGGGGCGGAGACGGAAGCGATCACCGTCAAGCTGGGCAACAACAATCCGGACCTGATCACCGGCTTCACCGTCGCCGCCGCCCCGGCGGGCGGTGGCGCGGCCCTCTATGGCGTGCGGCAGGGGGCGGGCTGGGACTACAGGATTCCTTTCTCCGCCCCGCCCCAGGAGGATACCGACTTCACCATCACCGTGACCTCTCAAAGCAGTGCCCCGGGCTTCCACGAGGCCGGGGTGAAGGAAACGGTGATGACCTACAACGCGATCAAGAGTCTGACGATCAAGAGCGGGGATACCGACGCGACCGGGAAAACCCTCTACCTGCAAACGAACAACGCCCAGGGGCGGCAGAGCGTGCAGCTGACCGCCAGCAAGAATGGCAGCACAAGCAGTACCGGCCCGACCGGCCACCCCTACATGAAGGCGAACGACTACGCCGAACAGGTCCTCTGGACGAGCAGCAACGAGGCCGTCGCGTCGGTGGACAGCACCGGCCTCATCACCGCCCACACCGGCGGGACGGCGACCGTCACCGCCAGCGTCTATGGCGGGAGGGTGAAGGCCACCTGCACGGTCAACGTCTCGGCGGTGACGGGGGTATCGCTGAGCCACACCGCCTATACCCTCTTCACCGGCGGCACAGCGTCCGAGACGCAGTTCACCCTCTCGGCCACCCTGACGGGCGGGGTATCCAGCGACGAGCTGGAATGGACGAACAGCGATCCCGGCGCCGCCGCGATGACAGTCGCGGCGGACGGGCGCAGCGCCACCATCGACGCCAGCGGCAGGACGGCGGGCAGCACGACGATCACCGCCCACATCAAGGGGGCGCCGGACACGGCGCAGTACAAGGCCAGCTGCACCGTTACGGTGGTGACCATCGGCAGCGTGTCGGTCAGTCCCGGGAACTACACCATCTACACCCTGGCCGAGCCAAGGACGGTCCAGCTGACCGCCACAGTGACCCCGAACGCCGCCCCGGTCTGGAGCAGCAGCAACCCGGCCGCCGCGACGGTCAACCAGACCGGGCTGGTGACAGCGGTCGCGCCGGGGAGCACGACCGTCACCGCGACGGTGGGCGGTAAAAGCGGGAGCAGCACCATAACGGTCAAGGACAAGATTCCCGTGGCCTCGGTAACGGTCAGCGGTACCAATTCGCTGGTGCGCACCAGCGACAAAACCACCGTCACCACCCAGCTTGCGGCGACGGTCAAGCCGGACAATGCGCACTTCAAAGCGGTGAGCTGGGCCAAAACAGGTGGCAGCGCCAGCATCAACATCAACGCTTCCGGGCTGGTGACCGCCACCGCGGCGGGCAGTGCCACCTTCACCGCCACCGCCGACGGCGTGACCAGCACGCCCTACACTGTCACGGTCACCGACCAGAAGGTCACGGGCATTACCGTTGCGCAAAAGTCGGTGGACAAGGGCGGTACGGTGCAGATGAGCGCCACCGTCTCCCCCAGCAACGCCGTCAACAAAAACGTCACCTGGTCGCTGGCTTCGGGGAATGTGGCCACGGTCAACGCCAGCGGCCTGGTCACCGGCGGGGTCGGCAGCAACGGCACGGTTACGGTGAAGGCCACCGCCGCCGACGGCTCGGGCAAATCGGGCAGCGCCACGGTTACGGTCAACGGCTGCGCGCACGCCCTCTCGGCCGGGGGCTACGGCTCCGGGGCCGGTACCTCAGGTAGTCCTTGGCTCGTCACAAGCCAGGCGCAGCTCTCGCATATCTTTTCCCATGAGGGGTCCTCCTCGTCACGGATATATTTCAGGCAGGATCGCAACATCCAGTTTTCACTCAGTTCGTTATGGCCTCCTGTCCCGCTCAATTATGCCAATTACAACGGAGACGGCTACTTGCTCACCGGCTGTAACAATTCTATTTTCAGCAGCGTCAACAACTCCACCTTGCAAAAAGTGGGTATCCCCGGCGGCTCCGTTACAGTCGAATATCCATATGCTGGATCACTGTTCGTCTATAGCGAAAATACGACCATAGATCAATGCTTCTCTGCCTGCAACGTCTATTCTGCGACAGGTGATACCTACGGCAACATCCTATTTGGGGGGCTGGGCGGCACCCTTACCAATTCCACCCTTTCCAACTGCTATTATACCGGGAATATCTCTTGGGGGAACACAACGGGCGACTCCGTCTTTGCCGGCGGGCTGCTCAGCGACACGCTCCAACCGGGTGCGACCGTCAAAAACTGTTATTCCCGCGGCGGTTTTACCGGACCCAATCCCGGCAAAATTTGGACCGGAGCCATCGCTCCGCGCTATCAGCCGTCCAGCCCGCCTTCTCTGACCAATGTTTACTGGGGGCCCAGCGCCCCTTGCGCGCTGCGCGTCTGGAGCTCCTATGGCGTTAACAATCTCAACACCGTCTATGTCAATGCCAACGCTTCTTACCCCGGCTTGGACTTTACAAATGTCTGGAGAATGCAAAACGGCTGGCCTGTTCTGCGTGCATTTGATCATTGATCCAACTGTCAAAACGGGACGGCATAAACGCCGTCCCGTTTTTTATACGATCACATCTGGTTGATCATGCTCGCGAGGTACCCCGCGCCGAAGCCGTTGTCGATGTTCACCACGCTCACCCCGCTGGCGCAGGAGTTGAGCATACTGAGCAGGGCCGAGAGCCCGCCGAAGTTCGCCCCGTACCCGACGCTGGTCGGCACCGCGATCACCGGCTTGTCCACCAGGCCCCCGACCACGCTGGCCAGCGCGCCCTCCATGCCCGCCACCGCTATCACCACGTTGGCGGAAAAGAGCACGCCGGTGTTCGAGAGCAGCCGGTGCAGCCCGGCCACCCCCACGTCGTAAAGGCGCTCCACCCGGTTTCCCAGTACCTCGGCCGTCACGGCGGCCTCCTCGGCCACCGCGATGTCCGCCGTGCCGCCGGTCACCACCGCGACCGGCTTCTCGGTTTTCAGCCGCACCGGCTGGCGGCGCACCACCACGATGCGCGCATCCTCATGGTACTCGGCCTCGCCGGTGATTTCTGCGACCGCCTCATACACCGCGCGGCTCGCGCGGGTCGCCAGGATGTTGCGCTCCCCCCGCTCGAGCATCTTCTGCACGATCCCCTGGATATGGGGCAGCGCCTTGCCCTGGCAGAAGATCACCTCGGGGTAGCCGTTGCGCAGCGCGCGGTGGTTGTCGATCTTGGCATAGCCAAGGTCGCTGTAGGGCAGCTCGCGCAGCTGCTCCATCGCCTCGTCCACCGCGATCTTCCCCTGCTGCACGCCGAGGAGCAGCGCCTCGATCTGGCTTTTGTCCATGCTTGGTCCCTCCTAAAATCCCAACAGCGCCTTGCACAGCGCCGCCATCTCCCGCAGCTCGTAGCTGGGCAGCAGGCCCCATGGGGTCTGCGAGGGGATCACCCCCTGCAAGCTTAGCCCCGCGCGCTTACAGTAGATCCCGGCGCGCGGCAGGTGAAACCCGTCGCTGGCCACCGTGACCTGGCTGCAAAGCCCGTTTTCACCGATCACCCCGGCGGAAAAGGCCAGGTTCTCCCGCGTGTTGCCCGAGCGTTCCTCCAAAAAAACGCGCGCCGGGTCGATCCCCAGCTCGCCCAGATACTTTTTCATGACATGGGCCTCGCTGTAGTCTTCGTCATGGCCCTGGCCGCCCGACACCACGCAGACGGCCTGTGGGTTTTCCTTAAGATAGCCGGCCGCCTCCTGCAGCCTCCTGGCCAGCATCTTTTTCGGGCGCTCCCCCTCGATCCCGCCGCCGAGCACGATCACCGTCTGGGGGTACTTCCCCGCCGGCGGCGCATAGCGCGCGCAGTACCCCCGCCAGTAGAGCGTGAAGCCGAGATAGGCCATCAGCGCCAGAGCCAGCAGGATAACGAGCAGGATATTCAAAGTACGAAAGCCTCCTCCCAGCCTGTCCCGGATTTTCCCCTCAAAGAGGACCATTGCCGCATAGAGGCCGCCCGCCCCCAGCACGGCCAGCACCCCGGGATTGACGATCCCATAAAGCAGCGGCGGCAGCAGCCCGAAGAAGAGCCCGGCCGCGGCAAAGGCGCCGTAGCACAGGCGCAGCCACCGCCTCCCGGCAAAAGCGCCCCCTGTCATCGAAGCAGCCTCTGCACAAGGGGGCTCACCTTGCCGAAGGGGGGATAGCGCAGCTGCAGATCCAGCCGCCCCCTCGTCTTGAGCACCGATTTATAGTGGGTAAAGGTATCGAACCCCGCCTTGCCGTGGTAGGAGCCGATCCCGCTCGGGCCGATCCCGCCAAAGGGCATGTCATGCGGGCAGAGGTGGACGACCGTGTCGTTGACGCAGCCGCCGCCGAACTGGATTTTTTGCAGGACCTCCCGCTCGACCTGCGGGCGGCGGGTGAAGAGGTAGAGCGCCAGCGGCCGCTCGTGCAGCGAGATGTATTCATAGGCCTGCTCGAGCTGGCTGAATTCGATCACCGGCAGCAGCGGCCCGAAGATTTCGTCGTTCATCAGCTTGGAATAAAACGGCGCGTTTTCGATGATGGTGGGGCTGATCTTGAGTTCCTGCTCATTGGTGCGCCCGCCGGCCACCACCGTCCCCTCGCCAAGCATCTCGCAAAGCCGCTCGTAGTGCGCCTGGTTGACGATCCTGGGGTAGTCGGGATTCTGCTCGGGCGCGGCGGAGTAAAACTTCTCGATCGCCCTGCACATCTCGGCGATCAGCTTCTGCTTGACCGAATCCTGCACCAGCAGGTAGTCGGGCGCCACGCAGGTCTGTCCGGCGTTCAGGCACTTGCCCCAGACGATCCGGCGGGCGGCCTCCTCGATGTCGGCGCTGGCGTCCACCAGGCAGGGGGACTTGCCGCCAAGCTCGAGCGTCACCGGGACCATGCCCCGCGCCGCGGCCTCGTAGACCTTCTGACCCACCGTCTTGCCGCCGGTGAAGAAGATGTAGTCGAAGTCCTGCCCCAGCAGCGATTGGGCGACCTCGGGTCCTCCGGTGACCACCGCCAGCAGCCTCTGCTCAAAATTGTTGTTGAGCATCTCGCTGATCACCGCCGCGGTGTTCGGGGCGTATTCGCTGGGCTTGAGAATCGCGCAGTTGCCCGCCGCCAGGGCGCTGACCACCGGCGAGAGGGCCAGCTGAAAGGGGTAATTGAACGGCGCGATCACCAGCGCCACGCCGTACGGCTCGGGATAGACCCGGTTCACCGAGAAGGGCGCGGCGAGCGAGAAGCCGCCGCCCTTCGGCCGGCTCCAGCGGCGCAGGTGGCGTAAGGCGTAGGATATTTCGGAAAGGACCATGCCGATTTCGGTGAGATAGGATTCCTGCTCGCTTTTCGAGAGGTCCTCGCGCAGCGCCTGCATGATCCTCTCTTGATATTGTAAAATCACCTGGTAGAGGCTGCGCAGCTGCCGGATACGGTAATCGACGCTGCGGGTCGCCCCGGTGCGAAAGAATTTTTGCTGCATATCGATGAGGTTCATGTTCCGTCTCCTTTACCGAATTGTGCACCATTCACCGTTTTATCATACCTCATCCACAGCGAAAAATCTTCTCCCCTTTGGTAACGAATTGTTAACTTTTATGACATATTTTCCTGCGTGCGCCGCCGCGCGAGCAGCAGGTCAACCATCCTGCCGTAGCTGCGCACCCCGTCGAATTGGGCGTTGACCTTGAGATAGGCGTCGTTGGCCTTGCGCGAAACGGTGGCGGCCGGGCCCTCGAACCGGCTCCAATAGACCCTGCTTTCGTTAAGGTCCAGTATGAGCCGCTCGCCGTAATCCTCATAGAGCGCGGCGCAGCGCGCGGGATCGACCCCGTACAGCCCGCTCATGGCGTAGTCCAGCGCCAGCAGGGCGCCGCTGTAGCGAAAGACCGGGTCCCCCGAGCCCTCGCAGGCCAGGTAGGCGATGAAGTTGGCCTCGTCCTCCCGCATGAAGCCGCGCAGATGGCTCAGCTCGTGGCAGAGGGTGGCCGGAATCTCGTGGTAGGGCGCGTCGGCGTTGAAGTTGGCTTCCGCCGTAAACGGGAAGTAGATCCCCAGCAGCTGCAGATAAGACATCCCGCGCGAAAAAAATACCGGCTTGGGGCTCGGATAGTACCCTTCAAGCGCCGGGAACTCCCGGGAGAGGTCCTCCATGATCCCGGGGGCCTTGGCGCCCAGCTCCCGCACCGTCGGCAGCTCCTGCGGGAGCAGCCGCGCCTGGGCGTTGGCCTCGCCGATCAGCGAGCGGCAGAGTGCCTCGAGCTCCTCGGCCGGGGAGGGTCCCACCTCCAGCGCGGCAAAGTGGGAGAAGGGCAGGCGGTGGTAGTTGATCCCGCCAAGCAGGGTGAAGAGCAGCAGGACGACCCCGCCCGCCAGCAGCGCCGTGCGCGCCGCCGCAAAAAGCGCGGCGCGGCGCCGGGATGCGTGCCCCCGCAGATACGCCCCGAGCAAGGCAAGCCCCACGCCCGCTCCGGCGATCAGGGCGCAGATCAGCAGCTCCCCCAGCGAGAAGGGCAGCCGCCCGGTCAGATAGCCGACAGCGTGCGAAAGCGCGGGATAGACCCTTGTCGCGTACCATTCGGCGAAGGGGGTGCTGTGCTGCGCCCACAACAGCAGCCCCAGGGAAAGCAGAATCATTCCCCAGGCGGCGAACGTGACCCGATGTATCCGTATTCTTTTCATACCGGAGACCCTTTCCGCCCCTCAGGCGACAAAAGCCCTATAGCACCACGATCGTGATTCCGTCGTTCCCCCTGCCGTAGTCGGTATCCCGGCGCAGCTCGGGCAGCAGCTCGACGGCCCTGCGCCCCGCCGGGGAAAAGGCGGAAAATTCATCCCCGCCCACAAAGTCCCGTATCATCCCCGCCCGCCGGCGCTCTGCGAGCAGCCGGCGGGCCGCGTCCCGGATGGCGCCGCCCGAGCCGGTCGAGCCGTAGCCGTGGATCACCTTGAGCGCCCCGACCCGGTTGGCCTTCCCCAGGCGCAGCTCCTGCGAAAGGCGCTGCAGCGCCACCTCGACGCTCGGCCTCCCTGCCTCGATATTCACCGTCTTGCAGCCCACGCACGCATCCCCCGCAATCTGTCCGCTCACATAATGCCCTTCGCAGATGGCATCAAATGTAAAATGTCTTACAACTATTTTAACATAAAAACCGCCGGGATGCATCCATCCAAATGGAAGATGTCCCCCGGCGGCCCGTGTAAATTTATCCAGCAATATGTACGCTATCTTCGATGCCGCGCATAGACGCGCGACAGCCGCTCGGCCAGCTCGCCCAGGTCTGCGAAGGTGTAGTCCGGCTTGACGGGGCAGCGGCTGAGATCGTCGATCGAGGTCTCGCCCGAGAGCACCAAAATCGACGGAATCCCGCAGCTGCGCCCAAAGGCCACGTCGGTATACAACCGGTCCCCCACCACGGCGATCTCCTCGGGCAGCAGCCCGGTGTTTTCCAGCACGATGTCCAGCATGTAGCGGTAAGGCTTGCCGATGATGATGTCCGGGTCGCGGTTGGTGGTGGCCTTGACGAAGGCCAGCACCCCGCCAATGTCCGGGAGGTAGCCCTCCTTGCTGGCGTGGTTGAGGTCGGGATGGGTGGCGATGAACTCCACCCCCGAGCGCACGTACTGGCAGAGGCTGCTCAGCTTGCGGTAGGTCAGGGTGGTGTCGAAGCCGAGCACGATATAGTCGGGCATGGTGTTGACCACGTCGATCCGCTCGCGGATGAATTCATCCTGCAGCGCCGGGGTGCCGACCAGGTAGACCTTGGCGTCCGGCTGCCGCCGCTTGAGATAGGCGCAGGTGGCATAGCCCGAGGTCAGCACCTTGGTGTGCGGGGTCTCCAGCCCCATCGCGCCCAGCTTTGCCGCATATTCATACCGGTTGAGCGACGAGTCGTTGGTCATGAACAGGTAGTCCGCCCCCTGCTCCCCAATCGCCTCCAGAAACCGTTTTGAGCCGGGAAGCAGCTTTCCCCCCGCATAAAACGTCCCTTCCATATCCAGCAAAAACAGCTTGATACGGGAAAGTGCCGAATAGTCCATCTTCTCCTCCAAACCCCACGCGGCCTACACTCCGCGCACTGTATTCTGTCAAATGATCACGATCGCGTCGAGGAAAACCCCGCTGCATGCAGCGACGATCCGCTCCCCGCTGCTCACCGCCTTAAAGCTGAGCTTTCCCTGCTTGTCCACGTAGCCGAAATCGGGCGTCGTTTGCCGCGTGCCCGCCTTGTCCACCGCCCGGATGGAATAGGAGTTGACCATGTTCCGCCCGATCTTGAGCCGGTCGGCAAAGAAGAGCTTGTCCTCCCCGATCCACATGTCGGTGGTCTCGGGCATGCGCGCGCCCCCGCCCTGCTCCACCTTATAAGAGCCGGTGGCAAGGTTATATTCCGCGTAATGGTCCGGCAGCAGCAGCTCCTTGTCGGCGCTTTGTGGGTCGAACACCATCAGCCGCTCCCCCGACACCCGCCAGCGGGTGTCCTTGTCGCCGGTGAGGTCTATGACCTTGCGGCTACCGCCGATGGTCACCGCCGCGAAGCCCGCGCTCCCCTTGCGGGTGGCCTGCTCGAGGAGCAGCACCCCGGTGCGCGCGTTCCACTCCACCGGCCGCCAGTAGGAATTCACACCGCTCGCCCCCGAGGCCGGATGGACGATCAGCTGCCGCCAGTCCTTGGTCTCCAGGTTATAGGCGTTCACCCCGTCGCTGTCGTTAAAGGCAAGGGTGGTAAGGTCGGGCGAGAGGGCGAAGTCGGTGGTCTCCTCGTCGCACAGCGCCAGCATCTCCTGCGGGTAAAGGATGGTGCGCACGGTGATCAGGTTTTGGTCCAGCACCGTGATCCGGTCCCTTTGATAGACAAAAATCTGATCGCCGCTGACCTGCACCGAAAAGTCGTTTTCCTCCTGCCCCTGCCCTTCCAGGGTGATGTACTGCTCACTCTTATAGGTCTGTAAATCCAGAAAACCGATCCGCAGCTGCCGGCCGTTGCTGATCCAGCACAGGATCCCCTCCCCCATCGGCGAAAACTGGAAGCCGCCGAGGGTGCGGTCGCTGACCGGCAGGCCCATCAGGGTGGTGACGACCCCCACCGGGCCGTTGATCGCATAGAGCCCGTATTCCACCGGGCGTTTGAGCATGGACTCGAAGTAGACGTTCCCCTTCTTGTCGGCGCGCAGGGTGTAGTTCCACTGCTGGAAGAGCACGTCCCCGCTGCGAAGGCCGAGCACTGCCGAAATCCGGCTGCCCACCGTCTCCACCCGCAGCACCTCGAGCTCATATGGGAGCTTGGGTTCCTCCTCGTCGGGCAGCGGGATGGTGATATACTGCCCGTCGAAATATTGCTGGCTCATGAAGTCGATCTTGAGCTCCTCGATCCCGAAATACGCCTTGGCGTAGCTGCGCACCTGGTCGATCGGCACGGATACCGTCAGCGCATCCGCGGACTGCTCAAAACCCGTGTCCGCCCCGTCGAGCTTCATGCGCTCGTAGAGGAAGCGGGTCAGATCGTAAACCGGGATGTTCTGCCCGGAGGAAAATTCGTCGGAGATAAAACGCGCGCTCTGCAGAACCATCTGCGAAATCTCATCTGTCTGCTCGGCGCTGAGCGTCACCGGCCCGCGCTCGTCCTGTCCGGAACTGATCTCCGGCTGGGAGTCCTGCCGCCCGTCCTGCGAGGCGGGAGCCGTACAGGCGCTGAGCATCAAAAGGCTCAGCATGAGCGCCAGCACCCGTTTCATCCGACTCCCCCCTTTTCATCCTCTTTTTAAATCACAATCAAATCATATTGTACCCAATCGTTTAAATTATACTATTTTTTTCTTCTCATTACAACCGGTCGTTTCGGCGGTAATCTCCCTTTCTTTTCGTGCAAAAAATCAAAAAGCGGGGCGGCCTCCGACTCGGTCGGCAGGCCGCCCCGCTTGGCTGTATATACCGGTGCTATTCCTTTTTCAGCTCCCCGGCGAACAGGGCGGCGTAGACGCCCATCAGCAGGAAGCCGGCGATCGAGATGAGGGGCATCTGCACCGAGATCTGCCGCCCGCTGAGCGTCGCGACCGCCTGCCCGACGCACAGGGAAACCGAAAACAGGGAAAAGAGCAGCGCCCAGAACTTGGCCTTGCGCGCCGGGAGTCCACCCTGCGGCGAGACCACCCGCGCATGCGCCAGCCAGAAGAGCGCCCCCACGCAGAGGGTCACCACCTCCAGCGTCTGATCCGAGATGCTCGCGATGGTCTTATACTCCATAAACCGGCCCACCGCCTGCACCGCCATCCAGAGGGCGGGCATGCTCGCTCCCCAGATGTTCATCCGGTACTCCCCATGCAGCGCGCGCAGCCCGAGATAGAACATCGCCACCGCCGCGATGATGGCAAACGGCCCCGCGACCACCCGGCCAAAATGGGTGTCCCCGCCCGCGGTGAAATCGTATAGGTCCCCGAAGAAGGAGACGAAGGAGCCCACGCAGAGCACCAGCCCCGTGGCCGCCAGCAGCATGGGCAGCGTCCTGCCCGGATATTCAGGCAGGCTGGGCTCTTCCCGGGGGAGCAGGATCAGCAGCGCCAGGACCGCCGCCCCGACCAGGTAGAGCAGGTTGTGGGCAAGCACCAGTCCGCCCATCCCGGTATAAAACCCCGTGTCGGGCGCGATGGCGAAAAGCCCCAGCACCGAGCGCGCGGCGCTCTCCAGCACGGTGAGCAGTATAAACAAGATTCCCAATAAAGTCATGGCGTCATCTCCGGTATCCCAAAATTTCTGTATGTTCACCATTATAGCAGAAAAGAACAAACTGCGCCAGCGGCACGCGGCAAATCTTTGCCGCGTGCCGCTGAATTTCCGTGCTGAATGGTCCTTCTGTCATGATTGCCGCTCGGACATCGGAATATACGGCTGGTCGTAGGACAGGGATTTATAAGCCGGGCGGATGATCCGCCCGCCGAAGAGCATCTCCTCGATGCGGTGGGCGCACCAGCCGGGGGTGCGCGCGGTCGCGAAGAGGGCGGTGTTCATGTCGTGGGGGATGCGCAGCATCTTATAGACCAGGCCGGAGTACATATCCACGTTGGCGCAGATCGCCTTGGTGGAGCCCTTGGTTTCGGCGAAAACGCCGGGGGTGAGACGCTCGACTGCGTCGAGGATCATGAAATCCCGTTCGATGTCGGTGCCCGCGGCAAGCTTCAGCGCATGCTTTTTGAGGATGACCGCGCGCGGATCGCTCTTGGTGTAGACCGCATGGCCCATCCCGTAGACCAGCCCGGAGCGGTCCCCCTCCTCGCCCTTAATCATCCGTGCGAGGAAATCCTTGACTTCCTGGTCATTTTCGGGGTTCTGGACCCCGCGCTTTATGTAGTCGAGCATCTCCATCACCTTGTAGTTTGCGCCGCCGTGCCGCGGCCCCTTGAGCGAGCCGATGGCCGCCGCGATGGAGGAATAGGTGTCCGACCCCGACGAAGTCACTACCCGCGCGGCAAAGGCGGAGTTGTTGCCGCCGCCGTGCTCGGCGTGCAGGATCAGGCACATATCCAGGAGCTTCGCTTCCTCGTGGGTAAACTTCTTGTCATTGCGCAGCAGCCGCAGGATATTTTCCGCGATCGAATAATCAGAGCGCGGGTCGTGCAGGTACATGCTCTTCTTTTCAAACGCCCGCCGCTTGACCTGGTAGGCTGCCACCATGATGATCGGCATGCGCGCGATCAGCGAGATCGACTGGCGCAGCAGCTCCTCGTAGCCGGTCGCGTCGGGGCTCTGGTCATAGGAATAGAGCGCGAGCACCGAGCGTCCGAGCATGTTCATCAAATCCTTCGACGGGGCCTTGAGCAGCATATCCTCCAGGAAGTAGGGGGGCAGCTCGCACTGGCTGGCCAGAATTCCCATGAACTCCTCTAGCTGGGACTTGGTCGGCAGCTTGCCGAAGAGCAGCAGCCAGATCGCTTCCTCGAAGCCGAACCGGTCGTCGCGCAGGCACCCGTCCACCAGATCCTGCACATTGATCCCCCGGTAGGTGAGCACACCGTCGATCGGGCTCTTCTCACCCTCGTCCATCACGTAGCCGTGCACGTTACAGATCTGGGTCAGCCCGGCGAGCACGCCGGTCCCATCCGAGTTGCGAAGCCCGCGCTTGACGTTGTACAGGTCATAATTTGCAGGGTCGATATGGTTATACTTGCGGAATTCATCGCATAAGATTTTAATAGCCCTCTGCATAGATGGATTTTTGGTCTTGGAATTATTCATTTTCTCGGCCAATGCGCTTCACCCTCCCCTATATACTATTGTTTAATAATATATCACCTGCTGCGGGAAGTCAACCAAATATGGGGGCCGGATGTAAATTAATCCATTTTTTCTCCTGTTTTTACAATTGGGACAACCAATTTTAGAAATTAAAATTGCAAGTTTCACATTTTATTCCTGCATTTTAAGTTGGTTTCAAACCGGACAGGCCAAATCCATATGGGAAAGGAAGTAAGCGTAAATGAAGTATTACCTGTTCTTGTTCGGGCTGCTCGCGGCGGTGATGATCCTGCTGCCGCTGCTCAGCCTGCCAAAGCAAAGCGGGGAAGTATCCGCTCCGCCCGCCTCCTCCTCAGAGCAGCCGGCGCCCCGCGCGCGGATCAGTTCCGGGAGCCAGGCCCCGGATCAAAGCGAAAAATCCCCCGCCTCCTCGCAGCAGGAGGAGCAGCCCGCCAAAGAGGCCGCGGCCCTCCCCATCAGCCGGGTCGAGGCGCTGAGCGAGCCGGTCAAGCTCTTCGACAGCGCCACCGGACGGGTGGTCACCATGTCCCAGCAGGAATACGTGCTCGGGGCGGTCTGCAGCGAGATGCCACCCCAGTTCCATCCCGAAGCGCTCAAGGCGCAGGCGGTGGCCGCCCACAGCTACCTGCTGCGCTGTAAGGAACAGGAGTCCCGCGCGCCAACCGAACGCCTTCGGGGCGCCTATCTCGAGATCAATACCGAAAACCGGGAGGGCTACGTCAGCGAAGCCACCGCCCGCGAGATGTACGGGGATCATTTCGACGTGTACTATCCCGCCGTCAAAGAGGCGGTACAGCAGGTCGAAAACCAGATCCTGGTCTACGACGACGAGCCGATCGTCGCGGCCTACCATTCAATGAGCGGCGGGATGACCGAGGCGGCCTCCAACGTCTGGACCGGCTCGGCGGATTACCTCGTCCCGGTCAGCAGCCCCGGGGACCGGCTGGCCCCCGACTATGAGACCACCGAAACCTTCCCGGCCGACCAGGTCGCCTCGGTGCTCAAAACCCTCTATCCCGGGATCGAGCTGCCGCAGGACCCGTCCGGGTGGTTTACGGATATCACCCGCTCCGACTCCGGCTATATCACCGAAATCCAGATCGGGGAGACCACGGTGGCCGGCCAGCCGCTGCGCATGGCGTTGGGGCTGCGCAGCACCAATGCAAAGATTTCTTACCAGGACGGCTCCTTCTCCTTCACCGTCACCGGCTACGGGCACGGGGTCGGCATGTCCCAGTACGGCGCGGACTACATGGCCCGCCAGGGCTCGGACTACCGGGAGATCCTCGCGCATTACTACCAGGGCGCCGATCTGGTGAGGATAAAGTGATGTATGCGCAATTCCCGCTGCTATAGACCTCGGACTCTTGCGAATCCCAATTCTTGTCGAAATTACTATTAGACAGATAAAAGCCCCGCCGGTTGTTAGGCCGGCGGGGCCGTTTTGCTATAGTTTACTTGGAAGCCGCGTCCGAGGAGGAACCGGCATCGCTGGAAGCAGCGGAGGAACCAGAGCCCTCGAACACCGACTTGATGGCGTTCTCGGCGCGCTCAACTTCCTTCTGAGCCATCTCGAGGGAGGCCTCTTCCCCATCCGGGACGTTGATGTCGCCCATCAGCACCAGGAAAACGTAATCCCCTTCAGTGATGACCTTGGCGGCCTCGGATTTGATGTCCATGAAATTGACCGGGTAGGTCTTAAACTGGTCGATGATATCGGTACGGCGCTTCTCGAGCGCCTCGGCCACCGCGTCGGCCTTTCCGGGCTTGGCCTTGACCGCCACGAAGGTGTCGCCGCTGACGTTGGCAATGGACATCTCACCGGCAAACTCCTCGATGTCATCGGGGTTGATATAGTACATTTCCTGCATCTGCTGCTCGGTGATCACCGAGGGCATCGAGACGTAAAACTCGCCGAACTCCCTGCGCACCGCGTCAAAGGCTTCCTTGAGCTTCGCATCCTTGATGATGATCTCGACCTTGTCCCCTTCTTCGCTGGAGGACATCGATGAGGACGAGGAGGAACTGCTGCTCGAAGATTGGCTCATCGAGGAGCTGGAGCCCTTGTCCTTGTCGCTGCCGCAGCCCGCGAAGATGGCGCTCATCATCGCTCCCGCGAGCAAAACCGTAATCAATCTTTTCATTTAAATGACCATTCCTTTCTGGATGTTTCATACCGGTTTCGCCATGCGAAATGGTCGCCGATGGCGGCAAGGGTACGAAACTCTGAGTTCAAAAATGTGTTGCATACGCAGTGATACCAGGCAGGCCCGGTCGCCGCCCGAAGCGGGCGTGCATGATATAGGTGCCGCACAGGAGATCATTTCCTGCAAGTTGCAGGAAGAATTTACATTTTGTTCATCCGGCGCCTATTTGCAGCCCGCTTTACGCTGGTAGTATTCTCTTTTTGACCGGGGAATATACAGGTTTCACCGGGAACGCAAAAAAGGCGGAGGGAAAATCCCTCCGCCTTTTAAAAGCGCAAATTAGTCGTTGATCTTGGTCACAACGCCGGAGCCGACGGTACGGCCGCCCTCGCGGATAGCGAAGCGCAGACCTTCCTCGATCGCGATCGGGGTGATCAGCTCAACGTCCATCTCGACGTTATCGCCAGGCATACACATCTCGGTCCCCTCGGGGAGCGTGACAACGCCGGTCACGTCGGTGGTTCTGAAGAAGAACTGCGGACGATAGTTGTTGAAGAACGGGGTGTGACGGCCGCCCTCATCCTTTTTCAGCACGTACACCTGGCCATGGAATTTGGTGTGCGGATGAATGGAGCCGGGCTTGCAGAGAACCTGACCGCGCTGGATCTCGTTTCTCTGGATACCACGCAGCAGAGCGCCGATGTTGTCGCCAGCCTCAGCGTAGTCGAGGATCTTGCGGAACATCTCGATGCCGGTGACGACGGTCTTCTGCTTCTCGTCCCGCAGGCCGACGATCTCAACCTCGTCAGAGGTCTTGAGCTGGCCGCGCTCAACTCTGCCGGTGGCGACGGTGCCACGCCCGGTGATGGTGAAGACGTCCTCAACGGGCATCAGGAAGGGCAGGTCAGCCTTTCTCTCAGGG
This sequence comes from Provencibacterium massiliense, assembly GCF_900169495.1. Lineage (NCBI taxonomy): Bacteria > Bacillati > Bacillota > Clostridia > Eubacteriales > Oscillospiraceae > Provencibacterium > Provencibacterium massiliense. The sequence continues at coordinate 1,233,839 of NZ_FWCH01000012.1, forward strand.
GTCGGGATGAAATCGTCGACCGCCTTCATAAGCTCAAGGATCGGGGCATAAGCCGGATCATTGATGTCGTTCGGAGCCTCGAGGGCCTTGAGGGCAGAACCCTTGACGATCGGAATGTCATCGCCCGGGAAATCGTAGCTGGAGAGCAGCTCACGGATTTCCATCTCGACGAGCTCGAGCAGCTCGGGATCGTCGACCTGGTCGACCTTGTTCATGAACACGACGATATAGGGAACGCCGACCTGACGGGCAAGCAGGATGTGCTCGCGGGTCTGGGGCATCGGGCCGTCAGCAGCGGAAACGACCAGGATCGCGCCGTCCATCTGCGCAGCACCGGTGATCATGTTCTTAACGTAGTCGGCATGTCCGGGGCAGTCGACGTGAGCATAGTGACGGTTGTCGGTTTCATACTCAACGTGAGCGGTGTTGATGGTAATACCGCGCTCTCTCTCTTCCGGAGCCTTATCGATCATGTCGTAAGCAACGTACTCCGCATCGCCCTTCATGCCGAGGGTCTTGGTGATCGCTGCAGTCAGAGTGGTTTTGCCGTGGTCAACGTGACCAATGGTGCCGATGTTTACATGGGGTTTGGTTCTTTCAAAATGTGCTTTTCCCATTAGCGGTTTTCCTCCCTTTATGGATTCATTTTTTAAAATTTAAATTTGACAAGCTACAATTCGTATTGTACCAATAAATGCTCAAAAATGCAAGCATTTATGCAGGTTACATGGGAATTTTTATCAAAAAGTCCCAGCGAATTTAAGCTTTTTTTGCCCTGGCGCTCATGATGGATTCGGCGATCGACTTGGGCACCTCGGTGTAATGCGAGGGCTCCATGACGTACTGGCCGCGTCCCTGCGTCTTGGAACGCAGGTCGGTGGCGTAGCCGAACATCTGGGACAGCGGGACGAAGGCGTTGATCTGCTGTACGCCGTTGCGCTCCTCCATGCCCTGGATCTGGCCGCGACGTCCGTTGAGGTCGCCCATGACATCGCCCATGTAATCCACCGGGACGGTGACAGCGACCTTCATGATCGGCTCCAGAATGACCGGGTCGGCCTTGCGCATGGCCTCCTTGAAGGCCATGGAACCGGCGATCTTGAACGCCATTTCCGAGGAATCGACCTCGTGATAGGAGCCGTCGTACAGCTCGACTCTCACGTCGACGACCGGATAGCCGGCGAGCACGCCGGAGAGCATGGCGCCCTGGATACCGGCGTCGATCGCGGGGATATACTCCTTCGGGATCGCGCCGCCGACAATCTTGTTGTCGAATTCGTACCCCTTGCCGCTCTCGTTCGGGTACAGCCGGATCTTACAATGGCCGTACTGGCCGCGGCCGCCCGACTGGCGGGAGTACTTCATGTCGACGTCGGACATCTTGCGCACGGTCTCCTTGTAGGCGACCTGCGGCTTGCCGACATTCGCCTCGACGCGGAACTCGCGCAGCAGGCGGTCGACGATGATCTCCAGATGGAGCTCACCCATACCGGCGATGATGGTCTGGCCGGTCTCCTCGTCGGTGTAGGCCCTGAAAGTCGGGTCCTCCTCGGCGAGCTTGGCAAGGCCAATGCCCATCTTCTCCTGGCCGGCCTTGGTCTTCGGCTCGATGGCCACGCGGATAACCGGCTCCGGGAATTCCATCGACTCGAGGATGATCGGGTGCTTCGGATCACACAGCGTGTCGCCGGTGGTCACCTGCTTGATGCCGACCGCCGCTGCGATATCGCCCGCGTAGCAGGTCTCGATGTCCTTGCGGTGGTTGGCGTGCATCTGCAGGATGCGCCCGATGCGCTCGTTGGTACCCTTGGTGGCGTTGAGAATGCCGCTGCCCGCGTCGACAGTACCGGAATAGGTCCTGAAGAAGCAGAGCTTCCCGACATAAGGGTCGGTCGCGATCTTGAAGGCGAGCGCGGAGAACGGCTCGTCGTCGTCGGTCGGTCGGGTCTCGGTCTCGCCGGTTTCGGGATTGGTGCCGGTGATGTGGTCGATGTCGACCGGGGAGGGCATGTAATCCACGATCGCGTCGAGGAGCTTCTGCACGCCCTTGTTCTTATAGGAGGTACCGCAGGTGACCGGCACCATCTCGTTGGCGATGGTCGCCCGGCGGATGACTCTCTTGATGTCCTCGATGGGGACTTCCTCGCCCTCGAGGTACTTCTCCATGATCCCCTCGTCCTGCTCGGCAACCGCCTCGAGCAGCTTTACGCGGTATTCCTCCGCCTTCTCCTTCATCTCCTCCGGGATCTCCTCAACGCGGATGTCCTTTCCGAGATCGTCGTAGTAAACGTAGGCCTTCATCTCCAGCAGGTCGATCAGCCCTTTATAGAACTGCTCTTCCCCGATCGGGAGCTGAATGGGCACCGCGTTACACTTGAGGCGGTCGTGGATCATGTCCAAAACATTGTAGAAATTGGCCCCGAGGATGTCCATCTTGTTGACATAGATCATTCTCGGAACATGGTATTTGTCAGCCTGGCGCCAAACGGTCTCAGACTGCGGCTCAACACCGCCCTTCGCACACATTACGGTAACCGAGCCGTCGAGTACGCGTAAGCTACGCTCTACCTCAACAGTGAAGTCAACGTGGCCCGGAGTGTCGATAATGTTGATACGATGGTTCTTCCAGTAGCAGGTGGTGGCAGCGGAGGTAATGGTGATACCTCTCTCCTGCTCCTGCTCCATCCAGTCCATGGTAGCATTACCCTCATGGGTCTCGCCTATCTTGTGGTTGATCCCCGTATAGTAAAGGATACGCTCGGTCGTGGTGGTCTTACCGGCGTCGATGTGAGCCATTATGCCGATATTGCGGGTTAATTCCAGGGATACGTCTCTTGGCATATTGACCTCCTGCTAAAACAATAGAATTCGTAGGGAAGGTAGCCCTTCCCGCCAGGGTGGCGCCCTGCGGCGCGCGGAGCCGAAAATGGCCCCATTTTAGAATCTGTAGTGAGCGAAAGCCTTGTTGGCTTCGGCCATTTTGTGGGTATCCTCGCGCTTTTTCACCGCGCCGCCCATATTGTTGATCGCATCGACAATCTCACCGGCAAGACGCTCGCGCATGGTTCTCTCCGAGCGGTTTCTTGCGTAAGAAGTCAGCCACCGCAGACCAAGGGTCTGACGGCGCTCCGGGCGAACCTCCATCGGGACCTGGTAGGTCGCGCCGCCCACACGGCGGGCCTTGACCTCCAGAACAGGCATGATGTTTTCCAGAGCTTCCTCGAAAACCTCGAGCGGCTCACGGCCTGTCTTTTCCTTCACGATGTCGAACGCACCGTATACAATCTTCTGGGACACACCCTTCTTGCCATCCAGCATAATGCTGTTGATGAGCCGGGTGACCAGCTTGGAATTGTAAAGCGGATCCGGCAAAACGTCACGTTTTGCTACGTTACCTCTTCTTGGCACTTCGCTTCCCTCCTTCACATAGTCGGGACTTTCGTCCCGTGATATCATCGGTACTCGAAAGTGACAAAACTCCCGTTTGCACCAATCCGAGGCATTCTATCGAAAACCTGGGATCGTGCGACTGTGACCTTTTCCAATGGGAATTTTATTACTTCTTGGCACCAGCCTTCGGACGTTTTGCACCGTATTTTGAACGAGCCTGATTTCTTCCGTTGACGCCCTGGGTATCCAGAGTGCCGCGGATGATGTGGTAACGCACACCAGGCAGGTCCTTGACACGTCCGCCGCGAATGAGCACAACGCTATGCTCCTGCAGGTTGTGACCGATTCCCGGGATGTAGGCTGTGGCCTCGATTCCATTGGAAAGTCTTACCCTTGCAACTTTTCTTAAGGCAGAGTTCGGCTTCTTCGGGGTCTGCGTACGGATGGCCGTGCACACACCGCGCTTCTGCGGAGAATTCTGATCGATCGCAGTGCGCTTCTGGGCGTTCCACCCTTTTAGGAGCGCAGGAGCGGTGGATTTCTTCTCGACTACCTCTCTGCCCTTGCGTACGAGCTGGTTAAAGGTCGGCATATCGCACCTCCTTACTAAAATTTTTTATCTTTGCAGCCCGGGGAAAGGCCGTATACGGCTTTCCCCGCGGGCGGTAAAGCAGTTTTTTCCTGAAAGTATTGCGCAAAATTTGCCAAAACTCTCCGGATTCATACCAAATATAGATTTTATCACCAGGGGGCGGCTCTGTCAATAGTCACTTTTATACAGGACCGTTCACCCCTGGGGCCGAACGTGCACACCGGTTCGTCAGCCGATGGTGACCTCCTCGTCCTCGAGCACCGCGCGGTAGGGGTTGGCGCTCTCCTGCGGGAGGGGCTGATATTCCGCCACAGGCGCGGGCGGCTCGGTGAATTCGAGGTCCACATCCTTGATGATGCCGGTCCCGGCGGGCACCAGCTTACCGATGATGACGTTCTCCTTGAGTCCGAGCAGCGGATCGGTCTTGCCCTTGATCGCCACCTCGGTCAGCACGCGGGTGGTCTCCTGGAAGGAAGCCGCCGACATGAAGGAGTCGGTCGCGATCGAGGCCTTGGTGATGCCCAGCAGCTCGGGGGTGTAGGTCGCGTAGCCGAGGTCCTGCTCGCCCAGCTCGATCCGCTCGCGGACCTCGCGGTTGCGGGCCTTGAGCTCGCTCTTGTCGATCACCGAGCCGGAGATCAGCCCGGTGGAGCCCTCCTCGTCGACCTTGACCTTCTTCATCATCTGGCGCACGATGACCTCGATGTGCTTGTCGTTGATGTCAACGCCCTGGGTGCGGTAGACGCGCTGGACCTCGTTGATGAGGTATTCCTGCACGGCCAGCTCGCCCGAAACCTGGAGCACTTCCTTCGGGTCGATCGGCCCCTCGGTGATCAGGTCGCCCTTCTTAATCACATCGCCCTCGGCGACGATCACCTTGCTGTCGAAGGGAACCAGCTTCTCAAACTTCTCGCCGGACTCGGTGTTGGTGACGACCACGATCCGGGCACCCTTGCTGTCCTGCTCGAAGGAGACCGCGCCGTCGAGGTGGGAGATGATCGCCACGCTCTTGGGCTTCCTGGCCTCGAAGAGCTCCTCGACGCGCGGGAGACCCTGGGTGATGTCGCTGGCCGAGGCGACGCCTCCGGTATGGAAGGTACGCATGGTCAGCTGGGTACCCGGCTCGCCGATGGACTGGGCGGCGATGATGCCGACCGCGTCGCCGATCGAAACGAGCTTGCCGTTGGCGAGGTTTGCCCCGTAGCACTTGGCGCAGACGCCGTTCTTGGCCTCGCAGTTGAATATTGTGCGTATTTTGACCTTCTCTATACCCGCGGCGGTGATCGCCTTGGCATCCTTTTCGTCCATCATCTTGTCGCGGCCGACGATGACCTCGCCGGTCTCGGGATGGACCACGTCGTCGGCCACAAAGCGGCCAATCAGACGCTCCTCGATGTCCTCGATCACACGGCCGGAGTCGTAGATGCTCGTGACCTCGATCCCGTCGTGGGTGCCGCAGTCGAGCTGGCGGATGATGACGTCCTGCGAAACGTCCACCAGACGGCGGGTCAGGTAACCCGAGTCGGCGGTGCGCAGCGCGGTGTCGGCCAGGCCCTTACGGGCGCCTCGCGAGGAGTTGAAGTACTCCAGGATGTTGAGCCCTTCGCGGTAGTTTGAACGGATCGGGATCTCGATCGCCCGCCCGGAGGTGTTGGCGATCAGCCCGCGCATACCGGCCAGCTGGCGGATCTGTTCCATCGATCCGCGCGCGCCCGAGTCGGCCATCATGAAGATCGGGTTATCCTCGGTGAAGCAGCGCTGAAGCGCCTTCTTAACATCCTCGGTGGTCTGGTTCCAGGTGCTGATGATCCGCTCGTAGCGCACCTCGTCCGAGATGAGGCCGCGGTCGTACTGGCGGCGGATCTGAGCGACCTTCTTCTCGGCCTCGGCGATGAACTCGGCCTTCTCCTCGGGGATCACCGCATCGCAGACCGCGACGGTGATGGCGCTCTTGGTGGAATACTTGAAGCCCTGCGCCTTGATCCGATCGAGCATCTCGGCGGTCTTGGCGGTGCCGTGGACGCGGATACATTTGTCAATGATCTTGCCGAGCTCCTTCTTGCGCACCAGGAAGGAAACCTCCAGATCGAAGCGGTGCCCGGGGTCGGTGCGGTCCACAAACCCGAGGTCCTGCGGGATCGGGTCGTTGAAGATCAGCCGGCCGATTGTGGTGTCCAGCAGGTAGGAGACCTCCTCGCCGTCGACCTCCTTGTGCATGCGCACCTTGATGGGCGCGTGCAGCTCGAGCTCGCCGGCCTGGTAGGCCATCAGCGCCTCGTTGTAGTCGCGGTAGGCGTGGCCCGCGCCCTTCTCGTTTTCGCGCACCATGGTCAAATAGTACGAACCGAGGATCATATCCTGGGTCGGCACGCAGACCGGCTTGCCGTCCGAGGGCTTTAACAGGTTCCCGGCCGCCAGCATGAGGAAGCGGGCCTCGGCCTGCGCCTCGGCGGAGAGGGGAACGTGGACCGCCATCTGGTCGCCGTCAAAGTCGGCGTTGTAGGCGGTGCAGACCAGCGGATGGAGCTTGAGCGCGCGGCCCTCGACGAGGACCGGCTCAAACGCCTGGATCCCCAGGCGGTGCAAAGTCGGCGCGCGGTTGAGGAGCACCGGATGATCCTTGATGACCACCTCGAGGGCGTCCCAGACCTCCTTGGCGCTGGCGCGCTCGACGAGCTTGCGGGCATTCTTGATGTTGGTGGCAACCTTCTGATCGACCAGGCGCTTCATGACGAAGGGCTTGAAGAGCTCGAGGGCCATCTCCTTGGGCAGCCCGCACTGGTACATCTTGAGCTCCGGCCCGACCACGATGACCGAACGGCCGGAGTAGTCGACGCGCTTGCCCAAAAGGTTCTGTCTAAAACGTCCCTGCTTGCCCTTGAGCATGTCGGAGAGGGACTTTAAGGGGCGGTTGTTGGGCCCGGTGACCGGGCGGCCGCGGCGGCCGTTGTCGATCAGGGCGTCCACCGCCTCCTGGAGCATGCGCTTCTCGTTGCGCACGATGATGTCCGGCGCGCCGAGCTCCAAGAGCTTCTTGAGGCGGTTGTTGCGGTTGATCACCCGGCGGTAGAGGTCGTTGAGGTCGCTGGTGGCAAACCGGCCGCCGTCGAGCTGGACCATCGGGCGGATGTCGGGCGGGATGACCGGAACCACATCCAGGATCATCCACTCTGGGCGGTTGCCCGAAAGGCGGAAGGCCTCGACGACCTCCAGCCGCTTTAAAAGCCTTGCGCGCTTCTGGCCCGAGGCGGTCTCCAGCTCCTCCTTGATCTCGACCGAGAGCTCCTCGAGGTCGATCTCCTGCAGCAGCTCCTTGACCGCCTGCGCGCCCATCCCGGCGCGGAACTCGTCCTCATACGCCTCTTTTAAGTCGCGGTACTCCTTCTCGGAGAGGAGGGTGTATTTCTTTAAGTTGGTGATGCCCGGATCGATCACCACGTAGGAGGCAAAGTAGAGCACCTTCTCGAGTAAGCGCGGGGACATGTTGAGCAGCAGCCCCATGCGCGAGGAGGTCCCCTTGAAGTACCAGATGTGGGATACCGGGGCGGCCAGCTCGATATGGCCCATCCGCTCGCGGCGCACCTTGCTGCGCGTCACCTCGACGCCGCAGCGCTCACAGATCTTGCCCTTGTAGCGCAGGCGCTTGTACTTGCCGCAGTAGCACTCCCAGTCCTTGGTGGGTCCAAAGATCCGCTCGCAGAACAGACCGTCGCGCTCCGGCTTCAAGGTGCGGTAGTTGATCGTCTCGGGCTTTTTGACCTCGCCGTAAGACCATTCGCGGATCTTTTCGGGAGAGGCGAGTCCTATCTTAATCGATTCAAACGCGTTAAATTCCAATTGCGACCCCTTCTTCCTAAATTATCGTGTCGTTCCTGTCGCTTCATCGCGCGGCCGGCTTATTCCTCGCCCTCGCCGCTTGCGTTTTCGTCAGCCAGTCCGAAGTCGGTAAACTGGGAGAACAGATCGTCCTCTTCCTCCCGCTCGGGCAGGTCCGGCGTCTCGATCCCGAAGGAGTCCTCGAACTCGGAATCCACTGCCACGACATTCGCTTTTTCGTCCATCGTCTCGTCGATGATCGGGGTCATGCCCATATTGTCGTCGTCATCCATCGACTGGCGCAGGTCGATCACCTCGCCGTCCTTGTCGAGGACGTTGACGTCCAGCGCCAGGGACTGCAGCTCCTTGACCAGCACCTTGAACGCCTCGGGGATGCCGGGCTTGGGCACGTTCTTGCCCTTGACGATGGCCTCGAAGGTCTTGACGCGGCCGACCACGTCGTCGCTCTTGACCGTCAGGATTTCCTGCAGGGTGTAAGCCGCGCCGTAAGCCTCCAGCGCCCAGACCTCCATCTCGCCGAAGCGCTGGCCGCCGAACTGCGCCTTGCCGCCCAACGGCTGCTGGGTGACCAGGGAGTACGGGCCGGTGGAACGGGCGTGGATCTTGTCGTCGACCAGGTGATGCAGCTTTAAGAAGTACATATAGCCGACGGTGACCGGGTGGTCGAACGCCTCGCCGGTGCGCCCGTCGTACAGGACGGTCTTGCCGTCGCGGGAAAGACCCGCCTGCTCGAGCGTGTCCTGGATATCATATTCGTTGGCGCCGTCGAAGACCGGGGTCATTACCTTCCAGCCCAGCGCCGCGGCCGCCCGGCCGAGATGGACCTCGAGCACCTGCCCGATGTTCATACGCGACGGAACGCCCAGGGGATTTAAGACAATGTCCAGCGGGGTGCCGTCCGGCAGGAAGGGCATATCCTCCTGCGGCAGGATCCGGGACACGACGCCCTTGTTACCATGGCGGCCGGCCATCTTGTCGCCCACCGAGATTTTGCGCTTCTGGGCGATGTAGCAGCGCACCACCATATTGACCCCGGGCGAGAGCTCGTCGCAGTTGTCGCGGGTAAAGACCTTGACGTCCACGATGATCCCGTATTCGCCGTGGGGGACCCGCAGCGAGGTGTCGCGCACCTCGCGCGCCTTCTCGCCGAAGATGGCGCGCAGCAGCCGCTCCTCGGCGTTTAATTCGGTCTCGCCCTTCGGGGTGACCTTGCCCACCAGGATGTCGCCCGAGCGCACCTCGGCGCCCACCCGGATGATCCCCCGCTCGTCGAGCTCGCGCAGCGCGTCCTCGCCGACATTGGGGATGTCCCTGGTGATCTCCTCGGGGCCGAGCTTGGTGTCCCGGGCCTCGATCTCGTATTCCTCGATATGGATCGAGGTAAAGACGTCGTCCTTGACCATCTTCTCGTTAATCAGCACCGCGTCCTCGTAGTTGTAGCCCTCCCAGGTCATGAAGCCGATCAGCGCGTTCTTGCCCAGCGAAATTTCGCCGTGGTCGGTGGCCGGACCGTCCGCGATGACCTGGTCCTTTTCAACCCGCTCGCCCACGCCAACAATCGGGCGCTGGTTGATACAGGTGCCCTGGTTGGAGCGCAGGAACTTGATCAGGTCGTAGGTGTCGTTTTCACCCTCGTCGGTGCGCACCACGATCTTGTCGGCGCTCACCTTCTGCACGGTGCCGCCGTTTTTCGCCAGCACCACCACGCCGCTGTCCACGGCGGCCTTGTATTCCATCCCGGTGCCGACGACCGGCGCCTGGGGCTTTAGGAGCGGAACCGCCTGGCGCTGCATGTTGGAGCCCATCAGCGCGCGGTTGGCGTCATCGTTCTCCAAAAAGGGGATCATCGCGGTCGCGACCGAAACCACCATCTTGGGCGAGACGTCCATGAAGTCCACCCGGTCGCGCGGAACCTCCTGGATGGTGTCCCGGAAGCGCACGTTGACCATTTCATTGGCAAAGCAGCCGTTTTCATCCAGCGGCTCGTTCGCCTGGGCGACGATGTACTCGTCCTCCACGTCGGCGGTCATGTAGACGACCTCGTCGAGCACCTTGCCGCTCTTCTTGTCCACCCGGCGGTAGGGCGCTTCGATGAAGCCGTATTCGTTGATCTTGGCGAAGGTCGCCAGATACGAGATCAGGCCGATGTTCGGGCCTTCCGGCGTCTCGATCGGGCACATGCGGCCGTAATGGCTGTAGTGCACGTCGCGCACCTCGAATCCAGCGCGGTCGCGGGACAGGCCGCCCGGGCCCAGTGCCGATAAGCGGCGCTTGTGGGTCAGCTCGGCCAAGGGGTTGGTCTGGTCCATGAACTGCGAAAGCGGCGAGGAGCCGAAAAACTCCTTGATCGAGGCGACCACCGGGCGGATGTTGATCAGCGCCTGGGGGGTCACCACGTCCATATCCTGGGCCTGGGTGGTCATCCGCTCGCGAATAACCCGCTCCATTCTGGAAAAACCAATCCTGAACTGGTTTTGGAGCAGCTCGCCCACCGAACGGATGCGGCGGTTGCCCAGGTGGTCGATGTCGTCCTTGGTGCCGATCCCGTAGCCGAGGCCGGTCATGTAGTTGATGGTGGCGAAGATGTCGTCGAGGATGATGTGCTTGGGGATCAGCTCATCCCGGCGCAGGCGGACCTGCTCCTTGAATTCCTCCTCGGAAAGGTTCGCTTCGAGCAGCTCCTTGAGGACCACGAAGCGCACCTTCTCGTTGATCCCCAGACCCGTAAGGTCGTAATCCACGAAATCGTGGATATTCACCATATTGTTGGAAATGCACTTGAGCTCCTGCTCGCCCACCTCGATGAAGGCGACGGCGACGCCCTTTTTGTCCAGCTCATGCGCCCTTTCGCGGGTGAGGATCTCGCCGGGCTCGGCGAGCAGCTCCCCGGTCAGCGGATCAATGGCGGGCTGGGTCAGCTTGTGCCCCGCGATCCTGGTGGCCAAAGAGAGCTTTTTATTATACTTATAGCGGCCCACGCGGGACAGGTCGTACCGCCTGGGGTCGAAGAAGAGCGCGTTGATATGGCTCTGGGCGCTGTCCACCGTCGGCGGCTCGCCCGGGCGCAGCTTGCGGTAAACCTCAAGCAGCGCCTCTTCCTTGTTCTGGGTGCTGTCCTTCTCGAGGGTGGCGAGCATGAGCTCGGTCTCCCCGAAATATTCGAGGATCTCCGCGTTGGAGGAAAGCCCCAGCGCCCGGATGAAGGTGGAGATGGGCAGCTTGCGGTTTTTATCGATCCGCACATAGAACACGTTGCTCGAATCGGTCTCGTACTCCAGCCAGGCGCCGCGGTTGGGGATGACGGTCGCGGCAAACAGCTCCTTGCCGGTCTTGTCCCGCGAGGAGGAGTAATAAACGCCCGGGGAACGGACCAGCTGGGAGACGATGACCCGCTCGGCGCCATTGATAATGAAGGTGCCGCTGTCAGTCATCAGCGGGAAATCCCCCATGAAGATATCCTGCTCCTTGACCTCGCCGGTCTCCTTGTTGAGCAAGCTCGCGCGCACCCTCAGGGGCGCCGCATAGGTGGCGTCGCGCTCCTTGCACTGGGCAATGGTGTACTTCGGTTTGTCGTCCAGCCGATAATCGATAAAATCAAGGACCAGATTCTCCTGGTAGTCGGTAATCTCGGACACGTCCCGAAAAACTTCCTTGAGGCCCTCTTCCAGGAACCACCGGTAAGAGTTCTTCTGAACTTCGATCAGATTGGGCATGTCCAAGACTTCATTGATGTGGGAAAAGCTCATGCGGGTGGTCTTTCCCAGCTGCACCGGCTTGACATTCACCATAGGCTCACTCACTCCTGTTCGCATATTTATACGGTTTCCTCTGCAAAAGTTCGCCAATTTTTACAAATTCATCCTGCCTTGGCGCCGCACCCTGCGGGCGCGGCAGGCATAGCTTCCCAAAAATCCGAATTCGCTTTTAGCAGATTGACTGAAATCAGGCCGATTATCCCTTCCGCAGGTATTGAACTTTAGCAACAGATGTGCTATTATATATTCCTTAGAAGGTATAAAAAGCCATTTTGATACAGTATACTATTATATTACAGGATATTACAGTTGTCAATAGCTAATCTGACGAATCCGAAAAAAACCCGGATTTGAATGAATTCCTGCAAAATATTGCTTCAAATGTATAATATTGGGCGCTCCTACATAAAATATGCAGGTCCCCCTGCCCTGCCGTCATTTTGATCAAACGACAAAGCCCCCGTGCCGCATTGCGGCACGGGGGCTTTTATTTAATGATTAAACACGCGCAGCACCGGAGCCGTATAGGTCGACCCGGTATAATTAATGTCCCGCACGCTTCCTATGGTCCAGACATTTGAAAAGTCCCAGCCCGAGAAGGTGCCCTGGCTCGCAAGCTGGGAGCCGGCGGTCAGCCTCGATACCGAGGTCAGGCTGGCCGAGTTATTGCCCGCCGCCAGAGCCTGGCCATTGAGCCAATAGGAACACCTGATAGGAGTACTGCCTGGAACCGCGCTATAACCGAGCAGTCCACCGGTTCCCTGTGGGTGGCCGTTGGGTACGCCCGTCACGGCATAGCAGTTTTCAATGGTCATTCCCGTATTGCTGCGGCCGACCAAGCCGCCGCCGTGCCAATTCGAATTGGTGAGCTGGCCATAGGCATAACAATTGGAAACGAGTGTCCCGTTTTCCGCATTGCCGACCATCATACCGGCGGTGGATATGGTACCGCTCGTGCTTCCGGTATATCCCGGCGGACCGGTCACCTTTGCATTAACATAGCAATACCGGATGGTGGAACGGTCCGCCGATCCTACCAGCGCGCCGACCGCAACGAGGTTATCCGACCCGGTATAGATTCCCTGGATCGTTTTACTGCTCTCTAATCCAAGATTTTGAACGGTCGCTCCGTAAATGGAACCAAACAGCCCGCACGGGAGCCTGCAATTGATTTGCAGGTCATGAACCACGTAACCCTTTCCATCGTAAACCCCGGTAAACTTGTTATAGCTGCCCCCGCCCAGCGGCGTCCAGTTGCCCGAGAGTCTGATGTCCTGTGTCTGAATGAAGCTTGCCGCCAAATGGTTGTTGACATGCGCGAGCTGCGCCGGTGTGGCGACCCGGAACGGACTTGCCGCCGTGCCCGTCCCTACATAGTAGGCCCCCGCCGTCCCCGCCGCGCAGCCGCAGGAGGGTGGGGTGGTGAAGGTTTTATCAATACTCGCCTCCCGATCAAAGGCCTCCCGCCCCGGCGCGACGTGCGCCGTCACCCGAAGCGTCCAGTTGGAGGGCGCGGCCGCATCGTGGCGCAGCGGCAGGTGGACGTTGACCTGCGCGGTGGGCGTGATGGCCACCTTGGCCTTTACCGTCGGCGTCCCGGCGGCGGTGGAGCCCGCATAGAGCGCGAAGGTGTAGTCCTGCGTCCTCGCCGAGCGCGTAAAGGGGATATCCACCCCATAGTCGCAGCTGTAGCCGTCCTGCACTGCGACCGTCACCCCCAAAGAGCTCGGGGCGGCGCACACCGGCAGCGCCAGCGTCAGAGAGAACGCCAGCGCGGCAAAGACTTTTCCCAGGCTTTTCACTTTCATCGTTCGGCCTCCTAGAAAGACCGCTAGTAATATCTTCTAGGGACCTTTTCTTTTGCAGAACCCCCTGGAAGGCTGTCACTTTCCCTTGCATTTTTCACCAAAACAGGATATACTTAGAAAAAGTTGGAAGGGTTTGGAGGTTTTGCTCCACCCGCACGCGAAAGCAGATCAAATCAAGACCGCAAGCAGATATTGCTTGCGGTCTTTTTGGGCGGATGATCCTTGCCGGCTTGTATCAATGGTTAAACGCGCGCAGGTTGGGATAGATCGCCCCATTGTCTAAACGCCAGACAGCGGAGAAGTCCCAGCCCGGGAAACTGGCCTCTTTTTTAAACGCATCGGCCGTGCCGAGGATGGTCGAGGCGATTGCGCCGTTCCCAAAAGCCGGGGCCATCGACACGCAATTGGCGCAGCCGCCGCCGCTGAACGAGCCGAACAGGTTTCCGGAAAAATAAGAACTGACCAAACCGTCCGAATAGGTGTGGCAGTAGGTGACGTAGGCCGTCGCAGTCGCGCCGATCAGCCCGCCGCAATAATTGGCGGAAACGCTGCAGCCCGCACTGTAGCAGTTTGTAATCTGCGCCCCCTCCCCGGCGGTCCCGATCAGCCCGCCGCCCACATGGGGCGAGGAGGCGGTAATGGTCGCCGCAAAGCATTCGCTGACCGTGGAGGAGCCCAGTGCATATGCGGCAAGGCCGCCGGACCGTCCCTGGATTCCAGAAGCGGTCGCCGAACCGCGGGAGACGCCCAGCCTTTGCACGGTGCCGTCCCGGATATGGCCAAACAGCCCGGCCATCTCGGCGTTCACCTTGAGGTTCGAGACAATGTGCCCGCCTCCGTCATAGCTCCCGGTAAAGTTGGCAAGGCTGTTCCCGCCGAGCGGCGTCCAGGCCCTGGAGGCGAGGTCGAGGTTCTTGGTCTGGAGGAAGGACTTGTCCAGGTGGGCGTTGACGTGCTGCAGCTGCTCGGGCGTGGCGACCTGGAACGGGCTTGCCGCCGTGCCCGTCCCTACATAGTAGGCCCCCGCCGTCCCCGCCGCGCAGCCGCAGGAGGGTGGTGTGACGAAGGTTTTGTCAGCGCTCGCCTCCCGATCAAAGGCCTCCCGTCCGGGCGCGACGTGCGCCGTCACCCGAAGCGTCCAGGTGGAGGGCGCGGCCGCATCGTGGCGCAGCGGCAGGTGGACGTTGACCTGCGCCGTGGGCGTGATGGCCACCTCGGCCTTTACCGTCGGCGTCCCGGCGGCGGTGGAGCCCGCATAGAGCGCGAAGGTGTAATCCCGCGTCCTCGCCGAGCGCGTAAAGGGAATATCCACCCCGTAGTCGCAGCTGTAGCCGTCCAACACCTCGACCGTCACCCCCAAAGAGCTCGGGGCGGCGCCCGCCGGCAGCGCCAGCGCCAGGGAAAACGCCAGCGCGGCCCAAATCATTGCCAGATTTTTCACTTTCATGTTCCGGCCTCCTAAGAAAGACCGCTAGTAACGTCTTCTGGGGGCCGTGGTTTTACAGGGATACCGCTCGCGGGCGCCGTTTTCCCTTGCGTTTTTTACCAGAACAGGGTATAATTAGGAAAAGATTGGTGAAAGCGGGGGTTATTGCTCTACCCGCACGCGAAGACAGGTAAAAACAAGACCGCAAGCAGACGTTGCTTGCGGTCTTTTTAAAATTCAGGGCTATTCGCTATGAGCTTCCTTTTGCTTCTTGATGACCTTCATGCGGGAGAACTCCTCGCGCTCCTTCTCCTCCAGGGCATCCGAAATAAATTTCAGGGTGCGGCTAAAGCGCGGGATGACGATGTTCTGCAAGGCGTTGGCCCGCTTTTGCGTCTTGGAGATCGCCGAAGCCAGGCGGTAGACGCTGTTCTCCACCTCGGCGAGCTTGGCGCTCATGCGCTTGGCCTCGTGGAAGCACATATAAGCCGCGTCCAGCTTGGAGTTGGTCTGGGTCAGCCCGTAGCAGAGCACCGGCGGGCGCTCCTCGAGCTGCACGGTGGGGATCTCCACCCCCATCACGCTCTTGTAGCCGATCGACAGCCCGTCGTCCACCGGCACGCCCTTGGCCACGTCCTCGACCAGCCCCAGGGTGATGTTCGCCTCCTCCAGCGCCTTATACGCGCGCTCGAAGGTTTCGGCGATTTCGGCTTTCATCCGCTTGGCGTCGTCGATCTTGAGCATCAGCTCCCGCACGAGGATGTTGCGCTTGCGGTCCAGCAGCTCGAACCCCAGGCTGGAGAGCTGGAGCGATTTCTTGGTCGCGATCAGGTTGCCCTTGGTCGGAAAAATTGGCTGCTCCATCCCCTCACCTCCATTCGTAATCGGCGGGCATTAAACATGCTCCTCTTCCCGCGCTTGCAGTTCTTTCGCGCCCTCTTCGTCGTAGTACTGCTCGATAAACTTGTTGTCGATCCGGTCCAGGGCACCTTTTGGCAGCATGGACAGGAGCTTCCAGCCGAGAGAGAGGGTCTCCTCGATCGGGCGGTTCTCGTCGAACCCCTGGTTGATGAAATATTTCTCGAACAGCTTGCCGTACGCCAGGTACCTGCGGTCCATCTCGGAAAGCTCATCCTCGCCGATGACCGACGCGAGCGAGCGGGCGTCCTGCACGTTCGCGTAGGAGGCGAAGAGCTGGTTGGCCACGTCCGAATGGTCGGCCCTGGTGTACCCCTCGCCGATCCCGTCCTTCATCAGACGGCTTAAGCTCGGCAGCACCGCCACCGGCGGGTAGATCCCCGTCTGGTCGAGGTTCCGGTCGAGCACGATCTGCCCCTCGGTGATGTAGCCGGTCAGGTCGGGCACCGGATGGGTGATGTCGTCGTTGGGCATGGTCAGAATCGGGATCTGGGTGACCGAGCCGTCGTGCCCCTCGATGATCCCGGCGCGCTCATAGAGCGAGGCCAGATCGGAGTAGAGGTACCCGGGGTATCCTTTGCGCCCCGGGATCTCCCCCTTGGAGGAGGAGAACTCGCGCAGCGCCTCGCAGTAGGCGGTCATGTCGGTCATCACCACCAGGATGTGCATGTTGTGCTCAAAGGCGAGATACTCGGCCGTGGTGAGCGCGCACTTCGGGGTGAGGATGCGCTCGATGATCGGGTCGTTGGAAAGGTTTAAAAACATGACCACCCGGTCCATGACCCCCGCCTGCTCGAAGGAACGGCGGAAGTAGTCGGCCACGTCGTTCTTGACGCCCATGGCCGCGAAGACGATCCCGAAGTTTGATTCCCCCCCGTCGGCGCTGGCGATGCCCGCCTGCTTGACGATCTGCACGGCGAGCTTGTTGTGCTGCATGCCGGAGCCGGAGAAGATGGGAAGCTTCTGCCCCCGGATCAGGGTCATCAGGCAGTCGATGGAGGAAATACCCGTCGAGATATAGTTTCGCGGATAGACGCGCGAAACCGGGTTGATCGGCGCGCCGTTGACGTCGGCGTACCGCTCGGCATAGACCTCGCCGAGTCCGTCGACCGGCATGCCCGAGCCGTTGAAGATGCGCCCCAGCACCTCGATCGAAAGCGGGATCTGCATGGGGTGCCCGGTGAGCTTGGTCTTGGTGTTGGTCATCGACAGCCCGCTCGTGCCCTCGAAGACCTGGATGACCACCCGCTCCCCGTCGATCTGCACCACCCGCCCGAGGCGGGAGGTGCCGTCCTCCAGGGTGAGGGAGACCATCTCCTCGTTCGATACCGCCGGCACATGGTCGAGCACCACCAGCGGGCCGTTGATGCTGCTGAGCCCTACGAATTCCAGTCCCACTGCTTACCCTCCAATCCGCGCCAGCGCGTCGTCGATTTCCTTATAATACTGATCGAACAGGTCATAGCGATCATTCGGGATGTCGTATTTCATCTTGATCAGCTTGTCGCACAGCCCACTCTCCAAAATCGAGGAGAGCGGCACGTTCATCTGCACCAGGGCACCCGCCTTGTGGTAGAGGTGCAGGATACAGCGCATCATCAGCATCTGCTTTTTGAGCGGCACATAGGTGTCGTCCGCGTGGAAGGCGTTCTGCTGCAAAAATCCGACCCGCACCACCCGCGCGAGCTCCAAGGTCAGGCGCTGGTCGTCCGGCAGCACATCCTCGCCGATGAGTTTGACGATCTCCATCAAATGGTTTTCCTCGGTCAGGATGTTGGTGATCTCCTGCCGGTACTTTAAGAATTTCGGCCCGACGTTGTCCTTATACCACTTCTCCAGGTCCTCCACATACTCGCTGTAGCTGGTGTTCCAGTTGATGGAGGGATAATGCCGGGAGTAGGCCAGGGTCTTATCCAGCGCCCAGAAGCAGCGCACGAAGCGCTTGGTATTCTGGGTGACCGGCTCGGAGAAATCGGCCCCCTGGGGGGAGACCGCCCCGATGATCGACACCGAGCCGTAGGTGCCGTTCTGGTTTTGCATATAGCCGGCCCGCTCGTAGAACTGGGAAATCCGGCTGGGCAGATAGGCCGGGAAGCCCTCCTCGGCGGGCATCTCCTCGAGCCGCCCGGAGATTTCGCGCAGCGCCTCGGCCCACCGGGAGGTGGAGTCGGCCATGATCGCCACATGGTAGCCCATGTCGCGGTAGTATTCCGCAATGGTGACCCCGGTATAGATCGACGCCTCGCGCGCCGCGACCGGCATGTTCGAGGTATTGGCGATCAGCACTGTGCGCGCGGTCAGCGGCTGGCCGCTCTTGGGGTCGATGAGCTCCCCGAACTCCTCGAGCACCTGGGTCATCTCGTTGCCGCGCTCGCCGCAGCCGATGTAAACGATGATGTCCGCATCGCACCACTTGGCCAGCTGGTGCTGGGTCATGGTCTTGCCGGTGCCGAAGCCCCCGGGAATGGCGGCGGTGCCGCCCTTGGCGATCGGGAACATGGTGTCCACGATCCGCTGGCCGGTGATCAGCGGCACGCTGGAGGCCAGGCGCTCGAGCACCGGGCGGGCGGTGCGGATCGGCCAGCGCTGGGCGAGCTTCAGCTCCTTTTTTTCACCCCTGCGGTCCTCATAGGTGACGAGCACGTCCTCGACGGTGTAGCTGCCGTTTGGCACGACGGAGAGCACCGTCCCGCCCTCGCCGGGCGGCACCATGGATTTATGCAGGATCAGCTCGGTCTCGGGACAGGTGGCGAAGACCATGCCGCCCTCGAGTGTGTCGCCGGGCTTCACCTGCAGGGTGACCTCCCATTTATGCGCGGGGTCGAGCGAGGGCACGTCGGCCCCGGCGGCGATGAAAGCGCCGCTCTGTTCCTCGATGGCTTTCAGCGGACGCTCGATCCCGTCGAAAATCCCGGCGAGCATCCCGGGGCCCAGGGTGGCGCAGATCGGCGCGCCGGTGGTGTAGACCGGCTCGCGCGGGGAGAGCCCGGTGGTGTTCTCGTACACCTGGATGGTGGTCTTCTCCTCGTTCATCGAGATGACCTCGCCGATCAGGCGGTCCTCCCCGACATAGACCATCTCCTGCATCGAGAAATCCTTGGTGCCCCTGACCATCACGACCGGACCATTGATCGAATAAATTACATTTTCGCTCATGTCTCTTTCCTTTCCAGTCTTAAAGTTGGGTCAGGCGCAGCCCGGAATTGGAGTAGAACCACTCCTTCTGTTCCTGTAAAGTGTTGTCCAGGCTCTCGTTGATGATGAAGGATTTTCCCTCGTCCTCGATGATAAAGCCGCCGATGGTGATCTCCCCACTGGGGAGCACGCTGCACCCGGGCAGCAGCTTTTCGATCTTTTCCTTCTGCCCCAGGTCCTGCTCGCGCAGATAGACCCGCGGATGGGAGAAGCGGTACCCCTCGGTGGCGCTGCCGAGCTTCCGCTGGAGCCACTGCGGGTAGTCCGCCGAGGCGGTGAAGCTCAGCAGCCGCTCGCGCACCTCGCCGAAGACCTTGGTGACGTATTCATCCCGGCGCAGCAGCATCTGCTTTTTCAGCTCGCTGTAGCGGCGGGAATGCTTGGTGGTGTAGTCCAGCCGGATCTTGGCGGCCTGCTTCTGGACCAGGCGCTCGCAGTCGGCGCTCGCCTCCTCCTGCAGCTTCTGCTTCTGGGCCTCTTTATACTGTGTAACCTCGCTGTCGATCTTTTCGATCTGCCCCTTGAGCTGGCGGTCGATCGACTTTTGAAATTCGAGTAGCTTTTCTTGGTTGGAAAGCAAACCAAATGCCTCCTTTTCGGGCGAGAGCGCCCCCTAGATTGTGATGCCGATTGCCTGCTTGACGTATTCGCCGATACTCTCCCCGATGTTGCCCGAGCCATGCCGGTCGGGGATCTCCACGATCAGGGGGGATTTGCGTTCCAGCTTATACTGGTACACCTGCTCCCGGCAGAGGGACAGGGTCTTTTGGGTCATCAGCACAACCCCGACCTCACGGTCCTCCATCGCCGAGTCCAGCGCCTGCCGCACCTCCTGCGGCTCATGGACGACCACCCCGCGGATCCCCGCCAGGCGCATGCCCATCTGGGTATCGATGTTGTCGCTGATCAGAAAGAATTTCATATCCGCGGCCCCATTTCAAGGTTAGATTTTGTTGAGGATCAGGATGGAGATCAGCAGGCCGTAGATGGCGACGCCTTCGCCCAGCGCCACGAAGATCAGGGACTTACCGAACGCCTTCGGGTCCTCGGAGAAGGCGCCGATGGCGGCGGGGGCGGCGGCGGCGACGGCGATACCGGCGCCAAGCGCCGAGAGCCCGGTGGCCAAGGCGGCTGCCAAAAAGCCCATGCCCTGCGCGTTGCCGGCGGCCGCGGCCGTTTCGGCCGGGGCGGCGGCCGCCGCCATCGGCACCAGCAGCACCGCGGCGCAGACCACCGCGAAGGAGCAAAGGTTGAGGATCATCCTGCGCTTGACGGTACGGCGGGTGAGGTTGCCCTTCTTATAGATCGCAAACAGGGGGAGCACCAGGGCGGCGACCAGTACGGCCGGAAGAATAAAAGTCAACATGATGAAAAATCCTTTCTCAGATAAATTTTTTCATTTGGTTTACTGCACGGCGGCCATGTCCACCGAGATCGGCTCGAACGGCTCGCCCTCCCCCGAGAAGAAGCGGGAGAACATCTCATAGAACTGGAGCCTGAGCACCTGGATCCCCACGATCAGGCCCTCCAGGCACATGACGAACAGGTTGCCGATTACGATCACCACCGGGCTCGCGCCCGCCGAGACCATCGAGGAGATGGTGAAGACCACCGCCATCATGCCGGCGTGGCTGAGGATGAACCCGCCCACACGCAAAAAGGACATGGTGTTGGCCACGAAGGAGAGCACCACCTCGAACAGCTCGAAAAAGCTCTCGGCGATGAAGGAGCCGACCCCGCTCTCGAAGCTGATTTTGCGCTCGCCGCGCGCGAGCTTGCCGAGCGGCTCCTTAAAGAAGATGAGCAGGATGGGCAGCACGATCCCCAAAGCGATCACCACCGGGTTTAAAACGCTCGTACCGGTGAGCATGCCCAGCACCCCACAAAGCACCGTGCCGTAGAACACCAGGCCCGCCAAACCGTTCTGCGAAAAAATGGCCCGGTCCATGTCGTGCTGCTTGAAGCCCAAAACGATGTTGATCAGAATCGACACCATGATGATCAGCGCGCCGATCCCGACCGCGCCGATCAGGAGCATGTTGATCGTCCCGGCGTCCATCACCTCGATCGGCTTCCCGCTAAAGCCCAGGGCGTGGTAGAGCGGGTCGAGCGCATGCTCGAAGCCGAACACCGAGCCGTAGAGCAGCCCGAAGAAGGCGGAGGAGAACCCGATCCTTGTGACGATCGGCCCGAGCTCCATCTTTTTAAACCGCCACATCAGCGCACCCGCCAGCGAGAGCAGCAGCCCCTGCCCGAGGTCGCCGAACATCACGCCGAAGAGCAGGGTGTAAACGATCGCCACATAGGGGGTGGGGTCGATGTCCTTGTGAGAGGGGATGCCGTACATCTTGACGAACATCTCGAACGGGCGCACGAACCAGTTGTTTTTCAGCTTGGTCGGCGCCTGGAAGCGTTTGTCGTTGTCCTCGGGCATGAGGTCGACCGTCAGCCCGTCGATGGCGCGCAGCGTCTCGGAAAAGCGCTTCTCGTTGCCCTTCGGGATGAAGCCGACCATGTAGAACATCCCGTTGGCCACGCCCACGTACTTGCGCAGGTCGAAGGTGCTGCACAAAAAGCGCACCTGGCGGTAGTAGTCCAGAAACCGCGCCTTGTTCTCCGAGACCAGCGTCTCGATCTGCTTTTGCACCGTGTCAAACTTCTGCGTCTCGTCCTTATACTGGGTCTCCAGCAGGTCGATGGCGAGCTGCGGAGTGCCGTGGACATAGTCAGGGATGCGCACCCGCTCGAAGAACAGGGCGGAGAAGATGTCGTCCACCTCCTGGGCGTATTCGTTGGTGGTGAAGTACACCCCCCACAGATAGCTCTCGTCCTTGTCGAAGGGGAAGAAGAAAAACATCTTGTGGTTGTAATAGGAGAGCTTGCGGTTGCTGTCCAGCGGCAGCCGCCCGAAGCGCACCTTGATATACTGGTTGGAGAAGATCTTGTCGAAGCTGACCTCCATCCCCTCCAGGTGGCGCAGGTGGATCAGCGCGTTGCGGTGCTGCTCGATGTTCTTTTGCAGCTCGCCGCGCTGGGCCTGCAGGGTGAGAAAGCGCTCGGAGAACTCGCTGACGAAGGCCTTGACCTCCTGCCGGTCCACCACCAGGTTTTCAATATCCCCGTATTTGAGCTCGATCCCGGCGTCCCCCGCCAGGGTCACCATGCGCGAGAGCAGCTTCTGATACGGGTTTTTATACTCCAGCTCCTCGAACTTGCTGCCTGCAAGGGACGCCGGGGTGATGTTCTTTGGATGAAAACACCCGAGGTCGGAGCATTTGAGGATCGTGTCGTCAAGTTTATTTAAAGGTCCCTTGATGTTGACCAGATCCATCTTTTCAATCGCCATGATTTTTCTTTGACACCTCCATAACAAAAATGGGGATTGCCGCTAGGAAACCTCGCGCCGCCACGGCCAATGCCCGGCGGGCTTCACGCTCCCTGTGGGCTTCCCCATCTGGAGCTTCACATCCTCAATAAGGCCGGCCGCCTTCTCCATTTTTTTAATCTCGTCCTTTTGCACGAAGCCGGTCACATAAAAGCGCCCGGAATAGACGGCGAGCATTCCCCGCATGTCGTACGAGCGGGCGAGGAATTTCGTCTCGCTGTAGAGCCTTATGAGCTTGGCGCGGTTCTCCTCCACCAGCCGGCGGAAGCTCTCGCTGAGCTTGTCGTACTCCCCGCTCTCATGCTGCAGCCGCGCCTTGGCGCCCTCGAGCTCCTCCCTGGGCGTGCCGCGGATGTCCTGCGGGACCCAGACCCGCTCGAAGAAGAGGGCGGCGAAGATGTTGTCGGTTTCGCTCTCATACTCCTCGGTTGTGAAGTAGGCCCCCCAGATGTAGCTCTCTCCACGCAGAAAGGGGAAGAACAGAAAGACGTGGTCCTGGTAATAGCAGAGCTTCTCCTCGCTGTCGACGGGCAGCTTGCCGAAGCGCACCTTGAGGAAGCGGGTGGAAAAGATATTTTCAAAGCGCAGCCCCATCCCCTGCAAATGCCGCAGCTGGGTCACCACGTCCCGGCACCGGGCGACGCTCTCCTCCAGGGCTTGCAGCCTGGACTGCATATCGCAGAACCCGTCGTAAAACTCGTCGGTAAAACGCCTGATTTCCTCCTCGCTCGCGGTCAGCGCGCGCACGTTCTGCCGCTCGAGCGCGATCCCGGAGTTGGCGGCCACCTTTTCGATCTTTGCCAGCAGCCCGGAGTAGGGATTTTTTTCGTCCTGCTTCTTCCCCTCGCGCTCCCCGGGGGAGTGGAGGTATTCGGAGCATTGGAGGGTGAACTCGTCGAGCGCCTCGGCCGGGCCCTCCAGGTTGACCAGGATCATTTTATCGCTTCCCAATCATCAGACACCTCCCCGGATCAGCAGCGCGCGCATCTGCGAAATATCCTGCTTGTAGCGCACGCCTTCGATGATATTGATCAGATTTTCGATCTCGATCTCCTGCAGCACCATGAACGCCACGAAGGCGGTGGTGGTGTTCTGGGAGAAGGTGAGGTACTTTTTGGCGAGGTTGTAGCGTATGCTCCCCGCGCTGTACTCGATATAGACGAAATTGTCCTTGTCAAAATACCGGCTGTAGGCCGAATGCGCGAGGATGTCGAGCACCTCGGCGGCGTCCTGCGCCATTACGATCTGCTCCATCAGCCGCCCGGGCAGCCGGCCCTTATAGCGCAGCACCATCTCATGCAGCTGCAGCGGGGAATCGGCGAAGGAACGCTTGAGGCGAAAGAGCGAGGTCACCGAGATCAGCTCCGCCTTGGTGCAGAACATCTCGCGCAGCTCCTCGGCCGTCTTGCCGCGAAACTGCTGATCGATCATGGCGAGCACCGTCTTGTAGTAGTGGTCGTAGAGCGCGTGCTCCACCAGCGGCAGAGAGGCCGGCCCGCCGTCGCCGCTTTGCAGCTCAGAAAGCACCTTGTAATAGGGCGTGCGCCGCAGCACCTCGAGCACCTCGGCAAAGCTCTTGCAGGCGGCGAGCGAGAGCACGTCGAAGCTCACACTCCCCAACAGGTACCCCGGCACGGCCGAGACGAACTCGTTCGGGTCGTCGTTGCCGATCAGGCGCACGGCGTTGATGATCATCCCGATCTCCTGCTTGATCAGGTAATAGCGGTAAAACCGGTTGCCCTTCCCCGCGTAGTGCACCAGCCGGGAATACTGCTCGAAGACCGCGCGCCCGAGCAGCTCCTCGAGCGCGCCGCGGTGGATCTGCGTCTCCTGCACGTCGCGCAGCACCTCGCCGTACCAGGTCTGGCTCTTGAGATAGGCGGCACAGGCCGGCACGCTGCTCTTGTGCATGAGCTGCTCAAAGTCCTCTTCCCTCAGCCGGTGCCCGTACATCGCCTTGATCTTGGTGAAAATCGCCTTTGAGGACATGGAATCCAGCATGTTTGGGACCCCCTTTTCGTTTGGATTTCGCTTACCAAAGGGGCGCTATCGAAGGCAGCGCTGCACGATGGTGTCCACCCATTCCCCGCGGCTTTTCTCATAGCTTTGCGAGAGCGAGCCGAGAGCGGCCTCGTAGGAAGCGCGCAGCTTTTCCATCTGCGCATCGTACTCCGATTGATAATCCTGCCGGATTTTTTCGATCCTGGCGTTCGCCTCGTCGGCGTACCGCTTCTGGATGTCCTCCCGCAAAACGGCCACCTCGTCGGCCATCTTCTGGCGGCGCTGCTGGTTTTCATGCAGCTTCTCCTGGGCGGCAACGTCCATCGCGAGCAAGGCGTTGATCGTCTGTTCCATCTCCTGGGCATGTTCCATCATGTCCCGTTCCATCGGCGCATCTGCCTCCTTTGCACAGATCGGCCCGCCTTCCGGCAGGCCTCCCGTCAAAAAATCGTAACTTCATTTATTCTATACCTATTTAATTATAAGTTCAATATGTTCGCTTTTGATTTTTTGACATTTTAATATTTCCCATCCCCCGCAGGCGCTCCACCTGCCATCATATGCCTGTAATTCCAAAAATAGCTCTTCGGGCTATTTTTAGATTCTGATGGCCGGCCCATGGCCATGGCCATTTTTCTTGCCTTGCTTCGCCTGTCAAGAAAAAAACAGGAAACTATTTGTAAAAACAAATTGAATTTTACAGAAAATGTGCTATCATAGATGCTATAAAGGTCCCGCATGGCTTCGCGGACCGATACCGAAACAATTCCCGAGAAAGGAATGAACAATCAGCATGGGCTTCAAAAACGATCTGACCCGGGCGTTCCGCGACCTTTCGGCCGGCACACCGCAGGAGGAGACGCAGCGGCCGGCGCCGGCGCAGCCGGTCAGCTATCCCGACTATGAGGTGAAAATTCCTACAAATCAAACGGATACGGGTGATTATCATATGAACAGCAATCCCACTCCCCTGGCCCCCGACGCGGGCATGGATTTCATGAACACCGATTCCTCCCAGTACAACGCCGAGCCGACCGTCGTTTCGGCCAACACCGTGATCAAGGGCGACATCACCACCTCCGACCCGCTCACCGTCTACGGCGAGGTGGAGGGGATGGTGCAGTGCGACAACTACCTTTCCGTCTCCGGCAAGATCAAGGGGAACACCAAGGGCGACAAGATCGTCATCAACAAGGCGACCATCGAGGGGGACGTCTCCTGTAACAACGACTTCTTCGTGGGCGAGGGCACCGAGATCGTGGGCAACGTCACCGCCATGAGCGCCAACATCCACGGCAGCGTCAGCGGCAACATCACCGTGCAGGACGAGGTCGTGATCGGCCCGACCGCCGTGGTCACCGGCGACATCGCCACCGGCTCGATCGAGATCAAGAAGGGCGCGTTCATCAAGGGCTCGATCTACATGGAAAGCACCACGCCCTCCTATCCCGCCGCACCACCCGCCGCCCCGGCCGCTCCCGCTCCCGCCGGCGCCGGGATCGAAAACAACTGATCCGTACATACAGGCAGAGCCCTCCGCCAACCGGCGGAGGGCTCTTTTTCTTATTCTCCAACGGGCGGGATCATGCTCCCCCGTGCTCCATGAGCTCCTCCAGGGGATAGAACACCCGTCCCGCCGGAAGGGTATAATCCAGCAGCACGCTCTCCCCTTGCCGCTCCAGGCGCAGCGTCACGTCCCGCCGCGCGTGCAGCGCGTGCAGGACCGGGAAGGGCAGGCGCTCATAGCGCTCCGCCGAGGCCGTCACCCTGCCGCCCTCCCCGGCGGCTTCGATCTCCCCGGCCACCTTCAGCCAGAAGTCCCACTCCTCGTCCGAAAAGCCGTTCGGGTCCTCGTAGGGCTCGTCCCGCGACGAGCGCGAGCGGCGGGCGCTCTCCCCCACCGTCGGCGGGCCGGGCGGATCGGGCGGGCCGGGTTGGTCGGGATCCTTGGTCCCCACGAAGTCGAAGGTCCGGTCCCCGCTCCAAGCCGCCAGCTCGTAATAAGCGGGCGCGAAGGTGTAGCCCGACAGGCCGACCGTCACCCTGCCCGACAGTTGCTCCCAGGTGTCCAGCGTGTAGCTCCCGTCCGCTCCCGAGCGGGCCGCGCCCCCCGGGGCGCTGACCTGCGCGCCGGACAGGGGGCTCCCCTTTGCGTCCTTGACGCTCCCGCGCAGGGAGCGCTCGGTTCCCTCCAGCCACAGCACCGGGTTGGGCTCATGGGTCTGCCACTCGACCGAGACGTCGGCGTACCCGTCCAGGTGCGCCGTGAGCGTGCAGCCTGTAGCCCCCCGGAACCGGAACTTCCCGTTTCGGTCAGTGAGGTTCCCCTCTGGGAAGGTCACCGAGCTGCTGGGCGACCCGACCTCGGCCCCGGCCGCCGGGGACCCGTCCGGCAGCAGCACCGTCCCCCGGGCCATAAAATGGTATTCGTTATCCCCGCTCCCGTATCCGTATACGTCGCGCAGCGCGACCGTCGCCGGGAGCGGGGAGGGGAGACTTAAACCCATATTACCGACGCCATCCCGATATTGTATACCGCGCGCCTGTTGTCCCTCTCTTTCGTCCGGCACGGTGCAGGTCCCGGCGGCGTCCGTCGTATAGGTCTGCCTACCTGCGGACTCATAGCTGACCTTAAAGCTCAGCCCCGCCCAGGGGGTCTCCCCGTCCGGCTGGTAGGCGACCACCTCGAACGCCGCCGCCGAAAGGCCCAGCGCCAGCGTCAGGCAGATCCCGCAGGCCAACATAAACAGCTTCTTCATCCCATCCCTCTCTTTCTGCGCGCAAAGCATACAAAAAGCAACGCGCCTGTCGTGGGTATTGGAAGCGCCTTTTGCACAAAAGCAAGGGGCGCTTCGCACTTTTTTTCGTCCCTTTCCCCAAACTTTTGCGCGCGGTATCCGCGCGTCCGTCCCGTTCGTTTAGGTATATTATAGCAAATGCCCCTGCTGCGGACAAGCCAGCCGCGAAAAAAAGGTTTTGGGCCGGCGGCCCAAAACCTTTTCGCTTATTTCTTTTCATCCTCCCGCGGCGCGTCCGGGTGCTTCTTGCCGTTGTAGCAGAAGAGCTGGCAGCGGATCATCCCGTTGTAGAGCTTGCGCCGCCGGTCGGCCGGCTTGCCGTAGAGCTGCTCGAACTCCTCGCTGGGCGAGATGACGTATTTACGGGTGTCCAGGCGGCCGAACACCTTGCCCATCTGGCGGTAGAGCTCGTGCGCCTGCTTGCGGTCGAGCAGCCGCTCGCCGTATGGAGGGTTGCAGATGATCAGCGCGCGCTCCCGCTCGAAGTGGAGCTGTTCGATCGGCTGGCAGGCGGCCTTGACCCGGCTCTCCACCCCCGCCTTCCTGGCGTTCGAGAGCGTCAGCTCGATTGCCGTGGGGTCGATGTCGTAGCCCTGCGCCTCGAAGGGCGCGTCCCGCCGGATCATATCGAAGGCGCGCTGGCGCTCGTCGTTGAAGATCTTGCGGTCGATGGCGTTCCAGCTCTCGCAGGAAAACCGCCGGCGCAATCCGGGGGCGATACGCAGCGCGTGCATGGCCCCCTCGATCAAAAAGGTGCCCGACCCGCAGAACGGGTCGCACAGAAAGCTGTCGTCGTAGACCTTGGCGATGTCGATGATCCCCGCCGCGAGGGTTTCGCGGATGGGGGCGACGTTCGCGTTCTGGCGGTAGCCGCGCTTATGCAGCGACTCGCCCGAGGTGTCCAGCATGATGGCCACGCTGTCCTTGCGGATCGAAAAGCGGATCTGGTAGAGCGCGCCGCTCTCCTCGAACCAGTTGATGCCGTACTTTGCGCCCAGGCGCTTGACGATCGCCTTCTTGATGATCGACTGGCAGTCCGGCACGCTGTGCAGCTTGCTTTGCAGGCTGTGCCCCTTGACGGGGAAGCAATCCTTCGGGCCGATAAACTGCTCAAACGGCAGCGCATAGGTGAAATCGAACAGCTCGGTAAAGGACTGGGCGCGAAACTCCCCCATGCAGATCAGCACCCGCTCGGCGGTGCGCAGGTTGATGTTGGCGCGCGCAACCAGCTGCACGTCGCCCGCGAAGGACACCCGCCCGTCGCTCACCGTGATCTCCTCGCCGCCCAGGCGCACGACCTCCTGCTTGAGCACGCTTTCCAGCCCGAATAGGCATGGACACACAATTTTGTACTTCATCTTTTCCCCTGTTCTTCACACACATCCGTTGCCGGCAAAATAGTTCCGGTTAATATTATAACACATTTTCGGGAAAAGCACAAATACCGCTATTTCGCGGCCGCCTCACGCTCGGCCTCGGCGAAAATGGGATCGAAAAAGCTCTGGGTGGTGACCCCGTACGGGCGGTTATAGCGCCCGAGCTCGCGCAGGCTCTCGGGCTCGCCGCGGGTGACGGTGTTGACCCGCTCGGCCACCCCCATGGTCATCGTGAAGCCCAGCTCGTCGAGCACCGCCCTGGCGTCCTCATCCAGGAAGCCGAAGGGATAGGCAAAGACGGTGGGCGTCTTGCCGGTGGCCATCTCGAGCAGCTGCTGGTTGGTCCCGATATCCTCCCGCAGCGCCTTCTGATAGTCCGCCTTGCTCTCCCCCGCCTTACGGCGCACGCCCGCGCGGGGGCTGGATTCCTCGTGCATGTCGTAGGTGTGGTTGGCGATCTCGAACACCCCGCTCTCGGACATCTGGCGCAGCTCATCCCAGGTGGCGTGGGCGTAGTTCACGTTGTCGTCGTCGATCTCGGAATAGTATTCGCTGTGGATCCCGATCACCGCGAGGATCCCCTTCATCCCGTACTTCTTGAGCGCCGGGTAGGCGTAGACGAAGCTGCTCTTATACCCGTCGTCGAAGGTGATTAAGATCGGACGCTCGGGCAGCTCGCCCTCTCCGGCGACATAGGCTTGCAGCTCGGCCGCCGAGACGGGCGTATAGCCGCGCTCCTGGATGTAGCGCAAATCCTCGTCGAGCTGCTTGGGCGAGATGACATAGTCCCCCAGCATATCGGATTGGTTTAACACATGGTGGTACATCACCGCGGGCAGCCGCACACTTTCGGGCTTTGCGGCCACCATCTTAATCCCGCCCGGCACCGCCAGGAAGAGTATGAGCGCGGCGAGCAGCGAGCAGCCGCCAATCAGCAGCCATTTTGGTATGCGTAACATGGAATCCCCCCGCTTTCAATAACCATTGCTACAGTTTATGCCCATTTTCCCGCAAACATGCTTCCCGGCAGGGCGGGCCCGGCGTTTGACAGAAGAGGGGGCGGGGAGTAAAATAAACAGCATGATTCGATCCCATTTTGTGTCTGCCGGGCGGCCCGGCAAGAAATGGAGGCTGGCATGAGGAACCTTGAAATCTTCGACTCCACCCTGCGCGACGGGGCGCAGGCGCGCAACATCTCGTTCACGGTGGAGGATAAGCTCAATATCGTGCGCGCGCTCGACGCGCTGGGGGTGCGCTACATCGAGGCAGGCAACCCCACCTCCAACCCCAAGGACCTGGAATTTTTCACGCGCGCCGCGCTTCTGCACCTGCAAAACGCCGAGCTGGTGGCCTTCGGCTCGACGCGGCATCGGGAGCGCACGCCGCAGGACGACCCGCTGCTGCAGCGGCTCCTGGGCGCCGGGACCGGCACGGTGGCCATCTTCGGCAAGAGCTCCGAGCTGCATGCGCGCGAGGTGCTGGGCGTCAGCCTGGAGGAAAACCTGCACATGATCGAGGAGACGGTGCGCTACTGCGTGCAGAACGGCAAGCAGATCATCTTTGACGGCGAGCACTTCTTCGACGGCTACAAGCAAAACCCCGACTACGCCATGCGCACCCTGCAAGCGGCGGCTTCGGCCGGGGCCATGCGGCTGGTGCTCTGCGACACCAACGGCGGCTGCTTCCCGGACGAGATCGCCGAGATCACCGGCAAGGCGGTTGCCCGCTTTGGCGGGGTGGTGGGGATCCACTGCCACGACGACATGGGCTGCGCCGTGGCCGGCAGCCTGATGGCGGTCGGGGCGGGCGCTGTGCAGGTGCAGGGCACCTTCATCGGCTTCGGCGAGCGCTGCGGCAACGCCAACCTTTCCGCCGTCATCCCCAGCCTGCAATTAAAGCGGGGGTACGCCTGCATCCCCGAGGGGCAGCTCTGCGAGCTGACCGCCACCGCCCGCTATGTCGCCGAGGTGGCCAACATCGTCCTGCCCTCCCAGCTGCCCTATGTCGGGGCCAGCGCCTTCGCCCACAAGGGCGGCATGCACATCGACGGGGTGACAAAACTTCGCTCTTCGTTCGAGCATGTCGACCCCGCGTCGGTGGGCAATGAGCGGGACCTGCTGCTCTCCGAAATGTCGGGGCGCACCTCGCTGCTGCATAAGATCCGCGCCTTCGCGCCCGGGCTGCGCAAGGACAGCGCGCAGGTCGCGCAGCTGATGGATATCCTCAAGGGGCTGGAGTTCGAGGGGTACCAGTTCGAGTCGGCCTCCGCCAGCTTCGAGCTGGTGGTGCTGCGGCACCTGGAGCTCTTTTCGTCCCCCTACAGGGTCGAGCTTTTCAGGATCGTGGGCGAACAGGCCGATAAGCAGGAAAGCAAGCTCTCCTCGGCCATCGTCAAGGTGCAAGTCGGCGAGCGCAGCGAAATCACCGCCGCCGAGGGCCAGGGCCCGGTCAACGCCCTGGATAAGGCGCTGCGCAAGGCGCTCGAGGTCTTTTACCCCGAAATCCGGGACATCCGGCTGGTGGACTACAAGGTGCGGGTGATGGAGCCGCAGCGCGCCACCGCCGCCAAGGTACGGGTCTTCATCGAGACCACCGACGGGGCCGCCTCCTGGACCACGGTGGGGGTCTCGACCGACATCATCAACGCCAGCTTCAAGGCGCTGACCGATTCGATGGACTACAAGCTCTACCGCTCCGCGAAGGGGCTGTAGCAGACGGGCCGCCGGCAAATGCCGGCGGCCCGTTTATACTATGTTTGTCTTTTCCGTCAGGAATTGCCTTGAAACACCTTGAGCACCGGGGCGCTCACCGTCGCCCAGCCGCCGTTATAAGTCGGGCGTTGGTAACTGCCGGTGGTCCACACGGATTTATCGAAACCGGCGGGCAGGGAGGCCAGGGACGACAGTCCCGCCGCGCCCGGGCTGCTGGGATTGTGCCCCTGCCCATTGCTAAAGTCCCCCACCGCATAGGCGGGACAGCCGGCTGTCCCGGCCAGCCAGTAGTTGCCCGAGGACTGGATCGTGCCGGCTCCCCAGCCAGACCCCGTCCACATGGAAAGGCTTCCCACCAGGCTGCCCAGGCCATACTGTTGGTTGGCATAATAAAACTGATAATCGGCGGCTGTGTAGCAACCGGTGATGACAGGCGGGACACCTCCTGTCTCTGTCAACGCAATGCCCATCAGGCCGCCCATAAAGGGGGCGTTGTAGGCGCGGGTATTGCTCAGGGAACCTGCGAAATAACAGTTATCCAGTCTGTTTCTATAGGTCCCCTTGCCGATCAGCCCTCCACAGACAGAATTATATGCATCGGTGCGTACCGATGCGAGCGCAAAGCATTCACTGATCTGCGTCGCATTGGCTTCCGCGGCAAAAGCCCCCGCGCTACTTGTTCCTACGATGGAGGAGCTCCCGGCGATCCCCAGAGCGCGGATGGTCGCGCCGTCGGTGCTCCCGAAGAGCCCCGCCTTTCCGGAGGTTGCAACCTGGAGGTTGTTGATCACATGGCCGCCCCCGTCGTATACCCCGCTAAAGGTCCCGATGGGCGTCCAGCTCCCGGACAGGCTG
The DNA here is from genome assembly GCF_900169495.1 of Provencibacterium massiliense. NCBI lineage: Bacteria > Bacillati > Bacillota > Clostridia > Eubacteriales > Oscillospiraceae > Provencibacterium > Provencibacterium massiliense. The sequence continues at coordinate 1,265,886 of NZ_FWCH01000012.1, forward strand.
ATGTCCTCTGTCTGCAAAAAGCAGGCGGAGGGGTGTGCGCCGAGGTGGGCGAGCTGCCGCCCGTCCGTGACCCGGTAGGGGGAGGACGCCGTGCCCTTTCCGGCATAGTACGCCCCCGCCGTCCCCGCCGGGCAGCCGCAGGTCGGCGCGGTGGTAAAAACTTTCGTTGCCGACGTCTCCCGGTCGAACGCCTCCCGTCCCGGCATGACGTGGGCCGTCACGCTGAGCGTCCAGGTGCTCGGGCCGCTCAGGTTGTGGCGCAGCGGCAAATGCACCGTCCCGGCCGAGGCGATGGTCACCTCGGCCGTCACCTCGGGGCTGCCCGCCGCGTTCCCGCCCGCATAGAGCGCGAAGGTATAACGGCTGGTGCGCGCCGAGGGGGTGAAGGGGATGTCCACGCCGTAGTCGCAGCTGTAGCCGCCCTGCACCTCCACCGTCACGCCGCTGGCTGCCGCAGAGAGCCCCGACAAAAGGCAGAGGGAAGCCGCCGCCAGAGCGAAAAATTTCTTTGTCATGCTGACTGCTCCTTTCCCGGAAGCGGGCGCCAAAAAGACCACTAGTATAGCCAGCTTGGGGCCGTCCATTCCGGGGAAGTGAAGCGAAAATCAACGGTTTTGCTTGTAAAAGGTGGAAAAACAGGATATAATTAGGGTAAGAATAGAAATCCTTGGAAGAAGTGCCGGAGCATGGCGCGAACAAGGGCAAAGAAATGACCGTTAGCTGGCTATGCTAACGGTCATTTTCAGCTTTTATGCAGATAGGGCTCAGACGCTGAGCTCGACCTTGCCGCCCAGGCAGTCCGGGTTGGCTTTTAAGATGGGCTCGACCTTTTCACAGAGGAAGCGCTCGACCTGCTCGGGCGCGCGGCCCACAAAGTTTTCGGGCACCAGAACCTCCAGGATTTCCTCGCGCCGCAGCCCGAACGCCTCGTCGGCGCAGATGCGCTCGATCAGGTCGTTCTCTCCCCCTTCTTCCTTGACCACCTTGGCCGCGGCCAGGGCATGCTTGCGGATCCGCTCGTGGAGCTCCTGCCGGTCCCCGCCCTTCTTGACCGCGTGCATCATGATGTTCTCGCTGGCCATGAAGGGCAGCTCGCGCATCACCCGCTGGCGGATCACCTTGGGGTAGACCACCAGCCCGTCGCAGACGTTCAAAAGGATCCCTAAAATCGCATCCACCCCGAGGAAGGCCTGCGCCACCGCGATCCGCTTGTTGGCCGAGTCGTCGAGGGTGCGCTCGAACCACTGGGTCCCGGCGGTGAAGGCGGGATTCAACACCTCGACCATCACGTAGCGCGCCAGGGCGGTGATCCGCTCGCAGCGCATGGGATTGCGCTTATAGGGCATGGCGGACGAGCCGATCTGATTCTTCTCGAACGGCTCCTCCATCTCCTTGAAGTTGGCCAGAATCCGCAGGTCGTTTGAAAACTTCATCGCGCTCTGGGCGATCCCGGAAAGGGTGCTGCAAATGCCGTAGTCCACCTTGCGCGAATAGGTCTGGCCCGAGACGGCGACCGAGGACCGAAAGCCCATCTCTTCGCAGATAAAGCGGTCGAGCGCGTCGATCTTTTCCCCGTCCCCGTCGAAGAGCTCCATAAAGCTCGCCTGGGTGCCGGTGGTGCCCTTCACCCCGCGCAGCTCGAGGCGCGAGAGGCGGTACTCGAGCTCATCCAGGTCGTAGAGCAGCTCATTCAGCCACAGCGTCGCCCGCTTGCCGACGGTGGTCAGCTGTGCGGGCTGCAGGTGGGTATAGGCCAGGGCGGGCAGGTCCTTATATTCGCGTGCGAAGTTCGAGAGCAGCCCGATCACCCCGATGAGTTTTTTACGCACCAGCTTCATCGCCTCGCGCATGATGATCACATCGGTGTTGTCCCCGACATAGCAGCTGGTGGCGCCCAGGTGGATGATCCCCTTGGCCCCCGGGCACTGCACGCCGTAGGCATAGACGTGGCTCATCACGTCGTGGCGGCACTCCTTCTCCCGCTGGCGCGCCACGTCGTAGTTGATGTCCTCGGCATGGGCCTCGAGCTCGGCGATCTGGCTATCCGAAATCGGCAGCCCCAGCTTCTGCTCGCCCTTGGCCAGCGCGATCCAGAGCCTGCGCCAGGTTTTGAATTTCATATCGGCCGAGAAGAGGTACTGCATCTCGTCGCTCGCGTACCGGGTGGAAAACGGGCTTTCATATTTCTGCTGCATGGTGGTCCCTCCGTAATAGTTTGACAGTCCTTGGATGGTTTTATCATATCATAAGGGAGAGAAAAAGGAAATCTCCTTTTTGGCCTTCTATCCGAAAAACCGGGCCTGCCGCAAAAGCGGCAGGCCCGGTTCGGCCTTATACGATACTAGTCGGCCAGCAGCCGCTCGGCAGCTGCGAGCTTCAGGCACAGGGTGAAGAGCCTGGCCGCGACCTCGAGCTCCCGCAGCTCGGGATAGGTCGGCGCAAGGCGGATGTTTTGGTCCTGCGGGTCCTTCCCATAGGGGAAGGCCGCCCCGGCCCCGGTGAGGACCACCCCGGCCTCCTTGCAGAGCTGTACCGTGCGCTTGGCGCAGCCGGGCAGGGTGTCCACCGAGATGAAATACCCGCCCGCCGGGTCGGTCCAGCTGGCGATGCCAAGGCCCCCGAGCTCTTCCCGGAGGATGCCGAGCACCAGCTCGAACTTCGGGCGGATGACGGCCGCGTGTCGCTTCATGTGCTGCAGCACCCCGTCCTTATCCTTAAAGAAGCGCACATGCTGCAGCTGGTTCACCTTGTCGAAGCAGATGACCTGCACCGACATCTGCTTCTTGATCAACTCGATATTCCGTTCGCTCGCCGCCATGGCGCAGATCCCGCCGCCCGAGAAGGAAACCTTGGAGGTCGAGCAGAACTCGAACACCATGTCCTCGCTGCCGTACTCCTTGCAGGCCTCGAAGAGGTTATAAAGCTTCGGAGCGCGCTCGGGATAGAGGTCGTGCACCACATACGCGTTGTCCCAGAAGATGCGGAAGTCGTCCGCCGCAGGGCGAAGGGCTGCGAAACGCCGCACCACCGCGTCGGAGTAGACGATCCCGCCGGGATTCGAGTACTTCGGCACGCACCAGATCCCCTTGACGGACGGGTCGCTGTTCACATACTGCTCGACGAGGTCCATGTCCGGGCCGTTTTCGTCCATCGGGATGCCCACCATCTCGATCCCCAACTGCTCGGTGATGGCGAAGTGCCTATCATACCCCGGCACCGGGCAGAGGAATTTGAGCTTGCCCTGCCTGATCCAAGGCTCCTTGCCGCCGTACACCCCCAGCAGCAGGGCGCGCACCACGGTGTCGTACATCATGTTGAGGCTGGAGGTCCCGCCGATGATGATCATCCCGGGCTCCACCTCCAGAATATCGGCGAAAATCTTCTTTGCCTCGGGCAGGCCGTCCATCATGCCGTAGTTGCGGGTATCCACCCCGCCGCTGACCATCCCGCTGCCCTTATGTAAAATGTCGAGCATCCCCATCGTCAGGTCGAGCTGCTCGGGCGAGGGCTTCCCCCGCGACATATCCAATTTCAGGTTCTGTGCCTTGTAGCCCTCATACTGGGCTTTGAGATCCTCACACAGGCCGAGGAGCTGCTCCTTAGAAAGGCTTTGATACTGTTCCATCTGCGATTCCTCCTAAAAATAGTCCTACCAACCCTAGATCTCCATATCCAATCATCCGTGCCGGCACAACCACATGCCGGCTCTATCGTCTCGCGTCTGCGTTATTGTCTAGCGTATCTGCCGGTAAATCTCCTCGAGCGGCACCCCGTTTTTGATCGCCGCCTCGCGCGCGCTCTCATACTCGGGGTACACCTTGCTGATCGCCCCGTAGGTGCAGCGCTTGACCTTAATTTCACCGTACTTCGTCTCAAGCGTTCCGGCCTCACGGCGCATACAGGTCCTTTTAACAGTGTATTCCCGCAGCCCGATGGTGGTGCTGTGCAAAAAGATGGTCTCGACCACACGCTCCTTGAGCTCTTTTTTGCACAGTACGGTGAGCAGGCTCGCCGGACGGTTCTTTTTCATAAAGATGGGGGTGAAGTGCGCGTCGGCCACCCCGAGCTCAAAGAGGCGCTCCATCAAAAAGGAGAGCTGCTCGGGGGTGCTGTCGTCGATTGCCGTCTCCAGCACCTCGATGGTCTCATCCCCTCCGGCCTCCCGCACCAGCATGGCCCGCAGGACGTTGGCATGGGGGAAGTCCTTCTTGCCGCCGCCGTAGCCGACGCGCAGCACTGTCAGGCCCTCGGGGATCTTGTATTCGTCCGCCAGCGCCGCGACGGCCGCCCCGGTGGGGGTCACCATCTCGCCCTCGGCGTCGGTGATCACAAGGGGGATCCCGCAGCGACGGGCGATCTCGAGCGTCGCCGGGGCGGGGACGGGCATCTTCCCATGCTGGCACCAGACGTAGCCGGTGCCCTCGCTAAGCGGGGAGCAGATGATCCGATCGATCCCAAGGTCGTCCAGGCAATAGGCCACCGACAGGATGTCGATGATCGAGTCGATCGCCCCGACCTCGTGGAAGTGCACCTCATCAATCGGCAGCCCGTGCACCTGCGCCTCGGCCTCGGCCACAAAGCCGAACATCTTTTTCGCCAGCTCCTTAGCCCTTTCGCTCAGGGTGCTCGCGTCGATGATCGCCGTCACATCCGAAAGTCCCCGGTGGACATGCGGGTGGTGATGGTGATGGTCATGCTCGTGCGGATGGTCATGGGAATGCTCATGGTCATGCTCATGCCCATGATCATGGGCATGAGCATGGGCATTGCCGTCCTCCTCGAGGTGGACGTCGAAGTCGCAGCAGCGTATTCCGCATTTTTCCTTCTGCGAGATATGTACATGATAGCCGTCCACCGGCAGGGCATGGAGCATTTTTTGCAGCCCCTCGGCGTTCGCCCCCAAATCCAACAGGGCCGCCGCGCTCATGTCCCCGCTGATCCCGGACAGGCATTCCAGATACAGGGTCGCCATCAGCCTTCCTCCTTCTTTTCCAAGGTTTCATCCATGCTCCCGCTGCGAAAGCCCCGCAGATCGAAGGTCACGTAGCGAAAGCCCATATCGGTCAGCGTGCGCAGGATTTCCTCCCGCCTGACGAAAAAGCGGATCATATTTCCGATGGGGATCTCGATCCGAGCGAGCTCCCCATGTTTTCGCACCCGCACCACCGGATACCCGATGGATTTCATGTATTCTTCGGCCCGCTCGACCATCTGAAGCCCTTCCTTTGTCAGGGTGGCCCCGTACTCGAAGCGGGTGGCGAGGCAGGGGGAGGAGGGCTTCTGCGAAACCGCAAGCCCCGCCTCCTTCGCCAGCGCGCGCACCTCGTTTTTACTAAGACTACATTCCATCAGCGGGCTGTGGACCCCGAGCTCGCGCAGGGCGCACAGCCCCGGGCGGTACTCCTTTAAGTCGTCCGCGTTGGTCCCGTCGCAGAGCAGGGCGATCCCCTTTTCGTTTGCGAACGCCTGCAGCTTCTCGAAGAGCAGCCGCTTGCAGCGGTAGCACCGGTCGGGCGGGTTCTGCTCAATTCCCGCCTCGGCGAGCTCGTCGATTTTGATCGCCTCGAACTGCGCCCCCAGCTCCCGCGCCAGCCGTCCGGCCTCTTCGCAGTCCCCCGCCGGGTGCAGGGCGGTATCGAAATAGACCGCCCAGACCGGGAAGCGGCCGGCTGTAGCCGCCTGGCAGGCGGCGGCAAGAAGCAGGGCGCTGTCCACGCCGCCCGAAAAGGCGACGCACAGGCCCTGCTCCACCCCCTCATAAGAGGAAATCAGCGCGGTCAGTCTCTGCATGCCCGGCATGGCCTAAAACTCCGCGCTGCCGGTGGTGCGCGGGAAGGGGATCACGTCGCGGATGTTCGGAATCGCGGTCATGTACATGATCAGCCGCTCGAACCCGAGCCCGAAGCCCGCGTGCTTGGCCCCGCCGTAGCGGCGCAGGTCGAGGTACCAGGAGTAGTCCTCCTCGCGCAGCCCGAGCTCCTTCATCCTCGAAAGCAGCACGTCCAATCTCTCCTCGCGCTGGCTGCCGCCCACGATCTCGCCGACGCCCGGCACCAGGCAGTCCATCGCCGCCACGGTCTTGTTGTCATCGTTGAGGCGCATGTAAAACGCCTTGATCTCCTTGGGGTAGTCGGTGACGAAGACCGGCTTTTCAAAAATCTTCTCGGTTAGGTAGCGCTCATGCTCGGTCTGCAGGTCACACCCCCAGTAGACGGGGTACTCGAACTCGTCCTTGTGCGGGATGAGCAGCTCGATCGCCTCGGTGTAGGTGACCCGCCCGAAGTCGGAGGAAATGATGTGCTGCAGGCGCTGCAGGAGGGTCTTGTCGTAGAAGTCGTTAAAGAACCTGATCTCGTCCGGGCAGTGGTCGAGCACATAGCCCATCACCGATTTGATCATGTCCTCGGCCAGGCGCATGTCGTCCGAAAGGTCCGCGAAGGCGATCTCCGGCTCGATCATCCAGAACTCGGCCGCATGGCGCGGGGTGTTCGAGCGCTCGGCCCGGAAGGTCGGCCCGAAGGTATAGACGTTCGAGAAGGCCAGCGCCATGCACTCGGCCTCGAGCTGGCCGGACACCGTTAGGCTGGTGGGCTTCTCGAAGAAATCCTCCTTGTAGTTGACGCCGCCGTCCTCGTTTGTGGGAGGGTTTAGCGGGTCGAGGGTGGTCACCCGGAACATGTCCCCCGCGCCCTCGCAGTCGCTGCCGGTGATCAGGGGGGTGTGCGCGTAGACGAAGCCGCGGTCGTTAAAGAACTTGTGGATGGCGTAGGCCGCGACCGAGCGCACCCGGAAGACGGCGTTAAAGGTGTTGGTACGCGGGCGCAGATGGGCGATCGAACGCAGATACTCCAGCGAATGGCGCTTTTTCTGCAGCGGATAATCCGGCGCGGAGGCCCCCTCCACCGTGATTTTTGCAGCATGGATCTCGAAGGGCTGCTTGGCGTTCGGGGTGAGCACCACGCTGCCGCAGACCGAAACGGCGCTTCCAACGTTGAGTTTACACACCTCTTTGAAGTTTTCGAGCTTGCTCTCCTCGAACACGATTTGCAAGTTCTGGAATGTCGTTCCGTCATTCAGCTCGATAAAGCCGAGCGCCTTGGAATCCCGGATGGTCTTGACCCAGCCGCAGACCGTGACCTCGCTGTCGATGTAGTCGGTAACACTGGTGGCAAGGCTCCTGATTTCTGTCCTCTGCATGCAGAATGCACCCTTCCATACGAATTCTTCCGCCCCGTTTGGACGGTCTTAAAACCTCAGATATGAATTTATTATAAACCATATCCTGCAAGAACACAACACCAAATCCGGCAATTGCTCCCATAACAGTCATTATTGCCCTATCCTTCCCCCTTTAACCGCACGCCTTTATACAAAGCTCATAAACCCTGAGGCTGGGCGGCTTTTGCAGGCCGGCAAAAAAAGGCCTTTGCCGGAATCGGCAAAGGCCCTTTCATTTTTACAAATGACCGCAAGATAAGGTTTCCTGTTGGCAAAATTTAATTCCGTTTTGAAGGACGGGCGAATAAACCCCCCGCCTTTTTCTAAAACTATCCTAATTATATCCTCTTCTGGCGATTTTTGCAAGGGAATATGCCTCCTTCCCCCTGCCTCCCGGCCCTCATATGACCGCTGGCAACCTTATCTTGCGGTCTATTATGAGGGAGGGAAAACGGCATTGAAACTACGAATATCGGCGCTGCTCCTGGCGGCGGCAGTCCTGCTGCCGGCCGTCCCGGCGGATGCCGCCGGGACGGGGATCACGGTAGCGGTGCAAGATGGCTACCAGTGTGATTACGGGGTAGACATCCCCTTTACCCCCTCGCCCCGTACGGACAGCTACACCTTCGCGCTCTACGAGGGCAACAGTACGTCGGAAAGCCCCGAGGTGAGCGCCGAGGTGACAGTCCCCTCGGCCGGGACGGTGCACCTGCCGCTGCGCTACGACGTGAGCGGCCCGAGCACCTGGACGCTCAGCGTGACGGCGCATGTCCGGCCGGGGCGGGAAGCGTTCGACCGGGAATCAACGGCCACGAAAGTTTTTACCACCGCGCCAACCTGCGGGTGCCCGGCGGGGACGGCGGGGGCCTTCTACGCCGGGGACGGGAGCGAAAGGAGCCCCTACCGGGTCGGGACGCCCTGGCAGCTGCAGCACCTGAACCATACCCGGCATCTCGCGGCGGGCCAGCATTTCCGCCAGACGGCCGACCTCGACTTTTCCTCCTACGGCAACTGGACGCCCATCGGGGACACCTCAGTCGGCTTCGTTGGCGGCTATGATGGGGACGGATATGTGATCTCAAATTTGTCCAGCATTCAAAACGGCCTCGATTTCGGGGGCCTGTTTGGCCAAGTGGGGACTGCCAAAATTGTACGGGTGGGGATCGAAAACTCCCGGTTCGCAGAAAACAAAACGGCGTCTCTGATCTGCCTGGGCGCCCTAGTGGGACAGGTGAACGGCAGCAGCACCGTCGAGCAGTGCTATGCTAAAAACTGTACCATTTCCGTGCCCAGTGTGCCGAATCTGGCCAGGATCGGGGGCCTGATCGGGCAAAACATCGGAACCGTCTCCGACTGCTACATTGTGGGTTCCTCCGTCACGGGCAGCGGCAGTATTTCGGACGTATTCGGCGGAGGCCTGGTCGGCTGCAACTGGGGCGATGAAGCCGCCCCGCCGAAGGTCCTGAGAAGCTTCGCCTTGTCCACTTCCGTTTCCCGTTGTACGTCCGTTGCCTCGGGGGTGTTCTGCGGCGCCACCGTCGTCGGGACGGTCGACGCCTCCTGCTTCTGGACGCCGACGGCCGGATTGGGCGTCGGAACCGGGGTGGTCGAGCCCACCACCGGAGCGGTCTTTTCCGCCACCCAGCTCATGAGCGAGGCCGATTTCGGGAACCAATCCAATTTTACCGCCAAGGGGTGGGATTTCAGCGCGGCCTGGCGGATGGACCCCACCCTCGGCTATCCCGTCCTGCGCGCCTTCGACCACTGATACTTCCATCATCAAAAGGGACCCGCTCTCCGTCAAAACGGAGAGCGGGTCCCGGGATAAAGCTTTTCCCGTGGCGCGCGATACGCCAAACCGGCCGGCGCTTAGGCCTAGCTTTCCCGCGATGCCTGAAACTCTGTTTCGCCGCGAACGATCGTCATAAAAACGGACAGGTCGTCCTCCAGCAGCACCAAGTCTGCGTCGTAACCGGCAGCGATCATGCCCTTGCGCCCGCCGGCGCCGATAGCGCGCGCGGGCGTCGAGGTGCACATTCGCAATGCGTCCTCCAGCGGTATTCCTACCTTTTTCACAAGGTTTCGGAGCGCCCTGTCCATCGTCAGCGTGCTGCCGGCCAAGGAATCCCCCAGGGTAGCCACGCCATTTTTGACCGTCACTTCGCCTTCGTTTAAACAGTAGGTTCCGTCCGGCATGGTCGCCGCGGGGATGGAGTCGGTGCAAACATAGCAGTTCTGCGGCCCCTTCACCCGATGGATCAGCTTGATCAGGATCGGGTCGATGTGCACCAGGTCGGCGATGAATTCTGTGCAGACGCGCTCGTCCGTCAGCGCTTCTCCCAAAACACCGGGAGCCCGGTGATGCAGCGGCGGCATCCCGTTGCAGGTATGGGTCGTGGAACGGACTCCCCGTTCCACCGCCTCCATCATCTGCCCGGCCGTGGGGGCGCAGTGGCCCGCAGATACCATCACGCCGTCGCCGGCCAGGCGCTCGATCAATGTCAGCGCTCCGGGGAGCTCGGGGGCGATGGTAATGCGCTTCACCAGGCTGCCATACTCCCCCACCATATCCTGATAATCTGACAGGGAGGGTGTGCGGAGCATCCCGGCCGGGTTCGCTCCGCGGTTGGGCGCGCTGAGATAGGGCCCCTCCAGATACGCCCCCAGCACGCCGGCCCCCTCCGGCTCCCGGACGAAGGCAAGAACCCCCTCGAGATACCGCCTAATGTCCGCGTTGCAGGCGCACCCCGCTCCGGGGCAAAAGGATGTGACGCCATGGCGCGGATACAGCCGCGCCGCTTTTTTCAGCCCCTCCGGGCTCATGACGCTGTATCCCCCGATCCCGTGAGTGTGGAGGTCGATCATACCCGGGGCCAGGATCCGGCCCCCGCAGTCCACATCGCCCTCCTTGTGCCCGGCACCCAGCCCCTGGATGACGCCATTCTCCAGGCAAAGAGAGGTCTCCTTCACAAAGCTTGTCCCGTCGAAAATCCTCGCGTTGAACAACACCTTTTTGTTTGATGCCACGCCGCTCCTCCTCTAGCTTTCGGCAGCGCATAAATAACGGAACGCCGTCCGGGCAGCTCCATACAGCGCCGCGTCGTTGCCCTTTTGCGCCGCCAAAACCGGGACGTACCCGTCGCCGCACGGCGCGCCGATGTTATAATACCGCTTGAGCAGGTCGTCCCACCAATATTCCCTCGTTTCGATCAGACCGCCGCCGATCACGATGACGTCGGGATCGAAATGATAGGCGCAGGTGGCCAGCAGGATGGAAAAGTCCCATATATATTGGTTCAATACCTCAATGGCCCGGGCATCCTCCTGCCGGTACAGCTCAAAAAACTCGTAGCCGGAATGGATCCTTTCCCCGGCGGCCTTATCGTTGTAGCTCGTCCACAGGGCGGTCCCGGAAACGTACCGTTCGGCGCAGCCGCGCTGGCCGCAGCTGCACGGACGCCCGCCCGGGTACATGATGCCGTGCCCCACCTCTCCCATGGCGTTGCGGGACCCCGTCACGATCTCCCCGTTGTGGATATAGCACCCGCCAAGCCCCGTTCCAACAAAGATCCCCAATATATCCTTGTATCCCTTCGCGGCGCCGACCCATTCCTCCCCCGCGATGGCAGCCCTGCAGTCGTTCCCAAGGCAGACCGGCAGCCCGAAGCGCTCCTCCAATTCCTTGCGGATGGGCCGCCCCACCCAGTTTTTATAGTTGAGCGAGCACGAAACGACCAATCCCTTATCGGTGTCAACGGCGCCGTTGCACCCGATCCCGATACAGCTCACGTCGTACTTTTGCAGAAATGACTGGATGATGGCGCGGTATGTATCGAGAAAAAAGTCCCCGCTCTTTCCGGTGTTCTCATAACGGGTTTTTTCCAGCATCTCCCCGGTGTCCGAAATGACGGCGCCGGAAATCTTCGTGCCGCCGGAATCGATCGCGATCGAATACATACTCTTTCCACCTTATTAGTCAATTTGGAAGGAAGCCAGCCGCTCGATGAGCTTCGCCCGTATGTTTTCATAGTCGCGGTAGTCCCTCGAGTATCCAAAATGGATTTCCGGACGGGTGGAGTAGACGTCAAATTCCACCTTCGCCTCTTCAAAGGGCGTGAGGACCGGGTCGAGGTACAGCTCGCGCATTTCGCGCAGGGAGACGCCTTTCTCCTCGAGCATCCTAAAAAGGTTATAGTCCTGGAGCCCCAGCCGGATGTTTTCCCACCGCACCGAGGAGCAGGGCTTGCCATTGTGGTTTGGGTAGACATAGAACATGTCCCCGGAAAGCCAGGAGGGGTCCTTGTAGCTGACCCGGTTCCAGGGGTCGGAGGGCCAGATGGCAAATTTCCAGTTTTCATATCCGTCCATATCCATCTGATAGGTCATCCAGCTTGTGAGGCGGGCCTCGATAAGGGGGGACTGGATAAAGGTGTTGGGGTGGTCGGGCGTGCAGCAGATGGCCCAGTCGAACGTTCCGCCGCGCTTGCGGTTTTGGTCCTTGACCTTCATCACCATCTCCCGGTGGCACAGCACGCCGGAAAAATGGGTGACAAGGTTTTTCTCCTGCTCGCCATAGGTTTCAATGATCTCCTCGTTAAAGACGCCCAGCCGGATATTGACCCTTAATTCGGGGACGAACCCCTTGATGGTCTGCATCCATTTGCCGCACACCTCGACGTCCACCGGCTCGTCGCTGAAGAGGCTGACCCGATCCCAAAGCCCTTTTTCCACAAAGTGGTAGAACAAAAGCCGGATATATTCCCCCAGCTCCGCCTTTTTGTGCATGTACTTGTACAGCCCGTCCGACTCGTCATAATAACGGATCCGAACGCCATCCGAGTAGTCGTCGAACGGATTCCCCGGCGCATTCTTGCCGGCGTTTTCCTTGATGTTCATGACCTGCCCTTGCGCGAACTGCCCCTCCGCGACGCCGGCCCAGATATAAATCAGCCCCATGAGATCGATCTCTCTGCACATATGGTACTTTTCACAGAGCGCAAGATACCGATCCATGACGTCAAAATTGCACCAAAAGCGCCCGTCCTTCCCCTTATAGACCTTCACGATGTTGTGCTCATACAGGTCGCTGGGATACTCGTATTCGGTGCAGCACATCTGTCCGTTCCAGGGGAATTCGCTGACCACCAGGGTCGTGGTGCTGATCCCCACGCTGGAAAGCTCCTTTAGCATGTTTTCGATTACGGCAAAGTGATCCTCACCCCACAGCCTGACCCCGAACGTCTTGGCCCAATTGCTGGGATGCTGCCACAGGTAGAAGTGATAAACGGAGTTTTCCCGCAGCTGGGGCAGCACGACCGGCGCCACCCTCACGGTGGCGGACAGCGTCAGAATCCGCTCTTCGTCGCCGAACCCGGCCTGATGGTAGAACGTAAAATCAATGGAAATTTCGTCCCCCTCAAACTCCGGGAGCACGGCGCCGTCCACCCAGACGGCCTGGGGAACGAGCTCATCAAGGCTGCAATTCCCCACCTCGAGGATGGGGTCCGCGGTCAGGGTCCCGGCGTCGTCCGGGACATACCCCTCGAAGCGCATTTGCAAATCCTGAACCAAGGGGGTCGAGGCTTTCATCTCGATGCGCACCCGGTCATAGAGCCCGTCCCAATTGAGATAGTTCGTCTCGTCCAGGCAGCACATGCACCGCCGGTCGGTACGCACCAGCATTTGAAAGGCAAAGCGCTCGTTCTTGACAGCGGTGATCGGCAAAAACGGGCGGTCGAAAAAGCTTTCCCGAAGCTCCTGTTTGCGGACATGCTTAAACGCAGAGTCCACCAGGCAGGCTTTTAATATCATATAGCTCCCTCCAGATTCTGTAGATACGTTGTGTTTCCATTAAGCCTTGATCCCGCTCATGGCTATGCTTTCCACAAACCGTTTCTGCAAAAGCACATACCCGATGAACGGCGGGACGAATACGAGCGTGGCCCCCGCCATCATAAGCCCGTAATTGGTGCCGTAGTTCGTGCGCAGCATAGCCACCGCAAGGGTCATGGTCCGCATGTGGTTGTCGCTCACCATCACCAGAGGCCAAAGGAAGTCGTTCCATACCGTGATGAAGGTAAAGATGGTCAGCGAGACGATGGCCGAACGCGCGACGGGCAGCACCACATTGATAAACGTGATCCTCTCATTGGCTCCGTCGATCCTGGCCGCCTCGAGCAGGTCGTCGGGGATCGACATCATCGACTGGGTCATCAAAAAAACGGTAAATGCGTTGACCACCGGCAGCATCAGGATAAAATGGGTGTTGTTGAGCCCCATGGCGCTTACAATGATATACATGGGGATCAGCGTGACCTGCCCGGGGATCATCATCGTCAGGATAATCCCGTAATAGAGGGCGTTCCTACCCGGAAACTTCTTTTTGGCGAAGCCGTAGCCGGCCATCGCGCCTAAAATGACGTTGATCAGGATCGCGCCCGCTACCACGGCCGCGGAGTTTAAGAAGTACCTGACAAAGTCCAGGGACACGAAGATCCTTTCATAGTTGGTGAAGCTGTATTCAGAAAAATCCCAGGAGACCGTCGTGGTGAAATTCGAGGTCATCGACATCATCGCCATATAGATGAGAGGCAGAACCATCAGGGCTGTGATTCCGGTGAGCAGCAGCATCCAGGCAATCTTTAAAACTTTGCGCATTTTAACTCCCCTCCCTTAAATGGAACCGTCTCCCGAGCGGTTGAGAACCTTCGTCTGGACAAAAGAGATCAAAACGATGATGATGAGCAGCACATAGGCCTGCGCGGAGGCATAGCCGAGATTGAACTGCTTGAAGCTGGTGTTATAGATCGTCATGACCATGGTGGTCGTGCTAAAGCCCGGCCCGCCCTGGGTGAGGGAGAAGACCAGGTCGAACGCCTGAAAGGACCAGATGGTGCCGAGAATGACGATGAGGAAGGTGGACGCACGCAGCAGGGGGATGGTGATGTAGACGAGCTTCTGCCCAAAGCTGCACCCTTCCACATCGGCGCTCTCATAAAGGGATTTGGGAATATCCAGGATGGCGGCAAAATAGATCACCATAAAGTATCCCAGGTTGCGCCACACCGTCACGATACAGGCGCTCATCAGCGCGTGGTTGATGTCCAGAAAGGTGACCGCCGGTATGCTCAGCAAGCCCAAAGCCTCGTTTATCAGGCCGGTCGGCCCCATAAACGCCCTCCAGATAATGCCCGCGACCATGCTGGAGGCGATCACCGGGACGAACAGCGTGCCGCGGATGAACTGGCTCCACCTCCCCTGACGGAAGGTGGACAGCCAGAACGCGAGCAAAAGGGCGAGCACCGTCTGCACCGGGACCGTGACGACGGTATAGATCAGCGTGTTTATCATGCTGGCCCGCAGCACGGGGTCCCGGATGAGCTTTGCATAATTGTCCCATCCGGTGAACACCGGCGCCCTGACGCCATCAAAATTTGTAAAGCTGTAGTAAAGGGAGATGAAGATCGGCACCACGGACATGAGCAGGACGACCAGGCAGATGGGGGCGATGTATACATAACCGGTGAGGTCCGTCTTTCTCTTGTTCCTGCGCATGCAAGCCCTCCTAACTGATGTTGCCGCTATCGGCGGTCATTGGTTCCTGCTTTTAAAGTCGGCGATCGCCTGATTGCCGTACTGCTGCGCCTCCGCCAGCCCTTCGTCGATGGAGATCTGATCGTTCATGATGAGCTGGATCTGCTTGAGCAGATAATCATAGACCAGCGTCCCTTCCAATGTCGCGTTGAGGGTGCGCATCTTGCCGCCGTCCTTGAGATAGGCGTCTTCAAACAGGGGCGAGCCGAGATAGGGCACATCCTTGCGGGGAGAGGCCTGGGTATGGAATTCATGGAGCCGGTCTATGCCCTCCTTGCTCAGCACATGCTTGATCAGGTCGACCGACAGCTGCGGGTCGGAGCTGCTCGACATCAAGGTGAGATAGTCGGTCGGCGCGAAGGTCCAGGACTCCTCATCCTCCAGCGCGGTGACATAGCCCCATTCGAGGTCCGGATAGTTGGGCAGATAATTGCACGCATCGCCCGAGGAAACCATGGTCATGGCGCCTTTTCCGGAGCAGAAGTGGCTGACGAAAATGTCGTTGAGGGTCACCGACGACCACTCGGGCGGCACGACCTTGTCCACATGGATCAGGTCGTATAAAAACTGAAGGGATTTCTTTCCCGCGGGCGAGTCGATGATCACCTCGTCCCCCGCCTCGTTGTAGATGTCGCCGCCCGCCTGCCAGAGGAACGGATAATAGGTGGAGGGCAGGAGCCCATAGTAAGAATCGGCGAACGAGGTGACATATCCCCACTGGTCGATATTGCCGTCCCCGTCCTTGTCCTGGGTGGCGGCCTTTGCTATGCGCCGCAGGTCCTCCCAGGTCTTCGGCGGCTGCTCACCCAGCTCGTCGAGGATCGTCTTATTGTATAGGATGACGCGGGGATCCCCCGAGGCAAAGGGCACGCCATACTGCCCGCCCATGATGTACCCGCTGTCCCAGGCGATGAAATTGTCCTTCTCCTCTTGGGTAAAGTAGGAGTTCACATCCGCGACCGCCCCCATCGTGATAAAGGGCGGGTACATCTCAACATACATGTATCCCACATCCGGGCCGGCGTTCCCGGCGATGGAGGTCAGATATTTCTCCTCATACCCCTCCCAGGGGATGACCGTAAACTCCACTTTACAGTTGTTCTTTTCTTCAAAGCTCTGGATCACAGGCGCCCAGATTTCTTCATCGAGCGCGTCGACGGTCGCATAGGGAGGCATCCACCAGGTGAGCTGCTTGGCTTCGCCTGGAGCGGAGGCGTTTTTTTCCGATCCGGCCGGTGAACCGCACGCGGCCAATGAGGTCATCAATGCGCATGCCGCCAGGAGAGCGATAACTCGTTTCATCGTAACGTTCCTTTCTCATCATGGTGTGTTTTTCATTCGGTTCTGCATCGTGGAAAATGTCGATTATGTATATTACATCCATATTATATATTAGCAAATCAAAAATTTATATATAATTTCATTCATACACTAGAAAATTCTTTCACAAAGCGGTATAATTGACCAGGAGGCGAAAAAGATGGACATCATCCTGGACCAGCAAAAAATCATGGAACTGCTGAATAATTTCACCGCTTTGATCGATGTGAAATTCACGCTTCTGGACGTCCAGTTCAACGAGCTGCTGGTCACAAAGGCGAAGCATCCGTTTTGCGCCTACATCCAGTCCCACCCCATCGGCTATCAAAAGTGCTATGATTCGGACAAAAGCGCCTTCGAGAAGGTCACCGCTTGCAGGGATCAATTTGTTTACCGATGCCATGCCGGACTGATCGAGGCCTGCTTTCCCGTGATCGAGCGGGATACGGTCATCTCCTATCTGATGTTCGGCCAGATCCTGGACAATACGTCCATCCAAAAGCAGTGGGACGAGGTGAAGGAGCGGTGCTCCTGGTATCCGGGGATCGAGTCGCTGGAGGACCATTTTTTTCACCTCAAGCAGTTCGACCTGCATGAAATCGAGGCCTGCGCCTCGATCGTATCGGCCTGCACGGCTTATGTCTGGCTCAGCGAACTGGTCCGCTCCAAAGAGCCGAATTATGCCCAGCGGATCAGGGCCTATATCGACACGCATTACCACCAGCCCATCACCCTGGACGATATTTCCGCTGAAATCAAACTGGGGAAGACCATGCTCTGTCAGATCGCCCGCTCCCAATTGGGGGACACCGTCAACAAGCTGATCGCAAAAAAACGCATCGAGGCGGCAAAGGCCTATCTGGAGACGACAAACTACCCCATTTCACAGATCGCGGAGCTTGTCGGGATCAGCGACTACAATTACTTCACCAAAATATTCAAGTCCCACACTTCCATGACGCCGACGCAGTATAAGAAGCAATTGCAGCTGAAATGATCCCGCACAAAAAGGGAGGACCGCCGGCCGGCGGTCCTCCCTTTTATTTAACTTTCCCGATCCACCTTGTGGAACTGCTTGAGGTTGCCGATCTTCTGCCGGCGCTGCTCCAAGATTGCCTCGACCTCTTCCAATGGGATCCCCTGCTGCGCCATCAGCACCAGCAGGTGATAGAGCAGGTCGCAGATTTCATTCTCGGTGTCCTCGTTTTTGCCGTTCTTGGCGGCGATGATCACCTCCGCGCACTCCTCGCCGCATTTCTTTAGTATTTTATCCAGCCCCTGCTCAAAGAGATAGCAGGTATAGGAGCCCTCCCGGGGCTCCCGTTTTCTCTGCTGCACGACCTCGTAAAGGCCGCGGATCACGTCCTGCATCGCGCTATTCCTCCTTTGGCTGTAATGGAATATCCTTAAAAAAGCAGCTGTGGCTGCCGGTGTGGCAGGCGGGCCCGGTCTGCTCCACGACGGCGAGCAGGGTGTCGTCGTCGCAGTCGGCGTGTAAAGAGACCACCCTTTGCAGATGCCCCGAGGTCGCCCCCTTGTTCCAGAGCTCCTGCCGCGAGCGGGAATAAAACCAGGTATACCCGCTCTCGAGCGTGCGCCGCAGGCTCTCGCGGTTCATGTAGGCGAGCATCAACACCTGGCCGGTGGAATGCTCCTGCACCACGCAGGGGATCAGCTCGGACTTCTGAAAATACCGCTCCAAATCCATCTTCATGGCCGCCCCCTTCACACTTTCCGCACCGGGATGCCCCGCTTTCGCAGGTACTCCTTGACCTGCGAGACGGTCAGCTCCTTATAGTGGAAGAGCGAGGCCGCCAGCGCCGCAGAGGCGCCCGTCTCCTCGAACACCTCGCCAAAGTCCTCCAGCTTCCCGCAGCCGCCCGAGGCGATCACCGGCACCGGCACTTTTTGGCAGACCTGCCGTGTGAGCTCGAGGTCGAACCCGTTTTTGGTCCCGTCCGCGTCCATCGAGGTGAGCAGGATCTCCCCCGCCCCCAGGGTACAGACCCGCTCGGCCCAGGCGAGCGCGTCGAGCCCGGTGTCGATCCGTCCGCCGTTTACCACCACATGAAAGCTCCCGTCCGCGCTGCGCCGCGCATCGATGGCCACCACCACGCACTGGCTGCCGAAGCGGTCGGCCGCCTGCCTGATGATCTGCGGGTCCCGCACCGCCGCCGAATTGATGGACACCTTGTCCGCCCCGGCGCGCAGCAGGGGCGCGTAGTCGTCGACCGAGCGGATCCCGCCCCCCACCGTCAGCGGGACGAAGACGTTCTCGGCCGTGCGCCGCACCACGTCGAGCATGGTGCCCCGCCCCTCATGGGTGGCGGTGATGTCCAGGAAGGTGATCTCGTCCGCGCCCTGTCTATCATACTCGATGGCGCATGCCACCGGGTCGCCGACCTCCTTGATCCCCACAAAGTTGATCCCCTTGACCACCTTGCCGTCCCGCACGTCGAGACAGGGGATGATCCGTTTTGCCAGCATGGCTGCTCCCGCCTTTCCTTATCTTTCCCGCGCCGTCTGCAGCGCCTCGCGCAGATCGAGCGTCCCCTGGTAAATGGATTTGCCGCAGATCGCGCCGTAGAGCCCCATCGCGTGCAGCGCGGCGATGTCGCCGATGTCCCGCACCCCGCCCGAGGCGACGATGTCGCAGCCGACGGCGTTTTTTAAAGCCTCCAGCTGCCCGAGGTTGGCCCCCTCCAGGGTCCCGTCCCGGCCGATGTCGGTATAGATGATGGTGCGCACCCCGGCGCGCTCCATCTCGCGCGCCAGGTCGAGGTAGCCCACCTCGCTGCGCTCGAGCCAGCCGTTTGCGGCGACGCAGCCGTCTCTGGCGTCGATCCCGACGGCGATCCGGCCCCCGAAGCGGGAGACCGCCTCGCGCACGAACGCGGGGTCCTCGAGCGCCGCCGAGCCGAGGATGACACGCTCGATCCCGTGTGAGAGATAATCCTCCACCGTCTGCATATCGCGGATTCCCCCGCCGAGCTCGATTTTGAGCGAAGTCTCCTTCGCCACCAGCTTAAAAATGTCCGCGTTGACGGGGCGGCGCTCCTTGGCGCCGTTGAGGTCCACCATGTGCAGCCACCGGGCGCCCGCCTCCTCAAAGCCGCGCGCCGCCGCCAACGGGTCGGGCGCGACCTGCTCGGCGGTGGCAAAGTCCCCTTTATAAAGGCGCACGCAGCGCCCGTCCTTGATGTCGATGGCCGGTAAAATAATCATGCTATACTTTCAACTCCGCAAAATTTTTGAGGATTTGCAGCCCCGCCGCCGCACTCTTCTCGGGGTGGAACTGCGCGCCGTAGACATAGCCGCTGTGCACCAGGGCGGGAATCTTCTCCCCATATTCGGTGTAAAGGGAGATGTACCGCTCCTCGGTGTGGGCGCAAAAGGAGTGGACGAAGTAAAAGTATTCCCCCTCCCCCATCCCTTGGGTGAGCGCGCAGGGGTTCTGGAGCTTCACCTCGTTCCAGCCCATGTGGGGGATTTTGAGCCCCGGCGCCTCGAGCTGCCGCACCGTGCCGGGGATCAGCCCGAGCCCCGCGCTCTCGCCAAACTCATAGCCCCGCTCGAAGAGGATCTGCATCCCCAGGCAGATGCCGAGTAAAGGCTTCCTGGCGGCGCTATGCCGGATCGCCGGGATCACGCCGGCTCCCTCCAGCTTTTCCATCGCCTCCCGGAAGGCCCCCACCCCCGGCAGGATGACCCGGTCCGCCCTGTCGATCTCCTCTTCGCTGGCCGTGACGGTGTACTCGATCCCAAGATAGCGCAGGGAATTGCACAGGCTGTACAGGTTCCCCGCCCCGTAGTCGATCACCGCGATCAATCACAGCACCCCCTTGGTGCTGAGCACGCCGCCGTCCGTCCTTGCCGCCGCAACCTTCAGCGCATGGGCGAAGGCCTTAAAAAGCGCCTCGGCCTTGTGGTGGTCGTTGGCCCCGTAGGGGACGCTCAAATGCAGGGTGATCCCCGCGTTCATCGCAAGGGCCCTGAAAAACTCCTCGACCATCGCGGTCTCCATCCCGCCCATCATGGCGTGCTGGAAGGCGCACTCGAAGCGCAGGAAGGGCCGCCCGCTCACATCCAGCGCGCAGAAGCCCAGCGCCTCGTCCATCGGTACGTAGAAGCTGCCGTACCGGGCGATCCCGCCCTTGTCGCCCAGCGCTTTACAAAGCGCCTGGCCGAGCACGATCCCCACGTCCTCGATGGTGTGGTGGCAGTCCACCTCGAGGTCGCCCGCCGCCTTGACAGTGAGGTCGATCCCCGCATGGGTGCAAAGCGCCGTGAGCATATGGTCGAAAAAGCCGATCCCGGTTTCGATCGCGCCCTCGCCCTTCCCATCCAGATCGAGCGAGACGGCGATGTCGGTCTCCCGGGTCTTGCGGCTGAGTTCTGCCTTTCTCATCTTCCTTCGGCCTCCTTGGCTTGTAGTATCTCCTCGAGGGCGGCGAGCACCGCCCCGTTCTCCTCCCCGGTCCCGGCGCTGATCCGCAGATGGTCCCCCATCAGCCGCACTGCGATCGAGCGGCGCAGCAGCGCCTCGTGGACCTCCTTCGCCCCCGTCAGCTCAAAGAAGGCAAAGTTGGTGCTGCTCCCGCAGACCCGCCCGATCCGCCCCGGGAAGCGTTCTTTGAGCGCTTCGATCCCTGCACAGAGCATCTCCGCGCGCGCGTGCAGCGCGGCGCTGAGCTGCGCGATCCTGTCGGGCTCGCGCAGCAGCGAAGCGCAAAGCGCCTGGGTCACGGCATTGACGTTATACGGGGATTTGGCCGCCTTGATCGCGTCGATCAAGGTTTTGTTCCCCGCGGCAAAGCCCATGCGCAGCCCCGCCGCGCCATAGGCCTTCGAGCAGGTGCGAAGGATCAGCAGGTTGTCGTATTTCGGGATTAAGTCCATCCCGCTGCGCCCGTTCCCCGCAAAGTCCATATACGCCTCGTCGAGCACCACCAGCGCCCCGACCGAGGCGACCAGCCGCTCGATTTCATCCTGCCCGATCAGCAGCGAGGTGGGGTTGCAGGGGTTGGAAAAGATCAGCACGTCGGCCCCCTCGCGGTTTACCGTCCCGATCACCCGGTCGATATCCACCGAGTAGTCCGCGTTTTTGGGGATCAGCACATGCCGCAGCTCGGCCAGGGCCGAATAGAAGGAATACATCGAGAAGTCGTATTGCAGGGTGCAAAGGGTCATCTCCCGCTCCATCAGGCACCCCTCGATGATCGAGATCAGCTCGTCCGAGCCGTTGCCCGCCACCACCTGATCCTGGCGAAGGCCGAACTGCCGTGCAAAGAGGGCACAGCACTCGGCCGCATAGGGGTCGGGGTAGCGGTTGAGCGCGGGGGAGCTTTTCAGCAGTTCCTCCAGCAGCTGCCCGTCGGGAGCGTAGGGGCTCTCGTTGGCGTCCAGCCGGATTTGATAGCTGCCGCTGATCGGGTCGTAGGGGATGAGGTCCCGCACCTTTTTGGGCAGTTGATAGGCCATCTTTTATTCCCCCTTACAGCGCCTGTTCGTCGAAGCGCACCGTGATCGAATTGGCGTGGGCGCTCAACCCCTCGGAGTTCGCGATCCGCACGATGTCCTCCCTCGCCTCCTCGAGCGCCTCGCGGGTGTAGTAGATAAAGCTGCTGCGTTTTACGAAGCTGTCCACCGACAGGGGCGAGAAGAAGCGGGCCGTGCCGCTAGTGGGCAGCACATGGTTCGGGCCCGCGAAGTAATCCCCCAGCGGCTCGGGCGCATATTGCCCGAGGAAGATCGAACCGGCATTGTCGAGCTGTCCGACATATTCCATCGGGTTTTCGCAGACGACCTCGAGGTGCTCGGGCGCGATGAGGTTGGCAAGCTCCACCATCTCCGAGCAGCTGCGGCAGACGATGACAGCACCATAGCCCGAGAGGGACTGGTCAATGATCGCCTTCCTGGAGAGGGCGGCCTTCTGCCGCCCGAGCTCGGCGATGGTCTCCTTGGCGATTCCCTCGTCGGTGGTCAGCAGGATCGCGCTGGCCAGCGGGTCGTGCTCGGCCTGGGAGAGCAGATCGGCCGCCAGGTACCGCGGGTTGGCCGAGCGGTCGGCCATCACCAGTATCTCGCTGGGCCCGGCAATCATGTCGATGTCCACCGTGCCGTAGAGCAGTTTTTTGGCCGTGGCGACGTAGATGTTCCCCGGCCCCACGATCTTATCCACCCGCGGGACGGTCCCGGTTCCGAAGGCGAGCGCCGCCACCGCCTGCGCCCCGCCCACCAGAAAGACCCGGTCCACCCCGCAGATCGCCGCGGCGAGCAGGATGTCGGGATTGGGCTTCCCGTCCCTGCCGGGCGGGGTGACCATTACGATCTCGCCCACCCCGGCGATCTTGGCCGGGATGGCGTTCATCAGTACCGACGAGGGATAGGCCGCCGTACCGCCCGGCACATAGAGCCCGACGCGGTGCAGCCCCCGCACCCTCTGCCCCAGGATGACCCCGTTTGCCTTCATGTCCACAAAGCTCTGGTGCTTCTGGCGGGTGTGGAATTCGGTGATGTTCTCCTGCGCACTGAGGAGCGCCTGCACATACTCCGGGTCGGCCGAGCTGAGCGCATCGTTGATCTCGTCCCGGCTGACCTCCAAGTCCTCGGGGCAGTAGCCGTCAAAGCGGGCGGTGTACTCGCGCAGCGCCTCGTCCCCACGCGCGCGCACGTCCCCGATGATCCCGGCGACCGCCTCGCTCACCTTTTTGTCCACCGCCTCGCCGCGGTCGCGAAGCTGCCCGAGCAGCTCGTATTCGTCCTTTCCGTTGGCATAAGTCAAACGAATCATTTCGTTTCCTCCCCCACATATCGTTCCGCCCCGGCGATCACCCTGCCGATGGCTTCCTTTTTTAACTTCATGGCCGCGGTGTTGACGATCAGCCGCGCCGAGACCGGCGCGATCTCCTCCACCACCTGCAGCCCGTTTTCTTTTAAGGTGCTTCCCGTCTCCACGATGTCCACGATCGCATCGGCCAATCCCAGGATCGGGGCGAGCTCGACCGAGCCCTCGATCTTCACCACGTCGACGTCCATCCCCTTCTCCTCGAAGAAGCCCAGCGCCACCTTCGGATACTTGCTGGCGATCACCTTCGCGTTATATCCGGAATAAAGGTCATCCCCGTTTTTACAGGCCACCGCAAACCGGCACCGTCCGAATCCAAGGTCCAAAACCTCGTAAAAGCTGCCGCCGTTTTCCAGGATGGTGTCCTTCCCGACAATGCCGATATCCGCCACCCCGCTCTCCACATAGGTGAGCACGTCCGCCGCCTTGGCCAAAATCACCTGCAGCCCGCTCTCCCCCAGATGGAAGATCAGCCGGCGTCCCTTGTCGTGCAGCTCGCCGCAGTCATACCCGAGGCTCTCGAGCATCTCCACCGCCTTGCGCTCGAGCCGGCCCTTGGTCAGCGCGAGGGTGACGGTGTTCTCCTTCGTCCCTCCGGTGGCGGGGCCGCTCTGCGCGACCAGCGAGGCGTTCACCCCGAAGCCGACAGCCGGGCGCGCGGGCCCAAACTGGCCGATCAGGTTGTCGTACCGCCCGCCGAGCAGGACCGGCTCGCCGATCCCGGCAAGGTATCCCCGGAAGATCACCCCGGTGTAGTAGTCCGCCTGGCCGACCAGCCCGAGATCGATGAGCACATGCTCGCCGGGGTCCGCCCGCGAAAGCTCCAGGTAGAGCTGCTCGATATCATCCAACGCCCGGGCGGCCTCGCCCCCCTCGACCAGCGCTCTGGCCTGCGCCAGGATCTCGCTGCCGCCGAAGAGGCGGGGCAGGACCCACAGCGCCTGCGCTGCGCTCTGGGAGGCGTAGCCTTCCAGCAGGTCGCCAAGCGTCGCATAGCTCTTTTGGCCGATCAGCTCGCGCACCTGCTCCTTGACCTCCCAGGGGGCCTGCAGCTCGTTCATCAGGGCCTTGAAGAACCCGATATGGCAGATTTCCAGCCGGTAATCCGCCGAGAGCTCCCGCAGGCTCTCGGCCGCCAGCGAGAGGATTTCCAAATCACTTTCCCGTCCGGCGCCGCCGATCAGCTCGACCCCGGCCTGGGAAAACTCGGCGGCCTTGCCGCTGTGCTCGCGCGGGGTGGAATAGACCTGCTGGTTATAGTACAGGCGCAGCGGCAGCGGAGCGTTCTGCAGCTTGGTGCTGCAGAGCCGCGCAATCGGCACGGTGCAGTCCGGGCGCATACAGAGCATGCGGTTCTGCGAGTCGGTCAGCTTGGCGGTCTGCTGCGGACGCACCTGCCCATAGGAGGAGCCGAACACGTCGCAATACTCCAGCGACGGGGTCATCACCTCGCGGAATCCGTGTCGGGCATAGAGACGGCAGAGCTTCTCCTGCACCCGCCGCAAACTCTCACATTCCCCGAACAGCAGGTCCCGCGTGGAGACCGGCGTCACCTTGTCGTATCGCTTCATTTTGGCACTCCTTCGTCATACTTTAGTGTGCTAATATGCTATCATATGAAATTAAATCTGTCAACCTATTTTTAGTATAGCACACCCTCCCGGCAGGGTAAATCTTTTTTGGGCGCGCGACAGGACAGGGATCGTCAAAGAACGGGCCGCCGGCAATGCCGGCGGCCCGCGGATGCTTATTCTAAGACTTTATTACTGTGCTGTAAAATAGATGACGGTAAAGTCAAATTGCGAGGTTGCCGTCAGATTCGCATATGTTAACATATGAATCCCACTCGTACCGGAATTATCCACCACGCATTCTATTTTCGTCCCAAGCGCTATTCTCGGCCGAACCTGGCCGGTCACATTCGTAAAGTTTTTCGTATAGCCGCTCGTTCCTATAAAGCGGGCATTTCCGCCGTAAGCGGGAAAGGGCAGGCCGACCAAATCGACCCGGTCCGCCGCCGGCGCTCCCGCCACCGCAGAAGACAGCACCAACGCCACATGCGCTACCACCATGTTCCCGGTCTTACAATAGGTCCCGGTGCTGGTAGAATAAGTCGCCGTCCCCTTTTCCAGCTTCACTTGGAAGGTCCCTATTTGGCTTTTATTCAGCTTCTCTCCACTAAGTTTTACAAGCGCTCCCTCAACGGAGGTTTTCACTGGGAACACAGGAGAACTTACCATAATATCATTGGCTGTGAGCGTTTCCCGTGCCACAAACTTTCCGTCGGCCTCACTTTTGGTGTATCTCTCATCCAAGAGCTGTTCCACTTCCATAAATCTTCTGTCAGTCTCTTCTTTGGAGCATCTCTCCTCCAAGAGCTGTTCCACCAACACATTGTCCGCGTTGAAATCTTCCATCGTCGGCTTGTCGGCTAAAATCCACTGGTTGAATCCAAGACCCGTTTTGTTCGTACTCGACATCGTTTTTTCCTCCGTATCGTTTGTTTTTGCTTTCACCTACGGGAGGAAACGGGCGAGGATTAACCGTCCGCGTTTTATTATCTACACAGAACTTTCTATCCCACCGTCTCTTCTTGGTCAAACACCCGCAGAACCGGGCGGCCCTTCGTGCCATCCCAGCGCCAAATACGCTCAAAATCAAAACCCGCATAGCCCGCCTGGGTGCCCATCTGCTGCGCGCTCAGCGGCGGACAGCCGGTATTGACCCCCACGTTGCCGTAGACGTCGGTCCCCACACCGTGGGCGGCGCCCGAGGCGCTGCTCCAATAGTTTGCAGCGAACTTCGAGGCTCCCGAGGAGATGAGATAGCCCAGAATCCCACCTTGGGCGAAGCAGGTCGCGCTGCCCGGGCGCAGGATACCGTCAAAATAATTTCCGGTTAAAGCCGCATCGTTGCCGCTGCGGTAGCCCAGGATCCCGCCCAGATGGATGTGCTGGACATCTCCGACGGTGAGGGTCGCGCTGCTGTAGCAGTTCTGCAAGGTCAGCTCGCCCCCCTCGCTGTTGCCAAGGATTCCTCCCAGCCGCACAGTGTTCCCCTGCGTATCAAGTATACGGATATCCGCTTCACTAAAGCATTGTCTGATTTGGTTATCGCCTCTGCTCGATTGAGCCACGATTCCGCCGCCGATTAAACCCTGCTCCAGATTGAAGCTGCAGGATGCGTCGACCCCGAGGTTTTGGATCGTTGCCCCGCCGAGCTGGCCGAACACCCCGCAATATTTTGCGGACCCGGTCATTGTGAGGTTTTTGATCCGCCGTCCCCCGCCGTCGTAAACGCCGCGAAACGGCTGGTCAGACCCGACCGCAATCCAGTTGTCATAGACGGAGCAGTCAAGGTCGGAAACCTGTAAAAAATACTGACCGCTCTCCAGATGGCGGCTGTCGTTTATGTGCTGCAGCTGCTGCGGGGAAGCGACCAGGAAGGGGGAAGCCGCCGTACCCTCTCCGGCATAGAAGGCTCCTTTTGTCCCCGCCGCGCAGCCGCAGGTGGGCGGGAGCTCGAAGGTATGCTCCACCGTGCGCGCCCGGTCCAGGCCGCCGCGCCCGGACTGGACCTGCGCCGTCACCGCCAGGGTCCAGGTGCCCGGCTCTGCAAAATCATAGCGCAGCGGCAGGTGGACGCTGACCTCCCCGTCCTCCATGATCCGTACCCGCGCCTGCACCTCGGGTACGCCCGTGGCGGTGCCGCCCCCGTAAAGGGCGAAGATGTAATCCTGCGCCCTCGGTGAGCGGGTAAAGGGAATGTCCACCCCGTATTCGCTCGTATAGCCGCCCTCGACCTGCACGCTCACCTGCCCGGCGGCGGCCGCCGGGAGTGCCAGCAGCACCAGAAACCATATGCAGAGAAGCCCCTTTTTCATCCTGATCCCCTTCCTACAATTGACCGTTAGATAGGTTATCTTCCGGTCGCCAGGAGGCAGGGATAGAAGGGAAATCCGCCCGTTTCCCTTGCAAAGCCCGGAAAATCAGGATATAATTGGGGTATATAGAGGCTGCGTCGGCATGAAGGATGAACACCGTTCCAAAATTGCCCGGCGGCGGCCAACAGGATAACCTATCTAACGGTCATTTAAATACCAAGCGGCCCCCGCTCTTCTGTCAAGAGCGGGGGCCGCTATCTGTTTTTTAAGGTTACTGCTCTACCCTGTTCACGGCCATCATCGACCCGTCGCTCAGCAGCTCGATCGTGACGCCGTACTGCCCGCTCTCCGAAGTCGTGAGCGTGGCATCAATCGTCAGGGAGTCCACCGCATCGGGGGCGAGCGCTTCCGTATAGGTTTTGCCGGTATCACATAGTTAAAAATATTGGTGTCATTTAATCAATTTTGCCGATAAAGCGGTAGAAGATTTCTACCTCCTGTTCCCGGCTTCCGTCCTCACCTTTGACCGCTTCATGGACAACGATTTTTTCAATCAGCGTATTCAAAAGTTCGGCGGTCAGTTCTGTTGGATTGACGCACTCTTTCATCAAGGCAATCCATTTTTCTGCGTCTGCGGCGTTCTGGCTTTCAGTGGCGATAGCGGATTGAAGCTGTTCAATCTTTGTGTCCAGTTCAGCCTGTTCGCTCTGGTACTTCCCGGACAGCATAGAGAAGTTGTATTCTGTGATACGCCCCGCCGCCCAGTCCTCATACATCCGGGCAAACAGGGTATCGACTTCGGCTTTCCGCTTCTCCGCTTTGTTCAACTCTGCGGCTTGCTTCTTTCTTGCGGCGGCCTGTCCCTTGTCATTGGCATTTAACAGCCGCTTCAAAAGCCGTTCTTCATCATGCTGTACCAGCCCCGACCAGTATTGCAGACGGGAGAGGACATAGGCGTAAAGCACATCATAGCGGATATAATGCATGGAGCATTGGCGTGTGCCCTGTCCGTACTTGCTACAATGATAATGGCCGTAAGGCTTGCTGTTCTGCCTGTTCTCCCCATAGGACAACGACCAGCCGCAATCCGAACATTTTACCAATCCGGAAAAAATCTGTGTTGTACCGTCCTTGCATTTTCTGCGGCGGTTTGCTATCTGCTCCTGTACCTGCCGGAAAACCTGTTCGCTGATAATCGGCTCCTGCGTGTTCTCCACCCGCACCCATTCACTTTGGGGCTTGCGTATCCTCCGCTTGTTCTTAAAGGAAATGTTTGTTTCCCGGTAGTGGATGGTATGGCCGATATAGGTTTCGTCTTTCATAATGCTCTTGACCTGCGCTATCGTCCATGCGTAGCTTTTTTCCTCTGGCGCACCCGCATAGATGTTTGCGAAAGTCCCGTCACGCTGGAAGTTGATAAATCCCGGCGTGGGAACCTTTTCCGCAATCAGTATTCTTGTGATACTGGCCGCCCCTCTGCCATGAATGGCGAGGTCAAAAATCTTCTCCACTATCCAGCGGGTTTCCTCGTCGATTATCAGCTTGTTTTTGATTTCCGGGTGTTTCCTGTACCCGATGGGAGCATAAGCGCCGATACGCTGTCCTGTGGCAAACTTTGCTTTGAAAGCGGCCTTTACCTTGCGGCTTGTATCTTTCGCAAACCATTCATTGAACAGGTTTTTGAACGGGACAAAATCGGAAAGCCCTTTCTCTGTGTCCTCATTCTCCGCAACGGCGATGTAGCGCACCCGTTTTTCCGGGAACAGAAATTCCAGATAGTAGTCCATCATCACATGTTCCCGCCCGAAACGGGAAAGGTCTTTCGTGACAATGCAGTTTACTTTTCCGGCTTCCACATCGTCCATCATGCGCTGAAAATCCGGGCGTTCAAAGTTCGTCCCCGACCAGCCATCGTCCACATACTCACCGACTACATGAAGTCCCTGTTCCTTTGCGTACTGTTGCAGGATTGTCCGCTGTGTTTCAATGCTTACGCTGTCACCATAGTTTTCATCGTCCCGGCTCAATCTCATATAAAGCGCCGTGTTGTAAATCGTAGTATTGTAAGGTTGTTTCACCGTTAAAAATCCTCCTTCTTAAAGAAACAACCCACGCTTACAATACTTTTGCTCTATGGCAATTATATCATAAGCGTGGGCGTGTTATCAATGATGGGCTATCAGGTTGAAGCGGCTTTTTCTGCGGTATGCCGCACCACATCTACAATCAGATCACCGAGGGGCTTCCCGCCTGCGGCGAAGTGTTCGGAGATTTTTATACGGTTGTTCCCACATACAAAATACTGCGTGCCGTTCTCTGCTTGTATGACCTGCCCTGTCCGGGGCGTAAAAATATCGCTTTCGCTTTTTGCCATCCAGTGTCCTCCATATTCAGTTTTCAAGGTACAATGCCGCACAGGGGCGGCGAAAATTTCTGCTTATATCTATCACCTTTCCTTTACTGTGTGCCGCTGTTGCCGTTTCACCTGCGCCAGCACTTCCGGCGGGATACGGTCAACGAAATTGCGGAGATTGTGTAATTCGCTTTCCAGCGTTGCCCGTTCCATGCGGTCTTTCATCTTGCCTTGCTCACTGGCCTTTGCCCTTGCTTCCAGCTTTTTGTTTTCTTCCAGCAGGTCATTGATTGTGACCTTGTACTTTTTCAACTGCCCGGAGAAGTTCTCCATCTGCGGGAACCACTTTTTCAGCATGAAGAGGGCTTCCTCTTTTTTCTTTCCGGCGTTCAGCGGGTTAATGCCGTCAAGGGCGGCTTCAATGGCTCTGGCCTGTTTGGAGAGGGAAACCGCCTGTTTGAAAAGCCGGGTGGGGATATGCTTCCGGCCTGTCTTGCTGGCACTCTCCCCACGCTCCAAGTCGGGATATTTCACCACCATATAGGCGTGAAAATCGTCCTGCCACTTCGTCAGGTTTGCCCGGTTGCCGATAATCTCCTTTGCACACAGGCGGTTGTCCTTTGTCAGCGGAACAAAGGTCAAATGCAGGTGGGGCGTTTTCTCGTCCATGTGTACCACCGCCGACACGATATTTTCCCGTCCTACCCGGCCAATGAGGAAATCTGCCGCCCTTTGGAAGAACGCCTGTATCTCCTTTGGAGATTTCCCCTTGAAAAACTCCGGGCTGGCGGTTATCAGCGTATCGACAAACCGTGTGCTGTCCTTGCGGGTTCGGCATCCGGCCTGCTCGATACGGCTCTGAATGAAGTGGTAATAGCGTCCCTCCGGCTTGACGATATGGAAATTGTATTTGCTCCGGCTTGTGTCAATGTCGGGGTTACTGGCGTATTGTTCTTTCTGCCTTTCGTGATGGGCTTCCAGCGGCCTTGCCGGGTTGCCCTTGTGCTTCTCAAACCGCAAAATTGCGTGTTGTGCCATTCTGCTCCTTTCCCCATTCCTTTCCTATCCTGGGTTTTCCACAGGGAAAATCCTGCCAGAATTATCTCTGATACGATAGGAATGGAATGGATATAAATAAATCATTTTAATCTTTGTATTTCTATATACCGTCCGGTTTTCGTACTTTAGGGGGGCGGTTTCCGTACTTCAAGGGTACGGTTTTCAGTCCTCCGGCGTACCAGAACGGGATTTCTTGAAGTCGGTGTTTGGAACCGCTTCATAGGATTTTGGAAAAATGCGGTTGGGTTTTCCACAGCCCTGCTTCTGGATCTCCACCAGTCCGGCGTATTGCAGTTCCCGCAGGGTGTTCACCGCTTTCTGCCGCCCACAGTGGAGCAGGTCAACCACTTCGCAGATAGGGTAATACAGGAAAATCCGTCCGCAGTCATCCGCCCACCCATTCTTGCGGGATAACTCTGTCCGGCGCAGGATAAAGGTGTACAGAACCTTTGCCTCGTTAGACAGGGGCTTGAATGTGGGGGCTTCAAAGAGAAAATTCGGGAGCCGGGTGAAGCTGAACGCCTTTTCCGGCTGATGAATGTAAATCGTGTTTGTCATATCGTGTTTTGTGGACGGTTAGAAGCCCGTTTTCCGGGGCGGGCGATACTTTATACCACCTGCCCCGGTTTGGGGCTTGCGGAGCCTAATAAATCAAGGCTTTTTTCGCTCCTAACTGTCCACAGCAGACCTCCTTTTCCGTTCACTTTCTGTTTTCTGCCGCCTGTGAACTCTGGCGGCACAGCCGGGGCAGTATTTTGCCCGGTTGGATTTGGGGACGAACACACCGCCGCAGACCACACAGCGTTTCAAGTCCTTATCCCGGAAAATCTCCGCTTCCAGCGTCCCGTCCAGCGGCAAGACCGCCCAGCGGAACCACTTACAGCAGACCGAGAAAGAAACTGTCTGCGGGCAGGTGCAGGTGTCCCCATCATCAAGGACAATGCAGTTGCCGTCCTCACAGCAACAGCACTCCTGGCGTATCAGGCTGGCCGCCTGTTTCCTTTGCGCCGGTGTCATGCGGTAAAGGGAACCGTCCGGCCTGCGTTCCAGCGGCGGCAAGTCTTTATAGGGGTTATCTCTCATGCGTTCCCTCCATTTTGCTTTCCGTTGCCGTTCTCCCCGAAAAGGTTTCTTGCCCCATGCCTGCGGCGTGTTCCCAACAGGGGCCCCCGCAAAGTCGTCAGACTTTGTGGGGAGAGGAGCCGCAGCGGAGCGAGTGAGCTTTCGCCCTCTGGCGGAAGCGAATGATACGCAGCTTGCGGCGACGAGGCACGCTCCCCGCAACTTCGGGACAACTTGTCCCGAAGTGACCTCTGGACAAAGTGTCCAGAAGCTGGCTCCTTGCAGTGCTTCCCCAGCCGGGGTATTCCTTTTTGGACGGTCATTCTGTTTTCAAGGTGCTGTCCATCGATGAACTACCCTAAGTCTACACCTAAATGACCGCCCGTCCCGTATATCCGAAAGGTAGGAAATCGGCTTAAAAAACAGGCTATTTCCGTGCTCTCGGAATTATGGTAAAATAAACATAAAAATTGGCTTTCAAGCCATAGGAGGACAATAATCTATGAAAATCGGAATTTTATGTGCGGGTGACGAAGAACTCGCCCCATTTTTGCCCTTGATAAGCAACTGTAAGATAACGGAAAAAGCTATGCTGAAATTCCATGCTGGACAGATTGATAGTGTAGAAGTTGTCGCCCTGTTTTCCGGCGTGTGCAAAGTAAATGCCGCCATAGCCGCTCAGCTTTTGATAGATGTATTTTGCGTGGATATAATTATCAATTCAGGGACAGCGGGCGGTATGGAGCCAGAACTTGAAATATTCGATACAGTTATCTCCACAGAAGTTTGTTACCACGATGTAGCGCCAGACATTTTAACGGAATTTCATCCGTGGATGAATTCTGTGTTTTTTGTGGCAGACCCAAAGCTGATAGATATGTCAAAGTCTGCTGTTGACAAGCTTTCAACTTCTGGAAAGGTAGTTTGGGGCCGTATGGTAACGGGAGAATCGTTTATAACCGATGAGAGCCGGCAAAAAATAAACGATGAATTTGCTCCCTTGACGGTTGACATGGAAACTGCCAGTATCGCTCATGTCTGCTATGCAAATGACATACCGTTTATCGCCATTCGGTGTGTGACCGATACTGAAAAACACAGCGGAGTTGATAATTTTGACGGAAACTGTGCAAAAGCATCAAGTATTGCCAAAGATATTACGGTTGCTTTATTAAGAGAAATCAAAAAGTCGTGGTAAGATTGGATGATATTTTAGAACAGAGGACAGAGGGGGGGAGAGTATGGCCCTAACTATTCAAGAACGACTAAAAGACCTGCGTGTGGAGCGTGGCTTGACGCTGGAACAGCTTGCGGAACAGACGCACCTCTCCAAATCTGCGCTTGGCAGCTATGAAGCGGACGAGTATAAGGACATCAGCCACTATGCCCTTATTGAGTTAGCAAAGTTTTACGAAGTGACTGTTGATTATCTGCTGGGCCGTTCCCAAACAAAAAATCACCCAAACGCCGATCTTGCAGACCTGCGTTTGAGCGACGATATGATTGAACTATTGAAAAGCGGGCGGGTGGACAATTCCCTCTTGTGTGAACTGGCGACCCACCCGGATTTTCCCCGGCTCATGGCCGACCTTGAAATCTATGTGAACGGCGTAGCGGGAAAGCAGGTGCAGAGCGCAAACGCCATTGTGGACGCTGTGAGTGCAACGATTATGAAACAACACAATCCCGGCTTGACTGACCCACAGCTGCGACAGCTTATCGCCGCCCATATTGACGATGACAGCTTTTGCCGCTATGTGATACAGCAGGACATAAACAAGATAGCCTTCGACCTGCGGGAAGCCCACAAGGACGATTTTTTCAGCGTCCCGGAGGACAATCCTCTGGAAGATTTTTTGCAGACCGCAGAGGAAACCACCAGAGAGGACAGCGACCCGGAGCAGGCGGCTATGGCATTTATCTGTAAGCGGCTCAAGCTGAACTATGGGAAACTGTCAGAGGAAGAAAAGAAGTGGTTGAAAAAGATTGCACAGAAATCGGATTTGCTGAAAAATCCAAAGCCGCAGCGGGGACGCAAGTAAGAGAATAATAAATCAGATTATATGGAGGTATTGGTTATGAAAAAGTGGTTACTGATAATTTCAGCGACTGTTATTTGCGTTGCTGCCGCTTTTTTATATTTCTTTAGTTTAACTCCCAAAGGAGATACCATTACCAGCAGAGAAAGCATATTGAACACCGCAATTTCAAAAGGGAATGAATGGACTATCGCAAAAGAACTGGAACTTGGCGGTTATATCGTGAGTGGAGCATACAGTACAGATAATAAATCTACACTTGCTATCTTTGAACCAACAGGAAATGGAGACTACAAATTTAGTACATCAACAAACCGAAATAGTGATGAGATTATTGTCGGTGGCGTTGCAATAAACGGAGAATGGTATGATTTAATTTGGTTTAATGGTGCTAAAACAGAGTATGCTGAAATCACTT
This sequence comes from Provencibacterium massiliense, assembly GCF_900169495.1. Classification (NCBI taxonomy): domain Bacteria; kingdom Bacillati; phylum Bacillota; class Clostridia; order Eubacteriales; family Oscillospiraceae; genus Provencibacterium; species Provencibacterium massiliense. The sequence goes on from NZ_FWCH01000012.1 coordinate 1,299,678, forward strand.
ATACAATAAATGGACAAGTGCAAGATACATTGAGATACAACACAGATGATATGGATATTATCTCAATTAAAAACCCAGAAAAAGAGTATTCCATTCATGTGGCTTACTATGACAATGATGGAAATAAATACGAATAAATTGTTTTTCATCGAGAAAATAGCAAAGCCAGCCGAGCCAGTCAACGGTCAAGATGAACGGCGCATTTCATGCGCCGCCGTTGACAGTCCCGCCCGTCTTTGCTAAAGGGTAATCAAGGCGGGAAAGCCCTAAAATGGCTTCACACCTATTTCAATAATTGGAGGAGATAAAAATGAGATCAGAAAAGGAAGTTTATGATATTGTTTTGAATTTTGCAAAAACAGACAAACGCATTCGCATGGTTACTTTGGAAGGATCTAGAACAAATACAAATATTCCGCCTGATGATTTTCAGGATTTTGATATTACTTTTTTTGTTACGGATATGGACAGCTTCACAAGTGATGATAAATGGCTAGATATATTTGGTGAAAGGTTGATTCTGCAAAAGCCGGAAGATATGGAATTATTTCCAGCTGTAGAAAAGGGATTTTCATATTTAATGCTGTTTACTGATGATGTTAAGATAGATTTAACTTTGCTGCCGCTGGAACTGATAGACGAGTATTTTACATGGGATAAACTGGTAAAGTTACTGTTGGATAAAGACAACCGTATCGTAAAGCCGCCAATACCAACGGATATAGACTACCACTTGCAGAAGCCTACTCAAAGAATGTTTGACGATTGCTGTAATGAATTTTGGAATACTACAACATATGTAGTAAAGGGCTTATGCCGCAAAGAAATTCTTTTTGCTATTGACCATATGAATGATATAGTACGAAAAGAATTGCTTCGCATGATTTCCTGGCTGATTGGTATCAAACAGGGATTTCATTTCAGTTTGGGAAAAAACTATAAATTTATGAAGCAATATGTCCCAGAGGAATTGTGGGAACGACTTATGTCTACTTATAATATGGATTCCTATCCCCATATGTGGGAATCCTTTGAACAATGTATGGCATTGTTCCGGGAGGTTTCGTCAGAAGTGGCATGCCAGTTGGATTACCAGTATCCACTATATGATGAAAAAATCAGTAATTATGTGATTCGGCAAAAGAAAAAATATGGCATTGAAGATGATAACAAATAAAATTTTTTCAATCGAAAAAATTTATTTTGATTATTCAATTTTGAAAAACTGAATACCTCAAAATCAGAAAGAGCGCGGCCAAGCACTTTGAGGGATTGGCCGCCTTGTCCACCCATCCAGCGGGGCGGCGGGCGGCGGTCAAGGCCGGGTGTAACCCCGTTCATTTCAGCCTTGACGGTTGCCCGCTGTCCTGCTACTTTTCCGGGAGTGTGGCCACAACTTCGGGACACTTTGTCCACAAGTCGGAGCGTAGGACGAGGGACGGGGGCTTTCATATACGCCCTGTCTGCTGATGAAACCAGACCTGCGCTTGCGGCTCCACGCCACGCAAGCACAGCCCTGTTTTCTTGCCGCTTCAAATCTTGCCGCTTCAAATGCCCTTGCCCTCCCCGGCGGCAACGGCATTTTCACGACAACGCCGACAGAGCGTATAACACACTACACTTTGCTTCGCAAAGTCGTGTGCCAAATGGGGGCGTTGCCCCCTTTGGAAACCCCCACAAGAAAAGGCGATATGCTACCCCTCCACGGGGCGCATACCGCCTTTTCTTGTTATCCAGCCCTCCGGCTGTATTGGTTGAGCAAAAGTCAGCGTGGGATTGGTGTGGTATCTTTATCTAAGTGAACCCCCGGGCTCCCAGTCGGTCACGTCCTGAAAGCCGTGCCAGCTCATGAAGTCGTCCCCCATCCGAAGCCGCCCGCTGCAAAGGATGGTCCAGACCCCGTCGGCGGGCGTGTCCTTTGGCACGGTAAAGCGCAGCTCCCCTTCGTCCGGGTCATAGAAGACGCTTTCGGTGAACTGGTCCACCAGCTTCTGTCCTGTTTTCTCCTCCCCGCACCCGGCGAGTGGGATACACGCCAGCAGCAGGCCGAGCGCGAGGGCCAAAAGTCGTTTCATCTGCCCAGCTCCTTTCTCATCCTTTAAAAGAAGGTCACCTGGCTGCTCTCGGGCAGGCCCGCCATGGCGCCCGCCTCCTTGAGCGTCTCGATCACCGCCTTGGACACCCCGCTGCGGGTGTTCACCTCGTCGATCGAGATGTAATCCCCCTGCGCGCCGGCCTCCTGCAGCTGCCTGGCCGCCGCTTCGCCCAGTCCCTTGAGGGAGGTGAAGGGCAGCCGGATCTTCCCGTCCTCGATCTGGTAGCGGGTCGCGTGGGAGAGGTAGAGGTCCACCGGCAGGAAGGAAAACCCGCGCGCGAGCATCTCGTTGATGACCAGCAGCGTTTGGTACTGGTCCTCTTCCTTGACGCTGCGCTCGTTCCCGCGCGATTTGAGCGCCTGCATACGGCGCTTGACTTCGCCCTGCCCGGCGATGGCGGCCGCCGCGTCGAAGTCGCCGCCGCGCACCGTGAAAAAGGCGGCATAGTAGGCGAGCGGCTCGTGCACCTTGTACCACCCCAGCCGGATGGCCGCGATGACGTAGGCGGCGGCATGGGCCTTGGGGAACATGTACTTGATCTTGAAGCAGCTGTCGATGTACCACTGCGGCACCCCGTGCTCCTTCATGGCATTAATGTGCTCCTCGGTCAGGAGCTTTGTCGCCTTGCCCTTTCGGGTGATCTCCATGATCTTGAAGGCCATCTTGGGCTCCAGGCCGTGGTGCAGCAGGTAGACCATGATGTTGTCGCGGGTGCCGATCACCTCGCTGATGGTGCAGGTGCCGCCTTTGATCAGCTCCTGCGCGTTGCCCAGCCACACGTCGGTCCCGTGCGAAAGGCCGGAAATCTGCAAGAGGTCCGAAAAGGTCTTTGGCTGCGATTCCATCAGCATGCCGCGCACGAAGTTGGTGCCCATCTCGGGCAACGAAAGAGTGCCGGTGTTGCAGTCGATCTCCTCCTCGCTCACCCCCAGTGCCTCGGGCGAGGTGAAGAGGGAATACACCTGCCGATCGCTCATCGGCACCGTGAGCACCGGGATCCCGGTCAGGTCCTCCAGGTGCTTATAGAGGGTCGGAACATCGTGTCCGAGGATGTCGAGCTTTAGGATGGTGTCGTGCAGCGAATGGAAGTCGAAGTGGGTGGTGGTGATGATCGAGTCGGCGTCGTCCGCCGGGCGCTGCACCGGGCAGAAGTCATAGACGTCGTAGTCCCCCGGCACGACCACCATGCCGCCCGGGTGCTGGCCGGTGGTGCGCTTGACCCCGGTACAACCCTGGGAGAGGCGCTCGATCTCGGCTTTGTGCAGCACCAGCCCCCGCTCCTCCATATACTTCATCACGAAGCCGAAGGCGGTCTTCTTGGCCACCGTGCTGATGGTGCCGGCCTTGAAGACATGGGTGGTGCCGAACAGCTCCTCGGTGTAACGGTGGGCGTTGGACTGGTACTCGCCGGAAAAGTTGAGGTCGATATCCGGCGCCTTGTCCCCGTCGAACCCGAGGAAGGTCTCGAACGGGATGTCATGCCCGTCCCGGCGCATCTCGGCCCCGCAGTGGGGGCAGTTTTTAGGAGGCAGGTCAAAGCCCGAGCCGACGCTGCCGTCGGTGATGAACTCGGAATATTTGCAGTCGGGGCAGACATAGTGCGGGGCCAGGGGGTCGACCTCGGAGATCCCCGCCATGATGGCGACGAAGGAGGAGCCGACCGATCCGCGCGAGCCGACGAGGTATCCGTGCTCCTCGCTGTCCTTGACCAGCTTCTGCGCGATGATGTAGAGCACCGAAAAGCCATGCTTGATGATCGAGCCGAGCTCGCGGTCCAGCCGGTTCTTCACGATGTCCGGCAGCGGGTCGCCATAGACCTCCTTGGCCCTCGTCCAGCACAGCCTCTGCAGCTCCTCCTCGGCCCCCTCGATCGTCGGGGTATAGGTGCCCATCGGGATCGGGCGCAGGCGCTCGATCCGGTCCGCTATCCTGTTGGTGTTCTCCACCACCACCTCGTAGGCCTTGTCCTCCCCGAGGTAGGAAAACTCCTCGAGCATCTCGTCGGTGGTGCGAAGATATAAGGGTGGCTGCTCACCCGCGTCCTTGAAGCCCTGGCCCGCCATCAAAATCTCGCGGAAGATGGCGTCCTGCGGCTCCAAGAAGTGCACGTCGCAGGTGGCGACCACCGGAATTTTTAGCTTCTCGCCCAGGCGCACGATGGTGCGGTTGAGATCCCGCAGCCCCTCATCGTCCGGCACCCGGCCCTCCCGGACCAGGAAGGCGTTGTTGCAGATCGGTTGGATCTCCAGGTAGTCGTAGAACTTGGCGATGTCGCAAAGCGTCCCCCAGCTCTTCCCGTCCAATATGGCCCTGAAAAGCTCTCCCGCCTCACAGGCCGAGCCGACGAGCAGCCCGTCGCGGTATTTGACGAGCTCGCTTTTGGGGATGCGCGGCTTTTTGAAATAATAATCGATATGCGCCTTGGAGATAAGGGTGTAAAGGTTTTTGAGCCCCATCTGGTTTTGCGCCAGAAGGATCATGTGATAGGGGTACAGCTTCTTGGGGTCCCCGCCGCCGAGGGCGGTGTTGATCTGCCCGATTTCATCGATGCCGTGGCGCTCGGACATGATCCCGCAGAGCTTTAGGAAAATTTCGGCCAGGATATTGGCGTCGTCCACCGCCCGGTGATGGTGGAAGCTGCCGAGTTTAAGTTTCTCCGCCACCGTGTCCAGCTTGTGGTTTTTCATCTCGGGGAAAAGGATGCGGGAGATGGCCACCGTGTCCACCGCCGTAAAGCGGTATGGGAGCTTATGCCGCCCGGCCGCCGCGCGCACGAAGCTGGTGTCGAAGGGGGCGTTGTGCGCCACCAGGATTTTGCTTTCACCGCAGAACTCGTAAAAGGCGCGCAGCGCCTCCTCCTCCTTCGGCGCGTCCTGTACCATCTCGTCGGTGATGCTCGTCAGCTCGGTAATCTTGGCGGGAATCGGACGCTCGGGATTGACAAAGGTGGAGAACCGCTCGGCCACCTCTCCCCCCCGCAGCTTGACCGCGCCGATCTCGGTGATCCGCTCGCTGCCGGCCGAAAGGCCGGTGGTTTCGAGGTCGAAGACGATGATCTCGTCGGCGAAGGCGGCGTTAAACTCCCCCTCGACCGCGCCGGCCATGTCGTTGACAAAATACGCCTCCACCCCGTAGAGGACCTTGAAATCATCTTTAAAGCCCGCCGCGGCGTTCATCGCATCGGGGAAGCCCTGCGCCACCCCGTGGTCGGTGATCGCCACCGCCGGGTGGCCCCATTCGTGGGCGCGCGCCACCAGCTTGGCGGCCGGGGTCATGCCGTCCATCGCGGACATGTTGGTATGTAGATGCAGCTCGACCCGCTTCTTCTTGGCGGCGTCCTGCTTTTTGACCTTGTCCACCTGCACGATATCATAGGGCCGGATGTTGAGCTCCTTGTCGTATTTGTCGAAGCTCACCTCGCCCGAAACCAGCAGGGTGTCCCCCTCCTGGAGCTCCTCGATCGGACCATTTTTACCCTTGTCCATAATGAGCTTAAGCGTGTGCGAGCCGGTATAGTCGGTGATGTCGATGGTGTAGATCACCTTGCTGCCGTCGCGCGTCTCCCGCTTCTCGATGAGGAAGACGTCGCCCCAGACGGCGCAGCGCCCCTCCTCGATCACATCCCGCAGCGGGGTCGGGCGCGCGCGCACCATCTTGCCCATGATCACCCGGGCGCTGTCCGGCAAAAACGGCAGGTCCCCGCAGTCGAACGGCAGGCCGCCGCGCGGCCGGGAGGCCGCGCCGCCGCCCCCTCCACCGCCGGCAGGCCGCTTCGGCGCCTGGAGAGGCACGACGCAGTCGGTCACCGTCTTTTTGTAAAGCTCGCTGTCCGGGTTGATCTCACACTCCCCGCAAAAGGCAATCTCTACGCTCTTGCCGAAGCGCTGGCGGATTTCCCGTTTCAGTTCCCGGTCGCACCCGGCGCTTTGCAGCAGCTGCTCCCCGCCCCGGCGCAGCTCGATATACAGGGTGTCCCCCTCCAGCGAAAAACCCGCCCCGTCTAAAAAGCCGTTGATCGGCAGCCCCTGCCTGCGCAGATCGGCGCAGAGCGCGGGCAGCTGCTCGATCGAAAAAAGCCGCTCCGGGTAGGAGGGCGCAAATATGCAGCCGCCAAGGGACAGGCGCTCCTTGACGGCAGACTGTGCCTGTGCGATCGCCTCGGGGCTGATCAGCGTTTCGCTGTAAATCGCAATCTCGATCGTGCGCTTGCCCCGGTCCACCTCGATCGCCGTCACCTGGCAAGAAAGCAGCTCCTGCGGCAGCGCGCCCTGCACCCAGGGGCCCAAAACTTCTAAGAGATGTGCCAATTTTGACCTCCATCTGCTTTTATATCTTACTCTACAGCTTCTCAATATAGGAGAGCAGCGTCGTCAGAATCTGCTCCTCCGGTACCTTTTCGAGGATTTCTCCCTTCCGAAAGATCAGCCCGCACCCGTCGCCGCAGGCCACTCCGATATCCGCCTCCCTGGCCTCCCCCGGGCCGTTGACCGCGCACCCCATCACCGCCACGGTGATGGGCTTGTCCACCTCCTGCAGCGCCTTCTCCACCTGCTGGGCCAGCGGGATGAGCGCCACCCTGGTGCGCCCGCAGGTCGGGCAGGAAATGAGGTTGACCCCGCCGCGCCGCAGCCCGCAGACGCGCAGGATGTCCTTCGCCGCGGCGATCTCCTCGATCGGGTCGGCGGTCAGCGACACCCGGATGGTGTCCCCGATCCCGTCCAGGAGCAGCGAACCGATCCCGACGGCCGACTTTAAAAGCCCCATGCGGGCGGTGCCCGCCTCGGTCACCCCGAGGTGGAGCGGATAGTCCCTTTTTTCGGCCATCAGCCGGTAACTTTCGATCATCTTATGTACGCTTGATGACTTGATCGAGACCACGATATTGTCATAGTCGCACCGCTCGATCAGCCCGACGTGATAGAGCGCGCTCTCGACGAGCGCTTCAGCGGTCGGGGAACCGTATTTCTCGAGGATCTGCCGCTCGAGCGACCCGGAGTTGACCCCGACGCGGATGGGAATCCCCTTCGCTTTGCAAGCGGACACCACCTGGCGTACCCTCCCCTCGTCCCCGATGTTGCCGGGATTGATCCTGATCTTGTCAGCGCCCGCCGCCACCGCCTCCAGCGCGAGGCGGTAATCAAAGTGGATGTCCGCCACAAAGGGCATATCCACCGCCGACTTGACCGCATCGATCAGCCGCACGGCCTCCCTGTTTTCGATCGCCGCGCGGATGATCTGGCAGCCCGCCCGCTGCAGTGCTTTGGCCTGCTCCACGTTCCCCTTAACGTCCGCGCAGGGAACGTTTAACATCGACTGGATGGTCACCTCGCTGCCGCCCCCGATGGGGACGCCGCCGACCATCACCCGTTTCGTTGTCGCTCGTTTCATCGTCCCGCCCATCCTTTAAAACAGCCGTATTATATCGTTGAAGGTAACCACGATCATCAGCCCGAAGAGCAGTAGCATCCCCGCCGCGTGGATATAGGCCTCGTACTTCTGGGGCACCGGCCGGCGGAAGATCAGCTCGATGAGCAAGAAGACCAGCCGCCCGCCGTCGAGCGCCGGGACCGGCAGGAGGTTGAAGACCCCCACGTTGATGGTGATCAGCGCGATGAGCAGCAGCACCGACTGCGCCCCCATGGTGGCCGCCTGGCCGATGGCGGTGGTCACCCCGACCGGTCCGGAGAGCTGGCTGAGGCCATACCGCCCGGTGATCAAATCGAACAGCGAAACCCAGACCTGGCGCACCGTGCCGCCGGTCCAGTAGAAGGAGTAGAGCGCGACGTTGCGCGCGCTTTTTTCCAGCGCGTAGACCTTGAAGTCCAGCGAGATCAGGTTGGTGCCGTCCTCGGCCTTACGGGTCTCGAACTGCACGCCCGGCAGCTCAAGGCGCTGCCCGTCGCGCAGCACGGTGAAGTCCACCGCCCCGTCGTCGTCGCGCAGCAGCTCGAAGACGATGTCGTTGCCGATATGCACCTTCGCGCCGTTGATGGCGAGGATCCGGTCGTTCACCTGCAGGCTCGAGGAACTGGTCGCCGCCTCGTCGAAGACCGCGATGGTGGAGGAGGAAAGCGCATCCTCCGAGATGGTCAGCCCCAGGATGATGAGGAAGCCCAGCAGGATGTTCATCAAAGCGCCTGCGACCACCACCAGAATCCGCTGCCAAATCTTCTTGCTGCCGAAGGCCCCCGCCTTGTCGCTCTCCTCATCCTCTCCCTCCATCTGCACAAAGCCGCCGATGGGAACCAGGCGAAGCGCATAGGTGGTCTCCCCGCGTTTCATGGACCAGAGCTTCGGTCCCATGCCGAGGGCGAACTCATGCACCGTGATCCCCACGCTCTTGGCCACCAGGAAGTGCCCGAGCTCGTGGATGAAGATGATCAGTCCGAAGGTAATGACGGCGACGACGATCTGAAAAACAAGCTGCAAAAAATCCACCCTTTTCTATCGTTACTTACTGCGAAATTTTCTGATTGACATAGTCCTGCGCGCGCCGCGCGGCTTCGAGCACCTCGTCGAGGGACTCATAGTCCCCCGCGGGTACCTCCTCGAGCGCGCCGCAGACCGCGCGCGCAATCTCCATAAAGCCGATTTTGCGCTCTAAAAAGAGTGCCACGGCCGCCTCGTTGGCGGCGTTGACCACGCAGGGGGAGAGCCCGCCGCGCTTTGCCGCTTCGAGCGCCGCGCCGAGGCAGCGAAAGGTCCCATAGTCCGGCCGCTGGAAGGTGAGCTTCCCCACCTCGAAGAGGTCGAGGGTACCTACCTCGCAGGACAGCCGCCGCGGGAAGGTGAGCGCGTACTGGATCGGGATGGCCATGTCCGGCACCCCGAGCTGGGCCATCACCGCCCCATCGCGGTATTCCACCATCGAGTGGACGACGCTCTCCCGGTGCACGAGGATTTCGATCTGCTCCGGGGCGACGCCGAAGAGCCACATCGCCTCGATGAATTCGAGGCCCTTGTTCATCATCGTCGCGCAGTCCACCGTGATTTTTGCGCCCATCTGCCAATTGGGATGGCGCAGCGCATCCTCGACCATGACGTGTTCGAGCTCCTCAGAGCGCCTGCCGAAAAACGGCCCGCCCGAGGCGGTCAGCAGCAGGCGGCGCACGTCCTTACTATCATTCCCACAAAGGCACTGAAATATCGCCGAATGCTCGCTGTCCACCGGGATGAGCCTGGCGCCGTGCCGGCGCGCGGTCTCCGTCACCAGTCCGCCCGCGGCGACCAGCGTCTCCTTGTTGGCCAGCGCCACGTCCTTGCCCGCCTCGAGCGCCGCGAGGGTCGGGCGCAGGCCCACCATCCCGACCACCGAGTTTAAAACGAGGTCGTTTTCCCCGCCGGCGGCGATTTCGCACATCCCCTCGGTCCCGAGAAGGATTTCGACATTTGTATCCGCCAGGCGGACGCGAAGGTCCCGCCAGGCCTCCTCGTTTGAAACGGACAAAAGCGCGGGGCGAAGGCGGCGCGCCTGCTGCTCGAGCAACGACACGTTGCTTCTCGCCGCCAGCGCGCGCACCCGAAACCCCAGCGCCTCGCACACCTTGATCGCCTGGGTTCCGATCGAGCCGGTGCTGCCCAGGATGCTGATTGTTTTTTGCTCGTTTTCCACTTTGTCCTTCCTCCTCACGCCGCCAGCCCGATGATGGTCAGATAATGCGAGAGCAAAAAGACGGTCGGCATGGTGAACAGGGCGCTGTCGAAGCGGTCCATGATCCCGCCGTGCCCGGGGAAGATGGTGCCGTAATCCTTGAGCCCGCCCTGCCGCTTGATGACCGAAGCGCTCAAATCCCCGAGCATCCCGCTCACCGAGACCAGCGGCATAATCAGCGCCAGCGTACCGTAGTGCACCGCCAGCCGCACACCGAAGAACTGCCCGCAGATCGCGGCATAGCCCCAGAGGATCAGCAGGGTAAAGACCACGCAGACCACAACCCCGCCGATGGCGCCCTCCACCGTTTTTTTCGGGCTGATCTCGGGGGCCAGCTTGTGCCGGCCGAGGAAACGGCCGGTAAAATAGGCCCCGGTGTCGCTCATCCAGGCGCCCGAAAGCGCCACGAGGATCAGCCCCAAAGCGACGGGCCAGCCCTCGCGCTGGCGCAGGTAAACGGTGGTGCTCATCGCGAAGGGGACGGCGAGGGAGACGAAGAAGCAAAAACCGATCTGCTGCGCGCTGACACGGCGGTGCTCACGCAGCAGGATCAAAAAGAGCAGGAATATGTACACCGCCGTCAGGGGGGCCAGCAGGGTCGAGGTCATCCCGTGCGGGATGAAGGGGATGGCGGCCCCGTACAGGCAGCAAACCAGGTTCAGCGAAAGAATCCCCCGGCAGTGAACCGCGCCGAGCAGCTCGTAAAGGGCGAGCGCCGCGATGGCGGCGATCACCAGGTTGAAGAGCCAGGTATCGAAAAAGGCCAGCACCGCGAACAGGATGACCAGACAGACAAAGGAGGTAATGATACGCTGTTTCATGTGAATGTCCATACCTTTCTCAGGAATTGCGCCGGCTTCGGCTTTGCCGAAACGGCGGTTGAGAGACCGCCAAGGTGCAATACCCTGAAGTTTGAAAGATTCCTCTTTCAAACTTTCGTTCCTCTCAAATCGAAATGAAATGTCTCAGCGCCGGGGCCCGGCCGCTCAGCCGATTCCCCCGAAGCGGCGGGAACGCCGCGCGTATTCCAGCACCGCATTGGTAAAGTCCTCTTCGCCAAAATCCGGCCAGAGAATGTCCATAAAGACGAATTCGGCGTAGGCGGACTGCCAGAGCAGGAAGTTGGAAAGGCGCTGCTCCCCGCTCGGGCGGATGACCAAATCGCAGTCCGGCATGCCGGCGGTGTAAAGCCGGTCGGAAAGCGCCTGCTCATCGACCGCCTCGGGATCAATCGCGCCCGCCTTCGCATCCCTTGCCAGCGCGCGCGCCGCGCGCACGATCTCATCGCGCGAGCCATAGTTGAGTGCGATGTTCACCGTGAGCCCGGTATTGTCCGCGCTGCCCTCCTCCACCCGCTTGATCTCGGCTTTCAGCGCGTCGCTTAAGGGGCTCAGGTCCCCCAAAAAGAGGGTGCGGATGTTCTCATCCTTATATTTATACGAGTCGCGCAGGAATTTATGCAGCAGCTCCATCAGCTCGCGCACCTCCTGCTCGGGACGCCGCCAGTTCTCGGTCGAGAAGGCATAAAAGGTGATATACTTTATCCCGCACTCCCGCGCGAAGCGGGCGATCTTCCCGAAGGTGTTCGCCCCCTCGCGGTGTCCCGCGCTGCGCGGCAGCATGCGCTTTTGCGCCCAGCGGCCGTTCCCGTCCATGATGATGCCCACATGCCTTGGCAGCTCGATCCCCTTGAGCCTTTCGAGCAGCGGTTTATAATCCATCAGCCTTTTTCATCCTTCCCATGGCGGCCCGGCGCCCACCAATGGATTGTGGGGCGTATGCCCTACGCCCCACACCGGACCCCGTATCCTTTCCGCTGTTTTTACAGCTCCATGATCTCCTTCTGCTTGGCGGCGACCAGGTTGTCGATCTCCTTGCAGTACTTGTCGGTGAGCTTCTGAATCTGCTCCTCGCCCTGCTTCTGCTCGTCCTCGGTGATCTCGGAGGACTTCTTCATCTCCTTGAGCTTGTCGTTGGCGTCCCGGCGCACGTTGCGCACCGAGACCTTGGCCTCCTCGCCGTATTTGTGCGCCTGCTTGCCGATCTCGCGGCGGCGCTCCTCGGTCAGCGGCGGGAAGGCGAGGCGGATGACGTTGCCGTCGTTGGTCGGGTTGATCCCGATGTCTGAAACCTGGATCGCCTTTTCAATCGCCTTGATCAGGCTCTTGTCCCAGGGCTGGATGACCAGGATCTTGCCCTCCTGCACCGAGACCGCGCCCACCTGCTGTACCGGGGTGGGGGTGCCGTAGTAATCGACCATCACCTTGTCGAGCACCGCCGGGTTGGCGCGCCCCGCCCGGATGGCGGACAGCTCGGAATTGAGCGAATCGACCCTCTTTTGCATTTTGCCTTCAAAGAGCTTTACCTGTTCCTTCATGGGTGATTTTCCCCTTTCGTTATGTTCCAAAGTCCGGGGGTGGCCCCGGTAAATCCTACTGAATCAGCGTGCCGATCTGCTTGCCCTCGATGGCGTCCACGATATTGTCCGGGCTTTGCAGCGAGAAGACCAGCACCGGAATCCCGTTGTCCCGGCACATCGAGGCGGCTGTCATGTCCATCACGCCCAGCTGCCTGCCCAGCACGTCCGAGAAGGTCAAGGTGTCGTACTTGACGGCGTCCGGGAACTTGTGCGGGTCCTTGTCGTAGACCCCGTCCACCATGGTGGCCTTGAAGATGATGTCCGCCTCAATCTCGGCCGCGCGCAGCGAGGAGGTGGTATCGGTTGAGAAGAACGGGTTGCCGGTGCCGCAGCCGAAGACGAGCACCCGCCCCTTCTCCAGGTGGCGCACGGCGCGCGCGCGGATATACGGCTCGGCGATCGCCTGCATGGCGATGGCCGTCTGCACCCGCACATCCAGCCCCTGGGCCTCCAGCCCATCGGCCAGCGCCAGGGCGTTGATGACGGTGGCGAGCATCCCCATGTGGTCGGCGCGGGTGCGGTCCATGTCGCCGCTCTGGCGGCCGCGCCAGAAGTTTCCGCCGCCCACCACGATCGCGATCTCGGCCCCGAGGTCGACGCACTTCTTGATGCTCTTGCAGATATTGACCACGATCTCGTGGTCGATCCCCATCTTTTTCTCGCCGGCGAGCGCCTCGCCGCTGAGCTTGAGCAGTACCCTCCGATAAAGCAGCGCCATCCTTAAATAACCAACCCTTTCCGGAGCGCCCGGGGGCGTCCCGTTTTCTTATATTTTACAATATGGTCCCCGGTATGTAAAGACTAACGGGCGAAAATTCCCCCTAGCGGCGCATAATGCGCGCCGCCATCACCATCCCGACGACCGCCACCGCCGCCCCTGACAGGGCCAGGCTGACGGCCGCGACCAAATCACAGACCTTCCCGCGATAAGTCGGCAACACCAACAAGATCATCCTTTCCCGCACAGGCGTTTAATACGAAGCGCTCGATCGCGCCGGCGGCCCCGTCCTTATCACAAGCCGCGGTGACATAGTCAGCCGCCTGCAGCGCCTCTTTGGTGGCGTTGCCCATCGCCACCCCGATCCCGGCCAGACGCAGCATCCCGGCGTCGTTGTGGTTGTCCCCCAGCGCCAGCACCTCGCCCGGGTCGATCTTTAAGATTCCGCACAGGGCGCGCAGCCCCTGCGCCTTGCCCGAGCCGGCGGCCGCCAGCTCGAGGTTGTTTTCCATCGAGGTGGTGACGTAAAGCCCGCCGAGCGCCTCGAGCTCCCGCCAGGCCAGCCTGCGCTGCTCCTGGCTGCTGAAGGAGAGGTATATCTTCGCCGCGGGCTGATTAAGGCGCCGCAAAAAGCCGGACAGGCCGTCCACCGGCTCGACGCAGGCGAAAATGCTCTCGAAAAAGTCATCCCGCACCCCGAAGTCGGACATGCGCTGCATCTCCTCGCGCTCGCTGTAGCTGCGCCCGTCCTCCATCGTCACCTCGGCAAAGGTGTGCCTGTTTTTCACAACCGACATGACCCGCCCGAGCAGCTGCGGAGAAATGCAGTTCCCCCATAAGACCTCCCGCTCCCGGGTCATCACGGCGGCGCCGTTGGCGGTCACCAGATACTCTGCCTCGGGCAGCTGGCACAAAACCTGCGAAAGCTCACTGAAAATGCGCCCGGTGGCCGGTACGATCCGCACCCCCAGGCGCGCCGCCGCAGAGATGGCCCGCAGGGTGGCGGGCGAGATGGTATTTTGTTCGCAAAGCAGCGTCCCGTCCAGGTCCGCCGCGATCATCCTGATTGGCAAAAACAGCTCCCCTTTCTAGTCCATGAACAGATGGCGGCGCGAGTGCATGTAGACGCTGAGCACCACCCCGATCCCGAGATAGAGCGCCGCCGCCGAGGTGCCGCCCGCCGAAAAGAAGGGCAGCGTCACCCCGATGACCGGCAGCATGCTCAGGCACATGCCGATGTTGAGAATCGACTGGAAGGCGATCATCGCAAAAATGCCGATGCAGATATACCGCCCCAGGTCGTCCTGCGCCAGGTGGCTGGTCCAGAGGATGCGCGAGCAGATCCCCAGCAGCAGAAGGATGACGATCAGGCAGCCGACAAAGCCCATCGCCTCGCCCAAAAAGGCGAAGATGAAGTCGTTGCGCATAGCGGGCACGTACCGGTGCTCGCCGCCAAAAAGCCCGGTGCCCAGCAGCTGCCCCGAGCCGATTGAGAGCAGGCCGTGCCACTGCTGGTAGCCGATCCCCGACGGGTCGAGGTTCCCGGTCACAATCATTTCGATCCGCTGGCGCTGGTCCTCGTTCATCACATAGATCCAGACCAGCGGCGCCGCCGCCGCGAGCGCCGCCGCCGCCCCGAGCAGGTAGCGCCAGCTCAGCCCCGCGACAAAGATCATGGATAAAAAGATAAAGGCGAAAACCATCGCGGTGCCGTCGTCCCCCTGCAGATGGACCAGCAGCACCGGCAGCGCGGCGTGCGCGCCGAGCAGCAGGACGTTGCGCAGGGAATTTATCTCCTCCTTGACCACGCTCAGATGGAACGCAAAGGTGATGACGAAGGAAATCTTGAGCACCTCCGCGGGCTGGAAGGACAGCCCCAACGGCAAGGAAATCCAGGCCTTGTCGTCCGCCTCGCCCACCGTGATGCCGATGAAAAAGGTCAGCACAACAAGCGCCACGCACAGCGGCGCGTGGATTTTCCAAAGCTTTGCCATGGTGTGGTAGTCGAGCTTCGAGAGCAGCATGGCCACGCACACCCCAGCCCCCGAGGCGGCCAGCTGTACCAGCGCGGTCTTGTAGGGCAGCCCCGAGGTGTCCACATAGCCCGAACGGGCCATCGCCGCCAGGGCCGCCACGCTGATCCCCGACGCCGCCAGGCAGAAGACGATCAGGATAATATCGGTATGCCGCAGATAGTCCGCGGCGAAGTGCAATAACTTTTTCATTCGGCCCCTTTCCCGAAAACATAGGATCGACATCGCTGTGTATCATCGGCCATCGCCGTAGGCGGGCCATAAAAATGTAATAATAGCCGCTCTGTGGCTATTATAGCCTGTCCAACCGGCTTATTCAAGTCAAAGCGCGGCGAGAAAAGGAATATTCAAAAAATGTTTATTTCCCTTTAACCCCTCTGTAAAGGGCTCCACCCCGATTTGCCGTTTCAGGATAAAAACCGGCCGGGGCCCGCAGTTTATGCGGGCCCCGGCCGGCTGGTATCAAAGCGCAGACAATGGGAAGGCTAAGCTTATTCCTGGTGGCCCGGGATCTCCCCGTGGCGCCTCTCGTCCTGCAATTTCGCGTTGGTTTTGTCCTTGGAGAGCGGGATGTCGTATATTTCAGCGTAGGAATCGATCTGCGCCTCGTCGGTCGGGGCGCTGGGGATCAGTCCGGTGCACTCGGTCGAGGACATCACGGTGAAGCTTTCGTCGAAAAGCTCGTCGTCATCCTGCGCATCGTAAGGGCGGGTACCGCGCGGTTTATCCATAAAAATTGCTCCTTTCTTTTTTGATTAGTGTTCCACGCGGCACAGCGATCATCCGAACAAGGAGCAGACAAAATTTTTGAAATTTGTTATAATGATGGCAAAAGGGGGCGGTGGCATTGTCAAAGGTGGTACTGATCACCGGCGCATCCCGCGGGATCGGGCTGGCCTGCGCGCGGGCCTTCGGTGCGGCGGGATACCGCGTGGCGATCAATTATAACCAGAGCGCGGCGCGCGCCGAGGCGCTGGCGCGCGAGCTGATCGCGGGCGGGTGCGATGCGATCGCGGTGCAGGCGGACGTGTCCGAGCGCGCGCAGGTCGAGCGGATGGTGCGGCAGATAAACCTCGATTTCGGCCGGGTGGACGTGCTGGTCAACAACGCCGGGATCGCGCAGCAAAAGCTCTTTTGCAGCATATCGCCCGCCGAGTGGCGTCGGATGTTCGCCGTCACCGTGGACGGGGCCTATCACTGCTGCCAGTGCGTGCTGCCCGGCATGATCGCGCGTCAGCAGGGGAAGATCGTCAACGTTTCCTCGATCTGGGGAATCGCTGGGGCTTCCTGCGAGGTGCACTATTCGGCGGCCAAGGCGGCGCTCATCGGGATGACCAAGGCGCTGGCCAAGGAGCTGGGGCCGAGCGGGATCACCGTCAACTGCGTCGCGCCCGGAGTGGTGGATACCGAAATGAACCAGGGCCTTGACGAATACACCCGCGCCGCGCTGCGCGAGGAGACGCCGCTCGGGGTGATCGGCTCCCCGCAGGACATCGCGAGCGCCGTGCTCTTTCTGGCGAGCGAGGGGGCGGACTTCATCACCGGGCAGGTGCTCAGCCCGAACGGAGGGTTTGTGATTTAAAGGGAAGATCAGATAATCAGCATGAAAACGGAGCGATTCGCGCAAAGGGCGGGAGAACCCCTCTTGGGGTTCTCCCGCCAAACCGTCCACTGGACGGTTTGATTCCCCTTTCTTACGTTTTATGAGGGCTTCTCGCCCTCAAACTCCTCGCCAAGGGGGCGTCGCCATTGCGCTGTTCGCTCCCTTAGGAACCCGATTCATTGCCGGGATTCTGCGTGCATTCTTTGAGCAACAGAGTTTTTCGACAAAATAAGGCGCGCTGTGAAATTTCCACAGCGCGCCTTGAAAATCCAAGGAAGAATTATTTGGTCCCGTAGATGCGGTCCCCCGCGTCGCCGAGGCCCGGGACGATATACTTGCTCTCGTTGAGCCGCTCGTCGAGCGCGGCGATATAGACCGGCACGTCGGGATGGGCGGCCGTCAGCGCCTCGAGCCCCTCGGGGGCCGCGATGATGCACATAAATTTGATCGACTTTACCCCCCGCTTCTTGACCTGCGAAATCGCGTCGATCGCGCTGCCGCCGGTGGCGAGCATGGGGTCGATCACGATCACGTCCCGCTCGCTGATGTCGCTGGGCAGCTTGCAGTAATACTCCACCGGCAGGTGGGTATCCGGGTCGCGGTAGAGCCCGATATGTCCCACCTTGGCGGCGGGCAGGAGCTTAAGTACCCCGTCGAGCATCCCCATCCCGGCGCGCAGGATGGGCACGAAAGCCAGCTTGCGCCCCGAAATCACCTTGGTCTTGGCCAGGGCGATGGGGGTTTCGATCTCCACCTCCTTGAGCGGAAGGTCGCGGGTGGCCTCGAAGCACATCAGCATGGTCACCTCGGTGATCAGCTCACGGAACTCCTTCGAGCCGGTGTTCTTGTCGCGCATGAGTGAAATCTTGTGCTGGATCAGCGGATGATCCAGGATGACTGGCTGAATGCCCATATCGTTTTCCTCCGTTATTTTAATGTTCGTTTCGCTCCTCGATCGCCGCGATCTTGTCGAGCCGGCGCTGGTGCCGCCCGCCCTCAAAGGCGGTATTTAAAAACAGGTCCACGATCTCGCAGGCGAGTCCGCCCGCGATCACCCGCCCGCCCATGCAAAGGACGTTCGCGTCGTTATGCAGCCGGGTGTATTTGGCGCTGTAGCAGTCCGAGCAGAGCGCCGCGCGAATCCCCTTCACCTTGTTCGCCGCGATCGAGATGCCGATCCCGGTGCCGCAGATCAGGATGCCGCGCTCACATTCGCCGGCATTGATGGCGCCGGTCACCGCCTCGGCGATGTCCGGGTAGTCGCAGCTCTTCCCCTCATAGGTTCCAAAATCCTTGTAGGCCACACCCTGTTCGTCGAGATGGGCCCTGATCTCTTCCTTGAGCGCATAGCCGCCGTGGTCCGCTCCGATGGCTATCATGAATCCGCCTCCTTCTTTTCCTTTTCCAGCAGCTCCCGCTCCGCCTGCGACAGGCGCAGGTAGCTCGGGACGAGCGCGCCGGCCGAATCCCATTCGCCGAGCGCAAGCGCGGCATAGCCGACCGAGGACGCGCGCTGCAGCCTCAGGTGTTCGGGCGAGAGCGCAAGGCCCTCGGTGGTTTCCTGTAAACTATTATAACACAACATGGCCCCGTCTCCAACCAAAAAGAGAGGAGGCTCGACATTTTTTAGCTCCTGCCTTAGCTCCCCGATCGGCCCGGCCCGATCCTCGCAGAGCCTGCGCACCGCACCGTCCTTTAGCGCGAAGAGTGCATAGTAGACCTGGCCCCGCCGCGCGTCAAGCACCGTGCAGGCGGTGCCGCGCATCCCGCGCAGGTTATAAGCCAGGGAGAGCAGGGTGCTCACCCCGCAAAGCGGCACGTGGAGCCCCGCCGCGAGCGACTTTGCCGCCGCGAGCCCGATGCGCAGCCCCGTGAAGGAGCCGGGCCCCTTCGAGACCGCGACGTGGGTGATCTCCTCCGTTTTGGTGCCGGTGGTGTCGAGCAGCTGGCGCACCATCGGCAGCAGGGTCTGCGAATGGGTCAGCCCGCAGTCGGCATAGTATTCCCCCAGCAGGCGTCCGTCCTCGGCCAGGGCGCAGGAGGCCGCCTTGGAGGAAGCGTCGAGTGAAAGCAGCTTCAAAACCGCCCGTCCCCCTTTATGGTGATCACCCGCTCGTCCTCCTTTGCACCGGGGGCGATCTCCACCGTGATGTGGGGAAAGTCCAGCGCAAAGTCGATGTTTTCGCTCCACTCGATGGCGAGCAGGGCGCGCGGGTCGCTAAGATAATCGTAAAAGCCGGTGGAATAGAGGTCGTCCTCCCCCTCGATCCGGTACATGTCGAAGTGGTAGAGGGTGAGGCGTTCGCCCCGGTACTCGTGCACCAGGGCGAAGGTGGGGCTGCTGACCGCCGACTTGATCCCGAGCCCCGCTGCCAGTCCCCGGGTGAAGCAGGTCTTCCCGGCGCCGAGCGTGCCGCGGTAGGCGATTACGTCCCCCGCGCGCAGGCGCTGCGCCATCGTGGCGGCGAGCGTCTCGGTCTCCTGCGGGGAGTGGGTGTGATAGGTCGTCATGCCGCCGCCCCTTTAAAACAGCCCGGAGATGATGCCGTCACCATCCACGTCGATGTGCTCGGCGGCGGGGACCTTCGGCAGCCCCGGCATGGTCATGATGTCCCCGGTGTAGACCACGATGAAGCCGGCCCCCGCGCTCAGGCGCACGTCCTTGACCGAGAGCTCGAACCCCTGCGGGCGGCCCAGTTTCTTCGGGTCGTCCGAGAGGGAATACTGGGTCTTGGCCACGCAGACCGGCAGCTCCGCCTTGCCCAGCGCCTCGATCCCGGCGATGGCCTTTTGCGCGGCGGGGGAATAGACGACGCCCGCGGCGCCGTAGATCTCTCTCGCGATGGTCGCGACCTTCTCTTTGATGGGCGCCTTCTCATCGTAAAGGAGCTTAAAGCATCCCGGCTCTTCGCAGGCCTCGACGACGGCGTTGGCGAGCGCCACGCCGCCCTCGCCCCCGCGCTCGAACACCTCCGAGAGGGCGAAGCGCGCCCCGCGACGGCGGCAGTATTCGGCCAGCAGCTCGAGCTCCCCGGCCGTGTCGGTGGGGAACTTGTTGATGGCGACGATCACCGGCACGCCGTACTTCTGCATGTTTTCGATGTGCGCCTCGAGGTTGCAGAGCCCCGCTCGCAGCGCCTCCTCATTCGGCTCGCCGACCCGGGCCTTCTCCACCCCGCCGTTATACTTGAGCGCGCGCAGGGTCGCCACCAGCACGATGGCGCTCGGGGCGATCCCGGCGTAGCGGCACTTGATGTCGAGGAATTTCTCGGCCCCGAGGTCCGAGCCGAAGCCCGCCTCGGTGATGGTGTAGTCGGCGAGCTTGAGCGCGAGCTTGGTCGCGCGCACCGAGTTGCAGCCGTGGGCGATGTTGGCGAACGGACCGCCGTGCACGATGGCGGGGGTGTTTTCCAGCGTCTGCACGAGGTTGGGCTTGAGCGCGTCGCGCAGGAGCGCCGCCATCGCGCCCTCGGCGCGCAGGTCGCGCGCGTAAACGGGGGAGTTGTCATATTTGTAGGCGACGAGGATGTCGCCCAGACGGCGTTTCAGGTCGGTGATGTCGCTCGCCAGGCACAAAATCGCCATCACCTCGCTGGCGACGGTGATCTGGAAGCCATCCTCGCGGGGGACGCCGTTCATCTTTCCGCCCAGTCCCACGATGGTCGAGCGCAGCGCGCGGTCGTTCATATCCAGGCAGCGCTTAAAGAGGATCCTGCGCGGGTCGATCCCGAGCGCATTTCCCTGCTGCAGGTGGTTGTCCAGCATGGCGCAAAGCAGGTTGTTGGCGCTGGTGATGGCGTGCATATCCCCGGTGAAGTGCAGGTTGATGTCCTCCATCGGCACCACCTGGGCATACCCGCCGCCGGCGGCGCCGCCCTTGATCCCGAACACCGGGCCGAGCGAGGGCTCGCGCAGGGCGATGACCGCCTTCTTGCCGATTTTCTGCATGGCCTGCCCGAGCCCCACGGTGGTGGTGGTCTTCCCCTCGCCCGCCGGGGTGGGGTTGATGGCGGTGACCAGCACCAGCTTGCCGTCGGGCCGGTCCCTTAGCCACGCCATCAGCGCGTCCGAGAGCTTGGCCTTGTATTTGCCGTAGCACTCGAGCTCGTCCTCGCCGATCCCGAGTTTTTCGGCTACCTTGGAAATGGGCAGCATGGAAGCTCCCTGTGCGATTTCAATGTCCGATAACATGATGAACGCCCCCTGTAATTGATATTGGTATCATTATAGCACAATTTTTTGGGCCCGCTATTCCTCCTGCCGGGTGTGAAAGAGGATGTTGTAGTGCACCGTCCGGTAGAAGAGCCTGCGCACCTGCTGCGGGTCGCCCGTCTGCCCGAGCACCCACATCAGCTTGGTAACGGTGGATTCGAGCGTCATGTCGTAGGTTTCGAGCAGGTCGTAGCGCTCCTTTAAGAGATGCCCCACCTCATAGACCGAAAGATCGCTCCCCTCCTGCGGCACCTGGGTCGCCATCACCACCGTCTTGCCCGCCGCGATCAGCCTGTCCAGCGCCTCGAGATACTGCGCGGGTATCCCGCCCACGCCGTAGCTTTCCAAAATCAGCCCGTCGCACAGCTCCCCCACCGCCGAGAACGCCTCGGGCGGCAGGCCGGGGATCAGCTTGAGCAGGAAAACCCGGGTGTTGAGCCGGTGGTAAAAACGCGGCTCCTCGGGCTGCGCCGCCGGGATGTAGCGCACGATGTGCCCGTCGCGGATGGTGGCGAGGTCGGGGAAATTGATGGATGAAAAGGCATTATAGCTCTTCGAGCGGGTCTTGCGCGCGCGGGTGCCAACGATGACGTGCCCGTTGAAGCAGAGATAGACCCCCTGCAGGTCCGAGCAGGCGCAGCGCAGGCTGTCGAGGAGGTTGGTCTTGGCGTCGGTGATCTCCTCGTCGATCGGGAGCTGCGCGCCGGTGAGGATGACCGGCTTCTGGCAGCGCTGCAAAAGATAGGACAGGGCCGCCGACGTGTAGGCGAGGGTATCGGTGCCGTGGCAGATGACGAACCCGTCGTAGGCGGCGTAATGCTGCTCGACGAGCGAGGCGAGCAGCAGCCAGTGTTCTGGGCGGATGTTTGTGCTGTCAAGGCAGAGCGGCTGCAGGCAGTCCACCGAACACAGCGCGCCGAAGTCCGGCAGGAAGCGCAGCATCTCCTGTGGGCTCAGCTGCGGCGCGAGCCCATTTTGGGTCTTTTTTGAAGCGATGGTGCCGCCGGTGGCGATCAGCAGGATTTTTTTCATTCTTTTCAGCAGTCCTTTTTTCATTCTGAGCCCCATGATAGCACAAATGCCGCGCGCGCACAACCTTTGCCTGCAGGGCCCAACGCGCTGCCGCGGCCCCGGCGCCTTTTCAAAAAACAATTGATTCGGGCTGGGATTTGTAATACAATGAAATAGACCGGTCACCGGGCGGCGATGGAGGCCAAATTATGAAAAAGAACATCCTGATGCGCACCAATTTCCTGGTCTGCCTGATTATTGTGGCGGGCTTTTTGGGGACCGCCATCCTCAGCTACCGCACCAACTACAGCGCCTCGCTCCAGAGCATCGAGCAGGTCTCCGACCTGACGAGCGAGGGGATCTATTACCAGATGACCTCCACCTTTGCCAAACCCGTCAACGTCTCGCTGACCATGGCCAACGACAGCCTGCTGCGGGACTTCCTCTCCGAGGAGGCCGGTCACCTCGACGACGGTGATTATACCGAAACCCTGCAGGGGTTTCTTTCCGGCTACCGGGATAAATATGGCTACGATTCGGTTTTCCTGGTCTCCACCGCCACCGGGCGCTACTATAATTTTAACGGCCTGGACCGGGTCCTCACTCAGGGAAACCCGGAAAACGACTGGTACTACAACCTGTTGGAGAGCGGGCTCGATTACTCGATGAACGTGGACAACGACGAGGTCGAGGGGGCGCAAAACGAGGTCACCGTCTTCGTCAACTGCCAGATCAAGGACCATGACGGCACGGTCATGGGGGTCGTGGGGGTCGGGCTGAGGATCGACAACCTGCAGGAGATGCTGCTCGATTACGAGCGGGACTACGGCGTCGGGGTCTACCTGATCGACGAGGAGGGGAGGATCGAAATTTCCTCCCGATACTCCGGCTATGAGCAGCGCAGCCTGTTCGAGCTGCGGCATTACGACGCCCGGGCGCGCCAGGAGGTGCTGGGCTGGAGGCAGGAGGAATCCCCCAACCGGTTCTGGACCTCCGACCTCGACGGGAAGCCGAGGAGCAATTATATCGTCTCCCGCTTCCTGCCCGAGCTCGATTGGCACCTGGTGGTCGAGCGGGACACCGCCGCGCTGGTGGCCGACCTCAACCGCCAGATGAGGCTGACCGTGCTGATCATCTCGGTCATCGTGGCGGGAATCCTGGTGGTCATCACCCGGGTGATCCGCTCCTTTAACAGGCAGATCGTCGCCCTGGCCCAGTCGATCGAGCAGGAGCGCCGCACCATCTTCGAGCAGGCCACCGGCCAGCTGTTCGAGAACATCTACGAGCTGGACATCACCCACAACCGGGCCGCCAACGAGGAGACCGAGCGCTACTTCGAGAGCCTGGGCGCGCCGGCGGGCACTCCCTTCGACAAGGCGCTGCAGATCATCGCCCAAAAGCAGATCAAGGAGGAATACCGCGAAGGGTATATCGGGACCTTCTGCCCTCAAAATGTGATCCGCGCCTATGAGAGCGGCGAAGAGACCCTGCGCTATGAATTTATGATCACCCGGGACGGGCTCACCTACTACTGGATGCGCATCACCGCCCGTCTGGTGCACCTGGACAGCGACAACTCGCTGCACATGCTGACCTACCGGCAGAACATCGAACCGGAAAAGCAGCAGGAACAGCGCCTGCAGCTGCTGGCCCTGACCGATGAGATGACCGGCCTGCTGACCAAGTCGGCCACCCAGCGGCGGATCGAAAAACTGCTTTACGACAGGCCGGGCGAGCTGTTCGCCTTTTTCATCTTCGATATCGACAACTTCAAGCAGGCCAACGACCTCTTCGGCCACGCCTTCGGCGACGGGGTGATCAAGGAGTTCACCCAGGTGATCCGCAGCCACTTCAGGAGCGGCGACGTGCTCGGGCGGATTGGCGGGGACGAGTTCGTGGCCTTCCTGTCCATCCCCGAGGAGCGCTTCGCGGCGGATAAGGTCAAGGCGCTCTCCCGCGACCTGGACCGCTCCTACGCCTGCGGCGGGAAGAGCTGGCACATCTCGGCGAGCATCGGCGTGGCCTTCGCCCCGCGCGACGGGCGCGACTTCGCGAGCCTCTATCAAAACGCCGACGCCGCGCTCTATCAGACCAAGGCGCGCGGCAAAAACGGCTTCACCCTTTATGAAAGCGCGCACTGACAGCCTTGCCGCTTGGGGCGGGCGCCATCCCGGAGGGTTTCCCGCGGGCGCCCGCCTTTTCATTATTTCCTGCAGGAGCGCTGTCGCGGCGTTACAGTAATAGAAACGGCGCAGCCGGCCTTGGGGCCGCGCCGGTCTGCCATATAGAGCCAAACGATGGAGGTAGCCATGACGATAAAAGAATGCTTCGAGAACCTCGGCGCGGACTATGACGATGTGCTGCGCCGGATGGGCACGCAGGAGAGGCTCCTGCGCTTCCTTTCCAAGTTCCCGCAGGACCCGAGCTTTTCGCTGCTCTGCGGCGCCTATGAGCGCGGGGATGCCGGGGAGGCGTTCCGGGCGGTGCATTCCCTCAAAGGGGTCAGCGTCAATCTCGGCCTTTCGTCGCTCTACGCCTCGGCCTGCGCCCTGACCGAGGAGCTGCGCGGCGGGACGATTACCCCGGCCTCGGCCCCCATGCTCGAGCATCTGCGGCAGGACTATGAGGCCACCATTGCCTGTATCCGGGAACTGGAAGCCTGAGGATACAAAAAAGGAAGAGGGCCAACATGAAAAACCTGATACTGATCGTGGATGACACCGAGATGAACCGCTCCCTGCTCGCGGACATGCTCGGCCCGGACTACGAGATCCTGGAAGCGGCCAACGGCGTGGAGGCGGTCTCCCTTCTGTCGCAGCGGCATGGGGAAATCTCCCTGGTGCTGCTGGACATCGTCATGCCGGAGATGGACGGCTTCGAGGTCCTGTCGCTGATGAACCGCAACGGCTGGATCGAGCACATCCCGGTGATCACCATCTCCTCGGAAACCGCCTCCACCTACATCGACCACGCCTATGACTTGGGGGCGAGCGATTACATCAGCCGGCCCTTCGACGAGAAGACGGTGCAGCGCCGGGTGCGCAACACCATCATGCTCTACTCCAAGCAGAAGGTGCTCGAAAGCATGGTGGCCGAGCAGATCGTGGAGAAGGAGCGCAACAATTTTTTGATGGTGGAGATCCTCTCCAACATCGTCGAATTCCGCAACGGGGAAAGCGGGCTGCATGTGCTGCACATCCGCACCCTGACCGAAATCCTGCTGCGCAATTTGCAGGAGATCAGCGGGCGCTATCCCCTTTCCGCCGCGCGCATGGCGCTGATCGTCAACGCCTCGGCCCTGCATGACATCGGCAAGATTTCGATCCCCGAGGATATTCTCAACCGCCCGGGCAGCCTGTCTCCGCAGGAGTTCGAGGTGATGAAGACCCACTCCCTCATCGGCGCGCAGATCATGGAGGACGCGCTGCAGCGCCACCACGAAGAGCTGTTGCAGATCGCCTACAACATCTGCCGCTGGCACCACGAACGCTGGGACGGTGAAGGCTACCCCGATGGGCTGATGGGGGACACCATCCCCATCGAGGCGCAGGTGGTGGCGCTCGCGGACGTGTACGACGCGCTGACCAACGTGCGCGTTTACAAGCCCGCCTACCCGCATGAGACCGCCATGAAGATGATCCTGAGCGGGGAGTGCGGCGCCTTCAACCCCCTGCTGCTGGACTGCCTGCGCAAGGTCGGGCCCTACCTGGAGGAGGAATTAAAGCTGCGCTCCCTGGGCGGGATCAACGATGCGAGCATCCAGGAGCTTTCCAGCCAGATGATCGCCAGCGGAAAAATCTCCAACCGCACCCTGACGCTGCTCGAGCAGGAGCGGATCAAGTACCAGTTCTTCGCCTCGATGTCCAACGAGATCCAGTTCGAGTACAGCTATCAGACCAGCCTGCTCTCCCTCTCGGAATGGGGCGCGCGCCAGCTCGGGCTGAGCGTGCTCATCGAGCATCCTTCCAACGACGCGCAGCTGCAGCAGGTCTTTTCCGCCCAGGATTATGCCGACCTGCGCCGCCGGCTGCAGGAGGTCACGCCGGAAAAGCCGATCGCCAGCGCCTCCTATTGCCTGCATGTCAAGGGGGAGGACCGCTGGTACAAGGCGGTCGCCCGCCCGCTCTGGGAGGGGGACGAGGCGGGGAAGATCGTGGGTGTGATCGGCAAATTCGTGGACGTGCACGAGGAGCAGCTTCGCCTCGAGCATCTCAAAAAGCTGGCCGAACAGGACTCTTTAACCAAGCTGAGCAACCACTCCTCGGCCCGCAACTGGATCAACCGCGCGCTGGCACTGGACGGCAAATCCTTCGCACTGGCGCTCTTCGATTTGGACAACTTCAAACAGGCCAACGACCAGTACGGGCACATGTTCGGCGACCAGGTGCTGCAGCATGTGGCCAGGATGATTCAGAAGAGCGTGCGCAGCGGGGACATCGCCGCGCGGGTCGGCGGGGACGAATTCCTCCTGTTTTTGGAATACCAAGGGAACATTGAACCGATCGTGGAGCGGATTTTCGGTACGCTGCACGGCAAGTTCCAATCCTTCGAGGTCTCGGTCAGTATGGGGATCGCCCTCTTCCCCCAAAACGCGGGCGGGTACGAGCAGCTTTTCCACGCGGCCGACCAGGCGCTGTATGCGGCCAAGAAAAACGGCAAGGACCGCTATTGCTACTATGACGACGAATCCATGCAGGAGCTGATGAGCGTGCTCTCCCCGATGGATCACTAAATATGGAGGATTATCCCCCCGCTCTACTGGGGTATTTATCCACACAAAAGCGCCCGGAAGAAAATTCCTTCCGGGCGCTTTCATTCTGTCCAGTCCAATGTTTTTTGAAAGATCTGCTCCCGATGCCCCTCAAGGGATTTCCTTTCGTCGATCCTTACAAAGCCGTATTTTTCATAAAGTCCCTTCTCGCCGCTGACGAGATAGACCGTTTCAAACCCCAAGCCGTCCAGGTACCGGCAGGCGCAATCAATCATCCTTTTACTCAGCCGTCTGCCGCGATGGTTCTCCCCTACAAAAACAAAGCTGATATAGGGCGAATAGGCGACGTTTGGGATGCAGTCTTTCTTGGAGACGGTGCAATATCCCGCGATCTCATCCTGCTGGGTGGCAACGAACACCCTCTCCCATTCTGTAAAATGGCAGTTTTCCATTTCAGCCGCCAAATACTTCCCTGCCCGCCACGAACAGCCGCGCGCATATTCCGTCGTGCGAAGCCACAACTCATCGCCCGGCTGGATACATTGAATTTCCATGTTTCGGCTTTCACCTCCGGCAACGATTTACGTTTTAATTGCAATAAAAAACCGCTTAAACGAATGTTTAAGCGGTTTTGGCGGAGAAGGAGGGATTTGAACCCTCGCGACGGTTACCCGCCCTACGCCCTTAGCAGGGGCGCCTCTTCGGCCACTTGAGTACTTCTCCATGGTCAAAGTGAAGGGAACGCGGGCACAGGGGCCCGGCTCCTCACAATGTTAAGTTTTGGTTACTGAGTGCCGCAGCGATGTGGTTCTCCGTGCCTCTTGGCGACGGCATGCGATCCATTGGAAGCAGTCAATGGAGAGGAAAGGGGAAATCGGGACCTCGAGCGGTCGGCGCCAATCGCGAGAAAATTGGCGGAGAAGGAGGGATTTGAACCCTCTTGAAAGTTACCCGCGCTTCGAATCCTTCTTCGCCACTCTTCAAAAAAGAAAGTGGCTCAGAGAGTGGGATTCTACCCGCGGCGGCAAAACCTGCCACCGGCAGCTTTTGACCGCGCTGCGCGCGGCAACCGCCTGTTCGAATCCCTCTCTGCCAAGTCTCTTCAAAAAAGAAGTGGCGGAGAGAGTGGGATTCGAACCCACGGCCCTTTCGGGTCACTGGTTTTCAAGACCAGCTCCTTAAACCGCTCGGACATCTCTCCATCTACGGCATGTCAGCCAAAATATAATATCACAATTTACCAGCCGTGTCAATAGAATCCATCCAGGAGTTTGTCCGCTTTTCCTCTTTGCGGCGATTGAGTTTCCCTGTAAAATGGTATATACTAGTTTTGTCAAACTATTGTTCTTTATACAACTTTGTGCGGAAAGGGATTCGGTATGCAGCAGGAATTGGAGCAGCTCAAGGGCGAGGTCGAAGGAATCGTCTATTATAACGAGGACACCGGCTTCTCCGTCCTGGATTTCGACGTCGGCGGCGAGCTCGTCTGCGTGGTCGGCGAGTTTGCCGACATCAACGAGGGCGAAGGGCTGGTGCTGCACGGCTCCTTTGTGCATCACCCCACCTACGGGCTGCAGTTCAAGGCCGTCGCCTGCGAGCATCAGATGCCCTCCTCCGCCAATGCGATTTTAAAATATCTTTCCTCCGGGGCCATCCGCGGAGTGGGCCCGGTGTTGGCCAAGCGCCTGGTCGAGGCGTTCGGCGAGCGCACCCTCGCCGTCATCGAGCAGCAGCCGGAGCTTCTTCGGCAGGTCAAGGGGATTTCCCCGCAGAAGGCCGACAAGATTTACGAGGAATTCCAGCACATCCACGGACTGCGCGCGGTGATGCTCTACCTTTCAAGGTTCGGGATCTCCCCCTCGGACGCGGTCAAGATCTGGAAGCGCTGGGGCCTTTCGACCCAGGAGACCATCGGCAAGAACCCCTACGAGCTGTGCTGCGAGGAGATCGGGCTGCCCTTCCAAAAGGCCGACGAGATCGCCGGAGAGCTGGAGTTCGACGCCGAGAGCCCCGAGCGGCTGCTCGCCGGGATCGAATATGTGCTGCGGGAGAATCTGCTTTCGGGGCACACCTGCCTGCCGCGGGACAAGCTGGCCAGCGTCGCCTGCCAGGTACTTGACTGCGACGTGTCGCTCTGCGAGTGGGCGATCAGCCGCTCGATCGAGGAGGAGCGCCTGATTTCCTGCCCCTTAAACGGGCGGGAATACGTCTACCAGCCGCCCTTCTTCCTGGCCGAGCGCAACATCGCCTCCCGCCTCTCCCTCATGAAGCTCAGCGAATACGCCCCGGATATCGACTTTGACGCCGAGATCGACCAGCTCGAACGCGAGCAGGGGCTCACCTTCGCCGCGCTCCAGCGCGAGGCGATCCGTTCGGCACTCTGTCACAGCATCTCGATCCTGACCGGCGGCCCCGGCACCGGAAAAACCACCACCTTAAACGCCATCATCACCCTCTTCGAGGGGCAGCGCCAGAAGGTGGCCCTCGCGGCCCCCACCGGCCGGGCCGCCAAGCGCATGAGCGACATGACCGGGCGGGAGGCCAAGACCATCCACCGGCTGCTGGAGGTGGACCCCCAGGACATGCAGCGGAGCAAGTTCCGCCACAATGAGCGCAACACCCTCGGGTACGACGTGATCATCCTCGACGAGGTGTCGATGGTGGACACACTGCTTTTCGACTCGCTCCTGCGGGCGATGAAGCTCTCCTGCCGCCTGGTGCTGGTCGGGGATGCCGACCAGCTGCCCAGCGTGAGCGCCGGGAACATCCTCTACGACCTGATCGCCAGCGGGCAGGTCCCGGTGGTCAAGCTGACTGAAATCTTCCGCCAGGCGCGCAGCAGCCTGATCGTGGTCAATGCCCACAAGATCGTGCTCGGCGAGGCACCGGACCTCTCCAAAAAGGACAACGACTTCTTCTTCCTCCCCCGCCAGTCCGACGCCCTGTCGCTCCAGACGGTGGGGGAGCTCATGCACACCCGGCTCCCCAAGGCCTACGGCTATTCCCCGCTGTGGGACATCCAGGTCATCGCCCCGACCCGGGTGGGGGCGCTCGGCACCGCCGCGCTCAATGCGCATTTGCAGACGCTGCTCAACCCCGCCTCACCCGATAAGCGGGAAGCCACCTTCATGGGGACCGTCTTCCGGGAGGGGGACAAGGTGATGCAGATACGCAACAACTACGACATCCCCTACACCCGGGACGACGAAAGCAAGAACACCGGCGTCTTCAACGGCGATATCGGCGTGATCGAAACCATCGATCGGGCCAGCCTCACCCTCTTCATCCGCTATGAGGACCGCCTGGCCGAGTACAGCTTCGAGCTGCTCGAACAGCTCGAGCTGGCCTATGCCATCACGGTGCACAAAAGCCAGGGCAGCGAATTCGAGGCGGTCATCCTGCCGCTGATGAACTACCGCTCCAAGATGTATTACCGCAACCTGCTCTATACCGCGGTCACCCGGGCCAAGCGCCTGCTGGTCCTGGTCGGGAGCGCCTCGGCGGTGGGGTATATGGTGGAAAATAACCTGCGCACCGTGCGCTACACCGGGCTTTGCGACTTCCTGCGCGACGGGAGCCCCGCCGGTATCGGCCTTTGATGATGGGAGGTCCGCATGGATATTTTAAAACGGATCGGCGCGATATTTTACCCGCCAAGGTGTATCTTCTGCTCCCGGGTGGTACACTATAACGAAACCTGTTGCCCGGATTGCAGGGCCCGGCTGCCACAAGGCAGCGAGCCCTTTTTCTACAAAGGGGTGGTGCGCGAGCGGCTGATTTCCTTCAAGTCGGTGCGCCACCGCGAGCTCGGCCACGCCTTCGCCCTGCTGGCCGCCCCGGGAGTCAAGGCGGCGCTCGGGGAAACGCGCCCGCTGGTCTGCTGCGTGCCGAATTTTGAGCCGGAGCAGCGGCGCGTCTACAACCCCGCCCGGGTCTTTGGCCGGGCACTGGCAAAGGAACTCGGGCTCCCCTTCGAGGGGGCGCTGCTGATCCAGACCCGCAAAAAGCAAGCACAGCATATGCTCTCCGCCCGGGAGCGGCTGCATAACGTCGAAGACCTTTTCGCCGTCGCGCTGCCCGAGCTTAGCGAGGGGCGGGACATCCTGCTTTGCGACGACATCATCACCACCGGCGCGACCCTAAATGCCTGCGCGAAGGCGCTCCTGGAAGCGGGCGCACGCCAGGTTTTCGGCGCCGGATGCGCGCGCTCCGAGCAGAGTGCCAATTTGCGCGGCGGTGAGAAATCCGGTTGAACATTGGCACAATATGGTGTATACTGTTCATATTGGGACGGGAACGGCCCGTTCATTTTTCTCTGGAGGTAATTATGGCTTCGATCGACATTGGAATCGACCTCGGCACCGCAACGGTGCTGGTTTATGTGGGAAATAAGGGAATCGTGCTCAAGGAGCCAAGCGTGGTCGCGGTCAACGTGAACACCGGTGAAATCCTCTCGGTGGGCGAGGAGGCCTACCAGATGATTGGGCGCACGCCCAACAACATCCGGGCCATCCGACCGCTCGAGGACGGGGTGATCTCGGATTACGACACCACCGAGCAGATGATCAAATACTTCCTCAAAAAGGTCAGCAGCGGCGCCATGCTGCGCCCGCGCGTTTCGATCTGCGTCCCCTCGGGGATCACCGAGGTCGAGTCCAACGCGGTGGTGGACGCGGCCGTGTCGGCCGGCGCGCGCAAGGTCTATCTCATCGAGGAGCCGGTCGCCGCGGCCATCGGCGCGGGGATCGACATCACCAAGCCCAACGGCATCCTGATCGTGGACGTGGGCGGGGGGACCTGCGACATCGCCATGCTCTCCCTGTCCGGGATCGTGTCCAAGACCTCGATCAAGATCGCCGGCAACAAGTTCGACGAGGCGATCATCCGGCACATCCGCAACAGCTACAACATCCTCATCGGCGAGCGCACCGCCGAGATGATCAAGCAGGAGATCGCCAATGTCTTCGTGGCCGACCCCAACGTGACCGCCACCATCAAGGGGCGCAACCTGGTCAACGGCCTGCCGCAGAAGCTGGAGATTTCCCAGGCCGACCTGTACGCGCCGCTCCACGAGCTGGCCATGCAGATCGTGCGCTCGATCCAGCAGGTTCTCGAGCACACCCCGCCCGAGCTGGTGGGCGACGTGCACGTCAACGGCGTGCTGATGACCGGAGGCGGCTCGCTCATCCAGGGGCTCGACGAGCTGATCGAGGACACTTTGCACATCAAGGCGCGGATCGCCGAAAACCCGGTCGAGTGCGTGGCCATCGGCACCGGCAAGAGCTTCGCCTTCCTCGGCGAGCTGCAGGACGGCTTTGTCGGTGCGCCGACCCACAAGCACTGAATACGGGGCACATACTTTCTAAAAATCAAATTTGCAGGCCGTTGGCTTTCTCAACGGCCTGCAAATCTTTTTTAAAGGTACCGCCTCACCCGCTTCATATAGTTCAGATAGGCATCCCCGAACTTTTCCTTGCACCATCTCTCCTCCGAGCGGATGATCCAGTGCGCCGAAATCTGGAAAACGAGCAGGGACAGAAGCAGCGGCAGGGAGCGCGTCAAAATGACGCAGCCCAGAAAATAAATGAAATACCCGACATACATCGGATTGCGGGATACCCGGTAAATGCCGCCCGTGTTTAGTCCATCTTGGCCAGGCCGGGCAAACTGGACGGTGGATACGGCCAAAACGGCAACGCCCAGAAGATAGACGGCAAGGCCGGTAAAAAATCCCGGCTTCCCGGCTTGCACCTTCAAAGTCAGCGGATAGAGGATTAAAACGGCGTTTGAGATTTCATAAAACCAGAAGGCGGTCTTCTCCCCGCCTTCCAGCGGGGCAAAATGAGCGGCGCTGCGCAGTGCCTCCTGATTCATTATCCCGAGCAAACCGAACCTGATGAGAAAAAGCGGGACGATCAGCAAAAACGCATTCACGCAGGCCGCCTCCCTTCTTCTCTATACTCTAAATTCACACGGGCGGCCTGTCAAGCCGACCGCGATAAATTTTTTAAATTTCCTCTTGACTCTCCCCTTAGGGGAGGCTGTAGGATGGTTTCACAAGGAGGGAGCAGAATGTACCGGATCGGAGAATTTTCCAAAATGAGCAAGACCACCATCAAGACCCTGCGCTATTACGACGAGGCGGGGCTGCTGCGGCCCGCATGCACCGACCCGGCGACGGGTTACCGGCTCTACACCACCGATCAGCTGGTGAGGCTGCACCGCATCCAGGCGCTGCGCCAAGTCGGGCTGTCCATTGACGAAGTGCGCCTGATTTTGCAGGGGTCCTCGCAGGAGCCCTTCCTGCAACGGCGGCGTGCCCAGCTCACGCGGGAACTTTCGGCCGACGAGGACATGCTCTCCCGAGTTGAATTCATGCTAACCAACGAGGAGGATTTTTTCATGAACTATCAAGCCATCATCAAGGAATTGCCCGAATGTATCGTCTACTCCAAGCGCATGACCATCCCCAGCTACGACTCCTACTTTTCGGTCATCCCCGCCATCGGCGAACAGGTTTCCGCGAAGTATCCCGACCTGCGCTGCACCACGCCGGAATATTGCTACGTCGTCTACCTCGACGGCGAGTACCGCGAGCGGGACATCAACCTCGAATTCTGTGAGGCGGTCGATCAGCTGAAGGAGGATTTCGAGGACATCCACTTTAAGAAGATCGCGCCGGTCACCGCCGTCTCGGTGATGCACAAGGGCCCCTATGCCGGGCTCTCGCAGGCCTATGCCTTCGCCATGCGCTGGATGGAGGAGAACGGCTACACCCCAACCGAGAACCCGCGGGAGAGCTACATCGACGGGATCTGGAACAAGGAGCAGGAGGCCGACTGGCTCACCGAGCTGCAGTTCCCCATCCAGAAGAAATAACCGAAAGCAAGCGGGCTGTAGAGAAAATCTACAGCCCGCACGTTTTATTTGTTCACATATTTGTAGAGCTGCCAGAGCAGGCTGCAGGCATATCCGCGGTCGAGCGCCTGCGTGGGATAGGCGTTCCCGTCGTAGAGGTCGAGGATTCCGTAAGCCGAAAGATTCACATAGCTCTCCAGCGCCCAGCTCGGGATGGTGTCCCGGTCCCCGATCTGCAGGTTGTATTTGAGGATGTCCCCGATCTGCGCCGCGCGCTCGCACAGCACCACCGCCTCGGCCCTGGTGGGCACCGTCTCGGTGTCGAAGGCCTCCTCGGTCACGATCCCGCACTCGATCGCGCGGCTGAGATAGGGCTTGAGCCAGAGCGGGATGGCGCCGTCATTCTGCAGCCCGGTGTTGACGCAGGGGGTGAAGCCCTGGTCCTTGCCGAGCGCCGCCAGGAGCATGACGACATACTCCCCGCGGCTGACCTGGCGCTGCGGATAAAAGAGCAGGTGCTCCCCCACCTGCTCGCCGCCGAGCACCCCGGCCTGGGCGAGCTTGATGGCGCTGTACTCATAGGGGTGGCGGTCCATGTCGGCAAAGTAGGGCGCGCCGCTCCCGCGCCGGATGGAAATTGCCGCGACCGCCTCGTTCGAGCGGTTTCCGTACCGGTCCATCGCCTGCGCGCTGAAGCTGTCCTCGCCCCGCTGCCCGGGATAGGGGGTATAGACGAAGCTGGTCCCGTCAAAGGCAACCGAGCCCTTTTTCGGCGGCTGGCAGATTAATATCTCGACCTCGTCCCCCTCGGGGTCGAAGGCCGACAGGTTGCCGTAAACCGGTACGTTTTCAATTGTTTCATAGAGCGCCCCCTGCAGCCGCGGGGCCCCGTTATAAACGCTTGCGGCCGGCTGCCCGGTCATGAGGCAGAGGCCCAGGGCGCACAGTAAGGACCAAATTTTTTTCATTTCGCCGTTTCTCCTATTACAAAAAGAATCGGTATTAGTTTATTCCCGCAGCGCCGGTTCATAAGTAAGGATTTTTGGATAACTTCTTTCCAAAAGCTGTGCGGCTTTGCAAATGAAAACGACCGCAAGAAACGATTTCTTGCGGTCATAATTTTCTTTTATTGATCTTTTGAAAGGGCCAAACCCGTTCGATTGCCCCCTCTTTATTCCAATTATATCCTGTCCTTCCGCTATTTTCAAGGGAAACTTCTCTTTTTCACCCTCTTCCCCACCGGCCGCGACCAACAGAAATCGTTGCTATAGGTCTTATTGTATAAGGAGGGTTTTCCATGAAAAGATATGCCTTTTCCTGCTGCCTGTTGCTCGCGTCCCTGTTTTTGGCGCTCCCGTGCGCGGCGGCCAGGGACGGGGTGACGGTGGCGGTGCAGGGCGGCTACCAATGCGAATACGGGGTGGATATCCCCTTCACCCGCTCGGCGCGCACCAGCGACTACACCTTCGCCATCTACGCCGGGGATACGCCCGAGGTGCAGGCAAACGTCACGGTGACCACCGATTCCCCGGTCGTGGTCCACCTGCCGCTGCGCTACGACCCCGCCGGACCCAGCACCCACACGCTGCAGGTGACCGCCCATGTCGCCGCCGGGCGTCAGGGGCTTGACCGGGAAGCGGCGCTCAGCAGAACCTTCACCACCGCGCCCACCTGCGGTTGTCCCGCTGGGACGGCGGGCGCCTTCTACGTGGGGCACGGGAGCGAAGGGGCACCCTTCCTGGTCGCCTCGACCGATCAGCTCCAACACATCGGCAGCACCGCCCACCTGCAAAAGAAAAGCAGCTTTTTGCAAACCGGGCACCTTGACTTTGAGGGGCAAACCGTCGAATCGATCGGTTCGCTTTATTCTCATTTCCTGGGTCATTACAACGGAAACGGATACACGGTTTCCAACCTGAACCTTCAAAACGCTGATGCCAACGGCCTGTTCGGCTACCTGCAGGAGGCCACGATCGAAAACCTGGGCGTGGTTGGGGCGACGGTTCCCAGCGGCGGGGCCGGCGGGCCCATCGCCGGAGTAGCGGAAAACTCGACGATCCGCCGCTGCTGGACCAAGGGCTGCACCGTCTCCCAAACCACCTTCGGCGGGCACGCCGGGGGACTCGTCGGTCTGCTCTACTCTTCGAGCGTGGTGCAGGACTGCTATGTGCAAAACATCACGGCCACGGCCGACACCGATGCGGCTGGGCTGCTGGGCATGACCGGGGAGGTCGGCGCGGCTGTCTCGGCCTCCAACTGCTATGTGGACGGGATGACGCTCAGCGGTATGAGCTGCGGCGCGACCATCGGCTGCTGGTTCGCGCCCAGCGGCAGCTACCCCACGCTCTACTGCCTGGACAGCGTCTCCTACCCTCTCTATGGGCGCAACAATCAAACCAGCGGGGTGACGGGCACCAAGGTCCCCGCCCTGACGCCCTCGTATCTTTCCGGCTTCGACTTCACGGGCGTTTGGGAAATGAAAGACGGCCTGCCCCGCCTGCAAGTGGAGCAGCCCCTTTCTTAAAAACCAGGGCCCCGGCCGGCCCCAAACGACAAAAAACCGGCGCCGTCAAACAATCCGGCGCCGGGTTTTATTTTGCTCCACCTGTTATCGGGGCTCCACGATCAGCTTGATGGCAGTGCGCTCCTCGTTGTCGATCACCACGTTGGCAAAGGCCGGGATGCAAATCAGGTCGATCCCGGACGGGGCGAGATATCCCCGCGCGATGGCCACCGCCTTGACCGCCTGGTTGGAGGCGCCTGCGCCCACCGCCTGCACCTCGACCGCGCCCTTTTCCCGGATGACCCCGGCAATGGCGCCCGCGACAGAATTCGGAACCGATCTTGCTGAAACCTTTAGAATCTCCACAATAAACGCTCCTCTACAAAACAACTGTCATGTATTTTGTCATGCTCTTTCTGAAACGATTGCCGCATTTCATGATCATATTGTATAACAAATACATGGGGTTTTCAAGCGTTTAAGGGAATTTAATACAATAATTATATATCTACACGATAAATTTTAGTTGTTTTGCCGGAATTATTGTCAATCTCAGCCACGATCGCATTGATAACGACGTCCTCCGGGTCGTTCTCGAACCGGGTGGGCAGATGGGTGCGCATGCGGTGCAGCGCCAGCTCCTTCTTGACGCCGAGCACCGAGTTGCGCCCGCCGCACATCCCGAGGTCGGTGACGTACCCCGTCCCGCCGGGCAGGATGCGCGCGTCCGCGGTGGGCACATGGGTATGGGTGCCCGCGACCAGCGAGACCCGCCCGTCGAGATAATGCCCCATGCAGAGTTTTTCGCTGGTGGCCTCGGCGTGGAAGTCCAGGATGATGTGCGGGGTGCGGACTCCCTCGAGCGCCTCGTCGACCGCGTCGAAGGGGTTGCGGATGCCGTCGAGGTAGACCGTCCCCTGCAGGTTGATCACGCAGACCGAAAACGGGGGATGGTCAATGAAATACATGCCGCCCCCCGGCGCGCCCTTGTCGTAGTTATAGGGCCGGATCACGCAGGGGGTGCTCTCGAGATAGTCATAAATCTCCCGGCGGCGCAAGGCGTGGTTGCCGGTGGTCAGCACGTCGCACCCGCTGTCCAGCAGCTCCTTGGCCGAGTGGGGCAGGATCCCGTTGCCCTCGGCGCTGTTTTCGCCGTTGGCGATCACAAAGTCGATCCCCTCCTTGCGCTTAAAGGAGGGCAGGTACTGACGCACCCGCTCGCATCCAGCGCGCCCGACCACGTCCCCGATCATCATTACCCGCATTCTGTCGCTCCCCGCCGCGCAAAGGCGCGGTCGCCGCTCTTGTGGCCAGCGGCCGGCCAGATTTTGTCCTTCGTTATTTTGCCCCGACAGAGCGCGCATACGCCTCCCGCATATCCTCCGGCAGCGGGGCGGTGACGCAGAGACGCTCCCCGCTCACCGGATGGGTGAAGCGCAGCTGCCAGCAGTGAAGCGCCTGCCGCCCGATCAGTTCGCTCCCGCTGCCATACATCGGGTCTCCCAGCACCGGGTGGCCGATATAAGCCATATGCACCCGGATCTGGTGGGTGCGCCCGGTGAGCAGGCGAAACTGCAAAAAGCTATAGCCGTTCCCCGTCTGGAGCACGCCGTATTCGGTGATGGAAACCTGCCCGCGCTCATCCACCGTCCGGCGGATGTCCACCGGGTCGGGGCGGTATATTTTCGCCTCGACCCGCCCGTCGCCGCGAAGCTCGCCGCAGACCAGCGCGCGGTAGCTCTTCTCGAAATTCCCGGTGAGCCGGGAGGCGGCATACTGGTTCTTGGCCACCAGAACGCAGCCGCTGGTATCCCGGTCCAGGCGGTTTAAAGCCCGCAGCCGCCCGGGCGCGCCCGCGCGAAGGCAGTGGGCGGCATAGACGTTTTCCAGCGTGTCGCTTGCGTGCCCGCAGCTGGTGTGCACCGGCATGCCGGGGGGCTTGTTATAAACCATCAAATCCTCGTCCTCGTAAAGGATCTCCACCCTGCGGTTGCTGCAGAGCACCGCGCGCTCCTCCTCGCAGAAGGCGACGCTCAGGGTGTCCCCCGCGCGCAGCAGGTCGACGGTGCGCACATGCTCCCCGTTTCGCCGCAGGCCCAGGGGATGCTGCTTGAGCTTCGTGACGGTGCGGTTGGAGAAGCCGAGCTGCCGCCGCAGATAGGTCTTGACCTGGGTGCTGTCGTACCCGGGCTCGATGGTAAAGTGCAGCTCCCTCATTCGTTCTCCTTGCATTTGCGCAGCAGCGAGCCGGGCGGGAAGGCGTTTTTGCTCGGGATGCTAAGCTCCATGGTGGCGTGGGGGCAGGCCTCGATTGCATTCCCCTCCCCGTCGCGCATGGCCGTCACCCGCAGGGATACCGGGCGCTGACCGGGCTCGAGGACCTCCAGCTCGTCCCCCACCGCGAAGCGGTTGCGCTGGGAAAGCGAGAGCCAGCCGTCCCGCCAGCCGGTGACGACGGCGGCCACCTCCCATCTGCTCACATAGCCGCCTGACTCATAATACTGCCCCTGCTGCGGCACGCCGAAATAAAAGCCGGTGCAGTAGTCCCGGTGCCGCACCCGCCTCGTCTCCTCCACGATCCACTGCGGCAGCTCGTAGTGCCCGGGGTTCTTCCCCAGCTCCCCCAGCGCCGCGCGATAGGCGGCGGTGATCACCGCGACATAGTAGGCGCTCTTGTTGCGCCCCTCGATCTTAAAGGAGGACACCCCCGCCGCCGCGAGCTTGTCCAGATGCTCGATCATGCACAGGTCCCGGGCGTTGAAGATGTAGCTGCCGCTCTCGTCCTCAAAGATGGGGAAATATTCCCCCGGCCGCTTCTCCTCCATCAGACGGTAGCTCCAGCGGCAGGGCTGCGCGCATTGGCCGCGGTTGCCGTCCCGCCCGGTCATATAATTGGAGAGCAGGCACCGCCCGGAAAAGGACATGCACATCGCCCCGTGCACGAAGCATTCGAGCTCGAGCTCTTGCGGAGTCTTCTCCCGGATGACCCGGATCTCCTCGAGCGAGAGCTCCCGGGCCAGGACCACCCGCTTGGCGCCCAGCGCATGCAGCTCGCAGGCCGCGCGCCAGTTGACGATCCCGGTCTGGGTGGACATGTGCAGCTCCACCTGCGGAATCAGCCGGCGCGCCGCCATCATCACCCCGATGTCGGCGACGATCAGCCCGTCGGCCCCGCTCTCCCCCACAAAGCGCAGGTAGTCCCCGATCCCGTCCGCTTCATCATTACGCGGTAAGGTGTTGCAGGTGAGGTAGACTTGCACGCCGTTCTGGTGGCAATACGCCACCGCCTCGGCCACCTGCGTGTGGCTGAAGTTCTTTGGCGCCGAGCGCATGGTATATTCGCTGCTCCCCAGATAGACGGCGTCCGCGCCGAAGCGCACCGCCGCCTCGAGCCGCTCGCGGTCCCCCGCCGGGGAAAGCAGCTCGGGAAGGGAAAGGGTTCGTTCCCGCATGGCGACCTCCCAAGTTTTGATTGATACCCATTATTATAGCAGATCGCCCGGCGGATGGAAAGCGCGCCGGGCATGAAAAAGACCGCAAGCAAGGCCTGCTTGCGGTCATATTATGATGTAAACTCATATAAAGGCGGAGGAAAACCCCCAGACCCTTCCAGTTCTTTCTAAGTATATCCTGTTCTGGCGAAAAATGCAAGGGAATTTGGCGGTTTTCGGCGGGTTCCCGCGAAGAAAACGACCCCAAGAAGGCCTTGCTAACGGTCTTTCTTAAAAGGGGGATTTTCATGAAAACGAAACTGTTTGCCATCATCCTGTCCGCGCTGACGCTGTGCGTCCTGGGCGGATTTTCGTCGGGGGGAAACGGCGGCAGCCCGGAACATCCGAAACCGGATGTTCCGGGCCTGATCGCCGCCGGGGACCGCGAGGCCCTGGGGAGAATCTACACCGCGATGTTTGAGCGCGGGGAGCTCAGCGAGGAGGAATACGCCCTCGCTGAAAAATGGGACTGGATCATTCCGGACGAAGAAAAAATTCCTTTGGATGACTTCTCGATCGGGGAGGTCAGCACCGGGGTGGTGGTACCGTGAAGGAGCTGTTTTCCCGCAGGGCGGTTTGCCTCTCGCTGGCCCTGTCTTTGACCCTCGGGCTCTGCCTGCCCGCCGGAGCTACCCTCGGCGAGAGCGGCGGGGAGCGGGTGCCCCAGGGCGCCGCGCCGCGCAACACCCCGGCGGCGGCCCTCGCGCTTGCGCGCGGCGCGGCCGCCTCGGCCGGGCCGGAGAAGATCTTCATCCCGCTCTCTTCAGGTGATTCGCAGATCGCAAGTTTTCTGGTGACCGCCAAAACCGGGGATGAGCCGCCCATCGCCGGCAGCTACGACCCCGCGAAGGGCCGGGCCGAAATCCCGCTCGTTCCGCCGCCGCAGAGAGATACCGACTACGAGATCACCGTGACCTCGGTTTCCGACCAGCCCGGCCTGCGGGCCCCGGCGACGAAAACGGTGCGCCACACCTACCCGGCGGTGAAGTCGATCACCCTCTCGGGCCCCGCGGCCCTGCGGGCGGGAGAGAGCGCCACGGTGGGCGCGGCGCTCTCTCCCCACCAGGACTATGTTTCCCCGGTGCGCTGGGCAAGCAGCAACGAGGCGGTATTGTCCATCACCCCCGGGGCGAATGACCGCAGCGTTACCGTCAGCGCCCTCAAGGGCGGGACGGCGACCGTCACCGCCAGCATTTACGAGGGCGCCGACACGGTCACCGGCTCGATGAGCGTGACGGTGGTGCCCGCTGGGGGCGGGGGGAGCGAGGGGTCGGCCTTCTGGGTCACCCCTGAGAGCTACACCCTCTTCACCTCCGGGACGGCGGACGAGACCGCCTTCACCGTGGCGGCCCTCTTCTCGCCCGGGGACGAGGCCACCCCGGTGAGCTGGAGCACGGATAAAACCGGGATCGTGGAATTGCAGGAGGTCCCCGGCCAGCCGAATCAGAAACGGGTGGTGGCCAAGGCCCCCGGCAGGGCGACCATCACCGCCGCCACGGCGGGGGGCTTGCCCTCGGACAGCTGCGTTGTTACCGTCTACCAGATCGGGGACGGCAGCGGGAGCGGGGAGGACATCACGGTGAAGCCCCCGGACAACCCCGCCGACGGGAGCTACCAGTACGTGGTGAACGGCAGGCTGGTGCTCTATACCAATGGCACGCCGAATAGCGCCAACCTGAGCGGGAGCATATCGGTCACCCCGTCGCCGCCCAGTCCCCCGCAGCCCGCCTGGGCAAGCGGGAATCCGGGCGTTGCGGCGGTGGACCAAAATGGGAACGTCAGGGCGGTGGCGGCGGGGGGAACGACCGTCACCGCCACGCTGGCGGGGAAGACGGGGAGCATCCCGGTGACGGTCTACACCATCGCAAACGGCAGTCTGAGTATTACCGGGGCAAAGAACCTCGTTCACGACGGCAGTCCGGCGAGCGCGGCGCTCAGCGCCGTCTATTCCGGCCTGCCCAGCGGCGCGCGGCCGCTGACGAGCTGGCAGTCGAGCAACAACGGGGTACTCTCCCTCTCGCCCGCGGCGGGGGGTTCCACCACTGCGGCGGCGCAAGGTAAGGGGACGGCCACCGTCACGGCCAGCGGGGGCGGGCAGAGCGCGACGGCGAACATCAGCGTCGGGCAGGCGGTGACGGGGATCACGGTCAGCGCCGCCACGGCAACCGTCAAGGCCGGGGAAACGACCACAGTGAGCGCGGCGGCCAGTCCCGCGAACGCCGACAACCGGACAATCAACTGGACGAGCAGCAATCCGGCGGTAGCCACGGTAAGCCCCGGCAGCAGCGGCAGCGGGGCGGCCGTCACCATCACCGGCGTGGCGGCGGGGACGGCCACCATCACGGCGACCGCCGCCGGGAACGCCGGGCTTTCCAAAACCGTGACTGTGACGGTGCAGTCAAACACCCCAGTGGACGACAGCGGCACCCCGATGGAGGAGGGCAAGACCGTGAGCTGGGCCGGCAGGAGCTGGTGGGTGGTCGACGACCACGGCGAGGACTTCGGAGGCGACACCGGTTCGGTCGTGCTGTTGGCAAAGTTTGACTCGGCCCAGAGTGCCGGTTGGACAAGCCAGGGTCAAACCCTTTATAACGAGTTTACCACTGAACAAAAGGCAAGATTATCGCAACACAAGGGAATGGCTGCAGATAATACTATCACCGCAAATAAATTTGTATGGCCGCCGAGCGCAATAGAAATTTATGGCAGCAATGGCAAATATACCGCAATCAGTAATGACGACATCCCCAAGCAGTTCAGCTATTTTGCGGATAACGGGGTAACAGTCAGCAACTACGGTTTGGTTAACTCGATATATGGCAGTTCCTACTACCATTGGTTGCGTACAAAGACTGCATCGCAAAAATATGCTCTAGTAGATAAAACCGGTAGTCTATATGATGGATTTACCTATACTTCTCGTCCTGTTCGTTACTGCGTCATCCTCAACCCCTGACGAAACAAAAGCCCCGGCTGTAAAGCCGGGGCTTTCCTTTATCCTTATTGCTGCGAGGACGACCCGTCGTCGCTGTGGTCGATGGTGGTGCCGTAGGCCTCCCCCGCGCTCTGCAGATTGAGGTTGTGCTCCTGCAAGGTGGTGGCGAAGTGGTACTCGTGCTTTTGATCGCTCAGGAAGTAGAAGTAGTTCGTTTCGGCCGGGGCGAGCGCCGCCTTAATGGCGTCGAGCCCGGGATTGTTGATCGGCCCGATGGGCAGCCCCTGGCACTGATAGGTGTCATAGGCCGCGGCCATCTCTTCATTTTTGGATGATAGGTTCGGCTCGATCTCATCGCGCACGTAGAGGTAGGTGGCGTCCGATTCCAGGCGCGGGTACTGGGCAGAATTGCTCAGACGGTTGTGGAAGACCGACGAAATGTCGTACATATACTGCACGTCGCCCGCCTCCTTCTGAATGATCGAGGCCAAGGTCAAAGTCTGATCGAGGGTCATCCCCTGCTTCTTCATCAAGTCGTAAAGGTCTTGGGTCACCCGGGTGTTGAAGACGCTGAGAAACTTGTTGACCACCGACTCGACATTCTCACCCACGTAGAACTGGTAGGTATCCGGGAAGACATAGCCCTCCAGCTTGTGGTAGCGCAGCGGGTCGTCCGGAATCTTATCATAGAATTCATAGCCGTACTGGCTGTCGCTGCCGAAACTGACCGTGTCGGTCACCTTGATGAACTCTTCGGCGCTGCAAACCTTGTTTTCTTCCAGCTTCGTGGCCACCTGGTTGAGGGTCTGCCCCTCGGGGAAGGTGACCCAGACGACCTCCTTTTCGGTGTTGCCCTTGGTCATCATGGTCATGATCTGGTCGTAGGCCATCTTGGTGTTGAGCTCGTAGGTGCCGGGCACATATTCCTTTTTATCCTTAAGCCCGGCATAGAGCTTGAAGGTCAGCGGCTGGGTGATGATCCCGGCCTCCTTAAGCTGCTCGGCGACCTCCCCGACGGTGGCGTTTTCGGCCACCACGAATTCGACCTTCTTATCGGGCTTGTTGATCCCGAGCATGTCGCTCGCGCTCTGCAGCGCGAAGATCGACAGGAAGATGGCGCAGGCCACCGCCCCGGCGACCAGAACCAGTGCCTCCATAAACCGGGAGACCCCGCCTCCGCGCCGGCGGCGCTTTTTTGGGGGCTTCGGCGGCTCGTTTCCTCTGCCGCCGCCCTTCCCGCCGCGCGCGGGCGGCGGGGGCACGGCCCCAAAACCTCCCCCGGCGCTTCCCATCTGGCGCCGGGGCGGCTGCGCGCCCCCCTGGGAAAGCACGGGGGCCGGTGCGGAATCAGGGATCCCCGCGTACTCCTCGCTGTCGATATTGAGCTGAAAGCCCCGTCCCCGCGCACCGGTATTCCCCGAAGCGGCGGGCGGTGCGGCGGTAGCCACCGGGCTTTGCGCGGAGCTGACGGCCTCTTCAAACCCGGCGGGGTTAAAGCCGGCGCTCCCGCCGGTTTTTACGCCGGTATCAAAGCCGTCCGGGTTAAACCCCCGCGGATTCGGCGTGCGCTCGCCAAAGCGCGGCTGCACATCCCCCGGCGCAGGCGCCGGAACTTCCTCCCTGGGCGGCCGCGGGACATATTCCCGCACCGGCTGCCCCGAGGGCACGGGCCGCGCGGAGGGCTGATAGACCCCCCGCTCCGGTTCCATGGTCCGAGGCTGCTGTGCCGCACCCACGGGCGGGGCCTGCCGGCGCAGCGGCTGGTATTCGCCGGAGGGCGTATCCTGGTCGGGCTGCTTATCCAAACTAAAGCTGCGAATCAATTCCTGAAACTCATCCTGCTCACTCATGCTCCGGCTGTCCCTCCTGTCCTGTTGTATTTGCAAAAACGGCGGTAATTCCAAAAAGTACGCCGCAATTTTCCATTGTTTCTATCATACCGCAAAATATGTCAAGAATCAATCGAAGTATGTGAAAAAACTGTTAATTGGGAACCCCTTTTTCCCGCCCCGCATAGGATGGAGCACAGGTATTGCCCGCTTGGGCAGTCGCCTGAAAAGGAACCAAAAATCAAGGAGGTACCAAGATGTTTTGGAATGGATGCGGCGGCTGGGGAGGCTGCTCATGCGGCTACGGCAACTGCGGCGGCTGGGGGTACGGCTGGGGCGGATTCGGGATCACCGGCATCATCGCCATCGTCGTGCTGTTGGTGCTGCTCTGTAACTGAGCCTTTCC
This sequence comes from Provencibacterium massiliense, assembly GCF_900169495.1. Lineage (NCBI taxonomy): Bacteria > Bacillati > Bacillota > Clostridia > Eubacteriales > Oscillospiraceae > Provencibacterium > Provencibacterium massiliense. The sequence goes on from NZ_FWCH01000012.1 coordinate 1,344,154, forward strand.
CCGCAACATAGAAGCCACGGGGCGCGCAGGCTCTGCCCGCGCGCCCGCGGCGGTTTACTGCTTCTTTTGCCCCGGCTTTTCGTGCGCCGTCCGCCTTTGGGATTCCCCCTTGCGCGGATAGAAAAACCCCTTCTCGCTGACCACCACCGAAACCGAGGCATCGTACCGCCCGTGCGGCAGGAAGCGGTAGAGGTTTTGACGGTAGATGATCCCCACCGTCGCGCCGGGATACTTGCCGAGGAAGCGGTCATAATATCCCCCGCCGTAGCCCAGCCGGTAGCCCTGCCGGTCGTATGCGAGGGCGGGGACCACACAGATGCTGTCCTTGTAGTCCCCCAGCTTCTCGCAGCTGGTCTTGGGCTCGAGCACCCCGAAGGTGCCCTTTTCCAGCTGGTCGAACGAGCTTACATAATAAAAATCCATCAGCCTGGTGCCGTCCACGCACCGGGGCAGCGCCACACGCTTGTGGTGCTGCCAGCAGTACTCGATGATCCCCACGGTGTCCACCTCGATGGGGGTGGACATATAGATCAGCACCGTTTTGGCCCGCTGGAACTGGTAGAGCCGGCACAGCGTTTTTCGGATCTGCCCGTCCATCCCCGCCTTCTGCTCGGGCGCCAGAGAACGGCGGTATTCCTTGACGAGCGCGCGGCGCTCCTTTTTAAATTGCCGGATGTCCCTCATCGGCTCATGACCGCCGCTTTGAGCTTTTCGGCCTCCCCACGCCCCTTGAGGCACTCCACCAGCGCAAGGCCGAAATCGAGCGCCACGCCCATCCCCTTGGCGGTGACGAGCTTGTGGTCCCTCTCCAAAAAGCCGCCGGTCACATCGGCGCCCTCGCAGTCCCCTTCAAAACCGGGGAAGCAGGTGACCCGTTTGCCCCGCAGCAGCCCGCGGTGTCCGAGAATCGAGGGCGCGGCGCAGATCGCGCCGACATAGAGCTCCCGCTCGAAGGCCAGGGTGATAAAATGCTGCACCCGCTCGTCCGCTTCGAGGTTGCGCGTGCCGGGCATGCCGCCGGGCAGGACGATCATCTCGAGTCCCCCGTCGGCGCACGCCTCGATGGTGCGCTCGCAGCTGATCTCGATCCCGTGCGCACCGGCTATTCGGCTGCCGCCCACGCCCACAGCCTTGACCTCCACTCCGGCGCGGCGCAGCAGGTCGAGCGGGACAAGCGCCTCCGCCTCCTCGAAGCCGGGGGCCAAAAACAGATAGACCATACCGCTATCCTCCCTTTCTGTCCGATAAAACTGTCAATCGCCGAGCCAGGTGGCCCGGTATTTTTTTAAGATGATGGCCGGGCGGTAGCTCAGTTTTGCCTTTCGCAGCCCCTCGGCCCCGGTGTCGTCCTCCCGGTTGACATAGGTCACGTCCTTACAAAACGCCCGGCAGAATTCCCGGTTGATCAGCGCGTAAGCCCCCTGCACATCCTGATACGCCTTCTCAATCCGCACGTCGAAGGTGTCCGGCGTGAGGCGCTCGCCCATCGAATAGGCGACGATCCGCCCGCCGGCGCGCAGCAGCCCGCCGCGAAAATCGAGCGCGAAGAAATGCTCGAAGGCATAATCCACCGCGCAGGCCTCCTGGCGCAGGCTCTCGTTTTGATCGCACCCGTAAAGGCGGCACCAATCCTTGTTCATCTCGTAGCATTCGCCGATGTTCTCCTTCGTGATCTCCTCGAAGGACCAGTCGGGGTTCTGCTCGAGAAAGCGGTTGATGTGGTTGCGCTTGGCGTGCAGCTTCTTCCCCGCCAGGGTGCGAAGGCTCTCCGAGAGATAGAGGTACTCCCGCGCGTCGTCGAGCTCCTCATAATGAAACCGCCCCGGGTACAGTTCCTCGAGCTTGGGGCGGCTTTCGTCGTCCACCGCGTAAAAGACGAAGGGCACGCCCTCCTCTTCGCTCTGCGCCTTGAGGCGCCCGATCACCGCATGGAGATCCCCCTCCCCGGCGGGGAAGAGGTAGCTCGGGCTCCCGAGTTCACTGCGCACCACCACGAAGCCGCCGACCTCGGCGGCCGTCTTGCGGTAGACCTCGGCCCATAGGACGGTGCCTGCGAAGGAATATTCGCATCCGCGGTAGCCGCTCTTTTGAAAGAGCCGGTCCACCCAGCCCTTGTCCGAGATGTCGAGGGTCTTGAATGTAATCAAATTTCTCAGGCCTTCCCTCTGAAAATGAGGGCTCAGCCGAGCACCGCCGCCGTAAGCGCGCGCACCTGGCGCGCGATGTCCTCCACCGGCAGGGGGGTGAGCGCCGCCTCGTCGAAGCAGCGCACCACCTCCCAATGAAGCCCCTTAGCCGCGTAGAGCGCCGCCTCGCGGCAGCGCGTCAGGTATTCGGTGTTGCCCTCATGGATATCCCGCTTCCCCTCATCCCCCTGGTAGCGCCTGAGCAGCAGCTTCTGGGAGACGGCGGGGTGCATGTCGAGATAAACCACTAAATCTGGTTTTGGCATTCCGAGCCTGACATATTCATAGTCGCAAAGCCACCCGGCAAAGTTTTGCCACTCGGCCTTCGGCAGCTTTGTCATCTGGTGGGTGATGTTCGAGGTGACGTACCGGTCGGCCAGGAGAATCTTCCCCTCCCGGTAGTCGCGCTCCCAATCCTGTTTGAAGCTGATATAGCGGTCCACCGCGAAGAAGCTGGAGGCCGCATAAGCACCCACCGCCCCGGGGTCGGGGCTGATCTGCCCGCCGAGGTACATGCGCAGCGGCGCACTGGACTCGCTTTCATAATTTGGAAAGGAGATCTTGCGCACCGGCAGCCCCCGGCCCCGTAAATATTCCTCGAGCAGGGCGGTCTGGGTGCCCTTGCCCGAGCCGTCGATCCCCTCGATGGCGATCAGTCTGCCCATGCGCTCACTTCCCCCTTAGCTCCCCGCGCAGGAGCCGGTATTTTTCCTTGACCGCGGCCATCTGCCCGCAGGACATCTTCCCCTCCGGGCAGGGCCCGTCGGCGCAGGGCGGGCCGGCGTGCGCGAAGAGCACCGGGGCGACCGCGTAGACCAGGCGGTACATTTGCTCGGCCACCGCCCGGATCTCCCACTGGGCGCGGCTGCACAGCCGCTGCTTAAAAAAGTTGTGCAGGCTCCGGGCGTTCATGGTGACCACCATGCGGGTGTCGCAGGCGTTCGGGAGCACAAAGCGCGCGTCCTCGATCGCCATCTTTGCCGCCTTGCGCCCGGCCTCTTTGGGGTCCATGCCGCCCTGTACCAGCTCCCGCTCGTGCTTCTCCTTGAGCAGCGAGGTGAGGGTCTCATAGCTTTTCGCGCATTCATCCATGATCCGCCCGTACTCCGCCGCCGCCTCTGGAATCCCGGCAATCTCGGGCGGGGTGACGTAATCGAATCCCTGCTTCTCCACATACCGCTGGCTCTGCACGCTGTAGGAGGCCAGCCGGTGGCGGGTGATCTGCGCGAGGAAGGCCCGCGAGACCCCCTCGATCCCGAAGGTGAAGCTGGCGTGCTCGATGGGGCTCTCGTGCCCCAGGTCGGAGAGCATCTCCACAAAATCGTTCGCCTTGTGCTCATCCAGGTTGTCGAGCAGGGTCTCGATTCCGCTGCGGCTGTAACAGAGCTTGGCCGCGGCGGCCACGGTGCGCACCGGATCGGGGGTATAAGAAATCAACGTGACAATCGGCATATTGGACCTCCTCCTTTTGATCGCTATTTGCGCAGGTCGGCGGCAAATTGCGCCACCTCCCGCAGCCGCTCGGGGATGTTGATCCCCTGCGGGCAGAGCGGCACGCATTTTTTACAGTTTTTACAGCTCTGCGGCCCATGGCCCTCATCCTGTTTGCGCCCGTACCAGGCGAGGTATTCGTCCTTGTTGCCCAGCAGGTGGTACTTGCCGTAGTGCTCGAACTGGTCCGGGATCTGCACCCCGAACGGGCAATCCATGCAGTAGCCGCAGCCGGTGCAGGGGATCTGGAACTTCTCCACCAGCCGGCGGCGCACCGCGTCCACCGCCGCGCGCTCCTTACCATCCAGCGGCTCACGGGGCGAGAAGGAAGCGACGTTGTCCTCCATCTGGGCCATGTTGGACATGCCGGAAAGGACGATGGTCACCCCCGGCAGGTCCCCCAGCCAGCGCACCGCCCAGCTCGCCTGGGAGCGGGCGGGGTCGAGGTCCGTCAGCTCCCCCACGATGTCCGGCGGTAGCTCGGCCAGGAGCCCCCCGCGCACCGGCTCCATCACCACGCAGGGGATGTCCTTTTTCAGCACGGTTTGATAGAGTTTCTCCCCTTCGAGCTGCTCCCAGTCGAAGTAGTTGAGCTGGATCTGCACGATGTCCCAGTCGAAACTCTGCATAATCTGCTCGAACACCTCGGGGGTGTCGTGGAAGGAGAAGCCGAGCTTGCGGATTTTTCCGAGGCGCTTTTGCTCGGTGAAAAACTCGAGCATGTGCAGCCGGCGCACCTTCTCCATGCGCTCGGCGCTCAGCGCGTGCAGGAGATAGACGTCGAAATAGTCCACCCCGCAGTTTTTAAGCTGCTCGGCGAAAATCCGCCCGAGGTCCTCCTCGCTCTCGCACAGCCAGACGGGGAATTTGTCGGTGAGCAGGTATTCCTCCCTCTTGTGGCGCCCGAGCGCCTCGCCCAGCGCCTGCTCGGCCGTATGGTCGTGGTAGGGGTAGGCGGTGTCGAAGTAGTTGGCGCCGTGCGCGATGGCGTAGTCCACCATCCGCCCGACCTGCTCACGGTCGATCGAGGAGGAAACCTGTGGGTCCAGCAACGGGAAGCGCATGCCGCCCACTCCGAGGCGCGGCAGGGAAAAGTCCCAATTTTTCGGTGTGATTCGTTCCATATCGCTCATCCGCCTTTCCGCATAGTACGTTTGTCACAATTCGCACCAATCATATCATAAAAGCGGCGTTGATTCAATCTCCGCGCAGAATGTAAAGCCCCAAACCAGTCCCGCGGGACCGCTTTGCGAATGAAGGAGGTTTCATGGGGAAACCGGCAAGGCAAGGCCCAGTGTGCGGCGGTTTCCGGCTGCTCCATGTATGGTGAACAAACTGTGAATATTGGTTTTATGGGCGTGAAAGGTTGATTTTGAGCGGTTTTTATTATACAATAAACTAGCTTTCTTCCGACTTGCAGCCATTTGAAAGGAGCCCAAAGCCCATGCATGATTTCCCGATCCTGATCGCCCCCTCCATCCTTTCCTGCGACTTCGCCGCCATGGGCGAGGATTGCCGCGCCATGGAGCGCGCGGGCGCCGACTGGCTGCACGTCGACGTGATGGACGGCCACTTCGTCCCGAACATCTCGATCGGGGTGCCGGTCGTAAAAAGCCTGCGCCCGGCGGTAAAGCTGCCGCTGGACGTGCATCTGATGATTTCAAAACCGCTCGATTACCTCGGGGCCTTCCTGGACGCCGGCGCCGACCTGATCACCTTCCACATCGAATCCGAGTCCGAACCGGCGCTGGCCATCGCCACGATAAGGAAGCGCGGCAAGCGGGCGGGGCTTGTCCTGAAGCCCGCCACGCCGGCCGAGCGGGTCTTTCCCTTTCTGCCGCTCATCGACGTCGTGATGGTGATGACGGTCGAGCCGGGCTTCGGCGGGCAGAAATTTATGCCCGGCATGCTTCCAAAAATCGAGGCGCTGCGAGAGGAAGCGCAGCGGCAGGGCCTCCCCCTTCACATCGAGGTGGACGGCGGGATCGACCCCACCACCGCGCCCTTGGCGGTGCGCGCCGGGGCCGACGTGCTGGTCGCGGGCAGCGCGCTCTTTTCAAAGCCCGATTACGCCGGAGCGGTCCGCGATCTGCGCGCCGCGGCCGAAGCCGGCCGCGGTTTATAGGTACCGGGAGACCGCGTCGATGGCGTCCCCGCAGCGGATCGGCTTCGCGTGCTCGCAGACCAGCTCCTCGAGCAGCTCGCCCCGGCCGAGATAGCCGCCAAATTCTCCCAGCAGCTGGGCTGCCCCGGCGCGGGGCCCGTCGATCGGGGTGACGCTCAGGATATACCCGCCCCGGTAGTACAGCGAAGAGCGGTAAATCCGGTGCGACATGTGGGTGAAGACGGCTTTACACCCCTGCACGAGCTGCGGCAGGCCCGCGAACCAAAACAGGCGCGGGACGAGCTGTCCCTCCTTGATCCGGTAGCGGCTGGGCTCGTGCAGCCCCGAGAGGACGAGCTCACACCCGCCCGACTCCCCGAGCGTCGCCTCGATGAGGACGCGCTGCCCGACGCCGTGCAGGCCGGTTTTCTCCTGCAATTGCCAAAGGAGGGCGCCCAGGGCCTTTTGCAGCCCCTCCCCGCCCAGCAAAAGTTCTTCATAGCTCAGCCCCAGGGCGGTCATTTCGCTTTGCTTCAGGGTCACGCGCACCCGGCCGCCCTCAAACGGTTCGATCTTCATCTATCTGTTCCTTTCGCCCCAGGCGGCTTTGCTGCCGCCGGGCCATGTGATATTGCAGTAATAAAGGAGGCGTCGCTTTGGCGTTTCATTTTCTATCAAAAGGGCTGGTGCTCGAGCAGCACAAAGAGCCCGCCCTCTCGCGGGATTTGCGGGAGCTGATCGTCCCCGGCAGCGCGCGGCCTCTGCCGCTTCCAAAAGCTGAAGACCCGGCAGCGCTTTCCCCCGAGGAGATCATCGCCTTTGCCGATGCCGCGGGAATCATCGACGAGCGCGACTCGCTCCCGCTGGGGGAGAAGCTGCGCGCGGCGCGGCGCGACGGCGGCACCGCTATGGTGGTGGCCGACGCCATCGACGACGAGCCCTATGTCTCCAGCCAGCTCGGCCCGCTCTTCAAGCTCTCCTCCCAGGCGGTGGGCGGCCTGCTCTTCGCGGCCAAGGCCGCCGGGGCGCAGGAGATCATGATCGGGGTATACAAAAACGTCTACGATCTCCGCCTGCGGATCCCCAATACATTGTATGGCGTCAAAATAAAAAGGATTACCGGAAAATATCCGGCCGAGGCGCGCTCCTCCTTCCCTGAGTGCGGGGAAGGGGTGCTGCTCGTCGGGGTCTGCGCCCTGATCCACCTCTACCGGGCCATCCACAACCACACCGCCCAGACCACCAGCTTTCTCACCGTGGCGGGCAACTGCGTGGCCAACCCCGCCAACCTCGAGGCCACGAACGGCCTGAGCGTCTGGCAGGCGCTCGAGCGCTGCGGGCTGCTCGAGGAGCCGGCGCGGGTTGTCATCGGCGGACCGATGACCGGCATGAGCATCCTCGACCCCGCGCACACCCCCATCAGCGCGACCACCCGCGCGGTGCTGGCCTTCCTAGACAACCCGCGCGAGCGGCACTACAGCTGCATCGGCTGCGGAAAGTGCGCCAGCGTCTGCCCGCAGGAGCTCTCCCCGCTCTTCCTTTACAAGTCCTCCAAGCAAAAATTGGTCGGGATGCTGCGCTTTTACGACGTGGAGCGCTGCATTGGCTGCGGGACCTGCAGCTACGTCTGCCCGGCTAAGCTCGAGCTCTCGGCCGAGATCCTGAGCGCCAAGCGGCTGGTGGAGGGGCTGGATAAAGCACAGCCGCAAACGCAGCCCCAAGAGGGGACACAGGAGGATCAAAATGATACTCAAAGCGTATAACCCGCCGCATATCCGAAAGCGGGACTCCAACCGCTCGATGATGGACGACGTGCTGATCGTCCTAATCGCGCTCTACCTGATGGCCTTCTATTATTACGGGCCGCGCGCGTTGCTGCTCGGTCTGCACGCGGCCGGGGTCTCCATCGTCTGCGACCTTGTCTGCAAGCTGCTGCTGCGCCAGAAGCTGAGCCTGCGGGACCATTCCTCTCTGGTGACGGCCCTGCTCCTCCCGCTGCTGCTGCCCGCCTCGGTGGACTACGCCGTGGTGGCGGTGGCGGTGGCCTTCGCGCTGGTGGTGGTCAAATACCCCTTCGGCGGGGTGGGCCACAACCTTTTTAACCCCGCCGCCGGGGGCTTCGCCTTCGTGGCCATCTGCTTTCCCAAGGCGGTCTTTTCCTACCCGGTTCCGCTCGAAGCGCTGAACGCCTTCGGCAGCTTCACCGGGCGGCTGGTCACCTCGGCCTCCTATACCCTCAAGGCGGGCGGCGTGCCCACCGGCGGGGATTTCCTGAGCATGCTGCTGGGCAACACCCCCGGGCCGATGGGCGCGACCAACGTACTGGTGGTCTGCGCCTGCCTGCTCTATCTTGTCGTGCGCGGCTCGGTGCACTGGCAGATGCCGCTGTGCTTCCTCGGCACCTGCGCGCTTTGGGCCGGGCTGTTTCCGCGCGCGCCCATCCCGGGGGGCGCGTCGGTGATCTACGAGCTCTTCTCCGGGTGCCTGATCATGGGGGCCGTCTTCATGCTCACCGACCCGGTCACCTCCCCCAAGCGCGCGAGCGCCTGCGTGGTCTATGCCGTGTTTGCCGGGGTGATCACCATGCTGTTCCGGCGCTTCGGCGGCTTTGAGGAGTCCTTCGCCTTCTCGCTGCTGCTGTGCAACGCCCTGGCGCCGATCTTCGATTATCTGGACGAATTATTCTACCGCGCGGTAAGGAGGGGTCGCTTTGTACCTGCAAAGAACAAGAAAGCATAACCGCCTTGTCCGCCGCTTCTCGGGGCTCTTTTTCGACAACCCCGTGCTCTCGCTCGGGCTGGCGCTGCCGCTGGCCATCAGCGCGACCAACTCCCTGCAGGGCGCCTTCTGCGTGATGATCGGCATGTGGGCGACCACCCTGCCGGTCATGCTCTTCTCCTCCCTGCCGCCGGTGCGCCGTTTCCTGCCGTTGTGGGCACGCTTCCCGGTCTATGTGCTGCTGGCGGTGGCGATCCTCATCCCGGTGGAGCTGCGCCTCTCCCCCATCTTCCCGGTGGTGCTCAACTCCCTTGGCGTCTACTTCCCGATCATCGCGGTCAACACCATCATGCTCTACCGCTGCGAGCACGTCGGGGTGCGCTGCGGCGTTCTGCACACCCTCATCGACGGGGTGCTCCATCTGCTGGGCTTCTCGGTGGTGATGGCCCTGCTCGCCTGTGTGCGCGAGCTCTTCGGCTACGGCTCCGTCTGGGGGATCCCGGTCGCGGGGATCACCTTTAAGCTGAGCGGGCTGCTCATCCCCTTCTCGGGCTGTATCCTCCTCGCCTTCCTGGCGGCGGGCAGCCGCTATATCGGGCGGCTTTGGCGGGTGCGTAACTACCGCGCCGACCTGCGCGACAGCCAGACCCCCGCCGAGGGGGAGGACGAGGACCTCGACGACGATCTCTTGATTTAGAAATGGAGGCTGCTATGGAAGCGATCGGTTTATTTTTCCTCTACGCGCTGGTGGCAATCTTTCTGGAGAACGCCGTCTTCACCCGGATGCTCGGCGTCGGGCGGATGGTCTTTCTGGGCACCCCAAAGCGGATCCTGGCCCACGGCGCGGCGCTGACCGTCATCACCTTTTTCGGCTCCACGCTGTCCTTCGCCGCCAACTATCTGCTGTATGACTACAACGTCGCCGTCTCGCTGCGCGCGCTGATCTACCTGTGCTGCCTGACGGTGGTCTATCTCATCCTCTACCTGCTCTGTGACAGGCTGCCGGGCAAGATCTTCACACCGATGAAGAAGCTGCTCCCCCTGTCCACCTTCAACTGCGCTTCGCTCGGCGCGCTGGTGCTCACCACCGCACAGCAGCACAGCTTCTTTTCCACCGTGGGCTTCGGGCTGGGCACCGGGGTCGGCTACACCCTGGCGCTGCTGCTCATCTACACCGGGCGGCGCCGGCTGGAGCTGGTCACCCTGCCGCGCGCCTTCAAGGGGATGCCCATCCACCTGCTCTATATCGGGCTGGTTTCGCTGGCCATCTACGGCCTGATCGGCCACCAGCTGCCCACCTGACGATTTGTCGGACTTGACCTTAGGAGGTGCCGTCCTTGCGCAAGGGCTATAAGATCAAACGCTACAACCGGATATACCGGCGCCGCCCCGGGGGGCTCACGCCGGTAAAGATCGTCCTGCTGGTGCTGGCGGCGGCGCTTTCGGCGCTGCTGGTTTTCAGCCTCTACGGACCGGTACACGACTTTCTCAGCGGCCGGCTCTCGTCCACCATCGGCGCTTCGGGAGGGGAGGAGGCCGCGTCCCCGTCAAGCGGCGAGGAGGCGTCCCCGCCGCCGGCGGCACCCGCGCCCGCCGCCCCGGCCGCGCAGGAGAGCGATCCCCCGCCGGTCACAGGGCTGCGCGCCTGCTATATCCCGGCGAGCCGCCTGCTGGCGGGCGAGGCGCTCTCCTTTGTCGAGGGCACCGGGGTTGAAGGGTACAACGCCGTGATGATCGACCTCAAGGACACGGGCGGTTCGGTGCTTTACCGCAGCAATCTCGAGCTGGTCGCCCAGGCCGGCGCACAGTCGGAGAACGCCGTGGACCTCGGCGCGCTCTGCGCCGAGCTGCATGAGGCGGGATACCAGGTGATCGGGCGGGTGCAGGCCTTTTGCGACCCGCTGGCCCCGAAGGGGCAGGAGATGGCCGCGGTCAAATACATGAATTCCGATTGGGGCTGGCTGGACGCCGAGGCCGAGCGCGGCGGCAAGCCGTGGCTGAACCCCTACTCCCCCATCGCGCAGAGCTATATCACCGACATCGCCCTCGAGGCGATCGGCGCGGGGGTGGACACCATCCTGCTCGATTCGGTCCAATTCCCCGAGGGGTACGGACTCCAGTACGCCACCTATGGCGAGTGGTCGCAGAGCAAGCCGAGGGACGCCGTGCTGCGCGAGTTCGTGCAGTCGGTGCGCGAGCAGGCCGCCCAGCGGGGCGGCAGCCTCCTGTGCTATACGAGCGCCGACTCGGTCTTCGGGCAGAACAACGCCCGCTACGGGGAGAGCAACCCCGCGAACCTCTTTGGCGGGGCCCTCGCGGTAGGGGTCATGCCCGCCAGCTTCGGCGAGGTCTATGAGCTCGAGGGCTTCCGGCTGCAGGCCCCGGCCACCACCCCCTTCGACACGGTGCAGGCGGTGCTGGGCAGGGTGAAATCCTCGGCCCCCAGCGTGCAGACACTGGTGGCCTGTCTGCAGGGGTATACCGACAACACGCTCGAGGGCGCGTATAACCGGCAGTATACCGCCGCCGACGTGGCCGAGCAGATACGCGCCGCCGGGGAGGCCGGGATCGACAGCTACATTGTCCTCTACTGACATGGGTTTCATCGAAAGCCGCAGGCGCGTCTGCGGCTTTCGCGCTTTTCTGAGGCCTTTTTATTCTTTTCGTCCTGTGCTATAATGGATGCTTGCAAACCGATTGGGAGGTAACAACACATGCCAAACGAAGGCGCGCGCTATCCCGCGCTGAAAAAACAGATTTTGGAACAATACTTTTCCCGGATGAACCCCCGCCAGCGCGAAGCGGTCTTCACCGTCAGCGGCCCGGTGCTCATCCTCGCGGGTGCTGGCAGCGGCAAGACCACCGTGCTGATCAACCGCATTCTCAACCTGGTCCGCTTCGGGGATGCCTACCACTCCGATTACATACCGCCGCTGGGCGAGGAGGATTACGCCTTTTTGGAAAGCTGGGCCGAGGGGGCAGGCGGGGACGAGGAGCGCCTCTGCTCGCTGATCGCTTCCCGCCCGGTGCGGCCCTGGAATATCTTAGCCATCACCTTCACCAACAAGGCCGCGGGGGAGCTGCGCGAGCGGCTCGAGCGCACCCTGGGCGAGGCGGCCAGAGACATAAACGCCGCCACCTTCCACAGCGCCTGCGTGCGGATTTTGCGGCGGTATATCGAGCGGCTGGGTTATTCCCCGAGCTTCACCATCTACGACAGCGACGATTCGATCCGGGTGATCAAGCGGCAGATGGACCTCTGTGGGGTCAGTGACAAGAACCTCAAGCCCCGCACCCTGCTCTCGGTCATCTCCCGCGCCAAGGACGCCATGCTCACCCCGCAGGAGCTTATGAAAAGCTCAAACGACTACCTCACCCAGACGGCGGCCAAGTGCTACCAGGGCTACCAGCAGGAGCTGCGCCACGCCAACGCGGTGGATTTCGACGACATCATCCTGCTCACGGTGCGCCTGCTGCAGGAAAACTCCGACGTGCTCGAATACTACCAGAACCGCTTCCGCTACATCATGGTGGACGAGTACCAGGACACCAACCTCCTGCAGTATAAGCTGATCGCCCTGCTCGCGGGCGGGCACCACAACCTGTGCGTGGTGGGGGACGACGACCAGAGCATTTACAAGTTCCGCGGCGCCACCATCGAAAATATCCTCCAGTTCGAGGACCAGTTCCCCGGCGCCAAGGTGATCCGGCTCGAGCAGAACTACCGCTCGACCAAGACCATCCTCGCCGCGGCCAACGGGGTAATCCAGAACAATACCGAGCGCAAGGGCAAAAACCTCTGGACCGAAAATGGCGAGGGGGCCAAGGTCCAGGTGGTCCGCCTATCCGACGAACAGGGCGAGGCCGCCTATATTTGCGACACCATCGCCAAAAACGTGCGCGAGGGGCAGCATTTTTCGGACCACGCCGTCCTTTACCGGATGAACGCCCAGTCCGCTTCGATCGAGCGGGAGCTGACCCGCAGCGCCATCCCCTATAAGATCATCGGCGGGCTGCGCTTCTACGAGCGCAAGGAAATCAAGGACCTGATCTCTTACCTGAGTATCATCAACAACCCCTCGGACAACCTGCGCCTGACAAGGATCATCAACGAGCCCAAGCGCGGGATCGGGGAGGCGACCATCAGTGCCGCAAACGAGCTGGCTCTCTCGCTCGGGCTCCCGCTTTTCGAGGTGCTGCGCGCCGCCGACGAGTACCAGCCCCTCTCGCGCAAGGCCCTCTCGCTGATCGAATTCACCAGGATGATCGACTCCTTCATCGAGGAGGAGGCAGGGGGCCTGCCGCTCGACGAACTGTTCGACCTGGTGCTCGAGCGCTCGGGCTACATGGCCGCGCTCAAGGCCCAGGGCACCCTCGAGCAGACCAGGATCGAAAACCTGGAGGAGCTCAAGACCAACATCCAGCACTATATGCAGGAGAACGAGGAGCCCACCCTCTCCGGGTTTTTGGAGGAGATCGCGCTCTACACCGACCTCGACAGCTACAACGACAGCGACGACCGGGTGATTTTGATGACCATCCACTCGGCCAAGGGGCTGGAATTCCCCAACGTCTTTGTCGCGGGCGCGGAGGAGGGGATTTTCCCCGGCAGCCAGTCGATCTACGACCCGCAGCAGATCGAGGAGGAGCGCCGCCTGGCCTATGTCGCCTATACCCGCGCCAAGGCGGCGCTGCATATTACCTGCTGCGCCCAGCGGATGATCTTCGGCTCGACCACCCGCAATATGATGTCCCGCTTCATCAAGGAGCTGCCTAAGGAGACCTACGAGCTGGACGACAAGACCGTCTCGCGCAACCTGCTCGAGGACGTCCGCCCTCAGCGCACGCAGAAAAGCGCGGCGAGCGTCTCCCGGCGCCTTGGGGCCGGCATGCCGGCGCGGAAGGCGGACAGCGCCAGCTACAGCGAGGGCGAGCGGGTCGAGCACCCGGTCTACGGCGCGGGCACCGTCCTCTCGGTCAAGCCGATGGGTGGGGACCGGCTTTTGGAGATCGCCTTCGATTCAGTGGGCACCAAGAAGGTGATGGCAAACTACGCCAAGCTCAAGAAGCCGGCCGAGGTATAAGGAGGAACGGCAATGAGAGAACAGTTTATCGAAATATTTAACGAACATGTCAAGCGCGAGGGGGCAAGCCAGCTGCTGAGCTGGCTGCAGCGCACCGACTTCTTCACCGCCCCGGCGAGCACCCGCTTCCATCTGGCGCAGGAGGGGGGCCTCTGCCTGCACAGCCTGAACGTCTACCGCCGGCTCTGCCAGAACCCGCAGGCCGCCGCGGAGTATTCCCCCGAGACGCTGGCCGTCTGCGGGCTGCTGCACGACATTTGCAAGGCCGATTTCTACGCGGTGAGCACCCGCAACGTGAAAAACGAGCAGACCGGCCAGTGGGAGAAACAGCCCTTCTATACCGTCAACGACCAGCTCCCCTATGGGCACGGCGAGAAGTCAGTCTATATCATCAGTGGCTTCATGAGGCTGAGCCGCGAGGAGGCGATGGCGATCCGCTGGCACATGGGCGGGTTCGACGACTCGGTCAAGGCGGGCAGCTTCGCGCTCTCGGGCGCGTTCGAGCACTACCCGCTGGCGGTCCACCTGCATGTGGCAGACTTGCAGGCGACCTATCTGGACGAAGTGAGAAAGGATAAGTTTGAAAGATGAATCTTTCAAACTCTCGGTTTTTTTGCCTATGCGGCAATGCCGCATAGGCAAAAATTCCCTAAGAAAGGAATGATTATCATTATGGCAATCGAAGCGGTACGGGAGTATTTTTCTTCCCTTGGATTAGCGGATCGGATTCACGAGTTCACAGTCTCCAGCGCGACGGTGGAGCTTGCCGCCGCCGCATTGGGGGTGGAGGGGGCCAGGATCGCCAAGACCTTATCCTTCCTGGACGCGGACGGCGGGTGCATCCTGATCGTCGCCGCCGGGGACGCCAAGATCGACAACCCGAAATATAAGGCGGCGTTTTCCTGCAAGGCCAAGATGCTTACCCCCGAGCAGGTGGCGGGGCTGACCGGCCACGAGATCGGCGGGGTCTGCCCGTTCTGTAACCCCGGCGGGGTGCGCACCTACCTGGACGAGTCGCTGCGGCGCTTCGATACCGTCTATCCCGCGGCGGGCAGCGCCAGCTCGGCCATCGAGCTGACCCCGGACGAGCTCTTTGCGCTGTCGAAGGCGGCCGGGTGGGTGGACGTCTGCAAGGGCTGGCAGGCATGAGGCGGCTTGCGCCGCTGGTGCTGAGCGGCCTGCTCCTGCTGGCCGGCTGCGCCGGCGCGCCCGGACAACAGAATGATGTTCCCCCGCCGGGCGCCGCGCCGGAAAGCGCCCCCGAAGAGCCCGCGCCCGTGGCGGGCGCGCCGCGGGACGAGCTGCTGGAGCGCCTGAGCGAGGCGGCAAACAGCTTCGTCAACGGCGAGGACTTCGTGCCCTGGCAATATAACCTGGGGCTTTATGACTTCGACGGGGACGGCTCCCCCGAGCTGATCGTGGGCAGCTACGGCAACTTTTCGGGCACCCATACCCTGCTGCGGCTGACGGAAGACGCATACGAGGTCGTGGGCGACTACGAGGTGCCGAACGGCAGCTGCGAATTTTACCCGGCCGCCTCGGGCGATGGGCTCGTGCTCATTGGCAAGGGCGGGCACGGGACGCAGGAAATCGTCCTGGAAAGCGCCCTGCGCCTGCTGCCAGAGCCGGATGAAGCGGGCAGGCTGCTGGACGTCTGGCAGCGCACCTACACGCTCTTCGGCGGGGACGACGCGCAGAGCGCCTGCACCGTCACCCATAACGGCGAGGAGCAAGCCGCCTGCCAAAGCCCGCAGGACCCCGAGGCCGCCACGTTCGACGCACGGTTCGCGCACGGGGACACCCCGGCCTTGGTGGCGATGGAGGAGGAAGCCTTCTTCGCCGGTACCGAGGACAACGGGGAAATCCTCCTGCCGGTCCCGCAGGAGGAGCTGCGCACCCGGATCGACGCACTGTTGGAGCGGCTGGAGAAGGATTAAAAATGACCGTTAGCTAAGCAAGCTAACGGTCATCTTTCTGTAATTTCATTCGCCTCTCCCGGGAAACGCTTCCAGGAGTTGGAACCTATGCCCTAATTATACCCGATTCTGGGAAAGGTTGCAAGGGAAAATGGCGGTTTCCTTCCCCATCCGCCCGCCGGCAGGACCCCAGGATTGCTTATCTAGCGGTCTTTTGGGGAGGTTTTATTGATGAAGCGAATGGCATGTTCCCTGCTGCTGGCAGCCTGCCTGGCGGCTATGCTTTTTCTTCCCGCGGCCGCGGACGAGGCGCGGGCCGCAGTCCAGGCCGGCGAATACGGGGTCAACATCCCCTTCACCCCCTCGACGCGCACTGACCGCTACGCCTTCGCTCTCTACGAGGGGGCGGCCGACCCGCAGGTGCTGCTGGCCCGGGAGGAGCTGACTGTCCAGTCGGCGCGCACCGTCTTCCTCCCGGCCCCGATCTCGCTGGCCGAGCCGAAAACCTATACCCTCACCGTGACCGCCCTTCCCATGCCGGGCCGGGAGGGGCTGGACCGCGCGGCGACCAAGTCCGCCGCCCTCCAGACCGCTCGCGTCTGCGGACATCCGGACGACACCGGCGCTTTCCTAATGGGGAACGGCAGCGCGCAAAACCCCTACCGGGTCGCCAGTCCCGCACAGCTGGCGCATCTGCAAAAGCACACCGATTCCCATTTTAAGCAGGCCTGCGACATCGATATGGCGGGGGAGGCCTGGCAGAACTTCGACTTTAACGGCACCTACGACGGGGACGGCTATGTCATCCGGAACCTGACCAGTACCTCCTCCGGCAAGCCCGCTGGGCTGTTCGCCACATTCAGCGGCGCGCTGATGAACCTGGGGATCGAAAATGCCAACATCGCCATGACGGGAGGATCATGGCACGCCGGCACCCTCGCCGGCCAGGCCAGGGATGCCACCATTTCGCGCTGCTACTCCAAGGATTGCACCGTCAGCACCACCGCCGGTTATGACGCAGGGGGAATCCTCGGAAACGACAGCACCAACATCGTAATCGAGGACTGCTACGCACTGGGCGGCGTCTATTCCGGCGTCCGCCACGCGGCAGGCATTTCGGGGGACTTCAACGGCGACAGCACCGCCAACACCATCCGCCGCTGCTACGCCATTCCCGCCAAATTGTCGGGCGCGCAGGGAAATGGGATGATCGCCGGATTGTGGGGGAAGGCAAAAATGGAAAACTGCTATTTTCCCAACGACACCGCCTGCGGGTCCACCACCGCCACCGCCTCGGGCAACGTGGCGGGCGCCTCCGGCCTGCCGCTGGCCTCCTTCACAAACGCCGCCAGCTTTTCGGGCTGGGACATCGGGGGGAGCGGCAGCGCCTGGGTGATGGGCGAAAACGGGCCCGAGCTCAAGGTTTTCGCACAGCGCCGCGCGGGGGGCTAAGCGCGCGACGTCCCCATCACCCAAAAGCGCCCCGGCCAAGAATCTTTGGCCGGGGCGCTTTCTCTGTTTCACCCCTGCGGGGCGATCCGGGAATAATATTTCTTGTCGTAGTCCTGGTAAAGCTCGGCATAGGTCTTGGAGGTGCCCAGGTGGACCTCGCGCAGATAGTCGTGCCGGTCGATCCCCTGCTCGGCATTCTGATGGGTGATGACATGCACCCCAACGTTCGAGCAGTGGTCGGCGATACGCTCCAGGCTCGAAAGGGTCTCGACATACGGGAAGCCCGCCTCGATCGAGCAGCTCCCGTCCCGCAGGCGCAGGATGTGCCGCTCCTTGAGCGTCTCCTCCACCAGGTCGATCACCTGCTCGAGCGGCTCGATGGTGGCGGCCACCGCCACGTCCTGTTCCTCGAAAGAGCAGATCGCCTTCTCAATGATCTCCCCCACCGCCTCGCTGAGCACCTGCAGCTCACCCAGGGCCTTCTGGGAGAAGTTGGCCTTGTCATCGTACAGGCGCAGCGCGCACTGGGCGTTGTTCATCGAGTAGTCGCCTATTCGCTCAAACTCGCTGATCACCTGCAGCGTCTGTGAGACCTGGCGCGACTCGCTCTCGGTGAGCTCGCGCTCCGAGAGCTTGAGCAGGTAGATTCCCAGGCGGCTCTCCAGCTTGTCGATGGTGTCCTCGTTCTCGCGCATACGCTCCTCCCGCTTGAGGTCCAATTTTTCAAATTGCTTGATCGAATTGCTGAAGTTCTTGAGCGCGAGCTTGCCCATCTGCACCGTGGCCTTATGCACATATTCCAGCGCCAGGCCGGGGGAGACGAGCAGCCGGTCGTCCAGCTGGACCACCACGGCCTCTTCCTCGTCCTCCCCGGTCGGGTCGTCCTTGATCATGGTGCAGACGATCCGCTCCAGGAGCCCCACGAAGGGCAGGAAGAGCAGGGTGATGGTCACGTTGAAGATGGTGTGGAAATTCGCGATCCCGCCCATCGAGATCGGGTCGTTCCAGAACGGGAAGCCGATGGTATATTGGAACAGGTAGGTCGCCGCCAGGAAGATGACGGTACCCAGGATGTTGAAGGTCAGGTGGACCATTGCGGTGCGCTTGGCGTTCTTGGAAGCGCCGATCGAGGCCAGGATCGGGGTGATACACGTACCGATGTTCTGGCCCATGATGATCGGGAAGGCCGATGCACAGGTGATCACCCCAGTGGAGGAGAGCGCCTGCAGGATACCGACCGAGGCGGAGGAGGACTGGATGACCGCGGTCACCAGGGTCCCGACGATCACGCCGAGGACGGGGTTTTCAAACATCGAAAAGAGCTTCGCGAAGCCGGGCATGTCGGCCAAGGGGGCCACCGCGTCGGACATGGTGATCATCCCGGTGAAGAGGATGCCAAACCCCAGCAGGATCTGCCCGACGTCCTTTTTGACTGTGCGCTTGGAGGACATGAAGAGCAGCACGCCGATGATGGCGAACAGCGGCGCCAGGGTGGTGGGCTTAAAAAACTGGATGAGGAAGTTGGAGCTGTCCACCCCGGCCAGACGCAGAATGTGCGCGGTGATGGTGGTACCGATGTTCGCGCCCATGATGACCCCGATAGCCTGGCGCAGCTTCATGACCCTGGCGTTTACCAGGCCAACGACCACCACCGTGGTGGCCGAGGAGGACTGGACCGCCGCGGTGACCAACGCACCGAACAGCACGCTCGACAGGGTATTCTTGGTCAGCTTCTCCAGCGCGCTCTCCAGCCGCCCGCCCGAGACCTTCTCCAACCCTGAGCCGAGAATCGACATTCCGTACAGAAAGAGGGCCAGCCCGCCCAACATGGTCACCAAGCTGAAAAAATCCATTGATCTTCCTCCGTTTGTCCGAAGATTTTACCGTCCCTTGACCCGGTTCTCTCATTTTGATTATAACAGCCGCGAAAGAAATACTCAACAATTTTTAAAAGAAAATTTATACCCTCATAAATAATTGTACTTATTATAAAGAAATCCACAGGGAAATCATTGGGTTTCCAAAGGGTCCTTGACCCTTTGGCGGGTGTGGGCAGAGCCCACGGCCTTTTCCGGGTCGCTGCCATCTTGCCGCCACAGAAGCCTCCCATAGATCAGGAAGGGGAGTAAAAGGCTTCCAGTGGAAGGCTTTTGCGTGGGGAAACCCTATCAAGGGGTTTCCCCATGACAATTTTTCATTGCAGGAAAATAGCTTTTCCGCCCCCTGCATCACACGCATTCAGGACAAAAAAGCTATCTTTTTCGATACAAATCGTATATAATATTAATAAATATACTATTTGTTCCCTATTTCGCGGCTATCCGCCATACCGGGCCGAGCAGCCGAGCTGCTCCTCGATGCGCAGCAGCTGGTTGTATTTCGCCACCCGCTCGCTGCGGCAGGGCGCGCCGGTCTTGATGTACCCGGCGTTCACCGCCACGGCCAGGTCGGCGATGGTGGTGTCCTCGGTCTCGCCCGAGCGGTGGGAGATGATGGTGCGGAACCCCGCCTTCTTGGCCATCTCAATGGCGTCCAGCGACTCGGAAAGGGTGCCGATCTGGTTGACCTTGATGAGGATCGCGTTCCCCGCCCGAAGCTCGATCCCCTGGCGCAGGCGCTCGGTGTTGGTGACGAACAGGTCGTCCCCCACCAGCATGGCCTTCGAGCCGAGCTTTTCGGTCAGCGAGGCCCAGCCGATGAAGTCCTCCTCGCCCAGCGGGTCCTCCAGCGAGCAGATGGGGTAGCGCCCGAGCAGGTCCTGCCAATAGGAGATCAGCGAATCGGTGTCGTAGCTGCGCCCGAGCTTGGGCAGGCGGTAGCCGTACTCGGCGGTCCACTCGCTCGCGGCGGCGTCCAGCGCCAGCATGAAGTCGGTGTGCATCTCGAAGCCCGCGCCCTCGACGGCCTCGATGATCAGTTCGATGGCCTCGCTGTCCGACGAAAGGTCCGGCGCGAAACCGCCCTCGTCCCCGACCCCGGTCGAAAGGCCCCGCGCGCGCAGCAGGCTTCCCAAGCTGTGGTAGACCTGCGCGCACCAGCGCAGCCCCTCCGAGAAGGACGCCGCGCCCACCGGCATGATCATGAATTCCTGGATGTCCACATTGTTCGAGGCGTGCGCGCCGCCGTTGAGGATGTTCATCATCGGCACCGGCAGGGTATCGGCCCGCACCCCGCCGAGATACCGGTAGAGCGGCAGCCCGAGCGCCCGGCAGGCGGCCCTGGCGCAGGCGAGCGAAACACCGAGGGTGGCGTTGGCGCCGAGGCCCCGCTTGTTCTCGGTGCCGTCGAGCTCGACGAGCGCCCGGTCGATCGCCCGGATGTTGGCCCCGTCCATCCCGTAGAGGGCGGGCGCGATGGTTTTGGTAATGTTTTGTACCGCTGCGAGCACCCCCTTGCCGCCGTAGCGGGAGGAGTCACCGTCGCGCAGCTCGTGCGCCTCGAACTGTCCGGTGGAGGCGCCCGAGGGCACCGCCGCCCGGCCCACGTCCCCGCCCGACAGGCGGACCACGCATTCCACCGTCGGGTTCCCCCGGCTGTCGAGGATTTCCCTTCCCTTTATCGAAACGATCTTGCACGGATATTCCATTGTATTGCCTCCTTTGGTAGACTATAGTTGTAGTATGAACGAACGGATGGGATTTTATGTACATCCTGCCATATTTTTGAGCTGTCTACGGCAGGTTTTTGCCGGAAAAATTATCCTTTCGCTGAAATTTTACGCTAAGACAAATAAAATGACCCGCGCCAGACAGAATATTGAAATGTGGAGACGGTTTCGCCGTAAAGCTGTCCCCGCTCCTACAAAAATGTGCTAAAATGAAGGCAGGAAGTTGTCCCTTTCTGCTCCAGGAGGAATGAACATGAAGATTTTCAAAACTGTGCTCGCACTCTCGCTGGCCCTTTGCATGCTGGCCGGATGTACGGGCCGAAACGATGACAAGAACGGCTCGTCCTCTTCGGCCCCTTCGATTTCCAGCTCGTCGTCCAGCTCCATGCCTGAACCGAGCTCCAGCAGCGAAGCGCCCGAGAGCAGCAGTTCCTCGTCCTCTTCCTCGATGGATTCCTCGAGTGAAGCCGCAGCCGCAGCCGGGAGCGCCGATTTTTCACAAATCGGCGCTCTCGACCCGGCGGCGGTCACCTGGGGCCCGGGCCGGCAGGTGGATGAGGAGAACCGTCCCACCGCCCCCATCGCACTGCAGGAGCAATACGGAAAATACGGCGCCATCTTCATTGGAAACAAGGATGAAAAGAAAATCTACTTAACCTTTGACCAGGGGTACGAAAACGGCTACACCGCCAAAATCCTCGATACGTTAAAAGAAAAGGAGGCGCCCGCCGTCTTCTTTCTGACCGGGCACTATGTGCGCACCGAGCCCGAGCTGTGCCAGCGGATGATCGACGAGGGGCATGTGCTGGGCAACCACACCGACAACCATCTCGACGCCACCGAGGCCCCCCTCTCCGAGGCGCAGGAGGACCTGCTCTCGCTGCACAATATGGTAAACGACCAGCTTGGTTACGCCTGCCGGTATTACCGTTTCCCCGAGGGGAAATTCAGTGAGCAGGCCCTGGGGCTGGTGCAGATGAACAGCTATAAGCCGGTGTTCTGGAGCTTCGCCTACGCCGACTGGGACCCCGACAACCAGATGGCGGAGGCCGACGCGCTCGAGCAGCTGAAGAGCCACCTGCACTGCGGGGCGATCTACCTGCTGCACTCGGTCTCCTCCACCAATGCCGCCGTGCTCGGCGACTTCATTGACGCGGCGCGGCAGGAGGGCTACGAGTTCGCCAAAATGGAGCTCTAGCGTCCCTCGTCCTCCCTATTTTATGAACGGAACAGGCAAATTTTTCTTTTGCCTGTTCCGTCCTTTATTTTTCGGGGAAAACGGCGTTTTCCCGGTTGACCTTTGGTTTAACAGTTGTTACAATAGAACCATCAAATGAAGGGTGGTGAACGGCCTTGGAAGGCTCTCACAAGTGGGTCGCGCTCGGGTACAGCATCCCGATCAACCCCTCGCGCAACCGGGTCTACGTCTGGCGCAAGCTCAAGGAGTTCGGCGCGGAATATTTTAAGCAGGGCGTGGCCGTTCTGCCGCAAAACAAAAAGAATGTCGCGCGCCTCAGCCGCCTCGCCCAGAAAATCGGCGAGATGGGTGGGGACGCCCAGCTGGTGGAGCTGCGCTTTCTGCGGGCCTCGGACGAGGCCGCGCTGATCCAGAAATTCAAAAAGCAGTCGGACAGCGAATACGTCGAGCTGCTGCGCGAGTGCGCCGACCTGTTCGCCCAGCTCGGACAGCACGCCGGGCAGAAGCTGAGCGAATATGAGACCGAACAGCTCAAAAAGGTGGTCAAAAAATATTCCCTGGCCAAGAGCCGGGACCACTTCCAGTCCGGACGCTCGGGGGAGTTCGAGCAGAAGCTCTACGGGGCGATCGATTCCCTGCGCGCCTCGGCGCAGGACTTTGCCAACCAGCTGTGCCGCACGCTGGACAAGCTCTGAGCGGAGGATTTTGATGAAACGTCTTTTTCTTTCCCTTTGCTGCGCTCTTCTCTTTATCTTTGTCAGCTTCGCCCCCCTGGCCGCTTCCCCGGTCCGGGAGGTGTTTTTGCAGGTGCGCACCCCCGGCGGCGCGCCGGTGGCCGGCCTGTCGGCGTCCTGCGACTACGGTGAGGGGGAAATCCTGGAATCCTCGATCACCCCGGACTACGTCAGCAAAACCGGCCCCGAGGGCCGTTTTCCCTGCGGGGAGCTGCTTGTCGGCAAGCGGTATACCGTCACGCTGCAGGACTACTACCGCTATCCCGCGCTCGTGTGCCAGAGCGTTTCCTTCACCGTCCTGCCCGGAGACGGCCCTCAGACAGTGGAGGCCGTTTGGAAGAAGCAGAGCCCGGCAAAAACCCTGGAAGCGCTCTCAGAAAAGGTGGTGCTTCGCTTTGTCGATGCCACCGGGGACCCGGTCTGCGGGCTCTTCCTCTCGGGCGGCAGGGACAACCCGCCCCCGCCCGCCGCGGGGCAAAAATCCAACCCGGGCACCGACGGGCAGCTCGGCTACAACGACCCGGACGGGAAATATGTGTTCATCAGCCCCGCGCGAGACAACTATACCGTCACCGTTTCCCGCGCCGAGGGCCTGCCTTCGGTGGGGGAGCAGACCTTCTGCTTCGACGCGTCGGTGGGCGGCAGCCGGGAATATGTGCTCCCCCTGCGCAGCGATCCGTCCGTGCCCGGTCCATACGCGGACCCGCAGAGCTCCCCCACCTGCCGGCTGCGGCTGAAAATCGTCGATGCCACCGGGCATCCGGTGCCCGACCTGATGGTCTCGGGGGAGCCGGAAAACCCAAAGGCGCTTCGCATCGAAGCCAGGAAGACCGATCAAAACGGCGAGGTGCTGCGACAGGCGGGGGTCTACGAGCGCTACCGCCTCACCCTGTCGAACCCCTACCGCAAGGAGGGGGTCCAGCGGCAGGAGTACCAAGTATGGGGGCTGCCTTTTACAGGGGTGCGGGACTACACCCTGGTCTGGAACGGCGAGGCGCCCCGGGAGAGCCTCGCGCGCCGGGCGGACAAGCTGATCCTTTGTTTCCGGGATGCCTTTGGCGCGCCGCTGCCCGGCCTTTCGGTGCGCGCCGACCCGCAGGAGGGCGGCAAATCTGAGGAGGGCTACACCGACTACGAGGGGAAGTTCATCCTCCTCTCCCCCGCCGAGAGCTACACGCTGCACGTTTGGGGCAACGGGCAGGAGAAGCGCTTTACCGCCGGCACGGACGGCGGACAGGAGCAAACGATTATCTTGTAAACCAAAGGGGGGAAGGGGCCGCGGCTCCCTCCCCCTTTTCATCAACCTGCCCAATCCCGTAGGAATCTGTCTGCGAAAGAAGGACAAAAATGCTATTGAATAATGGGGCGTTTGGTGCTAGAATGGAAAAAATATCGAAAAACGATTGTGGTTTGGTGCAAGAGGAATGGAAATCGGCGATGAAAAAGGAGGATAATCTATGCTGAATACCGAATTTTCGGGCAAGTTCGCCAAGGAGGGCCTGACGTTCGACGACGTGCTGCTGATCCCCGCAAAGAGCGACGTGCTCCCCAAGGAGGTCGACCTGCGCAGCGAGCTGGTCAAGGGGATCACCCTGAACACCCCCGTCATGACCGCTGCGATGGACACCGTGACCGAGGCCAAGATGGCCATTGCCATCGCGCGCGAGGGCGGGATCGGGATCATCCACAAGAATATGTCCATCGAGCGGCAGGCCGACGAGGTGGATAAGGTCAAGCGCTCGGAAAACGGGGTCATCGTCAACCCGTTCTACCTCTCACCCGAGCACTTTGTCTTCGATGCGGACGAGCTGATGGGCAAGTATAAGATTTCCGGCGTGCCGATCTGCGAGGCGGATGGGAAGCTGGTGGGCATCCTCACCAACCGCGACCTGCGGTTCATGACCGATTTCAACGTCAAGATCAAGGACGTGATGACCAAGGAAAACCTGGTGGTCGCCCCGGTCGGCACCACCATGGCCCAGGCGCAGGAGATTCTGCGCAAGCACAAGATCGAAAAGCTCCCCATCGTGGACGACGGCGGCTACCTCAAGGGGCTGATCACCATCAAGGACATCGAGAAGGCGGTGCAGTACCCCAACTCCGCCAGGGATAAAAACGGCCGCCTGCTCTGCGGGGCCGCCATCGGCGCCACCGCCGACGTGCTCGACCGCGCCCAGGCGCTCATCAATGCGCAGGTGGACGTGCTGGTGCTCGACTCGGCCCACGGCCACAACAAGGACATCGCCGTCGCGGTCGCGAAGGTCAAAAAGGCCTTCCCGAACGTGCCGGTTATCGCCGGAAACATCGCCACCGGCGCTGCGGCCGAGGATCTCATCGCGGCGGGCGCCGACGCCTTGAAGGTCGGGATCGGGCCCGGCTCGATCTGCACCACCCGGGTGGTCGCGGGGATCGGCGTGCCGCAGATCACCGCGGTCTACGACGTGGCCTGCGTCGCCAGCAAGCACCACATCCCGGTCATCGCCGACGGGGGGATCAAGTATTCCGGCGACATCGCCAAGGCGATCGCCGCGGGCGCAAACGTCGTGATGCTCGGCTCGCTTCTGGCGGGCTGCGAGGAGGCCCCCGGGGCCGAGGAAATCTTCCAGGGCCGCCGCTTCAAGGTCTACCGCGGCATGGGGAGCCTGGGCGCGATGGCCTGCGGCAGCAAGGACCGCTATTTCCAGGGGGACAACAAGAAGCTGGTCCCCGAAGGGGTCGAGGGCCGGGTGCCCTACAAGGGAAGCGTCGCCGATTCCATCTACCAGCTGCTGGGCGGGCTGCGTTCCGGCATGGGCTACTGCGGCTGTCGCAGCATCGACGAGATGCACGAGAAGGCGCAGTTTGTGCGGATCACCGGCGCCGGGCTCAAGGAGAGCCACCCGCACGATATCTACATCACCAAGGAAGCGCCGAACTACTCGGTGCAGATCTGAGGATAACGTAAAACCAGGGCTTCGATCGCAGCGATCGAAGCCCTGGTTTTTTTGTGGGGCACCGCCCCACGCCCCGCCCAAGGGGATGATCCCCTTGGGAATCCCACGTAAAACTATATGTTTTCCAGCAGTTCCTCCACCC
The DNA here is from genome assembly GCF_900169495.1 of Provencibacterium massiliense. Lineage (NCBI taxonomy): Bacteria > Bacillati > Bacillota > Clostridia > Eubacteriales > Oscillospiraceae > Provencibacterium > Provencibacterium massiliense. The sequence goes on from NZ_FWCH01000012.1 coordinate 1,369,719, forward strand.
GGTCGGTGCGCTCGAAGCTGACATTCAGCTCCTCGCGGCCCATGTGGCCGTAGCTCGCCAGCGACTGATAGCGAAGTGAGCGCAGCCCGAGCGAGTCGATGATCGCCGCCGGGCGCAAATCGAAGGTGCGGCGCACCGCCGCCTCGATTTCATCCGTCGGGCGCTTCCCGGTGCCGAAGGTGTTGACATTGACCGACACCGGCTCGGCCACCCCGATGGCATAGGCGAGCTGCACCTCACAGCGGGAAGCGAGCCCCGCCGCCACGATGTTCTTGGCCACGTACCGCGCGGCGTAGGCGGCGCTGCGGTCCACTTTGGTCGGGTCCTTGCCCGAGAAGGCGCCGCCGCCGTGGCGGCCCCAGCCGCCGTAGGTGTCCACGATGATCTTGCGCCCGGTCACGCCGCTGTCCCCCATCGGGCCGCCGACCACGAAGCGGCCGGTCGGGTTGATGAAGTAGCGGGTGCGCTCGTCGCAGAGCCCTTTCGGCAGCACCGGGGCGATGACCTGCTCCAAAATATCCTGCCGCACCTGCCCGATGTCCACCTCGGCCGCGTGCTGGGAGGAAACCACCACCGCCGAAATGCGCACCGGGGTGTAGCCGTCGTACTCCACCGTCACCTGGGCCTTCCCGTCCGGGCGCAGGTAGGGTAAAGAGCCGCGCCGTACCTCGGCCAGCCGCCGGGTCAGCCTGTGCGAGAGGCTGATGGTCAGCGGCATGTACTCCGCCGTCTCATCGCAGGCGAAGCCGAACATCATCCCCTGGTCCCCGGCGCCCACGCTGCCGGCACCCCCGGAGCCCAGCGAGACCCCCATCGCGATGTCGGGGGACTGCCGGTCCAGCGACGTGAGGATGTTGCAGGTGTTCCCATCGAAGCCGTATTCGCTCCGGTCATACCCGATGTCGCAGATCACCCGTCTTGCCAGCGCCGGGATGTCCACCTGTGATTTGGAGGTGATTTCCCCCATGATCAGCACCATGCCGGTGGTGGCGGCGCACTCGCAGGCCACCCGGGACTGGGGGTCCCCCTGCAGCATGGCGTCGAGCACGGCGTCCGAAATCTGGTCGCAGATCTTGTCCGGATGCCCCTCGGTCACCGATTCCGACGTAAAGAGATAGTTTGCCATTTTTGTTTTCTTCCTTTCCGCTTCCCTTATCAGATTGTTTGGCAAGATGTTTCAGACGCAAAAACAGCGCCCGGAAAACCGGGCGCCGCTCTATCTTAGCCTCATCTTCCGGAGTTTTCCGCAGGATTTGGCACCTTGCGCTCACGCGCAGGTTGCCGGGCTTCACAGGGCCTGGTCCCTCAGCCGCTCTTGATAAGGATGTATTTAATTTTTATTTATTTTACACGGTTCCCGCCCTCTTGTCAAGAGCGCGCGGGCAGCCCGCCCTCCTCGTGGCGCACCAGCCGCGCGATCGGCTTGTAGACAAGGTAGGTGATCAGGGCGTTCGCCCCGGCCTTGATCAGGTTGAAGGGGAGGATCACCGGTATCATCAGCTCCAGCACCGCCTGCCGGGGGGCGCCCATGAAAATCGGGGTGAAGATCAGGTTCCAGAGCGCCATCACCGCCGTCATGGTCACGACCCCGGCGGCCAGCGCGATCATCGCCCCGCCGCGGGTGTGCTTTTTGCGGTAGATGTTCCCGGCCAGGATGGCGAAGGAGCCGGTCGCGCAAAAGTGCATGAGGATCCCGATGATGCCGGACGAGGCGCTCACCGTGGTGCCCTGGATGATCGAGACCACCAGCGTCAGCGCCAGCCCCGCGCCGGGGCCGAAGAGGAAGGTGCCGATAAAGATCGGGATGTCCGCCGGGTCGTACTCCATCCAGGGCGCGGCCGGGAAGAGCGGGAAGTGGACGATGGCCACCAGCACGATGGAAAGTGCGGTGAGCATGGCCATGGTGGTGAGCTTGCGGGTGGTCTGGCTTGCTTTCATGATGTTCTCCTCCAGTTTGGGGCCTGTTCTGGGGTGCGCCGCCCTCCCGGAATCCTTTCCCGGAAAAACGGAAAAGCCCTTGGGAAAATCCCCAAGGGCGTCAGCATATCCGCGGAAAACCGCCTCGTGCTGCTTCTTTCATCCGGACTATACCGTTGGTATGGGAATCACACCCATTCAGCCGAAGCTTTCGCTTCGGGTCGCGGACTATCACCGCCAGTGGGGAATTTCACCCCGCCCTGAAACAGACGCTGTTAAATTTTTATTTATTATATTCTATTCGCCCCGGCTTGTCAAGATTCCTCGGGGAACTCGATCCGGCGGAGCTGGCGCACGTATTCGACCTCCCCATCCGGGCCCCGCCGGTGAAGCAGCAGGTCGCCCGGTTTAAAGTCGACCCCCTTGCGGGTATAGCCCTCCTCGATCACGGTCACGTCCCACGCCTCCGAGGTACCGAGCGTCTCGTCGGTGATGGTAATCACCCCGTCCTCCACCTTATACTTGCTGCAAAAGAGGGTGTCGAAGCCATTTTCAAAGTCGTCGATGGTCCAGTTCAGCGGGCTGTCCGACATGGTGCTGTAGCACACCCCGTTTTCATCGAAGGCGAAGAGCTGGTAGTCGTAGTCCCAGGGCACCACCTTGGTCTCCTCCTCGAGCAGCGCATCGCTCCATTTGACATATTCCCAGTAGCCGATGAGGTCCTCCTCCAGCGCCTGCTCACCCACGTTATAGTCGCTCTCGCTCACCGTTTCCTCGGCGGGCGCAAAGCCCGAGGCGCCGAGAGGGATATCCCCGCTCGCGCTCTTGGTCACGCATCCCGAAAGGGCCAGGCAGCCGGCCGCAAGGATGGCTGCAAGCAGTCTTTTCATGCCGTCATTCCACCGCTTCTTTCCTGATTTTGGTTCGTCTATCCTTCGTTATTATATACTGATTGTGACATTCTTGCAATATTCTTGACAGTTTGTGTTAAAATAGAAGAAGCGCTTTGATTCATTTAGGAGGGATTTCGCTTGTCTGATGTCCGCCTGTCAAAAACAGGAGACCTTCCCGCCCTGCGCTCCCTGTTCGGACGGGTCTTCGAGGAGGATGAGGCGGGGCTCGACCTCTTCTTTTCGCACTGCTACCGGGAGGAAAACGCCCTCGTCGCCGAGGTGGACGGGGCGCTCTGCGGGATGTTTTACATCCTGCCCGCCCAGCTGCTCTGCGCGGGGAAAACCCTTGATGTCGCCTACCTCTACGCGCTGGCGGTGGAGGAGCGTATGCGCGGGCGGGGGATCGCCGGGGAGATCATGCACGAGCTGGACAGGCTGCTGCCCGCGCGGGGCTATGCCGCCGCGCTGCTCAAGCCGGCCGAGGAGTCCCTCTACGGCTATTACCGCCGCTTCGGGTTCGACCATGCCTTTTATGTGAAGCGCTTCCCCTTTTCGGCCGGGGGGCCGGGGAAGGTCGTGCCGATCCGGCTCGATAAGCTCCCCCGTCCGCGGGAAAGCTACTTTTCCTGCCGTCCCCTCTTTTTATGGAATCAGGGGATGCTGCGCTTCGCCGAGGACTTCGGCCGCCACGGCGGCGGGGGCACCTGGCTCATCGGGACGCCGCAGGGCGGCGGCTACGCCCACGGGCGGATCCGGGAGGGGAGGCTGCTCGTGACCGAGCTCGGGTGCGAAGCCGGGAGCGAGCCGGCACTCCTCGGCGCGCTGGCGTCCCGCCTCGGGCTGCCCGGCGGAACGGCGCTGCTGCCGCCGGACGCCCCCTTCGGTGAGCGGGAGCCCACCGCGCTGCTCAAATGGTTCATCCCCGCGCAGGAGACAAAGGACGGTTACTTCTCCCTCGCGTTCGACTAGTCCCGGCTGACGAAACATTTACTGCAAGGAGGACATCATGCTCAAACGTTTTATTTCCTACTACCGCCCGCACTGGAAGATGTTCGCCATAGATATGTGCTGCGCCTTCGTCATCTCGGCGGCCGACCTGTTCTATCCGGTGGTCAGCGGCAATATCATCGACGAATACATCCCCCAGAAGAACCTGCGCATGCTACTGATCTGGTGCGCGCTGCTGCTGGGGATCTACATTCTGCGCAGCGCCTTGAACTACGTGGTGCAGTACTTCGGCCACATGGTCGGGGTGCGCATGCAGGCGGACATGCGGCGGGACCTCTTCTCCCATTTACAGTCCCTCCCCTTCTCCTACTTCGATAAAAACAAGACCGGCGCCATCATGTCGCGGATCGTCAACGACCTGATGGAGATCAGCGAGCTGGCCCACCACGGGCCGGAGGACGTGTTCATCTCGATCGTGACCCTGGCCGGGTCCTTTGTGCTGATGTGCATGCGCAACATCCCGCTGACTTTAATTATCTTCGCCTTTATCCCCTTCCTGGTCTTCTTCGCCATGCGAAAAAGGATCAAGATGAACAACGCCTTCGCCCGCCGGCGGGAGGAGGTGGCCGGGATCAACGCCACGGTGGAAAATTCGATCTCGGGGATCCGGGTGGCCAAGGCGTTCCAGAACCTGGACAACGAGCTGGAAAAGTTCGCCTGCTCGAACAATTCCTTTGTGGACGCCTGCCGCCAGAGTTACCGGGCGATGGCCGAGTTCTTTTCCGGGATGGACCTGCTAAGCAACCTGATCATGGTGGTGGTCCTCCTCTCGGGCGGCCTGTTCGCCATCTACGGGCAGATCACCCCCGGGCAGTTCGCCTCCTACATCGTCTTCGTCAGCATGTTCTTTAACCCCATCAAGCGCCTCATCCAGTTCGTCGAGCAGTACCAGACCGGCATGACCGGCTTCAAGCGCTTCTGCGAGATCATGGACGAGCACCCCGAGGACGACGACCCCGGCGCGATCGAGGCTCGCGACGTGCGGGGGAATATCCGCTTTCAGGACGTCACCTTCACCTATGAGGGGGACAAAAACCAGATTCTACACCATCTGTCGCTCGACATCCGGGAAGGGGACACCGTCGCGCTCGTCGGCCCCTCGGGTGGCGGCAAGACGACGCTGTGCCACCTGATCCCCCGCTTTTATGAGATCAACTCCGGCGCGATCACCCTCGACGGGGTGGACATCCGCCACCTTAAGCGCGCATCCCTGCGCGCCGCCATCGGGATCGTGCAGCAGGAGGTCTTCCTCTTCACCGGCACCATCCGGGACAATATCGGCTACGGGCGAAGCGACGCGGGTGAAAGCGAGATCGTCGAGGCCGCCAAGCGCGCCAACATCCACGACTACATCCTCTCCCTGCCCGAGGGGTACGACACCTACATCGGCGAGCACGGGCTCAAGCTCTCGGGCGGGCAGAAGCAGCGCATTTCGATTGCGCGGGTCTTCCTCAAAAACCCGCCCATCCTGATCCTGGACGAGGCCACCAGCGCTCTGGACAACGTGACCGAGCAGATGATCCAGTCCGCGCTCGACGAGCTCTGCCGCGGGCGGACCACCATCGTGGTGGCCCACCGGCTCTCGACGATCAAGAACGCCGACCGGATCGTGGTGCTGACCGACGAGGGGATCAAGGAGCAGGGCACCCACGACGAGCTGCTCGAAAGAGGCGGCATCTATGCCGGGCTCTACCGCTCGCAGTTCAGGGCCTAGGGCGATGATGGAACGTTTACTGAAAAGGGGCCTTTGCACCTTCGAGCTCAAGGTCATCGCGCTCGTCTGCATGACCTTCGACCATGTCGCCTTCTTCCTCTCCCCCGCGCTGCCCATCCCCTGGTGGTTCCGGCTGATCGGGCGGATCGCGGCCCCCCTCTTCATCTTCCTGAGCTGCTGGGGGTTCGATTACACCCACGACCGGGTGCGCTATATCCGCCGGATGTTCTGCTGGAGCGTCGGGATGGACCTCTGCACGGCGGTGATCAACTTCCTCACAGCCGGCCGGGCCGAGGTGAGAATCGACAACCACATCTTTTCCACCCTCTTTTATATCCTTTACTATCTCTACTGGATCGAGCGGCTGCGCGCACGGGAGACGGGGAGGAGCCGGCCCGTGAAGCCCCTGCTGGCCATCGCTCTGCCCTTCCTGCTGCCGCCGGCGGCCTCCCTCCTGCTCGCCATGCTCACGGCAAATCTTGGCAAGGGACCGCTGCGCAGCCTCCTGCTCGGGGTGCTGAGCGCACTGCTGCCCTGCCCGCTCTTCGTCGAGGGGGGCGTGCTGCTCGTCGCCTTCGGGGTGATCCTCTACTACCTGCGAAACCGCCGGCGGGGGATGATCATCTTTTACTGCGTCTTCTCCCTGCTGACGGGCGGGCTGCAGAGCTTCATGATCCTCGCGCTGCCGCTGCTGCTGCTCTATAACCACCGGCAGGGCCGCAGGATGAAATACTTCTTCTATCTCTACTACCCCTTGCACGCCTATCTGCTCTACGGCTTGCAGCTTTTGCTGCTCGCCCGGGGAGCATAGAGAAGGCCGCGGCAGGCATGCCTGCCGCGGCCTTTGTATATCTCACGCCGGGTCGGGGGCGGAGCGCCCGGTGGTATAGTCCCCGGTGAAGGCGCTGGGCGGGAAGTATCCTTCGGCCGCGAGGATGGGGGCGTCCTCCACCGTGACCGCCGCGCCGCCCGCCGAAAAGGTCAGCGTCCCACGGCTCCAGCCGCCCCCGCTCAAAGCCGGGAAGGAGGCTGCGCCGCTCCCAAAGTCCGCAAAGGAAAAGGCCCCGGCCGCCGAGGTGCTGTTCGTGCCGAACAGGTACATCGTGCCGCCGCCCGAGACCGGCGGGTTGCAGTAATAGCATCCGCTCGCCGAATTCTTCCCATCCGAATCGCGCCCGCTGATCCCGCCCCGGTAGGTGGCGCTGACCAGGTTGGCCACCGCATAGCAGCGGTTAAACGGGGAGGAGGCGCTCGCCCCGGTGATCCCCCCGGCGTTCGGGTTCCCCCCGTTTCCCGAGGCGCGCGACCCGACCCCAAAGCAGTCCCAGACCGGGCCGACCGTGTTGCCGAACACTCCGCCCGCGATGTCCGAGGTGGAGGTGGCAGAGCAATTGATCGTGAAGCAGTTGCTGGCGTTATAGACGTTTGAGGAGATCGGCCCGGCGGTGCGGTGGCTGCGCACGGTGCAGTTTACCGCGCCGAGGTTTTTGACCTCTCCCGAAGCGAAGGTACTGAAAATTCCGGCCCGCGTATTGGTCACATTGGTGACGTCGAAGGAGACGTTTTTGATAAGATGAAAATTCCCGTCGTAGTAGGCGGACAGGTCGTTGCCCGCCGACAGGCCGATCGGGTACCAGTTGCCGCTCACCGACACCCCGCCGATGGTGTCGTCGGGCGTCGCGTCGTACCCCTCGGCGGCAAGGTCGATGTCGCACATCTGCCGGTAGTAGCTGCCCGCCTTCAGGTGGTGGGCGTTGTTGAGATGCTGCAGCTGCCGGGCGTTGTAGATATAATAGGGCCGCTCGTAGGAGCTGCCGTCGCGCCCGTCGCCGTAGCCGCTGAAGCTCTGCTCGGTCGCGGTGTCCACAACGGCTCCCCCGCAGCAGGCGATGGGCGGCAGCTCGTAGATATATTCATAGTCCGGCGCCTGCCGCGTCACCGCCAGGTCCAGCCCCTCCCGTCCCGCCTCGGGCTGCGCGGTGACGCTGACCGAATAGGCCGCGTTGCGCGCCGGGAATTCCCCCTCGATTCTGGCGAGGTACCCTTCCCCGCTCCTTTGGGCGTAGCCGCTGCCGAACAGCGCGCCGGTATCCTTGTCCTTCACCTCGACGAAGTAGCGGGTGGTGCACCCGCCCGGGGCGATGGGCACCTCGATCACCCCCGCCTGCGCGAAGGCGCCGGGGGCATAGCAAAGCATCAGCACCCCCGCCGCCAAGATGGATAACAGCCGTTTCATTCGCCACATCCCTTCCCTTTTTATATTATTAAAATGACCACCAGATACCCTTTCTATCGGTCGCCGCCGGGACGGGAACCCCTGCAAAATGAGGCTTCTCCCTTGCAAATGCTGGCAAAACAGGGTATAATTAGGCTGTTATTGGAAATAGATAGGGATTTGCTTTTAAAAAGCAAGGATTTGCAAGCCGGATTTGACCGTCAGAAAGGGTAGCTGACGGTCTTTTTCATGTGCCGGCAAAACCGGGGCGAATCCGCTTGACTTCTGGTCCGATTCGCCGTAAAATGAAACAGTATATCGAGTCCAATAAGAAAAATTTATATGACGGAGGGTTTCGCGTGCTTTCCAATACAGAAAAAACAATGGAAAAGATCGTCAATCTCTGCAAGAACCGGGGCTTTGTCTACCCGGGCAGCGAGATTTACGGGGGGCTTGCCAACAGCTGGGACTACGGCCCGCTGGGGGTGGAGTTCAAAAACAACGTCAAGCGCGCCTGGTGGAAGAAATTCGTACAGTGCTCGCCCTACAACGTGGGGCTGGACAGCGCGATTTTAATGAACCCCGAGGTGTGGGTGGCCTCCGGCCATGTGGGGGGCTTCTCCGATCCGCTGATGGACTGCAAGGACTGCAAGACCCGCCACCGCGCCGACCAGCTCATCGAGGCCCAGGCGGGGATCTCGCCCAACGGCTGGAGCGATCAGCAGATGATGGACTTCATCAAGGAGAAGGGGATTTCCTGTCCCGAGTGCGGGTCGAAGAACTTTACCGACATCCGCAAGTTCAACCTGATGTTCAAGACCTTCCAGGGCGTGACCGAGGACGCCAAGAGCGAAATCTTCCTGCGCCCCGAGACCGCGCAGGGGATCTTTGTCAACTTCGCCAACATCCAGCGCACCACCCGCAAGAAGCTGCCCTTCGGCGTCGGCCAGATCGGCAAGAGCTTCCGCAACGAGATCACCCCGGGCAACTTCATCTTCCGCATCCGCGAGTTCGAGCAGATGGAGCTCGAGTTCTTTTGCAAGCCGGGCACCGACCTCGAGTGGTTCAAGTATTGGAAGGATTACTGCCACAACTGGATCCTCTCGCTGGGGATCAAGGACGAGAACCTGCGCCTGCGCGACCACGACCCCAAGGAGCTTTCCCATTACTCCAAGGCGACCACCGACATCGAGTACCTCTTCCCCTTCGGCTGGGGCGAGCTGTGGGGAATCGCCGACCGCACCGACTTCGATTTGACGCAGCACCAGGAGCACTCCACCAAGTCCCTGGAATACTTCGACCAGGAAGCAAATGAGAAGTACATCCCCTATGTCATCGAACCCTCGCTCGGCGCCGACCGCGTGGCGCTGGCCTTCCTGTGCGAGGCCTACGACGAGGAGGAGGTCGGCGAGGGCGACACCCGCGTGGTCATGCATCTCCATCCGGCGCTGGCCCCCTACAAGGCCTGTGTGCTGCCGCTGTCCAAAAAGCTGGGCGAGCAGGCGGGCAAGGTCTATGAGCGCCTCGCGGACCTCTTCCCGGTGGACTACGACGACGCCGGCTCGATCGGCAAGCGCTACCGCCGCCAGGACGAGATCGGCACCCCCTTCTGCATTACCTACGACTTCGAGAGCGCCGAGGACGGCTGCGTGACGGTGCGCGACCGCGACACCATGCAGCAGGAGCGCATTGCGATTGACGCGCTGCCCGGGTATCTCGGGGACAAGATGCATTTTTAAATTCCCCCAAGCCAAAATGAAAGTGCGTACCGCCCAAGGGCGGTACGCACTTCTTGCAGCTGATAGAGTTTCCGAGAAAGGATTTTAAAACACATGCTCCAAAACATTTTCGATTCCCATGCCCACTATGACAGCCGGCAGTTCGGCCAGAGCGATCAGGGCCTGCCCGACCGGGACGCGCTGCTCGGCGCCATCCTCCCGCGCGCCGGGGTGCGCCGGGTGATGAACGTGGGCAGCGACTACCCCTCCAGCGTGCAGAGCCTGCGGCTGGCCAAGACGTATCCCTTCGTCTCCTGCGCCGTGGGGGTCCACCCCGAATCGGCCAGCGATCTTGAAAACGGATGGCTCGAAAAGATCGAGGCGCTCGCCGGGGAGGGCGAGGTGCGCGCCATCGGGGAGATCGGGCTGGACTACCACTACGAGCCCTACAGCCGCGAGGACCAGCTCGCGGTCTTTAGCGCCCAGCTCGAGCTGGCGGGAAGGCTGGGGCTGCCGGTGATTGTCCATTCCCGGGACGCCGTGCAGGACACCATGAACCTGCTGCGCGAGTACCGCCCGAAGGGGATCGTGCACTGCTTCTCCGGCTCGGCCGAGACGGCGAAGGAGGTGGTCGCGCTCGGAATGTACGTCGGCTTCACCGGGGTGGTGACCTTCAAAAACGCCAAGAAGGCCCTGAAGGCCGCCGAGGCGGTGCCGCCCGAAAGGCTGCTGGTGGAGACCGATTGCCCCTACATGGCCCCCGAGCCGCACCGCGGGCAGCGCTGCGACTCCTCGCTGCTGCCCTTTACCATCGCGGCGCTGGCCAAAATAAAAGGGGTCGGCGAGCAGGAGCTCGCCGACCTGACCTACCGCAACGCCTGTAAAGTTTACGGCCTCCCCGACGACCTTTAGGTCTCAGTGGAAGGGATATAGCGGCTGATGATCTCCATGGCCGCCTCGTTGTCCTCGAGCATCAGCATGATCAGGTAGGAGCCGTAGCGGTAGATCTCGGCCTCCTGGGCGATCTTGTGCGAATCGAGGATGTCGTAGCTTTCGCTCTTGCGCACCCGGTCGAGCTTGATCGCCTCGAGGTTTTCACGCACGACGTCGTAGCTCGACTCGTAGGGCTTGATGATATACACGTCCGCGATCCCATAACGCCCGGAGGAGTAGCGCACGTAGTACTCCTCAATGTCGTTCCACAGATCGAACCCCAGGGTGTCCTCCATCAGGTCGTCGTCGGCCACCGTGACCTCTTTGATATCAATGTCGCGGTAGATCTCTTCGATCGCCCCTTCGGGGTCCGCCGCTATACTGACCTTGGGCAGGTCCTGCTGCGGCGGCGCCTCCTCACTCTCGTTTGCGCCGCAGCCGAACAGCGGCAGCGCCACCAATATCACCGCCAGAAGGGCGGAACATATTTTTTTCATCCAAAACCTCCGCGCCGCCTTCGGGCGGCATTGTTCGTCGCGTGTGGGCATTCTCCCGGTCCCCGGACGGGACAGGGCGATATTTATAAGTATAGCTTTTTTGAGACCGGTGTCAAGCGCGGCGGAATATCCACGCCCCCGCACCCGTAAAATGAACAGAGAGCTTTGCGGCGGCCGCCCAGGATTTTTCCCGGTCCAAAGAAAAAGGGCCGCTGCCAAAAGCAAAGGGGCGCGGCGTCGATTCCCGGCCCAAAGAAAAAAAGCGCGCCCCTTCTTTACTTTTCACCGGGAAATCGTTATACTTAGTAGTAACGCGATTTGACTGATGAAAGGGCTGGAAGTAACTTGCAGCAGTATGGAATTTGGATTGTAACCGGCGTGCTCGCCGTCGCGCTCCTGATCGGGGCGTGGTATCTCTACCGCTACCTGCTCTACCGCAGCGGGAAGCTGGGGAAGCAAAAGGTGTCCGCGGCGCTCAAAAAGTTCGGCGTCATCCGCAACTTCAAGGTGGTGGACGACCTCAACCTCTCGTATAACGGCCGGGCGGCCCACATCGACCATATGCTGATCGGCTTCTTCGGGATCCTGTTCGTCAGCACGGTCAACGATACCGCCGAGTATTACGGCGACGCAAAAAGCGAGGGCTGGACCCAGGTGACGGCCAAAACCCGCAAAAAGATGCCCAACCTCATGCAGGAGAACCTGCACAACATCGACGTGGTGCGGGAAATCTTCTCGAAGAACGACATTTACAACATCCAGATGGAAGGGGTCACCGTCTTCTGCGGCAGCGTCAAAAAAAGCCTGATCGGGATCACCGGGGCGCAGGGGCTCATGACCTTCAAAAAATTCAAGGCCTATCTCGGCAAAGCCAAGTTCGATAAGGACAACGACGTGGACGTGCCGGGGCTCTACGGGCTGATCATGAAGTATAAAGTGTAAGGACGGCCGGGACGCATCTGCGTCCCGGTTTTCTGGTACCCGCTCCTGCGGGACGGTCAGGGTTTCCGATTGTCCACCTCAAAAAGACAAACGTTTTGTGCAGAGCGACATATTTTGCAAAATCCATTGACTTTACCCGGACCCGCACCTATAATAAGAAATATATCATCGCACTAAAGTGCTGATATACAACCCGCTTTACGCGGGCGCGGGGCGCTCTCGCGTCACGCAACAAAATGATGACTGGAGGCAATGTTTTATGGCTAGGGTTTACAATTTCTCCGCAGGCCCGTCCATGCTGCCCGAGGCGGTGCTGCGCCGGGCGGCCGACGAAATGCTGGACTACGGTGGATCAGGGCAATCCGTGATGGAGATGAGCCATCGATCTAAGGAGTACGGAGAGATCATCGGCGGCTGTGAGGCGTTGCTGCGCAGTACGATGGGGATTCCGGACAACTATAAGGTGCTCTTTTTGCAGGGGGGCGCGTCCAGCCAGTTCGCCATGGTGCCGCTCAACCTGCGCAAGGGGGGCAAGGCCGACTTCGTGCTGACCGGGCAGTGGGCGAAAAAGGCCCATTCCGAGGCCAAGAAGTTCCTCTGCGCCAACGTGGTGGCCGACAGCTCGGACAAAACCTTTTCCTACATACCCAAGCTGGATCCCCAGAAGTTTGATCCGGACGCCGACTATTTCCACATCTGCTACAACAACACCATCTACGGCACCCGCTTCCATGCGCTGCCCGACACCGGGAAGGTGCCGCTGGTGGCGGACATGTCCAGCTGCATCCTCAGCGAGCCTGTCGACGTCTCCCGCTTCGGCGTGATCTATGCCGGCGCGCAGAAGAACATGGGCCCGGCGGGGCTGACGGTGGTGATCATTCGCGAGGACCTGATCGGAAACGCCGACGAGAGCGTGCCGACCATGTTTAACTACAAGACCCATGCGGACAACGATTCGATGTACAACACCCCGCCCACCTATGCGATCTACATCTGCAAGCTGGTGCTCGAGTGGCTGCGCGACGAGATGGGCGGCCTTTCGGGGATGAAGGCCCAGAACGAGCGCAAGGCCGGGATGTTTTATGACTACCTCGACTCCTCCGCCCTCTTCAAAGGGACGGTCGACAAGGCGGACCGCTCGCTGATGAATATCCCGTTCGTCACCGGCGACGAGGAGCTGGACAAAAAGTTTGTCAAGGAGGCGGCCGCCGCGGGGTTCGTCAACCTCAAGGGGCACCGGAGCGTCGGCGGGATGCGCGCCTCGATCTACAACGCCATGCCCGTCGAGGGCGTTATCAAGCTAATCGAATTCATGAAGGAATTCGAGCGCCAGAACGGCTAAGCGCCGCTTCTGAAATAGAAGGAGGAACCCGACTTGTATCAAATCAAGCTGCTCAATAAAATTTCCCCCTCGGGGCTGGATGTCTTCCCCAAGGGGCAGTACTCCTACGCCGAGGAGGCGCAGAGCCCCGACGCGATCATGGTGCGCTCGGCCTCGCTGCACGAGTATGAATTCGAGCCGTCCATCAAGGCGGTGGCCCGCGCGGGCGCGGGGGTCAACAACATCCCGATCGACCGGTGCAGCGAGCTTGGCATCGCCGTCTTCAACACCCCGGGCGCCAACGCCAACGCCGTCAAGGAGCTGGTGGTGGCCGGGCTGCTGCTCTCGGCGCGCAAGGTGGTGCCGGCCATCGAATGGCTCTCCACCATCAAGGACGAGGGGGACGCGGTCCCGGGCCTCGTCGAAAAGGGGAAGGGCAAATTCGCCGGGCCCGAGCTTAAGGGCAAGAAGCTGGGCGTCATCGGGCTGGGGGCCATCGGCGTGATGGTCGCGAACATCGCCCGCCACTTCGAGATGGAGGTCTACGGGTACGACCCGTACATGTCGGTCTCGGCCGCCTGGGCGATCTCCCGCTCGATCAACCACGCCTCCTCGGTCAAGGAAATCTTCGAGACCTGCGACTTCATCACCCTGCATGTGCCCCAGACCCCCGAGACCAAGGGGATGATCAACACCGAGTCGATCAGCACCATGAAGCACGGGGTGCGCATCCTCAACTTCGCGCGCGGCGGGCTGGTGGTCAATGCCGACATCCTCGCCGCCATCGACGAGGGGAAGGTCGCCTGCTATGTCACCGACTTCCCGAGCGCCGAGCTGATCGGCCAGAAGAACGTGGTGGTCATTCCGCACCTGGGCGCCTCGACCCCCGAGTCGGAGGACAACTGTGCCACCATGGCCGCCGAGGAGCTGCGCGAATACCTGGAAAACGGGAACATCAAGAATTCGGTCAACCTGCCCTCCCTGTCGATGGAGCGCAGCGGCAAGGTACGCCTCGGGGTCATCCACCGCAACGTGCCCAACATGATCTCCCAGGTCACCCAGACGCTGTCGGACGCGCACATCAACATCGGGAACATGACCAATAAATCCCGCGGCGACTACGCCTATACCCTGGTGGACGCGGACAGCGACCTGCCCGCCGGACTGATCGACACCATGCAGAAGATCGAAGGCGTCATCCGGGTCACAATTTATTAACCCCTCCCGGGGGTTCCAAGGGGTGTGACACACCCCTTGGCAGAGGTTTGGAGACGGCGTCTCCAAGGTCTTTATTCGTCAAGGCCCGGAAGAGGGGAATCAAACGCTCCGGTGGAGCGTTTGAGGGGAGGAACCCAAGGGGGTTCCTCCCTTCTTTTCTTACACCCCAAAAGGGGAGGGAACGGCTTTTGCCGTTCCCTCCCCCTTTTATCCCTGATCCGCTCAGCCCTGGCCGGTCACGAGCCGCAGAAGCAGCTCGACGATCTTCTCCATCGACTGCACCGAAATATACTCGTAACGCCCGTGCATGTTGTGCCCGCCCGCGCAGATGTTCGGGCAGGGCAGTCCCATGTAGGACAGGCGCGAGCCGTCGGTCCCGCCGCGGGTCGGCTCGACGATCGGCGTGATCCCGAGCTCCACCATCGCGGCCTTTGCCGCCTCGATGAGCTCAAAATGCGGCTCGATCTTCTCGCGCATGTTGTAGTAGCTGTCCCGCAGCACCAGGTTCACCGTCCCGGCGCCGTACTTCTCGTTGAGGTAGTCGGCGATGGCTTGCAGGGTATGCTTGCGTTTTTCAAAGAGGCCCCGGTCGTGGTCCCGCACGATGTAGTGCAGCCGCGTGCGCTCCACCGACCCCTCGAAGCCCTCGAGGTGGTAAAAGCCCTCGTAACCCTCGGTAAAGGCGGGAGCCTCTTGGGGCGGGAGCATGCTATGAAATTCCATCCCGATCAGGATGGAATTTTTCATCTTGTGCTTGGCGCTGCCGGGATGGATGTTCACTCCGCTGATCTGCACCTTGGCATCGGCGGCGTTGAAGGTTTCAAAGCTCAGCTCCCCGAGCACCCCGCCGTCAACCGTGAAGGCGACATCCGCCCCAAAGGCTTTCACATCAAAGAAATCCGCCCCCCGGCCGACCTCCTCGTCGGGGGTGAAGGCGATTTTAAGCGGCCCGTGCGGAAGCTCGGGATGGGCCATCAGGATTTCGGCCAGCTGCATGATCTCGGCTACCCCGGCCTTGTCGTCCGATCCGAGGAGGGTGGTCCCGTCGGTCACGATCAAATCCTGTCCGACATACTGGCCCAGCGACTCGAACTCCTCCCGGCGCAGCACGATCCCCCGCTCACCGTTCAGCACGATGTCCCCTCCGTCGTAATCCTTTACGATCCTGGGCCTGATGTCCTCCCCCGAAATGTCGGGCGAGGTATCCATGTGGGCGATCAGTCCCAGCACCGGGCCCTTCCTCTTGACGGTGGCGGGGATGGTCCCCATCACATAGCCGTTGTCGTCCATGCGCGCGTCCGCGATCCCCAGCTCCTTCATCTCGCGCACCAGCTCCTCGCCCAGCGCCTTCTGCTTTTCGGTGCTGGGGAAGCAGTCCTGCTCGGGCAGGGACTGGGTGTCAAAGGAAATGTACTTCAAAAAACGCTCGGTCACATTGCTCACAGGAATCCGCCCCTTTCTAAAATCACTCAAGATACCGCAAAACCGCGACCACCTTGCCCAACACCGACATCTCGCTGACCAGGATCGGCTCCATCGTGCTGTTGCGCGGCTGCAGGCGGTAGTGCCCGTCCTCGCGGTAAAACTCCTTGACGGTGGCCTCGTCCTCGATGAGCGCCACCACAATGTCCCCATTTTCAGCCGAAGGGGTGCGCCGGGCGACGATGTAATCCCCGTCGAAGATCCCCGCCTCGATCATGCTCTCCCCCTTGATTTGCAGCGCAAAGAGCTCGTCGTGGGTGTAGCGCCCGGTCTCAAAGGAGATGTATTCCCCCGTCTCCTGTACCGCCAGGATGGGCGAGCCCGCCGTGACCACGCCGAGCATGGGCACGCGCAGCGTCTGGGTGCCCTGCCCGCCGGGATGGAGCACCCGGATGGAACGGTTCTTGGCGTTCTCGCGGCGGATATAGCCGCCCTGCTCGAGCTCGTTGAGATATTTGTGCACCGTAGAGGTGGATTTGATATGGAGCTTCTGGCAAATCTCCCGCACCGAGGGCGGGTATCCCTCATTGTCGATGTTCTCTACAATGAAGGCCAGCACCTGCCTGTGTATGTCGCCGATCGCGCCCATAAGACCCCTCCTTCGCTTTCTTGGCAATCGCCACTCTGTGGTTATTATAGCATACTCATGCGGCAAACGCAAACATATGTTTAAATTTTCTTTAAGCCTCCTAAAACGGATTGTTCAGAATTCATCGAATGTTATTTAAACGTTTATTCACAACGCTTTAACAAACAATTCCTGCAACCTTGTATAATAAAAGCATACCCGGTGGATATGAAGGACCTGCCGAAGGGAACGGATTATCCAAACGCTATGCCGCAGCGTTTCGGGTATTGCTCTACCCTCCTCAAAACACACCTCAAACAAAGAAAAAAGCCGCCATACGTATGGCGGCTTTTTTCTGTCCCGCGTCTTTTAAACGGCGCGGAGGCGTGCTATAATTTTTACATTGCCACTGGAAAGTTAAAAAAGGCCGGGAGGGGAAACGTTTGCGCCCCGACATAAGCTCCCGGGAAAGGAATGGTCATCAACATGTCCCATTTTGAAAAACAGCTGTCCACGCGCTCCATTTATGATGGACGGATCGTCCACCTGCGTACCGACACCGTCGAGCTGGAAAACGGCGAGCAGACGCTGCGCGAGGTGATCGACCATCCGGGCGGGGTGGGAATCGTCGCGCTCGACCGCGAGGACAACGTGCTGCTGGTACGGCAGTTTCGCTACCCCTTCTCGCAGGAGCTGCTGGAAATACCGGCGGGCAAGCTGGAACGCGGCGAGGACCACTACGTCTGCGGCCTGCGAGAGCTGCAGGAGGAGACCGGCTATTCGGCCAAGACCTTCCAGTATCTCGGCTGCCTCTACCCCACTCCGGCCTATCTGACCGAGATTACCCATCTCTACTACGCCCGCGACCTAACCGCCGGCGGACAGAAGCTGGATGAGGACGAATTTCTCAGCGTGCTGCGCCTTCCCTTCGCGCAGGCGGTGCAGATGGTGCTCGACGGCGGGATCCCCGACGCCAAAACCCAGGTCGGCCTGCTGCGGGTGGATGCCTTGCGCCGGCAGGGCAAACTCTGATTTGTGATTGGGTACAAAATATAGAAACCACGAAAGGCGGCTCTGTACACAGCCGCCTTTCGTGGTTTTTACATCCCCGCCTATTGGTATGGTTCACCTACACAAACCATACCAATAACTATAATATATTATCTTCCAAATGTTTGCAATTGGTTTTTCGAATTTATTTCTAAGTGTTTTTAACAAATATTAGTAATAATTTTTGGATATATCTCACAACCTTATCGCCAAGTTCGACCATTTTCTCCTGTGATTCGAGAAAATACCCCGGGTACGAACACCGCGCGAGGAAAATCATTCCTCCTCCGGGCCGAACAGCCAGAGCAGGAAGGTGACCACCATCGCCGCAGCCGAGACCGCGATGGCCGTTTTCCGCAGGATCTCCAACCGGGTCACCCGCAGGAAAGTCTGGGTGTGGAAGCCGTCGGTGACGATCTGGTCGAACTCGTCCTCGAACTCCTCGGTCGAGACCACAAGCGCCGGGCCGTACTTCGGGGCGATCACGTCCACCGACAGGTCCCGCTTCCCCCGCCCGGCCCTGTGCAGGGAACGCATGATATATCCGGCGGCATATTTCGCCGTGAGAGACACGGCCAGCATCGCCGCAGAAATTTTCATCAGCAGAATTCTTTTCTCTCCCAATGTCCGGCGCCCCCTTTCATTTTCTCTTCCTTCACTAACTTTGCCAAAAAGGATTAAGCCCATTCCCTTAGGCCCAAACTTTTATCGGGCAATTCGCCGCTGCTATTATAGTAACACAGGAGCGCGCATAAAATCAATGCGGACCGGATGAATTTATTGCGGCGGGAGAAAAAGTATGGTATACTCGAATTGGAAATTATTTCTTATTATCCGCTGCAAAAACCGGCGGCGGTAGAACAGGACTGCTAAGATGGACAAGCGTTTAAACGGGCGGGTCTGGCTGCTTGACGAGATTCGTGGGGTCGCGATCCTGCTGATGGTGCTTTACCACACCGGGTACGACCTGGTGGCCATCTTCGGGCTGGACTTTCCCTTCTTTTTTTCGCGGGGGCTCAACTTTGTGCGGGACCTGATGGCCGGTACCTTCATTCTCCTCGCCGGGTGCGCCTGCCGCTTTTCCCGCAACAACCTGCAGCGGGGACTGAGCGTCTTTCTGTTCGGTATGGCGATGACGGCGGTCACCCTGCTCATCATCCCCGAGCAGCGCATCCTCTTTGGGATTTTGCACCTGCTGGGGCTGTCGATGATCCTCTTTCCCTTCCTGCGGCGCGCGCTGGACAGGCTGCCGCCGCTATGGGGGTTCCTGCTCTTCGCCGCGCTGTTTTTGCTGCTCTTTCGCGTTCCGGCGGGACAGGTGCTCGGCCTGCCCCTGCCTAGCGCGCCGTATGAGCTGCGCTTTTTGTTCCCGCTAGGGTTCCCTGCCCCCGCCTTCTATTCCAGCGACTACTTCCCTATCGTCCCCTGGATGTTCCTCTTCTTTGCCGGGAGCTACGCCGGAATCCCCATCAAGGCAGGCAGGTTCCCTTCCTTCTTCTACCGCCAGCACAGCGAACCGCTGTGCTTTATCGGGCGGCACACCCTCTGGATTTACGTGCTGCACCAGCCGATCATCTACGGCTTGCTCAGCCTGATTTTTAACGTCCTTCTCGCATAACACGGTCAAAGGGGGAATTGGCCATCAAACGGATCATTCTGCTGCTCACGGCGGTCTTTCTGCTCTACAACCTCGAGGCGCACCTGCGCTTTGAGGTCAGCTTTCCCCTGCCTGAGCAAAGCGGCATCGAAATCTACAACCAGTTTCTCTCTTCGCTGCAGAGCGGGGTCATCCAAAAGCGCAGCACCATGCTGCGCAGCAAATACGACCTGGTCAACACTGAGGAGGAAAACATCCGCTTCTCCCGCGAGGGCGGGCGGCTCTATCTGACCTATCAGCACCGTTACCCCGCGGTGTTCTGGAGCTGGCCGACCCCCAATTACTACGACTCCGACCGGTATTATTACCAGCTCAAGGGGGACTGGTTTTACGACCGGTTCGGCTATTTCGACGACCAGGTCCGGCTCGGATATTTTTCCATCCCGCCCGAGGTGCTCGACGGGTTGAGCCTGACCAAGGACCTGGTCGAGCTGTCGGGGGACGGCTACCGGATCACCCTGGTGGCCGAGAATGAAAGCGGCAGCGTACACAATGAAATCGTCATGCAGGCGAGCGCCGATGGGATCATCCACCGGATTGTAATCAGCCAGTACGGCGATAAGCGGGACGGCGGCCAGCGCCCGCTGCTCGGCCGGCATACCATCCATTACAGCCATGTAAATCAGCAGGTCCCGATCAAAAAGCCGAAAGGCCTCAGCACCCGGATATAAAGCACGCCCCGGCCGCATGGCTGGGGCGCTTGTATGATAAGAATTTGACCGTTAGCATAGGTTGCTAACGGTCGTCTTTTTATCTGTTTTTGGAAGGAAACGCGAAAACCTTGCCGGTCCCCTCCGAATTTATCCTAATTATATCCTGTTCTGGAACGGATTTCAAGCCAAAACCTTAATTTTTGCTCTTTCCCCTCAGCCAAATGACCGAGAGCAACCTATGCTGTAGGTCAATTTATTTTGATTGAGGGGGCCATATCATGAAAAGGATCGTTATCGTTTGCACCGCCGTTTTGGCGCTTGCCGTATTGGGCGGCTTCACGCTGGGGGACAGCGGGGCGCGGGAGCATTACGCCGGGCTGCTCCGGGAGGGGATCATCACCGGGGCTGAATTTATGGTGGGCAGCATTTCTGCGGAAATGCAATTGCCGGCTGACGCCGGCGACCCACCTCATGGGGGGAATCATCCCCCCATGGACCCCCTAACTCTCCGAGGGGGGATAAGCGTGGGTGAGAGTGAGAAGGAGCCGCTTGACGATTTCGTCATCGGCGAAATCACCCAGGGCCGCGAGGCAGGTGAACCCGCGTGAGGATTCCTTCGCGCCGGGGCGCCGCCGCCATCTTTGCCATCCTCTTTTCGCTGAGCTTAGCAAGCCCAGCCTTGGCCGCCACCGTCGGAGAGTCGGGGGGAGTCTCCGGCGGGGCGGAAATAGAATACGAGCCCTCCCCGGTTCCCGGGGGGAGAACGGCCCGGGCGGCGCTGTTCTCCGCCGGGGCAGAGACGGAAGCGATCACCGTCAAGCTGGGCAATAACAATCCGGACCTGATCACCGGCTTCACCGTCGCCGCCGCCCCGGCGGGCAGCGGCGCGGCCCTCTATGGCGTGCGGCAGGGGGCGGGCTGGGACTATAAAATCCCGTTTGCTTCCCCGCCCCAGGAGGACACCGACTTCACCATCACCGTGACCTCCCAAAGCAGCGTCCCCGGCTTCCACGAGGCCGGGGTGAAGGAAACGGTGATGACCTACAACGCGATCAAGAGCCTGACGATCAGGAGCGGGGATACCGACGCGACCGGGAAAACCCTCTACCTGCAGACGAACAACGCCCAGGGGCGGCAGAGCGTGCAACTGACCGCCAGCAAGAATGGCAGCACAAGCAGTACCGGCCCGACCGGCCACCCCTACATGAAGGCGAACGGCTACGCCGAACAGGTCCTCTGGACGAGCAGCAACCCGTCCGTCGCGTCGGTGGACGCGACCGGGCTCGTCACCGCCCATACCGGCGGGACGGCGACCGTCACCGCCAGCGTCTACGGCGGCAAGGTGAAGGCCACCTGCACGGTCAACGTCTCGGCGGTGACGGGGGTGTCGCTGAGCCACACCGCCTATACCCTCTTCACCGGCGGCACAGCGGCCGAGACGCAGCTCACCCTCACCGCCGCCCTGACGGGCGGGGTATCCAGCGACGAGCTGGAATGGACGAACAGCAATCCCGGCGCTACCGCGATGACAGTCGCGGCGGACGGGCGCAGCGCCACCATCGACGCCAGCGGCAAGACGGCGGGCAGCACGACGATCACCGCCCACATCAAGGGGGCGCCGGACACAGCGCAATACAAGGCGAGCTGTACCGTCACGGTGGTGACGATTAACAGCCTCACCATGAATCCAACCGGCTACACCCTCTACATCCCGGGGCCGCCGCAGACGGTCCAGCTGACCGCGACGGTAACGCCCAACGCCGCCACGGTCTGGAGCAGCAGCAACCCGGCCGCCGCGACGGTCAACCAGACCGGGCTGGTGACAGCGGTCGCGCCGGGGAGCACGACCGTCACCGCGACGGTGGGCGGCAGGAGCGCCAACTGTGCCGTCACGGTCAAGGACAGGATCGCTGTCACCTCGGTGACAGTCAGCGGGAACAACAACCTGGTGCGCACCAGCGACAACCTCAGTCCCACCTCCCAGCTTTCTGCCACCACCGATCCCCCCAACGTCACTTTCCCGGCGGTGACCTGGGCGAAGACCGGCGGCAGCGCCGATATCAACATCAGCACCTCCGGGCTGGTGACCGCGACCGCGGCGGGCAGTGCCACCTTCACCGCCACTGTGGACGGAATAACCAGCGCACCCTACACCGTTACCGTGACCGACCAGAAGGTCACAGGCATCACCATTGCCCAAAAGTCGGTGGACAAGGGCGGTACGGTGCAGATGAGCGCCACCGTGAGCCCCGCGAACGCCCTCAACCGGAATATTACCTGGTCGCTGGCCTCGGGGAATGTGGCTTCCATCAGTGCTGCCGGCCTGGTCACCGGCGGGGTCGGCGGAAACGGCACCATCACTGTACGCGCCAGCGCCGCCGACGGCTCGGGCGTGTCGGGGACCGGGACGGTCACTGTTAATGGGTGTGAGCATGCCCTCTCAGCCGGCGGCTACGGCTCCGGGGCGGGAACTTCGGGGAAGCCTTGGATCGTGGCCAGCGCGGGACAGCTGCAACACGTCAACAGCCATTTGGCAGGACATTTCCGGCAGTCCGCCAACATCGACCTGTCCTCCTACGGGCAGTGGACCCCGATCGGGAATTTTGTTTCCGGCACCATCGACGCTCCCTTTACAGGACTTTACGATGGAAACGGAAAAATAATAACAGGTTGTAAAATCAACGGTGGCTTCCTACGCGGTTCATTATTCGGTTGTGTCAGCGGTTCGGGGGCAGGAGTAAAAAATTTATCCGCCCAAAATTTCACCATAAACGTTTCCAACGTAAACACCAGTGACACAAGCGCAGTCGTCAACTATTTGATGAATGGCGCCGTTGTCTCGGGGTGCCGGGTTCTCAATTCCACACTAACCTGCCATTATTCTGGAGCAAGCATCGTCGCTGCCATCTATGGAAATAGCCGGGTAGAAAATTGCTACGCTGACGACAATACAATTACAGGAACGAGTGTGGGTGGCATTACAAGCTGGATGCAGGAGAACGGAGCAATCAAAAATTGCTTCTCCTATTCCAATCGGCTAACCGCCAACGGTGGCGCGCTAGGTGGTATAGCAGCTCAAACCTTCAGCGGCTCTCCTGCCCTTTCCGGCAACTACTTCCTCAACTCCACCGCCTCCTACGGCGGCGGCAACCCCCTCACCAATACGGGCGCCACGCCGCTCGCCGCCGCAGCCTTCAAAAATTCCGCCAGCTTCTCCGGCTGGGACTTCTCCACCGTCTGGTACATGCCCGCGAACGGCAACTATCCCATGCTCCGTCACTTTACGCAATAATACCACAAAGCCCCGGCCTGTAAACAGGCCGGGGCTTCTTATTCTCTCTTAGAAGTTCTTATACCTGGAACGCGTCGTGCACGGCGTTGAGGGCCTTTAAGGAATCCTCCTCGTCAATCAGCACCGAGATTTTGATCTCGCTCGTCGAAATCATGTGGATGTTGATGTTCGCTTCGCTCAACGCCTCGAACATCTTGGCCGCGACGCCGGGATTGGCGACCATTCCCGAGCCGACGACCGACACCTTGGAAACCGTCTTGTCACAGGTGATCTGCTCGCAGCCGAGCACGTCCTTGATCTCCTCGAGCGCCTGCACCGCGATGTCGCTGTTCGAGCGGGAAACGGTGAAGGAAATATCCTTGGTCCCATGCCGTCCGATCGACTGCAGGATGATGTCCACGTTGATTTTGCGTGCGGCGAGCAGGGAAAATATCTTGAATGCGATACCCGGGACGTCCGGCACGCTGACGACCGAAACGCGCGCCACGTCGTTGTCCCTGGCAACGCCCCTGATTAACATTTTTTCCACCTTTATGACCTCCTTAACTTCGGTACCTGATTTCCTCTCGAGGCTCGAGAGCACTTCCAGCTTCACATTGTATTTTTTGGCCATCTCCACCGAACGGTTGTGCAGCACCTGCGCACCCAGCGAGGCCAGCTCGAGCATCTCGTCGTAGGTGATTTCGTCCAGCTTTCTGGCTGTTTTTACAAGGCGCGGGTCCGCGGTATAGACCCCGTCCACATCGGTGTAGATCTGGCACAGGTCCGCACCGAGCACCGCCGCCAGCGCAACCGCGCTGGTATCCGACCCGCCCCGGCCCAAGGTGGTGATATCGTCGTAACGGTTCAGGCCCTGGAAGCCCGCCACGATGACAATGTTATGTTTATCAAGCTCGTTTTGCACGCGCTCCTTGTCAATCCGGCGAATCCGCGCGTTGCCGTGGTTGGAGTCGGTCACAAAGCCCGCCTGCCAGCCCGACAGGGATACCACCGGGAATCCCATACCCTCGATCGCCATGGCCACCAGCGAGGCCGAAATCAGCTCCCCGGTGGAGAGCAGCATATCCATCTCCCGCTTGCTGGCCTTGGGGTTGATTTCCCCCGCCTTTTCGATCAGATCGTCGGTGGTGTCGCCCTGGGCGGAAACCACCACCACCACCTCGTTGCCCGCCTTGTATGTATCGGTGATGATCGAGGCGACGTTTCTGACTCTTTGGGCGTTCGCCACCGACGAGCCCCCAAACTTCTGTACGATTATTCCCATTCTCCTTGCCTCCAACTCTGTTCAAAGCCGCCATTGCGCCGCAACAGCCGGCCCGTCCTGATATATTGATCCGCTTCCCTATTATATGCCGCCCGGAAGCAAACCGTTTTTTGCCCAGTGCTAGTCAAGCTTGGTCGCGGCGCCCCGGTTGTCGATGGAAAGCATTTGCAGCCGCCAGCCGTCCATCCCCCTCTCACCCAGGCGGGCGTTGCACAAACTTTCAAAGTCGAAAAGATCCGTGTTCACAATGGACATCACCGTCGGCCCCGCGCCGCTGACGAACGAGGCGTAGGCCCCGAACTCGTAGGACATTTCGAAGATGTCCTTTGCCCCCTTGATCAGCGGCAGCCGGTAGGGCTGGTGGAGCCTGTCCGCGCAGGCGACCCGCAGGTTCTGGTAATCCCCCGAGTAGAGCGAAACGCTCATCAGCGCCGCGCGGGAGAGGTTATACACCGCGTCCTTATGCGAAATTTCCAGCGGGATGACCTTGCGCGCCTTGGAGGTGCGCAGCTCGAAGTCCGGGATAAAGGCCGCGAACATCAGATCGTCCTTGATGGTCTGCTTGACGTGGTAGACCTCCCCCTCCTCGATGGCGGCGGTCACCAGTCCCCCCAGCAGCGCTGGGGCCACGTTGTCCGGGTGCCCCTCGAGCTTTACCGCCATGCGCAGCAGCGCCTCGTCGTCCAGCGGGCGGCCCATCAGCTCGTTGCCAGCGCAGAGCCCCCCCACGATGCACGCCGACGAGCTGCCCAACCCCCTGGCCATCGGGATGTTGTTGGTCTGCAAAATCCGCAGCCCGGGCAGCTCGCGCCCGCAGACGTCGTAGAGATACTTCACCGTCTTGTAGACCAGGTTCTGCTCGTCCTGCGGGATTTTCACCGCGTCCGCCGAGGAGATTTCCACCCGGTCGTATTCCTCGACCTCGAGGTAGTTATAGAGCGTCAGCGCCAGGCCGAGGGCGTCAAACCCCGAACCGAGGTTGGCGCTGGTCGCCGGTATCTTGACCTTCACCATTTCTTTATGGCTCCCCTTTTCACTCAGTAATCCAGCGTGCGGATGCACGAGAGCACCTCGACGCCGTCGCTTTGCATCTGCCGGCGCGCCGCGGCGATCCGCCGCTCGGTCATCTCCTCGGTGACGAAGGCGAACTCGTCGTCGTGCTCGCCGCCCCGGTGCAAGGTCCTGATGTTGCCGAAGCAGCTGACCGCCGTCTCCTTGGCGTGCACCCCCCGGCAGCGCACATAGACGCCAGCCGGGTAGTCCTCGTAGTTTCCGACCGTGTCAGCCTGCGAATCGGTCCAGCGCAGCGACTCGATGGTCCCCTGCGCCTTGGCGCAGTCGATGATGTCCCCCATCACCGCCGAGGCGGTGGGCAGCTTGCCCGCGCCCTTGCCGTAGAAGACCACGTCCCCGGTCGCGTCCGCGCGCACCAAAATGCCGTTGAAGACGTCGTCCACCGTCGAGAGCTGGCTCTCATGCGAGATCAGCGCCGGGGAGACCATCACCATCAGCTTGCCGCTCTCCAGGCGCTTGGCGCGGCCGATCAGCTTGATCACCCCGCCCCAGTCCTCGGCGTACTGCACGTCCTCCAAGGTCACCTTCGTGATCCCCTCGGTGTGCACCTCCTGCGGGTAGACGTGCTTGCCGTAGGCGAGGGAGGCCAGGATGCAGATCTTGCGGCAGGCGTCCTGCCCCTCGACGTCGGCGGTGGGGTCCTTTTCTGCGTAGCCCAGTTTCTGCGCCAGCGCCAAGGCGTCCGAGAAGGACATCGACTCGCGGATCATCTTGGTGAGGATGAAGTTGGTGGTGCCGTTCAAAATCCCGGCGATCTCGTCGATCTGGTTGGCGGCCAGGCACATGTGCAGCGGGCGGATGATCGGTATCCCGCCGCCGACGCTGGCCTCGAACAGGTAGTTGACCCCATGCTCATGCGCCAGGGCGAGCAGCTCGGCCCCCTTCTGGGCGACGAGCTCCTTGTTCGAGGTGACCACGCTCTTGCCAGCGCAAAGCAGCGCCTTGGAATAGGAAAACGCGGGCTCGAGCCCGCCCATCACCTCGGCGACGATCTCCACCTCGGGATCCTTTAGAATCGTGTCGAAGTCGTGGATGACCCGGTCCGCGTAAGGACTGTCTGGAAAGTCGCGCAGATCGAGGATGTACTTGACCACGATCTCATCCCCGGCGCGGCCGCAAATGCTTTCCTTGTTCTTGTCGCAGAGCTCGACGACCCCCGAGCCGACGACCCCAAACCCCATAACCGCTATCTTTTTCATATCGAATCGACCTCGTTTCCTGTAGTGAGTGTCCAATTTATAAGTTATAAGTCAGATGTTGGTCGCGCGGACCACGCCGTCGAGGGACTGCATCATGGCGATGAGCTCATCCACCGATACCCGCCCGCTGTCCAGGCGCACGGCCAGCGAGACCGGCGCCACCCCGTCCACCGGGATGTTCTGGTTGACGGTGATGATGTTCGCCCCCGCCTTATACAGCTGGGTGAGCAGGTTGGAGAGCACCCCCGGTTCATCCTCCAGCGTGACGTAGAGGGTGGTCACGCTGTTTTGCAGGTGTTCGTCAAACCGGTGCACAAAGTCCTTGTACTTGTAATAGGCGCTGCGGGAAATCCCCGCCATGCGCGCGGCCTGGGAGGAGTTCTGCGCCTTCCCCTGCGCGATCAGCTGCTTTGCCCGCACCACACGCACAAAAATGTCGGGCGCGATGGTGGAATCAATCAGCAAATATTTCGGTGTTTCACTCATAAGTCCGCCTCCCAGAAACGTTTGTCCTGCCAATGGATACAATCTTACCATGCCACGGTTTCAACTACAATTGGCAAAATGGCCAAATATTCGCTTTTGTTCCGCCAATTCTTTCGCATACTCTAGGATACGCCGGATTGCTTTCTATTGCGACATCTTCTTAAAAATTTGTTTGTATGGCAAGGCCCCCTGTCTCTCCTTAAGAGACAGGGGGCCCGTTTGATTGGCTTACAGAGCGATCCTTCTGCCCGCGCATTCCCCGAGGAAAACTCCCAGGAGGCAGAGCAGCACGCTGCTCACCGCATAGGCCGTACCGAGCAGCGCTTTTCCGCCTTCAAAGAGGCGCAGCGCCTCGAGCGAGAAGGTGGAAAAGGTGGTGAACCCGCCGCAGACCCCGCTCTTCCAGAAGAGCATGCCGTTTTGGGAGAGCCTGCCACTCATTCCCACCACCAGGCCGATCAGCAGCGCGCCGCCGAGGTTGGTCAACAGGGTGAGCACCGGGAACTCTCCGCGCACCGGCAGCAGGCTGATCAGATACCGGCAGACGGCGCCCAGCGCGCCCCCAAGGCCGACGAGCAACAATTTTGTCATCATTTTATTCATCTCGCACTTTTGACGTACTGCGCCACCCCGCAGGCCTTGCCCTCGCGCAGGTAGAGCCTTGGCACCCGCTTGCCGATCAGGCAGACGATCTCATAATTGAAAGTGCTGCCCGCGCAAAGCGCCATCTGCTCGACCGTGACCGCGCAGGCGCCGTCCCGGCCGATGACGGTCACCTCGTCCCCGGCGCAGACCCCGTCGACCCCGGTGACGTCGAGCATCAGCTGGTCCATACAGACCCGGCCGATCACCGGCACCTCCTGACCGCGCACCAGCATGGTCCCCTTGGAGGAGAGCGCGCGGTGGTAGCCGTCGGCGTAGCCGATGGGCACGGTGGCGATCGTGGTCTCCTCCCCGGTGGTGTAGATCCTCCCGTAGCTGATATCCCGCCCGGCGGGGACCTTCTTGACCATCGATACGATGGTCTTGAGCTGCATGACCGGGTGCAGGTCGGCCTTCCCCGCGCAGCAGCCGTCCGGCAACAGCCCGTAGAGGATCAGCCCCGGGCGGACCATGTCGAGATGCATCTCGGGGAAGCGCAGGGTACCGGCGCTGTTGCAGCAATGCCGGATTTTGAAGGTGATCCCCCGGCTTGCGAGCTCCCCGCACACCGCCTGAAAGCGCGCGAACTGAGCGCGGGTATAGCCGTCCGAGGCCGGGTCGTCGGCCGCCGAAAAGTGGGTGAAGATCCCCTCGCAGCGAAGGCTTTCATAGCCATAGACCCGCTCGACCTCATCGGCGCAGCAGAGAGGATCGAACCCGTCGAACCCGATCCGGCCCATGCCGGTGTCGATCTTGATATGTACATCCACCTGCACCCCCAGGCTCTTGGCGCTTTGCTGCAGCTCGAGGGCGTACTCGGGAGAGAAAACCGTCTGGGTGACGCGGTATTTCGCCAGCTGGCCTGCCAGCTCGGGCGGGGTGGTTCCGAAGATCAGAATGGGGCTCTTAATCCCCCCCTCGCGCAAGGAGAGCGCCTCGTCGAGGTTGGAGACCCCGAACCAGTTGACCCCGCACTCCTCCATCTCACGCGCGCACCAGCGGTCCCCGTGCCCGTAGGCGTCCGCCTTGACCACGCCGAGGAGCATGCAGTCCTCCCGCAGCAGGGCGCGGATCTCGGCCAGATTGTGCCGCAGCGCATCGAGGTCGATCTGCGCCCAGGTGCGCCGAAGAAAATCAGTCATTGTCTCGCTTCCTTCTCTGCCATTTGGAAATGAAAAGATTCAGTGCAATCACATTGCACGCCACCGAAAGCACCAGGGTGAGGGTGATCAACACGGAAAGGGTGCTGTGAAAGAGCAGCAGCAGGTAGCCCAGCAGCAAGCCGGCCCCCAGTGCCAGGAAAATCCAAGCCAAATATTTTTTCACGTCAGGCTCCTTCGTATCATTTGATGACCCGTCCATCGACAGGACGGGCAAAGTACTGGTTATAAATATTATAATAGCCGCTTCGTGGCTATTATACCACGAACGCAAAACGTAAGTGGTATAATTGGCCATCGCCGTAGGCGGGCCACAGAAATATATAATAGCCGCTTCGTGGCTATTATACCGCGAACGCAAAGCGTAAATGGTATAATTGGCCATTGCCGTAGGCGGGCTACAGAAATATATAATAGCCGCTTCGTGGCTATTATACCACGAACGCAAAGCGTAAGTGGTATAATTGGCCATCGCCGTAGGCGGGCTACAGAAATATATAATAGCCACTTCGTGGCTATTATACCAAAAAGGCACGCCGGATACAATCATTCTGCCGCAATGCCTGTCAGAGTTTAGACAAAAAGTAATTGTACCCTTGTGGGATTTAGGGTATAATCAAAGGGTAGAATATTCTCCTCATAGAGGAGCGATGAAAACGTTTTGAAAGGAAGCTACCACCATGAAAGAATTTGAGTATACCATCAAGGATGAGCTCGGCCTCCACGCCCGCCCGGCGGGCCTGCTGGTCAAGCAGGCGGCCACCTACCAAAGCAAGCTGACGATCGAAAAAGTCGGGGGGAAAAGCGCCGACCTCAAGCGGCTGTTCGGGGTGATGGGTCTGGCCGTCAAGTGCGGCGAGACGATCAAGGTCACCGCCGAGGGCGAGGACGAGGCGGCCGCCGCCGAAGCGCTGGAGGAATTCTTCAAGGCCAACTTCTAACATGTAACACAACAGCGGAGGAAGCTATGGAACAGATTAAGGGTGTTGCCGCCTCGAAGGGAATTTCGATCGGCAGCGTATTGCTCTATCAAACCGGCGATCCAAAGGTTTCAAAAAAGCAAACAAACGACGGGCCGGGGGAGATCGCCCGGTTCGAGGCCGCGGTGCAGACCGCGGTGGCGACCCTGGGCGAGCTGCACGAGCGCGCGCTTCAGACGGTGGGTGAAAAGGAGGCCGCGGTCTTCGAAATCCACCAGATGATGCTCGAGGACCTCGACTTTCTCGAAGGGGTCAAGGACTGCATTACCTCTGAGAGCTGCAACGCGGAGTACGCCGTGCAGCAGGCCGGCGGCCAGCTCGCCGAGATGTTCGCCGGTATGGACGACGAATACATGCGCGAGCGCGCGAGCGACGTGCGGGACGTTTCCGCGCGGGTGGTGCGGGTGCTCTGCGGCTGCGACGGCAACCCCCTCGAGGGGGTCAAGGGACAGGTGATCGTGGCGGCCGAGGACCTCATGCCCAGCGAGACCATCCAGATGGATACCTCCAAGGTGCTCGCCTTCGTCACCCGGCTGGGCAGCAAGATTTCCCATTCGGCCATTTTGGCGCGCACTATGGGGATCCCGGCAGTGGTCGGGCTGCGCGAGGGGTTCGACACCCTCAAGGCCGGGCAGGAGATCATCGTGGACGGCTTTAATGGCGACGTCTACCTGGGCCCGGACGAAAAGACCCTCGCCCACTTTAAAAATGAGCGGGACCTCTACCTCGAAAAGAAGCGGGTACTGCGCAGCCTGATCGGCAAACGCGCCGTCAGCCTGGACGGCAAGGAGATCGAAATCAACGCGAACATCGGCCACCCGGCTGACATCGCGCTGTGCGAAGAGAACGACGCGGGCGGTATCGGATTGTTCCGCAGCGAGTTCCTTTATATGGAGTCGCAGGACTTTCCGAGCGAGGATTTCCAGTTCGAGAGCTACCGGGACATCCTGCAAAAGATGGCGGGCAAGCGGGTGATCGTGCGCACGCTGGACCTGGGGGCCGACAAGCACGCGCCCTACTTTGAGCTGCCGCACGAGGACAACCCCGCGATGGGCTACCGGGCGATCCGCATCTGCCTGCGCCAGCCGGACATCTTCATCACCCAGCTGCGGGCGCTGCACCGCGCCTCGGTCTTTGGAAAGCTGGCCATCATGTTCCCGATGATCACCTCCCTAAAGGAAGTGCTGGAGATCAAAAAGGTGGTCGCGCTGGTCAAGTGCCAGCTCGACGAGGAACATATCCCTTACTCCAAAGAGATCGAATACGGGATCATGATCGAAACCCCGGCCGCCGTGATGGCGACCGACCTGCTCGCGCGCGAGGTCGATTTCTTCAGCATTGGCACCAACGACCTGACCCAGTATACCCTGGCGTGCGACCGGATGAACGCAAGCCTCAGCGAGCTGTACGACCCGCGCAACCTGTCGGTGCTGCGCATGATCGCACTGACGGTGCGCAACGCGCACAAGGCCGGGATCTGGGCGGGAATCTGCGGGGAGAGCGCGGGCGACCTCGAGCTGACCGGCCTCTATCTCAAGCTGGGGGTGGATGAGCTCTCGGTCTCGCCCGCCTCGGTGCTCGAGGTGCGCAACAAGGTGCTGCACACCGATTCCCGTGAGGTGGACGACAGCATGCTCAACCTGTATACCGTCTGAAAACCGGGGAACCCTAACAGCAGGAAGGAAGCGAGGCGTCATGTTTTCATTTCTAAAAGGCAAGCAACCCCCCGCACTGGCCGCTCCCTTGAGCGGGCGGGTAATCCCGATTGACGAGGTACCCGACCCGGTCTTTGCCCAAAAGGTGCTCGGCGACGGGGTCGGGATCGTCCCCTCGGACGGCGCGCTGCTCGCGCCGGCGGACGGGACCGTGATCCAGGTGGCCGAGACCCTGCACGCCGTGGGGATCGAAACGGCGGACGGGCTCGAGCTGCTGATCCACCTGGGGATCGACACGGTGAAGCTGGGCGGCGAGGGCTTCCGGTGCCTGGTCAAGGAGGGGCAGAAGGTAAAGAAGGGCGAGAGGCTGCTCGAAATGGACCTCGCGTTCTTACGCGGGAAGGGGTTCGACACCACCTCCCCCTTCATCATCACCAATCCCGACCGGGTCGCCTCTCTACAGCCGCTGGTCGGCGAGGCCGTCGCCGGGGAGACGACGGTTTTGCGCTATAAAATGAAATAGCCGGGCGGAAGCCGTTGGCTTTCGCGGCGGGGCTGGCATGTCCATTTGCTTCGCTTGCGCCCGGCAGCAAATAAACAGGGGAAGGGCCCGCCGACGTGGCGGGCCCTTCCGTTTGGCGAAAATAAAACTCCTCACACCCAAACAGGGCATGAGGCAGTAAAAGTAAAAGGGGGATTTATCAGTTTACCGCTCGTCGCAGTAAAAAACAGGGGTTTATCTCATGGCCGGCCCACGGTCATGGGCATTTTTATTGCTTCGCGTGCGCGAAGCAATAAAACATCACACCAGCTCGGACAGCTCGCCCAAGCACTTTTTGCAGATATTTTTGCCGTTATAGGTGACGATGTCGGTGCTGGCCTGGCAGAAGATGCACGCCGGCTCGTACTTCTTGAGCATGATCTGGCTGCCGTCCACGAAGATTTCCAGCGAATCCTTCTCATTGATGTCCAGCGTTCTGCGCAGCTCGATCGGGAGCACGACGCGGCCAAGCTCGTCTACTTTTCTCACAATTCCGGTGGATTTCATTTTACATGCATTCCTTTCTAAAGCGGGTCTCTGAGTGTTTTTCCTAGTCCAAGGCACACAGCCTAACGTACCGCTTCTACCCCGCCCCCAGGGAAGGGGCAAACAAACATAAGCCCGGGTCATAAATCGTATACTATACGGAAGCGCTGCCGTCCCATTCGGGACGGGAGACTGTATTCTTGGGTAGGTGTTTGTCATGATGAATGTTCTTTTTGCGGGAATGATCGCACTCTCGCTGCTCTTTGGACTCCTGAACGGCCAATTGTCCGCAGTATCCGAGGCTGCGCTGAATGAAAGTGTGGGCGCCGTCGAACTGGTCATCAAGCTGTGCGGGGGGATGTGCCTGTGGAGCGGCCTGATGAAGGTTGCCCAACGCTCCGGCCTCACCGACCGGATCGCCAAGTGGATGTCCCCCATCCTGCGCCCGCTCTTTCGCGACGTGCCGCCCGGCAGCCGCGCCTTCGAGCTCATCAGCATGAACATGACGGCAAGCCTTTTAGGCCTGGGCAACGCGGTGACTCCGCTCGGGATCGCCGCCATGCGGGAGCTGGAGGGCTATAACCCCAAGGCCTCCCGCGCCAGCGACAGCATGGTGATGTTCGTCGTGCTCAACACCGCATCCCTGCAGATCATTCCCACCACCACGGCCATGCTCCGGCTCGCCGCCGGCTCCGCCGCCCCGATGGAAATCCTGCCCGCCGTCTGGGTCGCCTCGCTTTGCTCAGTCCTCAGCGGAGTACTGATGGTGACAGCGTTGAAACCGCTTTTTCGTTAGGAAACGACCGCTTTCATCATCTGGTTTTAGTTTACAGGATATTACTTCCATTGTCAATAGGAAAATGTGAAAAATTTGGATTTTATTGCAAATTGTTGGTAATTAATGGATATTATTTCGGCGTTTTTGTCGAATCTTTAACAATATCGCACGCTTTAAATCGCGAATCAATCCGATGGTTATGCGGGTTTAATCGGAAACATAAATTCCGTTCCCGGGAACAGGCACAAACACTGTTCCATATTTTAGAAGTTTTATCCATCCGATGGAAATTCGTACACAAATTGTCCAAATATTGACCGCAGCCCCGCAAACCCGCGCGGCGCGCTGCGGGTTTTTAGGGTAAATTGGCGGAATTTCCTCCCTGAATTGGGATTGTAAACTAATGTTCTTGTGCTATAATAAGAGGTACGGTCGTGTCATGAGAAAAGCAAGGGGATTTCCCATCTGCGCGTAAATTGGACAGGCCGTTTATTTTTGGTTTACTCTTGGATCGGGCGGGTGGTTTACAGTGCTCAGCTATTACAAAACAGTTGACAACAAGGTGACCGCCCTTTCGGCCCCGGAGGAAGGGTGCTGGATTTGTGCCATCGCCCCCAGCGAGCCGGAGATCGAAAACCTGACCCGGCGCCTGGGCGTGGATGCGGGCTTTGTGCGCGCCGCGCTGGACGAGGAAGAGGCCTCGCGCATCGAGCGCGAGGAGGATCAGACATTGATCATCGTGGACCTTCCGATCGCGCAAAAAGAGGAAGAAAAAACGATCATTTATTCCACCGTCCCGATGGGTATAATCATTACTGAGAAGAATATAATAACGGTGTGCCTGAGCGAAAATTCCGTCGTATCCGAGCTGTCCCGCGGCCTTGTCAAAAACGTGCGGACCCAGATGAAAACACAGTTTCTGCTGGTCCTGCTGCTGCGGATCGCGACCCGGTTTTTGCAATACTTAAAGCAGATCGACAAGATCAGCGACTACTCGGAAAAACAGTTGCACAAGACCATGCGCAACAAGGAGCTCATCCAGCTGCTCGGGCTCGAAAAGTCCCTGGTTTACTTCTCCACCTCTTTAAAGTCCAACGAGGTGACGCTTGAGAAGATACACCGCGGACGGATCATCAAGCTCTACGAGGACGACGA
The DNA here is from genome assembly GCF_900169495.1 of Provencibacterium massiliense. Classification (NCBI taxonomy): domain Bacteria; kingdom Bacillati; phylum Bacillota; class Clostridia; order Eubacteriales; family Oscillospiraceae; genus Provencibacterium; species Provencibacterium massiliense. The sequence continues at coordinate 1,404,217 of NZ_FWCH01000012.1, forward strand.
GGAGCTGCTCGAGGATGTGCTTATCGAGATCCGCCAGGCGGTCGAGATGTGCGGGATCTACACCAACATCCTCTCGAACACCATGGACGCTTTCTCCTCGATCATCAACAACAACCTGAACATCGTCATGAAGATCCTCACCTCTCTGACGGTCCTGATGGCGATTCCCACCATGATCTCCGGCATCTGGGGGATGAACGTGCACAACCTCCCGAGCGTCAATTTCTGGTTCCCGATTGCGCTCGCCGCCGGCCTTACCCTCTTGGCGGCCCTGATCCTCTGGATCAAGGGCATGTTTAAATGAGAATTTCCCGTCCCGCGAAGCCGTTCGCGCTTCGCGGCCGTTGCCGTGCCCTGGTGGCGCGCGCGGATGATTTTATGATAAATTTAAGGAGAGTACCGCGTTGGAAAAGTTTGTGATTTCAGGCGGAATCCCGCTCCGGGGCGATGTCACCATCAGCGGCGCGAAAAATGCCGCTGTTGCGATCATTCCGGCCACCATTCTCGCCGGCGGCCGCTGCGTGATCGAAAATATTCCGAATATCAGCGACGTCACCATCCTCTTCAAGATCCTTCGGGAGCTGGGAGCGACGGTCAAAATGGTGAACAAGTCCACCGTGATGATCGACACCTCCCACATCAACGACCCGATCGTCCCCTACGAACTCGCGCGGCTGATGCGCGCTTCCTATTATTTTCTGGGCGCCCTGCTCGGACGCTACAACCTCGCCAGTGTTTCGATGCCCGGCGGGTGCGATTTGGGCGCCCGGCCGATCGACCAGCACATCAAGGGCTTCGAGGCCCTGGGCGTGGACGTTTCGATCGACCACGGCATGGTCAACGCAAAGTGCGACACCATGCTCGGCGCGCACATCTATTTCGACGTGGTCTCGGTCGGCGCGACCATCAATCTGATGCTCGCCTCGGTCAAGGCCAAGGGCCTGACCATCCTGGAGAACGTGGCCAAGGAGCCGCACATCGTGGACCTGGCCAACTTCTTAAACTCGATGGGCGCGGATATCCGCGGCGCCGGTACCGACGTGATCAAAATCCACGGCGTGGACCTCCTGCACGGGACCAACTATTCCATCATCCCCGATCAGATCGAGGCGGGCACCTATATGGTGGCCGCGGCCGCGACCGGCGGGGACGTCTATGTGCGGGGCGTGATCCCCAAGCATCTTGAATCGATCACCCAGAAGCTGGTCAAGGCGGGCGCGCAGGTGGACGAGTACGACGACTATGTGCACGTCACCCGCACCGGCCCGGTCTGCAAGGTCAACATCAAAACCCTGCCCCACCCCGGCTTCCCGACCGATATGCAGCCGCAGATCACCGCGCTGCTCACCCTGGCCGATGGTACGAGCATCGTGACCGAAGGCGTTTGGGACAACCGCTTCCGGTACGCGGACGAGCTCTGCCGCATGGGGGCCAACATCCAGGTGGACGGCAAGGTGGCGGTGATCGAAGGAGTTCCCGAGCTCAAGGCGGCGCCGGTCAAGGCAACCGACCTGCGCGCCGGCGCGGCGCTGCTGATCGCCGCCCTGGTCGCCCACGGCACCAGCGAGATCGAGGACATCCACCACATCGAACGCGGATATGAAAACATCTGCGAAAAACTGCAGGGGTTGGGCGCCAACATCAAAAAGGTGATCCTCCCGGATTCGGAGATGGCCAAGGCCCTGTAGCATCCCTAGTATTCGTTTGCGACCGGATATTTATTCCCCGAACGGGGAATCCCTACATAGTCAAGGGGCATGTGCCCCTCCCAAAGAAACATGGGTTTATCATTTGTGCGGTTCAATGAGGAGCGCACATTTTTCCTTTTTTGAAAGGAGGAGCCATGACCCAGCTGTTTACCCTCTTTAGCTCCAGCGCCGGGAACTGTGCCTGTCTTTCGAGCGGCGCCACCACCCTGCTCATCGATGCGGGCGGGAATTGCAAGAAAATTTCCGAGGCGCTGCTGGGCCATGGGATTGATCCGCAGAGCCTGAACGGAATCTTGCTCACCCATGAGCACACCGACCACATCTCGGCGCTCAAGGTTTTGCTCAAGCGCTGCCCGGTGCCGGTCTACTCGCGGCCCGGGACTCTGCAGTATCTGGCCGACCACGACCTGGTCCCGCCAAACGCCGACCTGATCCCGGTGGAGGAGGGCGGCGTCATCGGGGACATCTCCTTCGCCGTCTTCCCCACCCTGCACGACTGCGCCGATCCCTGCGGGTATACCTTTTCCCTGCCGGACGGCAGGAAGGTCGGGGTGGCGACCGACCTCGGACGGTTCACCGACGTGGTGTTCGACAGCCTCTGCGGCAGTGACATCGTGGTGCTGGAGTCCAATTACGACCGCAATATGCTGGAGGTTTCGGGTTATCCCTACCCGCTGATCCGCCGGATCAAGAGCGACACCGGCCACCTCTCGAACGACGACTGCGCCGGTGCGGTGCTGCGCCTGGTCCGCCAGGGGGTACGGCGGCTGATCCTGGCGCACACCAGCAAGCAGAACAACTTTGAGGAGCTGGCCTGGCGCACTACATACGACACCCTGCAGCAGGAGGACTTACAGCCGGACGAGATCACGCTGGAGGTCGCGCCGAAATTTGCCTGCTCGCCGGTCATCGCGGTATAGGCGGATGATGAACGTCACCGTCCTGGCCGTCGGAAAATTAAAAGAACGCTACCTCACCGACGGCTGCCGGGAATATGAAAAAAGGCTCGGCGCATTCTGCAAGCTGAACCTGGTGGAACTGCCCGAGCATCGTCTGCCGGACAATCCCTCCGCGGCAGAGATTCAAAACGGGATCGAACGGGAGGGAGACATGATCCTGGCGAAAATTCCCACTGGCAGCACGGCCGTCGCGCTGTGCATCGAGGGCAGGCAGCTTTCCTCCGAGGAGTTGGCCGCCCAGATCGAAAAACTGGGGATTGCGGGAAACAGCAGCCTTTGCTTCATCATCGGCGGTTCCTGGGGGTTGTCTGGGCGGGTAAAGGAGCGCTGCGCACTGCGCCTCTCCATGTCCCGGATGACCTTCCCGCACCAGCTGGCAAGGCTGCTGCTGCTCGAACAACTGTACCGCGCCTTCTCGATTCTTAACCACTCAAAATATCACAAATAGTATAAAAGGCGCACATTCTACAGAATGTGCGCCTTTTTTGCAACATTTAATCCTCCAAGGTCGGAAGTCGGCGGATATTGGGGTCGGTAAAGATGTCATAGTCGTCCCGGGACTGGGTGCTGAACTCGGAGATAATCGCGCCCTCGTCCCCGGCCTGGAACCAGTGGC